>JANRIY010000011.1:0-18973 GCA_033764495.1 Sphingopyxis sp. | reverse complement strand
AGCCGGCGTAGGCGGGTGATTTTGGGGAACCCATTCACATGTTAAAGGGCGGCTTTGGCCGCCCTTTGCTGTTTCGCCCGGTGCACATTTGTGCCCCTGGCGGTGGTTGGCGCGGGATGGAGCAGCCCGGTAGCTCGTCAGGCTCATAACCTGAAGGTCGCAGGTTCAAATCCTGCTCCCGCAACCACCAAAACTTTAGTCAGCGCACAGAATGCAAGGGCTTTGCGCGCTTTCGCGAAAGAGCGCCGGGTCAAACTAATCTCCGGACAGCTATCGCGCACGCGGTGCATGCTGAACCCGGCGCTGGCCCATCTCTACAAGCAGCGCTCGCGAAACAATTCGGGACGTTTATGTGGTCGGTCCGGCATGTAAGCGCTGAGTGCGCCTGCCCCATTCCGGCACAACGTCTTGGCACTGTGTCCTTGCCCCTTAACGCTTTTGCAAACCGCCGCGTTTACCGCGGAAGGGAACGTGGCACGGGCGCGCCGGGACGTTCGGGACCAGAGGTGCATGGCAAAGCGAAATGTCGCCGAAAGCTTGAGCAACGCAGCCCGCGAGCGGCCCAAGGGGTTGCTGGCGCGCTTTGGCTCGCGCGCGCGGCAGCCGGAAACTCCATCGCCTTGCGCGTTGGCAGAATCGGCGCTTGACCGGAGCGAGGCCTTCACGCTGCTGCGGAACTATGAGGAAACGGGCCAAGGCTGGTTCTGGTCATCGGACGCCGAAGGGGCCATCCAATATTTGTCGGCCAGCGTTGCCGAACGGCTGGGCATGGCAGTCGCCCCGCAGGGTGAACCCTTTACGGCATTGTTCGCTGCCCCCGAGCGCGGCGAGGAGCGCCAACGCACGTTGCCGTTTCTGCTCGCGCGCAAGACGCGGTTTGATCAGGTGCAATTGCGCTCGCAGCGCAGTGATCTGCCGACCTGGTGGGCCGTAACGGGCGTTCCGCAGATCGATGCGGGCGGCAACTTTGCTGGTTTTCGAGGCTTTGCAACCGATATCACGGCGCAGCGCGAGGCGGCGGAGCAAAGCACGCGCTTGACCAAATATGACTCGCTCACGGGGCTACTCAACCGCTTCCGTATGGCGCAATTGCTGGAATCGACGCTCGCGGCGTTCAAACCGCAGAAGCGCAATTGCGCGATTATGTTGCTCGATCTTGATCGCTTTAAGGCGGTAAACGATACGCTGGGGCACCCCGCCGGCGATGCCCTGCTCAAACAGGTGGCATTGCGGTTGGCGCACGTGATTGGGGATAAGGAGCGGGTGAGCCGGCTGGGCGGCGATGAGTTCCAGGTCATCCTGCCCGATGTCGATGATCGCGGCGCGCTTGGTGAAATGGCGTCCGAGATAATCGCCAAATTGTCTGAGCCTTATAGCATCAACGAAAGCCGGTGCATTATTGGCGTATCGGTGGGCATCGCCATCAGCCCCTTCGACGGCGACAGCAGCGAAGAATTGGTGCGCAATGCCGACCTGGCGCTCTATGCCGCCAAGGGCAGCGGTCGCGGGCGATTCCGTTTCTTTTCAGATGAATTGCTACGAGCCGCAGCCGACCGCCGCGCGCTCGAGGAGGATTTGGTCGACGCGCTTGGCAAGGGCCAACTCGAAGTCCATTACCAACCGGTCGTTTGCACCAAGACCGACCAGGTGTCGGGGTTTGAAGCGCTGATGCGCTGGCACCATCCCGAACGCGGCTATGTCTCCCCTGCGCTCTTCATCCCCATTGCCGAGGAAACCGATCTGATCGCGCGGATCGGCGAATGGATGCTTCGCCAGGCGTGCAAGGATGCGGCGTCGTGGCCCGGCAATATGCGCGTCGCGGTGAATGTCTCGCCGGTCCAGTTCGCGGACCTGCGCCTGCCCAAACTGGTGGCCAATGCCATTTCGGTGGCGGGGCTGCCTGCGGCGCGGCTGGAACTGGAAATCACCGAAAGCGTGTTCCTTACCGATTCGCCCGAAACCAAGGATATGTTCGGGGCGCTTAAGGACATAGGGGTGCGTCTGGCGCTCGATGACTTCGGGACCGGTTATTCCAGTCTGGCCTATTTGCAATCGGCACCGTTTGACAAGATCAAGATCGACCAGAGTTTTGTCCGCACGGCGACCGAAAAGGGATCGCGCAATGCAGCCATTATCGCGGCCATCGTGGCACTGGCCACCACGCTGGACATGGAAACGACGGCCGAAGGCATCGAAACGCTGGACCAGCTCGACTTAATTCGGCGACTGAATGTCAGCCATATTCAGGGCTTTGCCTACAGCAAGGCGGTTAGCCATGACGAGGTGATGCAACGCTGCGGCGACGGCCAGTGGTTCCTTAAGCCGAGCGGCCCAGCCAAGCAGCGGCACAAACGGCTAACCATGTTTCGCCGTGCAGGTGCGGTGCATGAAAATCACTATTATCCCATCGTGATCCGCAACCTGTCGGCAACCGGCGCGCTGATTGAGGGGATAATTGACGTCCCGATCGGCACCAAATTTGTTGTCGATTTTGGTGAGGGCCAGCTGGCCGTGGCCGATGTGATCCGGTCAAGGCGCAACCAGCAGGGTTTGAAATTCGAAACCCGGCTCGTGGATGACGGCAATGGCGGGCTGTGCACGGCGCAGCGCATTCCCCGATCAATGCTTGCAGCGGCGGGGTTGCCCACCGGGGCCGATGGTATTGACCTTAACCGGCTGCAAAACGCCGACTATACCAAGACCGGTCTGCCCGCTTTTCACACCGAAAACGGTGCCCTACCGCTTGCAGAGCGGGTGCGTTAGTCTCCCAGTTCGACGCCGTTGGCACTCGCCCAGTCCTGATACTGCACGCGCGGGGTGGCGCTGGGATGCGCCAGTATCATGGGCATCGCGCCGCGTAGCGCGCCAAGATCAAGACTGCGGATCATCGCCTTTACCGGACCAATGCCTGCCGGTGTAATCGACAGGCGTCCAATTCCTAGCCCGAGCAGCGCCATCGCCTCGAGCGGGCGTCCGCCCATCTCGCCGCACACGCCAATGGTCACGCCTGCGGCTTGGGTTTGCCGCGTTACGCGGTCCAGAAAACGCATCACCGTCGGCGACAGCCAGTCATAGCGTTCGGCGAGCCGCGGATGGGCACGGTCGGCGGCGAACAGAAATTGCGTGAGGTCGTTGGTGCCGATCGACAGGAAGTCGAGGTGCGGGAGGATCAGGTCGAGCGTTTCGGCGAGGCCCGGGACTTCCAGCATCGCACCATAGCGGATTGCGATCGGCAGCTTCTTGTTGCGGCTGGCAAGCCAGGCGCGCTGGTCAATGAAGATCTGGCGAGCGGCGTCATATTCCCACGGTTCGGCCACCATTGGGAACATGACATTCAGCGTACGCCCTGCCGCAGCTTCGATCAGGGCGCGCGCCTGGACCTTCAGCAGGCCGTCGCGCTCGAGCGCGATCCGCAACGCGCGCCAGCCCATGGCAGGATTTTCCTCCTGCTCTGATTCCGCGCGCATATAGGGCAGTGCCTTGTCGCCGCCGATATCGACGGTGCGGAATATCACCGGGCGGTTCCCGGCGGCGTCGAGCACATCGCGGTAAAGCCGCTGCTGACGCTCGCGCTGCGGCATGGTGGCTGACACCAGGAACTGGAATTCCGTCCGGAACAGCCCAATGCCGCTGGCGCCGGTCAGGTCGAGCGCCGTCACATCTTCGCGTAGGCCGGCGTTGATCATCAACTCAATCGGCTGGCCATCCTTGGTGACAGCGGGCAAATCGCGCATTGCAGCAAAGCTTGCGCGGCGCTTCTGGCTGAGCTCGAGCTTGGACGCGAATGCGTCAATCATGGCGGCGGTCGGGCGGACATGGACGGCCCCTGCCGCTGCATCGAGCAGCAACATATCCCCTTCGCGGATCACCCCGCGCAGCTCGCGCACGCGCCCGAGCACTGGCACCCCCATCGCACGCGCAACGATAATAACATGCGCTGTCAGCGAACCTTCTTCCAAAATCACGCCTTTAAGGCGCCGCCGGTCGTATTCGAGTAGCTCTGCTGGTCCCAGATTGCGGGCGATCAGGATCGAATCCTGCCTCAGGCCGGCCTGCGCCGCCGTGTTCATCTGGCCCGACACGATGCGCAGCAGTCGGTTGGCCAAATCTTCCAGATCGTGCATGCGGTCGCGCAGTAGTGGATCGTCGATCTGCCGCATGCGCATACGGGTGCGCTGCTGTACCCGCTCAATCGCAGCCTCGGCGGTCAGGCCGCTGTCGATGGCTTCGTTGATGCGCCGCGACCAGCCTTCATCGTAAGCAAACATCTTATAGGTTTCGAGCACCTCTTCATGCTCGCCGCCGACGCCGAATTCAGCCTGGCTTGCCATGCGATCGATCTGTTCGCGCATCCGGTCAAATGCCGCATAGACACGGTGGCGTTCGGCCTCGGTGTCTTCGGCGACGGTGTGCTCGATCACCACGCGCGGCTGGTGAAATACGGCAACGCCCTGACCCATGCCATCGACCAGTTTTTGGCCAGACAGGCGCTGGGCTGACTGGTCGTTAGCGGCCGCATCGGTCTGTGCCCTGGTGTCAATCAGTTGTGCATTGGCAATCAATTCGCTGATGACCATCGCCACGGTTTGCAGCGTCTCGATCTCGATATCGTCATAGCGGCGCGGGTCGACATGCTGGACACATAGGACGCCTACCGCGCGTTCGCGCCGGATGATGGGAACACCGGCAAAGCTGTGGTAGAGATCTTCTCCTGTTTCGGGCCGATAAACAAAGTCGGGGTGTGCCGCCGCTTCGTCGAGGTTCAGCATTTCGATGCGTTCGGCGATAGTGCCGACCAACCCCTCGCCCATACCGAGACGGGTGACATGCACTGCCTCTTGCTTCAGCCCGCGCGTTGCGAACAGCTCCAGCGCGCCATCGCGCAGCAAATAGATCGAGCAAACCTCGCTATGCAGGCACTCGCCGATCACCTGCACGACCTGGTTCAGCTTCGCCTGCGCATTGGTGCGCGCCGCCATCACCTCGTGCAGCCGCGTCAATATGTTGCGGGCGGACTGGGCAGCTGAGGACGGGGGCAGGGGTGCGGTCATGACACCCCCGGTGCTAAGCGGTTGCGCTGCAAATTGCTAGGCCCGGTCAGCCGGGATTCAGCGGCCGCCTGTCCCGGATGCTGCAACTGTCGTGCGCCGACCATATTGCGCGTCCCAAGCGGCGGCTTCGGCCTTGTAGCGTTCGAACGCGGCGTAAAAGTCGGTGAATGGCTGGTCGAGCGTCGCCAGCTGATCAGCGGCGTTGGGGAACAGTTGCGCCGCCGGCGTACTGGCTACGGTTTGCGCTAGCGCCAGCGCCCGCTCGCAAAAGGGCCGCTGCGCTGGGGGCTGCGCGAAATAGTTAAACAGCTGGGTCGAAAGCCGGTCGCGTTCCTTCACGCCGGAGGTGCGGTTGGCCTTGGCTAGATCGGCGATGACCTTTTTTTCCGCCGCAACGATGCTGCGGGTGTGGCTTTTGATGATCTGGTTATAGGCGGCAACCAACGGGGCTTCCTCGGGTCCGCGGCAACCGATGGCGGCGACGTTCAGCCCCGTCTTGAGCTGCCAGAAGGCGCGCTCTCCGGTCATGCCGCTGTTGATGGTGACATATCGACCGGTGGCATCGCGCGGCGGCACCTGTTGCGTTTCCGCGGCGCTACCGGGCGACAGGGGGCGCGGCGGGATCTGCACCACCGGCGGCGGCGCGGGAGCAGGCTTGGGGGTCACAATGGGCGCTGGCTTTGGCGCGCAGGCCGCTAGGCCGATCAAGACAATTGCCGTGGCAGCACTGGCGATCAGACGCATTTCAACAACCCCGTTTCATTTTTTTCGACCCCGCTTCAACGGATGAAGCGTCCCGTGTATTCCCCAATCAGTCGCGCTTGGCGAGCGCCGCTTCGGCCTGTTGCATCAGATTTGCGACGATCTCCGCAGCGCTTTCCTCCGACGTTACCATACCCACCGATTGACCCGCCATTAACGAGCCGTTTTCGACGTCGCCGTCGATGACCGCGCGGCGCAGCGCCCCGGCCCAATAATGTTCGATTTGCAATTGCGCCTCGCCCATATCGACCGATCCGGCATCAAGCAGGTTCGCAACCTCGCGTTGCTTTTCGGTAAACGCCTCGGTGCCCGCGTTTTTGAGCGCGCGCACCGGGATCACCGGCAAGCGCGGGTCAATCTGAACGCTGGCAACCGCATCGCGCGCGGCGGCGCGGATGAACGCCTGCTTGAATTTGGGGTGCGCGATGGATTCAGTGGCGCAGACGAAGCACGTGCCAAGCTGCACGCCGCTTGCGCCCATTTCGAGGTAGGCGGCAATCGCCTCGCCGCGCCCGATTCCGCCCGCAACAAAAATAGGCACGTCGGCGGCAAGCGCGGGCAGGATTTCCTGCGCCAGCACGCTGGTCGACACCGGGCCAATATGGCCGCCGGCCTCCATCCCCTCGATCACCAGTGCGTCGACGCCCGAGCGGACCAGCTTCTTGGCGAGCGCCAGCGTGGGCGCGAAGCAGATGACCTTGGCGCCAGTCGCCTTGATCGCCTCGAGGCTGCCTTTAGGGGGCAGTCCGCCCGCGAGCACCACGTGCGAAACGCCATGGCGCCCGCACACCGCGATCAGTTCGAACAGATCGGGGTGCATGGTGATCAGGTTGACACCGAAGGGCTTGGTCGTCAGCGCCTTTGTGCCTGCAATTTCGGCGTCCAGCAGCGCAGGTGTCATCGCCCCACAGGCGATGACGCCAAAGCCACCAGCATTGCTGATTGCGCTGACCAAATGGCGTTCGGACACCCAGCTCATCGCGCCGCAGAGTATGGCGACTTCGCAGCCGAGCAGATCGGTACCGCGCACCATCAGTTCGTGAATTTTTCCCATCGGGGCGCGCTTTGCCAGCGTGGACGGGCGAGCGCAATGCCTTGTGGGCAGTGTAGGTGCGGGCCGCAGGGTTAAAGAAAAACTTGAAGAGGCCCAAGCACCACTTCCGAAAAATCTGTCACAGAAGGACTTAAATAGCTCAAAAGGCGCAATAAAGATCTTACAAAATGATTACAATGGGTCGCTTGCCTGTCACCTTCGGATGGTACCAGCGCCGAAGTGTGGCAAATGCGCGACGGCGCCTATTGTCAAGTAAAGCGATTGGCATATCCTTGGTTCAAGTTTCAACCGGAGGGAATCATCATGTCGAACATCGCCAAGCTGTCGTCCGAAGCCCGCCACGATGACCGCGCCGCCGACCACAACCGCGCGTTTCAAACCATCGCTGCCGCGCTGGATCGGCTGAGCTTTGGGTCGATCCAGCTGACTGTGCACAATGGCAAGCTGGTGCAAATTGACGTCACCGAACGCCACCGCGACCTCAACTGAGGACGCGGCACTTCTTTGAACCAGGGCAGCACTCCTCCTTTCTCCTTTCCTCTTCCTGCTGAGGATTGCTCCCAAACTCGCCGCCGACCGGACCACCGGACGCGGCAATTTCTGCATGAACAGGGAAATTGCCATGTCTGACTTTACCCGCCGCCCGGTTGTCGCGGCCATATTGCCATTTGCACTGCTCTGGAGCGCGCCAGCCTGGGCCGATGATGCCGCGGAAGCCGGTGCTGCAGCCGCGCAGGCCGACGAAACGACTTCGGCCGACGCGGATACAAGTGACAGTAGCGATGCAATCATCGTTACTGCCCGCCGCCGCAGCGAAGGGTTGCAGGATATTCCCATTGCGGTGACCGTCGTGTCTGGCGAGCAGATCGACAATACCGGCGCGTTCAACGTCGGCCGGCTGCAACAGCTGACGCCGACGTTGCAGTTTTACTCATCCAACCCGCGCAACACGTCGGTCAATATCCGCGGGCTCGGTTCGCCCTTTGGGCTGACCAACGATGGTATCGAACAAGGCGTCGGCATCTATGTCGATGACGTCTATTATTCGCGCGTTGCATCGGCGACCTTCGACTTCCTTGACGTCGCACGGATCGAAACGCTGCGCGGACCGCAGGGCACGCTCTATGGCAAGAACACCACGGCAGGGGCGATCAACATTACGACGCGCCAACCGACCTTCGATTTCGAAGCGCGCGCCGAAGTCACCGTCGGCAATCTCGAGTTCAAACAGGCCAAGGCGGCGATATCCGGGCCCATTACCGACACGCTTGCGGCGCGGCTGGCGGTGTCCGCGACTAGCCGCCGCGGCACTATCTTCAACGTTACGTCGGACCGATATATCAACGAACAGGACAATCTGGGCGCGCGTTTCCAGCTGCTGTTCCAGCCATCGGACAGCTTCGAAGTCACTCTTGCTGCTGACTATAATCGCCAGCGACCTGAATGCTGCGCGCAGATTTTTGTGCGCACCGGCGCGACGCAGCGCCCGCTGAACCGCCAATATGCCGCACTGACCGCCGCGCAAAACTATGCTGTGCCAAGCACCAATCCCTTCGACCGGCTGACCGATGTCGATGCCAGCCTGAATGCCGGCAACGAGATTGGCGGCGTCGCGCTGCGCGCCAATTGGGAGGTCGGGCCGGGCACGCTGACCAGCGTCACGGCCTATCGCTATTGGGACTGGCTGCCTGAGAACGATCGTGACTTCACCGGCCTGCCGATCACCACGGAATCGAACAATCCGAGCCAGCAGAAACAATATACGCAGGAAATCCGTTACTCGGTTGATGGTGATCGTTTCGACTATGTGGTCGGCGCGTTCGCCTATCGTCAGACGATCCGGACGCAAGGGTTGCAGGTGCAGGGATCGGCGGCGAGCCGCTGGCTGCTCAATCCGACCAACGCGCTGGCCAACGACCCGACAGTGCTGGATGGACTGACCGCGAACAACGATATTCGGCTTGATAACGACAGTCTAGCGCTGTTCGGCCAGCTCACTTGGAACATCAGCGACGCTTTCAGCATCCAGCCCGGCATCCGCATCAATTATGACAGCAAGGAGGGCCTGTACGACAGCGTCGTCACCAATGGCGCGGGCCAGCTCGTCACCTTCGCCAGCACCGATCCGCGCATCGTGGCGCAGCGCGGCGTGCTCGCGCCGCAGCGGTTCGACGCGACGTTCAGCGACTGGAACCTGTCCTATGACCTGACCGCCAGTTACGAAATCAGCGATGATGTCCGCGTCTATGCGACTTATGCGCGCAGCTTCAAATCGGGTGGCGTGAACCTGAACGGCGTCCCTGCCGACGCCAGCGGCGCGCCAATTCTGTCCGCAGCGACCGTGCGCCCCGAAGAGGTTGATCACTTCGAGGTCGGGCTGAAAACACAGTTCGCCGACCGTCGCGTGACCTTTAACCTGACCGGCTTCTGGACCGATGTGTCGGATTATCAGGCGGTGGTCACCAACGGCCAGTTGGGCGTGCTGCGCGGGTATCTGGCCAACGCCGACGCGGTGCGGGTGCGCGGTTTCGAGCTCGATTCCGCGTGGCGGGTGAGCGACCGCTTCAACCTCTACGCGCGCGGGGCGTGGACCGACGCCGAATATAAAAGCTTCGTCGACGCGCCGTGCCCGCCCGAACTGTCGGGCGGCACCACCGTCGGTGCCGGGCAGACACCGGGCGCGCCCGGCACGCCCGGTTCGCTTTCGCCCGCCAATTGCGATATCAGCGGTCAGGATTTGCCCGGCGTGTCGAAATGGTCGCTGTCGTGGGGCGGTGAATATAACATCCCCATCGCTTTGTTTGGCGGCGATGGCTTTGCCTATGCGGGCTATGATGGCAGCTATCGCTCGTCCTTTTCGTCCAACCCGACACCGTCGATCTACACCGGCGTCGATGGCTATAGCCTGCACAACTTCCGGCTCGGTTTCCGTTCTGACAGCGGCTGGGACATTTATGCCTTTGCCCGCAATGCGTTTGACGAGGAGTATTTCGAGCAGCTCGCCGTGCCGTCGGGTAACACCGGACTAATCGTCGGCCAGCCGGGCGATCCGGCGACTTATGGCGTGACGATCAAGATCGAAATCTGACGATTTCGGGCAAGCTGCCATATTAACCGGCAAAGAAATGCCATCCGGGGCGGGGCTGTTCGGCAGCCCCGCCCTTCGCCATAAGGATGATGGGAAAGGACGCCCCGCATGATCGAGCAACTTCAGGCCATCGACTGGGCGGCGATTGCGCCCTTTATTGCCATCGGCTTTGCCGCGCAAATGATCGACGGCGCGCTGGGCATGGCGTTCGGCGTCATTAGCTCTACCCTGTTGGTCAGCGTGATGGGCGTGCCGCCAGCGCGCGCCAGCGCGGGGGTCCATCTGGTGGAAATGTTCACCACCGGAGCGTCGGGGCTCAGCCATATCTGGCACCGCAATATTGATTGGCGCTTGTTTGCGCGTATCGCCGTGCCGGGAATCATTGGCGGTGTCACTGGTGCTTATGTGCTGTCAAACATTGACGGCGGCGTCGCGCGCCCGCTGGTAATGCTGTATTTGACATGCATCGGCTTCTACCTGCTTTATAAGGCGCTGACTTACCCTGCCATGCCCAAAGCACGCGATGCCAAGGTGACGGTGCCGCTCGGGCTGATCGGCGGCTTTCTCGATGCCTCGGGCGGCGGCGGCTGGGGGCCGGTGGTGACGTCGAACCTGCTGATTCAGGGCACCGACCCGCGCAAGACAGTGGGCACGGTCAACACCGCTGAATTTCTGCTCACTTTCAGCGTGTCGATCACATTCATGCTGACCATCGGGATCGAGGCCTTCACCATCGTCACCGGCGGCTTGTTGATAGGCGGTTTATTGGCCGCGCCCATTGGTGCAATCATCGCCAAACGCATTCCGGCGAAAAATCTGATGATGCTGGTCGGCGTCGTGTTGACCGCAACCAGCCTGTTTTCGCTGTATAAGGCGATTGCCTAAGCCGCCTCGGCATCCAGCCCATAAGCGGTGTGGAGCACGCGCACGGCGAGTTCGGTCTCGTCGGCGTCGATCAGCACGCTGACCTTGATTTCGCTGGTGCTGATGGCCTGAATATTGATGCCACGGTCGGCGAGCGCACGGAACATGGTGCTGGCGACCCCGGCGTGGCTTTTCATGCCCACGCCGACGACCGAAATCTTGGCAACGCCGCTGTCGCAGATCAGGCGGAAATAGCCGATCTTGTCCTTATGCTCCTCGAGCAGCGCCTGCGTGCGCACGAGGTCGGCGGCGGGGACGGTAAAGGTTACGTCGGTCTCGCCCTTGTCCTTGGCGATATTCTGGATGATCATGTCGACGTTGATGTTGGCAGCAGCGAGCGGGCCGAAAATGGTCGCGACCGCGCCGGGTTGGTCGGCGATGCGCGTCAGCGTAACCTTGGCCTCATTCTTGTCGGCGGCGATGCCGGTGATCAGCTGGCGTTCCATATCCATGCCTTCCAATATCTTCTCTAGTTCTTCGTCGCTGACGATCATGGTACCGGGCAAGCTGTCTGCAGGCGGCGCATCATCGTCGATGAAGGACGACAGCACCTGCACGCGCACACCTTCTTTCATAGCGAGCCCGACCGAGCGGGTTTGCAGCACCTTGCTGCCCACGCTGGCCAGCTCGAGCATCTCTTCATAGGTGACGTTTTTCAGCTTGCGCGCCTTCGCCACAATGCGCGGATCGGTGGTGTAGACGCCGTCGACGTCGGTATAAATATCGCAGCGATCAGCCTTCAGCGCCGCCGCGACCGCGACCGCCGAGGTGTCCGATCCGCCGCGCCCCAGCGTGGTGACGCGGCCGTCATCGGCCAGCCCCTGAAAGCCCGGGATCACCGCCACTTCGCCGCGCGCCATGCTGGCGGTGAGCGCGGGTGCGTCCATGCCCTCGATGCGCGCCTTGCTGTGCGCGGCATCGGTGCGGATGGGCAGCTGCCACCCCAGCCAGCTGCGCGCGGGCACGCCCATCGCTTGCAGGGTGAGCGCGAGCAGCCCCGCCGTCACTTGCTCGCCAGAGGCGACGACGACGTCATATTCGGCTGGGTCGTACATCGGGCTTGCTTCGCGGCAGAAACCCACCAGTCGGTCCGTTTCCCCCGCCATGGCAGAGACGACGACCGCGACTTCGTGCCCCGCGGCGCGCTGGCGCATGACGATGCCCGCGACGCGACGAATCCGCTCGGTCCCTGCCATGCTGGTGCCGCCGAATTTCATCACGATGCGCGCCATGGATGCGAAGCTTTCCCGCCTGTATTGCCCGCGCGTCTCTAGGCAGCGGGGCGGGCGAGGGCAAGCGCGGGCGGGCAATTTTCTTGTATCTTTGGCAACCAAACCGCATAGTCGCCGGCATGACCCAGACCACGATCAACCCCGCCGAAGCCGCGCATTTCGGCGCACTCGCCGCCGACTGGTGGGACCCCAAGGGATCGTCGGCGATGCTGCACAAGCTCAATCCGGCACGGCTCCAATATGTGCGGCAGCAGGTCGATGCGCACTGGGGCAGCGACCCGCGCGAGCGGCGGCCGCTGGCGGGCAAGCGCGTGCTTGATGTCGGCTGCGGTGCAGGTCTGCTGACCGAGCCGTTGGCGCGGCTCGGCGGCGCGGTGACAGGCGTTGACGCTGCACCCGAGAATATCGAAGCGGCCAAGGCGCATGCGGCGGGGCAGGGGCTGGAGATAGACTATGTCGCGGGCGACATTGCGGCGCTTGACCTTGGCGCGTTCGACCTCATCACCAGCATGGAGGTGGTCGAGCATGTGATCGACCCCAACGCCTTCATCGACGCGCTCGCGGCGCGGTTGGCGCCGAACGGGCTGCTGATCCTGTCTACGCCGAACCGCACTGCGGCATCGCGGCTGTTGCTGGTCGAAGCGGCCGAGCGCATCGGCATGGTTCCGCGCGGGACGCATGATTGGGACAAATTTCTGAAGCCCGAGGAACTGACGCTGATTGTCGAGGCGGAGGGGCTCGAGGTGATGGACACCACGGCGCTGTCGCTGTCGCCCGCCAAGGGGTTCAAGCTGGGCGGGAGTGATGCGCTGAATTATCTGATGACGGCGCGTTCAAATCTATCGTCGTGCTGAACTTGTTCCAGCACAACGCGCCACTGTCGCTTGTTGTCCCGAAACAAGTTCGGGACGACGATAGAGGCTAGAAGTCCACCTGCTCATAATAGGCCGGCGGCTGCACCAGTTCCATCCGCTCGCTCAGCAACGGGCGGAAACTGGGGCGCGATTTGAGGCCCGCATACCAGCCCTTGGTCTGCTCGTGGCCCGTCCAGTCAATGCCGCCCAGATAATCGGCCACCGAAATCTGCGCGGCGGCGGCGAGGTCAGCGAGGCTCATCGTCGCGCCCGCGAGCCAGCTGCGGTGATCGATCAGATAATCGACATAATCGAGATGGTTGTTCGCCGCCTTCATCGCCTCGCGCAGCGCGCCGCCGTCGGGCGGAGCTTTGTGTACGACGCGTTTTTCCATGCGTTCGAACAGAAGTGGCCCGGTGACATCGCGGTAGAATTCCTGGTCGAACCATGCCGCCAGCCGCCGCACCTCGGCGCGGTAGGGGGCGGTGCCGCCCAGCATCGCCTTGCCCTCAACCGTTTCTTCGAAATATTCGGCGATGGCGTCGCTGTCGATCAGCGTGACGCTGCGTTCGGTCTCGACCATCACCGGTGTGCGCCCGGCGGGGTTCAGATCGACAAATTCGTCGCGCTTTTCCCACGGATTTTCGCGCACCAGTTCATAGCCCACGCCCTTTTCGCCGAGCAGCAGGCGCACCTTGCGCGAAAAGGGACAGAGCGGGAATTGGTAAAGCTGCCACATGGCTTAATAGCATAGCGGCAGCGCGGGGCGCAGCGCAATCGGGTTGGCGCCGTGCTTGTGGATTAGTATTCCCGCGCTGTCTTGCGCGCCGCGGCAACCCGTTCCTCGACATCACGGGCCAGCACGGTCAGCTGCGGCAGCAATTCGGCGAGCGCGCCAGCCATGGTGCCAACCATGCGCGTACCGTCGCGAATATCGGCGTCGAGTTCGCGTTCGAAATCAGGGTTGTCGCGCGATGCCATGTCGGCGACGGTCATATCGGGGTCGACTTCGCGGGTGAGGCCGCTGGGGTCGGCCTTGGCCACTGCGTTAACAATCCCACCGACGGGCGTATCGAGCATCGATCCTGCGAGCGCGCTCAACACAGCGGCCAGCGTGTCCTGCGTGCGCGGGTCCTGCAGCTGCTTGGCCGTGCGCAACAGCTCTTCGTCGCTATCTTGCGCCAGCGCAGGCGCGGGCATGGCGAGCGCGATGAAGGGCAAGGCGAGCAGGGCACGGGACATAGGCGGCGGTCCTTGAGCATGGCTTGCCGGAATCATCCGGCGATGCGGGCAAGGGTTTAGGCAGGCCTGGCTTTCGCTGCGCTGAATGAACTACTCGGCCGCCTCAACCGCTTCCGCATCGCTCAGCGGTTCCGCCAACCGCGTCAGCATTTCCTTCGGGCACACCTGCCAGAACTTGTCCCGCCAGCGGTCCCAGTCGGCAAGGATTTCGGTCGCCCATTTGCTGCTGGTCGCATGCGCATGCTCAGCGATCAGGCCGCGCAGCTGGTCTTCCCAATGGAAACTCGCCAGTCGCTGCCACACGATGCTGTCGGGGTTGGCGCGGCGTTCGAAGCTGGCGTCGGTATCGAGCACGAACGCCATGCCGCCGGTCATCCCGGCACCGAAGTTCGAGCCCACAGGCCCCAAAATCACCGCCATGCCGCCGGTCATATATTCGCAGCCGTTCGATCCGCAGCCTTCGACCACCACGCGCGCGCCCGAATTGCGCACCGCAAAGCGCTCGCCCGCTTGCCCCGCCGCAAGCAGCGTTCCGGCAGTCGCGCCATATAGCACGGTGTTGCCGATGATGGTGTTGTGTTGACTTTCCAGTGGGCTCGACACGGTCGGCCGCACAATGATGCGCCCACCCGACAGCCCTTTGCCGACATAGTCGTTGGCGTCGCCGAACACTTCCAAAGTTATGCCCTGACACAGGAAGGCGCCCAGCGACTGGCCCGCAGTACCGCGCAGGCGGACATGGACATGGTCGTCCTCGAGCGCGCGCATACCGAAACGCTCGGTAATTTCTGCCGACAGCCGCGTGCCGACCGCGCGGTGCGTGTTGCGCACATTATAGGTCAGCTGCATCCGTTCACCGCGTTCGAACAAGGGCACGGCGTCGGCCAATATCTGCGCGTCGAGGCTGTCGGGCACCGGGTTGCGGTGGCCGGGGGTGGAGCGGCGCTTGTCCTCGGGCGCGTCGACCTTGGCGAGGATGGGGTTCAAATCGAGGTCGTCGAGATGTTCGGCCCCGCGGCTGACCTGGCGTAGCAGTTCGGTACGGCCAATCACTTCGTCGAGGCTGCGGCAGCCGAGGCGGGCGAGGATCTCGCGCACTTCCTCGGCAATAAAGGTCATCAGGTTGATGACCTTTTCGGGCGACCCAGAGAATTTCTGGCGCAGCTTTTCATCCTGCGTGCATACGCCGACGGGGCAGGTGTTCGAGTGGCACTGGCGCACCATGATGCAGCCCATGGCGACCAGACTGAGCGTGCCGATGCCAAATTCCTCGGCGCCCAAAATGGCGGCGATGACAATGTCCCGCCCGGTCTTCAGCCCGCCATCGGTGCGCAGCCGAATGCGGTGCCTGAGGCCGTTCAAGAGCAGCACCTGATTGACTTCGGAGAGGCCCATTTCCCATGGCGTGCCGGCATATTTGATGCTGGTTTGCGGGCTGGCGCCGGTGCCGCCAGTGTTGCCCGACACGAGGATGACGTCGGCGTGCGCCTTGGCGACGCCCGCGGCGACTGTGCCGATACCCGCCGAGCTGACCAGCTTGACGCACACCCGCGCGCGCGGGTTGATCTGTTTGAGGTCATAGATCAGCTGCGCCAGATCCTCGATCGAGTAGATATCATGGTGCGGCGGCGGCGAAATCAGCGTCACCCCGGGCGTTGAATGGCGCAGCTTGGCAATGAATTCGGTGACCTTTAAGCCAGGCAGTTGGCCGCCCTCGCCAGGCTTGGCACCCTGTGCGACCTTGATTTCAATCTCGTCGCAACTGCCCAGATATTCGGCGGTCACGCCAAAGCGCCCCGATGCGATCTGTTTGATATTGCTGTTGGCATTGTTGCCGCGCGCGTCGGGTTTGAACCGCACCGGGTCTTCGCCGCCTTCGCCCGACACGGCCTTCGCCCCGATGCGGTTCATCGCAATAGCCAGCGTCTCATGCGCCTCGGGCGACAGCGCGCCCAGCGACATGCCCGGCGTTACAAAGCGTTTGCGGATTTCGGTGATCGCCTCGACGCTGTCGAGCGGCACCGCTTCGGCCGGGTAATTGAACTCCATCAAATCGCGCAAATAAACAGGCGGCAAGTCGGCGACCCCGCGCGAAAACTGGAGGTAGGTTGAATAGCTGTCGGTAGCGACCGCCGTCTGGAGCAAATGCATCAGCTGCGCGGAATAGGCATGTGTTTCGCCGCCGGCACGCTGGCGGTAAAAGCCGCCGATGGGCAGCGTCGTGACGCGCGTGTCAAACGCCGCATCATGCTTCTCGGTCGCATTGATGAACAGCGAATGATAGCCCTCACCCGAAATCTTGGCGGGCATTCCCGGGAAGAGGTCGGCAACCAGCGCGCGCGAGAGGCCCACGGCTTCAAAATTATAGCCGCCGCGATAGCTGGAGATGACGGCGATCCCCATCTTTGCCATGATCTTGAGCAGGCCATCGTCCACGGCTTTGCGATAATTGGCGCGGCACGCGTCGAGCGACAATTTGCCCGCCAGCCCGCGCGCATGGCGGTCGGCAATCGCCGCTTCGGCGAGGTAGGCGTGCACCGTGGTTGCGCCGACACCGATCAATACGGCAAAAGCGTGGGTGTCGAGCACCTCGGCCGAACGTACGTTGATCGAGGCAAAGCTGCGTAGCCCTTTGCGTACCAGATGTGTGTGGACGGCAGCGGCGGCGAGAACCATCGCCACGCCAACCCGCTTTTCGCTGATCTTTTCGTCGGACAGGAACAATTCGCTGCGCCCGGCGCGAACGGCGGCCTCGGCCTCGCTGCGAATGCGCGCAATAGCCTCGCGCAGGGTGGCGGGCGTGCCGCCCGTCGCCATAGTGCAATCGATGCTCGCAACATTATCGCCGAAATAGGCGCGCAGCCGATCCCAATCGTCGCCAATTAACACCGGCGAATCGATCACCAGCACATGCGCGCTTTGTCCCTGCTGGTCCAAAATATTGCCGAGGTTGGCAAAGCGCGTCTTCAGGCTCATCACATGCCGCTCGCGCAAGCTGTCGATCGGCGGGTTGGTGACCTGGCTGAAATTCTGGCGAAAAAATTGTGCGACATGGCGCGGCTTGTCGGAAATCACCGCGAGCGGCGTGTCGTCGCCCATCGAACCCACGGCTTCCTTGCCGTCCTCGGCCATCGGCGAGAGGATCAGTTCCATATCTTCGAGCGTCAGCCCGGCCGCGACCTGCCGCCGCAGCAGTTCTGGCCGGTCGAACGCGGGCAGGGTTGATTTGCCCGCGCGGGGCAAGTCCGCCATGGTGCGGAAGCCTTTGACCGCAGCGCCATAATCCTGGCCTGCCGCGATACGGTCTTTGATCGCGCGATCCTCAAGCAGTTCGCCGCGCTCAAGATCGACCGCGATCATCTGGCCGGGGCCAAGGCGGCCCTTTTTGCGCACACTGGCTTCCGGCACCAGCACCATCCCGCTTTCGGACCCGACGATCAGCAATTTGTCGCTGGTCAGCGTGTAGCGCAGCGGGCGCAGCGCATTGCGGTCCATTCCCGCCACCGCCCAGCGCCCGTCGGTCATCGCCAAGGCGGCAGGGCCGTCCCACGGCTCCATCACGCTCGATAGGAACGCATACATGTCGCGGTGTTCGCGCGGCATGTCAGGATCATTGGCCCAGGCCTCGGGCACCAAGATCAGTTTGGCCGTGGGTGCATCGCGCCCGGCACGGCACAAGGTTTCAAACACCGCATCGAGTGCTGCCGTGTCCGAAGCGCCCGCCGGGATCACCGGCTTGATGTCCTCGCTATGCTCGCCGAAGGCCAGGCTCGCCATCTTGATCTCGTGGCTCTTCATCCAATTTTTGTTGCCACGGATGGTATTGACCTCGCCATTATGCGCGAGGCAGCGGAACGGCTGCGCCAGCCACCATTGCGGAAACGTATTGGTCGAATAGCGCTGATGGAAAATCGCAACCCGGCTTTCGAAGCGCTTGTCGGTGAGGTCGGGGTAAAAGTCCGACAGGCTTTCGGCCAGGAACAACCCCTTGTAGATGATCGATCGGCACGACAGGCTGCAAGCGTAAAAATCGGCAATCTGTGCCGCGACGACCTTCTTTTCGATGCGGCGCCGAACAAGATAAAGCTGCTTTTCGAATTCGGCTGGTGATTGCATTTCGGCGAGTGGCCCGGCGATCATGATCTGCTCGATTTCCGGGCGCGTGCGCTGCGCCTTGTCGCCAATCACCGCGACATTCACCGGTACCTGCCGCCAGCCATAGATGGTGTAACCCGCCTCGATAATCTCGGCCTCGACGATGGTCCGGCACGCTTCCTGCGCGCTGAGGTCCGTGCGCGGCAGGAACATCATGCCGACGGCGAGCTGGCCGGGCAGCACCTTGTGGCCGCCCGCTGCGATTGCATCGTCGAAGAAACGCACCGGCAGGTCGACATGGATGCCCGCGCCATCGCCGGTCTTGCCATCGGCATCGACCGCGCCGCGATGCCACACCGCCCGCAGCGCCTCGATCGCCGCCTCTACCACCCGCCGCGAAGGCTTGCCGTCGGTCGCCGCGACCAGGCCCACGCCGCAGGCATCCGATTCCAGATCGGGGTGATACATGCCGGTCGCAGCGAGGCGGGCGTGGTCGGGGGAGAGGGGGTGGGTCATAGGCTTTCGCTTACTTCCGTCCCAGATGCGCCATGATCGCCGTCGTTACGGCCTGCTCAATCTCGGGCTTCATCGCCTCGATCATCACGTTCATTTCGCTGGCGACCAGTTCGGCGAAAGGGCCGCCGGCGGCGTCGAATTTGCGGCCTGCGGGT
>JANRIY010000006.1:0-12261 GCA_033764495.1 Sphingopyxis sp. | reverse complement strand
TGAACGCATCATCGCGGTCGACCTTCTTGCCCCCATCGCTTTTGCACAGGCCAATCTGGCGCGCATGCTTAGCGCGGGCGGCGGGCATGTGGTGGCGATCTCCAGTGTCGCAGGACTGGCCGGCGTCCCGCTGCGCACCGCTTACTGCGCCGCCAAGCATGGCGTGGTGGGCTATCATGACGCGCTGCGCGCCGAAAATGAGCATCTCGGCCTCAAGGTGCTGGTTGTCTGCCCCGGATCGGTCGCCACCAATGTCAGCCGCAACGCACTCAACGCCGACGGCAGCGTGCGCGGGGTCAGCGACGCCGCCATCGACAACGGCATCCGCCCGGAGGAAGCAGCGCGGCAAATGGTCGAAGCGATCAAGGCGGGTACGCGCGAGCTGATCATCGCCGAAGGCATGGAGGCGCAAATTCCTGCGCTGCGCCGCGCCGACCCCGACGCGCTGTTCGCCCGCATGAGCGCGATGGTGCAAGCAGGCTATGCCGCGCAAATGGCCGCGAAAAGCTGAAGCAACGCCTGTTCTCCGGCGCAAGCCGGAGTCCAGGGCAACACGAACCAATAGCAGTTAGCGCCGCTGCCCCCCGGCTTTCGCCGGGGAACATGGTTGCCAATAGAGCTTTTACTTCAGCTCTGCGGTCACGACGACCGGCGGCTCCTTATCGGGGTCGGTCTCGATATAGGCAGGATTGAACCGGCGCAGCCAAGCCTCGGTCTCCGTCAGCCATTCGATATGCACATCCTCATAAGGCAGGTTGTGCGTCCCCTTGGGCTGCTCGATGTAGCGGAAATCGATGTCTTCCTTCTTGCCCGACCCTTTGAGGCGCGACACCAAAGTGCGCGACTGTTCAATCGGAATGCGCGCATCGCGCAGGCCCGCGACGATCAGGATCGGCGCCCAGCGGCCATCGGTGTTTTGTGCCGACGAAATGCCATTGGGGTCATCCGATGTGTCCTGAAACTTCGAGCTGAACTCGCCCAGGTTGTTGGCATCCCAGCGGTTCATCATCGCCATGTCGTACACGCCAGCACCGGCGATAGCGCAGCGCCACACATCGGGGTCGCGCTGTGCGCCGCGCGCGGCAGCATAGCCGCCATAGGACCAGCCCATGATGCAGGCACGCTTGGGATCGATATAGCCCTGCGCCGCGAACCAGGTTACGGCATCATTCTTGTCGTCCTGCATGCGTTTGCCATAGCCCGTCGGCTTGCGCCCTTCCTTCACGAACTCGCGGCCATAGCCGCCCGATCCACGATAATTGGGCTTGATCACGACATAGCCAAGCTCGGCCAGCGCCTGATGCCACGATGCTTCGGTATAGAAATTCTCGGTATCGCGCACACCGAACGGGCCGCCGTGCGGCAAGACGACCACCGGCAAATTCTTGCGGTGCGGGCGGTGACGGGGCCAGGTGACCACCGCCGGAATGTCCATGCCGTCCGACGCCTTGTAGATGATGGTCTCGGTCGGATTAAGCTCGGCCTCGCCCAAGATGGCATTGAGATACCCCAGCAGCCGGATTTTGCCCGTCACTGTGTCGAAAAGATAATAGGCCCCGGCCTGATTAGGGGCACCGACGAAGGCGATGACCCGGTTGTCGCCGCGATCGGTCGAACTGATGGTTACCTTGCCCGCGCCAAAGGTTTCATTGAGCGCCGCCTGGATCTCTGCCAACTTGGGGTCGGTAAAGCGGGCGCCACTGCGCGTGGTAGTAAAGGAGTATCCCGCGACATTATTCTGGTCTTCGTTGGGGATTACGCCATCGACGTCATAGCCTTTTAGCTGGAACATCGGCGGGCCGACGATTTCCATGGTCTTCATGTTGACCTTGTAAACCTTGCGGAACCCATCCTTGTTGCTCGTGGCGATGGCCATGTCGGGCTCGTCCAGAAACACCGAAGGATAAATGGCCGCCTCGGTAAAGGTCTGGTCAGCCGCATTTTGAACCGTCTTCAATACCTCTTTCTCGTTCGACCGGTACATCAGCCGCTCTTTGCCTGTCTTGCTGTCATAGCCGGACCCGGCGCGCACAACGCCCTTGCCATCGATATACCAGTTGCTGACTTCCAGATTTGGACGCTGGACCATGCTCATCTTGCCGGTCTTGAAGTCGAAACGGATCACCTCCGCGCGACCGAACGCTTGGTCTTTCAGCGTGTTGCGCTGGATCAGGGCAAATTCCTCATCATGGTCGACATATTCGATATTGGCGTAAGAACCCGTGTCTTCCCACGCGATCGGCGTCAGCTTCTTGGTTTCAATGTTATAGGCGACCAGCCGCGTCACATCCCCGCGCTGCCCACCAATAATTTCGCGCGATGCCAGCGTGAACACGATGGTGCGATTGCCAACCCATTGCCAGCCGCCCACGGTGCGGTCGCCGGCTTCGCGAAACTCCTGCGCCTTCGCAAAGAATTCCGGCTTGGGGCTAGCGGAATCAACATCGTACCAACCCAGATTGTCGACGCCGTTCGCAGTCATCATCAGCGCGATTTTTTTGCCATCGGGCGACAGGCGCGGCGACTGCATGAAGCGTTCCTTGGCGAATACCGCCGTCGCCACCCGGCCCTTCTTGGCCGTCACCACAATATCGCGATTATCTTCCGTCTGCGCCATGCCCGGCACAGCCGCCGTCGTCGCCAGCAGCGCCGCGACCATCAGCTTTTTCAGCATTTGTCTGCTCCACAAACTTGTCGGTCCGGCGGACTGTTGCGACCCGCGAACCCGATTCCCCGGTAAAACGCACGATAGCGTTCTGACGGACATCCTATGAAGTTCGCGGCGCATGGCAAGTATGTTGCGGGCAAAAGACAAGAAAAACCCCGGCGGATCGCTCCGCCGGGGTCGTATCTATGGTGATGTTGCTCGCATCAGGCGGCGGCGAAGCGCACCTTGACCGATTTGCGGCTGCGCATCGTTCCGCCGATCAGACCGAAGCCCATGATCATCATCGCCCAAGTGGCCGGTTCGGGCACCGCGCCGATGTTCAGCGACACATTGTCAAGCAGCGGACCAATATTGTCACGGCTCGTTGTCCCAAAAGCCAGCCGGAGCGAACCAGCATTCGTTGCCCGGAACGAGAAGGTCGAGGTCGTGAACGGCGCGCTTGCACCAATTAAGGCTCCCATCGTGAAGGTGGGGCCAATGTTGCCGTTCAGTCCAAAGCCGGTCAGCAAGCCCGTGCCTTGAACATTGGTCACATTGGTAACGTCGCTGAAAATGAAGCGCGTGAACCAAGAATTGTCGCCATTGTTGCGCTGGCTACCGCCAAGCACGAACGACAAGGTTACCAAATCCCCGGCGTTGAAAGCAAAGCTGTCCTTCGTCGTAATTTCACCGGGGCCCGGCGAACCATCAAGGTCGACGACATTGCCCGACGCGTCGGGCGTCACATTGATGCCAAACCCATTCGGGTTGGCCACGACATCGACGGCGCCAGTGACCGTCCATTTGGCCAGCGGATTGACGTTGAGCTTATTTGAAGGGTCGCCCTCAAACCCGTCGGTGAACACTTCGGCGGCGTGTGCAGGAATTACAGCGAAGGCCGTTGCGGCAACAGTGGTGAGCAAAAGACGGCGCATTTCAATCTCCATTTCGGAATCCACGGGGAAGCCAACGAATCGCGACCGCTGTTTTTTCTGATAGTTGAGGCTCGCAGTTGGTTAACGCCGAGTCAACCAAAGCAGGCGCTTTGGCCTATATATCTGTCCCATAACGAAACAGGGCCCCGACGGTGTTTCCGCCGGAGCCCTGCTGTCTGAACGCCGCAGCGTCCGTCTTGATCAGCCGTGCGCGAGTGCCGCGAGCAGCAGGATCGCAACGATGTTGGTGATCTTAATCATCGGGTTCACCGCCGGACCGGCGGTGTCCTTGTACGGATCGCCCACCGTGTCGCCGGTCACCGCAGCCTTATGGGCTTCGCTGCCCTTGCCGCCGTGGTTGCCGTCTTCGATGTACTTCTTGGCATTGTCCCACGCGCCGCCGCCCGAGGTCATCGAGATGGCGACGAACAACCCGCCGACGATCACGCCCAGCAGCAAGGCACCGAGTGCCTCAAACGCTGCCACGGGGCCAGCAACGGCGCGGATGACAAAGAAGACCACAATCGGCGCGAGCACCGGCAACAGCGACGGAATGATCATTTCCTTGATCGCTGCCTTGGTGACCAGGTCGACCGTGCGGGCATAATCGGGGCGGCTGGTGCCGTCCATAATGCCCTTGTTGGTCGCGAACTGCTCGCGCACATCCTTCACCACGTCGCCCGCTGCGCGGCCCACGGCGGTCATTCCCATCGCCCCGAACAGGTAGGGCAGCAGCGCGCCGAGCAGCAGGCCTACAATCACGTACGGCGATGACAGCGAGAAGGTCAGCGGCGCGCTGAGCCCCAGCTTGTCCGAGTAAGCGGTGATGTCGGCGGTGTAGGTGCCGAACAGCACCAGCGCCGCCAGACCCGCCGACCCAATGGCATAGCCCTTGGTCACGGCCTTGGTCGTGTTGCCCACGGCATCGAGCGCGTCGGTTTTCTCGCGCACGCTGTCTTCCAGCCCCGCCATTTCGGCGATGCCGCCAGCGTTGTCGGTTACCGGACCATAGGCGTCGAGCGCGACAACCATGCCCGCCAGCGCCAGCATCGCGGTAGCAGCGAAAGCGATGCCGATCAGGCCCGCCATCTGATATGCGATGATGATGCCCGCACAGATGACCAACGTGGGAAGGGCGGTCGATTCCAGCGAAATCGCCAGCCCCTGGATGACGTTAGTACCGTGGCCTGTTTCGGATGCCTTGGCGATGCTCCGCACCGGGCGGTAGTTGGTACCGGTATAATACTCGGTGATCCACACCAACACGCCAGTGATGATCAGACCGAGCAAAGAGCAATAGAAGAGCGTGCGGCCGGTGTAGCCGCCCACGTCCACCTCCATGCCACCCAGCGCATAGTCAATGGCGAACCAGATCGCCGGGATCGAGCTGATCGCGGTGACCAGGAAGCCCTTGTACATCGCGCCCATGATGTTGGTGCCGCCGCCCAGACGCACAAAGTAAGTGCCCAGGATCGACGTCACGATGCACACGCCGCCAATCAGCAGCGGCAGCGCCATCAGCGGGAGCAGCATGTCGCCCGCGGTGGTGACGAGCAGCGCAATCAGCACCATCGTCGCGCCCACGGTGACAACATAGGTTTCGAACAAGTCAGCGGCCATGCCCGCGCAGTCGCCCACATTATCGCCGACGTTGTCGGCAATCACGGCGGGGTTGCGTGGATCATCCTCGGGGATGCCCGCTTCGACCTTGCCCACCAAGTCGGCGCCGACGTCGGCGGCCTTGGTGAAAATTCCGCCACCCAGACGCGCGAAGATCGAAATCAGCGACGCGCCAAAGGCCAGACCGACAAGACCGTCGATGACCACGCGGTCATTGGCCTGCAAACCGGCTGGGCCAACCAGATACCAAAAGAAGCCGGCAATCGCGATCAGCGCCAGGCCCGCCACCAGCATGCCGGTGATAGCCCCGGCGCGAAATGCCATGGTCAGGCCGCCCTGCAGTGTGCCGCGCGCGGCTTCGGCCGTGCGGACGTTCGCACGAACCGAAATGTTCATCCCGATATAGCCCGCCACGCCCGACAGCACCGCGCCAATCACAAAGCCGATTGCCGGAATGATGTCGAGGAACAGGCCAACCAGCACCGCAACGACAACGCCGACGATGGCGATGGTGCGGTATTGGCGGCCGAGATAGGCCGACGCGCCTTCCTGAATGGCGGCGGCGATTTCCTGCATTTTTGCGTTACCGGCCGAGGCGCTCAGCACCTGACGGCTGGTAACGATCCCATAGAGCACGGCGATCAGGCCGCACGCCAAAGCGATCAAAACCAGATTCATGAAAAAACTTCCTTCCCCTTGGACGGGTCCGCCCGCGCCCTTTCGCGCAATCCTGTCCCCAACCCGGCGAGTGACGCCGACGAAACAGGCCGCGATGTTGCGAGAGACCCAGTGCGGCCGCGCTTATGGTGGTAAAGTGTGACAAGGGCAACCCCGCTTTTCGCGCGGGTTTTGAAGACAGATTCCGTCATTGCGAGCGCAGCGAAGCAATCCAGAGCAACACAGTGCCAAAGTTGGTTCGGGCCGCTCTGGATTGCTTCGTCGCTTCGCTCCTCGCAATGACGCTTTTAATGACGGTACCCCAATCGCTCGGGCAACGGCACAGCCGTCCCATCAAACGCCAACCGCAGGCCGGCCCCCGCCACACAGCGCCCGATGCGCACCAACTCCCCTCCGCACAGCAAACCCGCAGCCAGCACCGCCTCTGCCTGCCCTGGAGGCGCAGAAAACAGCAGCTGATAGTCATCGCCCATCGTCGCCGCCGCGATCCGGTCATTTACCCCCTCGCCGCGCACCATGCGCCACCCATCCGACAGCGGCACGGTATCCAGCGCTAGTTCCACCATCACTCCGCTCGCCGCAGCAATGCGCTGGGCATCAATCAACAGCCCGTCGGACACATCGGCCATCGCACTCACCAACGGTGCCAGTGCCTGCCCCAACGCCAGATTGGGCTGCGGGTGGGTGTAGGCATAGGCCAGGCTGCCCAGCCCGCCGCTCAGCTTACCCTGCCGCATCAACAGCCCCAGCCCGGCATCGCCAATGCTGCCACTGACCCACAGCTCATCGCCCGGCTGCGCGCCGCTGCGCGACGGTGCGCCGCCGGCCGGAGCCAGGCCAACCGCGGTCAGCCCCAGCGTCACCGGCCCGCCCGGCGGCATCGCCACCGTGTCGCCGCCCAGCAATGGCGCGCCAAAATGGCGAAGCGCCTCGCCCAGCCCTTCGGCAAAAGCCGTGTCCCATGCGCCCCCACGCGCCAGCCCCGCGCCCATCAACACGCCAATTGGCGTCGCGCCCTTGGCGGCAAGGTCCGACATATTCACCGCGACCAGCTTCCAAGCGACGCTCTCGGGCGCATCATCACCCAGAAAATGAACCCCCTCGACTAGGATGTCGTGCGTCAGCACCAGCCCCTTCCCACCGACCTCCAGCACTGCCGCGTCGTCCATCAGGCCGCGCGCAGCGGGATGGCTGGCGAAGGCACGCAATCGCGCGATAAAGGCGTCCTCGTTCATGATCTCCCTTTATCGCCTCGCTTGCCGCTGGCGAAGAAAAACCGTAGCCCTGAGCTTGTCGAAGGGCGCGGCGCAGCCCTTCACACCGGTTTGATGATGCGCCGCGTGCTTCGACAAGCTCAGCACTTCGGTGTTTTTTGCGGGGGAGTTTATGTCCAGAATTTTGGCGATGTTGGCGCTATTGCTCCTGCTCACCCCGCCCGCGCTCGCCCAGACCGTGCCGCCGATCAGCGTCGCCGCCGGGCGCGTCACGACCATCCCCGATTTCCCGTCGAAGCATATCGACCCGCTCACCATCTGGGTCTGGCTGCCCGCCGAATATGATCGCGACGCCACAAAGAGCTTTCCCGTTATCTATATGCACGACGGCCAAAATCTGTTCGACAAGGCGCTTGCCGGTTACGGGCAGGAATGGCAGATGGACGAGGCGGTCAGCCGCATGGCCGCCGCCGGACAATTGCGCAGCCACATTATCGTCGGCATCGCCAGCCCGAAGGCGCGCTATGCCACTTTATTTCCCGAAAAGCTGCTCGTGCATCTGCCGCCCGCGTTTCAGCAGCGCGTGCGCGGGATCGATCTTGGCCCTGAAAAGGGCGCCCAGACATTGCTGGGCGACAAATACCTCAAATTCCTGACCGGCGAGCTCAAACAATGGGTCGATGGCCGTTTTCGTACGCTGAGCGACCGCGCCAACACCTCGGTCATGGGCAGCTCGATGGGCGGACTGATGTCGCTCTATGCCATGGGCGAATATCCCGATGTGTTCGGGCAAGCAGCGGCGGTGTCGATGCACCTGCCGCTGGCCAATCCCGACATTCCGGAGGGCGAGCGCGCTGCTGCTGCGCAGGCTGTCGCCGACGCCTTTGCCAAATGGCTCGCCACCGCCAAGCTCGATCCCAAGGTCCACCGCCTCTACCGCGACCATGGGACGGCGACGCTCGACGAATTTTACCCACCCTATGCCGCGGCATTTGATGCCATGATGGCGGCGCGCGGGTGGCGCTGGCCCAATTACGAAGCGCGTGCCTTTACCGGCACCGCGCACAATGAAACCGCTTGGGCCGAGCGTGTCGATATTCCGCTGCTATTTTTGGATCGGCGCCCGTCAGCGCGCTGATCAGCTGATTTTGTCCAGCTGACGCATGATGCGATGGGCATCGCGGATCACCACCCGGTCCCCGCGCCGCGCCGCCAGCAACAGCCAACCTTTGGCAATTGCCGGATCGCGGTCAAAGCCTTGACCGGTCGCATAAGCTACCCCCATGAACAGGGCAGACGGCGCATGGCCCTGCGTCGCCGCCGCCTCAATCCAATAGAGCGCACGCGCATCCCCGCGTTTGTACAGTTCCGCCCCCAACACGGCCTGTGCCCACGCATCGCCGCGCTCGGCCATGGGTGCAAGGCGCGCCAGAGCCGCCTCGACCTTGCCATTTTCCAGCAGGCCGCGCACTTTTTCCTGATCGAGCGACAGCGACTGGCGCGACCAATAATCGCCGGCAAGGAAACTGGGGGAGGATTGTCCAGCAGCCGGCACGGCCAGCATCGCCGTGGCAATCGCAAAGGCTAAGCGCGCTGATTTCATGGTCATATCTCCCCGGACCATTGGTTCCGAAAGAGTGACATTCGCCGATGAACGCGCGCTTAACCCGCGCGCACTGCGCCACCGATAGCGTCAAGCAGGCCGTTCACAAACCCCGCCTCGCGCGCGTCGAAAAAGGCTTTGGCGACATCGACATATTCATTGACCACCGCGCCGCGCGGCACGTCGGCGCGCGCGATCAATTCATAGGTTCCCGCACGCAAAATCGCCTTCATCGCTTTGTCGAGCCGGTCGAGCGTCCAGCCGTCGGCCAGCCGCGCTGTGATGGCAGCATCAATTTCATCCGCGCGCGCCAGCGTGCCCTTCACCACATCGTCAAAAAAGGTGCCATCCGCTTTGGCATATTGCGCATCCTCAATTTCCGCGCCCAGCCGATGGTGATGGAATTCTGTCAGCAGCTTGGGCAGCGGCGTCCCTTCCATCTCGTGCTGGTAGAGCGCCTGCACGGCGGCGAGCCGGGCAGCAGAGCGGGCTTGAGTCTTGGACATTACTTCAACCTTTGGGATACAGACAGGGCGTGCGCGGGCAGCCCTTCGGCACCGGCAAGTGCCACCGCCGCCGGGCCAATCGCTGCCAGCGCGGCTTCGTCGAGTGCCAGAAAACTGGTGCGCTTCATGAAATCCAGCACCGACAGGCCGGATGAAAAGCGCGCGCGCCGCCCGGTTGGCAGCACATGGTTCGGCCCAGCAACATAATCGCCAATCGCCTCGGGCGTATGGCGCCCCAGAAACACAGACCCGGCATGCCGCACCCTGGCGAACAGCGCGTCGGCCACATCGGCATCGACCGCCAGCTGCAGATGTTCGGGTGCCAGCCGGTCGCACAACGGGATTGCATCGGCCAAGGTTGGCACAATCGCAATTGCCCCATGATCGCGCCAACTCGCTTCGGCGACCGCGGCGGTACCAAGCGTCGGAATCGTGGCGTCCACCGCCGCCCATACCGCGCGGGCAAAATCGGCGTTGTCGGTGAACAGGATCGATTGGCTGGTCGGGTCATGCTCGGCCTGGCTCAGCAAGTCGGCAGCGATGAATTGCGGATCATTGTCGGCATCGGCGACCACCACAATCTCGCTTGGCCCGGCGACCATATCGATGCCAACCACGCCGAACAGCTGGCGCTTGGCTTCGGCAACCCAGGCATTGCCGGGGCCGGTGATGACATCAACCGGAGCGATACTGCGGGTCCCGAGCGCCAGCGCGGCTACCGCTTGCGCCCCGCCGATCCGCCATACCTCATCAACCCGCGCCAGATGCGCTGCGGCCAATACCAGCGGGTTAACCTCACCATTGGGTGTCGGGGTGACCATCACCAGTCGCTCGACCCCCGCCACCTTGGCGGGAATGGCGTTCATCAGGACCGACGAGGGATAGGCGGCGCGCCCGCCGGGCACGTAGATCCCCGCCGCATCGACCGCGCGCCAGCGACTGCCCAGCCGCGCGCCGCTGGCGTCGGTCGCTTCGCTGTCGGTCGGGCGCTGCTTGGCGTGGAAATCGGCAATACGATTGGCAGCCAAATCGAGCGCAGCGCGCAAATCGCGATCGAGCGCGGCATAAGCCGCAACACATTCGGCAGTGCCGATGCGCCAGCCCAAGCCGTCCAGATCGACGCGATCGAACCGCAGCGTCAGTTCGGCCACCGCCGCATCGCCGCGTGCGCGCACATCGGCAATGATGGCCGCAACGTCGCGCGACACATCGCTATCGCTCTCGCGACGCGCGCCAACGAGCGCGTCGAAAGCCGTGCCGAAATCGGGGTCGGACGCGTCAAGCCACTGCGGCATGGGTCTGTCCTACAGCATCACGAAAAGCGGCCACCAACGGCGGCACGTCATCCGGACGCAGCTTGAATGCAGCGCGGTTCACCACCAACCGCGCCGAAACCTGGCTCATGACCGCCAATTCCTGCAAACCATTCTCGCGCAGCGTTGCACCTGACGACACCAGATCAACAATATGGCTGGCCAGCCCCAGCGACGGCGCAATTTCCATCGCGCCATTCAATTTGATGCATTCCGCCTGAACCCCGCGCGCGGCGAACCAGCGGCGCGTGCTGGCAGGATATTTGGTGGCAACGCGGACATGGCTCGCACCAGCGCCCGGCAGATTGGTTCCCGAGGGCGCGGCAACCGACAGGCGGCAATGGCCAATGTTCAGGTCCACAGGCGCATAAAGCTCGGTATAGCCAAATTCGTCGATTGCGTCGGAACCGACGATGCCCAGGTGCGCCGCGCCATGGGCGACGAACGTGGCGACGTCAAAAGCGCGGACACGGATCAGGCTGACATGCGGCTGGCTCGTGGGAAACACCAGCGCCCGGCTGGCTTTGTCGAAAAAATCGGGCGCAGGCGTGATCCCCGCCGCCGCCAGCAACGGCAGCGCCTCGTCCAATATCCGCCCCTTGGGGATGGCAAAGATCAACGGTTCGGCCATAAGCGCTGCGACTTAGGGATGCGCGCGCGAAAGGGCAAGGACATGGACGGCAATGCCAACCACGCGATGGAAGACGGGCGCGTCGCGACCGGGATCGAATTTCAGGCGCAACACTGCACCCATCACGGCGCGCCGATTACCGCCAGCGTTGTCCGCGCGATGCTCCCCTTGATGCAGGCGAACAGTGCGGTAGGGCGGCGCATCCGCGAATGGCCCGGCCTGCCGCTCGAAGATGCAATGCCGCTGCGCTTTGCCGGCGGTCTGCATTATCTGTCCTTATCGGGGGCTGAAGGGCGGCTTGCGCCCCTCTATGCGGGGTCGGTCCACGACCAACCAGCGGTTGACGCACTCGTTGCTGCCGTCGTTGCCGATCACGACGCTGCGTTGCTGCCCTGGTTCGACGGCCCGCCGCAGACCAACGAAGCGGGGCGCTCGGCCAGCCTGATGGCCGGCCTGTTGTGGCTCGCACAGCGCATGGGCCCGTGCTTCGAGATAAGCGAGGTCGGCGCGAGCGCGGGCATCAATACCATGATGGAACGCTACCATTTTGACCTTGGCGGCACGATCGCCGGACCACCTGAATCGCCGATGCATATTCGCCCGGAATGGCGGGGCCCGCCGCCGCCATCGGCCAGAGTGGACATTACCGAAATCGCCGGGTGCGACATAAATCCTGCTGACCTCGGCGACCCCGCCCAGGCGCTGCGCATCAAGGCCTATGTCTGGCCCGACGCGCCGGAACGGCTGGCGCGGATGGATGCCGCCATCGCGCTGGCAAGCGAACGCAGGCCAGACGTTGTCGCCGCCGACGCCGCAGATTGGGTCGCGGCACGGCTGGCGCGACCGCAGCAGGCCGGGGTCACCCGCGTGATCCAGCACAGTATTGTTTGGCAATATCTGGGCGACGCGCGCCGCGCCGCAATCACCGCCATGATCGAGGCGGCAGGGGCCCGCGCGAGCGCAGACCGCCCGCTGGCTTGGCAGATGCTGGAAACCAACCGCGCGACCTTTTTGCACGAATTAACGGTCAGGCATTGGCCGGGCGACGGCGCCCCGCGCGTCTTGGGCCATGCCCATGCGCATGGTGCTTGGGTAGAATGGCTCGGCTAGAGCC
>JANRIY010000005.1:0-51092 GCA_033764495.1 Sphingopyxis sp. | reverse complement strand
GCGGCACGCAGGGCAAGGGCCTGATGCCAGACGCCACCTCGCGCTTCTCCATCGATGGCCAGGCCATCCTGCACTACATTGGCACGTCCACCTTCGCCAATCACACGGTGGTGCCCGAGATCGCGGTGGCCAAGATCCGCGAGGACGCGCCGTTCCAGAGCGCCTGCTACATCGGCTGTGGCGTGACCACCGGCGTCGGTGCCGTGATCAACACCGCCAAAGTACAAGTCGGCGATAATGTCGTCGTGTTCGGCCTGGGCGGCATCGGCCTGAACGTCATTCAGGGCGCGCGGCTGGCCGGTGCAAACCGGATCATCGGCGTCGACATCAACCCCGATCGCGAGGAATGGGGCCGCAAGTTCGGCATGACCGAATTTTTGAATTCGAAGGGCATGAGCCGCGAGGATGTTGTCGCAGCGATCGTCACGATGACCGACGGCGGTGCCGACTACACCTTCGATGCCACCGGTAACACTGAAGTCATGCGCATGGCGCTAGAGGCGTGCCATCGCGGTTGGGGCACCAGCATCATCATCGGGGTGGCTGAGGCTGGCAAAGAGATCGCCACCCGGCCATTCCAGCTTGTCACCGGCCGCAATTGGCGCGGCACGGCGTTCGGCGGTGCCAAGGGCCGCACAGATGTGCCCAAGATTGTCGACATGTATATGACCGGAAAGATCGAAATCGACCCGATGATCACCCACGTGATGGGTCTCGAAGAGATTAACACCGCCTTCGATCTGATGCATGCGGGCAAAAGCATTCGCAGCGTGGTGGTCTACTGACGCCCGAATGACCCCCAGCTATATTCTCACCTTCAGCTGTTCCGACGCGGTCGGCATCGTTGCCGCCGTCACCGGCCTGCTGGCCGACAATGACGGCTTCATTCTCGATAGCCAGCAATATGCCGACTTGGGCAGCGGCAATTTTTTCATGCGCGTCGCATTTCGCGGCGCAGGGCCACGCTTTCCGCAAGACCTGGCGGGGGTGGAAGCGGCTTTTGCCCCCATTTTCGCGCATTTTGCTATGGCCGCGCGGATCAGCGACACCAGCGTCAAACCGCGCTTCCTGATCGCCGTTTCGCAGGGCAGTCATTGTCTCAACGACTTGCTCCATCGCTGGTCGACCGGCAATCTGGCCATCGACATTGTCGGCGTCGTATCGAACCATGACAATCTGCGCCGCCTCACGGAATGGCACGGCTTGCCTTTCCATCATCTGCCGGTCAGCGATGCGAACCGCGCCGAGCAGGAAGTCGCCATCATGGCGCTCATGGCCAATTCCGAGTATCTGGTGCTCGCCCGCTATATGCAAATATTGTCCAATGGTATGAGTGCCGCGCTCGCGGGCCGTGCGATCAACATCCACCACAGCTTCTTGCCGGGGTTTAAGGGCGCCAAGCCCTATCACCGCGCGCACGAGCGCGGCGTCAAGCTGATCGGGGCGACCGCGCACTTCGTCACTGCCGACCTCGACGAAGGGCCAATCATCGAACAGGCGGTCGAACGGGTCGACCACCGCGACACCGTCGACGACCTGATCCGCATCGGCCGCGATATTGAAGCGCAGGTGCTGGCGCGCGCTGTCACGATGGTGGCACAGCAGCGCGTTTTGATCGACGGACGCAAGACGGTTGTGTTCCGCTGAAGGCTCGGCCAAAACAGTTTCTGTTCGCAACTAAAATAGGAGGAGAATCACGATGTTCAGCCACATCATGCTGGGGGCCGACGATATCGACGCCGCTAAAGCTTTTTATGATGCCGCACTGGGTGCGCTGGGTGCTCGCCCCGGCATGGTCGATCCCAAGGGCCGGGTCATCTATATGCACGGCGGCGGGTTGTTCATCGTAACGAAGCCGATCAACGGTGAACCAGCGACCTGTGCCAATGGCGGCACCATTGGTTTCGCTGCGGCCTCGCCTGAACAGGCCGATGCCTTCCACGCCGCCGGATTGGCGCATGGCGGCACCGCGATCGAAGACCCGCCGGGCGTGCGCGACCCGGGCGGGATGAACCTCTATCTGTCCTACTTGCGCGATCCCGCCGGTAACAAAATTTGCGCCATGCACCGCATGGCGGCGTAACCCATTGCTTCCGTTTCGTTGTCCCGAACGCGTTTCGGGACAGCGATCGGCGGTTGGGCGTAATGCTGAAACAAGTTCAGCATGGCGAAAATTGAGCTATGGCCCGCCCTATGACCCTTGAAACACTTTCCACCAACCGCAGCCATGGCGGGACGCAAGGCGTTTTTCGCCACGCCAGCAGCGCTACCGGCACCGCCATGACATTCGCTGTTTTTGTGCCCGACCACGGGCCTGGCACGTCGCTGCCGGTGCTTTGGTATCTCTCGGGCCTGACTTGCACGCACGCCAACGTGATGGAAAAGGGCGAATATCGCGCCGCTTGCGCCAAGGCGGGCATCATCTTTGTCGCGCCGGACACGTCTCCGCGCGGCGATGGCGTGCCCGATGATCCCGATGGCGCGTGGGATTTCGGCCTCGGTGCCGGCTTTTATGTCGATGCGACTGAAGCGCCCTGGGCACAGCATTACCGTATGCGCAGCTATATCGAGCAAGAATTGCCCGCTCTGGTGGCACAGCATTTCCCTGCCGACGTGACGCGCCAGGGCATCACTGGTCATTCGATGGGCGGTCATGGTGCACTCACCATCGCGCTGCGCAATCCGGGGCGCTTTCGCTCGGTCAGCGCCTTCGCTCCGATTGTCAGCCCGCTTGCCTGCCCATGGGGCGAAAAGGCACTGGGGGGCTACCTCGGCCCTGACCGCATGGCGTGGCGCGACTATGATGCGTGTGCGCTGATTGCCGATGGGGCGTGCTTGCCAGATCTGCTCGTCGACCAAGGGAAAGCCGATAATTTCCTTGAATCCCAGCTCAAGACCCAGCTGCTTGCCGAAGCCTGCACGGCTGCCGGTCAACCCGCGACCATCCGCCTGCAACCAGGCTATGACCATAGCTATTACTTCATCTCGACCTTTATGGCGGACCATGTCGCCTGGCACGCCGAACGGCTGAATAAATGATCTTGGGCGCGGTGCTGGCAGGCGGGACGTCGCGCCGCTTTGGCAGCGACAAGGCATTGGCGCTGCTTGATGGCCGCTCGCTAATCGATCACGTCATCGCGCGTCTCGCCCCCCAATGTGCGGCGCTGCTGGTGGTGGGCCGCCATCATGGCGACTGGAACAGTCTGACGGACCGTCCTGCCGGTGGTTTAGGTCCGCTCGCCGCCCTCAATGCTGCGCTCCACGATGCCGCGAACCACGGCTACACCTCCGTCCTGAGTGCGCCTTGCGACATGCCGGATTTGCCAGACAATCTCCCTACTTTGCTCGGCAGGGCCCCGGCGGTGCTGGCTGATCAGCCGGTGGTGGGACTATGGCCTGTCCACGTTGCGCCGCAGCTTGATGCATGGTTGGCCAACGGCGAGCGCAGCGTGCGGAAATTTGCCAAACATATTGGCGCGACGGAAGCGGTCCTGCCCGTGCCACTCGCCAACATCAATACACCAGCCGACCTTGCGCGTTGCCGGGTGGCTCAGCCTTCGCCTTCGGGCACATCCACCTCGCCATCGGCCGGATCATCCTTGTCGACCCAGCCGGGATAAAAGCTCGGCTCGCGCCGCGACCAGCCGGGAGCGGTCGCGGCGCTTTCGCTGATCGTCTGGAGCAGTTCGCGGCGCCGCGCGGGTTCGATATGCGGCAGCGCTGCCGCGGCACAGAAAGCGCCGGGCAGCCACGGCCGCGCTGCCGCGCCAATCAGCCGCTCATAGAGGAAGCGGTAGCTTGAAAAATGCGGCAGTTTCTCTTGTGCCAGGTCAAAGGCGGACAAAGACACCAAAGGCGCCATAAATCCCTCCATGACGCCAAGGTCGCTGCTTTCGGGGACGCGCTCGCGCAGCTCGCCGATGCGCTCATAGTAGCGCGCCTGCACGCGGATTTTCACCTGTTCGATCCCGTCGCGCGACCAGCGTTCGACCGCTTCCTCGCGGCGCGGCTCGGCGGGAGCGAACGCAATGTCGAGCGAGCGGCGGATGTAGCGCTGGGTCCCCGCCGGAAAACCCGCAAATTCCTTGATCTCGGCCAACGCGATGCGGCCGCGGTCAAAACCCTGCCCTGCCATCGACTGCGCGTCTCCTTGCTGCCTTGGTTGCGTTGCAACAAAATAATCACAAAGCGCGGCCCTTTGGCAAGAGGGCTATTTTTGCTCCCCGATCTGGCGCAACGCATCGGCGAGCGAGCTCTTGCCGCTGCCGCGCCGCGCGGGTTGCTGCTGGTCGGGGTGCGGGGCCCAAGCGGTGAAGTAAACGATGCGCAGCGCCTCTTCGGCGCGCCCGTCGGCGCCGCACATGGCGGCAAAACCGGCATCGAGCGCGCGCAGCTCGGCGCGCGACAGCGGTGGCGGCGCATTTGCCAACTGACCCGCCAATCCTGCGTTACGCAAGTCGGCGACCAGCCGCCTCCAATCGGCATAGCGCAATATGGTCGCCTCGACATCGGCGACCGGTAGCGCAAAGCCCGCGCGCTGCAGCAGATTGCCGAGGCTGGCCAAGTCAATTTGTGGATGCATGCGCGGGGTGGCGCGCATCCCCTCGCTTGCCAGCAGGCGGCGCAGCAGCGGAAAACTGCCATCGCCCACCAATGCGCCGATCAGCAGGCTATCGGGCGCTAGCGCGTGCCGCGCGCGGATCAAGGCACCGGGCACATCGTCGATGCTCTCCAGCCCGCCGGGCCAGACGACCAGGTCGAACGGCCCGGCATCGGTGATATCGCGTCCCGTCACCACTTGTTCTGACATTGCTTGCAAGGGGGCGTGGAGGGGATGGTGCGCATCTGCGACCAACAAAACGCGCGCGAACGTGCGCGTGACCATGCTTAGCCGGTCGAGCAGGGATTCGGCGGTCATCGCGCCGATAATGTCATCCGCCCCGGCGTATCGCGCCTGCTGCGCGGCGCGGCGCTGCGGTGAAAAAAGGGCAGGGGGCTTGTTCACCGGACGCTTGTGCCGCCTGCCTGGCCGCGTCACAAGTGCGGTATGAACGAAAGGGTACAGGCAACGACCTTTGGCGACCGCGTGGTTGGCGTACTGGCGCGAGGCATGCGGCTGATTGCCGATTATGCCCTACCGCCTCGCTGCCCTGGTTGCGGCGTCATTGTCGGCGAGGACCGGCAATTTTGTCTTGCCTGCTGGTCGTCGCTCGATTTTCTGGCCGGACCCGCCTGCGCCCGCTGCTCTATCCCCGTGACAACATTGGTTCCTGACGATGCGGCGCACTGCGGTGCCTGCCTTGCCGATCCGCCACCCTTCGAGGGCGCGCCCGCCGCCATCGCTTATGGCCCTGCCGCCCGTCGTGTTGCGCTGCGCCTGAAATATGGGCGGCGGCTCGGCCATGCGCGGCTGATGGCCGATTTGATGGCGCGCCCGTTGGCATCGCTGACAGCCCACGCGGGTGAACCCCCGCTGCTGCTTCCGGTGCCGCTGCACCGGTGGCGTTTGTGGTCGCGCGGCTTCAATCAGGCGGGGCTGGTTTCGCAGCATCTCGCGCGCGCGGCGCAGGCCGATGTCGCCCACGATCTGTTGCTGCGGACCAAGGCCACGCCCTCGCTGCGCGGGCTTGGCCGCAAGGCTCGGCGGCGTGCGGTGCAGGGCGCCTTTGCGCTCGCGCCCGATGCCAAGTCGCGGCTAGCCGGGCGCCACGCCATCTTGATCGACGATGTCCACGCCAGCGGCGCAACGTTGCGGGCCTGCGCGCGGTTGTTAATGCGTGCCAAGGCAGCGCGTGTCTCGGCACTGACCTTCGCTCGCGTGGTTCCCGACACGCCCGATGATGCGGCATTTGACTTTGCGACCATCGATTCCGATATGGTACCTATGACAAGGATATGACGATGCCCCAAATCGACATGTACACCAAATTTCTCTGCCCCTATTGCGCGCGCGCCAAGGCGCTGCTCGGCCGCAAGGGCGCGACCTTTAGCGAAATTGACGTGACCATGGACAGCAAAGGATTTGCTGCAATGGTCGAGCGCGCGGGCGGCCGCCGCACCGTTCCGCAAATCTTCATCGACGGTCGTCACATCGGCGGCAGCGACGATCTGGCTGCGCTTGATGCAGCGGGCGGGCTGGATCCGCTGCTGGGATGATTGTTTTCGATCTGGCTTGCGCGCATGGCCATCGCTTCGAAGGCTGGTTCAACAGCTCGGCGGGCTTTGCCGAACAGCGCGAAAGGCGCCTGATCGCCTGCCCGGTGTGCAGCGATACTGAAGTGGACAAGGCCGTTATGGCCCCGCGGCTGGCGGCGAAGGGCAACCAGCGCAGCGGGGTGCCCACTGACGTCCCGGCCACCACCAATGCCTTGCCGATGACCCCTGTTCCGTCGGGCGAAGTCGCTCCTAGCGAGGCGGTGATGCGCGCACTGGTGGCCGCGGTTGCGGCAAAACAAGCCGAAATGCTGCCCCGATCGCGCTGGGTCGGTCGCGACTTCGCCCCCGCCGCGCGCGCGATGCACGAAGGCCGGGCAGAGGCTGAACTCATCCACGGCAGTGTGTCGCCTCAAGAAGCTGCCGCGCTGCGTGAGGATGGCGTCGCTGCTTTGCCGCTGCTGGTCCCCTTCGTGCCCCCCGAACAAGCAAATTGACGGCTCCCGCGCCGCGCGGGTATCGCTTGCCGCGTGTGCCCGTAGCTCAGCAGGATAGAGCATCAGATTCCTAATCTGGGGGCCGGAGGTTCGAATCCTCTCGGGCACACCATTTCAACGCCCAGCATGCTCGGTTGACTTCAGACCAAAATCGGCCCGTAGTGTCAGCGGGCTGGGGGACATCAGCGCAAAAAGCTATCGCGGGTCGCTTTCTCAAACGAGGGAGTATACGCATGAAAAACTTCGTTATTGCAGCGGCGATCGCCGCTATGGCCGCGCCGCTTGCGGCAGGGTCGGCGATGGCCCAAACGGCCACACCAGAGCTGTCCAAGGTTAATTGGTACCGCGTCGAAATGATTAAATGGAAGCCTGGCAAAGGTGAGCGCGCGCACGAAATCATCGAGCTGTTTGAAAAGGCGGATGTCGAAGCTGGCATGAAAGGCGTCATCGACATCCACATGAATACCGGCGAATGGGATTCGGTGGTGGCGTTTCCAATGACAAATGGCATTGCCCAGATGGGCTGGGCATCCAACCCTGAAGACAAGAAATGGGAGGCCATCTTCGCCCGTCAGGTCGGCGGTGAAGACAAGGCAAAAGCGCTATATGAAGAATTCGAGTCACTGATCGCGAACCGCCAGCGCCATGTGGGGCATATCGACCGCGATTGATCGTTCCTGACGCCGGCGGGCAGGCGATTTTCTGTTGTTAATCGCCTGCCCGGATCGACCGGCGGCATCTCAGTGATAGCGGTCGATACCTCTGATCCGGCATTCTGCATCGTGCGTGAAACGCAGGCGAGTGCCAGGCGATAGCGCGCGAACATGATCGGCCAGCGCGCCGCTCACCCTGTAATATGCGGCGAGTTCGAGAAACGACACCAACGCTCCGCCGGGCGTGTTGGGGTCGTCAATGATGTTGCGGAGGGTGGCCTCGACCGAGAGCATGTCATGGCGATACTGGTGCACTGGTATTCAAGCAAGCAAGGCAATTGTTTCCATGCTCACCATCTTCCTCCTCATCGCCTCCAACATCTTCATGACCATTGCCTGGTACTGGCACCTTTATGGCGGACCGCAGGCGGCGGCAGCGCGGCCCATCGTCACGGTCATCGCGATCAGTTGGGCGCTGGCACTGGTTGAATATTGTTTCGCGGTACCAGCCAACCGCATCGGCTATGCCAGTGGCTGGAGCGCAGGCCAGCTCAAAATTGCGCAGGAGGCGATTGCGCTCATTGTCTTTGGGGTGTTCATGGTCGCGGTGCTGGGTGAAGCACTGAGCTGGCGGCACATTGCCGCTTTTGCCTGTATCATGGGTGCAGTCGGGTTTTTGTTTCTGGGCAAATAGAGCGGGCGGACCGTCCGCAGACGGCCCGCCCGTTCGTTCGCTCACCTTTGCGCCGGGAGGAGGGGTGTCCCGCCGGATTGCGAACCGCCAGCGCAAAGGTGGCTACTCGGTTAAGCTGCCAGCTTGGCTGCTGTCCGCGCAACGCGGGCGCCCAGATAGCGCGCACCGGCGAGATCGGTCTCGCTCGGCTGGCGGCTGCCGTCGCCATCGGCAATGGTGGTGGCGCCATAGGGCGCGCCGCCCTTCACCTCATCCACGCCCATCTGCGCGGTGAAACCATAATCGAGCCCGACGATGGTGGTGCCAAAGTGCAAGAGGTTGGTGATGATCGAAAACAGCGTTGTTTCCTGCCCGCCATGCTGGCTCGCGGTGCTGGTAAAGGCAGCCGCGACCTTACCGTTCAGCTCGCCGCGCATCCACACGCCGCCGGCGGCGTCAAAGAAGGCTGCCATCTGGCTCGCCATCCGGCCAAAGCGGGTGGGCGACCCAACTATGATGGCATCATAGTCCTTCAGTTCCTCGACGGTCGCAATCGGAGCAGCCTGATCAAGTTTGAAATGCGCGGCCTTGGCGACCGCTTCGGGCGCGGTTTCGGGAACGCGCTTGATTACGGCCTCGCCGCCCTCGCTGCGCACGCCCTCGGCAATGGCCTGCGCCATCGCTTCGATATGGCCGTAAGAGGAGTAATAGAGGATCAAAGTCTTGGTCATGGGAAAGTCCTTTTAATTGGAGTGGAGGTGGCGCCGGACCGGGGAGAGGGGAGCCAATCCGGCGCCGAGGGGTTAGGCGTTAGCTGCGGTCGATGCCGTAACGGCCCGCGCCAAAGGCCATCACCTGAAGAAGGCCGCCGACAATAGCGATATTCTTCATGAACATGATCGACTGCATTTGGTCGGCAAAGTCATTATGAAACAACAGTGCGGTGGCCAGCGAAAATAGGGCGAGTGCCAGAGCGGTAATCCGCACCCGATAGCCAGCAATCAGGGCCACGCCGCCGACCAATTCGATCGCGATGGCACCCCATGCCGCGACCATCGGGGCAGGGATTCCCACCGAGGCAATATAGCCTGCTGTACCTGCCGGATCGCCCAGTTTCGAAATGCCGCTGATGATGAAAATCGCGGCCAGAAATACGCGCCCCCCAGCAGCCAGCCATGGCTGCCAGTCGGTCGCTTTGCTTTGTGCAATAGCTGTCATGTCCAATTCCTCCTTTGCGTTACAGACTGTCAACCAGCACCAGTTCAGCATCGGTCAGCGCTTCAACGGTAATGCTGTCCACATCGCGGATTGCCGCGCCGTCGCGTTCGTTCAGCAGCGTGCCGTTGACACGCACTTGGCCGCGTGCGGGAACCAGATAGGCATGGCGGCCGGTGCCAACTTCATAGGTCACCGTTTCGCCAGCGCTCACCGTCGCCCCAGCCACACGGGCATTGGCGCGGATGGGCAGCGCGTCGTCACCTTCCATGCCGCTTGCCAGCGTCACGAACTTGCCGGTGCGGTCAGCCTTGGGAAACTCACGCTGGCCCCAGCCGGGTTCGCCGCCAGCGCGGTCGGGCAGGATCCAGATCTGAAACAAGGTGGTATCCTCGGCTTCCAGATTGAACTCGCTGTGAGTTACGCCGTTGCCCGCGCTCATCACCTGGACGTCGCCTGCTGCGGTGCGACCGACATTGCCCATACTGTCGCGGTGCGTAATCGCGCCCGATCGGACATAGGTGATGATTTCCATGTCGCGATGCGGGTGCGGCGGAAAACCGCTCTTGGCGGCGATTTTGTCGTCATTCCAGACGCGAAGAGCGCCCCAGCCCATCCGCGCGGGGTCATGATAGCCCGCGAAGCTGAAATGGTGCCGCGCGTCGAGCCAGCCATGGTCGGCATGGCCCAGACTGTCGAAAGTGCGAACATCGATCATCGATTAATCCTTGCATCGGCGGGGTTGGTTGGGACCGCCGGAACAAAAGCCAATTAAGCGGTGGATATAATTTCGATAAGAGGATATATGGCAAATTATTATTTCCATTTTGAGGCTAATAGTGTCGCTTCCGGATTATGAAGGTTGGGCGATGTTCGCCGCCGTTGCCGACGCTGGCAGCTTTGCCAGTGCCGCCGCCACACTCGGCGTCTCGCCCGCCAGCGTCTCTAAGGCAGTGGCTCGGCTCGAAGTCAGCCTGGGCTTGACCCTGTTTCACCGCACCACGCGCCGCGTTGCACTGTCTACTGCTGGGGCCGATTTGCTGCCCGATGCGCGCGCAATGGTGGCAGCCGCCGCAGCGGCCACTGAAAGCGCGCACGAGGAGCGAGGTGTGCTGGCCGGTCCCATCCGTCTGACTGCGCCGATGAGCTTTGGCATCCGTGCGCTCGGCAGTCCGCTTGCTAAATTCGCCGCTGCACACCCCGATGTGACGCTCGATGTGATGCTTAGCGACGATCAATGCGACATTGTCACCGGCGGCTATGATTTGGCACTGCGCATCGCTGAATTGCCCGACAGCAGCCTATTATCGCGTACCGTAGCACCGGTACCGCTCGCGCTGGTGGCAAGTCCCGCCTATCTGGCAGAGCACGGTATGCCGCGCCATCCGCTAGATCTCGGCCTCCATCGCCTGATAGGCTATGGCCACCGGCGCCAGGTTTCTCCATTGGCCTTCTCTCGCCCAGGCGAAAGCGCGTCCGTCACCCCTGGCGGCCCGCTGTTTGCCAACAATGGCGATGTCATGGTGCCTATGCTGGTGGCGGGGCAGGGGCTGGCGGTGCTCCCCGAATTTATCGTTGCCGCTGAGTTGGCCGATGGGCGGCTGGTGCGCGTGCTGACCGACTGGTCCTTGCCAGCGCTGCGTCTGCAAATCGTGATGCCCCCCGGCCGCCGCCGCCCAGCGCGCGTCAATGCGCTGGTCGAACATCTGATGGCCAGCCTCAAACAATCGTGCGGCGGACACCCACTTGATGTGCGACTCGCGGGGAATCCTCATTTAATTCAAAATTAACCTTTTCCGTTCATTGCTTTCGTGGTTAATAAACCTGCGGACCCGAAATGGCCGCTGGGGAAACGGATCAAGGGGCACACCCAATGCGCGTATTGTTGATCGAAGACGAGCCGACGACCGCCAAGGCCATCGACACGATGCTGACGACCGAAGGCTTTAACGTCTACACGACCGACCTGGGGGAGGAAGGCCTCGATCTGGGCAAGCTGTATGATTATGATATCATTTTGCTCGACCTCAATCTGCCCGACATGCATGGTTATGACGTGCTGAAAAAGCTGCGCACGGCCAAAGTGCAGACGCCGGTGCTGATCCTGTCGGGCATTTCGGAAATGGATTCAAAAGTGCGTTCGTTCGGCTTTGGCGCCGATGATTACGTCACTAAGCCCTTTCACCGCGACGAACTTGTCGCTCGCATTCATGCCGTTGTCCGCCGTTCCAAGGGCCACAGCCAGAGCGTCATCAAGACCGGCAAACTCGCCGTCAACCTCGACACCAAGACCGTCGAAGTCGACAGCCTGCGTGTGCATCTGACCGGTAAGGAATATCAGATGCTGGAGCTTTTGAGCCTGCGCAAGGGCACCACGCTGACAAAGGAAATGTTCCTCAACCACCTGTATGGCGGCATGGACGAACCCGAACTCAAGATTATCGACGTCTTTATCTGCAAGCTGCGCAAGAAATTGGCGCTGGCGTGCGGCGGCGAAAACTACATCGAAACCGTTTGGGGTCGCGGCTATGTGCTGCGCGACGTCGACGAGCATGGCAACGAAGCCCGCCGGGTCGCCTGACCCTACAAATACTGGTCCAAGCGAAAGGGCGGCAGGGGTGACCCTGCCGCCCTTTTCTTGTTGATCAGCCCAGCCCCGAAAAGCGGACATTCTCCACCCGGCCATAGCGCACGAAGCAGCTGAACTTGCCGCGGTCATAATAGCCATCGCGCCCATAACGGCCGCGATAACCCTCGCGCACCACGACATTGCCTTTGACGATATAGCCGTCGCGGCGGCGTTCAATGTCGCGGATCTGGGTCACGTCGGTGCGGCCCCAGCGTCCGCTGCGATATTCGACATCGCGCACGCATTGGTTGACGGCCTGCCGCGCATTGCCGTGGCGGCGATAGTCATAGCCATAGTCGCGCTCATAATAGCCACGGTTATAGCCATAGCGGTCGTTGTAGCGTCCGTCGTGGCCGCGATAGTCGCCCCGGTCATTGTCAGACAGGATCGCGGCGAGGCCGCCCAGGATCACGGCACCGGCGATAACCTCGCCAGCGCTGATGCCATCGCGGTCGCGGTCGCGCGCCACGGCGGCAGGGGTGGCGCTCAGCATGGCGCCGGTGGTGGCCGCCGCAACTGCGGCCTTGGTCAGGGTCGAAAGCGTCTTGGCCATAAAAGCCTCCATCTGCGGCCCGCAACCATCGCGGGCCGTTGAGCCCGGTGTAGCGATTCGGCCTTGTCGCGATGCTGAACTTGGATGTTAGCTCGCGTTCAGATTTACCAGCTGCCGAAGCTGGCGTCTGCCGGGTCGCTGCGATGCCGCGCGCGCTGCACTCGGCGGTGGCCAAAACGCGCCCGGCGCACCAGCAACAGGCACGGCCAGTCGCCCGCCTGGCTGCGCGCGGCGAGCCGGAAACCCTGCGCGCGGTAAGCGGCCAGCACCGCATCCTCCTGCCCCGCCAGCAGCCCTGCCAACACCACATGGCTGCCCGGCGCGGTGGCGGCGGCAAAATCGTGCGCCAACGTCATCAGCGGCCCGGCCAAAATATTGGCGATCAGCAAGTCATAGGGCGCGCGGCGACGGATGGCGGGATGGTCGGTCCCCGGGGCTGCCACGCCCACAATCTGCCCACGCGCGCGCCCGACAGCAAAGCCATTCAGCCGTGCATTGGCCAGCAATACCTCGACGCTGATGGGATCAATGTCGCTCGCCAGCATGCGCGCGCCGGGCCATAAATGCAGCGCGGCAAAGGCGAGTACGCCAGTGCCCGACCCCACATCGGCAATGTTACGAAACTGCCGCCCCGATCGCGCCAGCCGGTCGAGCATCACCAGGCACCCTGCCGTGGTATCATGCCCACCGGTCCCGAACGCCAGTCCCGCATCAATCTGCAACGCCCGCGCCCCGGCGGGCACCTCCCCGCGATTGTCGGCGGTGTGGACATAGAAGCGGCCGGCGTGAACGGGTTTCAACCCTTGCTGACTCACCGTCACCCAATCTTCATCGGGCAGCGCTTCGACCAGCGGCTTGGCGTGCCTTGCGCTCGGTACCAACGACCGCACCGCTGCAATCGTGGCGGCATCGGGCCGGTCGCTGAAGTAGCAGTCTAGCTGCCATGCCGCTGCCGCCTCATCGATCTCACGCGTTACCACCACCGGCGGATCGGCCAGCGCGTCAAGCGCGGACACTTCTCCCGCCAATACCTCCGCCTCGGCGCGCGTGCAGGGCAGCGACAGCAGCCAGCCTGCCATTATGGCCTCTCCGCTGCTTCCTTTGCCAGCCGGTCGTCCAGCCGCCTCCGCATCGCATGCACCAGCCGCCGTCCGGCATCGCGGTCGACGAGTGGCTCCTTTCCCGCAAAGCGCGCGAACATGCTGCTAGCGGCCGGGTGGGCAGTCAGAAAAACGTCGCCCGGCATGGATCGCAGCGTAGCAAAGGTTTCGCGGAAGGGCTCAACCTTTTCGGGATGGTCGGCAAAGCGATAATTGTCACGCGACACCGCGGTCAGGCTGTCGAGATAGGCAATGGTCAGACAGCGCACGCCTTCGCAGCTGCGCCAGTGCCAGCTGGTGCCGCCATCCGTGTGCCCCGGCGTCGCGACGGCGGTCAGCGCAACGTCGCCAATACGCAGCACCTCGCCATGCGTATAGGTCGCATCGACCGCGACTGGCGTCATGCCTTCAATGATGCCAAATTGCGGGTCGGCGGCATTCACCTTGCCCGTCTCGACTGCGGCACGCGCCGGTTCGCGCACCATCAGCCGCGCTCCCGTTGCGGCCTTCAGCGCCGCAAAACCACCCATGTGGTCATAATGCTCGTGCGTCCCGACGATCAGCCGCACGTCGCGCGGCTCGAACCCCAGCGACCGGATATTGGCCAGAATCGACGGCACGGCCGCTTCGGTTGCGCCGTCGATCAGCGCATGGCCCTCCCGACCAGTGACCAGCAGCACAGTGATCCCGCAGGTGCCGACATAGTAAGTGTTGCCGAAAATGCGCGCGGGCGGCGCAGGATCGCTCCACCCGTCACGCCCTTCGCAGGCATTCGCAAGCACGCGCTGCTGATTTTGTGCGGGAGTGAGGGGGAATTCCGTCGTTGTGGTTGCGCACGCAGAAAAGGTCAGAGCTGCGCCAGCCACAATGAACTGTAACCCTTTAACAGGCTCAACCCTTCGGTGTTGGGAGGCACCCGGCCTACCGAACATAGCTCGCACCGTTTACATCCAGCACCGCGCCGGTCATCGACGCTGGCGCATCCAGCGCGCACCAGCGCGCCATCTCCGCCACTTCGTCGGGCATCGCGACGCGCCCCAGCGGGATATCCGCCAACAACTTGTCGCCCCCACGGCTGGCCAGATAGTCCTCCGCCATACCCGTCATGGTAAAGCCGGGGCAGATGGCGAAGGCGAGCACGCCTTGCGCCGCATAGCCGCGCGCAATGGTCTTGGTCATCGCCACCATCCCCGCCTTGGCCGCCGCATAATGCCAGTGGGCCGGACTGTCCCCGCGATGCGCCGCGCGGCTGGCGATATTGACGATGCGGCCCCCGCCATTCGCTTGACTGTGCAGCACGAACCGCCGCGACAGGTCGGCGGCGGACGTGAGGTTGACACGCAGCCCGCGATCCCATCCCGCCAGCCAATCGGCGTCGCCCGCATCAATCGGATTGGCGGCAAATTCCCCGGCATTGTTGATCAATACATCGACGCGGCCCGCAAGCCGCGCCAATGCATCGTCCCACAGCTGTGCAGGCACGGCGGGATCATTGAGGTCGCCATCTTTGGACGACAGCGCAACCAGCCGCACATCGGGCCGATCCATCGCTGCCGCAATCGCCGCGCCAATTCCGCGTGACCCGCCGGTAAGAAGGATATGGGTTTGCATGCCCCGCGCTTAGCGCGCGGGCCGCGTCTTAAGCAACCCGGCGGCTAAACTCGCTTGCGGCTTGCTCCAGTTTCTTCAGGCGGTCACCCATCGCGGCAAATTCGCCTGCCAGGCTGCCGATTTCGCCCGCGACCTGCCCCGTATCGCTTCGGATTGCGGCGATGGTCGAGGACATGCTGTCGGCGGCAAGCGCGGTTTCATCGACCGCGGCGGTAATGCTTGTCACCGTCTGTGCCTGAGCATCCATCGCATCGCGGATCCGCTGCGCTGATACCTGGACATCATGGATGGTGGTCTGGATCGACTGGTTGGCGGCGACGGTACCGCGCGTGGCTTGCTGAATCGCGGCGATTTTGCCGGCAATATCGTCGGTCGCCCGCGCGGTTTCATTGGCCAGGCTTTTGACCTCCTGCGCCACCACTGCAAATCCGCGGCCGCTTTCGCCTGCGCGTGCCGCTTCGATGGTGGCGTTGAGAGCCAGCAAATTGGTTTGTCCGGCAATGTCGCGGATCAGGCCCAGAATCGAATCAATCGCCTCGGCATGGTGCGACAGCGCCTCGGACATGGCGACCGCTTCGCCCGCCTGCTGCGAGGCGCGCGTGGCGACGTCGGCAGAGGCTTCTACCTCGGCGCGCGCATCTTCGATGGCGCGGATCAGGCCAGCGGCCGTCGATGCCGCTTCGCGCATCGCCATTGCCGACTGCTCGGACGCGGCAGCCACTTCGGCGGTCTTGGCAATCATGCCCTGCGCGGCGGCATCGGCACTGTGGGCCTGCTGCGCCACGCGGCCGCGCACATGTTCGGTGTCCTGCACCAGCGCGGCGATTGAACGGTCAAAATCCTCGGCCAGCGTGCGGCGGTTCTTTTCTTCGCGCTGCCGCTCCATCTGCTGCCAATAGGCTGCCATGATGTCATTTTCGAACATTGCCATGCGCGTCACCGCCTTGGCGACGGCGGCCATCTGCTCGTGTCCACTATAATGGGTGATGACCAGTTCGAGGATCGTTTCATGGCCGGCCAGCAGGCATGTTTGCACATCCACCACCGACATGCCCGCGCGCGCGACCATGTCGGCGTTGCCGCAGCATTGAGTCACCCAATCCTGACCTTCAACATCGGCATAGCGCGTCAGAATATAGTGCGCGCTGTTCTTGGCGTAAGTTTCAAGGAGCGCACCTTCCACGCGGCGCGGAATACTGGGCAAACTGTTATAGGTGTTCCAGAACGACATGGCGATGGCATGTTCATGACCCTGGATGGCATCATAGATGGCGCGGGCCAGCTGGGGCAGCCGCCCATCGCGGTTGAACAGGTGGATCCGGTCCTCGACGCGTACCGGCGTTATCGGCTTGGGTTCCAGCGGCGTCTGGTCGGTGGCGGTCATTTGGCGTCCCTGTGACAAGCGTTTTTCCCTGCCAGCTTACTGCCAGCAAACTGGTTAACAGGCCGTTAGGTAAGGCAGAGCAATTTCGCCCGCGCCAGTCCTGATTGGCGCTGCTATAAGCGGGCCGAGAGGAGATTCTGCGCCATGATCATCGGCACCCCCCGCGAGATTAAGAATCATGAATATCGGGTGGGCCTGACCCCCGAAAGCGCGCGTGAACTGGTGGCGCATGGCCATCATGTGCTGGTTGAAACCGGCGCAGGTGCGGGCATTGGTGCCAGCGACGAACATTACCGCGTCGCGGGCGCCGAAATCGTCGCCACCGCGACACAGATTTTTGCCGACAGCGATATGATCGTAAAGGTCAAGGAACCCCAGCCGGGCGAACGCGCCATGCTGCGTGATGGGCAGATCCTCTACACCTATCTGCACCTTGCCCCCGACCCCGACCAGACCCGCGAGCTGATGGCCTCTGGTGCGGTATGCATCGCCTATGAAACGGTCACCGGCGCTGGTGGCGGCTTGCCCTTGCTCAAACCCATGAGCCAGGTCGCCGGGCGCATGTCGATCCAGGCCGGCGCGACCGCGCTGGAAAAGGCGCATGGCGGGCGCGGTGTCCTCCTGGGCGGCGTCCCCGGCGTGGCGCCGGGCAAGGTCTGCATCATCGGCGGCGGGGTTGTCGGTTTCAACGCGGCCCAGATGGCGGCGGGCGTCGGCGCGGATGTGACCATCCTCGACCGCGACCCCGACGTGCTCGAACGCGTCGGTACTTTTTTTGAAGCGCGCGCCAAGACGCGCTTCTCGAATAAGGCGAACCTCGCCGAATGCGTGGCCGAGGCCGACCTCGTCATCGGCGCGGTGCTGATCCCCGGGGCCGAAGCGCCCAAGTTGGTCACGCGCGCGATGCTCGGCACGATGAAACCCGGCGCAGTGCTGGTCGATGTCGCCATCGATCAGGGCGGCTGCTTCGAAACCAGCCATGCCACCACCCACGCCGAGCCGACCTATGTCGTCGATGGCATCGTCCATTATGCCGTCGCCAACATGCCCGGCGCGGTTGCGCGCACCAGCACCTATGCGCTCAACAATGTCACGCTGCCGCACGCGCTGCGTATCGCTGACATGGGCTGGAAAGAAGCGCTGCGCCGCGACCCGCACCTCGCCGCCGGGCTTAATGTGTGCGACGGCAAGATAACCTATCAGGCGGTGGCCGAGGCGATCGGGACAGAGTATGTGTCCGTGGAAACTTTTTTGGGCTAGCGCGCGTTAGTGGTCCCGAAAATCGGATAACTGAAAGAGCAAAATGACCGACCCCACCCCCCAGGACGACACCGCGCCGGAAGAAAATGAAGTCATGCGCGAAACCCGCCGCGCGCGGGAACAAGCCGACGCCGCCGAAGCCGCGCAAAAGGCCAAGAAGCAGATCGGCTGGAAAACCGGCGTCGGCATCGGCGTGGGTTCCGCCGCGCTGCTGGCGGCGCTGATGTACGCGAATAGGAAGAAGTAAGGCCGTCCCCATCCGCCGGATGGCGAGAAAGTTGTCCTTTTCCGCGCCCTCCGCGTCTCCGCCTGAAACCGCTTTCCTACATTGCCGCTCGCTGCCATCGTCGCAGTGCGGCTCTTTCCATCGTCAATTTCGCACTTCTGGCCAAAGGTTGCGAACATCATGCCGTCGCTTGGCGCGCCGCAGATGGGCGACCTAGGCCATGTTTGACCATAGGAAGCACAAACTCAGCCGTTGGAAAATCCTGCAATAGCGTGTGAAGTTGCGCAGATTTCTGCCGTTTCTCTTCCCCCTTGCAAAAGCCTCGGCGTTTCCTAAATCGCGCTCATCTGTCGGGTCCCTCTGGCGCGTGCGGTGATCGCGTGCGTGATGTCGGCAGTTGTTTGTGTGCAAACGAAAGGGTCCGGCATGGAAGCGTTTCTGTTCGCTGATTTTTTGGGCAAGCCCGCGTGGATGTGGCTGGCCTTTGTCGCCATCGTCATCACGCTGCTGGCGTTCGACCTGGGCGTCCTGCATCGCAAGGCCAAGGAAATTGAGGTTGGCGAAAGCTTGATCCTCTCGGCCGTCTATATCGGTCTGGGCCTGGCGTTCGGCGCGTGGGTCTGGTGGTATCTTGGGCCGCAGAGCGGGATGGAATATCTGACCGGCTTTGCCATCGAAAAGACGCTGGCGATGGACAATGTCTTCGTCATCGCGATGATTTTCACCTATTTCGCGATCCCGCGCCTCTATCAGCACCGGGTGCTGTTCTGGGGGATTTTGGGCGTCATCATCCTGCGCGCGATCATGATTGGGATCGGCGCGCCGATCGTCGAGAATTTCTCGTGGGTGCTCTACATTTTCGCGGTATTCCTGATCCTCACCGGGGTGAAGATGTTGTGGGTGGGCGACAAGCCGACCGACATTTCGAACAATCCGGTGCTCAAATGGATGAAGCGCCGCTTCAACGTGACCGAGCAATTGCACGGCGAAAAATTCTTCGTTCATCAGGCCGATCCGAAAACCGGCAAGCTGGTGCGGTACATGACGCCGTTGTTTCTGGCGCTGATCCTGATTGAGATTGCCGATTTGATCTTCGCGGTGGATTCGGTTCCGGCGATCTTCCTGATCACCACCGATCCGTTCATCGTCTATACGTCGAATATCTTTGCCATCCTGGGCCTGCGCGCGCTTTACTTCGCGCTGGCGGCGATGGTGCAGCGGTTCAAATATCTGAAATATGCCCTGTCGATCCTGCTGATCTTCATCGGGTCGAAAATCTTCATCGCCTGGGGCATGGGCTGGGAAAAATTCCCGCCCGCCTGGGGCCTGGGCATAACGGTCGCCATTTTGGCGAGCGGCATCCTGTTTTCGCTGTGGCGCACGCGCGATATGGCGAGGGTAGGGGCGGCAAACCGCTAAGCGAAAGCGCGTGGCCGGTCCAGCAGGCACCTGACGGACCGGCCATTTTGCTTCACCCCTTGCCTTGACGCTGCAATGCGGCAAGTGCATGGCTGCGCCGCATCGCAGCGCCAAACAGGGGACTCGCTTTCATGGGCAGCAGCAGGCCGATTTCACCGCATTTGCAGGTCTATAAATGGGGCCCGCACATGCTGGTATCGATCCTCCACCGCGCCAGCGGCGATGGTCTCGCGATTGTCGGCAGCCTGATGTTCCTGTGGTGGCTCGGTGCCATCGCCGGGGGTGAGGCGAGCTATGCCGCCTTCCTCGATATTGTGTGGCAGGCCGCTCCGCCTGCGCCGCCGCCGCCCGCACCGGGCGCGCCGCCGGTGGCAGAAGTGGCGGCGACCGGCCTGTCGATCACCAACTGGATCGGTCGCATCGTCCTGATCGGGCTGACCTGGGCCTTTTTCCAGCACCTCTTCTCGGGGCTTCGCCATTTCGTGCTTGATACCGGCGCGGGCTATGCCCTGCCGGTCAACAAGCTGTGGTCGACCATCGTTATCGTGGGCGCGCTGTTCGCCACCGCCGCCGTCTGGCTATTCATCTTCGGGCGCGCGCTTGGGGGGGCAGGGGCATGAGCGGCAAGATGCAGGGCGGCACCAGCCTGGGCCGCGTGCGCGGACTGGGTTCGGCCAAACATGGCTCGCACCATTGGCTGATGCAGCGCATCACCGCGCTGGGCAATGTCGTGCTGGGTATCTGGCTGTTCGTTTCGTTGCTGCTGGGTGATTTTTCCAGCTACAGCGCGGCGCGCGGCTGGGTCGCTGATCCGCTGGTCGCGCTGCCGCTGATGCTGTTCCTCGTCTCGGTCTTCTATCACCTCAAACTGGGGCTGCAGGTGCTGATCGAGGATTATGTGCATGGCGAAGCGGCGCGGCTGGTTGCGCTGGTCGCCCTCAATTTCTTTGTGTTTGCGGGCGCGGCTTATGGCATTTTTGCCGTGCTGCGCGTGGCTTTGGCGGGGACAACCGGCGCATGACGGCTGCTTACAAGATTATCGACCATGTTTACGACACCGTCGTCGTCGGCGCGGGCGGATCGGGCCTGCGCGCGACGATGGGCAGCGCCGAAGCGGGGCTGAAAACCGCGTGCATTACCAAGCTGTTCCCGACACGCAGCCACACCGTCGCGGCGCAGGGCGGCATCGCCGCGTCGCTGGGCAACAATAGCCCCGATCACTGGACCTGGCACATGTACGACACCGTCAAAGGGTCCGACTGGCTGGGCGACCAGGACGCCATCGAATATATGGTGCGCGAGGCACCAGCCGCGGTTTACGAGCTGGAGCATGCCGGCGTGCCGTTCAGCCGCAACGCGGACGGCACCATCTACCAGCGCCCCTTTGGCGGACATATGCAGAATATGGGTGCGGGGCCACCGGTCCAGCGCACCGCCGCCGCCGCCGACCGCACCGGTCACGCCATTTTGCACGCGCTCTATCAGCAGAGCCTTAAGTACGACGCGGATTTCTTCATCGAATATTTCGCGCTCGACTTGATCATGGTCGACGGCGAATGTCGGGGCGTGATCGCGCTGTGCATGGACGACGGCAGCATTCACCGCTTCCGCAGCCAGGCGGTGGTGCTCGCGACGGGCGGCTATGGGCGCGCCTATTACACCGCCACCAGCGCGCATAGTTGCACCGGCGACGGCGGCGGCATGGTGCTGCGCGCCGGGCTGCCGCTGCAGGACATGGAATTTGTACAATTTCATCCCACCGGTATCTATGGCGCGGGCGTCCTGATCACCGAAGGGGCGCGCGGCGAGGGCGGATACCTAACCAACAGCGAGGGCGAGCGCTTCATGGAACGCTACGCCCCGTCAGCGAAGGATCTGGCATCGCGCGACGTGGTGTCACGCTCCATGGCTTTGGAAATGCGCGAAGGGCGCGGGGTTGGCCCGAACAAGGACCATATCTACCTGCACCTCGACCATATCGATGCGAAGGTGCTGGCCGAACGCCTGCCCGGCATCACCGAAAGCGGCAAGATTTTTGCCGGGGTCGACCTGACGCGCCAGCCGTTGCCCGTTTGCCCGACCGTACACTATAATATGGGCGGCATCCCCTGCAATTATTGGGGCGAAGTGGTAACGGTGAAGGACGGCAATCCCGAAACCATTGTCCCCGGCCTGTTCGCGGTCGGCGAAGCCGCTTGCGTGTCGGTGCATGGCGCCAACCGCCTTGGCTCGAACAGTCTGATCGATCTGGTCGTCTTCGGCCGTGCAACCGGTCATCGGCTGAAGGAACTGCTCAAGCCCAATGCAGCGCAGCCTGCGCTGCCCGCCGACAGCGCCGACTTCGCACTCGGCCGCCTCGACCATTTCCGCCACGCGGCGGGCGGCTCGCCGACAGCCGAAGTGCGGCTCGACATGCAGCGCACCATGCAGGCGCACTGTGCCGTGTTCCGCGACACCGCGCTACTGGAGGAAGGTAAAGCTAAGCTCTCCGCTACCTATCAGCGGCTGCAGGACGTCGGCATCAAGGACCGCAGCCTGATCTGGAACACCGACCTCGTCGAAACGCTCGAGCTCGATAACCTCATCAGCCAAGCGACGGTGACGATGCATGGTGCCGCCAACCGCAAGGAAAGCCGCGGCGCCCACGCGCACGAGGACTTCCCAAACCGCGACGATGCCAACTGGATGAAGCATACCGCGCTTTGGTTCAACGGCTGGGGCGGCAAGGGCGGCGATGTGAAAATTGATTACCGCCCGGTGCATGAGTACACTTTGTCGGATGATGTCAGCTATATTGAACCGAAGGCGAGGGTTTATTGATCGCGGCGCCCGTTGGCCTCACGGTCTATCATGACGGCGCTTGTCCACTATGCCAGCGCGAAATTGCGTTGATGCGTCGGCTTGACCGGCGGGGGGCGATCCACTTTGTCGATATTGCCGATCCAGCCAATGCCGGATCGTGCCCGCTTGCTCCTGCCGACCTGTTGGCTCGCTTTCATGCGCTGGAGAATGGCAAACTTCTATCGGGCGCGGCCGCATTCGCGGCGATGTGGCGCTACATCCCCAGGTTGCGACCGCTTGGGCACCTAGCGCGCATCCCGCCCATATTGTGGCTGCTCGAACTGGCTTATTCAGGGTTTTTACGCATACGGCCGCTTTTGCAGCGCCGGGTGCGTCCGCTTTAGTTGAACAGCACCGGCGGCGGCGGCGGTGGCGGGGGATCGGGCAGTTCGATCCAGTCGAGCGCGCCTGCTGCGCCGGAGAAGGGCTCGTCCACCTCTTCGCGCAGTACGAATAGCTGCACGCAGGCGATCGTGAAGAAAATCAATGCAATTGTCCAAACGATGCCGGTTTTAATGCGGATCCAGCGGGCTTCGGCCTCGGCAGCGCGGCGGCGTGCGGCGTGATCGATGCCCAGATCGGCTTCGAATTCGGCGGTCAGCCGCGCACGGCGCCCACGTGCGCCGACGCTGCTGCCGTCGCTGTGATAACCGCCTTGCCGCTGAAACCGGGCCATGATTGCCTCTTCCGACTCCAATGCCGTCGAATGGGTCTAGCTGTACGGTTTCAAGAAAAGGTTAAGCCCGGTGAAGGATTTGGCGGAACCGGTGGGCTAGAATTTGGTCAGAGGGTGACAACCAATTTGCCCACCGCGCTGCGATTCGCCAACTTGGCAATTGCTTCGCCGCCGCGTTCCAGCGGGAAGGTTTCGGAAACACGCGGGCGGATTTTACCTGCGCTGTACAGGTCGAACAGTTCGGCAATGTTAGCACGGTTGCGCTCCGGCTCGCGCATCGTGAAGGCGCCCCAAAAGACGCCGCACACATCGCAGCTCTTGAGCAAAGTCAGGTTGAGCGGCAGCTTGGCGATGCCAGCCGGGAAGCCGACGACCAGGAAGCGCCCCTCCCACGCGATGGCGCGCACGGCGGGCTCCGAATAATCGCCGCCCACCGTGTCATAGATGATGTCGAAGCCGTTGGGACCAGCGGCGGCCTTGAACGCTTCGGCCAGCGCCTTGGACTGGTCCTTGTCGAACGGCGCGTGGCCATAGACGACGACCTCGTCGGCCCCGGCCTCGCGCGCAATCACCGCCTTGGCCTCGCTTGACACCCCTGCGACGACGCGGCCACCCCATGCCTTCGCAATCTCGATGGCCGATATGCCAATGCCGCCCGCCCCGCCGAGCACGAGCACATTGTCACCCGCCTTCATCCGCCCACGATCTTTCAGCGCGTGGCTGGAGGTGCCATAGGTCATCAGGATAGACGCACCATGCTCGAACGACATGCTGTCAGGCATCTTGTACAGATTATGCGCCGACACCGCGATTTTTTCGGCCAGTCCACCATTGCCGCAGCCGGCCATCACCCGGTCGCCAACAGCAAATCCGGTCACGCCATCGCCAATGCTGTCGACAATCCCGGCGACCTCGCCGCCCGGCGCAAAGGGGCGCGGCGGCTTGAACTGATATTTGTCGACAATCATCAAGGTGTCGGGGAAATTAATCGAACAAGCCTTGACCGCGATCACCACCTGGCCGGGACTGGCGACCGGTTCGGGCAATTCGCCAACGGTCAATGTTTCGGGACCGCCGGTGACGGTCGATAGCAGGGCTTTCATGTTCCTCTCCCTCAGGTCAAATGGTGGCCGGTACCAGCCATGGACGCGCGTTGCGGTCCTGCGCCTCGAAAGCGTCAATCGCGGCCTCGCTCGCCAGGGTAATACCAATTTCGTCGAGTCCGCCGAGCAGGCAAGACTTGCGGAACGGGTCGATGTCAAAGGCGAAGCGGTCCTGAAATTTGGTGGTGACCGTCTGCGCCTCCAGATCGATGTCAACTGGATCGGTCGCCGCCACCGCCAGCAGCCGGTCAACCGCGGCCTGCGGCAGGACCAGCGGCAAAATGCCGTTCTTCACTGCATTGCCTGAAAAAATGTCGGAAAAGCTGGGCGCGATCACCACGCGGATGCCCAGATCGGCCAGCGCCCACGCGGCATGCTCGCGGCTTGATCCGCACCCGAAATTGTCCCCCGCAATCAGGATCGGCGCACCGGCAAATTCGGGCTGGTCAAAAATATTACCAGGCTCGGCGCGGATGGTCTCGAACGCCCCCTTGCCCAGTCCCTCACGGCTGATGGTTTTCAACCAGCGCGCCGGAATAATGACGTCGGTATCCACATTTTTTAGGCCTAGCGGAATCGCGCGACCGGACACGGTGGTGAGGGGGGTCATGCTGAAAGCTCCCGCACATCCGTCAACCGCCCGGTCACCGCAGCCGCAGCCGCCATCGCGGGCGACACCAGGTGCGTGCGTGCACCCGGCCCCTGCCGCCCCACGAAGTTGCGGTTGCTCGTGCTGGCACAGCGCTCCCCCGGCGGCACCTTGTCGGGGTTCATACCGAGGCATGCGGAGCAGCCGGGTTCGCGCCATTCGAGGCCCGCGTCTATGAAGATGCGGTCGAGGCCTTCGGCTTCGGCCTGCGCTTTCACCAGTCCGCTGCCGGGCACGACAATCGCCCATTTTATACCCTCTGCCTTGCGCCGCCCTTTGAGCACGGCGGCGGCAGCGCGCAGATCCTCGATGCGGCTGTTGGTGCAACTGCCGATGAAGATATGCTCGACAGGCACCTCGGTCATCGGCGTACCGGGGGTCAGGCCCATATAGGCAAGCGACTTGCGCGCCGCCTCCTGCTTGGACGGATCGGCAAAGCTTTCGGGATTGGGTACGACGCCGGTGATGGGCACAACATCTTCGGGACTGGTTCCCCATGTGACCGACGGCGCGATCACGGCGGCGTCAATCACCACCGTCTTGTCGTAACTCGCACCAGCGTCGGTCGGCAGACTCTGCCAGCACGCCAACGCCGCGTCCCAATCGGCACCCTTGGGCGCCATGGGGCGGCCTTTGAGATATGCAAAAGTCTTGGTATCGGGCGCAATCAATCCCGCGCGCGCGCCATGCTCGATCGCCATATTGCTGATCGTCAGGCGGCCCTCGATGCTCAGGTCACGAATGGCTTGCCCAGTATATTCGATCACATGCCCACTGCCCCCTGCCGCACCGAGCACACCGGTAATGTGCAGCACCAGATCCTTCGCCGTCACGCCCGGTTCCAGCGCGCCCTCGACGCGCACTTCCATGGTTTTGGATGGCTGAAGCAACAGCGTCTGCGTGGCCAGCACATGCTCAACCTCGCTGGTGCCGATACCGAACGCCAGCGCGCCCAGCCCGCCGTGGCAGGCGGTATGGCTATCACCGCACACGATGGTGGTGCCGGGCAGCGAAAATCCCTGCTCGGGGCCAACGACGTGAACAATGCCCTGCTCGCGGTCGGCGTCGCCGATATAGCGGATGCCGAAATCGGGCGCATTTTTCTCGAGTGCGGCCAACTGCGCCGCGCTGTCGGGGTCGGCGATAGGAATGCGCGCGCCGCTCGCATCGCGCCTTGCAGTGGTCGGCAGGTTGTGATCGGGCACCGCCAGCGTCAGATCGGGCCGCCGTACAGTGCGCCCGGCCGCGCGCAGCCCGGCAAAGGCCTGCGGACTGGTGACTTCATGCACCAGATGCCGGTCTATGAAGATGATACAGGTGCCATCGTCTCGCCGTTCGACGAGGTGCGCGTCCCAGATTTTTTCATACAATGTGCGAGGGCGGGTCATGGCTTGGCGTTAGCCACAGCGGGCAGCGCAACGCAAGCAAGCTTGTTTTGCGCAATTTCTGGAAATTGTAATCTTGCTGGGCTATCCATTGTCGATGGACACCCTAACCCTGCGATTCCCCATCAAAATTTTGCCCGACGACATCGACTTCATGGGGCATGTCAACAACAGCCGCTATCTGAACTGGGTGCAGGAAGCAGTGCTCGCCCATTGGCGCGGCCTCGCGCCGCCCGATGCTGTCGCCCAGCGCGCATGGGTCGCGCTGAAACACGAGATTACCTACCGCAAACCGGCGTTTCTGGACGATGATGTCGTCGCCACCGTGCTGCTTGAAAGCCTACATGGCGCACGAGCATTCTACAACACGGTGATCAAGCGCGGCGAAGAAGTGTTGGCCGAGGTGAAATCCAGCTGGTGCTGCATCGACGCCACCACGCTGCGCCCCGCGCGCATCGGTGCCGACATCGCGGCCTATTTCTTTCCGAAGGCCGATTGACGCGCTATACTAGGTTTATGTCGCTGCTTGCCATCCTGATCATTATCCTTGCCACCATCATCGCGATGGAGTGTGTCGCGTGGAGCAGCCACAAATATATCATGCACGGCTTTGGCTGGGGCTGGCACCGCGACCATCATGAACCGCACGACAATGTGCTCGAAAAGAACGACCTGTTCGGCGTGGTCGGCGCGGCGATGAGCATTTCGATGTTTGCGCTTGGCTCGCCGCTGGTCATGGGCGCGGATGCTTGGGAGCCCGCGACGTGGATCGGTTTCGGCATTTTGGGTTACGGCATCATTTATACGCTGGTGCACGACGGCCTCGTCCACCAACGCTATTTCAAATATGTGCCGCGGGGCGGCTATGCCAAGCGGTTGGTGCAGGCGCACAAGCTGCATCATGCGACGATCGGCAAGGAAGGCGGGGTCAGCTTCGGGTTCATCTTCGCGCGCAATCCGGCGAAACTGAAAGCCGAACTGCGCCAGCAGCGCGAAGACGGTGTTGCGGTGCTTCGTGACGCGGTTACGGATTGACCGTTGCGGCGCGCAGCACGTTGGTGACGTGCGCCGCAAAGGCACGCGCGCGAGTTGGCGGCTGGCGCCCTGCTGGGTAGACTGCGGAAACGGCAATCGCTGGTAACTGATAAGCTTGCAGCCGAGGTTCGATGATGCCTCTCGCCCTTTCGTCGCGCGTCACCCATTCGGACTGGATGGCAAAGCCGATGTCGGCAAACAGCGCCTCGCGCACGCCTTCGAGCGCACTCATACGCAGACGCGGGGTCATCCGGACCAGTTCGGTTGCGTCATCGTTGGCGAACACCCAGTCAGTGCCGCCCGGTGCCGGGCCATAGGCAATGAAGGGCAGGTGGGCCAGATCGGATGGCTTTTCGACGGGCGGGTGCGCGGCCCAGAAGCGTGTACTGCCTAGCACCATCCGCTGTCCGGTGACGATATGCGTCGCCACCATGCTGCTGTCGGCCAACGGCCCGGCGCGTATGGCGATATCAATGCCCTCTTCGATCAGATCGATGCGCCGGTCATCGAGGAGCAGGTCAATGTCGAGTGCGGGGTGCTCCGCCAAAAAGGCGGGCAGCGACGGCACGATGTGCAGCCGCGCAAGCGTTACCGGCGCGCACACGCGCAGCCGCCCCGTCAGCGCAGCGCCAGCGCCGCGCGCTGCCGCTTCGGCTTCTTCGGCGGCGTCGAGCGCTGTACGCGCGCGATCATAAAAGGCGCGCCCAGCGTCGGTCAGCGTCAGCGCCCGGGTGGTGCGGTTGAGCAAGCGCACCCCCAGCCTTGCTTCCAACTGCGCCACGGCCTTGGAAATGGCGGGCTGGCCTTGGCCGAGCACGCGCGCAGCGGCGGAAAAGCTACCCGCCTCAACCGCGCGGACAAACTGCGCCATCGCGCCGAGCCGATCCATAATCATTCCCTTTCGGAATGAATGATATCGCCATAGCGTTTCTTCTGCAATCATCAGCGATGAACGAAAAGGCTCTCACCGACGGCAGCCCGCCGCCGCGATGCAAGGAGACCGACCATGACCCGCTTCGAACTCTATAACGAAACCAACGCCCCCGAAGGTTCGCGTGCCGCGCTGGCCGAGACCAAAAAAGGTTGGGGCTTCATTCCTAAGCTGCATGCCATTCTGGCGGAAAGCCCGGCCGCACTGAAGGGCTATGACGCGCTCTGGGCGCTGGTGACGCAAACCTCTTTCACCCCCGCCGAACAGCAGGTGGTATATCAGGCGGTCAATGTGTTCCATGGCTGCGAATATTGCACGGCAGGCCACACTTTTCTGTCGCGCAACGCTGGCGTTCCCGAAGACGCTATCCAGGCACTGCGCAATCAGACGGTCATCGCCGACGCCAGGCTGCAGGCGCTGCGCAGCTTCACCGAGCTGGTCGCCGAAACGCGTGGCTTTGCCGGGGATGACGCCGTCGATGCCTTCATCGCGGCCGGCTTCACCCGCGCGCAGGTGCTGGAAGTCGTCACCATCATCGCCACCAAGGTGATCAGCAATTACACCAACCACCTGACTCACACCCCGCTGGAAGATTTCATGCTGGACCCGGCACTGCGCTGGATCGATCCCGAAGGCCGCACCCAGCGCGCGGAGCTGGAAGCCGCCGCCTGATCCTTCGCCAACGCATGCCTGTCGCGGCGCTTCCTTTACCCAAGGAGGCGCCGCGCCAGCTGATTCTATTTGGAGCAAAGCCATGAACATCACTTTTCTGGGACAGGGCGCAATGGGATCGCGCATGGCCGATCGGCTGGTTGCGGCCGGTTACCAGGTCCACCGGTGGAACCGCACCGGGATGTCCACTACGCCGCGCGAAGCGGCGCAAGATGCGGACATTGTCATCGCAATGCTGCGCGATGATGGGGCGGCACATAGCGTCTGGTTGGACGCCCAAACAGGCGCTCTCGGCGGCATGCGTAAGGGTGCCTTGGCGATTGAATGCTCAACGCTAAGTCCAGCCGGAATGACCGAATTGCATATGGCTGCCATGGATGCTGGTGTTGGCATGATCGATGCGCCGGTGCTGGGCAGCCGCCCACAGGCAGAGGCTGGGCAACTGATCCACCTGATTGGGGGCGATGCAAAGGACGTTGTAGCTGCGCAGCCGCTGTTGGTGAGCATGAGCGCGGCGCAACATCACGTTGGTCCGGCGGGAGCGGGTACGGCACTCAAATTGATCGCCAACACGCTGTTCGGAGCGCAGGTCGCGCTGCTCGCCGAACTGCTGGGACGGATGCAGGGGCTCGGTCTTGATCCGGCAGCGGCGCTGGAGCTGCTCAGCCAGACGCCAGTGCTGAGCCCATCGGCGAAGGGAGCTGGCGCTTTGATGCTCGCCCGGCGCGATGAACCGCTGTTTCCAGTTGAATTGGTGGCAAAGGATTTTGGCTATACTATAGGGGCTGAAGCGGCAACCATGCCGGTCACTAATGCCGCTGCAGATGTCTTTGCAACCGCGCTTCAAGCTGGCTTGGGGGCCGCCAATCTGACGGCGGTGGCGCGGATTTACGAAAATTGACCAGTATGCGGCGGTGCTCCCCAGCTGCCAGCGCGAAGGGGTAGCATCGCCTCGCCACTTGTGCTTATGGACCCCGCGACTCTTTACTCCGTCCTGTCCGGAAAGGCGCTGCTCTCCCCATGAACATCCACGAATATCAGGCCAAGGAATTGCTGGCGAAATATGGCGTCGCGGTGCCCAAGGGCATTGCCGCGCTGACCGTTGACGAAGCGGTCAAGGCCGCCGAGGCACTTCCGGGGCCGCTCTATGTCGTGAAGGCACAAATCCACGCGGGCGGGCGCGGCAAGGGCAAGTTCAAGGAATTGGGCCCCGACGCCAAGGGCGGTGTGCGCCTCGCCAAGACCCTCGACGAAGTGCGCGCGCATGCCACCGACATGCTCGGCAACACGCTGGTAACGATCCAGACCGGCGAAGCGGGCAAGCAGGTCAACCGCCTCTACATCACAGACGGCGTCGATATCGGAAAGGAATTCTATCTTGCGCTGCTCGTCGACCGCGCGTCCAGCCGCATTGCCGTGGTCGCCTCGACCGAAGGCGGGATGAACATTGAAGACGTGGCGCATGATACGCCGGAAAAAATCCACACCATCACCATCGATCCCGCGACCGGCCTGATGCCGCATCACGGGCGCAGCGTTGCCGCGGCGCTGGGGTTGTCCGGCGACCTCGCCAAACAGTGTGCAAAGATTTTGGCAGGGCTCTATGCGGCGTTCCTCGGCACAGATGCCGAACAGATTGAAATCAACCCGCTCGCTATTTGCCCGAGCGCCGAGGGCGACAAGCTGCTGGTGCTCGATGCCAAGGTGGCGTTCGATGGCAACGCCATGTTCCGGCACGCCGACCTCGCCGAACTGCGCGACCTGACCGAGGAAGACCCGGCTGAGGTCGAGGCGAGCGAATATGATCTCGCTTACATCAAGCTCGACGGCAACATCGGCTGCATGGTCAATGGCGCGGGGCTGGCCATGGCGACAATGGACATCATCAAGCTGAACGGCGAATTTCCTGCCAATTTCCTCGACGTCGGCGGCGGTGCGAGCAAGGAAAAGGTGACGGCGGCGTTCAAAATCATCCTGAAGGACCCCGCCGTAAAGGGCATCCTTGTTAACATCTTCGGCGGCATCATGAAATGCGACATCATCGCCGAAGGCATTGTTGCAGCGGCGAAGGAAGTAAATCTGGCGGTGCCGCTGGTCGTACGGCTTGAAGGCACCAATGTGCAGCAGGGCAAGGAAATACTCGCGAACAGCGGTCTGCCTATTGTCCCGGCCAACGACCTTGGTGATGCGGCAAAGAAGATCGTGGCCGAGGTGCGGGCGGTCGCTTGAACCCGCCACGAGCAAGTTGACGTTTACGTAAACGCAAAATATGGCGTAGTGCAGCAAAGTGAGATGGAGCTGACGCGATGAAAATCTTGGTGCCGGTGAAGCGGGTGCTCGATTACAACGTCAAGCCGCGGGTCAAGGCCGACGGCACGGGCGTTGATCTGGCCAATGTAAAAATGTCGATGAATCCGTTCGACGAAATCGGCATCGAAGAAGCGATTCGGCTGAAAGAAAAGGGCGTGGCGACCGAGATTGTTGCCGTGTCCGTTGGGCCCGCCAAGGCGCAGGAAACGCTGCGCACCGCGCTCGCGATGGGCGCCGACCGCGCGATATTGGTGCAGGTCGACGACGGTATTGACGTCGAGCCGCTCGCGGTCGCCAAAATCCTGAAGGCGATCTGTGATGCTGAAACGCCCGGCATGGTCATCCTCGGCAAGCAGGCGATTGACGGCGACAATAATCAGACCGGCCAGATGCTCGGTGCACTGACCGGCTGGCCGCAGGGCACGTTTGCCAGCGCGGTGATCGTGGACGGTGACCATGTCGCGGTAACCCGCGAAGTCGACGGCGGCCTCGAAACGGTCAAGCTCAAGCTGCCCGCCATTGTCACTACCGACCTGCGCCTCAATGAACCGCGCTATGCCAGCTTGCCCAACATCATGAAGGCCAAGTCGAAGCCGCTCGCGGTGCAGTCGCCCGGCGATTTTGGCGTCGACATAACCCCGCGCGTCAAGACCGTGAAGGTGGCGGAGCCGCCGGTGCGGCAGGCGGGGATCAAGGTGCCCGACGTCGACACGCTGGTTGAAAAGCTGAAAGCCATGGGAGTTGGCGCATGAAAACGCTCGTCTGGGTTGAACATGATGGTGCGTCGGTCAAGGACGCGACGCTCTCCGCTGTCACCGCTGCTGCGAAGCTTGGCGAAGTTCATTTGCTGGTTGCCGGAACGGGTGTAGGCGGGGTCGCCAGCGCTGCCGCACAGATTGCGGGCGTGGCCAAGGTGCACGTCGCCGACAATGCTGCCTTCGGCCATAATCTGCCTGAAAACATCGCGCCGGTCGTTGCCGATTTGATGGGCCATCACGATGCCTTCGTTGCGCCCGCCACGACAACCGGCAAAAATGTGGCGCCGCGGGTCGCCGCTTTGCTCGACGTGATGCAGATTTCGGAGATCATTTCGGTCGAAGGCCCCAAGACCTTCACCCGTCCGATTTATGCCGGCAACGCCATCGCCACCGTCGAATCTAGCGATAGCAAACTAGTCATCACTGTGCGCGGCACTGCTTTTGAAAAGGCAGCCGCAACCGGCGGATTGGCTGCGACGGAAGCCGTCACTGCCGGTGGCGACGCGGGCGTTTCAAGTTTTGTCGGCGCGGAAATCGCCAAATCCGAACGCCCCGAATTGACCAGCGCCAAGATCATCGTTTCGGGCGGCCGTGCGCTGGGCTCATCGGAGAAATATCAGGAAGTCATCGTTCCGCTGGCCGACAAGCTGGGTGCGGCGCTGGGCGCATCCCGCGCGGCGGTTGACGCGGGTTATGTTCCCAACGACTATCAGGTCGGCCAGACCGGCAAGATTGTCGCCCCTGAGGTGTATTTCGCTATCGGCATTTCCGGCGCGATCCAGCACCTCGCGGGTATGAAGGACAGCAAGACCATCGTTGCCATCAACAAGGACGAGGATGCACCAATCTTCCAGGTCGCCGATTTGGGACTGGTCGGCGATTTGTTCAATGTTGTGCCCGAACTGACCGGCAAGCTGTAATCTCGGCAAAGGAGCTTGTCGCCCGACCAGCCCTCAGCGAATCGCGGCGAAGCTGGGTTTTCGGCGGGCGGTCGATTCTCGGCGCTACCTGACGACGATGAGGAAGGCGGCAAGCTCGACCGGGCACTCTTGCTCGCGCGGGTCGCCCGCGATGCCCGGCTGGACCGCAAGTTTTTGCTGCTGGTGCTGCTGTCAGCGGCAATCGCCACTTTGGGCCTGTTGCAAAGCTCGACGGCCGTCGTCATCGGTGCGATGCTGGTATCGCCGCTGCTGGGGCCGATCATGGGCATCGGCTTTGGGCTGGCGACATTGGAAGCCGGGCTGATCAAGCGGTCACTGGTCACGCTTGCCGCCGGAATTGCTGTTGCTGTGCTGGTAGCTATGGTGATCGTGTGGTTGTCACCCATCGCCGACGTCACACCCGAACTGCGGGCGCGCACCCAGCCGACCTTGCTTGATCTTGGGGTCGCGGTCGTTGGCGGCATTGCCGGTGTTTTCGCCATTATGCGCGGGTTATCGGGGGTAATGGTCGGCGTGGCCATAGCCACCGCGCTTGTCCCGCCACTGTCAACCGTGGGGTTCGGGTTGGCCACATGGCGCCTAGAGTTTGCGACGGGTGCTGGCCTGCTGTTTCTGACCAACACGCTGGCGATCGCGCTGGCCGCGACGCTCGTTGCGCGACTGAACCATTTCGGCCCCTACCTGACGCCACAGCACACCGCGATGCAAATGGTCGGCAGCTTGACGGTGATCGGTCTCTTGTCGATCCCGCTCGCCTTGTCACTTAATTCCATCGCTGCCGAAGTGCGGGCGCGGTCGGTTGTACAAGCGGAGTTGCGTGGACTGATGGGCGAAGACGACCGCATCGACACGCTAACGGTCCGTGCGGAGGCGGAAGCCATTTCCATCGATGGCGTGGTGATTGTCGACCGCTACTCGCCAACCTTGCCGCGCCGACTGTCGGCCATGGTCAGCAAGAAGCTGGACCGTGAGGCGCGCGTCAGCATCGTACAGTTGCGCCAGCAAACCGACGCCGCGGTGCAAGTCGAAGAGCGGCTGCAGAACCGCATCGCGGCACTCGAAAATCGTGACGGATCAATCCGCGCAATTGCAGCCGGGCTGATGACTGGGGGCCTGATTGCTCGCGACCAGCTGGTGATCGACAGGCAGGCGCGCCGAGTCATCGTGGCGCGTGACCGGGCCGCCGAGGGAGATGAGGTCGCTGCGGCCATGGACCGGATCATGGCGGCGGTGCAGTCCGACCATCCCGATTGGCTCATCCAGAGCGGGGAAATGGAAGCGGCGGCGACCGGGACAAACTGAAGCGGTAAGCCGACGTAACGCGTTTGTCATCTTTCTCGGCTTGGCCAGCGTCATGGCAGAAGTGGATAAACGCAGCCTGCTGGCCGTGGGGCTCACGGCGGGCGAGGATGATGCGGCGCTGCTGACGCGTCTGACCGCGGCAGGCATTTCTGCCGCTGCCGCGCGCTATGAGATCGGGCGGCTGGACAAGGACCCCTTCGCCGCCGCGCTGCGCCGTCTGGCGGAGCAGGTGGCCAAACAGCAGTGGCTGCTCGCAAACCAACGGCGGTTAGCGATGGAGGCCGAAGGCGGCTTTGCGCTTGACGAAGTCAAAGCGGTTGCGCCCGCCGACTTCTACCGCATTTTTTATGACGCTGGACGTCCCGTCAAGCTGACCGGGATGATCGACCATTGGCCTGCGCTGACCCATTGGTCACTGGACCATTTTGCCGCGCGCTGCGGCGATGCTATTGTCGAGGCGCAGGTCGAACGCGAGCGCGACCCGGCTTATGAGCTTTCCAAGGATGATCACCGGCGGCTGCTGCGCTTTGGCGAATTCATCGACTGGTTGCGCAGGGACGAAGCCAGCAATGACATCTACCTTACCGCCTACAACAGCGGCACCAATGCGGCTGCGCTGGTGTCGCTGTGGGACGACCTCGCGCCGATAGCTCTGCTCGCCGACGGTGGCCATCGCCAAGGTTTTTTCTGGCTCGGCCCGCGCGGGACCCTCACGCCGTGGCACCACGACCTCACCAACAATCTTCTGGTGCAGGTGATGGGCCGCAAACGCGTCCGCCTCGCTCCACCCTGGGCCAGCGATCGGATGAAGAACAGCCAACATTGTTTTTCTGATTGGGGCAATGAAGCACTGCCCCATGGCCCCGGCGATGCCGAACGACCCCCAGTTCTGGAAACTGTCCTCGGCCCCGGCGAAGCCATCTTCCTGCCCGTCGGCTGGTGGCACCAGATCGAAGCGCTCGACCTGTCGGCGAGCATGAGCTTTACAGCCTTCCAGCGTAGCAACGCGCATGTGGAGGATTACCGGAGCTATGGCGCGCTTTAACTACGCTTGTGCCAGCATCGTCTCGCTCATCGACCAAAGCCGTTCGGCGGCTTCTTCTTCGCAGATATGGGCCTCGCAGCCCGCGTAGCGCGCCATCGGGCTGGCAGGGTCAGTCGGCACCGCCACCTCGCAATCCTCGCAATAAACGCCGGGTTTGCCCGCCAGCAACGGACTGGTCGCGGCCCAAAGGCTGGTCGAACAGCCTTGCTCGGCTGTTTTAAATCCGCGTTTGGCGAGCTCTGAGGGCGTGCCGTCGGCGTTGGTCCAACCAAGCATGGTCGTTTCCTCCACCGTCAAATGGCGCTGCAGTGGGGTGAATATGCCGCCAGGATGCACCGAAAATGCGAGCCCGCCTGACGGTGCCAGCCGCCGCGACAGCGTGTTTGCAAACAGCGCATTGGCCGACTTCGATTGGCCATAGGCGTCCCATTTGTCATAGGGCGCGGCGGTGAAATGCACATCGTCCCAGCGGATGCCGCTGCGCTTGTGCCCGGTCGAGGACAGCGCGACCACCCGTGCGCCTTCGGTACGCTGTATCAGTTTCATCAGCCCTAGCGTCAACGCCATGTGCCCCAAATGGTTGGTGCCAAATTGCGCTTCCCACGCCGGCCCAACGCGAGCTTCGGGACAAGCCATGATGCCCGCGTTGTTGATCAGAATGTCGAGCCGCGACAGGCTGTCCGCCATATCGGCGGCAAAACTGCGCACCGAGCCGAGGTTGCCCAGATCCAGCGCAGCGCTGCTGACATCGCCCACTACACCCGCGAGCGCGTTCTCGCCCTTGGCCGGATCGCGCACCGGAACAATCACCTTGGCCCCAGCCGCCGCAAGTGCGCGGGTGGTTTCCAATCCAATGCCCGAATAGCCGCCAGTGACGATGGCGACTTTGCCGCTGAGGTCGATCCCCGTAAGCACCTCTGCCCCGGTCGATTTGGCGTGAAATGGCGATCCCACGCGCTGTTGGTCGGCGATAGCCATGTAATGCTCCTGTCCCGTTTTTGGGCAGCATAGGCAGCGTTCACCGGCACCGCAATGCGTGTGCGCTTCCCCCCCCATTAACTCCATTTTTTCCTTGCTGGGTTATCGCAGCTGCATGTTCGGGGGCTATTTATTGCGCGTTATCACGCATTTGGTCATGCTGCTATTTGCGGCAGGGGCGATGACGGCCCCGGCTTACGCCGACCACCATGCCGAAGAGCGCGCCCGCGCCGACATACGTATTGCGCTCAAGCCCTGCATCAAACGCGTGCAGCCTGGAGATCTTGCTGACGCGCTGATTGCACAGCCTACGGCATTCGATTGTACGACCAAACAGACCGCCTTCGGCCCGGGTGACTATTGGATCCGGATGGAGGTTCCCAAGGATACGCCCATGGGCGCCAACCGGCTGCGCTGGACCAGTGTGTGGCAGAGCGGAGCGACCATTTTGGCGACCTATGCCGACGGGCCAGTACGCCGGTTCGACGTACCCACCGCCGGCTCGGGCCGTTTCGTCAACATTGGCGGTATCTACACGGTCACGCTGCGCCGTAGCGCAGTGGCGCAAACGCTACTGCTGCGGATCAATGGTTCGGGCAACATGCGCGGAATTTTGCTGGGGCCGCACCTTGCCAGCGGCGAACATGTGGCGCGCACCGATGCCCAGCGCTCTGCTCTCTATGGCGGCTTTGCAGGGTTGTGCCTTGCGCTGCTGACCTATCATATGGTGCTATGGCGCGCATTGCGGGAAGACTATCTGCGTGCCTATGGGGCGATGATTGCCGCTTGTCTGGTCTATGCCATCACGTCGTCAGCCACTTTGGCTCAGGTTTTTCCGGCGATCGACAATAATCTGCGGCTGCGACTCAACTATTTGGGGCTAGCGGCCACCGCGATTTGCGCCTTGTGGTTCGTGCGTGCCTTCTTGGGAGATCGCGGTTTTGCGCGCTGGTTCGACTGGTTGGTGGTAGCGAGCGGTGTCATCGTTGCTATTTCCGCTGTTGCCTTCGCAACGCTTGCACCATGGCAAGTCGCTCTGCTCGACCGCGTCTATTTCACCTCCTACGCTCTGCTTTTCGCTGTCGGCGTCGCTATGTTTGCGCGCGGCTGGTACAGCGGCGGCCGCATCGAACGGCTGTTTGTTATCGCCTGGATGGTGCCGGTCCTGTTTAATACAAGCCGTCTTCTCCATGGTTTTGGGCTGATTCCGCAAAGCTTCTGGCTCGACAACGCAACTTTGGTGGCGATGAGTGCCGAAGCGTTGCTGTCGTCGATGATCATCGCGCACCGTGTCCGGCAAGTGCAGGCGCAGCGTGATTCGGCGCGCGCCGACGTTGCCGAAGCGCGGCATCAGGCCGATACCGACGAGCTAACGGGGCTGAGCAATCGCCGCGCTCTGATGCGCACCGTTTGCCCGCCACCGGAAAAGGCGGGGATGTACCGGTTGGTGCTGATTGATGTCGATCACTTCAAGCGCATCAACGACAGCATCGGGCATAGCGCGGGCGATCAGGTGTTGTGCCGCATTGCCGAGATGATTGAGGCGGGACGTCGCCGCGACGCGCTGGCCGCGCGCATCGGCGGCGAGGAATTTGCACTTATCTATCCCAGTGATGCTGATGATCGCCGTTATCATACCGGGCTGCTTGATCAGGTGCGGGCGCTTCCTCCCGCAGGCGGCCAGCGTATCACCGTGTCGATGGGCGCGGCAACCGGGTGGCTGGGCGGCAGTGAGGGCGAATGGCTGGCGCTCTATCGTGCTGCCGACAAGGCGCTTTATGAAGCAAAAGCTAAAGGTCGCGACCGGCTGGAAATCGCGCCGCTGTATCACGCAGCGGCCCGCGCGGCCTGATGATGCAGTTTGTGAACGCAAAGCAGGTTGATGCCTTGCGCACAACTGAGCGCGCGCGCTTTGCCCAATGGTTTGTGGAAACACCGATGGGCACCGCCTATATCGACCGCGCCGGCCGGCCGCGCCGTGTTGGCGACGACGAGCTGGAGGCATGGCGTGTTGCCGCCCATGAGCGGATCGAGGCGATGCTGGCGGACCTGCCGCGGAATGCATGGATTACCGCCGCTGTGATAATTGGAACCGCCATTTTGGGGCCGCTCCTGTTCAGCGCATTGGGGATTGAGGGCTATGGCAAAAAGGTCGGTATCATCGTCGCTGGCATATTGATCGAAGGCGGACTCATTGGGATAGAGGTACATGATTATTTCGCCCAGTGGCGCCGACAGCGTGACGAACTGGAGGCCGCAGTCGCCGGGCGCGCGCCGCTGGCGATTGATCCGGCCAAGGCGCGCATCCCGCGCAATTATTATCTGCTAGGCCAGTATGCCGTCGGATTTTTTCTGGTCTTGGCCTATTTCGGTATGCATATCGATGGGGGGCTCGACAGCATGATCGATTGGAATTGGGTGGCGCTGGCAGCTCCTATTCTCCTGCTGCTCCATTTTGCGGCAAAGCGCCATGACCGGATATCGCAGGAAAGATTGCGCCGTCCGTAAACCTGCTTGCGCCTCCCACGCTGTTGCCCGATGGGCGGCGAATGCCGAACGCCCCAACCAAAGTATCGATCACCGCCACGCTCGACTATCAGTTGGACCAACCAGCCGATGTGCTGTTGGCGATAGAGGCGATTCCCATGCCTGATCAGCAACTCGAGCATGACTTGCTGCGCGTTAAGGGCAGCGGCCCGCTCACCACTATTGAGGGGATGGACGGGCTCGGACGGCGTACCTGGCTGCACGCCGAGGGACGAATCGCGATCAATTATGTGGCAACCGCAACCATTGCGCGGGCTCCGATAGCGATCGCTACGCTTGACGTTGTTGCGCACAACCAACTTCCGCCAGCCTATATCTCTTATTTGATGCCCAGCCGCTATTGCCCGTCTGATCGCTTTGCCAACTTTGTGGCGACGCGTTTTCAAGCGGCAACCAAGGGGCAGCAGGTGCTTGATATGGCAGCATGGGTGCATGCCGAGCTCGACTATGTGCCGGGCAGTTCCGACATATCGACCAGCGCGGCTGATACGTTTCTTTCGCGCCAGGGCGTATGTCGCGACTATGCGCATCTGCTGATCGCGCTATGCCGCGCTGCCGATGTTCCCGCGCGTATGGTATCGGCCTATGCGTTGGATCTCGATCCACCCGATTTCCATGCGGTGGTTGAAGTGTATCTGGGCGGCAGCTGGCACTTGATTGATCCGACACGACTGGTCCCAGAAACCCATCTGGTGCGTATTGCCGTTGGCCGCGATGCCACCGATGTGGGTTTCATGACCATTTTTGGCTCGGCACAGATGATCGCGCAGTCAGTAACTGTGCAGCGCGCCTAGGGCGGGGCTTGCCATGGCCCGCATCGCGTCCCACGATGGCGCCCATGGGGACGGAGATTGCTGAACAGCTAGCCATTGTGATGACCCGTGCGGTCGGCAATGGTGCATTGTCCGGGATGGCACGCCTGTCGGGCGGAGCAAGCATGGAAAGCTGGGCTTTCGACTGGGGTGATCCAGTTGAACAGAGCGGCTATGTGCTGCGCCGCGCGCCCAGCGCCGATTATGTCGCCGACCGCCCTTATGATCATGCTGCTGAAGCTGCATTGGTTAATGCCGCGCACCGCGCCGGGGTGCGCGCGCCCGAAGTCGTGGCCGTGCTGGGGGCTGGCGATGGATTAGGCAGCGGCTATGTGATGCGGCGCGTGGCAGGCGACGCCAATCCCGCCACAATCCTAGCGGCGCCGTCGCCAACATTGCTCACCGAAACTGCGGAGGCGTTGGCGCAAATCCATGCGTTGCCAGCAGCACAAGTGCCCGCTGCGATCCCAGTGATGGACGTTGCTGCTGCGCTCGCTGACCTTAAAGCCCGCTTCGCCGCTTATGGCGGTGACAGGCCGATTATCGCGCTGGCGATCAAATGGTGCGAGGACCATTTGCCTTCGCCCGCCGACCCGTTGGTGCTGGTGCACGGCGATTTTCGCATGGGCAATTTGTTGGTCGATAACGGCCGCTTGACCGCCGTGCTCGACTGGGAACTGGCGCATCGCGGTGACCTGCACGAAGACCTCGCCTATGGTTGCATGACGGTCTGGCGCTTTGGCAGACCGGATTTGCCGGCTTTCGGGCTTGGATCGCTGGAGGCGTTTTTCGGCGCTTATCGGGCGGCCGGCGGCGGCCAAGTTGACCCCGCGCGCTTCCGCTTCTGGCTCGTATATCGCACCCTGTGGTGGGCAATGGGCTGCCTTGGCATGGGCGCGGCATGGCGCAGCGGTGCCGACCGCAGCCTGGAGCGCGTTGTCGTCGCCCGGCGCACCGCCGAGCAGGAACTCGACCTGCTGCTGCTGCTAGAGGAAGAAGCGCCGGAGACTGAGCGTAGCTGCCCCATACCCCCGCCCGCGCCATCCATCCCCCTCCGCAGCGGCGAACCAACGTCTGCCGAACTTGTTACCGCCGTGCGTGAATGGTTGGCCAGCGACATCAAGCCCGGCGTGCAGGGACGCGACAAATTCATGGTCGCGGTCGCAATGAACGCGCTGGGCATCACCGCGCGCGCTCTTGAACGGCCGGTGGACTATGCCGACAAATCGTTGGCCGACGCGCTGCTCACCGGCGAGGTGACGCTTTGCGAGCCGGGCCTGCTTGCGCGGCTGCGCCGGACTTGCCTCGACAAGCTGGCCGGCGATATGCCCAAATATCCCGCGCTGGCGCAAGCGCGCGAAAAATGGGGAGCGCCCGAATGACCAACCTCAACATTGCCATTGTCTCAGACGTCGTCTGCCCCTGGTGCGTCATCGGCATCCGCAGCTTGGAAACCGCGCTTGAGCGTTTGGGCGGGATCACTGCCGACGTCACCCTCCATCCCTTCGAACTTAACCCCGACATGCCGCGCGATGGCGAGAACGTCGGCGAGCACATCGCCAAAAAATATGGCCGTCCGCCGGGCGAGGGTATTGCAATCCGCAACGAGATCAAACGCCGGTCGGCGGAGGTCGGCTTTGCGATGAACAGCGGCCCAGACAGCCGCATCTGGAATACTCTTGACTGCCACCGCCTGCTCCACTGGGCAGGCGAACTGGGCAAGCAACGCGAACTCAAAATGGTACTATTCACGGCGCACTTTACCGAAGGGCGCGATATGGGTGACCACAGGGTGCTCGCCGAAGCTGCCTTTGCCGCCGGGCTAGACTCCATTGAAGCCGCCGCTATCCTTACCTCGGACCGTTATACTAGCGAAGTTCGTGCCGAGGAAAATTACTGGCGGCGCGAAGGTGTTCAGGCAGTGCCGACCTTCATTATCAACGGCAAATATGTGATTTCGGGCGGGCATCCCCCGGAGGCTTTCGAGCGAGCGCTCAGCAAGATTGCAGCGGAAGGATAGTTCATGGATTTCGCCGTACCCGCCGACCTTGCAGCCTATCTCGTCGAGCTTGACGCCTTTATCGAACGCGAAATCGACCCGCTGGTTGCGGCGGACGACAACATCCGCTTCTTCGACCACCGCCGCGAACATGCGCGCACCGATTGGGACAATCACGGCCTGCCGCGCCATGAATGGGAAGCATTGCTGCGTGAAGCGGGCAAGCGCGCCGATGCGGCGGGGCATTGGCGCTTTTCGGCCCCCAAAAAATATGGCGGGCAGGACGGGTCGAACCTGTGGATGGCGGTGATCCGCGAACATCTCGCCGCCAAGGGGCTAGGTCTGCACAATGACCTGCAGAACGAACACAGCATCGTCGGCAATTTTCCCTTCGTCGAAATGTTCGAACAGTTCGCGACCAGCGAAGAGCAGAAGCAGGAGTTTATCCTCGGCGGCTTTGCCCGGACACGCATCACCGCTTTTGGCCTCACTGAACCTGATCATGGTAGCGACGCGACGCATATGGAAACCCGCGCGGTACGCGAGAGCCGCGATGGCATCGATGGCTGGCGTATCAATGGCAGCAAGATGTGGATCACCGGTATGCACGTCGCCACCCACTGTGCGACTTTTTGCCGCACCGACGGCAATGATGGCGAGGCGCGCGGCATCACCTGTCTGCTGGTGCCCAATCCGTCGCCGGGGCTGGTGATTGAAGAATATCTGTGGACCTTCAATATGCCCACCGATCACCCGCGCCTGTCTTTCACCGACGTCTGGGTGCCCGACAGCGCCCGGCTCGGCCCGGTGGGCGGCGGCCTGTCGATCGCGCAAAGTTTCGTCCACCAGAACCGCATCCGCCAGGCCGCTTCATCGCTGGGCGCCGCCGTCTATTGCATCGAAGAAAGCGTCCGTTACGCCCGCGCGCGCAAACCCTTTGGCGAAGCGCTGGCCAAGAATCAGGCAATCCAGTTCCCGCTCGTCGAGCTTGCGACGCAGGCCGAAATGCTGCGCCTGCTGATCCGCAAGACGGCCTGGGAAATGGATAACATGCCGCACAAGGAAATTGAGCACGCCATCTCCGACAAGGTCAGCATGTGCAATTACTGGGCAAACCGCCTGTGCTGTGAAGCCGCCGACCGCGCGATGCAGGTGCATGGCGGCATCGGCTACTCGCGCCACAAACCGTTCGAGCATATCTATCGCCACCATCGCCGTTATCGCATCACCGAAGGCGCAGAAGAAATTCAGATGCGCAAAGTGGCGGCCTATCTGTTCGGCTATCTGGGACCACGCAAAGGCACGCTGGGATAATTGACCATGCAGTGATAGCTTTGGCGCGGGAGAGGGGAGATCGGCCATGGCCAACACGGATTTCGACGCCATCATCGTCGGCGCGGGCTTTGCCGGCATGTATATGCTGCACAAATTGCGCGGCATGGGCCTCAACGCGCGGGTGATTGAGGCGGGGGCAGGGGTCGGCGGCACCTGGTATTGGAATCGTTACCCAGGCGCGCGTGTTGACATCGAAAGCCGTGACTATGGTTATAGTTTCGATCCTGAGCTGGAGCGCGAGTGGCGCTGGTCTGAACGCTATGCTGCACAGCCCGAATTGCTGCGCTACCTCAATCATGTCGCCGACCGCTACGACCTGCGCCGCGATATCCAGCTCGAAACGCGTGTCGTCGCCGCCCGCTTTGACGAAGTCGCAGCCTGCTGGACCGTCACTACCGACGCAGGCGACGAGTATCGTGCGCGCTATTGCATCATGGCGACAGGTTGCCTGTCCGAACCAAAGCCCATCGACTTCGCTGGCAAGGAGGATTTCGCGGGCGCGATCTACTCGACCTTCGACTATCCCGCGCGCGGCGTCGATTTCGCCGGTCAGCGCGTCGCCATCATCGGCACAGGCTCGTCTGCGATCCAGACCATCACCACCATCGCGCCCGAATGCGCACATCTGACGGTCTTCCAGCGGACGCCCAATTACAGTGTCCCCGCCCACAACCGGCCGCTCAGCGAGGCCGAACAGACAGCCTGGGATGCCGACCGCGCCGCCTATCGCGCGCGCGCCAGGGCCGAGCCGCTCGCCTTTTGGAATGACCCGACCGAGGCGCTGGCGCTGGAGGCAACGGCGGAGGAACGCGCCGCGGAGTGTGAACGACGCTGGCGCGACGGCGGCTTTCGCGTTGGGGGGCCGTACGCCGATGTTGGCGTCGATCTCGCCGCCAACAAGGTCATTGCCGATTGGGTCGCGGGCAAGATTGCCGAGGTGGTGCAGGACCCGGTCGTCGCAGACAAGCTGACGCCCAAAAGCTATCCCTTCGGCACCAAGCGATTGTGTGTCGATACCGGCTATTACCAGGTCTATAATCGCGACAATGTGACGCTGGTCGATATCAGCGAAACGCCGATTGTGCGCATCACCCCCACCGGCATCCGCACCAGCGCGGGTGAGCACCCGTGCGATGCCATCATTTTCGCGCTGGGCTTTGACGCCATGACGGGCACGCTGGGCAAGATTGCCATCACCGGGCGCGGCGGGATGACGCTGGCGGAAAAATGGGCCGACGGTCCGGTGACCAATTTGGGGCTGATGGTCGCCGGCTTCCCCAATTTCTTCACGATTACTGGTCCCGGCAGCCCGTCGGTGCTCACCAATATGGTGATGTCGATCGAACAGCATGTTGACTGGATTGCGGCGGCTATTGGCCATTTGCAGCAGCGCCAGCTCGCCACCATCGAAACGACCGAGGCGGCTGAAGCCGCGTGGGTGGCCCATGTTGCCGAAGTTGCCGACACTACTCTCTATCCGCTCGCTGACAGCTGGTACATGGGCGCCAATGTGCCGGGCAAACCGCGCGTTTTCCTCCCTTATGTGGGCGGCTTCCCCGCTTATGTCGAGACGTGCGACGCGGTGGTCGCGGCGGGTTATGACGGGTTCCGATTGGAGCCGCTGGCGGCCTGAGGCTTGCCAAGCAGCATCGCTATGTTAGGTTTCGTATCAAAACCAAAACAGCGGGAGTCGGACAATGTATGATCTGGTCATTCGCGGCGGCATGGTCGTCGATGGCAGCGGTGCCGCGCCGCGCCGCACTGATGTTGCGGCCAACGGCGACCGCATTATCGCGGTTGGCGACAATCTGGGGCCTGGGCGCGAGGAAATCGACGCCAGTGGCAAGATCGTTACCCCCGGCTTTGTGGATATCCACACCCATTATGATGGTCAGGCGACGTGGGATCAGGAAATGGCACCGTCATCGTGGCACGGCGTCACCACTGTCGTCATGGGCAATTGCGGCGTCGGCTTTGCGCCTGCGCGGCCCGACCGCCACGATTGGCTGATCGGCCTGATGGAGGGGGTGGAGGACATCCCCGGCACCGCGCTCGCCGAAGGGATGACGTGGGATTGGGAAACCTTCCCCCAATATCTCGATGCGCTGGAAAAACTGCCGCGCACCATCGATGTCGGCACGCATGTCCCGCATGGCGCAGTGCGCGCCTATGTGCTCGGCGACCGCGAACAGCCCGGCGCAATCCCGACCGACGACGATATCGCGGCAATGGCGGCCATCGTTGAAGACGGAGTGCGTGCGGGCGCGCTCGGCTTTTCGACCAGCCGCACCGTGCTCCACCGCTCGGTCGATGGCGAGGTGGTGCCCGGTACTACCGCGACCAAGGAGGAGCTGATCGCCATCGGCCGCGCCATGGGGCGTGTTGGACATGGCGTGTTCGAAATGGCCAGCGATATGCGCCGCGAATGGGACGAATTTGGCTGGATGGGCGCACTCAGCCGCGAAACCGGGCTGCCCTGCACCTATGCCGCGCTGCAAAGCATCGCCAAGGAAATGCCGCTCGACGAGCAGATCGCCGCGATGCGCGCCGAGAACGACAATGGCGCCAATATCGTCGCGCAGATCGCGCTGCGCGGCAACGGCATCGTCATGGCGTGGCAAGGCACCGTCCACCCCTTCCGCTTTCGCCCCAGCTATGTCGCCATCGCCGAACTGCCGTGGGAGCAGCAAAAGGCGAAGTTGCTCGACCCCGCCTTCAAGGCGCAGCTCTTGTCCGAAAGCAATGACATGAGCGAGGTCAACCCTGACATCATCGGCCTCGTCATGGTCGTCGCGGGCGGCTGGGGCATGCAATATGAAATGGACCCCGACTTCGACTATGAACCGACAGCAGCGGAAAGCATCCTCGCGCGCGCCGAAGCAGCCGGGGTGTCGGGCGAGGAATATGCTTACGACCTGCTATGCCGCGACGATGGGCGGGGGTTCATTTATTTGCCCATCCTCAACTATGCCGATGGCAATCTGGATTTCCTCGAAGCTTTGCAGCGCAGCGGCGATACGGTGAACAGCCTGTCCGATGGCGGCGCGCATTGCGGCACCATTTGCGACGCCGCCAGTCCCACCTTCATGCTTCAGCACTGGGTGCGCGACCGTAAACGCGGCGGCCGTATTGCGCTCGAAGAAGCGGTCAAGCGCCAATGCCGCGATACCGCGCTGCTCTACGGCCTCGAAGATCGTGGTCTGATCGCGCCGGGCTATCTCGCCGATCTGAACGTGATCGACATGGACAAGCTCAAGCTCGGCAAGCCATGGCTGGCGTTCGACCTGCCTGCTGGCGGCAAACGCCTGCTGCAAAAGGCCGACGGCTATGTCGCGACGGTCAAGTCAGGACAGGTGACGTTCCGCGATGGCCTGTGTCAGGGTGTGTTTCCGGGCGGAGTAATCCGCGGTCCGCAGCGAGTGGAGCTTGCGATTGCGGCGGAGTGACTCTTAAGGCCGTAAATCGCTGGGTAACGTCGGTTCGCTGATCAGCGCCTCGAAGCGCCGCCACCGCGCCGCCTCTCCATTTTCGCGTTCGACGTCGGCCTTCACCATCGCTTCGCCCAGGCCATAGTTGATGACATAGCTGCGATAGGTTTCGGTGAATTTGACAGACTGTTCGGCGCGCGCAGGGGACATCAGCAGATATTTCTGCGTGAGGTCCACCGCCTTTGCCCGATCGATTTCCCCATCCAGATACATTTGCGCGATGGTCAGCCGCGCGCCCGATACGGCCTTGATCGCTTCGGTCAGCCGCCAATAAGTGTCGTCATCGGGGCGCGCGATGCCCGCCAGCGGCATCAAAATCTCGCGCTCGTAAATCTGTTTGAAGCGGCCAGGAAAGGCCATTTCGATGCCGTAATTGGCGGTCCCTTCAGCAATCAGGCTTTGCGGGCTGTAGAGCGGATAGACGCTAAATTCGATCCAGCCGCGCTGGCGCGTCAGCCGCTGTTCGAGCAGGAAATTGAGCGCGTGGTGACCGGGGTAACCCTCGTGACACCCCAGATCGACCGCGCGGGACAGGCGGATCGGAAAGTCGGTGTTAATCTGGATCAGGCTTTTGAAATTGCCTTGGTAGTAGTTGTATCCGCTCCACGATTTGCCGGTGACGAACTCCAGCTTGAAATTCTCTCCCGGCGGCATGGTGATGTGCTTTTCGGTGCGCGCCTGGCAGCTGGCGATGCTGGCGTTGAACACCGGCAGCAGCTTGTCCTTGGGGATAGTAAAGCGGTCGAGATACGCATCGACGCGCGCCGCCAGTGGGCCGTCGCCGGGGAGTAGCTTGGCAATCTCGGCCAGCCCCGCGTCATAGACGCTAAGCGGCTTGAGTTGGGGGCGGACGCCGAACAAGCGCTCGGCCTCATCGGCGAATTTGAACTTTTCGCCCATCATCATGGCGAGGCGCGTGTCGGCGGCGATGAGCTGCTTGTCGAGGAAAGCGATGCGGCGTGCGTCGATGCCGGGCATCCTGCCGTTGAGCAGGTTTAGCGAGCCGCGCATGTTGACAATTTCGGCGCGAAGAGCCGCCTTGTCGCGAGGAGCTTTTTCGGCGAGGGCGCGGATTTCGGGCGGGCCGTAATAGGCATCGATGTAGCCGTCTTCGTGCGTGCCGATTTCAAGGCTGAGCGCCACATAATCGCGCGCGAGCTGATTCAGCAGGTCATCCACCGAGACTGACGAAAGGGGCGGCTTGGTGGCGACGATCTCCTGTGCCTGCGCGCCCACTGCGCAGCCCGTCAATAATAATGCCGCTGCAGCCGTTGCTAATGGCTTCATACCCTAGCCCCCTCTTCCAAACTCGCCACATCGCCGTCGGCTTCAATCTCCGCCGCCTTCGCCGCTTCCTCGAGCGCGTGGCCGGGGTGGAGCGCGCACAGGCGCAGGATCAGATAGCCCATGATGCCCGACGCGAAGGAGCCCATCAGCGTGCCGATCTTCGCCTCTTCGATCAGCAATGGATCGGTGAAGGCGAGGCCGCCGATGAACAGGCTCATCGTAAAGCCGATGCCGCACAGCGTCGCCACGCCGTAAATCTGCACCCACGTCGCGCCGCGCAGTTTGGCGCCAAAACCAGCCTTCACCGCCAGCCACACTGCCGCGAATATGCCCAGCTGTTTGCCCAGAAGCAGCCCCAATGCAATGCCCAGCGGCATTGGCGCGAACAGCTGTGCCACGGTCATGCCGGTGATATTCACCCCGGCATTGGCAAAGCCGAACAGCGGCACAATCGCGAACGCCACCCATGGGTGCAACGCATGTTCCAGCCGGTGCAGCGGCGAGGTGGCGCTGTCGGGAGTGCCGGGCGTCTTTTCAATCGGGATCGTCATCGCCGCGAGCACGCCCGCGATGGTGGCATGCACACCCGACAGCAGCATCGCGAACCACAGCATGGCGGCGAGGATCAGGAAGACGCTGAGGCGCTTCAGCCCCATGCGGCCCAGCCCGAGCATCACTGCAAAGATGATTCCCGCTGCCACCAACGCAGTGAAATCGATGCTGGCGGTGTAAAACAGCGCGATGATCACCACCGCGCCCATATCATCAACAATAGCAACGGTGACGAGGAACAGTTTCAGCGAGGTCGGTGCGCGCGGGCCGAGCAGTGCGAGCACACCGATGGCAAAGGCAATGTCGGTCGCCGCCGGAATTGCCCAGCCATTGGCCAGCCCCGGCGTGCTGCCGGCGATCGCCAGATAGATGAGCGCTGGCACCGCCATCCCCGCTGCTGCCGCTATCATGGGCAGGCGGCGCTGATTCCAGGTGGCGAGGCGGCCGTCGACAAACTCGCGCTTGATCTCGAGGCCTACAAGCAGGAAGAACACCGCCATTAATCCGTCGTTGATCCACAGATGCACCGTCATCGGCCCGAGTTTGGGGGTGAGGGTCGGCCCCGTGACCGCGTGCATCGCGTGGTGATACATCTCCCCCAGCGGCGAATTGGCAATCAACATGGCAAGCGCCGCTGCACCCATCAGCAACAACCCGCCCGCACTCTCGCTTTCGAGAAATTCGCGCAGTGCTGAACGGGGGTGGGCGGGATTGGACGCGGCGGCCACGGGTTTTGCTCCTTTTTTGTCGGTCTCAGCCCCGTCCTACCGAAGGGGGACAGTGGGGTCACGCAAAAGCGGAGCTAAATTGCTCCCTGTGGCCGAAGGTCGTTGGGAGGTGGCACCGCAGGGGTCGGCGGCGGCGCTGGCACGGTCTACATATAGCGTGGCTTTGCCGCGCGAGGCCCCTCCGTCGCTTCGCGCCACCTCCCCATCGCAGCGCGACAGGGAGGATTTGAAAAGCCCGGAAAACTGGGGAAATTCACTCGCGATTGCACATGATCGCCTGCGCATGGCGCGGCGCTAAAGATACAAAAGATACCGCCAGATTCAGTCAAACTGTATCCTTTGTATCTTTTGTGAAGATCGGTTCGGGGTTACGTCGCGCGGACGGAATTGACGATTGCAAAGAGCCGAGCGCGGAGGATGACAGGGCGCGGGCGTGTAGGACAGCGGAAAATGTCTTACTTTGGCAATGCGGGGACACGGCATATCGTGTCCCCTCTTGAACCTCACTCCGCCCCTTTCTCCACCTTCGCACCCTTCGCCTTGCCCTTGCTCGCTTTGGGCGGGGCGGGGACGATTTCGAACGACAGCGGATTGCCCACCTTGGCATCCTCGCCGGTCTTCAGCTTCACCTTCACCTCGCCGCCGTGGACAAGTTTGCCGAACAGCAGTTCTTCGGCGAGCGGCTGTTTGATCTTTTCCTGGATCAGGCGGCCCATCGGACGCGCGCCATAGAGTTTGTCGTAACCCTTTGACGTCAGCCATGCCCGGGCTTCGTCGTCGAGCTGGATGTGGACGTTGCGGTCGGCCAGTTGCAGTTCGAGTTGCAGGATGAACTTGTCGACCACGCGCGCGACGACCTCGGGCGGCAGGTAGCCGAAGGGCACGATGGCATCGAGGCGATTGCGGAAGTCGGGGGTGAACATGCGTTTCACCGCCACTTCCTGCACATCCTCACGCGTGGAATTACCGAAACCGATGCTCTCGCGCGCCATGTCCGACGCGCCCGCGTTGGTCGTCATGATCAGGATGACGTTGCGGAAATCGACCGTCTTGCCGTGGTGATCGGTCAGGCGGCCATTGTCCATCACCTGCAGCAGAATGTTGAACAGGTCGGGGTGCGCCTTTTCAATTTCGTCGAGCAGCAGCACGCAATGCGGGTTTTTGTCGACCGCATCGGTCAAGAGGCCGCCCTGGTCATAGCCGACATAGCCCGGCGGCGCGCCAATCAGGCGGCTGACCGAATGGCGTTCCATATATTCGGACATGTCAAAGCGTTCGAGCGGGATGCCGAGCAGGTGGGCGAGCTGTTTCGCCACCTCGGTCTTGCCGACGCCGGTGGGCCCCGAAAAGAGATAATTGCCGATGGGCTTTTCGGGATCGCGCAGGCCGGCGCGCGACAGCTTGATCGCGCTCGACAAAATCTCAATCGCGGTATTCTGGCCGAACACGACGCGTTTCAAATCGGTCTCGATATTTTCAAGCACGCGCTTGTCGTCGGTCGAAACCGATTTGGCTGGGATGCGCGCCATGGTAGCGATGACGGCTTCGATATCCTTCGCCGTAATCGTCTTTTTGCGCTTCGACGGCGGCACCAGCATCTGCATCGCGCCAACCTCGTCGATCACGTCGATGGCTTTGTCGGGCAGCTTGCGGTCGTTGATGTAACGCGCCGACAGCTCGACCGCCGCCTTGATCGCGTCGGGGGTATATTTGACCTTGTGATGGCTCTCAAACGCCTCGCGCAGCCCGGCGAGGATTTTTTTGGTATCTTCCAGGCTGGGTTCGACCACGTCGATTTTCTGGAAGCGGCGGAGCAACGCCCGGTCCTTTTCGAAATGGTTGCGGAACTCTTTGTAGGTGGTCGAGCCGATGCAGCGGATCGTACCGCCCGACAGCGCGGGTTTGAGGAGGTTTGACGCATCCATCGCGCCGCCCGACGTGGCGCCTGCGCCGATCACGGTGTGAATCTCGTCAATGAACAGGATGGCGTCGGGCATGGCTTCGAGTTCGGTGACCACCTGTTTGAGCCGTTCCTCAAAATCGCCGCGATAGCGCGTGCCCGCGAGCAATGCGCCCATGTCGAGGCTGTAGATCACCGCGGGCAGCAGCACGTCGGGCACGTCGCCTTCGATAATCTTGCGCGCCAGTCCCTCGGCAATTGCGGTTTTGCCGACACCGGGGTCGCCGACATAAAGCGGGTTGTTCTTGCTGCGGCGGCACAGGATCTGGATGGTGCGGTCGACCTCCGCCCCGCGCCCGATCAGCGGGTCAACCTTGCCGCCTTTGGCTTTCTCGTTGAGGTTGACGGTGAACTGGTCGAGCGCGCTTTCCTTCTTGTTCTTGCC
>JANRIY010000018.1:0-82953 GCA_033764495.1 Sphingopyxis sp. | reverse complement strand
TGCTTCACCAACAATATCTTAACCAGTTTACGTTTAACCCGTCGGCATGAGGGCAATTGCCATCGTCCGTTAGGGCAGGCGCAGGAGGCGAAAGATCGTCATGGATACGCGAAAGATAATGCTGATCGTGGGGGCACTGATTGTCGCAATTGGTGCGGCATTCGGGGTCAACCAGATGATGCGCGGGGCATCTGCTCCGCCCGCTCAGGCGGCGGCGGCACCAAAGCTGACGGGTCCGTCGATTTTGGTCGCGACGCGGCAGTTGCCAGTCGGCACCATCATCGGTCCCGATGCTTTCCGCTTTCAGCCCTGGCCCGAAGAACTGGCGCAGAAGAATTATTTCCTGAAGGAAAAGACCGACGTCAATTCGCTGGTCGGCACCGTCGTGCGCCACGCCATTACGGCGGGCCAGCCGGTGACCCAGGGGTCGCTGGTTCATCCCGACGATCGTGGGTTCCTGGCTGCCGCACTGGGCGCCGGCATGCGCGCCATCACGGTGCGCGTCTCGCTGGAGCAGGGCGTTGCCGGCTTCGTCTTCCCGGGCGACCGTGTGGACGTCATCCTCGCTCAGACCCTGCAAGTGAAAGAAGGCTCTTCATACCCGGACGAGCAGCTGTTCACTGCTGAAACGATTGTTCAGAACATCCGCGTGCTGGCGACCGACCAGCGTTTCGAGGCAGAGGACGAAGAGGGCAAGACCCCGGTCCGCACCTTTGGCACTGTCACGCTCGAAGCGACGCCTGAAATCGCCCAGAAGATTGCCGTTGCGCAAGGCATGGGCAAGCTGTCGCTGGCGCTGCGCCCGCTGTCGGAAACCGCAGGCGGCATTGATGCAGCCATTGCATCGGGCGCGGTCAATGTGCCCACCAGCGGCAATCCGCGCGACGAACGCCGCATGCTTTCGGCAGTCGCGAGCCGTCCGACGTCGAGCAAATCCAATGCTGTCACCGGCGGCGACGTGTCGCGCTACTGGATCCCCGTGTCCGGGCGTCCGCGTGGCAGCGCCGCACCTTCGCGCAGCGGCCGCAGCGGCGGCGGTGAGTATGGCGGCAATCCCTATGCGGGCATTCCGGGCGGTTCGACCGGTGCAGGGCTCGCCCCCCGCGGTCCCACCGTGCGCGTTGTGCGCGGCGACCAGGTCAAAGAAGTGACGGTTGGAGGCTATTGAGATGAACGCGAAGAAGCTTAGCGCGATGACCAGCATTGCCCGCACCGCAGCGATTGCGCTGATGGCCGGATCGCTGGTCGCGGCCCCCGCCGCCCCGCTGTTCGCCCAGGCGACGCAGAATGCCACCTCCAGCGTCGACCTGTCGGTCGGTCGCGGACGGCTGGTCACCCTGCCCGCCCCGATGACCGACGTCTTTGTCGCCAATGACAAGGTCGCCGACGTCCAGGTCCGCTCGCAGCGCCAGCTGTATATCTTTGGCAAGGAGCCGGGTGAAACCAGCATCTATGCCACCGATGCATCGGGCCGCGTGGTGTTTTCGACCGTTGCCCGCGTCGGCAACAATATCGAAACCATCGACCAGATGCTGTCACTGGCTATGCCGGATGCGAACATCAACGCCAACACGATGAACGGCTTTGTGCTCCTTACCGGTACGGTCCAGTCACCCGATGACGCCGCCGAGGCACAACTGCTTGTCGAAGCTTTTGTTGGCGACAAGACCAAGGTGCTCTCGCGCCTGCGCACCGCGACGCCGCTGCAAGTCAACCTGCAGGTCCGCGTGGCCGAGGTGAATCGCAGCCTGGTGAAGGAAATCAGCGGCAATTTGCTAGCGCGCGATCGCGATGGCGCGCTGGGCAACGGGTTTCTGAGCGGATTAGCGCGCGGCCGCAGCGTCGGCGAAATCACCTTTCCGGGTGACCCGGGTACTCCGGCCACTCAGACCGGCACATCCTATCGCTTCACCGTGCCCGACGGCGTCAACACCGTCGGTGCGGCTGGTCGGCTCTTCGGCATCGACGTGATGGCCGCGTTGGACCTTGGCGAACGTTCGGGTTTGGTGGCAACATTGGCGCAGCCCAATTTGACCGCCATTTCGGGCGAGACCGCAGACTTCCTTGCGGGCGGCGAATTTCCGGTGCCGGTGCCGGGTCAAGACGGCCAGGTTACCATCGAATATCGCAAATTTGGTGTCAGCCTCGCCTACACGCCAATTGTCCTGTCGAACGGACGGATCAGCCTTCGCGTTCGCCCTGAGGTGTCCGAATTGTCTGCCGAAGGCTCAATCACGCTGCAGGGATTTGAAATCCCGGCCCTCACGATCCGCCGGGCGGAAACAACGGTCGAGCTGGGTTCAGGTGAAAGCTTCATGATCGGTGGCCTGTTGAGCAACCGGACAGTGAGTTCGATCGACAAAGTTCCCGGTGTTGGCGATATCCCGGTGCTAGGCACTTTGTTCAAGTCGGACAATTTCCGGCGCGGCGAGACCGAACTGGTCATTGTCGTGACCCCCTATTTGGTGAAGCCGGTGTCGGCGAACGATATCGCCTTGCCCACCGACGCGTTCAACAACGCCAGTGATCTGTCGCGCGTTCTGCTCGGCCAGATCAACAAAGGCGGTGTCGGCGGCGATCGGCCCAAGCCGACCAGTGCGCCCACCGCGCCCGATGCCGACCGTCCTCGCGCCACGCCGAGCGGTGATCCCGCCCCCGGCTTCAGCGTCAAGTAACCCGCATTTTCAGGAGTAGTGTGATGAAAAATCTGCAAAAACTGGCAATGCTGGGACTGGTCGCAACTCTGGCTGGTTGCGGCGGCGGTGCCAACAGCAACCGCAGCCTGGATTCGGTGCATCAACCGATTGTTACCAGCGAAGTGTTCAGCTTCGACGTTGCAACGGTCGGCAGCGAACTGCCGCCGTCCGAACAGGGCAAACTCAATGGCTGGCTCGATGCCATGGGCGTGGCCTATGGCGACCGCATTGCGATTGAAGACCCCTCGCTTTATGGCAAGGGAGCGGCCACCGCCCAGATCCGCGCTATCATCGAGCGCCGCGGGCTGCTGGTCAGCGACGCTGTGCCGGTCACCGCCGGTTCGGTCGCTTCAGGCAATCTGCGCATAACCATCACCCGCGCCACGGCAAAGGTGCCGGGCTGCCCGAACTGGGATACCACCAAATCAAGCAGCGACAAGAACGCCACCTCGTCCAACTATGGCTGCGCTACGAACAGCAATTTGGCGGCAATGGTCGCCGACCCCAATGACTTGATCAAGGGGTCGGGCGCCAACAGCAATGATCCTTCGGCCGCAACGAAACCGATCCGCGTTTTCCGCGAGAGCGAGCCGACCGGAAAGGGCGGCCTCAAAGATACAGCGACCAGCGAGCAGGGAGGCAAGTAAGTGAGCGCTTCATTCAAATCCGGAACGCGTGAACCGTTCAACGCCTTCGTTTGCGACGACGAAACGCTCGAACTGGTGCGCATGGTCGCTGGCGATCTCGGCTGGCCGACCGAAAAGTGCAACAAGGGCGGGCTCCGCAACGCGGTGCAGACATTGTCGGTGTCGGCCAGCCCGAACATCCTGTTCGTCGACATGTCCGAAAGCGGCGATCCGATCAACGACATCAACGCGCTCGCCGAAGTTTGCGAACCCGGCACCGTGGTGATTGCCGCCGGTCAGGTCAACGACGTCCGCTTGTACCGCGACCTGTTGTCCAGCGGTATCCAGGACTATCTGCTGAAACCGCTGTCGGTGGACCAGCTGCGCGACAGTTTCGCGCAGGCACAGGCGATGTTGTCGGCGCCTAAGCACGCCGATGGCGCTGCTGACCGGCCGCACCATCTGATGGCGGTGGTTGGTGTGCGCGGCGGTGTCGGGGCCTCGCTGGTATCGACCTCGCTTGCTTGGGCGTTCAGCGAACAGGCCGAACGCCACACCGCGCTGCTCGACCTTGATGTCCACTTCGGTACCGGCGCATTGACGCTGGATCTGGAACCCGGCCGCGGGCTGATCGACGCGATCGATAACCCCAGCCGCATCGATGGCCTGTTCATCGAACGCGCCATGGTGCGCGCGTCGGACAAGCTTAGCCTGTTGTCGGCCGAAGCGCCGATTCACCAGCCGGTCCTGACCGACGGCAGCGCTTTCTTCCAGCTGGAAGAGGAACTGCGCAATGCGTTCGAAATGACCATCGTCGATATTCCGCGCCAGGTGCTCATCCCCTTCCCGCACCTCGTGTCGGAAGCTGGCACCATCGCGCTGGTGACCGATGTAACACTGGCGGCGGCGCGCGACACCATTCGCATGCTGTCGTGGTTCAAACAGAATGTGCCGGGTGCCCGGGTCATCCTGGTCGCCAACAAATTCCAGAGCGCGGTGGGCGAACTGTCGCGGAAGGAATTTGAATCGTCGGTCGAACGTCCGGTCGATGTGGTCATTCCGTTCGATCCCAAGCTGGTCAGCCAGGCTGCCAAGCTCGGCAAACCCTATGCCGAACTGTGCAAGGGCACCAAGGCCGGGCAGGTGTGGAATCAGCTGATGCGTCAGATTTTGGAAGGCGCCGACGCCGATCCGGACGAAGTCTCAGCCAAGCCGGCGGCCAAGGAAAAGAGCGGCTCGCTGCTTGGCAAAATCGGCGGACTTGGCGGCATGCTGGCCAAAAAAGGCGCAAAATAATCGGGCCGGGGGTCGGGCCGCATTGGTCTGACCCCCGCCTCATCCTCTTGCAGGCGGAACGCATCGCACCATGAACATGCCCGTCATCATAACCATCGTCGCCACCTTTGTGGGGCTGTTGCTGCTGGGGCTTGCCCTCATCGGGCCGTCGGCAGGCAAGGCCAAATCGCGCCGCCTGTCTGCGGTGAAAGACCGCCATGCCGCCTCAACCGAGGCCGTGGTTGCCGCCCAGATGCGCAAGACCATTGCGAACCTGAACGGCAGCGCGGCCAATTCGCTCGCATCCTTCATGCCGCGCCGTGACCTGATGGAACTGCGCCTGCGCCGGACCGGTAAAAACTGGACGCTCAGCAATTTCATGATGGTGTGCATGGTGATGTTCGTCGGCACGGCGGCGTTACTGGTGCTGATGGGTGCCCCGATACTGCTGACTGGCTTGATCGCTGCGTTCGTCGGCATTGGCTTGCCGCACTTTTGGGTTGGCCGGCTGATCAACAAGCGCGTCGCCAATTTCACCAAACGCTTTCCCGACGCCATCGATTTGCTCGTGCGTGGTTTGAAGTCGGGCTTGCCGATCACCGAAACCTTCGGCGTGGTCGCTACCGAATTGCCGGGACCCGTCGGCGAGGAATTCAAGGGCGTCACGGAACGCATCCGGATCGGCAAGACGATGGAAGCCGCGCTTCAGGAATCGGCCGAGATGCTCGATACGCCCGAATTCCAGTTCTTTTGCATCACCATCGCGATCCAGCGCGAAACCGGTGGCAACCTGGCCGAAACGCTCAACAATCTGTCCGACGTGCTGCGCAAGCGCGCGCAGATGAAGTTGAAAATTCGCGCCATGTCCTCCGAAGCCAAGGCCTCGGCCTATATCGTCGGCGCCCTTCCCTTCTTCGTCTTCGGCCTCGTTTGGATGATGAACCCGCAATATGTTTCCGGCTTCTTCTATGAAGAGCGGTTGATTGTGGTCGGCATCGGCGGGCTGGTGTGGATGGGCATCGGGGCCGGGATCATGGCCAAAATGATCAGCTTCGAAATCTGACGGGGGCGGCGATTATGGACAGTTTCACCCTCCTCGCGGCTTTCGCACCGGCCGCTGCCGGACCCAAGCTCCTCGGCGTCGATGTTGTCTGGGTGGCCTCCATCCTGGCAGCCGTTGGCGTGGTGGCCGTCATGCTCGCCATCTATGGCGCGATGACGGTGCGTGACCCGATGGCAAAGCGTGTCAAGGCGCTCAACGAACGGCGCGAACAGCTCAAGGCTGGCATCACGGCATCGACCGCCAAGCGCCGCGCCAAGCTGGTGCGCAAGAACGAGCATGCCGACAAGATGCGCCAGCTTTTGTCGTCGATGCAGGTGCTGCAAGACACGCAGGTCAAGGAAGTTCAGCAAAAACTGGCGCAGGCAGGCATCCGGTCAAAAGATCTGGCCGTCGCGGTCATCTTTGGCCGCCTGATCCTGCCCGTGGTGCTGGGCCTCCTCGTCGCGGTGGCGGTCTATTTCACCGACATGTTCCCCGACTGGACGCCGGTGAAGCGCAACGGCGCGCTGATGGCCGCCTTGCTCCTCGGCTACAAAGCCCCTGATCTGTGGGTTTCGAACAAGCGCACCAAGCGCACCCACGCGCTGCGCAAAGGCCTCCCCGACGCGCTCGACCTGCTTGTCATTTGCGCCGAGGCAGGCTTGACCGTCGACGCCGCCTTCAGCCGCGTCGCCAAGGAACTGGGCCGCGCCTATCCCGAACTGGGTGAAGAATTTGCATTGACGTCGATTGAGCTCGGCTTTCTGACCGAACGGCGAATGGCGTTCGAAAACCTGGCCTATCGCTGCGATCTGGAATCGGTGAAGGGCGTGGTCACGACCATGATCCAGACGGAAAAATACGGGACGCCGCTCGCCTCGGCGCTGCGCGTCCTGTCGGCCGAATTCCGCAACGAACGCATGATGCGCGCCGAAGAAAAGGCTGCACGCCTGCCCGCGATCATGACCGTGCCGCTGATCCTGTTCATTCTGCCGGTGCTGTTCATCGTCATTCTGGGACCGGCAGCCTGCTCGATCAAGGATGCGCTGATCGGCAAGATGTAAATCCACCGCTTGGGGGCGGAAAACCGGTCCGGGGCAACCCGGGCCGGTTTTCTTTTGGCCGGGCCGGTTTTCTTTTGGCCTCAGGCCGCAACCACCGCCTGCTCGATCGCGCCAAAGATGCTGTGGTGGCGGTCATCGTCCATCCAGACGCGCACCGTGTCGCCGGGTTGCATGAAGGGCGTCGCCGGCGCCCCGTTCCGGATGGTTTCGACCGTGCGCACTTCGGCCAGACAGCTATAGCCCAGCCCGCCTTCGGCAATCGGGCGTCCCGGCCCGCCGTCGCTGTCACGATTGGATACGGTCCCCGATCCGATAATGGTACCCGCGCCCAGCTGCCGCGTCTTGGCGGCATGGGCAATCAACTGTCCGAAATCGAAGGTCATGTCGACCCCGGCATCGGCGCGGCCCAGCGGCGCACCGTTAAGATCGACGCACAGCGCGCCGTGCAACTTGGCGCCGTCCCAACGCGTCCCCAAGGCATCGGGGGTCACAAAAACGGGCGAAAAGGCGCTGGCCGGCTTTGACTGGAAAAAACCGAAACCTTTGGCCAATTCGTCGGGGATCAGTCCGCGAAGCGAGACATCATTGGTCAGCCCGACCAAGCGGATATAACTGCGCGCCGCCTCGGCCGACACGCCCATCGGCACATCGCCCGTGACCACGACGACCTCGGCCTCCATGTCGCAGCCCCACGCCGGATCGCCGAGCGGTATCGGATCACGCGGTCCCAGAAAGGCGTCGCTGCCGCCCTGATACATCAACGGGTCGTGCCAGAAACTGGCGGGCATTTCCGCCCCCCGTGCCTGCCGCACCAGCGCCACATGGTTCACATAGGCGCTGCCGTCGGCCCACTGATAGGCACGCGGCAGCGGCGCGGCGGCATCGCGTTCGTGAAACCGTTCGCGCGGGATTACCTCGTGATTCAGATCGGTCGCGAGGGCAACAAGGCGCGGTCCGGCGATTTCCCAGTCGTCGAGCGCCGCTTGCAAGGTCGGCGCAATCGCGGCAGCGCTCGCATACCAGGCCAGATCATCCGACACGACCACCAGCGCGCCATCGCGGCCCGATTTCAATGATGCCAATTTCATATATTCCCTGCCCCTGCTCGGCGGCGCGCCGCCGGGTGGCGGGTTCAGCGCGGCATCTGGATTGATGCGAAACAGGTAAAGCCGGTCTGCCCCGCCTGCAAGCGGCGGATATATTGCAAATAGGCTTGGCTTTGGTCGCGCGACGTGCCGGGCAGCGAGCGGCCCTGAAAAGCCGCCTTCACCTCTTCACCCGTAAAGGGCCGCGGCGCACCGGGAAATGCCCCGCGGGTTCCTGCCGGGACGAGCTTGCCATAGGGGTCGATATGCTGGCCCGCCCCGTTCGGACCCGGCACCGGAATCTGGCAGTTGAGCACGGACACGGCGGTCTGCGCCAGCGCCGGCCGGATGGTTAGCGCCGCGCCTGCGCCCGCCGCGCCAAGCACGAGCAGCCGCCGCCGGGTCGGAACGTCCGGTGCGTCGCTTGCATCCCGTTGTTCGGCATTATTCGGTTCCATCAGGCGACCTTAGCCAAATGCAGGGCGCCCGCAAAGCCGCTCACCCCCGCTTTCCCGCAATGGCACAGACGTTTTGCCAAGCGTAAAGCGGCGGAACCCCCTTGCGCCGCGCACCCCGCCTGTGCGAGCGCAGCATCGCCATGGACCGCGCCTCATTCCATTTGCCGCTGGCGGCATTGCTGCAGGTTGCCGGAACCATTGCGGCGCTGTTCATGTCTAGCGTGCCCGAAGCCGTGGCGGTGGTGGGGCTGGCGACGGTCATGGCCGTTTTCGTGATGACCTTGCCCGACAACACGCCAACGCCCACGTCGCCCCTGCTGGCGGCACAGTCGCGGCAAACAGCGCTGTTTGACCATCCCGCCTTCCACACGCTGATCGACAATGATGCTCGCGCGGTCCTCGGCCTGTCGGCGATGCGCATATCGCTCGCCAACGACGCCGCGCTGGCGCTGCTTGGGCGGCATATTTCGGGCGCCGATGTACGCACCGCCATCCGCAATCCCGCCGTCATCGACGCGCTGCTTGGCTGTATCCGCCAGGGCGACGCCGCTTCGGTCGATGTCGTCGATTTCCAGCAACCGGGCGACCGCTGGCAAATCGGCATCGTGAACCTGGGTGAAAGCCAAAATCTGCTGATGCTCGATGATCGGTCGGCAATCGACGCGGCCGACCGGATGCGGTCCGATTTTGTCGCCAATGCCAGCCACGAACTGCGCACACCGCTCGCCGCCATCCTTGGCTATGTCGAGACGCTGGACCAGCTTGACCCGACCGAGGCCGAACCGGTGATGAAACGATTCCTCGGCATCATCGACCGCGAAGCGCGGCGGATGCAGCAATTGGTCGCCGACCTGATTTCGATATCCCGGATCGAGGCTGACCGCTACCGCCGTCCAACCGCGCGGGTTGACCTTGCCGAGCTGCTCCAGCGCGCGCTGGCGGACATTCGCGCTGCCGATCCGCTGCGCGGGGCCGATGTCACGCTCGACAGTATCGCGGCGGCGCCCATGCCCGGCGATGCGGCCCAGCTGACCCAGCTCATTCACAATATTGTCGGCAACGCCATGAAATATGGCCGGGCCGGGACCCCCGTCAAAGTGGCGCTCAGCGCGGAGGGCAAGAACTGGCTGCTCGCCGTCAGCGATGTCGGCGAAGGCATTGCGCCCGAACATCTGCCGCGCCTGACCGAGCGCTTCTACCGCGCCGATGACGCCCGCAGCCGCGCCGTCGGCGGGACCGGGCTGGGCCTGGCTATCGTCAAGCATATCGCCGAACGCCACCGCGCACGGCTTTTGATTGAAAGCGAGGTGGGCAAAGGCACCACGGTCAGCTTGCTCTTGCCCATGTCAGAGGGCGACAATTGACCAATGTTACATAAATATGACGGCAAGTTGTCATCAAACCGTCATCGCGCCAGCGGATTGGGCCAACATCGAATCATGCCGCCTACACGCTGCATCAATCTGCAAACAGGAGTTGCATATGCTGAGGAAAGTCGCCCTCGTTGCCATGTCCGCTTTGGCATTGTCCGCATGCCAGGACCAGGCTTCGTCGGGTGGCGGCGCGCGCGATACCATCCGTGCGGTGGGCTCCTCGACCGTTTATCCCTTCGCCACCCTGGTTGGCGAACGCTTCGCCGAAGCCACCGGCATGAAAAAGCCGCAGATTGAATCGACCGGCACCGGCGGCGGGCTGGAGCGTTTTTGCGCCGGCATCGGCCCCGACACACCCGATATTGCCAACGCATCGCGCCGGATGAAGAAATCTGAATTTGAAAAGTGCAAGGCGAATGGCGTCACCGACATCATCGAAGTCCAGATTGGCTTTGACGGCCTTGCCTTTGGCGAAGCAAAGGCGGGGCCGGGCCTGTCGTTGACGCTGGAGGATGTCTATAAGGCGCTGGCGGCCGAACCTTATGGCAAGCCCAACACCGCCAAGACCTGGAAAGACGTGAACCCGGCTCTCCCCGCCGTACCGATTTCGCTGTTCGGCCCCCCGTCGACCTCGGGCACCTTTGACAGTTTCAAGGAATTGTTCCTGATCGCGGGCTGCGACCAGAATCCCGAAATGAAGGCGCTGAAGGCCAGCGACAAGGAACGCCACGACAAGGTTTGCGGCACATTTCGCGGTGCGCCCTATTATGTCGAGCAGGGCGAGAATGACAATCTGATCATCTCAAAGCTCGACAAGAACCCCAACAGCATCGGGGCGTTCGGCTTCAGCTATCTCAACAGCAACAGCGACAAGATTAAGGCTGTGCCCGTTGGCGGCGTGACGCCAAGTCTGGAAACCATCGGCAACGGCAGTTATCCGGGTTCGCGCGCCATGTTTATCTATATCAAAAAGGCGCACGTCGGAGTGATCCCCGGCTTGATGGAATATGCTGCCGAATTCGCCAAGGGTTCCGCCAGCGGCGGCTATCTGAATGAACGCGGCCTGATTCCGCCCACCGCAAAGCAGGCCGAAACAGTCGCCGAAGCGCTGAAGGCAAGGACCGTCATGACCGGAGCGGGACTGAACTGAGGACTTTGCGCGGCTGGCCAGTCCAGCGGGGTGTCAATGCAGTTTTTAATGCCGGGCGGGATGGACAGCGCGTCTGACCCCGCCGGAACGACAGGGGCAAAATGGGCAGTACGACTTTCATCCTGATCTTGCTCGTTTTCGGGCTGGGGGTGGTTGGCTGGCTCAGCGCGCGTGCGCGCGCGGCGATGCTGGCGCGCCAACCCGCGACGCGTCTGCACAGCTTGCCTGGTTACCACGGCTGGTACGTCGCCTTGTGGCTTGTTGTCCCGGCGGCGCTGTTTCTGGCGGTTTGGAACAACATCACGCCGGCGTTGATTACCAATGATGTGCTGACGACGCGCGCGGCCGAACAGCTGCCGCCGCCCGGATTTGAGCGCGCGGCCATTTTGGGCGACGCGCGCAGCGTTGCGACCGGAGAGAAGAGCATCGCTTCCAACCCGGCCGCCGGGCCCTTCATTCGGCCATATCGCGAGGCAACGGCAAAATTCCGCACCATCGGTGTCGTCGCTACCATCGCGCTGCTGCTGGCCGGGGGGGCCTATGCCTTCACCCGCATCAAGCCGGATTTCCGTGCGCGCACGCGGGTTGAACGGGTGGTGATGGTGCTGTTGTTTGCAGCATCGTTGGTGGCGATCCTGACCACCTTTGGCATTGTGTTTTCGCTCCTGTTTGAATCCTTGCGCTTCTTTGCACTGGTCCCGCCAACCGAGCTCTTGTTCGGAACAACGTGGAAGCCCGAAGCGGGCGTTCCTGAACCCGATACCTTCGGCGCTATCCCGCTGTTCTGGGGCACCGTGCTGATTGGCGCGATCATCGCGATGATCGTTGCGATCCCCATCGGGATGATGAGCGCCATCTATCTCACCCAATATGCGCGCCCCCAAGTCCGGCAGTGGGTGAAGCCGATGCTGGAAATCCTCGCGGGGGTCCCGACGGTCGTTTACGGCTATTTTGCTGCGCTGACCGTCGCCCCCGCCTTTCGCAATTTTGCCGCGATGCTCGGTGTACCCAATGCCAGCACCGAAAGCGCGCTGGCGGCGGGCGTGGTGATGGGCATCATGATTATCCCCTTTGTCTCGTCAATGGCCGATGACAGCATCAATGCCGTGCCGCAGGCGATGCGTGATGGCTCGCTGGCGCTGGGCGCGACTTCCAACGAAACCATCCGCGAAGTGCTGATTCCGGCGGCCTTGCCCGGGGTCATGGGCAGCATATTGCTGGCGGTCAGCCGCGCAATTGGCGAAACCATGATTGTGGTGATGGCCGCCGGCCTGTCGGCGAACCTGACCGCCAACCCCTTTGCCAGCGTCACCACGGTTACGGCACAGATCGTCAAGCTCCTGACCGGCGACCAGGAATTCGACAGCGCCAAGACACTGGCGGCCTTCGCGCTGGGGCTAGTGCTGTTTGTCGTGACATTGCTGCTCAACATCGTCGCGCTGCGCATCGTCAAGAAATACCGGGAAGCGTATGAATAGCCCCGCCCCCACTTCCGCGCGCACCGGCCCGACCGACTGGAAAGGCAGTGCCATGCAGGGCCGCATCGCGCGGCGCTACGCTGCCGAGCGCCGGTTCCGGTTTATCGGCTTGGGGGCGGTGACGCTGTCGGGCCTGTTTCTGGCTTTCCTGCTGATCACGATGATCGGCAACGGGCTGCGCGGCTTTACTTATACCAGCGTGACCGTCCCGATCGATTTCGCTGCCAATCCTTTGACCGTCAGTACCGGGGATTTTGCGGCACCCGATATTGACCGCCAGCTCGCCAATGCGGGTCTGCGCGACATTGTCGATTTTTCTGCCGAAGCGGCACTAGGCGCGGACCGCCGCTGGGTCGTCTCCGAAAATGGCTGGAAAGTGGTCCGCGACGCCATCAAGGCCGATCCTGAACTGGCAACAAAACGCAGCGATTTTACGATTCCTGTTTCATCTGACGTGGACATTGCCGCCAAGAGTGATGGCAGCGCGGCGGCGGAGGCCGTAGTGGCCGATTTGAAGGCCAAAAGCCTGTTGTCGACGGGCATCCATTGGCCCTTTTTCACCAGCGCCGACGCCACCGACCCTGCGGTTGCCGGCATCTGGGGCGCGCTCAAAGGCTCGTTGATGACTATCCTCATCGCCTTTGTCGTCGCTTTCCCGATGGGCGTACTGGCGGCCCTCTATCTCGAGGAATATGCCGCCAAGAACCGCTGGACCGATCTCATCGAAGTGTCGATCAACAATCTGGCGGCGGTGCCATCGATTATCTTTGGTCTGCTTGCCCTGGCGGTGTTCATCCAGTTTTTTGGCATTTGCCAGGCCAGCCCGCTCGTCGGCGGGTTGACGTTGGCGCTGATGACCATGCCCGTTATCGTCATCGCCAGCCGCAATGCCATCAAATCGGTGCCACCGTCGATCCGCGATGCCGCGCTGGGCGTTGGCGCATCACCCGTGCAGGTCGTGTTCCATCATGTCTTGCCGCTCGCTTTGCCCGGCATCATGACCGGGACGATCATCGGCATGGCGCGCGCGCTGGGCGAAACCGCGCCGCTGCTGCTGGTCGGCATGCGTGCTTTTATCGGCGATGTGCCAAACGGCTTGTGTTCGCCATCGACCGTGCTGCCAATGCAGATTTTCCTGTGGTCGGACGAAGTCAACCGCGGCTTTGTCGAGAAAACGTCCGCCGCCATTATCGTGCTGCTCATCGTCCTTTTATCGATGAACGCGCTCGCCATCTATCTTCGCAACCGTTTTGAAAAGCGCTGGTGACATGACCGAAGCCGAAACTGCCGCCCTGCCTGAAAATCCGAAGATGACGGCGGAAAGCGTCAACGTCTTTTATGGCGAGAAACAGGCCATCAAGGACGTGTCGATTGCCGTCGGCACCGATTTGGTTACCGCCTTCATCGGCCCGTCGGGTTGCGGAAAATCCACCTTCTTGCGTTCTTTGAACCGCATGAACGACACCATCGCCGGCGCGCGGGTGACCGGCGCGATCAAGCTGGATGGCGAAAACATCTATGACCCCGCGATGGACGTGGTCCAGCTGCGCGCACGGGTCGGGATGGTGTTCCAGAAACCCAATCCATTCCCCAAATCCATCTATGACAATGTCGCCTATGGCCCCCGCATCCATGGGCTGGCGCCGAACAAAGCCGATCTCGACGTCATCGTCGAGCGCGCGCTCCACCGCTCGGGGCTGTGGGACGAGGTCAAGGACCGGCTGAGCGAAAGCGGCACTGCGCTGTCGGGCGGTCAGCAACAGCGGCTGTGCATCGCGCGCGCCATCGCGGTCGACCCCGAAGTCATTCTGATGGATGAACCCTGTTCGGCGCTCGACCCGATTGCGACGGCAAAAATCGAAGAGCTGATCCACGAACTGCGCGGCAACTACGCCATCGTTATCGTCACGCATAACATGCAACAGGCCGCCCGCGTGTCACAGCGCACCGCCTTTTTCCATCTCGGCAGCCTGATCGAATATGGCAAGACGACCGACATCTTCACCAATCCGAAGAATGAACGGACCAAGGATTATATCACCGGCCGCTACGGCTGACCGGCGTACAAGGACAAAAAGACATGGGTATCGGCGGCGAACATACGGTCAAGGCGTTTGACGATGACATCAATCGCCTGCGCGGGCTGATCAGCGAAATGGGCGGGCGTGCCGAACAGGCGCTGACCCGTGCTATGACGGCGCTCAACACCGGCGACCTTAAGCTTGCCACCGAGGTGATCCGCGACGACGCGCGCATCGACGCGCTGGAGGCCGAAGTAGAGCGGTTGGCCGTCGAAGTGATTGCCCTGCGTGCACCCATGGCCGACGACCTGCGCGAACTCATCGCGTCGCTGAAAATCGTGTCGGTTGTCGAACGCATCGGCGATTATAGCAAGAATATCGCCAAGCGCGTCGCGCAGCTGAATGAAAGCCGCTCGATCGAGGCAATTCCACTGCTCATGTCGATGTCCGAACTGGTTGCTGGCCTGGTCCGGGACTCGCTCGACAGCTTCGCCCGGCGCGACGCCGAACTCGCCCGGAATGTGACAGTGCGCGACAAGCCGGTCGACGATTTCTACAACAGCATCTTCCGCGCGCTGGTGACTTTCATGATGGAAAATCCGCGCGCTATCTCCGAATCGGCGCATTTGCTGTTCGTTGCCAAAAACCTGGAACGCATTGGGGACCATGCCACAAATATTGCGGAAATGGTTCATTATGTTGTCACAGGAAACCGCTTGGAAGACCGCGAAAAGGGCGACGATCCCGTTGCTTGAGGGGTAACAAATGCCACAGCCTGACTTGTTGCTCGTCGAAGATGACGAGGCCATTGCCGAACTCATCGTCTGGCACTTCGCCAAGGAAGGCTATGCTGTGCGCCATACGCCCGACGGCGAACAGGCGCTGGTGCTGGCGGCCGAGCGCGTGCCCGACATCGTCCTGCTCGACTGGATGGTCGAAAGTCTGTCGGGCATTGAAGTGTGCCGCCGCCTGCGCCGCAATGCACGCACCGCGAACGTGCCCATCATCATGCTCACTGCGCGCGGCGAGGAAGAAGACCGCATTCGCGGCCTCGAAACCGGTGCCGACGATTATGTCACCAAGCCGTTCAGCCCGCGCGAACTGGTGGCGCGCGTGGCGGCGGTGCTGCGCCGTCTGCGCCCGGCGCTGGCGGGCGAAATCCTCGCCTATTCGGACATCGAGCTCGACGCGGTGGCGCACAAGGTCAAGCGCGGCGGCACGACGCTCGCCATCGGCCCCACCGAATTCCGCCTGCTCCGCCACTTCATGGAACATCCCGGCCGCGTCTTTTCGCGCGGGCAACTGCTCGACAGCGTGTGGGGACAGGACAGCGATATCGAATTGCGCACCGTCGACGTCCATATCCGTCGGCTGCGCAAAGCGATCAACGCGCACGGCCACGCCGACATCATCCGCACGGTGCGCTCGGCGGGCTATGCGCTGGATGCCGACGGGGAACTTTAGCGTTCCATTTTCATCGTCCTGAACCTGTTTCAGGACAACAAGCCACCCTAACCCCGTTGTCCTGAAACAAGTCCAGGACGACGAACGATGATGTTCAACCCCTTCCCTCTCCTACCGCCCGCCGCTACACCAGCGGCATGATCCAGCACTTCATCCGCGCCCTTGCGCTCACCGCCGCCCCCTTTGCCTTAGCTGCCCCTGCCATGGCGCAAAACCAGCGCCCATTGTCGCCCGAGGATCTGGCGACCTTCGACCGTGTCGCCGCCCCCACCGTGTCGCCCGATGGCGCAGTCGTGGTGTGGCAACAGACCGCGACCGACCCCGCCACCTATGCCCGCAGCACCGGCTTGTGGATGGCAGCGACCGGAGACGCCGAACCCCGGCCCATCCAGATTGTCGACACGCCCGGCAAAAATGAAAGCGCGCCGGCCTTTGGCCCCGATGGCGGCCTCTATTTCCTGTCCAACACGTCGGGCCTGACACAGGTGTGGCGCAGCGCAGGGCCAGCGGCGGCGGGCAAACCGGAGCAAATTAGCAGCACTCAAGCCGACGTGGCCGGTTTCAAAATATCCCCAGATGGCAAAAAGCTACTGGTCTGGGGCGATGCGCCTGTCGATTGTTCGACATTGGGTTGTCCAGCGACAGCAGCAACGGGTATCCCTGCGGCAACCGGACGTCATTACAAGGACGGCGTCGGCTTTGTCCGCCACTGGGACGCCTGGGAAACGCCGGGCCGCTACAGCCGCGCTTTCGTCTTTGATCTGATCGACGGCAAGGCTGCCAACCCGCGCGCCGTATCCGGCACCCTCGTCGGCGACACCCCCTCCAAACCCTTCGGTGACGGCAGCGAACTCAGCTGGAGCGCCGACAGCAAATCGGTCTTCTTCACGCTGCGCCTTGCTGACAGGAATGAACCGCGGTCAACCAACCTCGACATTTATCAGGCCCCGGCCGACGGCAGCGCCCCGCCCGTCAATCTGACCGCCGCCAATGCCGCCACCGACACCCTTCCCGCCGCCTCGCCCGATGGCAAATGGCTTGCCTATGGCGCGATGGCGCGGCCAGGCTATGAGGCCGACCGGCAGGTGTTGATGCTGCGCGACCTGAAAAGCGGCGCAGTGCGCCCGCTCACGCAAAATTGGGACCGCTCGGTCGGCTCGATTGCTTGGTCGCCCGACAGCAAGAGCATCATCGTCACCGCACAGGATCTGCTCGAACATCCCGCCTTCCGTGTCGACATCCGCAGCGGCAAGGTCGACCGTATCACCGAACGCGGCAATGTGTTCGAAGTCGTGCCGCTCGCGAAGGGCGGCATGGTGCATCTGCTCAACAGCATCGCCGGGCCGACCGACGTCATCCTGCGCGATGCCAAGGGGCAGGCGCGCAACCTGTCGAACAGCAATGCAGATCGCCTCACCGCGCTCGCGCCGGTGCAATATGAACAGTTCGGCTTTGCCGGCGCAAATGGCGATTTGGTGCGCGGGCAAATCATCACGCCGATGGGGGCGAAGGGCAAATTGCCCACCCTGCTCCTCGTCCATGGCGGGCCGCAGAGCAGTTTCTTCAACAGCTGGTCGACGCGCTGGAACCCGCGTCTGTTCGCGAACGGCCAATATGCCGTCGTCACCATCGATTTCCACGGGTCGAGCGGGTACGGCCAAGCCTTTACCGACAGCATCAACCGCGACTGGGGCGGCAAGCCGCTCACCGACCTGCAGCTTGGGATGGCCGCCGCCGCCAAGACCAATCCGGCGGTCGATCCCGCCAACGCCTGCGCGCTCGGCGGCTCGTACGGCGGCTATATGATGAACTGGATCGCGGGCCAGTGGCCGGGCGGCTTCAAATGCCTGGTCAACCACGCCGGTATCTTCGACCTGCGCGCCATGGCCTATGAAACCGAAGAGCTATGGTTCGACGAATGGGACCATGGCGGGCCGTGGTACAGCCGCCCTGACCCCGAAAAATGGAACCCGGTAAACCATGTGTCTGACTGGCGAACCCCCACGCTCTTCATCCACGGCGAAAAGGACTACCGCGTCCCTTACACCCAAAGCATCGCAGGCTGGACCGCGGCACAGCGCCGCGGCGTGCCCGCCGAGCTGCTCGTGTTTCCGGACGAAAACCACTGGATTTTGAAGGGGCAGAACAGCGTCCAATGGTACCGCACCGTGTTCGATTTCGTGGGACGGCATTTGGAGAAATAGCGCCCCCTTGCCGCAACGCACCATCGGCGGCTAAGGCCAGCGCGTCATGGCACTGGAAAAAACCTTCGAACCCGCCGCAATCGAGGCGAAATGGGCGCAGCATTGGGAGGCGAACGGCTTGTTCCGCCCGCACCGCCCCGATGCAGTCCCCTATACCATCGTCAACCCGCCGCCCAATGTGACGGGCGCGCTCCACATCGGCCATGCGCTCGACAACACGCTTCAGGATGTGCTGATCCGCTACGAACGGCTGCGCGGCAAGGATGCCTTGTGGGTCGTCGGCATGGACCATGCCGGCATCGCGACGCAGATGGTGGTCGAACGGCAAATGGCCGAGCGCCAGCAAAAGCGCACCGATTTCACCCGCGACGAATTTGTCCAAAAGGTCTGGGAATGGAAGGCCGAAAGCGGCGGCGCGATTACCGGCCAGCTGCGGCGGCTCGGCTGTTCGATGGACTGGGCCAACGAACGCTTCACCATGGACGACGGTATGAACCGCGCCGTCGCCAAGGTGTTTGTCGACCTCTATAATCAGGGTCTGCTCTACCGCGACAAGCGTCTCGTCAACTGGGACCCCAAGCTCAAGACCGCGATTTCGGACCTTGAGGTCGAAACCCACGACGTACCGGGCCATTTCTGGCGCTTCCGCTATCCGCTCGCCGATGGGGTCAAGCTCGATGATGGCAGCGAACATATTGTCGTCGCCACCACGCGCCCCGAAACGATGCTCGCCGACATGGCGGTCGCGGTGCACCCCGACGATCCGCGCTATAAAAGTGTCATCGGCAAATATGTCGAACTGCCGCTAACCGGCCGCCGCGTGCCCATCGTCGCCGACGAGCATGCCGACCCCGAACTGGGCAGCGGCGCGGTCAAGATCACGCCGGGCCATGATTTCAACGACTTCGAGGTCGGCAAGCGCGCGGGAATCAAGCCCGCCGACATGCTCAACATGTTCGACGCCGAAGCGCGCGTGGTGCAGACCAGCGACGGCCTCATCCCCGCCGACCTGATCGGCATGGAGCGTTTCGACGCGCGCAAAGATGTGGTTGCGCGGCTGAAGGCGCTCGGCCTGCTCGTCCCACACATCGTGGCTGACAAGAATGGGGAGGTCGCCGAACACGACGCCGAACCGCGCACCATCCCCACCCCTTTCGGTGACCGCGGCGGCGTGGTGATCGAACCCTGGCTGACCGACCAATGGTATGTCGACGCCGCCACGCTCGCCCAGCCCGCGATCAAGGCGGTGCGCGACGGCGACATCAATATCGTCCCCAAGACGTGGGAAAAAACCTGGTTCAACTGGCTGGAGAATATCCAGCCCTGGTGCGTGTCGCGGCAGCTGTGGTGGGGCCATCGGATTCCGGCTTGGTATGGGCCAGCGTTCGATGGGAACGAAATCAGTTCAAACATTAGCGACATGTCAAAGAACAAGTGCTTCGTTTGCACCAATGAGGAAGAACTTCTGGAAGCATGTCGATCCTATTATGGCGCCGACAAAAAGTTTGTTCTTGCTGACACTTATCAAGATTTTGCGGGACGTGAGATCGAAACAATGTCCCAATTCTCCAAAGGTGTTTTAGATCGACAAAGCGAGATTGCTCTCGTTCGCGATCCCGACGTCCTCGACACCTGGTTCTCCTCGGCGCTGTGGCCCTTCGCGACGCTGGGATGGCCGGAGCAGACAGACACATTATCCCGCCACTACCCCAACGACGTCCTCATTTCCGGCTTCGACATCCTCTTCTTCTGGGATGCGCGCATGGCGATGCAGGGGCTGCACTTCATGAAAGAAGTGCCGTGGCGCACCCTTTACCTCCACGGCCTCGTCCGCGCACCCGACGGGCAGAAAATGTCCAAATCCAAGGGCAATGTGGTCGATCCGCTGGGCCTGATCGACCAGTATGGCGCCGACGCGCTGCGTTTCTTCATGGCCGCGATGGAAAGCCAGGGGCGCGACATCAAGATGGATGACGCGCGCCTCGCCGGTTACCGCAATTTCGCGACCAAGCTATGGAACGCCGCGCGCTTTTGCGAGGCCAATGGCATTGGCGCCAGCACCACCATCGCCGCGCCGCCCGCGACGCTGGCGGTCAACCGCTGGATCATCGGCGAAGTCGCCGAAACCGTCGCCGCCGTCGACACCGCGCTCGCCGCCTTCCGCTTCGATGAGGCGGCGAATGCAATCTACAGCTTCACCTGGGATCGCTTCTGCGACTGGTATCTGGAGCTGGTGAAGGGCCAGATCGATGACGAAACCAGGGCTGTCGCCGGCTGGGTGCTCGATCAGATCCTTGTCATGCTCCACCCCTTCATGCCGTTCGTTACCGAAGAATTGTGGGGCCAGCTGGGTGATCGCGCCAACTATCCGCTGATCACCGCGAAATGGCCCGAACCGGGCGCAGGCGTCGATGCCGCCGCCAAGGCCGAAATCGAATGGCTGATCAAGCTGGTCAGCGAGCTGCGCGCCGCCAAGGCTGAACTGGGCATCGCCCCCGGTGCGCGGCTAGCGGCGCATATTCCCGCCAGCCTTGCGCCACGCGCCGCCGCTATGGCTCCCGCGATTGAACGTGTGGCCCGCCTCTCTTCGGTCAGCACCGATCCGGCCCCAGCAGGGGCATCGGCGCAGCTGGTGATTGACGGTGAGACCATCATCATCCCGCTCGAAGGCATCATTGACATTGCGGCGGAAAAGGCGCGCCTTGCCAAATCGCTCGAGGCCGCCGCGAAGGAGCGCGACGCCCTCGCCGCGCGCCTCGCCAATCCCGCCTTCACCGAGCGCGCCAAGCCCGAAGCGGTCGAAAAGGCCCGCGCCGACCACGCCGCCAAGGCCGCCGAGGCTGAACGGTTGGGTGCGGCGCTGGCGCGGTTAGGGTGACATTCAAATGATTATAACACCGTAGCCCTGAGCCTGTCGAAGCCTGTCCTGAGCGCCTGCCTTGCAGGCAGTCGAAGGGGGCGTGGCGCAGGAACGAGCTAGCGGCGCGGCCCCGCGCCACGTGCTTCGACAAGCTCAGCACTTCGGTGATTTGCTGCCCCTCACCTTCGACCAACCCGCCCGCCCGTTCGACCAAAATCCGCACGGGGGCTGCAAAGCCCGCGTCACCTTGCTATGCAGGTGTCGTGAACAAACCCACCTCGCCTGCCCGTTTCGTTGCTGACCAGCGCGCGCGCTTGCTCGCTGCGCCGCCCGAATGGGCTGCGGCGGATGCGCGCGTCGATTGGCGCGTGGCGGTGGGGTCGATCATCGCCATGTGGGCGATTTATTTCCTGATTACCACCGGCCTTGCCGCACTCGCGGGCGCACCCGAACAGGTCGGGCTGATGGGGCGCCGCGCCATTGTCGTCGTTTTTGGCGCGCTGTGCACATTGCTGCTTTATCTGCTGCTCATCCGCGTCCAGCCGCGTTCGTTCGGCGCGCGGCTCGGCGTCGCGTTCGGCGCAGCGGTACCGCTGACCATCCTTTACGCGATCATCAATCTTTATGCCTTTTTCGTCTGGTTCCCCACCGACGAGAGCGTGAAGATCATCGCCGAAGTGCAGGACAAATACCCCGCTGCCTGGCAAACCGTCTTGGTGCTCGACAGCAGCATAAGATGGTATTTCTTCTTCGCCGTCTGGGCCGCGCTCTATGTTGCATTGGGCTATGCCAATGAAATGCGCGCGGTGGAAAGTCAGGCAAACACCTATCGGCTAGAGGCCAAGACCGCGCAGCTGCGGGCGCTCCATTATCAGGTCAACCCGCATTTCCTGTTCAACACGCTGAACAGCCTGTCCTCGCTGGTCCTCGCCGGGCGCAAGGCCGATGCCGAAGCGATGATCATCAACCTGTCGTCTTTCCTGCGCAGCAATTTGGCGGCTGATCCTGAAACCCTGGTCACACTGGCCGATGAAATCGCGCTGCAGCGGCTTTATCTCAACATCGAAGAGGCGCGCTTCCCCGATCGGCTGCACGTCGATGAAAAGGTCCCCGCCACGCTGGAAAATGCGCTCGTGCCGGTGCTGATCCTGCAACCGATCATCGAAAATGCCATCAAATATGGCGTCGGCCCGGCACGCAAGCCCATCGGCATCCGCCTCGATGCGTCGGCCGAATATGGCCAGCTGGTGGTCTCGGTCAGCAACGATATTGACCCTGATGCGCCCGTTCCCGCTCCCGGCACCGGCCTGGGTCTGAACAATGTCCGCGACCGGCTGATGACGCGTTACGGCGCGCGCGCCGGGTGCGAATGGGGGCCGAACGAGGCGGGCGGTTTCACCGTCACCCTGTGGCTGCCGCTGGGCGATGAGGCCTTTTCCTGATGGACCGCACGCTCCGCACGCTGATCGTCGACGACGAACCGCTCGCCATTGAACGGCTGCAAATCCTCGCGGGCCAGCAGGAAGGCGTGCTGCTCGTCGGGACCGCCAGCGACGGCGCATCGGCGCTGCGCATGGTCGAAGCGCTCGCCCCCGATCTGTTGCTGTGCGACATCGCCATGCCCGGGCTTGATGGTCTGGGTGTGGCTGCTGCGCTCGACAAGCTCGACACCCCGCCCGCCGTCGTTTTCGTGACCGCCTTCGATAAATTTGCGGTCGCCGCGTTCGATGTTGCCGCGGTCGATTATCTGCTCAAACCGGTGTCACCAGACCGCCTTGCCCGCGCCATCGCGCGCGTGCGCGAACTGCGGCAGGGCGATCCGGCGCAGCGGCGCGGCAACTGGATCAATGAATTCTGGGTCCAGCATCGCGGCGAGATGCTGCGGATCGACGCCGATACGGTCGACTGGATCGAGGCCGAGCGCGATTATATGCGCCTGCACGTCGGCCCGCGCAGCTGGCTGATCCACCAGACCATCAAGGAACTGGAAGTGCGGCTTGACCCCGCTGCCTTCCTGCGGATCCACCGGTCAAAAATGGTGCGGCGCGATCGCGTCCGCGCGCTCAAGCATCATGGCGATGGCGCGTGGAGCATCGATCTGGGCGAAGCCGGTCAGCACCGCATCGGCCGCACCTATCTGCACGACGTCAAGGCGATCATGCAGCAAGGGTGATTTTGAATTTTTCGTTCAACTATCGTCGTCCTGACCTTGTTTCAGGACAACAAGCCACTCTCTGTCCGTTAGCCTGAAACTAGTTCAGGATGACGAAAAGTTGGCGACGAACGTCACGTCCTTGCAAACGAAGCGAAGCAATCCAGGGCGGCTTGTCGCTGCCCTGGATTGCTTCACCTTTGGCTCGCAATGACGAGCTTTACTTCTGCCTCAATCCGCGCGGGCGTAGCGCTGCGCGGCCTTGCGCACCGCGTCGGCAACCTTCGGCTCGACGCGCTCGATGGCAGCCTTGCGGCATTCGTTAGCGCGCGCGCGGTCGGTCAGCGACTTGGCGCTCCAGAAACCGCAGGCCGAATTGGCGGCCATGCGCAGGCGGGTGTTGAGCCGGTCGCGTCCACGCTCGTTGTTGAGGTCAAGGTCGTCATAGCGCACGATGCGGCTGGTGGGTTCATAGGCCCCTGTGGTCTGCGCCAGCACCGGTGCGGCGCTGGCAACAGTGGTGGCACATATGGCGGCGAAAAGGGTCAGTTTACGTGTCATGGGGGGAGAGCTTTCTTTTCCTATCGGCCACAGTCCCGCCCGTTCTGGGTCTGGGGCAGCGGCCATGCTGCGAAATGGGGCGCGGAGCCGAAGGCGAAGAGACCGGGGAAGCACCACCGCCTCCGAACCCCGCAGCCCCCTTCTACGAACTGTATTACCGCGGTGCGACACGGCTTCGATTACATCTGTTTACGTGTCGATGGGGGGACGGACGACGGATGCAAATCGACCAACGGCCAAAGCGATGAAATGAGGGTGAAACAAAGGGGGGGGTCGCCACAACTGACCGGCAAATTTTCGTTGGCGCCTAGGACTGCGTGGCATTAACCAAGCACTCAGTCTTTCTCGCGCAGAACTCCTGAGAAAGTAAGCACGGCAATCGACAAAAGGACGACGCCGCCTAGCCGGTAAATTGCCTCGCCCACCTGCACTACAAAGGTTCGGCCCGGCCATTTTTGCAAATGCGATGGTTCGATGCGCCATGCCGCGTCATGCCCAAGTTCCAGGAACGGCACCGCCACATCAATCGCATATAAAATTGCCGAAAAAGCTAGCCTGCCATCACTCGCATCACGCTGGGCCATGGCTCCTGCAGCATTGAGAAGCGCGGCACCGACCGTTCCCAAAGCGATTAACACCAGCACCCACAGCGAAGCGCGCCCTGGCGAATACCCATAATTGCTGGTCAGGCCGAGCAGGCCCGAGACGGCGCGTTCGACCCAGCCAAGGCCTGAATGGAGCCGCTGCAACTGCCGCTTGCGTACCAGCACCTGCCGCCGACCGCGCTCATCGCCCAGCGCGCCGTAGTGGTGGGCGAGCTGTTCATATGGCTGTGGCAGAAAAGTCGCCGGTGTCGCTACCCCGCCGGGGAATTGCATGTCGAGCCAGCCCAGCCGGGCGGCGACGGCTTCTGTCTCCTGACGCGGCGATAAACGCCACCGGCTACCAACGGTGGCTTCACTGCCGTCGCCCGCCGGGAGATCTGCGTCTGGCCTTCCAAGGTTGCGATATGTCAGCCCGTCGATGCGAAGATCACCGGGCTTGATGCCGCAATCCGCCCAAGCCCTTCCACCGCTGTCATCGAGCGATTCGATGCTGCTGTCGTTCAAATCAACGCAGCCGCGCATATCTGCACCATGCAGGATCAGAGTGCCGCCGATTTTTGTCGATTGAAGCGAGAGGCAGACATTGGGTTGCTGCTCCAATGGGTCTTGGACGTCACCATGAGTTGTAGGGTCGGGGCGCAGCGCATGTAACATCGTGCCGGCAGTAATGATAAGGTTTCGGCCAATCGTGCTTCTACTGCAATCAACCGCGCCAACGAAGCGGGGTGCCAACACATGTGCCGCCGCGCTTCGGCTCGACACAGATGAAAGCTGGAGCGAACCGCCGATTCTGGCAGCTGCGATGTTCCAGCAGCGCGCGCCGTGATGTTCCGAGAGCCGGTCACCCCGCGTAAACCTGCCTCCGTTGATCACCATATCTCCGCCGACCGAAAGACCATAGGCATCGGCAAGACCCTGAACTTTCAACGTCACCGGATGTTTCGTATAACCAGCCGCATCACCGATTGTGAGACTTGCTTCGATATCCGCGTCAACCAGCGAGAGTGCGGCGACGGTGTCGGCTCCGACCGATCCGCCAAGCGACAGCCCATAGAGTTCGAGACTGCGCAACTTTGCGGCGTCGAATGACAGGCAGGGTGCGATGTTGGTTCGCACAACCATGCATTTGTCGCCAACACTGATCGATTCCAGATTGGCGCCAATAGCCCCTTCCGCGCAGCCAAAAACGCATCCGTCGATGTTTAGGGGCCCCGCGATGCTGGCAGAATGAGCGTCAAAGCCGCTGCAAGCGATGCTAGTATGGAGCTGAACGTCGATAGCCATCTGGCTGCTGCCAAGCGCAACGCGGCCACGTGCAATGACGTTGCGCACCACCAGACGTCCAGTCCGCACGGCGGTCAGGTCACAGCCAACTGGCGGCCCCTCTGCCGCTTTCGGACCAATGCGCAGCCTTTGCAGACCCATCAACATCCCCGCAGTGCAGCCCGCCAGCATAACGCCGCCAGTCATGCGGGAGTTTTCGATACTGACCCTGCTCCCGAAACTCGCCAAAGAAAAATCAATCGAGTGCCCCGTCGAACCACTTGCGCCAAGTGCGCAGCCCGAGATGAAGAATCCAGATCCGATTTTCATCTCCTGACCCGCAATGCCGGCAGATGCTTTGACCCAATCAATCCAGACACTGCCGCGCACTTGCAGCCGGTTCATGCCGATTGCTCCAGCGAAGCCTCGTGCGCCAACGCGGCTGCGCATGATATTCAAGGACTCACAATGCACATGCGGCAAGTTAAGCGACCCGGCGATACGGCAACCGACGAAGGTCAGTTCAGCCGATATCTCCGCACCCAAAAGGCTGACGGACACCGGCCGCGCGGATGAAGCTTTTGCGAATGTGCAGCTCCAGAAGTTTGCCGCACCCCTGACCTCGATGCCTTTGGCCTCGATCCCGCCCGCGTGTTGATTGACCCCGAACGTCAGATCATCGTCCACCACGGCATTTGAGATATCTATCGAGCCATGAACCTTGCTGCGCGATATCTCAAAAGCGCCAAGGCACTCACAGCCGCGGGCAATCAAGACGTTGTCATCATCCCCGCCGCCTGCTTGCCCCAATGAAACCCCGCTCAGCAGAAACCCGGCGATGCGGGACCCTGGAATCCCAATGCCATCGGGAAAATCGCAATTGGCGGCCTGAAACCCGGGAAGTGGCGTTCGCAGCCTCCCGTCAACGCGAATGTTCGACAGGTCTATGGTCCCTTCGACCTTGAGTCCGCGAATAATCAGACCGCGCGGGTGGATCAGAACGCCCTCGATTGATCCCTGCCAAAGGCGACTAAGAAAATCGCCGGAAACAGTTGGCCTTTCGAACGATTGGTCCGAGCCGGCGACCTGCCAGGGCTCAGCTTCGAAATCAGCAATATGCCCCAGCATTGCCGCGCGGATGATTTCCCGTTCCACAGCCGTCAGTGTTGCACCGGATTTCCCCGATCGTGCCTTTTTACTTGCGGGTGTCGCGCCAGTCGTGCTCATCCTTTTCACCATGACGCGGCCTGCCGCATTTGCAAGCACGTGCCCCTTGCATCATCCGAACAAATATGGAACGCGGACTGACATGAGTCTCACCAACATCGCTCGGCATAGTGCTTTCCTATGCTGACCCACATCAAAGTGCGCGGCGCGCGCGAACACAACCTCAAGGGCGTCGATGTTGACCTCCCTCGCGACAGCCTGATCGTGATTACGGGGCTGTCAGGCAGCGGCAAATCAAGCCTCGCTTTCGACACCATCTATGCCGAGGGGCAGCGGCGCTATGTGGAGTCGCTATCGGCCTATGCGCGCCAGTTTCTGGAGATGATGCAAAAGCCGGATGTCGAACATATCGACGGCCTGTCGCCTGCCATTTCCATCGAGCAGAAGACCACCAGCCGCAATCCGCGTTCGACCGTCGCCACCGTCACCGAAATCTATGACTATATGCGCCTCTTATGGGCGCGCGTCGGCGTGCCCTATTCGCCCGCCACCGGGCTGCCGATCACCGCGCAAAATGTCAGCCAGATGGTCGACCGCGTCATGGCGCTGCCCGAAGGCACGCGCGCCTATCTGCTGGCCCCCGTCGTGCGCGGGCGCAAGGGTGAATATCGGAAAGAACTGGCGCAGTGGCAAAAGGACGGCTTCACCCGTGTTCGCGTCAACGGCGAATTTTATGACATTGCCGACGCGCCGGTGCTCGACAAAAAATACAAACACGACATCGAAGTGGTGGTTGATCGTATCGCTGTTCGCGAAGGCCTCGAAACGCGCCTCGCCGACAGCTTCGAAACCGCACTGAAGCTGGCCGACGGGCTGGCCTATGTGGATTTAGCAGATGGCAATGTCCCCGGCCGAGAGGAAGAGGACGCCGCGGGGGGCGCAATGAAGGGCGCAGGCCTGCCGCCAAACCGTATCGTCTTCAGCGAGAAATTCGCCTGCCCCGTCTCGGGATTCACCATCGCCGAAATTGAACCGCGGCTGTTCAGCTTCAACGCCCCGCAGGGCGCCTGCCCGGCATGCGATGGTCTTGGCGAGCGGCTGGAGTTTGATCCCGAACTGGTCGTCCCGAACCATGCGCTGTCGATCAAACAAGGCGCGGTCGTGCCCTGGGCCAAATCGAACCCGCCCAGCCCCTATTATATGCAGGTGCTCGCGAGCCTCGCCAAAGCGTACGGTTTCAGCCTCGACGCGCCGTGGAGCAAACTCAGCGGCGAGCAGCAGCTGGTCATTCTTTACGGCAGCGGCGGCGTGCCGGTCGAGCTGACCTTCATCGATGGCCGCCGCACCTTCACCACCAAAAAGCCGTTCGAGGGCGTCATCGGCAATTTGAACCGCCGCATGCTGCAAACCGAAAGCGCGTGGATGCGCGAGGAACTGGGCAAGTTCCAGACCGCGCAGCCGTGCGAGACCTGTCACGGCGCGCGGCTGCGTCCCTAACCGCTCGCGGTCAAGATCGCGGGCGAACATATCAGCATGGCGGCGCAGCGCAGCGTCGGCGATGCGCTGGCGTGGTTCTCCGGCCTTGAGGACAAGCTGACCGACACCCAGCGCCAGATCGCCAAAGCCATCCTCAAGGAAATCAACGAGCGGCTGGGCTTCCTCAACAATGTCGGGCTCGATTATCTCAACCTCAACCGCACCAGCGGGACGCTCAGCGGCGGCGAGAGCCAGCGCATCCGCCTCGCCAGCCAGATTGGCAGCGGCCTGTCAGGCGTCCTCTACGTGCTCGACGAACCCAGCATCGGGCTGCACCAGCGCGATAACGACCGGCTGCTCGCCACGCTGCGCCGCCTGCGCGACCTCGGCAACACGGTGATCGTTGTCGAGCATGACGAGGATGCGATCCGCAGCGCCGACCATATCGTCGACATGGGCCCCGGCGCGGGCGTGCACGGCGGCGAAATCGTCGCTGAAGGTCCGCTCAAGACGGTACTGAAAAGCAAGAAGAGCCTGACCGCCGACTATCTCAACGGCACGCGGCGCATCGACGTGCCGAAGCGCCGCCGCCCCGGTAATGGGCTCGATCTGGTGCTGAAGGGCGCACGCGCGAACAATCTGCTCGATGTCACCGCGCGCATTCCATTGGGCACCTTCACCTGCGTCACCGGCCTTAGCGGCAGCGGCAAATCCAGCCTGGTCATCGACACGCTCTACGCCGCGGCCGCACGCACATTGAACGGCGCGCGCGTCGTCGCGGGCGCGCACGACAGCCTGACCGGGCTCGAATATTGCGACAAGATTATCGACATCGACCAGTCGCCCATCGGCCGCACCCCGCGTTCGAACCCGGCGACCTACACCGGCGCCTTTACCACCATCCGCGACTGGTTCGCCGGGCTGCCCGAGGCGCAGGCGCGCGGCTACAAGCCCGGGCGGTTCAGCTTCAACGTCAAGGGCGGGCGCTGCGAAACCTGCGCCGGCGATGGCCTCATCAAAATCGAGATGCACTTCCTGCCCGACGTCTATGTGACATGTGAGACGTGCCACGGCAAACGCTACAACCGCGAAACGCTCGAGGTGAAGTTCAAGGGGATGAGCATCGCCGACGTGCTCGACATGACGGTCGAGGATGCCAACGACTTCTTCAAGGCCGTCCCCGCGATCCGCGACAAGATGGCGATGCTGTGCGAAGTCGGCCTTGGCTATATCAAGGTCGGCCAGCAGGCGACCACCCTGTCGGGCGGCGAGGCGCAGCGCGTCAAACTCGCCAAGGAACTCGCGCGCCGTTCAACCGGCAAGACGCTCTACATCCTCGACGAACCCACCACCGGCCTGCATTTCGAGGACGTCCGCAAACTGCTCGAAGTGCTCCACGCCCTTGTCGACCAGGGCAACAGCGTGGTCGTGATCGAGCACAACCTCGACGTTATCAAAACCGCCGACTGGATCATCGACATGGGCCCCGAAGGCGGCGTCAAGGGCGGGCGGATCGTCGCGGAAGGCACGCCAGAGGTGGTCGCCAAAACCAAGGGCAGCTTCACGGGCGAATATCTCGCCCCGATGCTGGCGCCGCAGGCATCCTAAATCCTCCCTGTCGCGCAGCGATGGGGAGGTGGCCCCGGAGGGGTCGGAGGGGCCGCAACGGTGCGTCAGGGCGCGATGGCGCGGCCCCTCCGTCGCTTCGCGCCACCTCCCCATACCCTGCGGGCACGGGGAGGATTTGAGTTCCCCATTGACTGCGCGCGCCTTCCCCTTACGTTCACGTAAAGGGAGAGACGACACCATGAATTTCCAGTTTTCGGACGAAGCCGAAGCGCTGCGCGACCAGGCGCGCAAATTCCTGGCCGAACGCGCCGACAAGGCCAAGGCGCGCGCCGTCATGGAATCGGGCACCAGCCATGACGCCGCGCTGTGGGCCGAAATTGTCGCACTCGGCTGGCCCGCGCTGCGCATTCCGGAAGAGCACGGCGGGCTCGGCCTCTCCATCCTCGACCTGTGCGTGCTCGCCGAAGAAGTCGGCCGCGCGCTCGCGCCGGTGCCCTTCACCAGCTCGGTCCTGCTCGCGACCGAGGCGCTGCTCATCGCCGGCACGCCCGAGCAGCAAGCGCGCTGGCTGCCCAAACTTGCCGAGGGCAGCGCGATGGGCACCGTCGCCCTGTCCGCCAAGCCCGTCACCGGTGACACGCTGGCCCCCGTCCATGACGCCGCGGCCGCCGATTTCATCATCTTCACCGCGCCCAATGGCCTGCACCTCATTGAAACCGCGCAGTGCAAGGTCGAACCCGTCGAAACCGTCGACCTTGTCCGCCGAGCCTCGCGCGTGACCCTCACCGGCCATGCCGCCCCCATGGCGGGCGGCAGCACCGCCGCCGAAGCCTTCCAGCACAGCGCCGCCATCCTCCTCGCTTTCGAAGGGCTGGGCGGGGCCGACGCGGCGATGGAAATGGCATTGGGCTACACGCAGCAGCGCGTCGCCTTTGGCCGCAAGATCGCGGGCTATCAGGCGGTCAAGCACCGCCTTGCCGACATGTATATCAAGAACCAGCTGGCGCGCAGCCACGCCTATTATGGCGCCTGGGCGCTCAGCACCGATGCCCCCGAACTGGCGCAGGCCGCCGCGGGCGCGCGCCTCGCCGCCATCGACGCCTATCAGTTTGCGGCGGAAGAAAATGTCCAGCTGCACGGCGGCATCGGTTTTACCTGGGAAAGCGACTGCCAATTTTTCTATCGCCGCGCGCGCACGCTGACGCTGGCCTTGGGCGGCAAGGCGCTCTGGGCCGACCGCCTCGTCCGCGCGCTCGAACAACGCAATTCGGCGATGGCGGCTTAGAGTTTCAAATCCTCCCTGTCGCGCAGCGATGGGGAGGTGGCGCGAAGCGACGGAGGGGCGCGCGCGCAGCGCGCTGGGGCTGCCCCTCCACCACCGCTTCGCGGCGGTCCCCCTCCCCACCCCCGCTCCGCGCGGGCAGGGAGGATCTGAAAGGAGTTAAGACATGGATTTCAACGACACCCCCGCCGAAGCCGCCTACCGCGCGCAGGTGCGCGAATGGCTGGCCGCCAATGCCGACGCGCTGCGGGCAGAGGATTATTCCAGCCGCGCCGAATCCATCGCCGCTGCCAAGGCGTGGCAGGCGCGCAAATATGCCGCGGGCTATGTCGGCATCACCTGGCCCAAAGCCGTCGGCGGCCAGGGCGGCACCGCGATGCAGCAGATCATCTTCAATCAGGAAGAGGCCAAGGTCGGCGCGCCCACCGGCCTTTACGCCATTGGCCTCGGCATGTGCATCCCCACCGTCTTCACCCATGCGCTCAGCCCGGACATCGCCGCGCGCTATGTCCCCGCCGCGATGAAGGGCGACGAAGTGTGGTGCCAGCTGTTCAGCGAACCCAGCGCGGGGTCCGACCTCGCCGCCATCCGCACGCGGGCGGAACGCGATGGCGACGACTGGATCATCAACGGCCAGAAAGTGTGGACCAGCGGTGCGCACCTGTCCGACTATGGCATCATCGTCACGCGCACCGACCCGTCGGTCCCCAAGCATAAGGGGCTGACCATGTTCATCGTCGACATGCGCGCGCCCGGCGTCGACGTGCGCCCCATCAAGCAAATGTCGGGGGGCAGCGAATTTAATGAGGTGTTCTTCACCGACGTGCGCATCGCCGACACCCATCGCCTCGGCGGCGTGGGCGAAGGGTGGAAGGTGTCGCTGACCACGCTGATGCACGAACGCCTGGCCGTCGGCGGCAAACCCGCGAGCGCACCCGGCGTGCAGGAAATGATCGAGCTCGCCCGCGCGATCGCCACCGACGAAGGCGGCAGCGCGCTGGAACAAAGCCACGTCCGCCAGAAAATCGCCGACGCCTATATCGCCGACCGCGGCATCGCGCTGACGCGCATGCGCACGATCAGCGCGCTATCGAGCGGCCGCACCCCCGGCCCCGAAAGCAGCATCAGCAAAGTCGTCGTCGCCAAAACGATGCAGGAAATGGGCGCCTTCGCCACCGAACTGGCCGACAGCGCGGGCGCGATGACGGGAGCAGACGCCCCCGCCCTGCCCCACATGACGCGCTTCCAGGGCAGCTACATCGGCGCCGCCGGCCTGCGCATCGCAGGCGGCACCGACGAGATTTTGCGCAACATCATCGCGGAACGCGTCCTGGGCCTGCCGGGCGACGTGCGGCCCGACAAGGATGTGCCGTTTAGCGAGGCGGTGAAGTTGGGGTGATGGGGGGGGGCAATACAGCGGTACTCAATCAAACTGAATTCGATGTCGCATTGATATGCTTTTCAAGCGCGCATCGAAACCAAGAGTGTGATTGCCAACGAGTTCGTAGCATGCCAGCATACTAAGAAGGGAGCGTTATTGTATGCCGCGCAATGTCAAAGAACACGTCAGTGTGAGCTTTCACTTTTTAGCCCGTCGACACCCGTCCGATTTCGACAAGCTAGTGCCAATAACGCAAGCTGAGTTCGATGAAATTCTAGACCGTGTTGCCAGTGAGCCTGACTGGGATGTTGATGACCCAAAACATTTTGATAGGCTAAAGTGGGGTTCGCTTATTCCTCTCCGCAACTTTACAAGAATAAGCGACAGTCTTGCTTTCGGTACGTTCAAGGCCCCATACACAGGCCATTCATTCGATAACTCGGAAAAGGGCAAGATTTCTGCGGCTAGCCTGAACCAGCGTGAATTCCACTACGTGATATATCGATCAAAGAGCGGACGGATTTATGTCGGCGCTCAATATCTTGGAAACTACGGGGGGTTTGGATATCTCTGCGACGCGCTGAAGCGGAAGTTTACTAACTCAGATCGACTGGAAACACATTCTTTCCGCACAGATGGTGTAGACTTAAGAAACGCAATAATTAAAGAAGTTCGCGTTACAATATCACAAAATTCTAGTGATATTACACAATCAAACATTTTTGATCGAAGCAATGTAATAGTCGTAAAACGTAAGCGAGGCGATTTGGATTTTGATGCTGAGGCATCCAAATCTATTGTACCTATTTTTTCAGGTGCAGCCGCCGGGAAGAGGGCGCAGCTCGCGCGTGTTTTGAACGCCGCAAAATTATATAGCGTGTCTGAAGACGAGATTGAGGACTGCTCAATTGTGGTGCAGATCGGTGGCTCAACACGTACGATCTATCTCTTCGAGCAAGGCGGGTTCGCTTCGAAATTTCCAATTGAAGTACCCCTCAACGAAGATGGCCACCCTCTAATGAAGGAAACGCGCGACGAAATGCGGCGCATCCTTAGAGATCATATTATAAGTAAATCTGAAGATATATGAATATTTTTGAAATAATAATAAATCATAATAAAACGTTCTATAACTTTAGAACGAATGAATCAAGGCGCCCAATATACAGATATTTTATTGTTGTCATTATCTCTTTATTTACAGCTTTTTTTGGTAGCGATTTTGATGGCGCTATTCGTGAAACTATTATAACATCTTTTTCTATCCTACTAGGATTTGGATTCAGCGTTATTTTCTATCTTGGCGTCGATAACAACGCTTTGAAAAATGAGTCTGGACATTTAGAGGATGAATTAAAAAATGAAAAGATAAATAAAGTTAGGCGTGAGCTATTTTTTAATGTAGCTTATTTCAATATTACAGCACTTTTGACTATATTTATTATCATTATAAGTCAAATTAAATTTTCGGAGAAATTTAACAATTACTTTTTTGACTATATTGATACTTATTTTTTTAGAGTGTCCGAAGTAACGTTTGGCTTTATAATTTGTACTTTGGTGCTGGAGAGTTTTATAGCGTTTTTCGTTGTGATAAAGAAAGTCAACTACATGGTGGAACAGAGAGGTACGTTCGGCCATTGATCTGCGCCACGGGGAAACGCAATGGCGGGAATTACGGTGACGGAATTACGGTGACACTTTACTTGACCCCCAAACTCCCCTGACCGCACCCCCGGACGGTGACACGCAATAGCACGTCCCCTGCGCACGCCTCCCCCTCTGCGTCCTCTGCGGACCTCCGCGCCCTCTGCGTGAACCCCATCCCGCCGCGCCGCACCGCCACACGCCCCCAAAATTTCCCCTTTCCTACATCCCCCCGATCGGCCTAGCCTGTTGCCAATGCCCGTTCGCTTGCGCCGCGCTGCCCCGCCTTCCGCCCCGCGCGCCGGTCCGCGCTTAAAGCGACAAAAGATACAGTCGGGTGTGGGGTGGCCATGGCTTTTGTTGCTTTAACGGGGGGCACCCCGCCGCCGGGGGGCGGTGGCCGGGGGGATAGGGGGGTGCTTCTACTTTCTGAAGAATCCGTGGGTTTTGCGGGGTCGGTGGGGCGCTTTTTGGGGGGGTGATAGTCCTCCGCGCGTGGCGGAGGGATGCGCCCCCCTTAACCCACCAACGCGGCGTCGCGCAGCCCGCGCCACATGCGCAGCGCCTGGCGCGATTCGGGGACGTCGTGGACGCGCAGCAGCTGCACGCCGTGGCTCGCCGCCTGATAATGCAGCGCGATCGATCCGCCCAGCCGCGCGTCGGCGGCGGCTTCGCCATCCAGCGCGCCGATCATCCGCTTGCGGCTCGCGCCGAACAGCACGGGGCACCCCAACGTGTGGAACAGCGCCAACCCGTTGATGAGCGCCAGATTGTCCGCCACGCCCTTGCCAAAGCCGATGCCGGGATCGACGATGATGCGCGCGGCATCGATCCCCGCCGCCGTGCACGCGGCCACGCGCGCGGCCAGCAGGTCGTACACATCGAACAGCGGGTGGGCATAATCGCCGCCTTCGTGCGGGTCGCTTTTGGCCGACGGCGCGTGCATCAGCACCACGGCGCAGCCCGCCTTGGCGACCACCTCCAGCGCGCGCTCGTCATAGCGCAGCGCCGATATGTCGTTGACCAGCCCCGCGCCCGCCGCCAGCGCGGCTTCCATCACCGCGGCCTTGCGCGTGTCGATCGACACCGCGACGCCGCCCTTGGCCAGCGCCGCGACGACGGGTTCGACGCGCTTGATCTCGTCGCCTTCCCACACCAGCGGCGCGCCGGGGCGCGTGCTTTCGCCGCCGACATCGACCAGCGCCGCCCCCGCCGCCGCCATCGCAAAGCCCGCGTCGATCGCGGCCGGTGCATCGACATGCTTGCCGCCGTCCGAAAAACTGTCGGGCGTGACGTTCAATATGCCCATGATCTGCGGCTCGTTCAGCCGGATGGTGCGCGCGCCCAGCTGCAGCGCGCCGCGCGGGCGCTGCACCGCGGCCACCTGCCGCTGCGCCGCATCGCCCAGCGCCGACGGCATGGCGGCGATCCACTCCGCCAGATCGGGCACCGGCACGATGGCCGATTGCACCGCGCCGCCGTCGACCAGGCTGACATGCCACGCCGCGAACCACAGCATCGTATCGGCAAGGCGCAGGCACGCCTCGTCCAGCTCGTGCGGGCGATCAACGAAACAGGTGGGGCGGCAATAGATGCGTGCGCTGCCGGGTGCGCTGCTCAGGTCGGATTTGGTCAGGGGGGTGAACATATTGCTTCCTTACCCGTCATTGCGAGCGAAGCGAAGCAATCCAGAGCGGTTTACCCAGGCCCTCGATTGCTTCGCTTTGCTCGCAATCACGAATTGCGGTTACGCCTCATTCGCCAGCAACCAATCCTGCCGCACCGCGTCGATCACGCGCAATCCCTCGGCGGTTTCGACATGCCAGAAGGTCCAGCCGTTACAGCTCGGCGCGCCCTGCACACTCGCGCCGACCTTGTGGATCGATCCGCTCGCGCCGCCATGGTCCAGCGATCCGTCGATGCGCACCGTCGCGCGCCAGCGGCGCTTGGCGTCGGTCAGCACCGCGCCGGCGGGGATCAGCCCCGCCTCGACCAACATTCCGAACGCCACGCGCGTTGCCGGCGTCGGTGCCATCATGGTTTTCAGCGCGCTTTCATCCAGCGGCAGCGCCATGGCGATGCGTTCTTCGGCGGCGGCGATATAGCCATCCTCGCGCTCGATGCCGATAAAATGCCGCCCCAGCCGCTTCGCCACCGCGCCCGTCGTGCCGGTGCCGAAAAAGGGGTCGAGCACGACATCGCCGGGGTTCGAACAGGCGAGCAGGATGCGGTACAGCAGCGCTTCGGGCTTTTGCGTCGGGTGCACCTTGTGCCCGCCTTTTTTCAGCCGCTCCTGCCCGCCGCAAATCGGGATCAACCAGTCGGAACGCATCTGCAACTCGTCGTTCAGCGTCTTCATGGCGCGATAATTGAACGTGTATTTCGCCTTCTCGCCCATGCTCGCCCAGATCAGCGTCTCGTGCGCGTTCGTAAAGCGCGTGCCCTTGAAATTGGGCATGGGGTTGGCCTTGCGCCAGACGATATCGTTCAGGATCCAATACCCCTGGTCCTGCAACGCCGCGCCGACGCGGAAGATATTGTGATAGCTGCCGATCACCCAGATGCTGCCGCCGGGCTTCAAAATGCGCCGCGCCTCGGCCAGCCAGGCGTGGGTGAAACGGTCATAGGCGGCGATGCTGTCGAACTTGTCCCATTCGTCATTCACCGCATCGACCGTGCTGCCATCGGGGCGGTGCAGGTCGCCGCCAAGCTGCAGGTTATACGGCGGATCGGCGAAAATCAGGTCGACCGACGCGGCGGGCAGGCTGCGCATCATCGCCACGCAATCGCCCTGCAGGATGGTGTCGAGCGGAAGCACCGCCGTTTTGGCCGCCGTCTTTTGGCCGACCTTTTCCATCACGCCCATCGTCGTTCCCCCGTCCATCGGCGCGCCAGGACGGGCCCGCTAGCCGAGGTGTGAGTCCGGCGGAGTCCGCCGTCAAGCTCAAAGACTTAGGTCGCAGGCCTGACAATATGGTTAACGCGGCGCGAACGAATGGAGTCCGCCACAGCATGTGGAGTCCGCGCGCGCATGCGGACTCAAGGGGTGGTGGTGTGGCGCGAAGGACTCACAGCGGCAAAAAATGCTGCGCGACGGGCGCAAAGCTGCGCCGGTGCAGCGGCGATGGCCCCAACGCGCGAAGGGCGGCCAGATGCTGCGCCGATCCATAGCCCTTGTTCGACCGCCAGCCATAGCCGGGGTGCGCGGCATCGGCCTCGGCCATCAGCCGGTCGCGGTGCTGTTTGGCGATGATGCTGGCCGCCGAAATACAGGGCTCGATCGCATCGCCGCCGACAATGGCGCGCGCGCGGTAGCGCCATTGCGGCAGGCGGTTGCCGTCGACCAGCACTTCAGCCGGTTCGGCCAGCTCGGTCGCCAGCGTATCCACCGCGCGCGTCATCGCCAGCATCGTCGCCTGCAGGATGTTGATGCGGTCAATCTCTTCGGCGCTCGCCACGCCGATTGCCCAGCGGCACCGCGCCTTGATCTCGGCTTCCAGCGCTACCCGCCGCCGCTCGCTCAGCTTCTTGCTGTCATCCAGCCCGGCGATCCCGCCATCGCACAGCAGCACCGCCGCCGCGACCACCGGCCCCGCCAGCGGCCCACGCCCGGCCTCGTCAACGCCGATAATCACGCCTCATCGTCCAGCAGGAAATCGGTCACGCGCTGCTGCCCCAGCGGGCCATGCCCCTGCCCCAGCCCCGGCGCCTCCATAATCGCGATGCGGGTGAAGCTGATTGCGCGCTCGACCGCGTCGCCGATTGCCATCCCCTGTCCCAGCCCCGTCGCAATGGCGCTGGCCAGCGTGCAGCCGGTGCCGTGCGTATCGTCGGTGTCGAACCTTTTGCCTTCCCAATGCCGCTGCTGGCCCGAAGGCGAAATCAGCGTGTCAACCACCACCGCGCCGTCGCCGTGCCCGCCCTTGACCAGCAGGTGACAACCATGGCGCAGCACCGGCGCGGTGCCGCCCAGCGCATTAAGCTCGGGCAAGTTCGGCGTCACCAGCGCCGCAATCTCCATCAGCTTGCCAAAGGCTGCGATGGTACGCGCATCGGCCAGCACCGATCCGCTCGTCGCCACCATCACCGGATCAAACACAATCGGCACGGTCAGCGCGGTCAGCCGCGCGGCCACACGCTCCGCCGTCTCGGCGCTGCCGATCATGCCGATCTTGACCGCATCGACACCGATATCGCTGACCACGCTGTCGATCTGCGCCAGCACCATCTCGGTCGGCACCGCATGCACCGCCTGCACCCCCAGCGTGTTCTGCGCTGTGATCGCGGTGACCGCAGTCATCGCATGCCCGCCCAGCATGGTGACCGTCTTGATGTCCGCCTGAATCCCCGCCCCGCCGCCGCTGTCCGACCCGGCGATGATCAGGATGCGTGCGGTCACGAGGGTCAGCGCTTGTAGCGCCGCACGGTCGAGGCCGGATGCTTTTCCAGATGCTTGGCATCACGGATCGGCCGGTCGAGCAGGTCGCCGCCGCAATTGGGGCAAATCTCGTCAAGCCGGTCGGCGCAATTGGCGCAGAATGTGCACTCGAACGAACAGATAAAGGCACCGTGCATCTGCGCGGGCAAATCCACGCCGCATTTTTCGCAATCGGGTCGCATTTCAAGCATATATCTAACTTTCTAAACCGGCTGCCCTGAGCTTGTCGAAGGGCCGTTCTTTCGCTGTGGTTAAAGAAAGGACGGTGCTTCGACAAGCTCAGCACAAACGGTGACGGGAATTTAGGTGGCAGTCGCGGTGCGCACCGCATCACAAATCATATCGACCACTTGGGTCACTTGGCCCGCATCATCGCCCTCGGCCATCACGCGGATCAGCGGTTCGGTGCCCGACGCGCGGATGACCAGGCGGCCTTTGCCCGCCAGCGCCGCTTCGCCCTCGGCAATCGCGGCCTTGACCGCGGCATCCTCCAGCGGCGCGCCGCCGGCAAAGCGCACATTCTTGAGCAGCTGCGGCACCGGATCAAATTGGTGGAGCAATTCGCTCGCAGTCCGCCCCGCACGGATCAGCTCGGCGAGCACTTGCAGCGCCGCAATCGTCCCGTCGCCGGTCGTCGCATGGTCGGACAATATCATATGCCCCGATTGCTCGCCCCCGACGTTAAACCCGCCCGATTTCATCCGTTCGAGCACATAGCGGTCGCCGACCTTGGTGCGCTCCAGCGTCAGCCCTTCGCCCTGTAAATGCCGCTCCAGCCCCAGGTTCGACATCACCGTCGCGACCACGCCGCCACCTTTGAGCAGGCCCTGCCGCGCCCAGCTTGATCCGATCAGCGCCATGATCTGGTCGCCGTCGACAATCTTCCCCGCCTCGTCGACGATGATCAGCCGGTCGGCGTCACCATCCAGCGCGATGCCGATATCCGCCCCGCTCGCCACCACCGTTTCCTGCAGCAAGGCGGGCGAAGTCGATCCGCACAGATCATTGATATTGGTGCCGTTGGGCGTGACGCCGATGGTGATGACATCCGCACCCAGCTCCCAAAAAGCGGTCGGCGAACTGTTGTACGCCGCGCCATTGGCGCAATCGATCACCATGCGGATGCCATCGAGCCGCACGGCTTCGGGCAGGCTCTGCTTGACCGCATGGATATAGCGCCCGCGCGCATCCTCGATGCGCTTCGCACGCCCAATCGCGGTCGGCGCCGCCAGCCTGGGCTCGCGCGCCAGTTGCAGCTCGATCTGCCGTTCATCCTCGTCAGAAAGCTTATACCCGTCGGGGCCGAACAATTTGATGCCATTGTCCTGATAGGGATTGTGGCTCGCCGAGATCATCACGCCCAGATCGGCGCGCATCGACCGCGTCAGCATCGCCACCGCCGGGGTTGGCATCGGCCCGACCTGCACCACGTCCATGCCGACGCTGGTAAAGCCCGCGACCAGCGCATTTTCGATCATATAGCCCGACAGGCGCGTATCCTTGCCGATCACGACGCGGTGCTTGTGGTCGCCGCGCAGGAAATGCGTCCCCGCTGCCATGCCGACGCGCATCGCAATTTCGGCGGTCATCGGCGCCGTGTTGGTCAGCCCGCGAATCCCGTCGGTGCCGAAAAACTTGCGCATCCCTGCGGCTCTCCCTAACCCTTGCGTTCGATGACCAATATCAGCCTTGGCCAATTGGCCCCCGCTTCGCCCCGCCTAATCCGCTGCCCTGCCAATGGCAAGGCGCGCGCGATAGGCATCCGCTAAGATGCTGGCGAAATTGGCCAAACCTTCGGCGGTGGTGATCATCGGGGCGCTGCTGGTGGGTATCGCGCTCGGCGCATTGCTGGGCCAGACCGCCCCCGATGCGGCACAGGCATCGGTGCCCTATATCGAACCCATCGGCGGGCTGTGGTTATCGGGCTTGCAGATGACAATCATCCCGCTTCTCGTCGCGCTGCTCATCACCGGCATCAATGCCGCCGCAAACGCGGCCAAAGCGGGGGCAGTGGCGGCGCGCGCGGTCATGACCTTCGTGATTCTGCTGGCGCTGTCTGCGACTTTTGCCGCCATCGTCATGCCGCTGATCCTTGCCAATGTTCCAGCCCCAGCCGAAGCGATGGCGGCGCTGGCAGCATCAGTAGGCGTCAGCAGCGACACCGATACGGTAGTGCCCGATTTCGCCAATTTTATCAGCTCAATCCTGCCCACGAACGTCGTCAGCGCGGCAGCGGGGAACAATATCCTCAATCTTGTCGCCTTTTCGACCATCTTTGCCTTCGCCATCACGCGCTTGCCCGATGCGACGCGCGCACCTTTAACCGACTTTTTCCGCTCGCTGGGCGAAGCAATGCTGGTGGTCATCAACTGGATGCTGGCCCTCGCGCCCATTGGCGTCTTTGCGCTGGGCTATGCGGTTGCAGTCAAGACCGGGCTCGCAGCGCTGGGCGGATTGGCGCACTATGTCGCTGCCGTCTCGAGCATTGGCATATTGCTCACCTTCATCGCTTATGGCGTTGCCTTCACGGTCGCCCGCCTGCCCGTCGGCACTTACAGCCGTGCCGTCCTTGCGCCGCAGGCCGTCGCCATCTCGACGCAAAGCTCGCTTGCCTCGCTCCCTGCCATGCTCAAGGCATCCGAAGCTGTGGGCGTCCCGCCCGAGCGCGCCGACGTCATCCTGCCGCTCGCCGTTGCGCTGTTCCGCTTCACCGGCCCCGCGATGAACCTCGCAGTCGCCATTTATGTCGCGCATATGTTCGGGATCACGCTTGACGCGCCCACGCTCGCCATCGGCATTGGCGTCGCCACCATGACCAGCCTCGCCTCGGTCAGCCTGCCCGGCAGCATCAGCTTCATCACCGCCATTTCGCCCATCGCCGTCGCCATGGGCGTGCCGCTCGCCCCGCTGGCCATTTTGGTCGCGGTCGAACAATTGCCTGACATTTTCCGGACACTTGGCAATGTCACTATGGATGTTGCGGTAACCGCCGCTATCGACAAATCCGTGCCACGAGAGGAACCCAAGCCATGAAATACCGCACCCTCGGCCACGGCCTGACCGTATCCGCCATCGGCATCGGCTGCATGCCGATGATCAAGGACGGCAATATCATGTACGGCGAAGTGGCCGACATGGACGAGGCGACCGCGACCATCCACCGCGCCATCGACCTGGGCGTCACCTTCTTCGACACCGCGCAAATCTATGGCCCCTTCACCAACGAGGAACTGGTCGGCAGCGCCATCAAGGGCAAGCGCGAGCACCTGGTCATCGCCACCAAATTCGGCTTCAAGTTCGAAGGCAACCAGATTGTCGGCGTCGATGGCACGCCTGCCAACGCCCGCGCTTCATGCGAAGGGTCGCTCAAACGGCTCGGCATCGACACCATCGACCTCTTTTACCAGCACCGCGTCGACCCCAACGTGCCCATCGAAGAAACAGTCGGCGGAATGATGGAGTTGGTGAAAGAAGGCAAGGTGCGCCACATTGCACTGTCCGAAGCCGGCCCCGACACATTGCGCCGCGCCGCGAAGGCTGCACCCATCACGGCGCTGCAAAGCGAATACAGCATCTGGGAACGCGACGTCGAAGACGAAATCCTCGGCGTGTGCCGCGAATTTGGCATTGGCTTCATCCCTTACTCGCCGCTCGGGCGCGGCTTCCTCGCGGGCACGGTGCGCAGCCTTGATGACCTGCCTGCGCATGACTGGCGGCGGCAGGACCCGCGCTACAGCCCCGAAAACCTGCCCGCCAACCTTGCCATCGTCGATGCGATTGCGGGCGTGGCGGCGAAGCATGGCGTGTCGAACGCCCAAGTCGCTCTCGCCTGGTTGCTGGCACAGGGCGACGATATCGTCCCCATCCCCGGCACCAAGCGCCGTGCGACGATGGAGGATAGCGTTGCTGCCGCCGATGTGGTGCTCACCGCCGACGACCTCGCCGCAATCGAGGCCGCTGCGCCGCGCGGCGGCACCGCTGGCCCACGCTATGGCGAACGCGGCATGCGGATGGTGCGGATATAGAACCCTTTCGTCATCCCGGACTTGATCCGGGATAACATGCTGCCGTCGCTCGTTATCCCGGATCAAGTCCGGGATGACGATGGCAAGGCTATTGAGCCAGGCGACGGCCCCTCACAACCACCGCCACACCCCGGCTGCCATATAGCCCAGCGCGCCATGCGCCCAGGTCGCTACCAGCCACACCACAATCCCGCCGAACAGCGCGTGCGGGCGGGGCATTGCGTCGGCCCAGCGCAGCCGTCCGCTGAACTGTCCGCTAAACGGCACGAACGCCGTGCGCGACTGCCAATCCTGCCACGCCGCGCCCATCAGCTTGGCCTTCTTGCTGTCCTGCCCCAGCGATCCGCCGAGCGCGAGCAGGATGAGCGCAAGGCACAGGGTAATCTGCCCCGGCGTCGGCACAACCATGATGTGCGCCACCGCCCACAAGGCGAACCCCCACATCATCGGGTGGCGGGTAATCGCGAACACCCCGCGCGCCGGCGCGGCCGCGGCCTTTTCTGCCCCCGGCGCCGCAAGCGCGGGATTGCCGATCAGCGATCCCAGAAACAGGATACTGGCCAACAGCACAATCAGGCTCGCCAGCGCCCACAACGCGTCACCCACCGCCCACAATGGCAGTTCTGCGGGCATCGCCTGATAGGCGCGCACCATCAGCACAAAGGTGGCGAGCGCCACTACCGAATAGACAATCTGGAAACCCCGTTCGCCAATCCGCCCGGCGAGCGGCGCGCGCAGCGGATGCGACAGCAGGAAATGGGTACCGACGAACAACGCCGCTCCGAAAGCCAAGTTGTTCATCGGGTCCATATCAAAACTCCCCCCTCAATGCCATCACCCTGAATTTGTTTGGCGGCTATCCGCTTATGGCAGCCACCTGTTCCCCGGCGCAAGCCGGGGCCCAGTTTTGGCGGCTTTGGGCCAGATGGACCCCGGCTTGCGCCGGGGAACAGTGCGACCCTTTTCTCAGTTACCGCTCGTACGCCTTGGGCAAATCGCCCTCACCCGCTTGGCTATAGCGCTTCGCCAGCCGGTCCTGCCGCGTTTCCAGCGACTGGCGCTTGCCGTCGATCCAGATCGCAATCGGCGCGCTCGATAGCTCCAGCGGGTCGCCCGACCAGATCACCACGTCGCCCGCACGGCCCGGGCGCAGCGATCCGATCACCCCATCGACCCCGGCCGCACGCGCGGGAGCAGAGGTGATCGCGGCAAACGCCGCATCCCAGCTCATGCCGCTCGCGCCGGGCACTTTGGTCAGCGCGACAATGTTGCCTGCATATTGCAGCGTGTATCCCATTTTGTGCGCATCATCATCGTCGAACACGCCAATGGTGACATCGACCCCCGCCGCCTTCAGCCGCCCGGCGTTGGACTGCGACGCCGCCAGCCGTTCAAAACTGTCGGGCAGATCGGTCAGCGCCGATACCAGCACCGGCACGCCCGCCGCCGCAATCGCGCGCGCCACCATCCAGCCTTCGGTCGCGCCAACCAGCACCAATTTAAGCTGCGGAAACTCGCTGCGCAATTTCAGCACATTGACGATATCGGCGGCGCGGTCGACGCGGACGAACAGCCGGTCGGTGCCATTAATGACCCGCGCGAGCGCCTCGACATCGGCGCGCTGGAGCAGCGCATCGGGAGCGGCGTCGGCCAGATTGCCGCGGACATAGCTGCGCGCCGCGAGCAATTGTTCGCGGAACAACAGGAAGGTCGCTGCGCGACTGCCTCCCGCGGTGTCCGCTCCGCCTTCGCCGAAGGTGACATATTGGAAAGCGCGCGGGCGCGTCACCATATCCATATCATCGCCCAGATCGACCACGGCGCCCTGCCCGTGGAACAACCCGCCGCTGGTCCCCGGAAACACCAGCGCGCGCGTGACGCCATCGGCGCGGTTCACTGCGACCGGCGCGCCCATCGGGTTGAGCGCGGGCGAAATGTCGATGGCCGCCGAAAAGCGCGACTTGCCTGCGTTGCGGTCGTTGGTGGCGTCGACCGCATCAACCTCGACCAGGCCCACGCGGCTGAACCCCGCGACAATGCCGGGGGTCACATATTGCCCGCCCGCATCGACCGTTTCGATTCCCGCTGGCACCGCGACACTTGCGCCCGCCGCGACCACCTTGCCGCCGCGCACCACCACTGTGCCGCCTTCCACTGGCGCGCTCCCGTCGCCGATGACGAGCCGCGCATTGGTGATGGCGATGTCCTGTGCATTGGCTGGACTAGCCGCCAACAGCACCCCGGCGAAAGCCGGGGCCCAGAGTGTCCTTAGCCAATGTGTATTTGTACCCGCGATGGACCCCGGCTTCCGCCGGGGAACGGAGAGGGAGAATTGGCGCCTCATTTCACATCCCCTTCGCCCGGCTGGCCCAGTTCGAAATCGCTCACCGGCCGCTTCTTGGGGTCGTTCGCGTCGAACATCAGCGCACCGTCGATCCACACTTTTTCGGGCCGCGCATAAACAGACAGCGGATTGCCGTTCCACAGCACAACATCGGCCATCTTGCCGGGCTTCAGGCTGCCCGTCTTATCAGCAATGCCCATCGCCTTGGCGGGGTTATAGGTTATCCAGCGGATTGCATCGGAATCGCTGATCTGCATCCCCGCGCGGCGGCCCGAGGCGAGCGCTTTTGCCGCCTCCTGATTCAGCCGCTGGATCTGGTTGGCGTCGTCCGAATGGATCACCGTGCACGCGCCCGCATTGTGGATCAGCGCGGCATTTTCGCGCACCGTGTCATAGGATTCCATCTTGAAACCCCACCAGTCCGCCCACACCGCTGAGCACACGTCGTCGGCCTTCAAAAGGTCGGCGATTTTATAGCTTTCAACTGCATGGTGGAACGCGCTGACTTTGTATCCAAATTCGCGCGCCATATCGAGCACGATGGCCATTTCATCGGCGCGGTAGCAGTGGTTCTGGATCAGGATTTCTCCCGACAACACGCCCGCGAGCGTTTCCATCTGCAAATCGCGCTCGACGGCTTTGCCCTCGTCCAGCCTCTTCTTATAGGCTGCCGCCTTGGCCCAGGTCGCGCGGTTCAGCGCAACATTGCCCATGCGCGTCGATGGCAAGCGATTGCGCCCGCCGTAAACGCGCTTCGGATTTTCGCCGCACGCCATTTTCAGCCCATAGGGCGCGCCGGGGAACTTCATCCCCTGCATCGTGCGCGCATAGACATTCTTCAGCGTCACGCTGCGCCCGCCCATCAGGTTCGCCGAGCCCGGCAGCACCTGCAAGCTCGTCACCCCGCCGTTGGCGAGCGCGCGGGCAAAGCCGGGGTCCTGCGGCCACACGCTGTGCTCCGCCCACACCTGCGGCGTGATCGGATCGGTCGCTTCATTCCCGTCGCTGTGCGCGGGTACGCCGGGCGAGGGATAGTCGCCCAGGTGGCTGTGGATATCGATGATGCCGGGCGTCACAAACTTCCCCGCCGCGTCGATGACCATGATGTCGGCGGGAACAGGCGTGCCCGCCGGACCGACGCTGCTCACCTTGCCGCCCGACAGGAACACGACCCCGCGTTCAAACACCCCGCCCTCGCCGTCATGCACGGTGGCGTTAATGATCGCCACCGGCGCACCGGGATAGGGCTTATAGGTCGAAGGATAGGGGTCCTTGTTAAAGGCGACGGGCTTTTCCTCGGCCTCGGCAACAGGCTTGTGGCCCGCCGAAGCTACATCGCCGCCCCCCGCTGCACAGGCGGAAAGCGCCAGCGCGATGAAAACAGCCGCGATGCCGGTCCGATTATGCAAATGTATCATTGGAGTCCTTTAACGTATCGAGGTGCATCAGCTTCTTGATCAGCGGTGACACCAAGATCACCAGCACGCCAAAGCCGATCGCGTACAAACCGATGGTATTGTATACGTCGAGCACCAGCGCCTTGCCCGCGCCCTCACCGCTTGCCTTTTCCGAACCCGTCGCGGCCGCAATCAACCCCGCGGCGAAATTGCCGGTGGCCGAAGCAAAAAACCAGGTGCCCATGATCAGCGACGCCATATGCGCGGGCGACAACCGGTTCATTGCGCTTAAGCCCACCGGCGAAAGGCACAGCTCGCCCGTGGTGTGGAGCAGATAGATCAGGAAGATGAAAATCACCGGCGTCGCATTGCCCAGCCCAACCGACTCCGCGCCCCATTTCAGGACCAGAAAGCCAAGGCCAAGTTGCAGCATGGCAAGACCGAATTTGGCAGGCGCCGACGGCTCTTTTCCGCGACGTCCCAGCCAGGTCCACAGCCCGGCAAAGACGGGCGCGAGCAACACAATGTATCCCGCGTTCAGCGACTGGAACACCGATGCCGGCACTCCGGCGCGATCGACATAGCGGTCGGTGAACAGGTTGAGCGACGATCCGGCCTGTTCGAACAGCGCCCAGAACAAAATGGACCCAAGGATCAGGAACAGCGCGGCAAAGATGCGGTCACGGTCCTCGGCGGGCAGCTTCACCACCGCCGTGAAGAGGACGTAAGCCACCAATATGGCCCCGCTCAGGCCCAGCACCGTGCCGACCACCGCCTGATTCTGCACCATCCACCAACAGGCGCCAACCGCCAGCAAGCCGACGAGATAGAGCAGCCATTCGAACTTGATGCCTGCCACCGGCGCAGCCAGCCGGGCCGGATCGGGCGCTTCGCCGCGGCCCAGCAGCAACGGCTTGCCCCAGATGAAGACGATCAGCCCCAACAACATGCCCACGCCCGCGAGGCCAAAGCCATAGGACCAGCCATAGGTTTCGCCGATATAGCCGCACAGCAGCGACCCGAGAAACGCGCCCAAATTGATGCCCATGTAAAAGATGGTGTAGGCGCCATCGCGGCGCACGTCGGTGCGCGGATAAAGTTGCCCCACCATCACCGAGATATTGGCCTTCAAAAAGCCCGAGCCGACGATGATGAACGCCAACGCCAGCCAGAAGATGTTGAGGCTCGCGGCATCCTGCCCCCCATCGCCTTCAAAACCCATCAAGAAATGGCCGAAGGTCAGCAGCACCGCACCATAAGCGACCGCTTTTCGCTGCCCCAGATATTTGTCAGCCAGATAGCCGCCGAGCACCGGGGTGATATAAACCAGCGCCGTATAGGCCCCATAGATGATGCCCGATTGCCCATCCGAAAACAGCCAGTGCTTGGTGAGATAGAAAATCAGCAGGGCGCGCATGCCATAGTAGGAGAAACGCTCCCACATTTCGGCGAAAAACAGGACAAACAGGCCCTTGGGATGTCCGAGTATCGTCCCTGCCGAATCTCCGTGCGGCAGCGCTGCATTGGTCATGTCGACCCTTCCCCTTATGGTTTGATTGCGGCCAACCTAGCGAGAAAATTGCGCAAGGGAAGAATCTAATTTCACGTCTGTGACAGTCGCGATGGGCCTTGCGCCGTCCCCCACGCCCCGCCATGGACGCCCCATGTTCAACGACACCACCACCTTGCGCTCCCACCTCGCCACGCGCCGGTCGGGCAAGCCGCGCGACATGGTTGCGCCCGGTCCCGACGCCGCCACGCTTGATGCAATCCTCACGCTGGCGATGCGCACGCCCGACCATGGCAAGCTTGCGCCGTGGCGAATGATCGTCATCGGCGACGACCAGCGCGCCGATCTTGCCCAATTGCTCAAAACCGCCTGGATCGCCGAACATCCCGGCGCTGCAGGACAAGATCTCTCCGCGCTCGACCAGTTCGCGCATCAGGCCCCAACGCTGGTGCTGCTCGCCTCAACCCCGGTCATCCCGTCCAAAATCCCGCTGTGGGAACAGCAATTGTCGGCGGGCGCGGTGGCGATGAACCTGCTCCACGCCGCGCACGCGCACGGATTTGTCGCCAGCTGGCTGACCGGCTGGGCGGCCTACAGCCCCAACGTCGCCGCCGCGTTCGGGCTGGGCGATCACGACCGCATCGTCGGCTATTTCTTCATCGGGACCGCCGATGCCGAACTCACCGAACGCCCGCGTCCCGATCCTGCCGAAATCATCCGCCAATGGGTTCCGCCCGCCAATTGACTGTGCTGCTGTATTATGGCAATAGGGCGGAATGATTGATCCCAACAAGCCCGTCTATCTGCGTCTGCGCGACACCATCGCCAATGCGATCCTCGACGGCAAATATGGTGACGGCGACATGCTCCCCTCGGTCCGCGCGCTCGCTGCCGAGGAGGGTGCCAATCCGCTGACCGTCGCCAAAGCCTATCAGAGCTTTCAGGATGACGGGCTGGTCATCGTCCGCCGCGGTGTGGGCATGTTCGTGGCCGATGGCGCTTCGAAAAAATTGCGCGCTGCGCTGCGTCAGGAATTTCTGACCAATGTGTGGCCGCCAGTGGCTGACCAGATCCGCCGGATCGGGATCGACGTCCGCTCGCTGATGGATGACATCAACGCCTGATCAGGCCTGCATGTCATATTGCTTCAGCAGGTCGTAAAGCGTCGGTCGGCTTACCCCCAACAGCTTGGCCGCGACCGAAATATTTCCCTCGCTTTGCCCCAGCGCGCGGCGGATGGCGATGCGGTCGGCCGCCTCGCGCGCGGCGCGCAGGTTCAGATAGTCGCTCGCGGCCGCTTCGTCAGGATTGGAAAAATCGAGATCGGCGGCGGTCACCAGCTTGCCATCGGCCATGATCACCGCGCGCTTGATGCGGTTTTCCAGCTCGCGGACATTGCCCGGCCAAGTCCACTGGTCGATCAGCGCCAGCGCGTCGGGGGCTAGACCCTTGACCTTGGGATTCAGCTTGGGCGCCAGCGTCTGAACAAAATGGCGCGCGAGCAGCACGGCATCGCCCGGCCGTTCGGCCAATGACGGAATGCGCACGACAATTTCGGCGAGCCGATAATAAAGATCCTCGCGGAAGCTCCCCTCGGCCACCATCGCATCCAGATCGCGGTGGGTGGCGCACACGACTCGGGTATCGACCGGGATCGGTCGCCGTCCGCCAACGCGCTCGATCACGCGTTCCTGCAAAAAGCGCAGCAGCTTAACCTGCAACGGCAGCGGAATGTCGCCCACTTCGTCCAGGAACAGCGTGCCCTTATGCGCCAGCTCGATCTTCCCTTCGGTCGCCTTGACTGCTCCCGTAAACGCGCCCTTTTCATGCCCGAACAATTCGCTTTCGAGCAGATTTTCGGGGATCGCGGCGCAGTTGATCGCAACGATATTGCCGCCGCGCCGCGGCCCCGCATCGTGCAGCCCGCGCGCCAGCAATTCCTTGCCCGTGCCGCTGGCGCCCAGCAGCATCACCGATACATCGGCCCCGGCGACACGCTCGATGGTGCGCGCCACTTTCAGCATTTCGGGTGCACCCGTTATCATGCTGCCCAGCACGCGGTTGTCGCTGCCTGCGCGCGTCACGAGTCTTTGATTTTCAACTTCGATGGCGCGCACGTGCATCGCACGCCGCACGATCAGCCCCAACTCGTCAATATCCAGCGGCTTTTGGTAAAAGTCCCACGCCCCCGCGGCAATGGCGGCTTGCGCACTTTCGCGCGCGCCGTGGCCAGAAGCGACAATGACCTTGGTATCCGGCTTTTCGGCCAATATCGCGCTCAGCAGGCGCAGCCCTTCGCGCACCCCATCGGGATCGGGCGGCAGCCCCAGGTCGAGCGTCACCACCTCGGGTTCTTCGGCGCGCAGCAGCGTCATCGCGGCATCATAATCGCCGGCAATCAGCACCTCGTGCGCGTCATAGGCCCATTTCAGCTGACGCTGCAGCCCGGGATCATCTTCGACCACCAGCAGCTTGGCCTTCATCGCCCCCGTCATTGCGTTCATGCCGCCCGTTCCTTCCGTCCATTTTCAGCATCGGCTGCCGCGCGCGGCAGCCACAGCGAAAAGCGCGTGCCTTCGCCCTCGCGGCTGTCGACGTCGAGCCGCCCGTTCATTGCGCGCGCCAGCTGCAGCGCTTCAAACGCGCCCAGGCCGAATCCGTTGTCTTTGGTCGATACGAATGGTTTGAACAGACCGCCGCGGATGAATTCGCGGCTCATGCCGCGCCCATGATCGACTACATCGATGCGGACGCCGTCGCCCTCGGCGCTCGCTGCCAGCAACACCGGCGCGTTGTCCGGGCTGGCGTCGATCGCGTTCGCCACCAGATGGCCCAAAATCTGCAGCACGGCATCGCTATCGCCAATCACGGCCAAGCCATCATCATAGCCGGTCGAAACCGGATGTCGCCGCCCGGCCTCGGTCGCCACACGGTTCAGCAGCGGCGCCACCCGCACCGCGCCAAGATTGACCGCACCGCTGCGCCCCTGCGGTGACAAGCGCAGCAGCAGCTCGTTCATGCGGGCGACCGACAATTTCAACGTCTCGATCATGTCCGCGCGGAACTCGGGATTGTCCGCGTGGCGTTCGGCATTGGCCGCCAGCAACCCCAACTGGCTCGCCAGGTTCTTGACGTCATGCATGATGAACGCAAAACGGCGGTTGAACTCGTCGAAGCGTCGCGCCTCGGACAATTCGGCCTGGCTTTGCATTTCGGCGATATGGCTGGCTGCCTGCCGCCCCGAAATGCGCAGCACGTCCAGATCCTCCCAATCGAGCGCTCGCGTGGCAAGCGGCCGGTGCAGCAGCGCAACGCCGACCATCCGGCCCATGTGCAGCAACGGCATCAGCACCCACGCCCGCTGGTCGGCAATCAGCCAGGCTGGCAGTTCGATCGGCGGCCCGACATCGTCCTGCGGATTGCTTACACCACGGCGGATCTGGTCGATATCGACGATATGCCCCGTTTCTTGCAGGGCAAACGCATCACGCACCGAAAGCAGATTGTCACCATCCAGCGCGGTGGGCCACTGCCAATGGTCGATAATCTGGTAATTGCCATCGCCATCGGCTGTCAGCAGCAGCGCCCCCGGGCTGCCGGCCAGTTCGGCCAGCGCGCGGGCAATGCGGCGAAAAGTCGGCTCGCTGGCGTCGGCCTGACCCTCCAGCGTGGCGGTGAAGCGCATCCATTCGGCGCGATAATCATAGCGGTGTTCGAAGAAATGCTTCGCGATCATCACCGACAGCCAGGCCCGCGCGCGCCGCGACGCAAACAACAGCCCGCCGACACCTAGCGCCAGGATCAGGAACACGCCCTGCACCAGCTGCCCATAATCGCCGCCCAGCAGGCGCGCCAAAGCAGCGGTCAGGGCGATAACCATGAAATAGGCCGCGAGTCCGACAATCGCGAGCGTGCGGAAAGCTATGGTGCGCGACAACCGGATGCGTTCACGCCCGGTATCCATCGCTACCAGCAAAAAGGCCGGCAGCACCATCAGGGCGACCAGCGGCTCCAACAATACCAACGTCGCCGGGGTGCTGCCGGTAAGCCAGCCGAGCAGGTGGTTATTCAATGTATAGGCCCATATCACCACGATGCCGCCCGCAACCAGCAGCACGGGTCCGCGCAGCCCGTCGCTGCGATGCCGGGCAAAATTCTCCACCAGCAGCAGCCCGCCCGACGCCGTCAACATGTCGACCAGCCGCAAACCCGGTTGCAACCACCCCGTCTCGATGGGGACACTGGCCAGGGCCACGTCGAGCAGGGCGAGACCACCAAAAATGGCGGCAATCAGGTTGATCATCACCAACGTAAGCATCACCAGCCGGATGGCGCGCGTTCCCAGACCCGCACCGTCAACGACGAATGATGCCCGCAACCAGCCCAGAAACACCAGATTGCGCAGCGTATCGGCCAGCAGCGCCCCCGAACTGCCCGGCCCGGTCATCCACCACACGCCGCTCCACAGTGCCATGCCCGCAACCAGCAGCACCAGCGCCGCCCGCGACGGCATTAGCCCAGCCATCTGGCGCGCTGGTCGCAGCGCCAGCCACAGCGCACCGCTGCCAAAAGCCAGCAGCGCCAGCCCGGCGACGATGCTGCTCAGCTGGACCAGCCAATCGCCCACTACCGTGCCCCCGCCGGCCACAGCACCACCCGCACCGTCTGCAACAGGATCAGCAGATCCAGGAAAGGCGAGTAATTTTTGGCATAGTAAAGGTCATATTCCAGCTTGACCCGCGCATCCTCGACCGACGCGCCATAAGGGAAATTAATCTGGGCCCAGCCGGTCAGCCCCGGCTTCACCATGTGCCGCTCGGCATAATAGGGCATTTGCTGTTCAAGGTCGGCGACAAAGCACGGCCGTTCAGGGCGCGGTCCGACAAAGCTCATCGCACCCTTCAGCACGCACCAGCACTGCGGCAGCTCGTCGATGCGCAGCATCCGGATGATCCGCCCGACGCGCGTGATCCGCGGGTCATTTTCCTCGGCCCACACCGCTTGCCCCGCGACTTCGGCATCGGTCCGCATCGAGCGCAGCTTCCAGATGTCATAAGTCTCGCCATACAGACCGACGCGCGGCTGGCGGTAGAGCACCGGACCGCGGCTATCGAGCTTGATGGCAATCGCGGCGATCAACATCAGGGGCAGCGTCGCGAGCAGCACGACCAGGCTGGCGACGATGTCAAACACCCGCTTGCTCACCCGCGCCACGCGCTGCCCCGCCGAAAAACCGTCAGAAAAGATGAGCACGCTGGGGTTGGTGGTGGCCAGATCGACGCGCCCGGTCTCGCGCTCCAGAAAGCTCGCCATGTCGTTCACATGCACACCGGTGGTCTTGATGCGCAGCAGATCGGCCAGTGGCAGTGCGTTGCGCCTTTCTTCCAGCGCCAGCACCACCTCGCCTGCCCCCAGCGCGGTCACATGGTCGGCCAGACTGTCGATATCGCCGCGCCGCACCGCGCCCGGCACCACCGTCGGTGCATCGGTCATCGCAACATAGCCCGCGACCGTGAAGCCGCCACCCGGTTGCTCCGCCAGCTCGCCAATCCGCGCTGCGCGCCGTCCTGCGCCCAGCACGACAATGCGCCGCCGGAATGTGTCCGTGCCAACACACAGCATGAGCAGAAAGCGAATGCAGAACAGCGCGGCCAGCGCCACCGCCATCGCGTAAATGCTGTTCGCGCGCCACAGCGTCCATTCGGGAAAAGCGAAGCGCACCAGGGCCAGGAAAATCACCCCCAGCGACACGCCGGCAATCAGCCGCGCTACGCCGAATTTCATCGAACGCAGTGCCTCGTTGCCGTAAAATCCCGTCGCCATCATTCCCAGCTGCAGCGTCACCGAAAAGGTAATGAGCGGCAGCCAGCGGTCGTTCAGTGGCCCCACCACCATACCGATCTGGTGGGCATAAATCCGCCATCCCGCCTCCGCCGCCAGCAGCAGCGTCGCCAGCTCGACCAGCCACAGGCCGATCACCGCATGCGGCACATAATGTTTGAACAGCCGGAACATCGCGCCCGTGCATAACCGCCACATATTGAGTGTCGGTTAATCTTACACTGCATCCCTTACGGAACCGCGCCGCTGTCGAGACATTTTACATTCACATGCCGCATGCAAAGGCATAGCTTCGCTGCATTAGGGAGAGCCGCCATGAAAACTGCTATCGCCATTTTCTCCGCCACCGCCATGCTCGCTGTCGCACCGCCCGCCACCGCGCAGCGCGAGGACAAGGTATTGGGCGTTGGTGGCATTTTCGGCTGCTCGGTAGGTGGAGACAGCCAGGAAATCGGCGCGGGCGTCGGCGGCCTGCTGGGCGGTTTCCTTGGCAACCGCATCGCCGGGCGCGGCAACCGCCTGCTCGGCACCGTGCTCGGCGGCGCACTCGGCGCGGCGGCAGGATCGGCCATCGGCTGCAAATTGCAAAAGGACGACCGGGAAAAGGCCGAACGGGCGGTGCAGGACGCGGTGCTGACTGGCAAAGACCAGACATGGAGCAACCCCGAAACCGGCGCCTCGGGCACGGTCGAGGTTGAGGACGAGGGCAATTTGAGCGGCGGCGGCGCAGCCCTCGCCGACGTCCAGTTCCGCGATGGCATCGACCCCGTCGACCGCTTCCGCAGCGTGAACGCCGCCTATGTCGCCACCGCCAACGTCAACATTCGCCAGGCCCCGACCACCGCCGCCCCCATCCGCGGCCGCATCGCCAGCGGCCAGCGCGTGTGGATCCCCGCGCAGGTCGCCAACCAGCAATGGTATCTTGTCAGCGACGGCGGCTTCGCGCAGGGCTATGTCAGCGCGCCCCTTATGAAGCCCGCCGTCGCCGCACAGATGGCCGCGAACAACTGCCGCGTCGTCACCCAAACGGTCAACGTCCCCGGCCAGGGCGAGCAAAGCGAAAAGATGCAGGCGTGCAAGGGCAGCGACGGCAATTGGTCGATGACCAGGGTGTGAGCCAGCAGGTTGAGGGATCGTTTTTGGTCTATCGGCAAAACCCCTGTTGCCAATTGACACAAGTGTCGGTAACGCGTCCGCCGCGCTAGTGAACTTTCATCTCCGGTTCCCTCCAACATTGAGGCCAGATGTCGCACCTGACGAAAGCAAATAGTGCGATATATTCGCCGGAGGATCGGGAAAAAATCGCCGACGCTGTCCGTCGTATTGAAGCGATTCTGCACGATCTGGACGCGATAGGACCGATGTTGGGTTCAGCCCATTTATCGCTCGCTATCGAGACGTTGCGCAAAACAGCGAATATCGAAATCCCGAATTAGCCTTACCCGCACACGCTTGTATATTATTGCTTGAACGGTAATGGTTAACAAGCCTATCCTTGACCCTTGGGGGTGCGCGATGTTTGACGAGAATCCTAACTTGGCTGCCTCGCTTTCCGAGAAGCAGCGCGAGGTTTTGGAACTCGTTGTTGCCCGCTATTCGTCAAAGGAAATTGCGCGCAAACTCGGAATTTCAAAACATACGGTCGACCAGCGCATCACGCTTGCCCGGCAAAAATTTGGCGCTGCATCGCGCAACGAGTTGGTAACGCGCTATTTGGCATCACAGGCGATATGCGATCGCGTCGCATATGATCCAGCGCAGGTTCCCGAATCTTTCATCGCGCATGACATCGGTGCGCAGGGCGAACAGAGCGGCCCGATCTTTTCAGTAGCGGACATGGCCGGGTTTACCTCGCCATTCGTCAGCACTGAAGGGTCTCCGCTTGATCACCCTCTCGCATCGCTGGACAGAAAGTTTGGAGTTTTTGGCCGTCTTGGCGCAATAGGCCTGTTGGCCGCACTGCTAGCAGTATCGCTCGTTGCGATGCTGTCCATGGCGCAAACCCTGAGCGATTTGCTTTAGCGTTTTTGTTACAATTGCTTGGCGCATCGCCAAGGCAAAGGAGTTCAAAAATGCCCATGACCCCGAATGTCGCCGCACAGCGCATCGCCCGCAACCTGATTGCTACCGAGAATGATATCGACCGCGTTCTCGCCAGCGGCGCGAGCTTGCTCGCAGACATTGCGCAGGCACGGATGGACATCGGCGCCGACGCTGCCAGCGGACAAATTGCGATCATGCGCGTCACCGAAGCGCTGGGCGCGCTGTCGACCGCGCGCAAGCATTTCGTCCAAACGCACGCCGAACTGCGTAGGGTTGGCGAAGAGCGTGCGGACATTGTCTTCCCCAGCGAATGTCCAAAGTCAGAAGACGCCAACGACGATGTCCACGCTCTGAAGGCCGCCTGACAAGTCGCACAATGCTCGATTTGGTCGTTATTCTGGGCATCGCTGCAGCGCTTATCTTCGTTGTACGCTGCGGCGATGGCCCAGAACGGGCGGGCGGGTTGGTCATGCTGCTGATTCTGGCGTTCAGCGTCGTGCGCTTGCTGACAACCACCGGTCCTGTTGACGATTTTGATCTGCTTGGTCTGCTGTCCGATGGCCTCGCCTTCGTTGGTTTTTCCTGGATAGCGCTATTTGCCTGGAGATTTTGGCCCATATGGACCGCAGCGTTACAGCTACTCGCAATCGGCGCGCACTTCGGCCCTGCGCTCCAGCTTCCAATCGACCCCTTGGCATACGCGATCATGCGAACCGCACCCACAGCCGTCGCGATCCTCAGTTTGGTAGCAGCCACTATCTTCCATCGTCGGAAGCCCGACTTAGTCGGCAGCAAGCAGCGTTGGCGAACATGGTCCGGGCCGTTGAACCGGATTTCCCCGAAGAGATGGCCGCGCGCCTTCTTGCCCAATACGGGTCGCTGACCGCGCTATTGGCTGAGCCTGCAAAGGAGCTTTTCCTCTCCACCGGCAACCAGGCGCTCGCGACGATCTTGAGCACCGCCAAACATGTTGTTGTTGAAGCGTTGCTTGATGAACTGCCCAAAACACCATTTTCCCCGTCCAATCAGGATGTCTTGCGATACATCACCGCAATCATGGGCGGGCTCACCCGTGAAGAGGCGCATGTGTTCTTTCTGGACGGGCGACTGCGCTTTCTGCGGCATGAGGTATTTTCGTACGGCACAGAGGCTCGTGCCGAATTCCCGATGCACGCCGTGTTTCGGCGCGCGTTACAGATTGGCGCTTTGCAGCTGGTTCTGATCCACAACCATCCATCGGGGAACCCCGAGCCAAGCGAGGACGACCTTTTGGTGACCAAACAAATCGCAGCCGCCGGTCAAGCCGTTGGCCTCGCCATCCGTGATCACCTGATTGTGGCGAGCCCCAATGTGTTCAGCTTTCGTGCCGCAGGTCTGCTATGAGCGCGATCGAACGCCGAACCAAACCGACCCAATGTGCTTTCAAGGCGCGCGCCCAGTCACAACTCAACCTGCGCCGGCAACAACGTGCCCTGTTTGGCAATGGCTGGGTAAGCGACGCCTGGTGGGAGTTCATGCTGATCATCTATGCAAGCGAACAAGGCGCGGTGATCGATCGCTTCTCGCTTGCAGGAGAGACAGACCAGTCTTTCGAACTAACGGAGCGTTGGCTCACCTTGTTGATCGATCATGGTTATGTGCGCCGCGTGGGTTCCCAGGCTGCACACGATTCACGGGCGCACGAGCTTACCGATGTGGGACGAGCAACGGTTGAGCAATGTTTGGGGGCTGCCGGGGGCACGGCGTTCGGCGGCGATTGAAATCGCACCGCCGCAGTGCCCCTTGCCTGGGGCGAACGCCCCCCTAACATCGCAAAACTGGTCGATGGCTGCGCCCGCGCACCACCCCCTACCCCCCAATAAACGCCAATATATCCGCGTTCAGCACATCGGGGTTCACCGACAGCATCCCGTGGCCCAGCCCCGGATAGACTTTCAGCTCGCCATTGCGCAGCAGTTTGATGGCTTTGTGCGCCGAAGCATCAATCGGCACAATCTGGTCATCATCGCCGTGCAGCACCAGCGTGGGCACGCTGATCGCCTTCAGGTCTTCGCTCTGGTCGGTTTCGGAAAAGGCCTTGATGCCGTCATAATGCGCCTTGGCGCTGCCCATCATGCCCTGGCGCCACCAATTCTGGATCATGCCTTCGTGCACCGTCGCGCCGGGCCGGTTGAACCCGAAAAAGGGGCCCGTGGGCACATCGCGATAAAATTGTGCGCGGTTGGCTGCCAGCGCCGCGCGCAACCCGTCAAAGGCTTCGATAGGCGTGCCTTCGGGATTGTCCGGCGTCTGCAGCATCAGCGGCGGCACCGCCGACACCAGCACCGCTTTCGCCACCCGCCCCGCTGGTTCGCCGTGCCGCGCGACATAGCGCGCCACTTCGCCGCCGCCGGTTGAATGGCCGATGTGGATGGCGTTGCGCAGGTCGAGCGCCTTGACGACGGCAAAGGCATCGGCGGCATAATGGTCCATGTCATGGCCGTGCGCCACCTGATCGGACCGGCCGTGGCCGCGCCTGTCGTGCGCGATAACGCGAAAACCCTTGTCGAGAAAGAACAGCATTTGCGTGTCCCAGTCATCGGCGCTCAGCGGCCATCCGTGGTGGAACATGATCGGCTGGGCATCCTTGGGGCCCCAATCTTTGTAGAAGATAGCCACGCCATCGTCGGTCGTCACATAGGTCATCGCTGCTGCTCCTGGAAAAATGATCGGGACCCCCGAAGAGTGCAACATGCTACAATTGCACGCGCATGACAAAGGCGGAAAATCCCTGCTGTCGCGCAGGCACGAATTGCCTACTGCCCCTTCGCTTCCGGAAAATTCGCGCGCAGCCCCAACGCCGCCAATCGCACCGTTTCTGCCACGCGCCGGGCACGGGTTTCGGGGCGCTTTGCTTGCTGGATCCATTCCAATATGCCGCGCCGCGATGACGGGCTAAAGGCGGCAAAATTGTCCGCTGCGCTACCCGCCCCCGCCAGCGCCTGTGCCAGATCATCGGGGATCTTTAGCGCATCAACCGCGTTCAGCCGGTCCCAGCTGCCGTCCGCTTTTGCAGACGCAATCTTCGCCAGCCCTGCCACCTGCATCCGCCCCGCCGCCATCAGCCGCTCGACCTTCGCCTTGTTCACCGCCGACCAGGCGCTTCCCTTTTTGCGCGGCGACAGCAGCAACATCGAGCGGTCATCGTCCAGCTTGCGCGGCAGGCTGTCGATCCAGCCCCAACACAGCGCTTCGTCGACCACATCGTCATAGGCCAGATGCGGCCCGCGCCCCTTTTTCCAGTGGACCAGCCAGATGCTCTCGCGCTGCCCATGGTGGGCGGCCAGCCACGCCCGCCATTCGGCCAGCGATGCCACTTCAACGCGCTCCAGATGCTCGCCCGCCACGCGCCTACCCCGCAAAGTTGAACGGCGATCGCCCCCGCTCGCGATCGCTGAACTGTAGCGGTCGTCCGATCGGCGGCGCCGAACGCTGCGGACAGTTCGTCCGTGTGCACTTCCGGCACCCCGGCCCGATCGGCGTTGCGGGCGCGCGCAGCATATCCAGCCCGCGTGCGGCGGCGATGGGTGCGGCAAGCTTGGCATCCACCCCGATGACCACGGCGAAGCGCGCGGGCGTGCCGCCGCCGCTCGCGCCGACCGCTGCCACCGCGCGCGCCTGCGTGTACCAGCGGCTGCCATCCTCCAGCTCGACCAGTTCGGACACCACTTCGCCCGCGCGCGCGAACGCCTCGTGCACGCTCCACAGCGGGCAGCGCGCATCGCCGTCGACCAACGGGCTTTGGCTCGCGCCGGTGTAACGCTTGCTCGCCTGCCCCGCGCGGTCGATGCGCAGCATGAAAAAGGGCAAACCGCGTGCGCCGACGCGCTGCAGCGTGGTCAGCCGGTGGGCGACTTGCTCGAACCCCGCCCCAAAACGCCGCTGCAGCAGCAGCAGGTCATAACCCGTGCCCTCGCACGCGCGCAGAAACCGGCCATAGGGCATCATCAGCGCGGCCGCGAAATAATGGACCAGATGACGGCGGAACAGGCGTTCGGCGGCGGCATCGCCCAGCCGCGCGCCCGCGACCAGCGCGTCGATGGCGTCGCCCTGCTCGCTCTGCGCCAGCACGGCGGCGGCCTGAAAGGTGCGGCTGTTGGGGCGCAGCAGCTCGGACAGCACCAACTGGCGGCTGTGATAGTCGAGGTAACGCAGCCGGTCGGGCATCACCTCGGCGGGCATGATGCGGATGCCCAGCTGGTGCCGCGTGCGCAGCCGCTCGCTGATCTGCGCATACAGGTCGCTGCCAGCCAGCCGCAATTCGTCGGCGAGTGCCTCGGCTGCGGCGTCGAGGTCGGCAAAATGATTGCGCCATTGTTCGATGGCCAGGCGGACGGCGCGCACTTCGGGGGCTTCGCTATCGACCGCCGCGCTGCCCTCTCCCCCCTTGGCATCGTAGAGCCGCGCAAAGGCTGCGGCGATCATCGGCGATGTCGCCAACCAATCCTCGACATCCTGCGGCTGGATATCGAGGTCCGCAAACATGGCATCGCCCAGCCGCCGCCGCAGGCCCGCAACGCCGCCCGCGACCGCGCCCTCGGTCAGCTGCGCCAGCTCGAACCCGAACCGCTCGGCCAACCGCACCAGCACCGGCGCGGTCAAGGGCCGCTGGCCATGCTCGATCAGGTTGAGGTAGCTGGGCGAAATGTCCAGCGCCTCGGCCATGGCCGCCTGCGTCAGCCCAGCCGCGCGCCGCGCCTTGCGCACCGCGGCGCCCGCAAAAACCCGCTGCTCGGCCATATGTAACTTTCTTTACATTTTCACCGACGAATATGCACGATCTGGGCAATATTGACAAGATTTATTGACAAAGCTTTTCACGTTGCGCGGCACTTTCGCCAATATCCAATCATCACCTCCCACCAAGGACTCCACCATGGCCTATCAAGACGACATCGCCCAATCGGGCCGCATCATCCGCGACCAGGACGGCCGCTGGGATGCGATCAGCCCCGAAAGCGTCGCCCGCATGCGCGCGCAGAACCGGTTCCGTTCCGGGCTCGATATCGCCAAATATACCGCGCGCATCATGCGCGCCGACATGGCGGCCTATGACGCCGACCCGGCCAATTACACCCAGTCGCTCGGTTGCTGGCACGGCTTTGTCGCGCAGCAAAAGATGATTGCGGTCAAAAAGCATTTCGGCACCACCAAGGGCCGCTACATCTATCTCTCCGGCTGGATGATCGCCGCGCTGCGCAGCGAATTCGGCCCCCTGCCCGACCAGTCGATGCACGAGAAGACCAGCGTCCCTGCGCTGATCGAGGAAATCTACACCTTTCTGCGCCAGGCCGATGCCCGCGAATTGGGCCTCATGTACCGCGAACTCGACGCGGCCCGTGAAGCTGGCGACGAGGTGAAGGCGAAGCAGCTGCTCAACGCCATCGACAATCATGAAACGCACGTCGTGCCGATTATTGCCGACATCGATGCCGGCTTCGGCAATGCCGAGGCGACCTATCTGCTTGCCAAGAAGATGATCGAGGCGGGGGCCTGCGCGCTCCAAATCGAAAATCAGGTGTCGGACGAAAAGCAATGCGGTCACCAGGACGGCAAAGTCACCGTCCCGCACGAAGATTTCCTCCAGAAAATCCGCGCAATCCGTTACGCCTTCATGGAACTCGGCGTCGAGGACGGCATCATTGTCGCGCGCACCGACAGCCTTGGCGCGGGTCTGACCAAGCAAATCGCCTTCAGCCGCGAACCCGGCGATCTGGGCGACCAGTATAACAGCTTTCTTGATTGCGAAGAGGTGGTCGGTGCAGGCAACCCCGGCGACGTCCTGATCAATCGCGATGGCAAGCTGCTGCGCCCCAAGCGGCTTCCCTCCAACCTGTTCCAGTTCCGCGCCGGATCGGGCGAGGACCGGTGCGTGCTCGACTGCATCACCAGCCTGCAAAATGGTGCCGACCTCATCTGGATCGAAACCGAAAAGCCGCACATCGAACAGATCGCCGGAATGGTCGACCGTATCCGCGAGGTCGTGCCGAACGCGAAGCTTGCCTATAACAATTCGCCCAGCTTCAACTGGACGCTCAACTTCCGCCAGCAGGTGTTCGACGCATGGGCCAAAGAGGGCCGCGACCTCGCCGCCTATGACCGCGCCAAGCTGATGAGCGCCGATTACGACGCCACCGATTTGGCAATCGAGGCGGACAACCGCATCCGCACCTTCCAGCGCGACGCTGCCAAGCGTGCCGGGATTTTCCACCACCTCATCACGCTGCCGACCTATCACACCGCCGCGCTCAGCACCGACAACCTCGCTAAGGATTATTTCGGCGAGATGGGGATGCTCGGCTATGTCGCGGGCGTCCAACGCAAGGAAATCCGCCAGGGCATTGCGTGCGTGAAGCACCAGAATATGTCCGGGAGCGACATTGGTGATGATCACAAGGAATATTTCGCCGGCGAAGCCGCACTGAAGGCAGCGGGCAAGGACAACACGATGAACCAGTTCGCCGCCTAAACAGTTTGCGCGGCGGATCTCGCCGCCGCGCTCACCCGCTTTCCTGGGGAGGAAAGCCTGCCCGCCGGAAGTCGCAAGACCTCCGGCGGGCATTTTCTTAAAGTTCAACCACGGTCGAAGAAGTCGACGACGCCCGTGTCGAGGTCATAATAGGCGCCGACGATCATCAGCTTGCCCTGCCCCAGCGGGTTTCCGATCAGCGGCTCCTTGGTCTCACGCAAATTGCGCACCACTTGGCGAACATTCATATGAATGGCGTGATCGACCAGATCGCGGTCACCCTGCGTCGCGCGCGCTTCGACCACGGCCGGCAGGATCGGCTGAACCATGCGGGTCAGCGCGGGCGGCAACTGCTTATTGTCGGTCACCAGTTCGGTGGCAGCGGCCACAGCGCCGCAGCGTTCATGCCCCAGGACCACAATCAGCGGCACGCCGAGTGCTGCCACGGCATAGGCAAGGCTGCCATAGCCCGCATCATCGACATAATTCCCTGCCGTGCGCACGATGAAAAGCTCGCCCAATCCTGCACCGAACAGATGTTCCGGGCCAACACGCGAGTCCGCACAGCCGACTAGCGCCGCAAAGGGCGCCTGCCCCTTAGCCAGCGCCAACCGCTCGCGCGCGCCAATCGGCGCTGGATTGTTGCGGTTGGTCACGAAATTGCGATTGGCCTCCATCATCTTGGCCAGCGCCTGCGCCGGGGTCAGCGACGTCTTCGGCGGCGCACTCGGCTCGGCGGCGACGGCAGCTCCGCCCCCAGCCAGCACTGCTCCGGCGGTGGCGGTCAAGGCCGCACTCATCATCACGGTGCGGCGGTCTGCTTCAACTTTCAACATTGGCATATCTCCTGTTGCAATAATGGTTCGGGATTATGTCAGCGCGCATCATGGGCGGGCTGGCCGCGGGTCTTCACCAGCGACCAGATAACTCCGCCTGCAATCAGGCCCATGGTGACGCCCAGGCTCAGCACCGGCGGGAACTTGTCCCCGCCTAGAACGAAGTCAGCGACGAAAATCTTGGACCCGATGAACACCAGCACCAGCGCCAGCGCATATTTCAGGTAATGGAAGCGGTGCACCATTGCCGCGAGCGCAAAGTACAGCGCACGCAGGCCTAAAATCGCCATGATGTTCGACGTGTAAACAATGAACGTGTCGGTCGTGATCGCAAAGATCGCCGGCACGCTGTCGACCGCGAAGATGAGGTCGGCAATATTGATGACGATCAGCGCGAGCAGCAGCGGCGTCATTGCGCGCACTAACTTGCCGGACTTTTCGTCGGGCACCTTCACCACGAATTTTTCACCGTGCAGTTCCTTGGTGACGCGGAAATGCTTGTTCATGAACCTGACGACCGGATTGTTCGCCACGTCCATTTCCTGCTCGCCGGTCATCAGCATCTTCACACCGGTAAAGATCAGGAAGACAGCGAAAATGTAGAGCGTCCAGTAGAACTCCTGAACCAGCGCCGCACCCAGCGCAATCATGATGCCGCGCAGCACGATAACAGCCAAAATGCCCCACAGCAGAGCGCGATACTGATATTTCGGCGGGATCGCGAAATAGGTGAAGATCATCGAGATGACGAAGACATTGTCGATCGACAGCGCCTTTTCGATGAAGAAGCCGGTGTAATATTTCATGCCCAGGTCGGCGCCCTTGGCGTACCAGACCCACAGGCCGAACAGCAAAGCCACGCTGATGTAAAAGGCCGACAGCTTGAGCGATTCCGCAACGCCCATTTCCTTGTCTTCCTTGTGCAAAATGCCAAGGTCGAAAACGGTTAGCGCCGCGACAATGCCCAGAAAGGCCAGCCAGAACCAGACCGGCGTGCCCAGCCAGATGGTGGTTAGAAATTCCATGTCCCTGTTTTCCAAACTAGGCCGCCCCGGCGTGCAATTGCCGGGGCGGCGAAAATAAACTTGCTAAATTGCGGTAAGTCAGCGCGCCCGAACGGGTTTGCGCATCAACTGCGCCAGCCGGTCCTTGACCGCCAGCTTCAGCTTCTTGAGCCGCAGAACGCGTAAACGGTCACCCGACGGACGCGCAGCCTCGCGCCGGATTGCTTCGTCTAGCTGGCGATGCACCTGCGTCAGGCGGAAAAGATAAGGATTAAGCGACATAAATATGGCCTCCTGAAAGAGCTTTGACTCTCGACTCAGGTGACCCGATGCGCCGCCTCTCTGGGAGGGGGGAGGGAAAGGCCATAGCGCACCGGGATCACCCGATGCGGTCCGACATCACATCCTGCGAGCGCAAGAATGTCAGAGGGGCCCGGCCCGCATACCGCCTCAATGCGCGAGCATTGGGATTGGTTGCACGACCAAACAAAAAAATTTCCTGCGTCGAATCCCAGCAAAAAGCCCCGGCCTCCTTTACGGAAACCGGGGCTCCTTGCGACCCGTCAAGAGGGGGGAAACGACGGGTATTACATCAAGTCAAAGCGATCTGCGTTCATCACCTTGACCCAGGCCTTGATGAAGTCGCGCACGAATTTTTCTTCATTGCCATTTTCGGCATAGACTTCAGCAGTGGCGCGCAGCTGCGAATTCGAGCCGAACACCAGGTCGGTCCGCGTCCCGCGCCATTTCACCTGCTTGCCGGTGCGATCCTTGCCGACGAAGCGATCGTCGCTTGCCGGGTCGGCCTGTTCCCAGAAGACGTCATTGTCGAGCAGGTTAACAAAGAAGTCGTTGGTCAGCACACCCTTGCGAGCGGTGAACACGCCATCAGGTGTGTCGCCATGGTTGGCACCCAGCACGCGCAATCCGCCGACCAGCACAGTCATTTCAGGTGCCGAGAGGCCCAAGAGTGACGCACGGTCCAGCAGCAACTCTTCCGTCTTCACCGGCTGCGGCGACTTCAGATAGTTACGGAAGCCATCGGCCTGCGGTTCCATCCAAACGAAGCTTTCAATGTCGGTCCACTCCTGCGTCGCGTCGCCGCGCCCGCCGGTAAAGGGCACCGTCACGTTGAAGCCAGCGTCCTTGGCCGCCTTTTCGACCGCTGCCGAACCCGCCAGCACAATCGCGTCAGCCAGGCTCAGCGACCCACGCAGCTCATTCAGCTTAGCCAACACCTTGGCGAGCTCGGCGGGCTCGTTGACGTCCCAATCCTTCTGCGGGGCGAGCGCGATACGCGCGCCGTTGGCGCCGCCGCGCTTATCGGACTTGCGGTAGGTCGAGGCCGACGCCCACGCCGTCTTGACGAGCTGCGAAACCGTCAGACCTGATGACAGCACCGCCGCCTTGAACGCCGCCACATCGCCATCCGAAGGCATGGTGCCAGCGGGAACCGGATCCTGCCAAATCAGGTCTTCGGCCGGAACTTCAGGGCCCAGATACAAGCTCTTGGGGCCCATATCGCGGTGGCACAGCTTAAACCAAGCGCGTGCAAACGCATCATCCAGCGCCGCCTGATCATCACGGAACCGCTCCGAAATCGCGCGGAATTCGGGATCCATCTTAAGCGCCATATCAGCGGTCGTCATCATGGTAGGCACGCGCTTGTTGGGGTCGCGCGCGTCGGGGGCCATATCTTCCGGATCAGGGTTGATCGGCTGCCACTGCTGCGCACCCGCCGGGCTGCGCACCAGTTCATAATCATATTTGAACAGCAGGCGGAAATAGTCGTTGCCCCACTGGGTCGGGTTCGGCGTCCAAGCGCCTTCGATGCCCGACGTGGTGATGTGGCCCTTCCCGATTTCATCCTGATCGGTCAGCCAGCCAAAACCCTGCAGATGCATAGCTTCCGACGCCGGGCTGTTGCCAAAGGTGTCGGCAGGCTTCGCGCCATGCGCCTTGCCAAAGGCGTGACCACCGGCAGTGAGCGCGACGGTTTCTTCGCTGTTCATCGCCATGCGGCTGAAGGTCGCGCGCATGTCGCGTGCCGACTGCAACGGGTCAGGATTGCCGCCCGGGCCTTCGGGATTGACGTAGATCAGGCCCATCTGGATCGCCGCGAGCGGCCCTTCCAGTTCTTCGGCACCCTCTTCAGGAATGATGCGCGTCTTGGCGCCTTGACTCACCCAAAGCTCTTCGGTGCCCCAGAAGGTATCGCCTTCGGACTGATACACGTCCTTACGCCCGCCCCCGAAGCCGAATACCGGGCCGCCCATCGACTCAATGGCGACATTGCCCGCGAGGATGAAAAGGTCGGCCCAGCTGATCGACTGGCCATATTTCTGCTTGATCGGCCACAGCAGGCGGCGGGCCTTGTCGAGGTTGCCGTTGTCGGGCCAGCTGTTCAGCGGCTCGAACCGCTGCTGCCCGCTGCCCGCACCGCCACGACCATCGGTTACGCGATAGGTGCCCGCGGCGTGCCAGGCCATGCGGATCATAAAGGGGCCATAATGACCATAGTCGGCCGGCCACCAAGGCTTGCTGTCGGTCATCAAGGCCGTGAGGTCATTCTTCAACGCCTGATAATCGAGCTTCTTGAAAGCCTCGGCATAATCGAAATCGGGACCCATGGGGTCGGGTGACACGCCATTTTGGTGCAGCATGTCGACGGGCAGCGCGTCGGGCCACCAATCCTTATTCTGGCGGCCCAGCAATGAGCGGGCAGCGCCTTGATGGGGGAACGGGCATTTTGCAGGGGCGTTCATCATCTCTCTCCTTTGGGGTAGGGACTCGCCGCATCAACGACCAGTATGACCGCATGGTTGCGCCACGCGTCCTTATCGGTCCAATAAATCAAACCGCATTCACTAATCGATTTCACCGCAATTCGCGGCGCAGCTATTTGCCCAGCAGCTTCAGCGTCATCGCTGTCATTGCTTCGGTCGCGGTAGCCACCACCACCGGCGCATCGGGGGCCCAAAAGGGCGAATGCAGGCTGGGCAACTGCCGCCCCTCCTTCATCGCCGCATCATATTCGGCCTGCTTCACCCCGCCGACCCAGAAAATCAGCGATTTGATATTGTTATCGGCGCGGTAAAACTGTCCGAAATCCTCACCGCCCATCACAGCGGGAACCTGCCGAACGCGGCTTTCGCCGAAATGGCTCTTCAGGAACGCGCCCATCTCGACCGTAAACTCGGGACTGTTGTATGTGGATGGCGTAAATTCTTGCTCCTCAACGCGCACCACCGGCATTCGGTCTTCGGGCATGCCCGCGGCAATCGCCTCTCCGCGCGAAATTCGGCGGATGCCGTCAAGCATCTTCTTGCGCGTCTCGTCTGAAAAGCTGCGCACTGTCAGCTGCAACTTGGCCTCGTCCGAAATAATATTGTGCTTGGTGCCGGCGTGAAAACTGCCCACGGTCACCACGGCGGCATCCTGCGGGTCAAGCTCGCGTGACACCAGGGTCTGGAGCGAGCCAACAATGCGGCTGGCGAGCACAATCGGATCCTTGGTGGTGTGCGGGTAGGCGCCATGCCCGCCGACACCTTTCACGTGGATATCGACGCTGTCGACATTGGCCAGCGCAAAGCCAGGGGTATAGCCAATCATCCCGGCGGGAAACTGCGCCGCATCGTGAAAAGCGATGGCATAGTCGGGCTTGGGGAAACGAGTGAACAGCCCGTCCTTCAACATCGCGACGGCACCGGCACCGCGCTCCTCGGCGGGCTGGCCGATCATGACCAAAGTGCCCGACCATTTGTCCTTGCTCGCCGCCAGCATGCGCGCGGTGCCTACCCAGGCGGTCATATGGGTGTCATGACCGCAGGCGTGCATCACACCGGTTTCGACGCCTTCCTTGGTCACCACGCGGACTTTTGAAGCGCCGGGCAGCCCCGTTTGTTCGGTCACCGGCAACCCGTCCATATCGGCGCGGATCAGCACCACGGGCCCGGGCCCGTTGCGCATGACCGCCACAACACCATGCCCCCCGACTTTCTCGGTCACCTCAAACCCCGCAGCGCGGGCTTCGCGTGCCATCACTGCAGCCGAGCGCTCTTCCATAAAGCTCAATTCGGGATTGGCATGCAGATCGTCATAGATCGCCATCAACGATGGCAGTTCGGCCTTGATCTTCGCGTCCATGCCCTGCCCCGCGGCGGGCGCCGCCAACATCAGCGACAGGGTTAGCAGTGCCATATTGCGCATCATCTTCACTCCGCAGGAACAAGCTCGATCACGTCGAGCAGGGATTCAAAGGCCGGACGCGGGAACACGATCCGCCAGCGCCGATCGCCAATGCGCTCAACGATCCCGGCCATATCGCGCAGCTGGTCGCTGCCATAGTCTAGCGCCATCGTCTCATCGCCCAACACAAGCGTACCGAGGAAAATTAGGCGCTGGCGATCATCCGGAAACAGTCGGCCATTGAGCCGCTGCGATCCGCGTGTCTTGACCATAGTGACATAGCCCGATTCATCGCCGACCTGGCAATCGAACCAGTCATAGGCGATAAAGCCGGGCCCAGCTCCCTGCGTGCCGATTTTAACGGTGCGGCACCGAAAAGCACCCATCGGCAGTTCCGGATTCATAAGCGCCGCTTGCGGGTCGAGCAGCGCCCCTTCAGCAGCAATTTGCGTGGCAAAGCCCTTGGCGCGGGCGTCAGCCAGAGCAGCGGTCCATGTGCCATACCAATCGCGCACACGCGCGCGGTCGCGCGGCGTCGCCATCGCCCGCCACCCTGCAGGATCATTGACGCCCTTGTTCCCCGACGCAAAGGCACCCTTCACGTCGGCGGCAATATCGGAACAGCCGGACAGCAGCAGCATCCCGATGGTCAGCATCGCTGCGCTTAATGGACCCCGCATCACACCCCTCTCGCCGTGCATCCTGTCACCTTGCTATTGCGCGGTCCAGCCACCATCGACGGACAAATTGGTGCCAGTAATGGCGCTGGCGGCATCCCCGCAAAGAAACAGCGCAAGCGCCGCCAATTGTTCGACTTGCACAAATTGCTTCTGCGGCTGTTTGTCGAGCAGCACCTGGCTCACCACCTCGTCATAGCTCATGCCGCGCGCCTTCATTGTGTCGGGGATCTGGTTTTCAACCAACGGGGTCCAGACATAGCCGGGGCAGATGTTATTGACGGTAATACCCTGCGTCGCAACCTCCAGCGCCACGGTCTTGGTCAGCCCGGCCAGCCCGTGCTTCGCACTGTTATACGCGGCCTTAAAGGGACTGGCGACCAGGCTGTGCATCGATCCCGTATTGATGATCCGCCCCCACCCTTTCGCCTTCATCGCCGGCAGCACGGCCTTGGTCGCATGGAAGGCCGACGACAAAATGATCGCCAGTACCGCGTCCCACCTTTCCTCCGGGAACTCATCGACTGGCGCGACATGCTGGATGCCTGCATTGTTGATCAAAATGTCGGGCGCGCCAAACGCGGTGGTGCAGGTCGCCACCATATCGCGGATGTCCGCTGGCTTGGTCATGTCGGCGCCGTGATGCACCGCCTTGCCCCCATTTAGCTCGCCCAGTTCGGCGACCATGGACGCAATCGCAGCAGCATCGCCAAAGCCATTGATCATGACTGCCGCACCGGCCCCGGCGAGCGCGCGCGCATAGCCCAGCCCGATGCCAGAGGTGGATCCGGTGATCAACGCGGTGCGGCCGCTAAGGTCGGTCATCGGGGCTTCACTCCTCACTGTGGCAGGGGCGGCAAGAACCGCATTCTCAAACCCTTGTCGCGGGTCTATGCAGGGGTCAAGCCAAGACCAAAAGGATGCCGCATGCGCCTTGACGATTATGATCCAGGAGACGACATCCGCGACCTGGGGCGCGGTGGTGGCGGCTTTGGCGGCGGCGGGGGCGGCGGCGTGGGCGGCCTGCTCATCGGGTTGCTGCCGATGTTGCTTGGCCGCAAAATGGGCTGCGGCACACTGCTCATCCTTGGCATCGCGGGCTATTTTCTGCTGTCGAGCGGCATGCTCAACCTTGCCGGGCCAGCCGAAGCGCCATCGGGCACCAGCCAGTCCTCGGCGACCAACATCGCCTGTGACACGGCCGAAGAACGCTTCGCCTGCAACGTGTTCGGCTCGACGCATCAGGTGTGGGACGGCCTGATCCAGAACTACCAGCGCCCGACACTGAATTTCTTTACCGACAGCAACCGCTCGGGCTGCGGCGCCGCGCAGGCGGCGATGGGGCCATTTTACTGTCCTGCCGATCAGGGCGTCTACATCGACACCAGCTTCTTCAACGAACTCGGCCAGCGCTTCGGCGCGGCGGGCGACGCCGCACAGGCCTATGTCATTGCGCACGAGGTCGGCCACCATGTCCAGACCATCAGCGGCATTTCCGATCAGGTTCGGCAGGCGCAGCAGCGGGCAAGCCGCGCCGAGGGCAATGCGCTGCAAGTGCGCATGGAACTGCAGGCCGACTGCTATGCGGGCGTATGGGCCGCACGCGCGCGCACCCGCGATGGCCAGTCGGTGATCGAACCCGGCGACATTGAAGAAGCGTTGCGCGCCGCCAACGCCATCGGCGACGATAATCTGATGCGCTCGGCGGGCCAGCGTCCGGTGCCTGAAAGCTTTACCCACGGCACCAGCGAACAGCGGATGACCTGGCTGCGCCGCGGCCTGCAAACGGGCGACCCACGCCAGTGCAATACCTTCGACGCTGCGCTTTAGGTATTACAGCCGCCCTGTGGCTTGGCGTGGTGCCCGTCACCGCGTCGGTGCCTTCACGTGACCTCTATATTCACGCTGGCCGCCTGATCGATGGCATCGGCGAGAGCGCCATCGAAAATCAGTGTATCACGACGCGCGGTCCGCGCATCCAGTCGGTTGAACCCTGCGGTCCGACCCCGCCGGGGCTTGAACGCATCGACTGGTCGCACCTCACCGTGGTGCCGGGCCTGATCGACCTCCACACCCATCTCGCCGATGCCGGCCAAAGCAGCGACCTTGCCGAACCCCTCAAAACTTCACCCGCGGCGACCGCATTGATTGGGGCGCGCCATGCCCGCGTCACACTGGAAGCCGGCTTTACCAGCGTGCGCGACGTTGGCACTTATCGTGGCCTGACCGATATTGCCTTGCGCAACGCCATTGCACGCGGCGACGTGCCGGGTCCGCGCATGTATGTCGCGGGCGCCTATCTCACCATCCCTGGCGGCGGCGGCGAGCTCAACGGGGTCGTCAAGGACAACCGCGACCTGCCCGCCGACATGCGTCTTGGCGTCGCCGCGACGCCTGAAGAGGCCGCCGCCAAAACCACCGCGCTGCTCGATGCGGGGGCCGACTTTATCAAAGTCATCGCCACCGGCGCAGTGCTGGCCATCGGCACCGAACCCGGCGAGCCCGAACTCACGCCTGAACAGCTGCGCGCCATCGTCGATGTTGCCCATGCGCGCGGGAAAAAGGTCACCGCGCACGCCCACGGTACGGTGGGAATTCGCAACGCTATCCTCGCGGGCGTCGACAGCATCGAGCATGCCAGCCTGGCCGACGAGGCCGTGCTGCAATTGGCAAAAGAACGGGGCGTCGCGCTGGTCATGGATATCTACAACGGCGACTATATCGACACAGAGGGTCGCAAACAGGGTTGGCCCGAAGAATATCTCCGCAAGAACCGTGAGACAACGGATGTCCAGCGCGCCGCCTTTCGCCGCGCGGTCGAACTGGGCGTAACCATCGGCTATGGCACCGATGCCGGCGTCTATCCGCACGGCCAGAACGGCAAGCAATTCGCCTATATGGTCCAGCACGGCATGACGCCCATGCAGGCAATCAAATCGGCCACTTCCGTCGCCGCGCGCATCATCGGTGCCGAAGCTGACATTGGTACGATCGCTCCGGGCCGTTTCGCCGACCTCTTGGGTATAGACGGCGACCCTTTAACCGACATAAGCATACTCGAGCGCCCGCCACTGACTGTACTGCAAGGCGGCCGCCTCATTCGCTGACGAAACGGCTTTCCTACATTGCATAAATCTGCACATTGGCATCGATGCACGCCGCGCCCGCCTCGCCCGCATTTTCGCCGCTGCAATTGCAACTTCGTAAAAGCAACAAAGGATACAGTTTCAGTGCGACTGGCGGTATCTTTTGTAGCTTTAAGGATCGGCCACATTTCCTACAAAACTGTGTGAAGTTGCGCAGAATTCTGCGGTTTGGCGGCACGTCCGCACTTGCGCCCGGCGCTTCAGCGGCTATGCAACCGCGCAGCACATCAGGGAGACTAATATGACCATCAGCTTTGCCAATCGCGTTGCCATCGTCACCGGCGCGGGCGGCGGTTTGGGCCGCGCCTATGCGCTTGAACTCGCACGGCGCGGGGCAAAGGTGGTGGTCAATGATCTGGGCGGCGCGCGCGACGGCACTGGTGCCAGCGACGCTGCGCACAAGGTGGTGGAGGAAATCAAGGCCGCAGGCGGTGACGCTATGGCCAATGGCGGCAGCGTCACCGAATATGATCAGATGGTCGAAATGGTCGCACGGGCGAAAGAGGCGTGGGGCGGCGTCCATATCCTCATCAACAACGCCGGCATCCTGCGCGACAAGACCTTTGCCAAGATGGACCCGTCCGATTTTGAACTGGTCGTGCGCGTCCATCTGCTCGGCAGCGCCAACGCCACCAAAGCCTGCTGGGATCTGATGCGCGAGCAAAATTATGGCCGCATCCTGATGACCGCTTCCTCGACTGGCCTGTTCGGCAATTTCGGCCAGGCCAATTATGGCGCCGCCAAGCTGGGCCTCGCGGGCCTTACCAAAACGCTGTATCTGGAAGGCGCGAAATACAATGTGCGCGTCAACACGCTGTCGCCCGTCGCGGGCACCCGCATGACCGAGGACCTGTTCCCGCCGGAATTGTTCGAGAAGTTCACGCCTGAAAATGTCGTCCCCGCTGCGCTTTATCTGGTCAGCGAAGATGCGCCGTCGAACATGATCATCGGCGCGGGCGCAGGGGCCTATCACGCCGCCTATGTCACGCTGACCCCCGGCATCGCGCTGCCCGAAGGCGAACGCACGCCCGAAGGCTTCGCCGCAAACTGGGAGGCGATTATCGACCGTACAGGAGACACCGTGCCGCAATCGGGCAGCGGCCAGTCGATGGTGGTGATGCAGGCGCTGCAGAAATTGGGATAGGCGCGCTGCCGTATTGACACAGCAATACACCCTTGCTATCACGCGCATGGGGCAAGGGGGATCGATCTGATAAAGGACGACCCCGATGTATAGCGACAGCGACCTGCAACAGGCGGTCGACGCAGGTGTGATCAATCCGGAAGCGGTCGCCGCTTTCCGCGCCCACATCGCTGCGTCGCGTGCCGCGCCCGGCGCCGATGAGGAGCATTTCCGCCTCATCACTGGTTTCAACGATATTTTCGTCGGCATCGCCGCCGTCATTCTGCTGGTGGCAGTGGGCTGGATCGGCCAATCGGTGCACGAGGCACTGGCGGGACTGTTCGTCGCGGTCACTGCTTGGGGCCTTGCCGAATTTTTCACGCGCCGCCGCCGGATGGCGCTCCCCAGCATCATTCTGATGATCGCCTTTGCCGGTGGTGTTTTCGGAACCATGGGCGGCTTTCTGGTGCGTCATGGCGAGGCATGGTTTGGTAACCAGCCCGCCGACTGGATACCCGGAACCTTGCTCGCCGGCATGGGTCTGATCACTGCCGCAGCCACCTGGTTCCATTGGAAACGCTTCATGGTGCCGATCACCGTTGCAGCAGGGGCCGCCGCGCTTGCGGGCACGGCCATCGCGTTGGTGCTGGCAGCGACCGGCTTTGACCAGCCGGACGAGAATCTGGTGCTCACGCTGGTGCTGATTGCCGGTGTCGGCATTTTTACTCTCGCTATGTGGTGGGACCGAAGCGATCGCGCACGCCAGACCCGGCGCAGCGATGTTGCCTTTTGGCTGCACCTGCTCGCCGCGCCAATGATCGCGCATCCGATTTTCGCACTGCTCGGGGTAACCGACGGCAATGACATTGCCAGCGGCGCAGCCGTGGCTGTCATCGGCATCTACATCCTGTTCGGCATGGTGGCACTGGCCATCGACCGCCGCGCGCTGCTGGTGTCGGCACTGGCCTATGTGCTGTTCGCACTGACCCAGCTGTTCCGCGAATTCGGCGCCGTTGAACTCAACGTTGCCTTGACAGCCTTTGTCATCGGCAGCGCGCTGCTGCTGCTGTCTGCTTTCTGGCAGAATGCCCGCAGCGTCGTGGTGGCGTTGCTGCCAGCGTCGCTGGCACAACATCTGCCGGCAACAACTGCTGTCAGTCCGCAACCAGCTTCATAAGCCGCCGTTCCACCGGCGCGAGTACACCGGTAAGGTCGTGCCCGCGCCGGAGCACCGCCCCGCCTTCGGACACCAGCGCCCACATGCCCTGGCGATTCCGCAAGGCGGGGCGCTTTTCTATGCGGAACTCGGGCCGTTCAGCGGCGCGGCGGAAGGCAGAAAAGGTTGCCACCTCGCGCCCGAAATCCAGCGCATAATCGCGCCAGTTTCCGGCGGCAACCATGCGGCCATACAGGTCAAGAATGCGGTTAAGTTCGATGCGGTCAAAGGCAACCGGTGCCGGATAACGGGAATGGGGAAAGGGGGTTACCTCACCCATCAGGCCGATTTGCGCCCACCCTTGCGCGCTGCGGGCATCGGAGCCGCTTCGGTCTTTGCGTCCGCCTGCAGCGCCGCTAGCTGCTTCTGCAGGACCTCTAGTTGGCACTGCAAAATCTCCAGCTTCTGCGTTGCGGGATCGAACATCTCGCTGCACGGCGTGCCATAGGGGACGAATTCGCGCGCATAATCCTTGGCATCGACCAGTTGCGGCTTGGCGGGGATGCCAACCATCACCGCACCTTCCGGCACATCCTTGGTCACCACCGCATTGGCACCAATGCGCGCGCGGCTGGCGACCGTGATGGGACCCAAGATCTGAGCGCCCGACCCGACGATGACATCATCAGCCAGCGTCGGATGGCGTTTGCCTGCCACCCCGTTGGCGGGATCGGTACCGCCCAAAGTCACGCACTGGTAAATCGTCACATTGTCACCAATTTCGGCGGTCTCGCCGATCACGGTAAAGCCATGGTCGATGAACAGGTGGCGTCCAATCTTCGCGCCGGGATGAATGTCAATCGCCGTCAACCAGCGCGACCAATGATTCACCAGCCGCGCCAGAAAGAACATCTCGGCTTCATAGAGCCAATGGGCAACGCGGTGGTATCCGACTGCCCATAAGCCGGGATAAAGCAGCACTTCCCAACGCGTGCGCGGCGCGGGGTCGCGCGATTTGATGCTGTCGAGATAGTCGATCAAAGCAGCGACCATGGCGGACCCCTGTTGTTATTGTCGCAAGATAACCATTGGTTCGCCCGCTTTCCACCCCTTGTTACATTTTGGGCGGTTAAAGACCTACACCTGCGCGCAGTAACAGCCAGCCTTCGGCGCGCGCCGATGCCGACCCGCCATTCCTTGCTAGCAAATGCGCCCAGCGATCGAGCGTACGCACATGGCGCGGGTGTTCGGTTATCGCTGTCGCCACGACCCGGTGCCGCAGAGCGGAACGCAATTCCTCGGTGTTGCCGAGCTGTGCGGCACGCTCCAACCCCCATGCCTCTCCAGCCTGCATCGCCGCTGCCAGCTTCGTACCCGCCGCGTTCAATGCATTGCCATCGTCGGCCAGCATGATGGCTTCATAGGCGTCGGACAGCGGCGCCAATGATCTTTGGCTGCCCCACACCGCCGCCAGTTCTGCCAGCAATGGCTCGCCTTTGGGGAGCGCGCCAGGATCGGTCGCCACCTGCTCCAGCCGTTCGCGCCACCACGCCAGCTTGATCTGCGCCAAAACTACCTCACGTCGCTCAGCCACTACGCCGAACAGCCGCGCTTCCAGTTTCCATAATGCGCTCAGCGCCGCCCGCTCACCGCGCGGCACCATCAGCATCACGCGCGGGTCAAGCAGGCTGGGGGGCACCCACTCTAGCGACGGCGAAGCCGCGCTCAGCGATAGCAAACCTGCTTGGCCGCCGCGACAACGCGCGGCGCGTCGATCAGCGCGGCCTTTTCCAGGTTCGCCGCATAAGGCAGCGGCACATCCTCGTTACACACGCGCAGCACCGGCGCGTCGAGGTCGTCAAACCCCTGCTCCATCGCCACCATCGCCAGCTCGCTGGCAATCGAGCAAACCGGCCAGCCTTCCTCGACCACCACCATGCGGTTGGTCTTTTTAAGGCTGGCAAGCACGGTTGCCGTGTCCAGCGGGCGCAATGTGCGCAGGTCGATGACTTCGGCATCGATCCCCTCGCCCGCCAACGTTTCTGCGGCCTCGAGCGCTAGGCCGACACCGATGCTATAACTCACCAGCGTGACATCCTTGCCCTCGCGCATCACCCGCGCCTTGCCGATGGGCAGCACATAGTCGTTGAGCGCAGGCACATCGAAGCTGCGCCCGTAAAGCAGCTCATTTTCAAGGAACACCACCGGATCCTCGCTGCGGATCGCGGCTTTCAGAAGGCCCTTGGCATCGGCGGCGTCATAGGGGGCAATCACGATCAGCCCCGGCACGCTCGCATACCAAGGTCCGTAATTCTGGCTGTGCTGCGCCGCTACCCGGCTTGCCGCGCCATTGGGACCGCGGAACACGATGGGGCAGCGCATCTGCCCCCCGGACATATAGTTGGTCTTGGCCGCCGAATTGATGATGTGGTCAATCGCCTGCATCGCGAAGTTGAAGGTCATGAATTCGATAATGGGCTTGAGGCCGCCCATCGCCGCGCCCGACCCAAGCCCCGCAAAGCCATATTCGGTAATCGGCGTATCGATCACCCGCCGCGCGCCGAATTCGTCAAGCAAGCCCTGCGTAACCTTATAAGCGCCCTGATATTCGGCAACTTCCTCGCCCATCACGAACACGCGGTCGTCGCGGCGCATCTCCTCCGCCATCGCATCGCGCAGCGCTTCGCGCACAGTGGTTTTGACCATCGCGGTGCCAGCCGGGATGGCGGGGTCGGCGGCGGGAGCCATCGCTTCCCCCTTCCCCGCCTGTGCTGAGCTTGTCGAAATACTATCCTTCACTTCAACCGCCGCCGAAGGCAAGGACGGCCCTTCGACAGGCTCCGGGCGGGCGGGGGTAGGTTGCGACGAAGGCGCACTTTCCGCCCCATCCCCGCCCATCACGGCAATCACCGTTCCGACCTTCACATTGTCGGTGCCTTCGGCGACCAAAATCTTGCCGACAACGCCCTCGTCGACCGCCTCAAACTCCATCGTCGCCTTGTCGGTCTCGATCTCAGCCAATATGTCGCCCGACTTGACCTCGTCGCCTTCCTTGACCAGCCATTTGGCCAGCGTCCCCTCCTCCATCGTCGGCGACAGGGCGGGCATTTTAATCTCGATTGCCATCAATATTGCTCCACCAGCACGTCGGTGTAGAGGTCGTCCAGCGGCGGCTCGGGCGCGCTTTCGGCAAAATCTGCCGCCTCGCCCACCACCTTGCGAATGTCCTGATCAATCGCCTTGATCTGTTCGTCGCTGATCCCCGCAGCCAGCATCACCGCTTTCAGCCCTTCGATCGGGTCGCTCTTTTCGCGCACTGCCTGCACTTCTTCGCGGCTGCGATATTTGGCGGGGTCGGACATGCTGTGGCCGCGATAGCGATAGGTTTTCAGCTCCATCAGCACTGGCCCCTTGCCCGCGCGGACCCACTCGAGCGCGCTCGTCACCGCGCCGCGCACGGCCAGCACGTCCATGCCATCGACCTGCATCCCTGGGATGCGGAAACTTTCGCCGCGCCGATAGAGCTGGTCTTCGGCCGACGACCGGTTAACGCTGGTGCCCATCGCATATTGGTTGTTTTCGATGACAAAGATGATCGGCAGCTTCCACAGCTCGGCCATGTTAAAGCTTTCGTACACCTGCCCCTGGTTCGCCGCACCGTCGCCAAAATAAGCCAGCGCGACCCCACCATCGCCGCGATATTTGTGCGCAAAGGCAAGGCCCGTCCCCAGCGCCACCTGCGCGCCGACAATTCCGTGCCCGCCATAAAATTTGTGCTCGACGCTGAACATGTGCATCGACCCGCCCTTGCCGCGCGAAATCCCCGCGGCGCGCCCCGTCAGCTCGGCCATGATGACTTTGGGGTCGATGCCATAGGCCAGCATATGGCCATGGTCGCGGTACCCGGTGATCACGCTGTCGCGCGCCGGATCAAGCGCCGATTGCAGCCCCACGGCGACGGCTTCCTGTCCGATGTAAAGGTGGCAGAAACCCCCGATCAGCCCCAGCCCATAAAGCTGCCCCGCTTTTTCCTCAAACCGCCGGATCAGCAGCATTTCGCGGTAGAATTGCTCAAGCTCGGCCTTGGTCGCCGGATGCGGCACCGGTTCGCGGGGACCTTCGCGGCTGGTGGCTGCGCCAACCGATTTGGCTCGTGCGGGGGACTTGGCCAAAGGCTGCTTCCTTTACGTCAAGGGGACTGCGAACGAAGCACCGCTATAAGCACCGCGCGCATCACTTGGCAACGGCGCGGGCACCGCCCGGCCAGCATTTTTACGTATGCAGAAAACGCAACCGCTTAGCGCGGCGCGTCGGCCTCGGGCGTCATCGGGATGATGACTTCGTCAGGGTGGGCAACACCCAACTCGCGCCGCACCAGTTCATCGACCATGTCGGGGTCGGCGCGGCGATGGTCGAGCAGCTTCACCTGGTTACGCAACTCTGCCTCGCGCTTCTTCAACGCGGCCAGCTCGATCTTCTTGGACGCGACCGCCTGCGTATAATCGCCCCAGGCAAACAGCCCCGTCGGCCCGGCGAAGGCATAGCCGACGATGGCAAGCAGCGCGAGGGCAGCGAGTGCCGGGCCAATCGCGCCGCGCATCTGTCGCCGAACCTTTGGTTGCTTTGCCATCACACTTTGCTTGAATCAGAAGTGATTCGCGGCGTCAACCCCGCACGCGCTGCTTTTCCACTGCTTCAGCCGAAAATCGCGCCCCCAGGATAATGCGCCATATCGCCCAGCTCCTCCTCGATACGGATCAGCTGGTTATATTTCGCAAGCCGGTCCGACCGCGCCAGACTGCCCGTCTTGATCTGTCCGCAGTTGGTCGCGACCGCCAGGTCCGCAATGGTCGCATCCTCGGTCTCGCCCGAACGGTGCGACATGACCGCTGTATAGCGCGCGCGCTGCGCCATCTGGACTGCGTCCAATGTTTCGGACAGGGTGCCGATCTGGTTCACCTTGACCAACAATGAATTGGCGAGCCCGTCGCTAATGCCTTGCGCCAGCCGCGCCGGGTTGGTCACGAACAGATCGTCGCCTACCAGCTGGCATTTTGCCCCAACCTTGTCGGTCAACGCCTTCCAGCCGACAAAATCATCCTCGGCCATCCCATCCTCGATCGACCGGATCGGATAATCGGCGACCAGCTCGGCCAGATAATCGGCCATCGCCTCAGGGTTCAGCGATAACCCCTCGCCGCTGATGACATATTTTCCGTCCTTGAAGAATTCGGTGGCGGCGCAGTCGAGGGCCAATACGACATCGCTGCCGAGTTTGAACCCCGCCTGCTCGACCGACGCGGCAATGAAGTCGAGCGCGGCGCGGGTTGAGGCAAGATTGGGCGCAAAGCCGCCCTCGTCACCTACCGCCGTCGCCAGCCCCTTGGCGTGCAGCGCCTTCTTCAGGGTGTGGAAAATCTCCGATCCCCAGCGCACTGCCTCGGCCAGGCTCGGTGCACCCACCGGCATGACCATGAATTCCTGAAAATCGATCGGGTTGTCGGCATGTTCGCCGCCGTTGATAATGTTCATCATCGGCACCGGCAGCGTCCGCGCCCCGACCCCACCGACATAACGATAGAGAGGCAGGCCGCGTGCATCCGCCGCCGCTTTGGCGGTAGCCAGCGACACACCCAAAATTGCATTGGCCCCCAACCGCGCCTTGTTCGGGGTGCCATCCAGCGCAATCATCGCCATATCGATGTCGCGCTGGTCTTCGGCGTCCATGCCGATCACTTCTTGGGCGATTTCGCCATTCACCGCCGCGATCGCTTTGGTCACGCCTTTGCCCAGATAGCGGCCCTTATCGCCATCACGCAGCTCAACCGCCTCGTGCGCTCCGGTGGATGCGCCCGATGGCACCGCCGCGCGGCCAAAGCTGCCATCCTCTAGCAGCACGTCGACCTCAACCGTTGGGTTTCCGCGGCTGTCCAGGATCTGGCGGGCATGAAGGTCGATGATGGCGGTCATAGCTGGGCTCTGCTTCCGTTAGGGCAATATGCGCCGCCGCCTTATCCAGCGCATCGGACGAACGCAACGCTACACCTGCCAAATTGTCGCGCGCCACTGGCATCGGTTGAACGATGCCCCTATATCGGCGTTGTCACTTGGCGCGCACAGATATGGTGCCGTTCCGCCGACACGAGGAGTTTGAACATGGCCACCCCAGCAACCCCCGCCAAGAAAGCCGCTGCGCCCAAGAAGGCATCTGCGAAAAAGCCCGCTGCCAAATCGGCACCCAAGGCTGCTCCGAAGGCGAAGGCTGCCGCTTCGCCCCCCCATCCGGTGCGCGACCAGATATCGGCCACCGCCGACACCATCAAATCGGAGGCCACCCGCCGCGCCAAGGAATTGCGCGAAGAAGCCACTGCGCTCGCAAATACTGCCAGCAAGGGCGCGCGCGAAGCCGCGACAAAGGGCAAGGACAAGGCCGCCGAAACCGTCGGCAGCCTCGCCAAAATGATCGAGGACAGCGCTGCCACGGTCGATAACAAGTTTGGCAAGCAATATGGCGATTATGCGCGCAGCGCCGCGACCACCGTCGCCGGTCTCGCCACCACGCTCGAAGAAAAGGATCTCGACGAACTTGCCAATGCGACGCGCGACTTTGTCAAGAAAAGTCCGGCCGTTGCGGTTGGCGCTGCCGCCGTTATCGGCTTCGTGCTTGCGCGCATGCTGAAAAGCGGCGGCGGCAAAGACGAAGCCTGACCGCAGGCGTGGTCACCCGGGGTAAGAGTGATGCGTCCGACGCGGGCGGCGGGCTAGGCGATGTGCGCCATGGCTTCGCTCCCGTTACGGCGCATGATGCTGCTGCGCCCCCGCCACCGCTCGCTGATATTGCGGCCAATTTGGTCGCCGACATCAAAGCGACGGCAGAAAGCGAACTTGCCCTTATTCAGGCGCGCGCTGCGTTGGCGGGCGATGGCGTGCGCCGCGCCGCTATGTGGGGCGCCATCGCGGGCGGGGCGGCGCTGATCGCCCTGCTCGCCATTGTCTTCGGGGTCATCGTGGCACTCGTTCCTTATGTTGGTGCGGTTTTCGCAACGCTGATTGTCGGTGGCCTGCTGCTCGCCCTTGCGGCTTTTGCTGCACTGCGCGCTCGGACCGGAGCGGCCGACGTGCGTACCGCATTCGCTGAACAAGGCGACAACCCGCACTGGAAGGGCGAGGAATGAACCCCAAGAAGGTCCATCTGCTCAACGCCGCGCGCAAAGCGCTGTTCCAGCGCGCCCGACTCGGCCGTTCACTCGGTGGTGCACGGCAAGAATTTGCCCCCGACGCCTTGAAACGCCGCGCCGCCAAAAAAGTGAATGCCCGCGTCGACAGCAGCGTCGCGGCGGTCGAAGCCGGTCTGCGCAAGCACCGTGTTCCACTCGCGCTTGGGGCGCTTGCAGGTCTCGCCTTCGCTTTCCGTCGCCCGCTCAAGGATGCCGCCGACAAGGTCGCCAATTTCCTCGAACGGCAAAATGCCGACGCCGCCTCTGCCCCCTCCCCCGAACTACCGGAGCAAGATGATGAGCCAGTTTGACGATTTGAAACAATCGAGCCTCGACACCGCTGCGGCGGCGAAGGCGCGCATTACCGAAACCTATGGCAAGGCGAAAGCCGCCACCACCGACGCCGCCGCCAAAGCAAGCGAACAGGCCCACCAGCTCAGCGAAAAAGTCGCCCCTGTCGTCGCGCGCGGCAAGGCTGAGGCGGTAAAGGCAGGCACGAAACTCAAGGAAGTTGCTGAAAAACAGCCACTTACTCTCCTCGCGGGAGCCGCTGCCGTTGGCGCGCTGCTCGGCTCTTTGTTGCCCAAGGGAAGTAAGCGCGACGACGAGGGATGAAGAGCGCTGGCCCTCCCCCATGCGGGGGAGGGACGAACGCTTGCCCCCTCACCCCTGCGCTGCTACCGGCGCGCCAGCTTTTTCAGCGCGGCAGGATGAAGGCGTCATGAGCAAATTGCATCTGGTGTTTGGCGGACGGGTCAAGGATCCGCGCACGCTGGAGTTCGCTGACCTTTCCAGCCTCGACATCGTCGGTATGTTTCCGGACTATAAGAGCGCCGAAAAAGCGTGGCGCGCGGCTGCCCAGCGCACGGTCGACGATGCCGAGATGAAATATGTTGTGGTGCATCTACACCGGTTGCTCGAGCCCGAGAGCGAGGCAGAGTAAAGCCCGCGGCCAAAAACCGCTTTCCTACATCGCGGTAATCTGTCAGGCCGTCAAAAGGCTGTCTTGATCGTCAACACGATGGTCGTATGCCGCGTCCCGCCATGTGCGCTTAACTGCCCGCAGGCTCTCCCTTAAAGATACAAAGGATACACATAGGGGATGTGTGGCCGTGACTTTTGTATCCTTAAGCGGTCAGTCAGCGGAAATTATCGGCATAGGCCTGCAGCTTCAGCCGCCGTGGCGGTGTGGGTACCACGCTCACCGATATTCCGTAACGGTCGGCATAGGCGCGCGCGTCAGCGTCGCTCGCAAAGGTCAGCCGCACCTGCCGCTGCGTGTCGCCGCTCCCCGCCCAACCCATCAGCGGGTCGGGCCGCCGTGCTTCGGCGGGGGCGAATTCGAGCACCCAGCGGTCGGTGCGCGCACGCCCCGATTGCATCGCATTTTTGGGCTCCTGATAAATTCGCGCGGCCATGAATCATTTCCTGTGTGCAATGTTGCCGCGCTCAATAAGCGCGTGGGGAGGCGGTGCAAAGCGGATTCACGTCGCCCCATCGCGCCGCGCCTGCGCTGCCTTGGTCATCGTCGAAGCCCGCGCGTTCGCCGGGTCATCGGGCCAGCTATGCTTGGGGTAGCGCCCCTTCATCTCGCGCTGCAC
>JANRIY010000049.1:0-1665 GCA_033764495.1 Sphingopyxis sp. | reverse complement strand
GACGACATGGCATCGGGTGTTCTTGCCGTCGCGCACCGCCGCGGCCTGCAGGTGCCCGAACAGCTTTCGGTCGCGGGCTTTGACGATACGACACTGGCGCGCGTTGTCTGGCCGCCGCTGACCACCATCCGGCAACCGGTGCGCGACCTTGCGTCGACCGCCGCCGACCTGCTTTTTGGCGAAGGGGGCATCGAGCATCGCCGCCTGCCCCATGAACTCGTCATTCGCGAATCCACATCCTCACCTTCACAGAAGAGCAAGAAAACATGACATTACCCATACCGCCACGCACCCGTTCCATGGGCAGAAGTGGCATTGAAATTTCCTCCATCGCCTGGGGCATGTGGCGCTTTGCCGGACTGGAACTGTCCGCTGCGCGCGCCGCGATCGATGCCGCGTTCGAAGCCGGCATCACCCTGTTCGATACCGCCGACATCTACGGTTTCGGGGAACAGGGCTTTGGCAAGGCAGAGGAATTGCTGGGGCGGGTCTTTGCCGATGCGCCGGAATATCGCGACCGGATGGTGCTGGCGACCAAGGGCGGCATTACCCCGCCTACGCCCTATAACAGCAGCGCCGACTATCTGACCAAGGCCATTGACGACAGCCTGCAACGGCTGGACACCGACCGTATCGACCTGTGGCAGATCCACCGGCCCGACATACTCACCCATCCGCAGGAAAGTGCGCGGGCGGTCGAGGCGGCGCACAGCGCGGGCAAAATCCGCGCTTTCGGCGTATCGAACTTCACACCTTCGCAGATCAGCACCCTGGCGCAATTTTGTCCGGTGCCGATTGTATCGACGCAGCCCGAACTGTCGCCGCTGCGGATCGATACCATTGAAAATGGCGAGCTGGATCAGGCCATAGCCATGGACCTGGCCGTGCTGGCCTGGTCGCCTCTGGGTGGCGGGCGGATCGGCGATCCGTCCAATGCGCGCGAACAGAATGTTGCCGGCGCGCTGTCGGGTGTGGCCGCATCGCATGGCGTGTCGCGCACGGCGGCGGCCTATAGCTGGATCATGGCGCACCCTGCGCGCCCCATCCCCATTGTCGGCTCGCAAAATCCGGCGCGTATTGCCGAGGCCGCCGACGCCTTCAAAATCACATGGACCCGCGCCGACTGGTACAGCGTGCTGGTCGCCGCACGAGGAGTTCCGTTGCCATGAAGCCTGTCGAAGTCAGCTGGTTTTCCGCCCTGTGCGACGATGACTATGAATTTCTGGGCCAACCCGATCCCATGCTGGCGTCCAGTTGGGAGCATTGCCGCAATATCGTCCTGAACGCCGAAAAGGGCGGGTTTGACAATATTCTGCTGCCCTCGGGCTATGCCCTCGGCCTCGACACCACTGCCTTTGCGAGCGCGATTGCGGTGCTGACAAAGCGGATCAAGCTGCTGATGGCGGTGCGCATCGGCGAAAGCTGGCCCCCGCAACTGGCGCGGCAGATCGCGACGCTGGACCAGATTTCGGGCGGGCGGCTGAACGTCAACATCATCTCGTCCGACCTGCCCGGTGACCAGATGGACAGCGAACCTCGCTACCGCCGGACGGTGGAGGCGATGCATATCCTCAAGACGCTGCTGAATGGCGAGCATTACAAGATCGACCTCGACCCGCCGCGGATGAAGACCGTCAGCGGCAAATGCCCGCCCCTCTATTTCGG
>JANRIY010000044.1:0-36153 GCA_033764495.1 Sphingopyxis sp. | reverse complement strand
TGGAGCGGGCGAAGGGATTCGAACCCTCGACCCCAACCTTGGCAAGGTTGTGCTCTACCCCTGAGCTACGCCCGCTCTGGCGCTGATTGACGGGGGCCGAAGGCCGGACCCGTCTGGGCAGGAGCGGGCCGCTAGCATGGTGGGCGGGGCGGGGCAAGGGCATTTTTGTGGTGCAGCGCCACCGCGCGAATCCCTTGGCAATTGCCCTCTGTCGCCCCACATAGAGTCGCAGACAAAAAACGCGCGGGCCGAGTCCGCGCCAAAGCGAAAGCGAAAACTAAGGTGGCAACTCTGGGATTGAGTCCTGACGAACAGCGTGCGGTCGAGGAATTTCGGCGCACGGTCGTAGATCCGTCGATGACCAAATTGGTGATTCTGGATTTTTGGGCCGAATGGTGCGGGCCGTGCAAGCAGCTGACCCCCGTTCTGGAAAAGGTAGCCGCCGATTATGCCGATCGCGGGATCGTGCTGGCCAAAATCGACGTCGATGCCAATCGCTTCATCGCCGCGCAGTTTCAGGTGCAGTCCATCCCCACCGTCTATGCGATTTTTCAAGGGCAACCGGTCGCGAACCTGACCAACGCGCGGACCGAGGGACAACTTAAAGCCATGCTTGACCAGCTGTTGGCGCAGTTACCGGTCGAAAGCGCGGCGGGCGATTTGGCGGCGCAGATTGCGCCGCTGATCGACATGGGCGAAACTGTGCTGGGCGAAGGCGACGGCCCGCGCGCCGCCAATATTTTTACCCAGATTATTGAGATGGCGCCGGACCATGCCGCCGCGCACGCCGGGCTGGTGCGCGCGCTGGTCGCAGCAGGCGATATTGCGGCGGCGGAAGCCGCGCTGGCGGCAGTACCCGAGGCAATTGCCGCCGACCCTGCACTGGCACAAGCGCGGTCGGCGCTGGCGCTTGCCGCCGACGCGCCCGACGCCGGCGAGCGCGCCGCGCTGGAGGCGGCCGTTGCCGCCAATCCCGCCGACCATCAGGCGCGCCTTGACCTTGCCGCCGCGCAGATTGCGGCGGGTGAGCGCGACGCGGGGGCCGATCATCTGCTGCACATCATCGCCGCCGAGCGCGACTGGAACGAGGGCGCAGCGCGGACCAAGCTGCTCGCCTTGTTTGAAGCGGTCGGTCTGGAAGACCCGTGGGTCGCCGCCCAGCGCCGCCGTTTGTCGCTGATCCTGTTCGGATGACCGTTCGCCGCCTTGCCATATTCCCGCTGACGGGCGCAGTGCTGTTTCCCGGCCTGCAACTGCCGCTGCATATTTTCGAGCCGCGCTACCGCGCTATGGTTCAGGAGGTTCTGGTGCGCGACCGACGCATCGGCATGATTCAACCGCGCGTGGTTGCCGGTACAGAAATGCGCGAGCCTCCCGCGCTGTTCGACATTGGTTGTGTGGGCCATATCGCCGATGTCGAGGCGCTGGACGACGGGCGCTTCAATCTGGTGCTGGCGGGCCTGACGCGCTTTCGCGTGCTGCGCGAGCTCGAGGTCGTCACGCCGTTCCGCCAGGTCGAGGCCGAGATCGAGGACAGCGCCGCCGACGACAGCCTGTCGAGCATCGAGCGCGCTGGAGTGGAGCGCGAAGCCAAGCGCTTTGCCGAACGGCAGGGCTATCTGGTTGACTGGAATGCGGTAGGCCAGCTTGACGATGCGACGCTGGTCAACGGCATCGCGCAAGTCGCTCCCTTCGACGCGGCGGCGAAGCAGGCACTGCTAGAAGCCGAGACGATCGGCGAGCGCGCTGAACTGGCGGTACAGCTGATGCAGTTTTTCGGGCGCGCCGATGGCGATGAGGGTTATGTGACGCTGCAATAGCAGCGCTAAACCTCAACCCCCGCCAGCAGTCGCGGCAAATCGCCTGCCTCGCCGCGCGCTTGATCCATGAAGAAACGCTTGAGCATCGGCGTGCGCTGCACCGCGCCCAATCCGGCGCGCCGGATCGCCGAGGCCGCACCGCCCGGCACGCCGAACAGCCGGTTGAGCCCGTCGGTCGCCAGCGCCACCAGCATATTGTCAAGCCCGCGCCACCGCTGGTAGCGCGCCAGCAACGCCGCATCGCCAAGGTCGAGCCCCAGCCGGGTGCCTTCCACCAGCACTTCGGCCAGCGCGGCAACGTCGCGCAAGCCAAGGTTGAACCCCTGCCCAGCGATCGGATGGATGCCGTGCGCCGCATCGCCCACCAGCACCAGCCGTTCGGCGACCAGGCCAGCGGTGCGATGGAAACCCAACGGCCAGGACTGACGGGGTGCGATCATTTCGATCTTGCCCAGGACCCCGCCCATGCATTTTTCGAGCTCGGCGGTGAAGCCGCGCTCCCCCAGTTTCATCAACCCCGGCCCGCGCGCCTCGGCGACGCTCCACACAAACGCCGAGCGATGGCGGCCATCGGCGAGGTCGTTCAGCGGCAGGATCGCGAATGGCCCTTCGCTGTAGAATATCTCATAGGCGATATTGTTGTGTGGCTTTTCATGGGCAAAGCCGCCGATCAGCGCGTGATGATGATAGGACCACTGCGCAATCGTAAAGCCCGCTGCATCGCGCGTCGGCGAGCGTCGGCCCTCGCACACCGCGAGCAATGGTGCGGCCAGCCGGGTGCCATCGGCAAGCGTCAGGACGGCACCGTGCGCCCCGCGCTCTTGCGATATCACCTGCGCCGGCGCCATCAGCCGGATCAGCGGCGAAGCCGACAGCAGCTCGGCTAGGGCCAGCCTTAGCGCACGATTTTCGACCATATGGCCCAGCGCGCCATCGTCCTCATTCGGCACGAAATCCAGCTCGCCGGGGCGCAGCGCGTCGCTGACCCAGATTTGCCGGATCGGGCAAGCGAGCGGGGCAAGCCGCTGCGTCAGCCCCAGTACCTCGAACATGCGCCAGCTGGCGCTGGCAATCGCCGTGGCGCGTCCATCAAAATCGGGGGCAATGCTGGCGATGGGATCGGCCGGATCGACGATAGTTGATGAAAGCCCGTGATGCGCCAGCGCAATCGCGAACGTCTGGCCGATCAGACCGCCGCCCGAAATGATAACATCGCTGGAAAGGGTTTCGGCCATGGCTTTTCCACTAATGCCTGCGCACGCGCTGCGCAATGCCGCCCGCTTCGCTTGACGGCGAGTCCGCGCGGCGTGCATAGCACCGCAGCGCGCCGTTAACCGTTGGCGCGCGGGGGAATGAAGCGTTTATGGCAAGCCAGCGGGCCGGAATGACACGCGTCGATTGGCGGACGACCTTCCGCCAGAGCATCGCGCGCATCAGCTGGCTGGCGGGCTCCGTGCTGATGTTTGCCTTTACCCTGTTTCTGCTCTTGGCGCTCGTAACCTATGACCCGCGCGACGATGCCATCCACACAGCGGCAGGCGGTGCCAGCGCCAACTGGATGGGCAGCGCCGGGGCAATGGTTGCCGATGCGCTGTTGTTCACCGGCGGGATCGGGGCGGTGCTGCTGGTCCCATTAACGGCCGTTTTTGCCGCGCGGATGTGGCGCGGCGACACCCAGCCCAGATGGAAACGCCAGCTTATCATGCTGCTCGGCGGCGTGCTGCTGGTCGGGCTGGGGGCTGAACTGTGGTCACCCGCCAGCAATGCCGCGCTCCCGGCCGGATGGGGCGGGATTGTCGCATTACTGGCCGGGCGCGAGGCGGCACCGCTGTTCGACCTTATCGCCGCGCCATGGGCCGCGCTGCTGCGCTTTGGGGTGATCCTGCTGCTCGCCGCGCTGGGGCTGTGGCTCGCGTGGCGCGCGCTGGCGCTGCCGAAGGATTGGGCGAGCGGCTGGTCGTGGGGCAGCGGCGATGCACCCTTCATCGCTGATCGCGCGCCCGCGCTATCCAGCGAAAAGCCCGCTTCGCTGGTCGCCAAGGTCATCCGCCCGCGTCCGCGCGCTGCTACCGAACCGCGCGCACCGGTCGAGATCAGCGATCCGGTGCCGCGCAGTGCGCCTGCGTCGCGTCCCAAACCCGCGCGCCAGACCGAGCTGTTCACCCAATATCTGCTCCCATCGCTTGACCTGCTAGCCCCGCCACCGCCGCGCCAGGGCGGCACGATCGACAAGGCCGCACTGGAGCGCAACGCGCGCCTGCTCGAATCGGTGCTGGAAGATTTCCAGGTCAAAGGTGTCGTCACCGCCGTGCGCCCCGGCCCGGTCGTGACCATGTACGAACTTGAACCCGCGCCGGGCACCAAGGCCAGCCGCGTGTCAAACCTGGCGGACGATATCGCGCGCAACATGTCGGCGCTGTCGGCGCGCATCGCGCCCATTCCGGGGCGCACGGTGATCGGCATCGAGCTGCCCAATGCCAAGCGCGAGGCAGTGGTGCTGCACGAAATGATCGGCAGCAGCCTGTTTCAGGAACAGACCGGCCAGCTGCCCATCATCCTGGGCAAGAATATCAGCGGCGATCCGGTGATTGCCGACTTGGCGCCCATGCCCCACCTGCTGATCGCCGGGACCACGGGGTCTGGCAAGTCGGTCGGGCTCAATGCGATGATTTTGTCGCTGCTCTATCGGCTTGGACCCGACAATTGCCGGATGATCCTGATCGACCCCAAGATGCTGGAGCTCAGCGTCTATGACGGCATCCCGCATCTGCTCTCGCCGGTCGTTACCGAGCCCAAGAAAGCGATCCGCGCATTGAAATGGGCGGTCGAGCAGATGGAGGACCGCTACCGCATGATGTCGTCGCTGTCGGTGCGTAACCTGGCCAGCTATAATGAGAAAGTGCGCGGCGCGCTTGCCAAGGGCAAATCGCTCGGGCGGCGCGTGCAAACGGGCTATGACCCCGACACCGGCCAGCCGGTCTATGAGGAAGAGACGCTCGATTACCAGCCGCTGCCGCAGATTGTCGTGGTGGTCGACGAGCTCGCCGACCTGATGATGACCGCGGGGAAAGAAGTGGAATTCCTGATCCAGCGGCTGGCGCAAAAGGCGCGTGCAGCGGGCATCCACCTGATCCTCGCGACGCAGCGCCCCTCGGTGGATGTCATCACTGGCGTGATCAAGGCGAATTTGCCGACGCGTATTTCGTTCAACGTTACCTCGAAAATCGACAGCCGCACCATTTTGGGCGAGGCGGGGGCCGAACAGCTGCTGGGCAAGGGCGATATGCTCTATGTCCCCGGCGGCAAGCAGATCTCGCGCATCCACGGGCCGTTCGTGTCGGACGACGAGGTGCGCGCGGTTGCCGACCATTGGCGCACGCAGGGCCAGCCCGACTATATCGAATCGGTGACCGAAGAACCCGAGGACGGCGGCTTTGCCCTCGACGGCGCACCGGTGGGCGAGGACAGCGCCGAGGACCGCATCTACAGCAAGGCCAAGCAGATCGTGATCGAAAGCCAGAAAGCGTCGACCAGCTGGCTGCAGCGCCAGCTGCGCATCGGCTATAACAGCGCGGCGCGGCTGATCGACCGGCTGGAGGAGGACGGCATTATCGGTCCCCCCAATCATGTCGGCCGGCGCGACGTGCTGGTCGACCGTAACGGTTTTGAGCGGTAAGCGCGCAAATTCACATCCTGTTCAACGCCCGCTGGCAAAGAAGCAGCCCATGAAAAATGCCCTTTCCGCTATAGCGGTTGCAGTCGCAGCCATCGCCGGCGTCGCCACCATCCCGCTCGTCGCGCAAACCACCCCTGCACCCGCTCTGTCCGCCGTGCAGGCCCATTTGCGCGCAACCAGTTCGATGACCGCCGATTTCGTCCAGACCGACCGCAATGGCCAGCGGCTGACCGGCAAGCTGACCTTGAAGCGCCCCGGCAAGATCCGTTTTCAGTATCAAAAGGATGTGCCGCTGCTGATCGTAGGCGATGGCAATTCGCTGACCATGATCGACTATGAGGTGCGCCAGGTGCAGCGCTGGCCGGTCAAAAATTCGCCGTTGACAGTGCTGCTCGATCCCGAGCGCGACCTGACACCTTTTGCCACATTGGTGCCGACCGGCGATCCCGATGTCACCAGCGTTGCAGTGCGCGATCCCAAGCGCCCCGAATTTGGCACCATCACCATGGTGTTCACCCGTGACGCCGCCGCACCCGCTGGCCTTCGTCTGCGCGGCTGGGTCGCGCTCGATGCCAAGAATAATCGCACGCGGATCGATCTGTCCAACCAGCGCTTCAATGTGGCGGTCGCTGATTCGGCGTTCAAATGGACCGATCCCCGCCCGCGCCGTCGCCCCGGCACCTGACGAGGCAACGCTTCATCGTCGCACTGGCTCATTTGCCCGCAAAAGACCGTATTCTGTTCATCAAGGCGACAGGCTTGGCACGCTAATCCCGCTACCGAAGAGCGCATCAACGGCGCGGCACTTGTTCGGGTTTCCCCCCTGTTGCCCCGACAGCCCCGCCAGCACTCTTCTTTCAAGAGCGTGACGAACGCTAGCCTTGAACCCCCGTTCCACCGCCCCTGGAACGGGGGTTTATGATTCTGGGGAAGTGCAGTTGCACCCCGACTGTGCCGCCGATATGGCGACCTGCTATGCCTATCTCCATCGCATCATGGAACATCAACAGCGTCCGCGCGCGCATCGGCATTGTCGAGCGCTTCCTGCGCGAGGCTCGGCCTGACATTCTCTGCCTGCAAGAAATTAAGGTTGAATGCGGCCTGTTCCCGCATGCCGCCTTCAAGGCACTGGGCTATGACCATATCATCACCCACGGCCAGCGCATGCACCACGGCGTCGCCATCATCAGCCGCATTCCGCTGACCGACATCAGCAAGCATGACTGGCAGGCGAATGGCGAGGCGCGGCATATCGGCGCGCTGCTGCCCGGCGGGGTGCGGCTCGACAATGTCTATGTGCCCGCCGGCGGCGATATCGCCGACCGCAACCTCAACCCCAAATTCGGCCAGAAGCTGGACTTTCTCGAACGGATGATCGGCTGGTCGGCGACGCTGAACACCCCGACGATCCTTGTTGGCGATTTCAACATTGCGCCGCTCGAATCGGACGTTTGGAACCACAAGGCGTTGCTGGATGTGGTCAGCCATACGCCGGTTGAGGTGGACACGCTGGCCCGATTGCAGACGGCCGCAAATTGGGTCGATCTGGGCCGCTATTTTACGCCCGCCCCCGCACGGCTTTACACCTGGTGGAGCTACCGCGCCAAGGATTGGGCCGAAAGCGACCGTGGCCGCCGCCTCGACCATATGTGGGCGACGCCCGATGTCGCGCCCAAGGCGATCGCGCACCGCATTCACGAGCCTTGCCGCAGCTGGGACAAGCCGTCGGACCATATCCCGTTGGTGACGGAGTTTGCGCTTTGACAACGACACCGGCGCGTCGCGCCGCGCGCGGGGCCGACGCGCTGCGGCGCGGCTGGCCGGTGCGGATCGGCGGACTCGACCTGCTCGCCGTGGAAAGCGCCGATGAACGGGCGCTCGCGGATTTTGCCAGCGCCGACCTCATTATCTCGGGCGAGCGTGCGGCGACGCTCAACGTTACCAACCAGCGCGCGGCAGCTGCGCCGGGGCCGGTGCGGCTGGCCGGTGCGGGAACCAGCATTGCGGCGGCGCTGGCCATCGCCGACCCGGCGCTTGATTTGGCGCATCCGTTCAAGGGGCCCTTTTCCACCGTGCCGGTTGGCGACGAAGCCGCCGCCACTGCCGCTATCACGCTGGCGCGCCACATTGGTATATTGCCCGCCGCCTTTGTCCGCGCCGCCGGAGGGATGGTAGAAGCCGAGTTGGCAACAGAGGATGTTTCGGCCCTGCTCGACCCGGCCCGGCTGCGCATCGCGGCGCGCGCGCGATTGCCGGTCGCCGCTGCCGAGACCAGTGAAATCGTCGCCTTCCGCTCGCCTGAGGAAGCGTCGGACCATGTCGCGCTGATTATCGGCCAGCCCACCGCCGCGCCGCCCGTGGTCCGCTTGCACAGCGAGTGCCTGACCGGCGATGTACTGGGCAGCCTGAAATGCGATTGCGGGCCGCAACTGCACGCTGCCCTCGCCGCCATGGCAGCGAACGACTGGGGCATCCTCCTCTATCTGCGGCAGGAGGGGCGCGGCATCGGCCTCGTCAACAAACTGCGCGCTTATGCCTTGCAGGATCAGGGGTTTGACACGGTCGATGCCAATATCCGGTTGGGCTTTCCGGTCGAGGCCCGCGATTTTGCCATCGCTGCGCAGATGCTCAAACTGCTCGGACGCACCCGCATCCGGCTGATGACCAACAATCCTGACAAGGTGGCGAGACTGGTCGGCGAAGGCATCGACGTCACCGAGCGGCTACCGCTGGCGCTGCCACCCAATCCGCACAACGAACATTATCTGGCGACGAAGCGCGATCGGACGGGGCATCAACTTTAGTGGACGAACCTTGCCACGACGTCGCGGTAACTGCGCGACACTTTGACCTGCGCACCGGACCCCAACACCAGAAAACATTCGCCGTTGGTGTGCGGCTTGACCTGTTTGACCTGGCCCAGGTTGACGATGGTGGAGCGGTGGACGCGCTGGAAGTTTCTGGGATCAAGCCGCTTTTCCAGATCTTTCATCGTCTCGCGCAGGATCAGGCTGTTGTCCGCGGTATAGATGCACATATAATCGCCGGCGGCATCAATCCGCTCGATGCTGTCAACATCGACGCGGAAAATCTGTCCGCGATCCTTGATGTTGATCAGCTTTTCATAGCGGTCCGCCGACGGCGCGTCGGCTGAAGGTTCGGACAATGTATCGGCCACGTCGGGGGCGATTTCGGCGATCACCTCTTTGAGCCGCTCGACCTCGGCAGCGCCGCGCTTTTCCATAAGACGCTGGCGCACCCGGTCGAGCGCGTCGGCCAGCCGCTCGGGTTCGACCGGCTTGACCAGATAATCGACCGCCTGCGCCTCGAACGCACGGATCGCATGCTCGCTATAGGCGGTGACGAATACCACCAGTGGCGGCTCGACGTCCATCAGCCCCTGCAACACCGAAAAGCCGTCAAAGCCCGGCATCTGGACGTCCAGAAAGACAAGGTCAGGCTTGTGGGTTTTGATTTTGCGAATGGCCTCGCGCCCGTTCTGGGCCGTGTCGACGATCTCGATGTCGGCGTGCGGTTCGAGCCGCAACTGCAACCCCTGCACCGCCAGTTTTTCATCATCCACCAAAATGGTGCGTATGGTCATGCGCGGGTTAATCCAATCATTTCTTGGCCAATCTAGTCTGGTGCGGCCGCTTGATACGGAAATTCGATAACGACCAGAAAACCACCTTCAGGTCCTGAACGCACATCAAACCGGCTGCGTTCCCCAAAAGCCTGCGCCAGCCGGTCGCGAATATTAGCGAGGCCAACTCCGGTGGAGTCTGTCGTCACCGGCAAAGTGGGCGCTGTTGGCACGGCTGACAATCCCGGGCCCGTATCCGACACGCTGATCCGCACATTTTGACCGGCGAGCTGTGCCGTCACCGTGATGTCGGCCCCTTCCTCCTGCGGTGACACCGCATATTTGATGGCATTTTCGATGAGCGGCTGCAGCAGCAGCGATGGCAGCCGCGCCTGCTCGGCCGCCGGATCGATGCTGAAATGGGGCCGCAGCCGCTCCTCGAAGCGCATTTTCTCGATCTCGAGATACAATTTGAGCGTTTCGATTTCCTGCGCCAGCGTTACCTGCGCGGTTGGTTCGTTCGCCAGCGTATAGCGCAGGAAAGAGGACAGCCGCGACAGCATGGCATTGGCGGGGCCCGTCTGCTTGAGCAGCACCAGCGTCGAAATGCTATTCAGCGTATTGAACAGGAAATGGGGGTTGAGCTGATAGCGCAGCATAGCGAGCTGCGCCGATGCGGCCTGCGCCTCAAGCCGCAGCATGCGATCCTGTTGCTCCTCCAGCTTCAGGAAATAATTGATGGCGTAATAGAGCGCCGACCACGCCGCGACCGACGTCGCGTCTATGTAAAAGGCCGCCAGAAACAGGCTGGTGAAGCCGACCTCGCTGGCCGGATTCTGGATTTGCGCAATCCAGGCGTCGATAAAGGCCCAAAGCCCGGTCGCCAGCCCCGCCAATAAGAACGACACGCTCCACATCCACAGCGGGCGCCGGTCGATCAGCTGGCCGTAAAAGACCGACAGGATCAAAGTCAGCGAAAAACCGGTGACCGCCGATATCGTCTGCGGAATCAGAAAGCCGATGGGTTGGCCGGTGGCGAGCCCCGATACGCCGCGCAAACCCAGCCACGCCAGCCAGCCAAGCGTTTGCAGCCGCCAGAAGGCACGCACTTTGTCATCGAAGAAAGGGCCCTGATCGGAAAGCGCAAGCAGCGACATTGATGAAGTCGGCGCGATGATCAGCTGCGGGTGCGGGCGCGGACGGTCATTCGGCCGCGATTATCAGTGGGCGGGCGCTGCCCAGCGGTTGCAGTTCGGCGCGGTGCTTCCAGCACAGCTCCTGATAGGCGAGCGCACGGCCGTCGTGCGCTTGCAGCGTCAGCGGCCGGATCGGCTGTTCGTCATGGATATCGACGAGCACTGGGGTCGAGGGCACGCCATCACCCCATTTTTCCCCCCATTGGCGCAGCGCGATCATCGCCGGCAGCAGGTCCATGCCCTTTTCCGTGAGGGCATAATGGACCTTGCGCCGATCGCAGACCATCACCTGGCGCTCCAGCACGCCATGTTCGACCAGCCGCGCCAGCCGGTTGGACAGGATGTTGCGGGCAATGCCCAGCACTTGCTGAAATTCCTCGAAATGATGCACGCCGTTGAAAGCGGCGCGCAAAATCATGAACGACCAGCGCTCGCCCATTGCCTCGAGCGCAACAGGCAGCGCGCAGTTCAGCCCTTCGACTTCGCTCAATGGCTCGCGTAACTTTCCCATGGCCAAAGGTTCTAACGCAAAATCCAGGCTTGTCACACAAAAGTCTGATGCCGCAGTACGCGCAAGGCGTGCCACGCCAGCCCGGGCGCGCTGCGTAGCGTGTCGATCGGTGCCAGCCGTAGCGCCCGCAAGATCAGATCGGCGCGCAAATGGAAATGGTTGCGCCGCACCTGATCGCGCAGGACAGCAGCACGGCGTGCCTTTGGGACGTGGCCGGTCAACGCTTCCACCACCACCGCGGTTGTCAGCGCCTGGATGGTTGCCGCGCGGCTGTTGGTCAGGCTGCGCGGGTGTTTGCGGTATAGATAAAGATCCTCGGGCACATGGTGAAATCGATAATGCGCGGCGGCGCGCAGCCAGAAATCATAATCCTCGGCCCCGAACAGGTCGGGATCATAACCCCCTAGCGCAAAATCAACCTCGCGCCGGTAAAGGAAGCTGGCCCCGACATTGTTGCCCAGCAGCAGATTTTCGGCCGGACCGACGCGGACCGTTTCCTGCACGATACCGCTGCCGTCGATCACGCTATAGTCGCTGTGCGCCACGCCGCATTCGGGGTGCGCATCGAGCGCTGCAACCAGCCGTGCCAGCATTGCTGGACGCAGGATATTGTCGTCCGATGTCCAGCCGAAATAGGCACCGCGCGCGCGGGCAAAGCCAGCGTTGAGCGCCGCGGGCAGCCCGCCATTGGGGTCGATCCGAACATATTGGATGCGCGAATCCGTTGCCGCGGCAGCGGTCAGCAGTGCGGGCGAACCATCCGAAGAGGCATCATCGACACAGATGAGCTCATAGTCGGTGAAACTTTGCGCCGCGATTGAAGCCAGCGCCTCCGCCAGATAGGCTTCGCCATTGTGCACTGGCAGCACCAGCGAAACGCGGGGGACAGGGGCTTTGGCGGTCGTCACCGTGCCCCCATAATCCCGAAAACGGCGCGGGCGAACCGGTTTAACCACAATGCGTCCGCACAAGTTTCGCTTGCAAGGCCGCTTGGCGTCGCCACATTGCCCTTATGCTACGGCAATATGAACTGGTGGAGCGCATTCGCGACTATGATCCCGACGCCGATGAGGCGCTGATCAACCGCGCCTATGTGTTCACCGTGCAGAAGCACGGCAGCCAGCTGCGCGCGTCGGGCGACCCCTATTTCAGCCATCCGGTCGAAGTCGCGGGCATCCTCACCGAGCTGCGGCTCGACACCGAGTCGATCATCACCGCACTGCTCCACGACACACTCGAAGACACGCTGACCACGCCCGAGGAGATCGAACGGCTGTTCGGCGGCAATGTGGCGCGGCTGGTCGACGGTGTGACCAAGCTCAGCAAAATTGAAGCGCAGACCGAAAATGAGCGCGCCGCCGAAAATTTGCGCAAATTCCTGCTCGCCATGTCCGACGACATCCGCGTGCTGCTGGTCAAGCTTGCTGACCGGCTACACAATATGCGCACGCTGCACCATATCAAGGACCCGGCCAAACGGCGGCGCATCGCCAAGGAGACGATGGATATCTACGCCCCGCTCGCCGAGCGGATCGGCATGTATGAATATATGCGCGAGATGCAGCTGCTCGCCTTTCGCGAGCTCGAGCCCGAGGCGTATGAAACCATTACCGGGCGGCTCTCCAAGCTGTCGGCAGGCGGCAAGGACCAGGTCGCGCGCATCCAGCGTGAATTTAGTGAACTGCTCAAAGCCTCGCTGATCGATGCCGATGTGTCGGGGCGCGAAAAGCACCCTTATTCAATCTGGCGCAAAATGCAGGAACGCCATGTCAGTTTCGAGCAGGTCACCGACATCATCGCCTTTCGCATCATCACGCCCAGCGACGATGATTGCTACAAGGCACTGGGGCTGATCCACCGCAAATGGAAAATGGTGCCCGGGCGGTTCAAAGACTATATCTCAACGCCCAAGCGCAACGGCTATCGCTCGCTGCACACCACGATCATGCACCAGCTCAACATGCGCATCGAGATTCAGATTCGCAGCCGCACGATGCACCAGCAGAGCGAATTCGGACTCGCCGCGCACTGGGCCTATAAGCAAAAGGGCGGGTCGCCTGACGGGCAGGCGGGCTGGATCCGCGACCTTATCGAAATTCTCGACCAGACGCACGATGCCGACGAGCTGCTCGAAAACACGCGCATCGCCATGTATCAGGATCGCATCTTTGCCTTCACGCCCAAAGGCGCACTGCACCAGCTACCAAAGGGCGCGACGCCGATTGACTTTGCCTATGCCGTCCACACCAAATTGGGCGACCGCACCGTGGGGGCCAAGGTCAACGGGCGGCTGGTGCCGATGCGCACCCAGCTGAGCAATGGCGACACGGTCGAAATTTTGGTGTCGGACAAGCAAACGCCGCAGCCCGCCTGGCTGGGCTTTACCGTCACGGCGAAAGCGCGCGCGGCGATCCGCCGCCATGCGCGGGGGCAAGAGCGCGCCCAGCTGATTGCGCTCGGCAAACAGCTGTATGACGAGCTGGTCGCGCGGTTGCCCGGTAAAGTCGGCGTCAAGGCGCGCGCGGAAGCCGTCAAGCGGTTAAAGCTGGAGGACGACAACGCCCTCTACGTCGCGATCGCGCGCCAGCGGCTGCGCGACAATGACGTGCTCGAGGCGCTGGTCCCCGGCGTTACCAGCGACAAAAAGCTTAAGCCCGGCAAGCTGCGGCAGGGAGCGGCGGTGTCGATAGCGGGACTAACCCCTGGGGTCGCCTATAAGCTGGCCGAATGCTGCCATCCGGTGCCCGGAGACCGCATTATCGGGTTAACGCGCGAAAATGTGGGGATCGAGGTGCATACCATCGATTGCCCGCTGCTCGCCGAGCGCGGCGATGCCGACTGGATTGACCTCAAATGGCAGGAAGACAGCGAAGGCGGCAGCGCGCGGCTGCAGGTGGTGGTACCCAACGAGCCCGGCACGCTCGCTGAAATGGCCAGCATTTTGGCGGCGCACGATGCCAATATCATGAATCTGCGCATCAGCGCGCGCGATGGCGATTTCCACACCTATGAAGCGATGGTCGAAGTGCAGGATGTCCAGCACCTGATGCGCATCCTGTCCGCGCTGCGCGCCTCCGACACGGTGGTTCAGGCCGAACGGGGCTAGGGTGCGGCGTGGCGCGATATCAGGACATTTATCCATCAGAACCGTTGCTGCGCAGCCATGATCCGGCCCGACCACGGGCAGGCGATTTGCTCGAACTTGGCTATTTCGAAGCCGAACCAGCAGATATGCCGACATTGGTGTTTGCCGACCATCACATTCTGATCAACCTTAACCCCGTTCCGCACCGGGTCGAAAATTGGCGCGGCGGGGTGCACCGCGATTTCACTTATCTGGAGCATCAGGTGGTCGTCACCCCGGCCGGCGTCGAAAGCGGCTGGCGCTGGCACGCCAAGAGCCGTGTTATCGTCATTACCATAGATCCGGTTCGACTGGACCGGTTTGCGACCACTGAGCTTGGCCTGCTATTGACCGCGCAGCAGTTGCGCGATGAGCCACAGCGTCATGATCCCGACTTGTGCAGCGCCGCCAAGCTGGTGCTCGACGGGCTACGCGTGGGCGGTGCCGCGTCGGATGTGATGTTTGAAAGCCTGTCGCGAGTGTTTCTGGTGAAGCTGCTTCAAGGCTATGGCGAGGAACGCAGCGAAAAGCTGGATTTCATTCAGGGATTTGGTGCCGATCAATATAAGCGTGTGCTCGACCATGTTGCGTCCCGTTTTGCAGAGCCATTGACGATTGACGATCTGGCGCGCGAGGCCGGCCTATCTACCGCCCATTTCGCCCGTTTGTTCAAGCAGGTCATCGGCGACACACCATATCAGTTCATCATGGATTACCGGGTCGAGCGCGCCAAAAAGATGCTGGCCGACAAGCGCCGTCCGCTGATCGATATTGCCTTGTCCTGCGGTTTCTCTGACCAGCCGCATTTTGGCCGTGTATTCAAGCAACTGGTCGGCAAGACACCCAAGGAGTGGAGGATCGCAGCATAGCAGGATTCTTCAAAAACTTCGCAGTCCTGTGCAATATCACGCGTGGTCCCTTTGGCAAAACAGCCTGGTCAGACCCGCTGACCCAGTTTTTTGCACAGAGAAGGATACCTGCGATGAAGAAATTTGCCATCACTGCGTCGGCTCTGCTTGCTGCCGTAGCCGCCGTGCCAGCGACCGCCGCCCCGTTCGAAAAAGTGCGCTTTGCCAGCGCAGAACCAGGCGTTGCGCTCGTCGGCAACCTCTATCTGCCTGACGGCGCGGCCGCGCCCAAGGGTGTGTTCGTCATTATCGGACCCATGACGTTCCAGAAGGAACAGGCACCGACGCAGTATGCGCAGCGGTTGGCGGATCAGGGCTATGCCGCACTTGTGTTTGATGCACGCCACCGCGGCGAAAGCGGCGGCACTTTGCGGGCGTTGGAAGATCCGGCGATGAAAGCCGAGGACATCGGCAGTGCAGTATCTTTCGTCCGTGCCAATGCGCGGCTGCGCGGCGCACCCATCTATGGGCTCGGCATTTGTCAGGGCAGCTCGGCCATGGTGGTGGCGACCGCGGACAACCCGCATATCCGCGCAACCATTACACTTGCCGGCCACTACCGTGATCGCGAAGGCGATATTGCGTGGCTCACCGAAGCCGGCTTTAATCAGCGGCTTGCGCAGGGTGACGCTGCCAAGGCCAAGTTCGATCGCACCGGCGTGATCGACTATGTCCCCGCCGTCGATCCGGTCGATATGAATGTCGGTATGCCAGGTAAGTTCGTGTGGGACTGGTATGGCCAATGGGCCGCACGCGGTGAATGGGAAAATCGCTACGCCGTGATGAGCGACGCCGCGTTGCTTCGCTTCGAATCGATCAGCGCTGCGCGCCGCATTACCAAACCATATTTGATGATTCACAGCGACAACAGCTTCCTGCCCGACGCCGCACGCCGCCATTTCGACGCGATGCCTTCGGCCAACAAGAAATTGCTGTGGGAAGGCGACACCCCGCACCTCGACTATTACGACAAAGCCGACATTCTGGACCGGTCAGTGGCGAGCATCGTCAAATGGATAGACGGCCTGCCCGCCGCTTGACCATTGCGCTTAGGGACCCGGCGGGACAGGCAACAGCCAGTCCCGCCGATAACTCATCACGGCGTATCACTGACCTTATACAGCAGCGACTGGCCATCCTTTTGATACAGGAACAGCGCCTCCATCTCTGACCGCGTGAATGGCCGTGATCCCAGCCGCCCGAACACCGCGATCTGGCCGCCGGTTTCATCGACCGCACGGTCGCGGTCCAGGCCCTTGGACAGGGCGAGCGCGGCGCTGGGCGTTTTGGCCCAGGCGATCAGTTCGGGCACGGGGCGCGGCGAGAAGCCATAGAAATTGGGCTGGCTCGACGGGCTGGTAAGCTGGAGGATTTTCACCCCGTTGCGCCCGTCGGCGACATAGGCGAACAGCGAGGCGTTGGTTGTGGCGACCATTACATCCTCGGCATCGTTCATTGTCCCGCCAAAGGTGAGCGAGGGCCAGACCTGCGGCGCGGCAGGGCGGGTGACATCGACGATGACGAGACCATCCTGCTTGGCCGCCACATAAAGATAGGTACGCGCGAGATAGAGCTTGCGGGCGTTGGCAAGGCGAATGGTGCCTTCGGGCACTGCCACCGGCTGGCGCAGGTTGGTCACGTCGAACAATTTCACCCCGTCGGCATCGGTGACCCACAGATAGCGGAACTGGATCGCACTGGCGCGCGCGTCGGTCAGCGGGATTTGCGCCTTCACTTGCGGGGCGAGCGGGGTGTTCAGATCAACCACAACCAACCCCGCATCGGTGGTGATATAGGCCACCGTCCCCGCCAATGTGATGTGCCGCGCCCCGGCAAGGACATTGTCGGGATTCCAGGTCAGCGCGCGGGTCAGCCGGTTGTTGCGAAATTCGCCGTCAGCCAAGGTATCGATGTCGACCAAGATCAACCCTTCGGCGGCGTCGGTGATCACGGCATAGCGATAAAGCTCGTGCATCGCCTGTTCCTGATTTTCGGGGAAGTTGGCGATGATGTCGCGGTTGCGCTTCACCGAGATCGGCTGCGTCGTGCCAATCGCCATACAGGTGGCGTTGCTGGTTTTCACATGCGTGTCATGCCCCAGCGCGCTGAACGGTGCGCGGACGATGCGTTCGGAAAAGCCCTTGTTGCCGATGCTCGCGATATCATAGACGCGAAAACCCCCGCGTCCTTCGGCCACGAACATGTATTCGCCGCGCTGTTGCAGACAGTTCACCCGCCCGCTGGTGCCCTGGACGATATTGGCGAACTCCTCGAGCGCCTGTGTTTCGCCCGAAAATTTCTTGTCGAATGTCTTGCCGCGCACCCAGTTCTTGAGCTCGCGGCCATTCTGATCGATGTGCAGCCGGTAATAATCGGGATAGGCATAGCGGTGGAGATAGCTGCCGATCACCGCCTGCGGTTCATCCCATTCGGTGACGCGGGTCGCTTGAAACCCGTCCTCCATGCCTGACCACACGTTCAGCCCGACGAAATTGACGAAGTTGGTGCCGAGCAACAGCAGCTGCGACATAATGGCATTGTTGTCGTCCGCCGCCGACAGGTGGCAGTCGCTGCACTGCTTGGTTTCCTGCAAGCGTACGGTGTGCGGGAAGTGCGGCGCGAAAGCCTGGGACGAATAGCCCGCCGAGGAAATTGGCGGCTGCTGGATATAGATGCGCTCGCGGTTGATGTTGGTCGACGACAGCACCAGCGCCGAGGTGGAGCGCACCGGCGCGATGATATTGCCCTTGGTCGTCTGGTGCCGCCCCAGCTGGAACATTTCGTCGCGCGCGACCTGCGGATTATAGGTCGCGAAGTTGCGCGACTGGTCGCCTTCGAAGTGATGCCCCTTGGTTTTCCAGTTGGCCTCGATGGGCAAGTGGCAGCCGCCGCAGCTTGTCGTCCACGACAAATGGCAGGTGAAACAGGTCAGCTTGTCGTCGCCATGCGCGCGCTCGGCGGCGGGGATGCTCGCGTCCCACGCGAATTCGCCATTGCCGCTGTTCAGGCGGGACATGAGCTTGGCGCGCGCCGCTTTGGCATTGAATTGCGGTGCGCCCTTGGTCACCGTTTGCTTGACCAGGCTGACCTGCCATTCGAGTTTGGGGTCGACAATCGAGCGTTGGATCAGGCCCACCGCGTTGCCGTCATCATCATACTGCCACTCAAAACGCCGCCGCCCGTCGGGGAGCGCAACAGCGCCAAATTGGTCCCTTGTGGCCGCGCTGCAACGTTGGATGTGAGCAAGTTCGGCAGCGCGTCGGCGGTACCGTGGCAATCTTTGCAACCAATTTCGACGGCGTTCGCGACCTCGCCCTGAATATAACCATTGCCATGGCTGTCCTGCGCGAAATGGCAATCGGCGCACTGCATCCCCTTTTCGGCGTGGATGTCCATCATGTGCACGGTCTTGCCGGGATTGAGGCCTGCGGGGACGAATTTGCCCTCGACCCCCGGCTTGCCCGGATCGGCGTTGTCTTCGCACAACTTTACCTGCTCCGGCGTCGGCAGCAGCGAACAGCGTTTGCGCCAGCGTTCGGGGTCATCGGGGCTGACGATATTAGCGGTGTCAGTGCCATAGGTCGCCATATTGCCGTCGGCGTTCAGCAAATTGCCGTTGCGGTCGCGCTTGAAAATGCCGCGGAAATTCCAGCCATGGCCATGATAATCGGCGAACTGCGTGTCCTTGTTGGTCGGGTTGACGTCATAGACGTCACGCAGGAATTCGACGTCACCCCACAACCCCTTAGGCGCGGCCGCCTCGGGATTGCGCTGCAGGATCGCCAGCGTTTCCTTTGCGGTGGGATAGCGCTGCTCGCGATATTTCTTCGCGAACTCGGCGTCGCTCATCCCGGCGGGTTTGGGCAACGTGTTCTCTGGCCCCGGCCACAGCTGCGGGGCGTCGGATTCATAGTCCCACATGGTGTAGCCCAAATAGCTGTTCAGGAAGATATTGGGCTGGTGCATGTGGCAATTCATGCACTGCGCAGTCGGGATGGCGCGGGTGAAAGCATGCTGGACGGGGTGGCCCGATTCTTTGCGCTTACCACCTTTTGGATCGATCAGCGCGCCATGGCCGCTGCCGTCCCACCCGTCGCCGGCCTTGCCGCCATCGCCATGATCACCGCCATGCCCGCCCTTTTCGTCATGCGCATCGCCATGGCCGGGCTTGGCCCCGGGCGCGACCTTCTTGTCCCCAATGGTCGGGTCGACCGTCGCGGTCTGGCCGTCGCGGCCATATTGCGCCCAGGTCAGGCTGTGGCGCGGTTCCCGGTCGTTGGCATAAACAACATGGCAGCTCGCGCACCCCGACGAGCGATAGTCGCCCGGCTGGTCGTTGGTACCCATGAACCACATGAAGGGGTCGTTGAGCCGCGTCTTGTGGATGTTGAGCACAGGGATGGCGACGCGGATGCCGGTGCCGGGGCCGCGGTTCGACTGTTTAAGGTCGGGCCGCCCCGGTTCCTCGAGCCGCTGGATGCTGCCCGTAGGGTTGGGCAGGCCGATTTCGGGGAACTGGGTGATGATGTTGCGCCCGCCGCGCTCGAACACGCGGAACACGTCGCCGGGCGGGATGACGGTCCAGTTGGGCAGCGGATACATTTTGCCAAGCGCGCCGCGCGCGCGTTCCTTGTCGGTCAGAATCTTGTCAAAGGGGAAGGATGGGTCGCACGCCCTAGCATATTCCTCCTTGGTCAGCGTCGTCGTCGGCGACAAGAGACAGGCAGGCTTGCCATCGCGCGTATAGGCCTCGCCCATGATATAGTTTTTCTGTTTGAGGATGCCGTTGTTATAGGCTGCGCCGCCCCACAGCATCGCGCCCGTCGCCATGATCGAGCGTTCGGCGGCCTCGATCACCTCCAGATGGCACGACCCGCACGCCTCGCGCGCGACGCGGTAATCGCTGGGGTTGACGAAGCGGACGAACTCGGGCGCCTCGCGGTTGAGCAGGGTGTAACTGCGCTGCGGGTTGGCCGAAGTGCCGTGCCAGCTGGTGGGATAGGTCGGCTGGACATGGGCTTGGCGTTCGGCGGCCTTGTTGTCGGCATGGTCGTAGCCGAGCGCGGGGTTGCCGCGCACGCTGGCATCGCCGCCGTGGCAATCGGTGCAGCCCAGCCGCACCGCGGGCGTCTTATGCATCGTCGGCTGGTCTGTCTGGACGTGACAGCTGTAACAGCCGTCCGATTTTTCGGCCATTTGCGCCAATGTCTGCTCGCGCGGCGCAGGCGGGGTGAAGCGATAGACGACCTTGACCGGCTTTTCCTTCTCCGCCGCCTGCACCGCCACGGGTGCGGCAATCAGCGCGAGCAGGGCAAGGATGAGGCGGGTCAGCAGGCGCATCGTCAATAACTCAGGATGACATTGGCGAGGATGGAATAATAGGCGTCGGTTTTGGGCTTGGAATCGAACAAATCCTTAAAACCGCGCCCCGGCACGAAGGCCGCCGCCGACAACCGCCCGACGATATTCTGCATCGCCTTGGGCCGCCAGATCGCGGCGACCGACACATCCCAGCCCAGATCCTTGGGGATCGATCCTTCGGTGCGCAGCGCCTGCAGCACCGCCGTATCTTCGAACCACAGATGGTTGAGGTTGAAGCTGACCCGCGTCTGCGGCGAGAAATCAAGGTCCGCGCCCGCGCCTACGAACATCGTGCCCGGGTTGTTGAAATTGGACTGGCCCTGCTCCTTAGACGAGCGCAGGCTGTTCAATATGCCGTTGCGGCCATTGACGCCAATGACGCGCCCGCCGCCGGCGAAGGGAATGGTCTGGCGGATCCAGTAGCTGGTGTCGGCCCCGCCAAAGATGGGGTTTTCGAAAATGGCGTCGAACCCGCCCTCGGTATTGTTATAGGGGTCGCTGTCGCCGGTGGCATAAAGCCCTGACAGGCGGAAACGCAGCCAGTCGGTGTCATAGCTGAGTTCGGCAGCGGCAAAGCCCGCTCGGATTTTGGCGGCGCGGCTGGTGAAGAAGCTGTTCCGGTCCTCGCCCAGCACGCCATAAAGGCTGGCGGTCACATTGATCCGGCCGATGCGGCCGTCGGCGTTGTAACCGATATAATAGGCATCATAGCTGCGCCCGCGCAGATCGCCGAGCAGCGCGGGGCGCACTGGAAAGCCGTTGGTGTCAATCTCGACGTCGCCGGCTTCGCGGTTGAGGTTGGCGACGGCGGTGATTTGGCTGGTCAGCCCGACGAAGGGGAAATCCTGCCGATAGACATTGGCGATGAAGACATAATCCTCACGCGGCGTCTGCACCACCGAGTTGAGTCCCGAATTGGTGTCCTTTTCCAACCGCCAGAAGGCCGCAAGATTATATTGGAAACGGTTGTTGTCGCGGTTGCCGAACAGGCGCACGCCCAATTGGCTGTCGTTGAACAAAAAGCCGCGAAAATCCGACTGGAATGGCTGGATGCCCAGCCGGATCGAGTGGAAATCATAACGATCGCTGTCATCGCGCAAATGCTTGTCGATAAACAGCTCTTGCACCCCCAAGAAATGATCAAGGCGGTCGGATTTCTTTGATGGTTCGACAAACAGCACGCGCCGTTCGGGCACATCGACATAGTTGATGTTATAGGCGAGCGTCAGGCGATATTCGACATCGGGCGGCTTGAACGCGGTCATACCTTTGATGAGCGCGATGCCGCCGATAAAGGTTTGCGACAGCACCAGGCTGGGGTTGCGCCCGAACACATCCAGGCTGCCGGGCCGCTCGGTCGTCTGCACGCCAACGGGAATGGGAAAGGTGCGCGGCTCCACCACCGTGTCGGACACACCGCTCAGCACGAAAAACCAGTCGGGGCTTTCGAGGCCGAGGAACTTGGGAGTCGCGCATTTGGGGATGCTGGCGGCCTTCCGCCGCGCCTGTTCCTCGTCGGTGGGGATGCAGATGGGGCGGTCGCCCTTCAACAGATTCTGGTTATAGGGGTCGAACCAGCGTTCCTTGACTACCCCCAGCGATTCAATCAGCCGCCAGCGGTCAGGAACCGGCAGCTGGTTTTCCATCAGCGGAAAGGCCGAGGGCGGCGGCGGGCGCAGCGCGCCAGGGTTATCCTGCGTCACTTGGGGCGGCAGATCGGGGCGATAGCCGGGGCGGCGGCGGCCTTCGATAATCTGGGTCACCAGATCGCCCGACAATTGGTCCTGCCAGTTGATCGGCGGCGGCGGCGGGGTGAGCTCTTCTGTTTCCGGCTGTGCCACTTTCTCCGCATCGTCGGGCGCGATGTGCGCAGGAGCGGCGTCGCCGGGTTCGGCTTGCTGCGCGGCGCCGGCCGTCAGGAAAGCTTCGGCCAAGCGCGGCATTTCCAACTGGACGGGGGGCAGTTCGGTGCGACGCTGCGGCAAGGCGGCGCGGGTGCGGTCCGGCTTCGCCAGAAAATCCTCCATCGCCTGCACATCTTCGGCGAGCGGAAAGACGCTTGCCCCGTTGAGCAGCGAAGCCGTCAGCGGCACGATGGCAACCACGACGCTCACAGCCCGTCGCAGACATTCTGCGCCGCGGTATCGAGGAAGGGCGCAAAGGGGCAGCTGACATAGCGCAGCCGGACGGTGCGATTATCAGCCAGCGTCACGACAATGCGGTCGGCGCGAATCGCGAGCGGGGCGTTGCCGATGCCGCCCACCCGCGCGCCGGCATTGTGCGTGCCCAGAAAGCTGATCATGTCATCCTGATCGATGCCGTCGCCCGACACGCCGATCGCTCCGACCAGTCGGCCCGCGCGGTAGATGGGAACCGAACCGGGGAAAATCTGGATGCCGTTGTGCAGCCGGTTCTGCGCGGGTGCGACATCGGGCAGCGTGGTGCAGCGCGGCGGCGTATCGGGGCCCAGCCCCAGCACAAAGCCCAGATGCTGGCCGATATTGCCGATCACCAGCGCCGATTGCAGGCCGGTCGAGAAGGGATTGAACTGCGCGATGGGGCGCGACAGCGGACCATTGGGGCGGCCCACCTCACCATCGGGGAAATAGGGCCGCGCGATATTGCCGACCGAGCGATTGCCATAGGCGAAGGTGCCGGTTAGCGCCGACTGGTCATTCAGGAAGGCGCGCGTTGCGGGCACCATCGCGGCGACATCGGCGCTGCCGCTCGCGGCCAGTTCGGCCCCGGCATTGGGGTGCGCAAAGAAATTCGCGGTGCGCGCCTTCTGCAGGCTCACATCGATCCCGAAAATCGGCGCGTCGGGTGACCGCACCTGCCCCAGCACCGCGCCGTGCGTGTCGACCAGGCTGATGGTCACCTGCGCGCGGCTGTCGAGCGGGCGGCGGATTTGCGCGCGCGCGCGGCTCATTATCGTGAAGGCTTCTTCCAGGATGGCGCGCGATTCGGCGAGCGTCAGCGGCATCGGATTGCTCGCGGCGTCGGTCCCGGCGCGCAGCGGGAAGCGAGCCGCGCCACTGCCGTTGGTGAGCAGGAAGGCGTCGCGGTTCGAAAATTCGGCTGCGGTGGAGGCCCGGATGCCCGAGGCTTCGCTGCCATAGGCAGTGCCAGCAATGATTGTGGCCGCAGCATAGCCGGTCACCGCAACCAGCGTTCCGGCGGGTCCGTTCAGCGTCGCAAAGGCAGGCGCGCTGGTGGTGCTGAGCCCGGCCACGGTGGCGTCGGAAAAGCGCAAGCTGGTACCATCGACGGTAATCCGGTCAGCGCGAATATCCGTGGGTGCGTCGAAGCCGCGTGTACCGGCGAGCGCGATAAACTCTTCCGCGTCATTGTCGACATCAAGGATATTGGGATCCGAGCCATAGACGCCATCCGCCATCACGCCGACGCCGCCGACGAGTACGCCATTTTTATAGAGCGGCAACCCGCCGGGATCCGCCGCCAGCCCCAGCGGCGAACGCTTGGGGCCTGTCAGCGCCGCTGCGCCCGCAGCACCAAAACGCTGGTTCAGGTCCGAACAGGGCAGCTGGCTGAACTGCACCCCAAACAGCGGCCCACTTTCAAGGCCAACGGTCGTCGGCGCGGGCGGGAAATGCTCCTGGACAATCTGGCTCGCCGTGCGCGTGGAAAAGGCGTTGCCGCCGCTCGACAGATAGGCCCCGGTAATCGCCTTGGCGATGGCTCCCGCCTCGGCCGGGAAGGTGACATTCTGCGCGTCAATATTCGCGCCATTGGCCGCTGGCGATGTGGTGGCGTTGGCGCGCGCGCCGGTCATTCGGAACACGGCGAGCACATTGCCGACGCGGTCGGTGACGGCGATGACGGCTGGCAGGCTGCGCGCCTGCGCCTCGGCAATGCTCTGCGCCAGCACCCGCTCGACATCGGCAACGCTCAGCGATTCGGCCGCGGGAACCGAAAAGAGATTGCCTGCGGGCGGCGGGGTGGGCGTCGGCGTGGGCACCACTGGCGGCGCGCTGCCGCCACCGCCGCCGCACGACGCCAGCAGCAGCGCCGCAATCGCGGCACTGCTGGTCAAAGGTCGCCGCTGCTGCACTGCCCCAGCCTCAGCGCAGCGCACGGATGGCGCGCACCGCGCTGCCGAGCGAGGCTTGAAAATCGGCGGGGCGATAGGTGTTGGGATCCTTGACCGCCCCATAGGCGCGGTCGATGTCGCTGCGGATGCCCGCCGCCGCGCCGATGGTGACGCGGCCCGAGGCGACCATGGCATTGAGCAGCGTGTCGATCCCCATCACTGCCTGCACTGATCCTGAATAATCGGTAAAGCGCGGCGCAATTGCGCTGCCCGCGATCGCATCGACCAGCCGGAAGCCGTCCTCGGTCGAAAAATTGCGCGCGGCGAAGGCGTTTTCCAACTTCGCGCTGGTTTCGGCGAGCGCGGCGGCGGCCTTGACGGCACTGGCACGCCCCTCGGCCATCGCCGCATGGAATGCCTTGCCGCGCGCATCAAGCTCGGCAGCAAGGCCCGGGTCGGCCAGCCGCGCGGCCGCCGCCAGCATGATCATATTTTCATCGTTGAACGGCGGCATCCCTTCGGGCAGCCCGGCGCGGCCTGGATTGTCCACGCCGGTGCGCACCGCTTTTGCCTGATCGAAAATGCGGCGATGGCAGCTGTGGCAATCATAGAAGTAGAATTCAGGGAACACCCCTTCGGTCCCGCGCCGCGACTGGAACAGCGCAAGGCTGCGCGACAGCGCCGCCGCCTGGCCCACCGCCCACATCTGCATATGATCGGGCGCGCCCTTGCGCACCATGTAGTCACGGTCTTCGGCATGATGCTGCTGAAGCGTCGAGAAGAGGTCCATTTCAAAGGCGATGCGCGGATGCCCCGCTGCCATGATGCGGTGGGTAACGAACTGGCCATCGCCTGCCGCGCCATAGTGGCAATCGAGGCAGACGCGCGCGCGCACTTTGGGATCTTCCAGTTTGACCAGGCCTGCACCCAAATTGGCCAAATGTTTGGCGCGCATCTCAGCGTCAGGGTCGGCGCTGGTGCCCACCCCGGCATAATGGCTCGCCAGCCAGCCTCCCGACGGGCCGTGGCACGATTCGCAGCCAACCCCGTCGCTGCGATAGGCGCCGCCGCCGACCGCGTCGCTGCTGTGGCAGCCCAGGCACATCGGCGCGTTGCTCGCGTCGCCAATCCCCAGATTGCGCGCGATGAATTGGCTGCGGCCGTTCGACAACACGGCAAAGGCACGGCTGTGCGCGCCGCCGGGGGTTGATGGTTCCTGCCAGCGCATCAGCTCGTCCTGGCGCACCACGGTGCCATCGCCCTCCATCCGGCCATGGCAGGTCGATCCGGCGCACTAGGCGACCCCGGTAAAGCGAGGCCCCCCATCGGCCTGCGCCTGCGTCGCGGGTGTGCGGATGATGCCAAACGCCAGCAGGGCGCAGGCGAGCAACATGGCAACGAGCCCGAAGCGTCCGCTCCGCCCCGTGATCCAGCTGCGCAGTTCCATCCCCTGCATGGCCGTCACCCCCCCCTTTGACCCCCCGGTCTAATCCCCGCCCCTATACCACGCCAAAGGCCAGCATGGCATCGGCAACTTTCTTGAATCCGGCGATATTTGCGCCCTTCACATAGTCGATATAGCCGCCGCCCTGATCACCATAGGCCAGACAACGTTCGTGGATGCCGTCCATGATATCCTTCAGCATCTGTTGCAACTCGGCTTCTTTCCAGCTGCGCCGTTCGCTGTTCTGGCTCATTTCGAGGCCCGACACCGCGACGCCGCCTGCATTGGCGGCCTTGCCCGGCGCGAACATGATTTTCGCATCCTTGAACACATGCACGCCGTCCAGATTGGTGGGCATGTTCGCGCCTTCGCTGACCGCGATACAGCCATTGGCCACCAGCATTTTCGCATCTTCGCCGAGCAATTCATTCTGCGTCGCGCAGGGCAATGCAACGTCGCACGGCACACCCCACGGTGTTTTGCCCGCATGGAAGCTCGCCGACGGAAACTCGGTACAATAATCCTCGATGCGCCCGCGCCGGTGCGTCTTGTGTGCCTTCACCCAGTCGATCTTCTCCTGCGTGATGCCGTCGGGATCGTGGATAAAGCCGCCCGAATCGGACAGGGTCAGCACCTTGCCGCCCAGCTGGACGATTTTCTCTGCCGCGTGGGTGGCGACATTGCCCGACCCCGAAATGACGGCAGTCTTGCCGGTCAGATCCTGTCCCTTGGCGGCGAGCATATTGGCGAGGAAATAGACCGCGCCATAGCCGGTTGCCTCGGTGCGGATCAGGCTGCCACCCCATTCGAGGCCTTTACCGGTCAGCACACCGGTAAATTCGTTGGTGATGCGTTTATACTGGCCGAACATGAAGCCGATCTCGCGCCCGCCGACGCCAATGTCGCCGGCCGGCACGTCCACGTCCGCGCCGATGTGGCGATACAGCTCGGTCATGAACGATTGGCAGAAGCGCATGATCTCGCGCACGCTTTTGCCCTTGGGGTTGAAGTTCGACCCGCCCTTGCCGCCGCCCATTGGCAGGCCGGTCAGTGCATTTTTGAACGTCTGTTCAAAGGCGAGGAATTTGAGGACCGATTCGTTGACCGACGGATGGAAACGAATCCCACCCTTATAGGGGCCGATGGCATTATTGTTCTGCACCCGCCAGCCGCGCTGGACGCGGATATTGCCATTGTCATCCTCCCAGCAGACGCGGAAAGACACGACCCGGTCGGGTTCGGCGATGCGGCGCAGGATTTGCTGAGCGTGATATTCTTCCTTGTCGGCCATGAAGTCGAAAATATCCTCGGCGACTTCCTGCACCGCCTGGATAAATTCGGTTTGGCCCGGATTGCGCTTCTTCACGCCCTCCATGAAGGTTGGAAAATCGACATGATCCGAAACTGCCATTGCACCCCTCCCCGCGTCATAGCTGGTAAGTCCGTGCGACCCTTGAGATCGTGTTTTTTCTTGACCGACCTTCGGGCAGGAACGCTACACAATTGCAATTCAAAGGCAAGTGCGCGGGAGCACAGCGGCGCAAGAATGTGGCTGCTGTCCAGTAGGATCGGTGGTTAATGGCAGAAAGTGGCGGAATTTCGCGGATAAATCTGGCAATGCTGGCAATTGCTGCCGCCGCGTTGGCCGGGGCCATCGCCTATAGCCAGTGGGACAAGGGCGGCGACACGCCGAATCCTGCACCAACGGGCACCGCCGCGAATCCGGCCGACTCGCTCGCCGCGCTCGAGGCTGCCGCGCGCGCCAACCCGCAAAGCGTCGATGCCTGGCAGACGCTGGGCGCGGCGCTGTTCGATACAGGGCGCTTTGCCGATGCGGCGCAGGCGTTTGAAAAGGCCGTCGCGATAGCTCCGCAAACCGCAGTGCTGTGGTCGGCACTCGGCGAAGCCAGGGTGATGGCGAGCGAGCGCGACCCGATGCCGCCGCCAGCGCTGGAGGCTTTTCGCAAGGCCGCCGCGATCGATCCCAAGGACCCGCGCACGCGCTATTTCCTCGCGGTCAAACGCGACATTGACGGCGACCACCAGGGCGCGATCAACGACTGGCTGGCGCTGCTCGCCGATACGCCTGCCGGAGCGCCATGGGAAGCCGACCTTCGGCGCACCATCGAACAGGTCGGGCAAATCCACAAAATCGAAGTCGCAAGCCGTCTCGCCGCCACCAAGCCGCGCGCGCTGACGGCAGACGAGCTGCCGGTCGCCGCGCGCGCCATCCCCGGTCCCAGCCGCGCCGACATGGAGGCCGCGAGCCAGCTGCCCAAGGGTCAGCAGGACGCGATGATCAATTCGATGGTCGAGGGGCTGGAGGCCAAACTCAAAACCAAACCCACCAATGTCGACGGCTGGATCATGCTGATGCGCAGCCGCATGACATTGGGCGAGACCGCCAAGGCCAGCGCGGCGCTGAAGTCGGCGATTGCGGCAAACCCGGGCGCGGCAGCAAGGTTGCGCGCGCAGGCGGAGCTCTTGGGTGTGCCAGGGGCTTAATCAGCTCGGTTAATTTTTTACCTTGCCAAATAGAACAAACCATGATTTTCTGGCACTCGCACTGAGTGAGTGCCAATACGATTCTATGTTCAACGCCAGATGGAGAGAGACGATGTTCAAACGCTTGAAAGGAATACCAAATGACTATCGAGAAAATCGCACTGGGCAAATTACTTAAGATTTTTGGAGCAAAAGACGCTGATCGCATACGCCTTATTCGGAGCGATCTGAGAGAAGAAAAGGCTAAAAAAGATTCGCAGTCTGAAACGGGACCTGATTTCTATGGGCCGTTCTGGGCAGATGCGAAGGCGCATGTTGCAGGTCGATCTGACCTCCATGTAACTACCAAGCAGCGAATAGCTGACTTGGCTCAGCGCAAGACGCTATACATTTTACTGCGAGATGGTTTCTTGAGATGGCTGGAATTGGGTCGGCGCGAGACAAACCAGCAGCTAGTTCCAACTGAACGAAATTTTCATTCAAAATTCGAATTTCCGGACCTTCGCCTAGTGCTGAAGGTGCATAATGTCATGGGCTTACAAGGAGAGGAAGGACGCGCGCGCTTGGTCTATCCATTTTTCTGCAAAGAACACCGCTTGACGGAGAAGTGGGCACGCGTCGGCCTTTGGCTCATGTTTCAAGCATTCAATGAATTTGACTTGGACGAACTAGAGATCCTTGACGTGATTGGCGGCGAGGGCTTTCACGGACGAGACGTTCGCCTCAAAGGCGACGAGGAGGAGATTTTTAGGTTGGCTTACAAGCGCTTACACGCAGAATGGACTAAGCTGAGTGTAGATTATGGCTTGTAACCGTCGGCCCTAACCCGCCATCAACGCCGCGTTGCCCCCCGCTGCCGTCACATCGGTCGAAATCACCTTTTCCTCGGCAAAGCGGAACAGATAATGCGGACCGCCCGCTTTGGGTCCCGTCCCCGAAAGCCCGCGCCCGCCGAACGGCTGTGAGCCGACGATCGCGCCAATCTGGTTGCGGTTGACGTAAACATTGCCGACCTGCGCGCGCGCGGCGATGTGCGCGGCGACGCTGTCGATGCGCGTATGCACGCCCAAAGTCAGGCCATAGCCCGAGGCGTTGATGGCATCGATCAGCTGGTCGAGTTCCCCCGCCTTCCAGGTGGCGACGTGCAGCACGGGTCCGAAAATCTCGCGGCTAAGGTCAGTCACCTTGTCCAGGCGCACCATCACCGGCGGGACGAAATGGCCATCGCCGGGCAATAGCAGCCGGTCGGCCTCGGCGAGCACCCGCCCCTCGGCGCGCGCCGCCGCGACATAGGCGGCAATATTCGCCTGCGCCTCGGCATCGATGATCGGGCCGACGTCGTTCGCGGGGTCAGCGGGGTCGCCGACATTCAGCTCGGCCATCGCGCCCGCGATCATTTCGATCATCGTGCCGGCGACATCTTCTTGCACGCACAGCAGGCGCAGCGCCGAACAGCGTTGCCCCGCCGACTGGAAGGCCGATGCGACGGCATCGCGCGCCACCTGTTCGGGCAGCGCCGACGAATCGACGATCATGGCGTTGGCCCCGCCGGTTTCGGCAATCAGCGTTGCAATCGGCCCATCGCGCGCGGCCAATGTGCGGTTGATCGCGCGCGCCACCTCGGTCGATCCGGTGAAGGCCACGCCGGCAATCCCAGGATGGCTCGTCAGCTCCGCGCCGACCGTCTCGCCGCGCCCGGGCAGCAGGTGCAGCACGTCGGTGGGGATGCCCGCCGCATGGAGCAGCTCCACCGCCGCCGCCGCGATCAGCGGTGTCTGTTCGGCGGGCTTGGCGAGCACCGCATTGCCCGCCGCCAGCGCCGCCGCGACCTGTCCGGTGAAGATCGCCAGCGGGAAGTTCCACGGGCTGATACAAACGAACACCCCGCGTCCTTCGAGCAGCAATTCGTTGCGTTCCCCCGTTGGGCCGGGCAGCATCACCGGACGTTCAAAATGTGCGCGCGCTTCGGCCGCATAATAGCGCAGGAAATCGACCGCTTCGCGCAGTTCGGCGACGGCATCGGCCAGCGTCTTGCCTGCCTCGTCTGTCGCCAGCGACAGCAGCCGTGGCTCGGCCTCCTCGAACAAATCGGCGGCGCGTTCCAGCCGTGCCGCGCGAAAGGCTCCGCCCGCAAGGCTCCAATCATCTTGTGCCGCGCGCGCAGCAGCAAAGGCCTGATCGATGGCAGCAGCCTCCGCCTCGACGACATGGCCGACCACCGCGCCCGTCGCCGGGTTGCGCACGGCCATACGCGGGCCGTCGCGCCGGTCGCCGTCGACCATGGGCAGCGCGAGCGCCCCCTCGTCCCGCGCCGCCGCCATGCGCGCCAGCAGCGCTTCGGGCACGCCGGGTTGTCCCAGATCATGCCCGCGCGAATTGCGCCGCACGGGATCGAACAGCGCCGCGCCGGTCACCTGCGCCGGGATTGGCCCTGATGCCAGCTCGCGCGGGTCGACCGCCAATTCCTCGGCGGTGACATCGGGGTCGGAGAATTGGTGCACAAAACTCGAGTTTGCGCCATTTTCCAGCAAGCGCCGTACCAGATAGGCGAGCAGGTCGCGGTGGGTGCCCACCGGCGCATACACCCGCACCGGGCGCGGCGGCGGGTCCAGCGCCACCAGCGCGTCGTGCGCGCCCTCGCCCATGCCGTGCAACCGCTGCAGCTCATAATCCGCGCCAGCAAAGGCGCGCGCGACATAGGCGAGCGTCATCGCATTATGGCTGGCAAAGGCAGGATAGATCGCATCCTGCATCCCCCGCAGCCGCAGCGCACAGGCGAGGTAATTGAGGTCGGTATGCTCTTTTGCCGTGAACACCGGAAAATCCGCAAGGCCCATCAGCTGCGCGCGCTTGATCTCGGTATCCCAATAGGCCCCCTTGACCAGCCGCAGCGCCAGTTTCGCCCCGCGCGCGCGGGCGAGCGCCGCGACCCAGTCGATCACCGCGGGCGCGCGCTTCTGATAGGCCTGCACGACAATCCCGAGGCCCGGCCAGCCGTCGGCTACGCCCGCTTCGACCAGCCCGGCAAAGATATCGAGGTGCGGCTCCAACCGGTCGCTTTCCTCGGCATCGATCATCAAGGGAATGTTGACGGCGCGGGCCGCGCGCGCGAGTTCGATCACGCGCGGCAGCAACTCGGCCCGCACGCGCGCACCTTGCAGATATTCGTAGCGCGGGTGCAGCGCGCTGAGCTTGATCGAGATACCATGGTTGGCGTGCGGATCGCCCGGCCTCGCATCGCGCCCGATGCGCGCAATCGCATCGGCATAGCTTTGCCAGTAGCGCGCGGCATCGCCCGCAGTACGCGCCGCCTCGCCCAGCATGTCAAAGCTCGCCAGTTCGCGGCTCTCCTTATCGGCGCGCCGGACCGCAGCGTCGATGGACTCGCCCATCACAAATTGCTGACCGAGCAGCTTCATCGCCGCGAGCGCGGCCTGGCGGATCACCGGCTCGCCTGAACGGCGGATCATCCGCTTCAAAATGGTGAAAGGGTTGGCCTGGCTGCCGATCTGGTCGAGCAGCAGCGTCGCCGACCCCAGCGATAGCCCGCGCGCCGACAATTCGACGATCAGCGGGCTGGCATCGGCATCCTCGCCGCCGGTCCAGTGGCGCCCGGCGATTTTGTCGCGAATCAGCGCATTGGCGGTCGCCGAATCGGGGATGCGCAGCAACGCCTCGGCGAGGCACATCAGCACGACGCCTTCCTCGGTTGACAGGCGATAGCGGTTCATCAGCTGCGCGACGAGCGTCTCGCGCTCACCCTCATCCTTGGCGCGGCGGATGAGCGCGAGGCCATGCGCCTTGACGCTAGCCACATCGGGCCCGCCAACGGCCAGCGCCGCACGCAGTTTCGCCACACAGTCGGCCTCGCCGGTGTCCGCCAGCGCGCGAATGGCAATGCGATCAAGGGGAGGAGGGGTCATGGCGTGCTCCGGCGACAAGGGATTACCCCCGCCTTTAGCCGACGTGGTTCGCCGCCGCCACTGCGTGCCGTTGACCTTATCCGCGCCGCACTGCCGCAGCAAAGCAGCCGCGCTTGGCAAAATGCACATGAAGATAGGCTGTTTCGGGAATGGCGAGCAGCCGTTCGATCAGCGCCTCAGCGTCTGCACCTTCACCCAGTTCGGCATCAATGATCATATCGCTGCGGTCAAAGGCGCGGATCGAAAGCGTGCGCGTCTGCATGATCGGCGGGATCGCGTCCCGATAGACCGCCTTGGTCCGCGATCCTGCCGCAACATAAATGGCGTGTGCGGCGCGATAGGGCGAAGCGGCCGGCTGGTGCACATGATTGATGAGCAACAGCCGGTCGCCGGGCATCGCCTCGGCCAAACTAATGCGGCACGGATAGCCCGCATCCGCGGCCGTCACAGCAACGATGTTGCGCTGCGCGAGCGCGGCATCGTCGCACGCGAACAACGCTGCGAACGGGGCCGGGTCAAGTCCTTCAATTACATAGGTCATGGCAATCTCCTGCCCTTCTGCTGTGCCATTGCGGCGCGCCCATGCCGTTCCGTTTCTTGCGGACAAAAGAAAAAGCTTTGGCCGCAAGAAACGGAACGGAGCCTGGGCACCGCGCGTGCGAATTGCGCCTGCTGACCAACCAAAGGGGGCCATCATGTCACAAGCGCGTGCCGGAATTCTGTTGCTGCTGGCATTCGTGGGTGCACAGGCGTTTCGTGACGTCCATCTGGGCCATTTGTTCGGCCAGCTGGGGCTGTTCGAGGTGGCCTTGCTGGCATTCGGATCAGCGGCGCTGCTCTTTGGGGCTTTGCTGCTGCTGTTTGACCGCGCCCAGCTGCGTTTGCTGGCCATCCACTGGCGGCTGGTGCTGGCAGTCAACGTGACCACCATGGCGGCCTGGACCAGCTATTTCGGCGCGCTGCGGCTGGTCGAACCGGCAGCGGCCAATCTCGCTTTTTCGGGCGTCGCGCCGATGGCGGTCGCATGGCTGGGTGCGGCAGGTCTGGCCAGCGGAGCGCGGCAGGCGCGAAGCGCAGGGGAGCGCTGGTTGCATCGCGGCCTGCTGGCGACCGTCATTCTGTTAGCCATCATTGTCAGCAGCGGCCTTTCAGGATTCGCGCGCCTTGAATCGCACGCCGGGTTTGCTGGTGTGGCACTCGCTGCTTTTGCCGGGATCGCCATCACGGCCGAGACAATCTTTGCCAAGCAGATGAACCAGCAGGGCATTAGCGCGCTTGCCATCGTCGGCGTGCGTTTCTTGCTGGTCACCGGGCTGGCGGCGGCGATGGTGGCGGCGATGCCGACACCCTATGCGGGCATGTCGGAAGCCGACGTGTCGCAGCAAGCGTTCGTCTTTCTCCTGATATTGATCGGGCCCATTTATCTGGCGCAGGCCGGCCTCGCGCTTACAGCTCCGCTCTTGTCCGGCGTCATATTGTCGGTCGGCCCTGTGGCGACGTTGGCGCTGCAATCTTTGGTTGCGGACATCGACCTGTCGCTCGCGATGTTCGGCGTTACGGTTCTCTATTCTGCTGTGGCTATTGCCGCAGCGCTGCTGGCCGCACGGTCGCCCGGAGAAGATGGTGGCCCGAACCGAAGCGCTCCCAATTGACGCTGCCGCGCCGCTGTGCCAGAGGCCGCCGCCGGAGCGCGGGTGTAGCTCAATGGTAGAGCAGAAGCTTCCCAAGCTTACGACGAGGGTTCGATTCCCTTCACCCGCTCCAGCGCTCACTTCCCAAACACGCCCAGAAAGTCTATAAACCCCTTGGAAATCCGAGGGATTTAGGCCTTCGGTCGTCCGAGAATGTCCCTATTCTTCCCACTGTATCCGGCGTTGCTGGGGGCCATTGCGGGGGCTTGGGGTCAAAGCGAGTCAAAGCGTGGCCCCCTCGTTGGGGGCCATTCGACCGGAAGGCGTTGGGATTTATGGCTCTTACGGACGTAGCGATCAGAAATGCTAAGCCACGGGTGAAGCCTTACAAGATGGGTGATGCCTTCGGGCTATTCGTGCTGATCCAGCCCTCGGGCGGGAAGCTCTGGCGTTTCAAGTATCGGTTTGAAGGCCGCGAGAAGAAGCTCGCGATCGGAACCTATCCCGTCATTGGCCTGGCCGAAGCGCGCAGACGCCGTGACCAAGCTAGGGAGCTACTTGCAGCGGGTAAGGACCCATCGCGCGAGAGGCAGCGAGAGAAGCTTCGTACCCAGGTTCAGACGGGAAACACGTTTGCAGCGATTGCCGAAGAGTACTGCGATAAGCGGAAGCGCGACGGCCAAAAAGCTTGGGCCGCCAGCACGGCTGCCCGCAGCGAGTACCTGATTTCGCTTTTGAAGGTGCCGTTGGGTCGCATTCCCATTACCGATATTGAGCCCGCTGATGTGCTCGCTGCCGTCCGCAAGATCGAGCGGAAGGGGCAGCTGGAAAGCGCCCGCCGCACCTTACAATTGGCCGGTGCGGTGTTCCGCTATGCGGTCGCAACCGCCCGCCTCGCCTCAGACCCGACGCGCGACCTGCGCGGCGCACTGACCGCGCCCACGGTCACCCACTACGGCGCGATCATCGAGCCGGCGCGTGTGGGCGAGCTGCTGCGCGCCATCGACGGTTACGAAGGCCAACCGATCACCAAGCTGGCGATGCAGCTGGCCCCACACGTGTTCGTCCGCCCCGGCGAGCTGCGTCATGCCGAATGGAACGAGTTCGATCTCGAAGTGGCGCTGTGGACGATCCCGTCGGGGAAGACCAAGATGCGCAAGGATCACCTCGTCCCGCTCTCACGCCAGTCGATTGCAATCCTGAAAGACCTCCATGCGCTAACCGGCCCAGACGGCTACGTCTTCCCCTCGATCCGCTCCCGCAAGCGTCCAATGAGCGACAACACCATCAATGCCGGTTTGCGCCGCCTCGGATACTCCACCGAGGAAATGACCGCTCACGGCTTCCGCGCGATGGCCTCAACCCTGCTCAACGAAAGCGGCAAGTGGCACCCGGATGCAATCGAGCGTGCCTTAGCCCATGGCGATAGCGACAGGGTCCGCGCTGCATACCACCGCGGAGCCCACTGGAAGGAGCGGGTGGCCATGGCGCAATGGTGGAGCGATCACCTCGACCAACTTCGCAAGGGCGCCGAGGTGGTGCTGATCAAGGCGGGGAAACGGTGATCGGAGCAGAACACCGCAACTCGTGTACGATCCGCGAACGACTGAAGAATCTCGAGATTTTTTCATGTGTTTAGATCTGAGTGGCTTGCCAACAACTCGCTGCGAACCCGCATAACTCGCAGGCGGATCATTTGTGCACAAACCGCATTTCCGTCGGTACATCAGCGAGATGCATCCCGAATTCGCGGGGTAGGGTGTGCTCACTGTTCCTCAACTGCGGGTTCGGATTCAATGCCTCTGACGCTTTCAGCTTGGCGCTCTTAGACATTTGCCCAGAAGGGAGCCTCCGGCACACTGGGCTGCAAAGCCTAGATCGGGTTCTGGCGGTTTAACGGCACACGAAATGTCAGCCATTGCCGTTTGCTGAATGAATCGCTTGCGCGGTGCAGAACACCGAAGCTCCATCAGCCCGGCGAAAACAGCAGCTCCCGACCCAGACCCGGTCGTTCCTCGCCACACATCAAAGTGACCGCTTTTGTCGTAATCTGCCACTCAGCTTGATCGAGCGGACCGAAAGCTGCGGCCACATCGCATATCATGGTCGAACGAACGTGGACCGAAACTGTGATCGGCCGTTGGAACTGCATCGGCACCGGTGTTCATCACTGCAATAGACGCAGCGGAGTGGTGCTGTAGGGTATGCTTACTTGCAGGATGCAGTCAGTTATCTGGCTTCGGCCAGCACAGAGTTTAACGAGAGTAGCTGAATTTGCCGGGTTGGTGCCATTCGCGTCCACAGCCCCTAACTTCAGCTTTGTGCCCAAATTTTGCTCATCTAGTTTGTAGGTGAATGATCTAGGAAGCTGTCGATCGCTCAGGCGTTAACCAAACATCCTTGGCTAGCTGGGGGGCCGT
>JANRIY010000043.1:0-48863 GCA_033764495.1 Sphingopyxis sp. | reverse complement strand
TGCAGCGTCACCGCCAGCAGCGGCCATCCGCAGCTCGATATCAGCGCCTGTGCCCTGGCGCGCCAGCGCGCGCGCTTCACCCCGGCGCGGCTCAACGGCAAGCCCATCGAGAGCGAGTGGCGCAGCCGCATTCGCTGGGTGCTGCCCAATGAAGGCTATGTGATGGTCGATCCGCGCCAGGCCGGCAGCGCCAAAACACCCCCGGCACCGCGCGATGAGTTGCTCAGCATCGATCCGCGCGTGGCAGCATGGCGTGCCGGGGTGCGCGGCCCGGTTCGCGGCAAAAGCTATGTGTGGCTCGACCTCGACCGCACAGGCAGCGTTACGCGCTGCACGCTCGATGGCGGCGATGCCGATGCGGCGCGCACCGCGCTCGCTTGCGGGCTGTTTGCCGGGCAAAAGCTGTTCGTCCCGGGCTTTGACAAGGAAAATAATGCGGCCGCCGACCGGGTGCGGGTGAAAGTCGGTTGGTAAGCATTTGCCGCTAACGCTGGACGCGTGCCATGGAAATCCCTATGGGCACGAACGTGCGCAACCGGCGCTCAGGACCGTTCCGCCCTTGAAACTATTGCTTGCCCTGCTTGCCATTCTGACCGGTTTGACCGGCGGCGAAGCGGTGCGCGTGGCGGCGGCTGCTCCGTCCGCGCTGGGCGCGGCTGCGGTGTTGGCCGAAGCAAGCGTCGAGGCCGGTGCACGGATTGCGGGCCATCGCCCGGTTCAGGGCCTTCCGAGCTTGTTCGACAGCGCCTGCAGCGATGCGCCGCCGGTAACCCTGCCCGCGCCGTCCGATTTCACCCCGCGCGGGTTGCGCGCGCTGGAATAGCGCCTGCGCACGCCCCAGCGGCGTGCCTGCCTCCCTTTTCGTGCCGCGCGTCCCCGTTGTTGGCGGCCAGTCGCGGCCAAACTCCCTATTTCGATTTTCAGGTGAACCCCCATGCTCAACGCCATCGTCAAATCCATCTTCGGCTCGTCGAACGACCGCTATGTCGCCACAATCCGTAAGGTCGTCGACAAGATTAACGCCTTCGAACCTACCATTTCCGCCATGTCCGACGACGAATTGCGCGGCCAGACGGCGATTTTCCGCGAACGGCTCGCGGGCGGCGCCAGCCTTGACGACATATTGCCCGAAGCCTTTGCCACCGTGCGCGAGACGGCCGTGCGCACGCTCGGCCTGCGCCATTTCGATGTGCAGATGATCGGCGGCATTGTGCTGCATCGCGGCGAGATTGCCGAAATGGCGACGGGCGAGGGCAAGACGCTGGTGGCGACTTTGCCCGCCTATCTGAACGCGCTGGAGGGCAAGGGCGTCCATGTCGTCACGGTCAACGACTATCTCGCCCGCCGCGACGCCGAATGGATGGGGCAGGTTTATGGCTTTCTGGGTCTGACCACCGGGGTCATCGTCCCCAACCTCAACGAAGTGCAGCGGCGCGAGGCTTATGGCTGCGACATCACCTATGCCACCAACAATGAACTGGGCTTCGATTATCTGCGCGACAATATGAAATATACGCGCGGCGACATGGTCCACCGCCCGTTCAATTACGGCATCGTCGACGAGGTGGATTCGATCCTGATCGACGAAGCGCGCACCCCGCTCATCATTTCCGGCCCGACTGACGACAAATCCGAACTCTATGTCCGCGTCAACGAGGTTGTGCTGCAACTGGTCGAGGGCGATTATGAAAAGGACGAAAAGTCCAAGAGTGTCTCGCTGACCGAAGAAGGCACCGAGCATGTCGAACGGCTGCTCGAAGCTGCCGGATTGCTCGAGGGCAGCAACCTCTATGACATCGAAAACACGCAGGTCGTGCACCATGTCAACCAGTCGCTGAAAGCGAACATGATGTTCCGCCGCGACACCGATTATATCGTCAAGGATGACAAGGTCATCATCATCGACGAATTCACCGGGCGCATGATGGACGGGCGGCGCTGGTCGGACGGGCTGCACCAGGCGGTCGAGGCCAAGGAAGGCGTGGCTATCGAGCCCGAGAACCAGACGCTCGCCAGCATTACATTCCAGAATTATTTCCGCATGTATCCCAAGCTTTCGGGCATGACCGGGACGGCGGCGACCGAGGCGCCGGAATTTTTCGACATTTACAAGATGAATGTCGTGTCCATCCCCACCAACCGGCCGATTACGCGGCGCGATGAAGAGGATGAGTTTTACAAGAATATCACCGACAAATTTGCCGCCATTGCGCGCACCATCCGCGAGGCGAGCGAAGCGGGACAGCCGGTGCTGGTCGGCACCGTGTCGATCGAAAAGTCCGAGCTGCTCTCCTCCTACCTCGAAAAGGAAGGGGTGAAGCACGAAGTGCTGAACGCGCGCTTCCATGAAAGGGAAGCGCGCATCGTCGCGCAGGCCGGCCGGTCGGGCGCGGTAACCATCGCCACCAACATGGCCGGGCGCGGCACCGACATTAAACTTGGCGGCAATGAAGAATTCCGCATCGACGATGAGCTCGCTGGCATGGCCGAAGGGCCCGAGCGCGACGCCGCCGTGGCGAAGATCCGCGCCGAGGTGGCCGAAGAGCGCGAGCGCGTGAAGAGCGCCGGCGGGCTGTTCGTGCTGGCGACCGAGCGCCACGAAAGCCGTCGCATCGACAACCAGCTGCGCGGCCGTTCGGGGCGCCAGGGTGACCCCGGGCGCAGCAAATTCTACCTCTGCCTCGACGATGATCTGATGCGTATTTTCGGCCCCGACACCGCCTTTGCCAAGATCATGAACAAAAACCTCGAGGACGGCGAGGCGATCGGGTCGAAATGGCTCTCCAAAGCCATCGAAACCGCTCAGAAAAAGGTCGAAGCGCGCAACTAGGACATCCGCAAGCAGGTGGTCGAATATGACAACGTCATGAACGACCAGCGCAAGGTGATTTACGAGCAACGCGAAGAGATTATGGACAGCGAGGCGGTCGACGATGTGCTCGCCGACATGCGCGCCGAAACGGTCAACGCGCTGGTGGGCGATGCCTGCCCGCCGGGCAGCTATCCCGAACAATGGGATGTGCAGGGGCTGAAGGACCGCGTCGCCGACGTGCTCGACCAGCTGGTGCCCGTCGAGGAATGGGTGACCGAGGATGCGGTCGAGCCAGAGATTTTTGCCGAGCGGATTCAAGCGCTGGCTGATCAGGCGGTCGAGGATAAGAAGACCGCGGTCGATGCCGCAACCTGGCGCAACATCGAAAAATCGGTGCTGCTGCGCACGCTCGACCATCATTGGAAAGAACATCTGGCGACGCTCGACGCGCTGCGCCAGGCGATCTTCCTGCGTGCCTATGCCCAGAAACAGCCGATCAACGAATATAAGCAAGAGGCGTTCGCGCTGTTCGAACGCATGCTGACGCGCATCCGCGAGGATGTGACGCGCACGGTGGCGACGCTGCAACTGCGCATCGAGACGCCCGAGGCGATGCCGCTGCCCGACTTGCCCGATTTTCTGACGACGCACATCGACCCGTTCACGGGCGAAGACAATAGCGCCGACATTGATGGCGGCTCGTTCGGCGCCATCGCCGCGACGCTGCCGCCGCTGCAAAGCATCCGTCCGCCGCTACCCGAAGGCGACAACGCCTTTGCCAATATGGACATCAGCCGCAATGCGCCGTGCCCGTGCGGGTCGGGGCGCAAGTATAAACACTGCCACGGGGCGATTTGATCCGCCGATGCGGGGAGGCTTTGTAACCTTCCCCATCGCCATCCCGGACTTGATCCGGGATAAGAAGCGGGCGGTGGCATGTTATCCCGGATGAAGTCCGGGATGACGAACGGGTGGGAGCCGGAGAGACTATGACCATCCTCGCCCCGCTTTTCGCCCTCACCGCCGCGCTCTACGCCAGCGTCGGCTTTGGCGGCGGGTCGACCTATACCGCGCTTTTGATCCTGTTCGGGACGCCGCTGGCGCTGGTTCCGGCGATCAGCCTGGCGTGCAATATCATCGTGGTCAGCGGCGGGACGCTGCGCTTTGCGCGTGCGGGGGAGTTACCGTGGGGCAAAGCGCTGCCCTTGGTCGTCATTGCTGCGCCATTGGCATTCCTTGGCGGGCTCACGCCGGTGAAGGAAGGCGTGCTGGTCTATCTGCTCGGGGGCTCGCTGCTGGTATCGGCGCTACTGTTGTTCGCCCAGCCGCGAAGCGTGCAGCCGCGAAGCCTGCCGCGCGCGGTGCTCTACCCGGTGGCGGGTGCCTTGGGGCTGCTGGCGGGCGTGGTCGGGATCGGCGGCGGCATTTTCCTCGCCCCCATCCTCCACCTCATCCGCTGGGCCGAGGCGAAGCAAGTGGCGGCGACCGCCAGCCTGTTCATCCTCGTCAACAGCCTGTTCGGCCTCGCCGGGCAGCTCATCAAGGGTCAGGGCAGCGCGCTGGCCGCGACCGTCGCGGCGCACTGGCCGCTGCTGGTCGCCGTGCTGGTCGGCGGCGCGATCGGCACGCACATCGCCATCCGCCTCGCCAACCCCGCGCTGCTGCGGCGGCTGACGGCGCTGCTGGTCGGGTTTGTGGCGGTGCGGCTGCTGACGGGGTGGTAAGCAAAGGGGGCCGGAAGCAATGCTTCCGACCCCCTTCTTCAACTTCCCGAGGCGAACAGCTTACGCCTCTTCAAATTCTTCCGACATCACCGGGCCCGAGTCCTGGCCCTTGGCATCGACGTCGCGGTCGACGAATTCGATGATCGCCATCGGCGCGGCGTCCGACGCGCGGATGCCGGCTTTGACGATGCGCGTGTAGCCACCGGCGCGGTCGGCGTAGCGCGGGGCGAGGACATCGAACAGCTTGGTCAGCTGGGTTTCGTCCATCAACCGGCTCATCGCCAGGCGGCGATTGGCGAGCCCGCCGCGCTTGGCCAGCGTGACCAGCTTTTCGACGTAAGGACGCAGTTCCTTGGCCTTGGCCACGGTGGTGGTGATCTGCTCATGCTTGATGAGCGAGGCCGACATGTTGCGGAACATCGCGATGCGATGTGCGCCGGTGCGCTGCAGTTTCCGGCCGCCAGATTTGTGACGCATGATAACTTCCTTCGTTTGTCAGAGGGGCCGTTTCAGGTACCCCAAGCCAGGCCCGCTTGAGGTGGGGCCACCTACCCTATGCTCCCCGGCGAAAGCCGGGGTCCAAGCAACGTCAGAGCTGGGCCCCGGCTTGCGCCGGGGAACAGTCCAGATTTAACCAAGCAATTCCTGCTCCAGCTTCTTGGCCATTTCTTCGATATTCTCGGGCGGCCAGCCGGGGATGTCCATGCCCAGGCGCAGGCCCATCGACGACAGCACTTCCTTGATTTCGTTCAACGATTTGCGGCCAAAGTTCGGCGTGCGGAGCATTTCGGCTTCGGTCTTTTGCACCAGATCGCCAATGTAGATGATATTGTCGTTCTTGAGGCAGTTGGCCGAGCGCACCGACAATTCCAGCTCGTCGACCTTCTTGAGGAGGAAGCGGTTGAGCTGGTTGACGTCCGATTCCTCGGTCGCGGCGCTGGGAACGGCGATGCCGATCATGCCCGAATCGCTGATCGCGTCTTCGAAGTGGACGAACACCTGCAGCTGGTCCTGAAGGATGCGCGCAGCGTAAGCGACGGCATCTTCAGGGCTGATCGTGCCGTCGGTTTCGACCGTCAGGTTAAGCTTGTCATAGTCAAGCTCCTGCCCAATGCGGGCATTATCGACCTTGTAGGCGACCTGACGCACCGGCGAATAGAGCGAGTCGACCGGGATCAGGCCGATCGGCGCGTCGGCCGGGCGGTTGGCGGTCGCGGGGACATAGCCCTTGCCGGTGTCGGCAACCAGTTCCATGTTGAGCGTCGCGCCCTGGTCCAGGTGGCAAATGACGAGGTCAGGGTTCATCACCTTGATGTCACCCGCGACCATGATGTCACCCGCCTTGACCGTAGCCGGGCCAGTGGCCGATAGCTGCAGCCGCTTGGGGCCTTCGCCTTCCATCTTGAGCGCGATCTGCTTCACGTTGAGCACGATGTCGGTGACATCTTCGCGCACGCCCGCGAGGCTCGAGAATTCGTGCAGCACATTTTCGATCTTGATCGAGGTGATCGCCGCGCCCTGGAGCGAGGAGAGCAAAACGCGGCGCAGCGCGTTGCCCAGCGTCAGGCCAAAGCCGCGCTCGAGCGGTTCGGCAACAAAAGTCGCCTTGCGCTTGCTGTCGGCACCAGCCTTGATTTCCAGGTTGCTGGGCTTCTTCAATTCCTGCCAGTTCCGGATATTGACAGTCATGGATTTCCCTTTGCTTTGGCGGGACGGGTCGGCGCGCTTGGCCAGCCTGTCCGGCGGAATGTAAAAGCGGTCCGGCGCGGTTGCGCCGGGCCGGGAGGCACGGTCAGACGCGGCGGCGCTTGGCCGGGCGGACGCCATTGTGCGGGATCGCCGTCACGTCGCGGATCGACGTGATGTGGAAACCGACCGCCTGCAGCGCACGCAGCGCCGATTCGCGGCCCGCACCGGGGCCTTTGACTTCGACCTCGAGCGTGCGGACACCATGTTCGGCGGCCTTTTTGCCCGCATCTTCGGCGCACACCTGTGCGGCATAGGGGGTCGATTTGCGGCTGCCCTTGAAGCCCATCATGCCCGCGCTTGACCAGGCAATCGCATTGCCCTGCGCATCGGTGATGGTCACCATGGTGTTGTTGAAGGTGGCGTTGACATGCGCCACGCCCGAAGAGATGTTTTTGCGTTCGCGCCGACGCAGGCGCTGGGGTTCGCGAGCCATTTTCTTGTTCCTATATCCGAAAAGCGCTGGCGATCGGGCTGGCCGACCGCACGGGGGGACAAAAAGCGATTACTTCTTCTTGCCAGCGATCGGCTTGGCCTTGCCCTTGCGGGTGCGCGCATTGGTGTGCGTGCGCTGGCCGCGGACCGGCAGGCCCTTGCGATGGCGCAGCCCGCGATAGCAAGCGAGGTCCATCAGCCGCTTGATGTTCATCGCCGTCTGGCGACGCAGATCGCCCTCGACCGTCTGGTCAGCGTCGATCGTCTCGCGGATCTGCAGGACTTCGGCGTCCGACAGGTCCTGCACGCGGCGGTCATGGGCAATGCCCAGCTTGTCGGCGATGTCCACCGCGGTCTTGCGACCAATGCCGTGGATATAGGTGAGCGCGATAATCACGCGCTTGTTGGTGGGCAGGTTTACACCCGCAATACGTGCCATGGTCAAATTTCTCCTGCTCCACAGGGCGCGTTGGCACACGGCCCCATCTCAAAGCGTCTGTTTCCAACACAAAAAACGGACCACGAGGCGCATCGGTGCGCTCCGCTGTCCGCTCTGACTATCGGAATGGAGCGCCAACTACGGTGAGTCGGGCGCAAAGTCAAGCGCGGCGCTGGGGATTTCGCCCGCGTCTTTTTTGTGCAACAGGGGTGCATGAACGCGCCGCACCGCCATGATCTGCTGATCGACCGGCTGGCGGACCATGTGCTGGAACATGGCCTCGCCGCCTCCAGCCTGCGCCCGCTGGCCAAGGCGGCGGGCACCAGCGACCGCATGTTGATCTATTATTTCACCGACAAGGATGCCGTCATTGCTGCGGCGCTGGACCGGGTGGCGGTGCGGATGGTGGCGTTGCTCGATGCCGCCGCGCCGCCAACGCCGCTGGCGCCGGAGGCGCTGCGGGCGCAGCTTGATCCGATGCTGGGTGACCCCGCCGTGTGGCCGTTCATGCGGCTGTGGCTGGAAATGGCATCGCGCGCGGCGCAAGGCGACGCCGCGATCCGCGAGGTTGGCGCGCGGATCGGGCGCACGCTGGCGGATTGGCTGGCGCGGCATCTGGACGTGCCCGTTGACGAACGCGCGGCCATCGCGGCCATGATGTTGGTGGAAACCGAAGGCAGCGTGCTGCTTACCGCGCTGGGGCTGGGCGATCTGGTCGCGATCGCGCGGAAATAGGCGCCCACTTCGGCCGCGCTGACCCATCCGGTGCGGGCCGGTGCCGATTCCACGCTGGTGCAACGCGAGCCAGGGACCTCAGCTTCGCGTGCGCGGGGCGATTTCGGCGGCGCGCGCGGCCAGCCTGTCGATCACCGCGCCATGGATCGCGGCGCTGGACACCACCACGCCAAAGGCCTGCGCGCGCGGGGTGTTGAAAACAAGCGGTGCGCCAAAAGCATCGCTGACCCGCGCCCCGGCCTCGGCTGCGATCAACGCCGCGGCGGCAACATCCCATTCATAGCCCCAGCGCAATGTGGCCACCAGATCGGCTTCGTCGGCGGCGACCATCGCCATGCGCAGGGCAATACTGTTCGGTTTGGCAACGATCACCAGATCGCTGTCGATGCGCGGCAGCGCGTCGGCGGGAACGCGCGCGCCAGGAAAGACCGGACGCTGGCTGGCGGCCAGATCCAGCCCGTTGCGCGTCGCGCCGCGCCCCGCCCGGGCGATCCACAATTCGTCGCGCGCCGGTGCGTACAGCACCCCCAGCTGGGGCGCGCCATCGACGACCAGCGCGACCGATACCGCCCAGCCCGTCCGCCCGCGGACAAAGTCGCGCGTGCCGTCGATGGGGTCGACGCACCACATGGCACGGCAGGCGAGGCGCGCGGGGTCGTCGGCCGTTTCCTCCGACAACCAGCCCGCGTCGGGGGCGATCGCGCCCAGCACCGCTTTCAACCGCGCATCGACGGCCAGATCAACGTCGCTGACCGGATTGTCGGGGCTCTTGTGCCACACAGTGACGCCCTTGCCCTCGCCGCGCCAGCGCGCCAGCGCCATGTCGCCCACCTCGCGCGTTGCCGCGACTACCGCCTCCAGATTGACCTGGCTCAACGTCAGCTGCTGGCAACGGTCATGCCATCAATGCGCAGCGTGGGGACATTGGTGGCATAGCGATACTCAAGGTCATCGGCGGCGATCAACGCGCCAAACATGTCGATCAAATTGCCCGCGATGGTGAATTCGGCAATCGGCTCGGCCAGCACGCCGCCGCGAATGGCAAAGCCCGATGCGCCCCGGCTGTAATCGCCGGTGACCGGGTTGACGCCCTGCCCGATCAGTTCGGTGACATAAATGCCGGTCGCCACATCGGCCATCAGCGCGGTGGGGGTGATGCTGCCAGCGGCGAGGTGCACGTTCGACACGGCCACACCCGACGCGCCGCCACCGCGGCTGGCGTGGCCGGTGGGGGGCAGGCCGAGCTGACGCCCCGATGCGCTGTCGATCAGCCAGCCGGTAACGCGCCCGCCCGCAACAATATCGCGCGCTGCGGTGGGCAACCCTTCGCCATCAAAGGTGCGGCTGCGCAGTCCGCGCGGGCGGTGCGGTTCGTCGCGAATCACAATGGCGCTGTCGAACAGGACGTCGTCCAGTTTTTCGAGCAGAAAGCTGGTCCGCCTGGCAATGGCCGGCCCGCCGATGGCCCCGATCAAATGGCCAACAAGCGATCCGCCGACGCGCGGGTCGAAAAGGACGGGCAGCTTGCCGGTCGGCGCCTTGCCCGGATTCAACCGCGCGACCGCACGATCCCCGGCGCGTCGCCCGATGACTTCGGGTGCTTCCAACTCGCCATGGTGACGGGCGCTGTGCCAGCCATAATCGCGCTGCATGCCGCTGCCCTCGCCCGCGATGACGCTGGCCGACAGGCTGTGTGCGCTCATTCCATATCCGCCGGCAAAGCCGTGGCTGGTGGCGAGCGCAAAGCGCACGCGGCTATGCCCGGCGCTGCCGCCCTCGCTGTTGGTCACGCCCGCGACGCTGCGGGCAGCATCCTCGGCGGCGAGTGCGGCGCTTCGCAGCGCCTGCGGGTCGGGCTCGCTGCCATCGTCAAGGTCCAGATCCGCGCCAGGCTCGGTCATCAGTCGGTCGGCGGGGGCCAGCCCGGCAAATTCATCCTCGGGGGCCTCACGTGCCATGGCGACGCAGCGTTCGACCAGCGCGGTCAGCGCGGCGGCGTCCATGTCGGCGCTCGACACGCTGGCGCTGCGCTGGCCGATGAAGACGCGCAGGGCAATGTCCTGGCTGACCGAGCTTTCGACATCTTCAAGTTTGCCCAGCCGCATCGATACCGATGTCGCGGCGTCGCAATAATAGAGCGCGTCGGCAGCGTCGGCCCCGGCCTTGCGCGCAGCGGTGATGATATGGTCGGCGCGGTCGAGCGCTTCGGATACAGTCAGCATCGGGTGGCCCTAGCGGTGCTCTGGCCGCTATGGAAGGGGGTCAAAAATCAAACCGAAGTGCTGAGCTTGTCGAAGCACGCGGCGCGGTAGCGAACCATTGGTGCTTGTCCGCGCTACGCCCTTCGACAAGCTCAGGGCTACGGTGAAGCAACACCAGGGTCAGATCGGCCGCGCCATCTCGGCTTCGATTTCATGCTCCAGCACTTCCACGCGGGCGCATTTTTGCTGATCGCCGTCGGCGCATTGTTCGGCGGCCTTGTCGCGTTGGCGGGCCAGCTTGCCGACGCGTTCTTCGCGCTCGCGCAGCGCGCGGCCACGATCGCGGTCGGCTTCATCCTGGCTGGTGGTTGCCCAGTCGGCCGCCTGCGCCACGGCCTTGACCGGCGCTGTAACGACCGAAGCCACGGTGCTGACGCAGCCCGACAGCGTCAGGGCGAACAGCGGGGCGATGATGATTGCGGTGCGCATACAGCCTATCTAGCCGTTTGGCGTGAATGTGCCATGACTGATTGCGGGCAGGACCTAGGGTCAGGACCTTAGGTCCGGACCCTAGGCGGCACGCACATCGGCAATGGCGCGGCTGACGTCTTCGGCCAGGCTCTGGGACAGCCGGTCGAGATCCTGCGCGGTGGCGACCAGCCCGCGCGCCTCGTCATCGACCTTACCGGCGATGCTGTTCAAACTGGTCATCGTGCTGCCCAGCCCGCGCGTGCCATGGGCAACGCGCTGGACACTGCTGTCGATGGCCAACGTTGCCAGTTCCTGTTCCTCGACCGAGCTTGCCACCGCCAGCGATGCTTGCTGCAAGCCGCCGACCGCAGCGTTCACTTGGGCAAAGGCCGCCGCGACATCGCCCGCCAATTGGCGCACCGTCGAAATCTGGGTTGCAATCGAACCGGCGGCGCTGCCTGCCTGTGTTGCCAGCGCCTTCACTTCGTCGGCGACCACCGCAAAGCCGCGTCCTGCGGCGCCCGCGCGCGCTGCCTCGATTGCGGCGTTGAGCGCCAGCAAATTGGTCTGCCGCGCGATATCGCTGATAAAGCTCGAAATCGTGTCGATTCCCGCGGCGATCCGGTTAAGCTCGCTGGTCTGCGCGGTGGCGCGTTCGCCCAGTTTGGCGGCGGTCTCAATCTGGGTCACCGACGCGGTCATCAGCCCGGCGATGCTTTGCGCGCTGGTCGCCAGTTGCTGGGTGGCGACGGCGACTTCATCGACGCTGCCGATCACCTGTTGGCCCGTGGCGCTGGCGCGGGAGATGTCGTTGCGGCTGGCTTTGGTTGCCGCCTCGACCGCGACCGCGGCCTCGCGCACCCGCCCCGCTGTTCCGGCAACCGCCTGCGCCGCGGTTTGCACACGGGTCTCCAGCGATACGGCCAGCCGTACCAGCGCCTCGCGCCGGTCATTTTCGCGCATCGCCCGCTCGCCCGCCTGCACCGCTTTGGTTTCGGCCGCCCGCTGCGCGGCCAGCGCCGCCGACACTTCGTCAGCGCGGGCGCGAAAGGCGGCAATGCCGCGCGCCAGATCGCCAACCTCGTCGGTGCGGTCGGTGGCGGGCAAGGTCACGCTGTCCTCGCCGCGCGACAGGGCGATCAGGGTGTCGCCCATGACCGACACCGGTTTGATCACCGCTTGCCGCATCACCCACGCGCCCAGCGCCAGGATCAGCAGCAACGCCAGCGGTTGCAGCGCGAACAGCAACTCGGCGCGCTGCGCGGTGCTGCGAACACGCTGCAACTGGTCGCTATAGACAATGGCGAAATCGTCATTCGCCTGGTTCATTACCGCCAGCACCGATGATGCTGCGCTGTCAAAGCGTTCGGCCAGCGCGTCGGCGCGCGGGCTGGCGGCGGCGCGCGCGGCATACGCCTGTTCGGCGGCTGTCATATAATCGGTCCACTCGCCCGTCAGCACTTCGAAGCGGGCGCGCACGCCATCGTCGAGCGGAATCTTGCGGATCGCATCCTGCGTCTGTCGCAGCTGGCGATAGTCCCGGCGCAGATTGTCGCCCGCTTTCGCCAGCACCGCAGGGTCGGTTGCAAGCCGCGACGCCAAAACATCGACCTGAATCGCCAGATGCAGGCGGTCGGCGCGCTGATGTTCGGCAATGGCGAGCGCGACATTTTCCAGCACGGCGGTCTGCGCGATCGTCTCGCGATAGGTCATCCAGTTGGCGAAACTGAAGGCGAGCGACAACAAGATCACGAGCGCCACGCCGAGCAGGAAGCGCCCGCCGAGCCGCAGTTTACGAAGAGTCGCTGGCAGCGCGATGCTGGGCATGGTGGGCAGGCGCGACATTTTCACCTCTGGCGGGAGAACAACCCCACCGTCCCTACGCCGCCCTGGTTAACGCCGAGTTAGGGATAAAGCCCGGTTTTCTGTCATTCTTCTGTAATTTTGCCTAGTCGAGCAATCCGCGTGCAATCCGCCGTATGTCGTCGGCCATGTCGGGTCGGCTGAGCGCGACGGCCAGATTGGCCTCGATATAGCCGGTCTTGGACCCGCAATCGAAGCGCCGGCCGGCAAAGGTGACGGCGTGGAACGGCTGGCTGCCGATCATTTGCGCCATCGCGTCGGTCAATTGGATTTCGCCGCCTGCGCCCTTTTCCTGACCTTCCAGCACGCGCATCACTTCGGGCTGCAGGATATAGCGGCCCGAAATAATCAGATTGGAGGGCGCGTCCTCTTGCTTGGGCTTTTCCACCAGGCCGTGCACCTCGGTCAGCGCGCCGCGGCTGGCCCCCGGCGCGATCACGCCATAGCTCGAAACCTGCTCGCGCGGCACTTCGAGCACCGAGATAATGTTGCCGCCGACTTCGTTATACGCATCGACCATCTGCTTCATGCAGCCGGGTGTGCCGAACATGAATTCGTCGGGCAGGAAAATCGCAAAGGGTTCATCGCCCACGATCGCGCGGGCACACCAGATGGCATGGCCCAGCCCCAAGGGCACCTGCTGCCGCACGGTAATCAGATTGCCGGGCAGAAAGCGCGTGGCATCAAGCGCCGACATGTCCTTCGCGCGCTCGGCCATGGTGGCCTCGAGTTCAAAGGCGATGTCGAAATGCTCGACCAGCGCGGTTTTGCCGCGCCCGGTGACGAAGATCATCTGCTCGATGCCCGCCTCGCGCGCCTCGTCGACGGCATATTGGATCAGCGGCCGGTCCACGATCGGCAGCATTTCCTTGGGGATCGCCTTCGTCGCGGGCAGGAAACGGGTACCGAGCCCGGCGACAGGGAAAACGGCTTTGCGTATTGGCTTCATCACAGCGGCTCCGGCGGGGACTATCCCGCTGGCCTTGGGTCAAGTCGTGCCAAAACTCAACTGCCAGATGATGACGGTCAGTCGGCGCGCAGCCGCTCGGCAAAGCCCTTGCGCAGCTTGGCCAGCTTGGGAGGGATCACCGCCAGGCAATAGCCGTTGCGCTGGCCTGCGCCGTTCCAATATTGCTGATGATAATCCTCGGCCGGATACCAGGTGGCCAGTGCCTCGATGGTCGTCACGATGGGCGCAGGCCAGTCCCCGGCGGCGCGGGCAATCGCGGCATGCGCGGCAGCACGTTGGTCGTCGTCGTGCGGAAAAATCGCGCTGCGATACTGGGTCCCAATGTCATTGCCCTGGCGGTTGAGCTGGGTCGGGTCGTGCGTTGCAAAAAACACGTCGAGCAAGTCGGCATAGCCGATGACGGCGGGGTCAAAGGTGATGCGGATGGCTTCGGCATGGCCCGTCGTGCCGCTGCACACCTGTTCATAGGTCGGATTGGCCACGCTGCCGCCGATATAGCCGCTTTCGACCGATTTCACCCCGGCAAGGCTTTGGAACACCGCTTCGGTGCACCAGAAACAGCCCCCGGCGAAGGTGGCGACGGCGTCGGTCATGCTTGGCTCCTATGTTTTGCGCTGCAACCGCTGCGATATAGGGTCGCGGTGCATCATTCCAATGGTGTGGGGTTCGCGACCAGCGGCGGTGCGGTTACAGGATTGGCGGCGCGCAGCCGCTGCATCGCCGCTTCTTCCTCGGCCACAATGCGCACGCGCTCGCGCCATTTGGGATGCGTCGGGGCGGCAAAAATCCCGCCGCCGCGCCGCTTGCCATAGCTTTGCCAGAAGCGCGCGGCGGTCCCGGGCGCGAACCCCGCATCGGCAAGCAGCCACACCGACAGCCGGTCGGCCTCGATCTCGGTCAGCCGCGTCAGCCGCGCGCTGCGCCCGAATTGCTGGCCCAGCCCGCGATCAATCCCGGCGGCGTCGAGCCGCGCCCGGTGCCGCAGGATATTGTGGGCCAGCTCGTGCGCGATCACCGTCGCCAGCTCTTCATCATTGGCGGCAAAGCGCACCATGCCGCCGGGAATATAAACGACGGTGCCATCGGCCTGCGCTTTCACCGCATCATCGGCCTCGACGCGAAACTCGCTGCTACAGCCGGGTGCGGGCGCCAGCCGCACCGGGCGGGGCAGGCGCGCGATATGCACCTCCAGCGGCGTGGCGGCCGGCAAATCCGCCAGCATGGCCTGCGCCCACGCCATCCGCCCGTGCGGGCTGTCGTCGATTGCGGTCGCCGCCATCCCGTCAATCCCGGTGATGCTATCGCCAACGCGCAGGCCCGCGTGGGCGGCCGCGCCCTCCGGGTCGAGAGCGGCGATGAACAGCGCGTCGGTGTCGGCAACAGCGTAGGCCGCACGCGCTTGCGGCCAGACGCGGTCGGAATAGAGCCGCCGGTCGCCCAGCAACCAGCCCGGGGTGGGCATGATGTGCGGACACCAACCCGCCGCGCCGCGCGCCAGCCGCGCCGCCAGCGGGGCCACGCGCGCCTCCATGGCAATAATTGCGGCAAGCGCGGCGGCGATGCGCGGGTCGTTGTTCGATGCCGGCGCCGCTGCGGCGGCTGCGCCATCCACGGGGCTCGCCACCACCATCGTCAGCCCGGCAAATATGGACATCAGCGCACGCATGGCGCGCGACCTATCGCACCCGCACGCCGCGCGCCATGCATATTGTCTGGACCCGTTCGCGCCGGTAAGGGGCGAGCGGGGGATGATAGACAGGATCACAGACCGGCTATGGCCACGCTCCCCTTTACCGCATCAGACACGGCCTCCCGTCCATTGCTGCTTGCCCGTTGGCTATGGGCCGTCGCTGCGATGGTGGTCGCCATTGTTATCATTGGCGGGATCACGCGGCTGACCGAATCAGGCCTGTCGATCACCGAGTGGAAACCGGTGCTGGGCACGCTGCCACCGCTGTCCGACGCCGCTTGGCAGGCCGAGTTTGAAAAATACAAACAAATCCCGGAATATCAACAAATTAACAAGGGCATGTCGCTCGCCGATTTCCAGTATATCTATTTCTGGGAATGGCTGCACCGGCTGTGGGGGCGGCTGATCGGCGCGGCGATGGCGGTTCCTTTGCTGTGGTTCGCGCTGCGCCGCTGGGTCCCTGCCACCTACATGCCGCGCCTGATCGCCATATTGGCGCTGATCGGCTTTCAGGGGGCGATCGGCTGGTGGATGGTCGCCTCGGGGCTGGAAGTGCGCACCGACGTCAGCCATTTCCGGCTGGCGGCACATCTGCTGACCGCGCTGCTGATCCTGAGCGGGCTGGTTTGGACTGCGCTCGATTTGCAAAAGCTCGCACGCACCGGCGTCAACCGTCCGGCGCGGCTGACCGGCTATGGAATTTTGGCGGCGGCGGCGCTGACCCTCCAGCTGCTGCTCGGTGCGTGGACGGCGGGGCTCAATGCCGGGCAGGTCGCCAGCACCTGGCCGCTGATGAACGATTTTCTCATGCCCGCGGGGATCGACTGGGCGCAGGGGATGGTGTTCGCCTTCACCCACGATCCCTTTCTCATTCACTTCCTCCACCGCTGGTGGGCGTGGATCGCGGCGGCGGCGCTGGTCGGCCTTGCCATCCGCGCGGGCCATGCCGGCGGCAAGCGTGAAGCGGCGCTGCTGTTGTGGCTGGTGCTGGGGCAAGTGCTCCTTGGCATCGTGACGGTGTTGTCGGGCGTGGCAATATGGATTGCGGTCGCGCATCAGGCCATCGGCGCGCTGTTAGTGCTGGCGACGGTGCTGGCGCTGCACCGTCTCGGGCTGCGCGCTTGAGGCGCTTTGCCTTGCTCGTGCTGCTTGGCGCGGCGCAGCCGGTCGCGGCACAACCCGCGTCGCCCGATTGTGCGTCGGTCCCGGCCGTTTTGCCCTTTGAACCGCCTGCGCATCCGCTGCGCTTCACCGTCGAAACCGAACGCATGTTGCGTGATGGCGGTGCGGCCACGTTCAAGCTCGCCTATCGTGTCCAATTCCATTCGATTGGTCGAGGATATGGGATGACCGCGACATTGGTATCGGTCAACGCACCGGTGGCAATGCCGGCGGGGCAAGCGATGGAGGCAATTCTGACTCCCTTGGTGGGCCTGCCGGTTTCTTTCCTCGTCGACGTCGAGCGCGGCGTGCTGACCGTGCGGGAATCTGACGCGTTATGGCAGATGCTGGCCAGTGGGATGATCCCGCGGGCGCAGTCTGCGCAACCGGACGAAGCCCGCCAGTTGGCGCGCTCGCTGCTGGCTTTGCCCGTCCAAGAGCGCGAGGCGTTGCTCGCCGCTGACCTGCGTCACATGCTCCGATTTGCCGGGCAGCAGCCTGAAGCGGATTTCAACCCTTCCAGGGATCGCGCCACCAACTGCAACCTGCTGCAGCTGGAAAAGCAAAGCTTCTCGACTGATGATGCGATGACCATTTCATTTCACACCCGATGGTTGGTTGATGCCTCGACCGGTCTGGTGAGCGAACAAAGTGAGGAACAATGGCGCCGCTCGTTCGCGGATGCCTGGACCGTTTTGGATGGCACTACCACCCGCCGCCTCGCACCCGAATAATCACGCGGTATCATAATACCCGTCAGCAAAACGGCGATACGCTTGACTTTCGCGGGGCATATCGTCATTGGCGCGCTCCGAAGCGACGCGGCGGTCCCGATTGGCGGGGCGCGCGATTCGCCCATCCATCACGAGGAGGTCGCCATGAAGGCGCTGACCAAATCGACCGTTTCGGCCAAAGCCGCCACGGTTGAAAAGAAATGGGTGTTGATCGACGCGGACGGCCTGGTGGTCGGCCGTGTGGCATCGATCATCGCCAACATCCTGCGCGGCAAGCACAAGCCGTCGTTCACCCCGCACGTCGATTGCGGCGACAATGTCATTGTCATCAACGCCGACAAGGTGCGCTTCACCGGCAACAAGCTGGGCGACAAAGTTTACTACAAGCACACCGGCTATGCCGGCGGCATCAAGGGCGTAACGGCGCAAAAGGTGCTCGAAGGCCGCTTCCCCGAGCGCGTGCTGGAAAAAGCGGTTGAGCGCATGATCCCGCGCGGCCCGCTCGGTCGCCAGCAGATGCGCAACCTGCGCGTCTTTGCCGGGGCGGAACATGCGCATGAAGCGCAGAACCCCGAAGTGCTCGACGTCGCGGCGATGAACCGCAAGAATAAGGTGGGTGCATAATGTCCGATGTCCAGACCCTCGCCGACCTCGGCACCATGACCGAAGGCGGCACGCCCGCGGTCAATAACAATGCGCCCGTGCCGCTGCGCGAGCAAAAGATTGATAAGCAGGGCCGTGCCTATGCCACCGGTCGCCGTAAGGATGCGGTCGCGCGCGTATGGCTGAAGCCCGGTACCGGCAAGATCACGGTCAACGGCCGCGATCAGGAAGTTTACTTCGCGCGTCCGACGCTGCGTCTGGTCATCAACCAGACCTTCGGGGTTGCCGACCGCGTCGGTGCCTATGACGTCGTTGCCACCGTCAAGGGCGGCGGGCTGTCGGGGCAGGCCGGTGCCGTCAAGCACGGCATCGCGCAGGCGCTGACCCGCTATGAACCCGCGCTGCGCGGCGTGGTGAAGTCGGCCGGTTTCCTGACCCGCGACAGCCGTGCGGTCGAACGCAAGAAGTACGGCAAGGCCAAGGCCCGTCGCAGCTTCCAGTTCTCGAAGCGCTAAACAGCTTTTTCTGCCGACGGGTGGAAACAGGAAGGGGGCGGTCCGGCGACGGGCCGCCCTTTTTCGCCTCGTCAGTCGGGTGGGGCGATGGTCAGCTCGCCAAACGATGCGGCCAACCGCGTTTCGCGCAGCAACATCATCAGCGCGGCGGCAATCAGCCCCATGGCGCCCGCAAACAGCGATTTGATCAGCCATGCCAGCGACAGCCGCGACAGCCCCATGATAAACAGCAGCGCGATCAGCAAACAGATCAGCACGGCCCCGCCCACGCACAGCAGCATGGCCAGGCGAATCAGCTTTTTGCGGCGGATAATCAGGTCAAATTCTGCGCCCAGCCAACGGCGCTCGCGGTCGTCGGCATCGCGATAGCTGCGCTGCAACTCGCGCGCCCGGTCCACGGCCCGCGCCAGCCGCGCCGTCATGACATTCAGCAATCCGGCGACCGCGGTGAGCAGAAAGGCCGGGGCGAGCGCGGCCTGCATCACGGCCACCACCAGTTCCAATTCTGCCCCCCATTGTCCCTGCACCAACGCCCCCTGTCTTTCTAAAGCAAATCCAGACTGCCCAATTCCAGCGCTTGCCGCGCGGGTCGCTCGGCCATCACCGCGAACATTTCATCGCCGCGCGGCGTGCGTTCGACATTCATCGAAGCGAACACCGCCATGAAATAGCCGCTCAGCGCGCCAATCCGATAGTCGGTCCACAGTGCGGCGTCGTCGGCGTCCACGCCCGCCCGCGCCAATGCCGCAATCCATTGGCCAAAGGCAGCACGGTCATCGCGCAGCGCCGGGTCGGCGATGCTCGTGCCGACCAGATAAGCAAGGTCGGTCGCACCGCTGCCGATGCCCAGCGTCTGCCAGTCGACGAGCCAACATTTCTTGCCATCGGGGGCAAACAGAATGTTGTCGACGCGCAGATCGCCGTGCACCAGCGTGCGGCCGGCCGGTTTGCGCGTCAGCCACTGGTCCAGCTTGGCAACTATGCCTGCGCCCAGATCGAGCACGTCGGCGCTCAGCCGCGTCGCGTAACGTTCGCGGAAACCGGCATAGAGCTGCGGAAACAGCGCGCGGACGATGTCAGCGTTGTCGCGTTTCAGCCAGGAAATCGTTTCGAGGCGCGGGCTGTCCCACAGCATCGCGTGCAACCGCGCGGCTTCATCAATGCACGGGGCCAGCCCGGCGAGGTCCCGTCCGCCGAGCTGGTCGCCCTGTCGCGCCGGGGCGAGATCGGACAGAATGAGGATGAAATCGACATCGTCGGGCGCAATATCGGCAAAATAGCAATGCGGCGCGGCAACGTTGGCCTCGCCACGCAGCTCGCGGTACCAACCGATTTCTTTGACATAGGTCCCGGTCAGGGCCGCGACGTGGCGGCTGGCGGCATCGTGACTGGGGCATTTGGCAATCACGCTGGCGGGGCGGTCGGCGCACGGAGCGGCCCAGTCCAGCGTCAGCCGGAAACTGTCGCACATCTGCCCGGTGCCAACGGCGCGACTGCTCCAGCCCCGAAGCGCCCCCGGCGGCGCGCCCAGCTTGTTCGCCAGCCAGTCGGCCGTCATGTGATCGGGCCGCGTGGGAAATCCCGTCACGCCGGGTCCATCAATCCGGTCAGGCCAGTGGGTGCGTGCGGGCCGACGAACAATTGTTCGAGCACGCCCATGCCACGATGCACCTGCGAACCTTCCGCCAGCTCGGCGGACACCAACGCCTGGATGTGCAGCGCCAGCGGATTGCCCCAACCGCGCTCGGCCTCGCTCAGGCTATCGTGCGCGAAAACGGGCTCCGGCCCGTGATCACGGCCATGCCCCCAAACCGGATGAGTATAACCCAGCCCGCTCATGGCGAAGACCGGGCCGGTGGGGGTCAGGGTCAGCGTGCGGCCCGGTTCCAACACCACTTTAGCCCGCGCAATCCGCCGCGTTCCGGGTTGCCAATCGATGGCAAAGTGCGCCGCCGCGAAATGACGCTCCGCGCCACCTTCGCCAACTTCCACCGCACGCCGGTTCCACGGATTGCCATCGCCATCATCGTTGCTGTGGAAAAACAGCGACCGGTCGGCGAAGTTCATTGGCGTCCAGATCCAGAAAAACTGGCTGAACGCGCCTTCGGGCGGGGGCTGGCTGTCGGCATTGCCCACCGGGCGGATGCCCCAGCTGCGGTCGCGGGTGCCGGCCCAGCCCGTTACCGCGTGCCGCTGTCCGGCCACGTCGACCCAGCCCGACCAATGGCCGTTCTGCGTCAGCCGCGTGTAATCCATGAACAGCCGTGTGCCGGTGCGGCGGATGAAGCGCGGCTCTTCGATCGGGAAATGCCGCCCTGTGAAGGCCAGTTCGGCGCGCGTGGGGCCGTCGTTCTCCGCGAGGGCCAGCGTCAACCGCTCCAGCGGCACATCGATGCTGATGCTGACCGGGCCAACGCACAGGTCCAGCCGCTCGCCCCCCGACCGGCGACTGGCGCGCAGGTTGTATTGGACCCCATCCACCAACACACAAAAACTGGCATCGACAATGCCGAGCTGTGGGTAAAACCCCATTGCAACGGCGAAGAAGATCGACCCGTCGGGACTATAACCGTTGAAGAAATAACGGTCGTAAAAATTCCGGTCGGTCCCGGCGAAGGCAATAGGTTCGCTGGTCTGATGCAGCGGGAAATCATCGCCTTTGGTGAGCATCAGCGGGTCAATTCGCCGTCAGCTCGTCGAACGCCGTCCTGATTCGCCGCGCGTTCACGCCGACATCGCTGATGCCGACCCGACTGACCGAGCGCGCATCGACCATGCTACGCCGGTCGTCGGCTGGGTCCGGCACCACGCGGAACACAATATCGTCCTTGAACCGGAACACCGAAACGGTCTCGGTCGCCTCAACCCGCCCACGCGACGGGTCGACCAGCACGACCTCCCAACCGCGCGCACGCGCTTGCGCAGTGATGCGCTCGACCGTCTGCGGGATTGTCATCGGAACCATGATGGGCTGAAGGTCGGGATATGCCTCGGCATGTAGCCGCGCGCGGCGCTGCGCCGGGGTCAGTGCCTTTAGGTCAGCCCGACCACCATCAGGCACAATCTGGTTGAGGTCGCCGCGCAGCTTAATCGCGGTGAACTGCGGCGGATTGGCCAGATCGGTAGTGATGTCGTGCAGCGCAGGGACTTTCTGCGCCTGGCTGATGAAAAAGGCGGCGTAGGCAACAATTGGCGCAGCGAGCAGCCAGGCAAGGCCAATTCGGCCCATCGACGCGCTCTTCTTGATGGCGTGGATGCACAGTGCAAGCAGGCTGACGAACAGCGCTCCGGCCGCCACAAACACGCCGGTACGGAACCACAGAAAGCCCTGCAGTGGCTCGGCGATCCCAAGCCAGGCCGCTGCCATTGCGCCGAGAGCGATAAGCGCGGCTATGATCGCCATCAAACGGGCCAGATTGCTGACCCTTAGGCCCCAACCGCGCGGGCTTTCAGTCGTAACGGAACTCATCATCTGCTCTCCCAGCTTGCCTGTCGGGCTATCATGGCTGATAGCGCATTGCGTCACGATAGGCACGGCGCGGACGAAGGCAAGCTATGACACCGATTACGCGCAAAGGAGGACGCTTGCTCAAGCTGTTGTTTCTGGTGCTGCTGCTCATGGTCCTGTTTGGCGGAGCGGCGAAGCTAGTCGTGTCGGGTGGGGCCAAATCGCTTAACAGCGGAGACCGGCTGTTGGGCGGCGGCGATGGTGCGACCCTACAGGTGCAGGGGCAACCCTATGGTCCGGGCCCACGCAACAAGCTGAATATCTGGGTTCCCGCTGGCACGCGAAAGTCCGATCGATTGCCGGTACTGGTCTGGCTCTATGGTGGCGGCTGGTACAGCGGCGCGCGCGACGACTATGGCTTTGCCGGGCGCGCCTTTGCGCGGGCTGGCTTCATTGTTGTTATCCCGGATTACCGCATTGTCCCCGACGGCCATTGGCCCGATTTTCTGGAAGACAGCGCAGCAGCGGTGGTGTGGACCGAGCGGAACATTAGCAATTTCGGCGGAGATCCCGCGCGCATCGCACTGTCGGGCCATTCGGCGGGCGCCTATAATGCGGTCATGCTGGGGCTCGATCCGCAATGGATGAAGGCGGCAGGCAGCGACGCTGCCGTCATCCGCGGGGTGGCGGCGCTGGCCGGCCCGTATGATTTCATTCCGTTTGAAAAGGGCGGCCGTGCCGACGTGGCGATGGGCGACATCCGGCCATTAGAGCGCACTCAACCCATCAGCTTCGTGCGCGCCGATGCGCCGCCGCTGTGGCTGGGGCATGGCAGCGCCGACACGGTGGTGCGGGTGCGCAATAGCAAGAATTTGGCCGCCGCCATGGCCAAGGCGGGCGGGTCGGCGCAGCTGCGGGTCTATGACGATCTCAGCCACAATGATCTGGTGATGGCGCTAACCGGTCCGTTGCAGTTCAGGGGGCCGGCCGTGCTGCCCGAGATGATCGAATTTCTGCGCGGGGTGACCGCGCGGCAGCTGCCCAAGGAGCCATCACCCCAGTCGTAATGTGCGCCCTACCTGACCCAGCGATAGCCGGTCGGCATGTGGCAGAGCAAAGCGCAGCGAGACCCAAATGCTAGCCAGCGCAATTGCGACCAGCAGCACGAGTGCGATTGCATCGGGCAGGCGCGCGGCGAGCTGCATCAGCGCGGCCCCGCCTGCTGCCACCGCCAGCGCCACCGCCAGCACGCGTGGAAAGGCGGCGGTGAAGGGGTGCAACGTTTCGGCCCGCCACAACTGCGCTAGCGGAATGGCGGCACTGGTGACCAGCCCTGCCGCTACCGCCAGCGTTACCGCCGTGAGCGGCGCGACCAGATTGGACAAAAGCAAACCGGTCAACAGCGCCGCAGCCAGTCCGGCAAAGCTTGCGGCCAATTGGTGGCGGAAAGCTGCAACCACCTGAAGGACCGGCACGGAAATTCCCACTATGGCCTCGACCGCGCGCGCAGCGAACAGGGTGATGACCGCCGCCTCGGCCACGCCCGCGCCGGGACCAAACAAGGTCAGCAACTTGCCCGCCCCCGCCGCCAGCACCGCAGCCAGCGGCAGCGCCAGCGCGGTGATCAGCCGCACCGCATAAGCATAGATCTCCTGAACCTCCGCGCGGTCGTGGCGTTCGCTGCTCGCCGCGAGTGGTGCCAGGACGTGAACAAAGGCAGTGCGCACCAGCTGCACGACGCTGGAAAGCTTGCGCGCGACGGTGAACAGCCCGCCGGCCGCCGCTCCCGCCGCGCCGGGCAGCATTTGGTTGAGCAGCAAAGTTGGTGCATCGCCATAAAGCCGCGCGACCAGATTGGAGGGCAACACCGAAAGCCCCGCCAGCGCCGTGTCATGCGCGACGGGCGGCCAGCCGCTGTGCAGCAGCAGCCGCAGGTCATAATGGCGCGCCAGCAAGCGCACCGACAGCAGCGCGGTGATGGCGAGCGACGCCAGATGCGCCGCGAACAGGCTCATCAGCCCCCACCCAGCGGCAAAGAGTATGGCCGCTAGCGCCAAGCGGATCAGCTGCTCCCAAAAAATCCGCAGTCGGATTTCCGCCCCAAACAACATCCGCGCGCGCAGCGCCGAGGTTGCGATCTCGACAAAAGCCCACAGCGGCAACGCCCAGACGAACAGCTGGATGGCGGGGGTCACTTTGTCTGCATCGGCTTCCGCGACATTGACCAACGGTGCGAGCTGCGGAGCCGCCGCAGCAACGACGATGGCAACGACCAGACATGGGGCAACCCCCAGCAGCAGCGCGGTGCGCAGCGCTGTCGCCGCTTCCGCATCGTCGGCGCTGCGCGGCACGGTCCGCTGCAGCGCGCTGGTCATGCCCAGATCAAAGATATTCTCAGCAAGGTTGATGGCAGCCCACAGCACCGCGTGCAGACCGTAACCGGTCAGCCCGAACATCAGCACATAGAGCGGCTGGGCAATGATTTCGACCAGTGCCCCCAGCCGCGCCAGCACTGTCGTGCCGATGCCGCGCGCGACGCGATGGCTGGCGCTGGCAGCAGGCGGTCTGGCGTGGGTCATGCTGGGGGCGGGCATAGCCGCGCGCTTGCTTTACTGCCAGCGGCTTGTCGTAAGCGCCAATTGGCGCTTGAAACGCCTGTTGGGCAGGACTAACTCCGCCACGTCGGACGTATTGGCGTCCGGCTGTTGATCGGAGTCTTTATCACGATGGCCGAGTTTCGTTTGCCCGCCAACAGCCGTCCCACGAAAGACGGCACGGTCCACAGTGCCGCGGGCGCGAGCAACGTCAAACGCTTCAAAGTCTATCGTTACGACCCTGACAGCGGCAAGAATCCGCACTATGACACGTTCGAGATCGACCTCGACAATTGCGGTCCAATGGTGCTCGACGCGCTCATCAAGATGAAATCCGAGCAGGATTCGACGCTCACCTTCCGCCGCTCGTGCCGCGAGGGGATTTGCGGCAGCTGTTCGATGAACATCAATGGCAAGAACGGACTCGCCTGCACGACGGCGATCGAGGATTGCAAGGGCGACGTGCAAATTACCCCACTGCCGCATATGGAGGTGATCAAGGACCTCGTCCCCGATTTCACCCACTTCTATGCGCAATATGCCAGCATCGAACCGTGGCTGAAGACCAAGACGACCACGCCGTCGGGCAAGGAACGGCTGCAAAGCCCGGAGGATCGCGAAAAGCTCGACGGGCTTTACGAATGCATCCTGTGTGCTTGCTGCTCAACCAGCTGCCCCAGCTATTGGTGGAACAGCGACAAATTCCTCGGCCCCGCCATCCTGCTCCAGGCCTATCGCTGGCTCGCCGACAGCCGCGATGAACTCACCGGCGAACGGCTCGACGAGCTCGAGGACCCGTTCCGCCTCTATCGCTGTCACACCATCATGAATTGCGCCAACGCCTGTCCCAAGGGCCTCAACCCCGCAAGGGCAATCGCCGAGGTCAAGAAAATGACGGCGGAGCGCGCTGCTTGAACGACGGGATAGAGGAACCTCCGCCGCCCGCGCATTTTGATGCGGTGGCGGGGCAGGACGGCTGGCTCAGCTGGAACCTGAAAGATGCGACCCGTTTCAACGGCTTTATTGAACCGTTAAGCGTCCGGCGCGAGCCTCCGATGCCCGATGGCCGCCCGGTGGCGCGGGTGCGGATGCACCCTTCGCACAAGCACAGCAATCTGGGCAATGCCGTGCACGGCGCGGTGACACTGGCGCTGATTGATGTTGCGCTATTCGCGGCCGCGCACCAGTTCGGGTCGCTCAACGCGGGCTTTTCGGTGACGCTGGATTTGAGCACGCAGTTCGTGGGCGGTGGGCGTATCAACGAACCCATGGACGCAGTAGTCGAGCTGGTCCGCGAAACCGGGCGGCTGGTGTTCCTGCGCGGCATGGTCGTGCAGGGCCCAGGCGATCGTCACATTGTCGCGGCTTTTTCAGGCACGATCCGCAAGGCAGGGGCCGACAGTCGCTCACCGCCGATGGAAACTGAGCAGTCGCAACCCGTCACGGGCTAATTCTGTATCAAATCAATACATAAACACGGTTAAACCGGTTGTAACTTTTGTCGCCGTCGATATTGGAGCGGTCAGAGGTCGCACTCCCCATAACAAATCGATTCACGATCGAAAGGTTCTCTCATGAAAACGAAGTTTCTGGCGCTGGCTGGCGTAGCGGCGCTCGGCTTTGCCCTTCCGGCCCATGCCTCCATCATCATCAACGTCAATGGCAAGACCAATTCCGGTGTGGTGACGCCTCCCGGCACGCCGCTGACCCAGCCCGTGACGGTATTTTTGGAGCAGGGACGTTATCTGCTGACGTTCGTTGCCCCCCCGGTTGGTGCGTTTACTGCGGTCAATGTCTGGAACAACAACAACGGATCTGGTTGCAATTCGGCTGGCTCAAATTGCGAACGCGGCTGGTTTAACCGCGCCGATTATTATCTCGGCTCGGATGCCACCACTTACAAGACCATTGGTTCTTCGGCCCAGGCGAACCGCTTCCGCACGGCGGCGCTCTCTTTTGCCAATGCTAGCAACCCGCTCAATGCCAGCGTGTATACAAAAGAGATTATTGTTGGTGCTGGTGGGCAGAACTTCAGTGCCTTCCTGCGCGATACGCCGACCACCGACAACTTCGGCGGTATCAGCCTGTCGCTGGCTGCGGTCCCCGAGCCGGCGACCTGGGCGATGATGATCATGGGCTTCGGCCTGATCGGCGGCGCCTATCGTTCGCGCCGGACGCAGGGCAAGATCAGCTTCGCCTGACCTGTGCTGGCTGCGTAGCGGCCGGTGCTGTGAATTTGCAGACCCCGGTGGTGCCGATGCACCGCCGGGGTTTTGCTTGTTGCGGCATGGCGAAGCGCTTGGCATGGGCATGCAGCACCGCGCCGGAGATTTTCCAGTTTGCCTGATACCCAATCGCCCATGTCTGTCTATGACCAACTGGTGGCGTCAGGCGAGCTGCGCGCCGATCCGGATCAGCGCGCAGCGGCGGCGCGGCTCGCGGCGCTCCGCCGTGCACTGACCGACAAACCGCAGCGCGGTAGCCTGCTCTGGCGGCTTGCGGGACGCAAGCCAGAGGCGCCGCGCGGCATCTACCTTTGGGGTGGGGTCGGGCGTGGTAAATCGATGCTGATGGATCTTTTTTACGACCATCTCGCCATAACCCGTAAACGCCGCGTCCATTTCCACGCTTTCATGGCCGAGGTGCACGCGCGCCTACGCACCGAGCGTGCGAAGGAGAGCGGAGACCCCATAGCGCCGGTTGCTAACGCGCTGGCCGCCGACCTTGACTGCCTATGCTTCGACGAAATGGTCGTGAACAACAGTGCTGATGCTATGATCATGTCGCGCTTGTTTACCGCGCTGATCGGACAGGGGCTGACTTTGGTCGCAACCAGCAACCGTCCGCCCGATGACTTGTACAAGGATGGGCTGAACCGGGAACATTTCCTGCCCTTCATCGCGCTGATCAAGGAGCGGATGGAGGTTATCGGTCTCAACGGCCCGACTGATTATCGCCGCCAGCGGCTAGGCGACGGCGCGCGCTGGTTTGTGCCAGCCGATCAGGTGGCCAGCGATGCAATGGCCGCAGCGTTTTTCCGCCTGACGGATTACCCGCCCGAAGATCGCGCGCATGTGCCGACGTACGAGCTGGATGTGGGCGGCGGTCGCACGTTGCATGTGCCCAAGGATTTGAAGGGCGTCGCCGTATTCTCCTTCAAACGGCTGTGCGGCGAGGCGCGCGGGGCGAGCGACTATCTGGCTATCGCGCGGCGCTACCATACAGTCTTCATTGTCGGCATTCCGCGCATGGGGCCGGAGAACCGGAACGAGGCGGCGCGCTTTGTGACGCTGATCGATGCGCTCTATGAATATCGCGTCAAGTTGCTGGCGAGTGCGGCCGCGTTGCCCGATCAGCTCTATGTCGCGGGCGATGGCGCGTTCGAATTTGAACGCACCGCGAGCCGCCTCGCTGAAATGCAGTCGGACGATTATCTGGCGGAAGGGCACGGCCCGCGCTGACACGAGGGAGAGGGATTGCCATGAAGCGGCTCATTACATTGGCGGCATTGCTGGCGGCAGCTCCAGCATTTGCGCAAGGCAATAACGAGCGGCGCCTTGCCGAAAGGGCGCTGTTTGAGCGCATCGTTGAAATTCCCACGGTGGCGGAGCAACCGCAGGCCTTCAAGCAGCTGACTGACCTGCTCGCCGCCGAATTTCGCCGCGCAGGAATCACCAATGTTGTCATCAAAGAGCATGACGGCACCAGTTCGCTGATCGCGCGCTGGCCGGCCTCTAAGCCGTCGGGAAAGAAACCGATTTTGCTGATGGCCCATATGGATGTGGTGGACGCCAACCCCGCCGACTGGAAGCATCCGCCGTTCGAGTTTCGCGCCGAAGGCGGCTATTATCTCGGGCGCGGGACCAACGACAATAAGGCGGGACTGACGGGCATTTTGCTGGCGCTCAAATATTTGCGCGCCGAAAACTTCGCCCCGACGCGTGACATCATCATACTGTTTACCGGGGACGAGGAAACGACCGGCAACGCCGCGCGGCGTGCAGCCAGCGAGTGGCGCGACCTGATCGACGCCGAATATGCGCTGAACAGCGACGCAGGCGGCGGCGCGGTTTATGCCGATGGGCGGGTCGATGGCTATTACATGCAAATTGCCGAGAAAACTTATGCCGACTTCAAGCTAACCGCGACCAATCCTGGCGGACACAGCAGCGTGCCGCGCCCCGATAATGCCATTTACGCGCTGGCGCATGCCCTGACGGCAATCGAGCGCCACCGCTTTGCCCCGATGATCAACGACGCGACCCGCGCGGGTTATCAGCTGCTGGCCAAGGGAGAGACGGGGCAGCTTGGTGCGCTGGTGCAGGCTTTCCTCGCCAACCCCGCCGACCGGGTCAATGCTGACCTGCTTGAGGCTTTTGATCCCGGCGGCACGCGAACGCGCTGCGTCGCGACCCAGCTCAGCGGCGGCCACGCCCCGAACGCGCTGCCGCAGCGCGCCGAAGCCAACGTCAATTGCCGCATCTTTCCCGGCGTCACCATCGAAGCCGTGCGGCAGGAACTGCAGGTCCTCGCCGGGCCCGATGTGACGGTTGCGGTCGAGCCCAAATCGACGACGCCCGAAACCGTGCCGTCGCCGGTGCAGCAGGACATTGTCGATGCCTATCGCGCGGCCGTGGGCGTGCGCTTCAAGGATGCACCGATCATCCCTTTCCAGTCGGCGGGCGCGACCGATGGCGCTTTCCTCCGCGCGGCGGGCATTCCCGTTTATGGCTTTGGCGGGCTGTGGAGCCGCGTCGGCGAAAGCTATGGCATCCACGGGCTCGACGAGCGGGTGGCCGCCGATGGCTTTCACGATTCTGTGCCCATCTGGATGGAAATGCTCCGCCGCGTCGCTGGGTAGGCAAGTTATCGCTATTGCGAACTGATTGCAAAGATAGTCGCAATTGCAGCAAGATTGCGACTTGTCCGCTGTCATTAATCGGCCTAATTCGGCGGCAATTCCGTTTGCTGGACTTCAGGAAGGACGACTCATGGCTCGCAAGAAAATCGCGCTGGTGGGCGCCGGCAACATCGGCGGCACGCTCGCCCATCTCGCCGCGCAGAAGGAATTGGGCGATATCGTCCTGTTCGACGTGGTCGAAGGCGTGCCGCAGGGCAAGGCGCTCGACTTGTCGCAATGCGGCCCGGTCGAGGGCTTCGATGCCAAGGTCACCGGCTCCAATGATTACAAGGATATCGCGGGCGCCGATGTCGTCATCGTCACTGCCGGGGTAGCGCGCAAGCCGGGGATGAGCCGCGACGACCTGCTCGGCATCAACCTCAAAGTCATGAAGGCGGTGGGCGAAGGCATCCGCGACAATTGCCCCGGTGCCTTTGTCATCTGCATCACCAATCCCTTGGACGCGATGGTGTGGGCGCTGCGCGAATTTTCCGGCCTGCCGCATCACATGGTCGTCGGCATGGCGGGCGTGCTCGATTCGGCCCGGTTCGCGACCTTCCTTGCGTGGGAATTTGGCGTGTCGGTGCGCGATGTGAATGCTTTCGTGCTGGGCGGCCATGGCGACACGATGGTACCCGTACTTTCTTATTCGACCGTCAGCGGCATTCCCGTCCCCGATCTCGCCAAGATCAAGGGTGTTGATGCGGGACGGCTCGACGAGATCGTCAAGCGGACGCGCAGCGGCGGCGGCGAGATTGTTGCATTGCTTGGTACCGGCTCTGCCTATTACGCGCCTGCCGCGTCGGGGATTGCGATGGCCGAGGCCTATTTGGGTGACCAGAAGCGCATCCTGCCCTGTGCCGCCTATGTCGACGGCAAATATGGGCTCGACGGGCTCTATGTCGGGGTTCCGGTGGTGATCGGTGCCGGCGGGGTCGAGGATATCGTAGAGATTGCGCTGTCGGACTCCGAAAAGGCCAACCTCAAAGTGTCGACCGATGCTGTCGAGGAATTGCTGGTGGCGTGCAAGGCGCTGGATCCCAGCCTTGCGTAAATTCGCTGCCGTGTTGGCATTCCTGCTACCGCTCTTTTCAGCTCAAGCTGAGAGCGATCCCCCGCGCCTTGCCGCCATCGCCGAAGCTGGCGTTTCTTGCGTGCTTTCGGCCGACAAGGTTGGGGCCGACGTAAAACGGTTTTCGGCCGAAGGCGGATGGGTTGCGGCCGACGATGGCAAAAGCGTCAAACATAAAGTTTATCCGATTGCGGTAACGCTGCTTCAGGACGCCGACGGCGTTGCACGAACGTGTGAGGTCCGCGCGACCATGGCATCGCAATCCGACCAAAAGGAAATGCTGGCTGCTTTAGAAGTACTGCTGCGTAAAAAGCCGATTAAACAGACCAACAGCATCATTTGGATGTTTGGGTCGCCGCCTAACGCACGCGGTCTGCAGTATTTTCCTGACTACCAAAACGAGCTGCCCGAAATTCGTTTCGTCGGCGCGGCGTTCTAGGAGCATTTCATGTCCATTCTCATCAACAAGAACACCAAAGTCATCACGCAGGGTATGACCGGCGCGACCGGGACTTTTCATACGCAGCAGGCGCTGGCCTATGGCACGCAGATGGTCGGCGGCGTCACGCCGGGGAAGGGCGGGACGATGCATGCCGAAACCGGCCTGCCCATCTGGGACACGGTGGCGCAGGCGCGTGATGCGACGGGTGCTGACGCCAGCGTCATTTATGTCCCGCCGCCATTCGCGGCCGATTCGATTTTGGAAGCGATTGCCGCCGAAATTCCGCTGATCGTGTGCATTACCGAAGGCATTCCGGTGCTCGACATGGTGCGCGTCAAGCGCGCGCTGTCGGGTTCCAAATCGCGGCTGATCGGCCCCAACTGCCCCGGCGTGCTGACGCCCGGCGAATGCAAGATCGGCATCATGCCGGGCAGCATTTTCTCGAAGGGCAGCGTCGGCGTCGTCTCGCGCTCGGGCACGCTCACCTATGAAGCGGTGTTCCAGACGACCAACGTCGGCCTCGGTCAGACCACCGCGGTCGGCATCGGCGGCGATCCGGTCAACGGCACCAATTTCATCGATGTGCTCGAACTCTTCCTCGCCGACGATGCGACCAAGAGCATCATCATGATCGGCGAAATCGGTGGCGATGCCGAAGAGCAAGCCGCACAGTTCCTGATCGACGAAGCCAAGCGCGGCCGCAAAAAGCCGATGGTCGGCTTCATCGCCGGCCGCACCGCGCCTCCCGGTCGCCGCATGGGCCACGCCGGCGCGATCGTGTCGGGCGGCAAGGGTGACGCCGAAAGCAAGATCGCAGCGATGGAAGCGGCCGGTATTAAAGTTTCGCCGTCGCCGTCGTTGCTAGGTGAGACGCTGGCTGGGGTGCTGAAAGAGCGGGTGTAGCTGCGTCCGCGGAGAGATAAAATGAACATCGAACGCATCAGCTTCGACACCGACGAGGTGCAACCCGGTCCCAGCTGGGCGCGCGCGGGCTGGCCGCTGGTTGACGATGGTGATTTCACCGCGGCGCTCGACCCCATGCAGATGCAGGTCGCGGTCAAGTCGGCGGCGGCCAAAGCCGGGGCACCCATCGCGGATGGCGATGTGGCGCGCGCCGCCGATGCGTCGATCCGCGCGATGATGTTGATCCGTACCTATCGCGTGCGCGGGCATCTGGCGGCGAAGCTCGATCCGCTGGGCATCCAGAAGCAGGAGATTCCGGCCGACCTGACGCCCGAATATCATGGCTTTGTTGGCGCTGAACTCGATACGCCCATCTATCTTGGCGGCGCGTTGGGGCTGGACAGGGCCAGCATCCGTCAGATTGTCGCGATCCTGCAGGCCAATTACTGCGGCCCCGTTGGCCTTGAATATATGCACATCGCCGATGTTGAGGAGCGCCGCTTCCTGCAGGAGCGGATGGAGGGTGCCGACAAGCATATCGAATTTTCCCCCGCCGGCAAAAAGGCGATCCTGAACAAGGTGATCGAGGCCGAGGAGTGGGAGAAATATCTCGCGCGCAAATATGTGGGCACCAAGCGCTTCGGCCTTGACGGTGGCGAGTCGATGATCCCTGCGATGGAAGCGATCATCAAATATGGCGGCCAGTACGGCGTCAAAGAAATCGTCTATGGCATGGCGCATCGTGGGCGGCTGAACATGCTCGCCAATGTGATGGCCAAACCCTATCAGGTGATTTTCCACGAATTTTCGGGCGGCAGCGCCAACCCCGACGATGTTGGCGGGTCGGGCGACGTCAAATATCACCTCGGCACCAGCACCGACCGCGAATTTGACGGCGTGTCGGTACATATGTCGCTGGTCCCCAACCCCTCGCACCTGGAAGCGGTCAATCCGGTCGTTTTGGGTAAGGTGCGCGCGCAGCAGGCGGCACGCGGCGACCTCGACCGCCACGAACAGGTGCTGCCGGTGTTAATCCACGGCGACGCGGCCTTTGCCGGACAGGGAATTGTGTGGGAGTGCCTGGGGTTCTCAGGGATACGTGGGTACAACACCGGCGGCTGCATCCACTTCATCGTCAACAACCAGATCGGTTTTACAACCAGCCCGCAATTCGCGCGCTCCTCGCCCTATCCCAGCGATGTGGCAAAGGGGGTGCAGGCGCCCATCCTGCACGTCAACGGCGACGACCCCGAAGCGGTAACCTTTGCCTGCAAACTAGCCATTGATTTTCGCCAGCAGTTCAAGCGCGACATCGTCATCGACATGTGGTGCTATCGCCGCTTCGGCCACAATGAAGGCGACGAGCCGAGCTTTACGCAGCCGCTGATGTACGCCAAAATCCGTCAGCATCCGCCGGTTTCGAGCATCTATGCCGGGCGGCTGGAGCGCGAAGGCGTGATCGCGGCGGACGAAGCCGACGCGATGCGCGCCGCCTTCGTGGCGCGGCTTGAAAGCGATTTTGACGCGGCAAAAAGCTACAAGGCGAACAAGGCCGACTGGTTCGCGGGGCGCTGGTCAGGACTGCATATGCCGGCCGATCCCGAAGGCGCGCGGCGTAATGTTTCGACCGGCGTGTCGGACAAATTGTTCGACAGCATCGGCCGAACGCTGACCACCATCCCCGAAGGGCTGGAGGTTCACAAAACGCTGCGCCGGGTGATCGAGGCGCGCGGCGCGATGTTCGCAGCCAAAGATGGCGAAGTGTTCGACTGGGCCACTGCCGAGAGCCTCGCCTTCGGCACGCTGCTCAGTGAAGGCTATCAGGTCCGCCTGTCGGGGCAGGATTCGGGGCGCGGCACCTTCAGCCAGCGCCACGCCGTCTGGGTCGATCAGAACACGGAAGAAAAATATATCCCGCTCACCACTGTGCCGCATGGCCGGTTCGAGGTGCTGGACTCGCCGCTGTCCGAATATGGCGTGCTCGGCTTTGAATATGGCTATGCCATGGCCGACCCCAAAGCGCTGGTGCTGTGGGAGGCGCAGTTCGGCGACTTCGCCAATGGCGCACAGATCATGATCGACCAGTTTATTGCGGCGGGCGAGGCGAAATGGTTGCGCGCCAATGGGCTCGTGCTGCTTCTCCCGCATGGCTATGAAGGGCAAGGGCCCGAACATAGTTCAGCGCGGCTCGAACGCTTTCTCCAGCTGTGCGCCAGCGACAATATTCAGGTGTGCAATATCTCAACACCATCCAATTACTTCCATGTGTTGCGCCGCCAGATGCTGCGCCCGTTCCGCAAGCCGCTGGTCATCATGACGCCCAAATCGCTGTTGCGGCACAAACTCGCCGTTTCGCTGCGCCGCGATTTTATTGGCGAGGCGCATTTCCGCCGCATCATGTCCGACCGCACCCCGCCCGCCGATGCCGATGTGAAGCGCGTCGTATTGTGTTCGGGCAAGGTTGGTTATGATCTGATGGAGGCGCGCGATGCGGCGGGCCAGGCGGACACGACGGTGATCCGCATCGAACAGCTTTACCCCTTCCCCGGGGATCCGCTGGCGCTGCGCCTGTCGCGCATGCCAAGCCTCGAAGACGTCGTCTGGGCGCAGGAAGAGCCGAAGAACAATGGCAGCTGGTCTTTCGTGGAACCCTATATCGAAGAGGCGCTGACGGCGGCCGGCAAAAAGGGCATGCGCCCGCGCTACGCCGGCCGGCTCGCGGCGGCATCGCCAGCCACCGGCCTGATGTCGCGCCACCAGACCGAACAGGCCGCGCTGGTCGCCGATGCACTGGGGCTGAGCCGCCGTGCGGAAATCCGGCGGACGCGGAAATAACTGTGCCCCGGCGATTGCCGGGGTCCAGAGCGGATAAGACAGAAGCTGGACCGCTGCTTTGGCAGGGGAACAACAAAGAGAAACGAAAATGAGCACCGAAGTCAAAGTCCCCACATTGGGCGAAAGTGTGACCGAAGCCACGATCGGCGAGTGGTTGAAACAGCCGGGCGAAGCGGTAGCCGCTGACGAGCCCATCGCTAGCCTCGAAACCGACAAGGTGGCGGTCGAGGTGCTTGCCCCCGTTGCAGGCGTGATGGGCGCGCATGGTTATGCAGCGGGCGACACCGTCGGAGTCGGTGCGGTAATTGGCAGCATCGAGACCGGGGAAGCGGTCGCTGCCAAGGCGGCTCCGGCGGCGGTTGTAACTGCAGCGCCTGCTGCCGAAGCGGTCGACAATGTCACGACCCTGTCGCCCGCTGTCCGCCGCCTGGTGCTTGAGCACGGCCTTGACCCCAGCAAGATCAAGGGCAGCGGCAAAGACGGCCGCCTGACCAAGGAAGATGTGCTCGCTGCCGCCAACGCCGCGCCGGAAGCCGCGCCCGCGCCGGTTGCGGCGCCGACCCCCGTGCCCGCGCCCGCCGCCGCCCCCACTGGAGCCCGCCGCGAAGAGCGCGTCAAGATGACGCGGATGCGGCAAACCATCGCCAAGCGCCTGAAATCCGCACAGGAAACTGCGGCGATGCTGACCACCTTCAACGACTGCGATATGTCGGAAGTGATGGCGCTGCGCGACCGCTACCGCGACATGTTCGAGAAAAAGCATGGCGTGCGTCTGGGTTTCATGAGCTTTTTCACCAAGGCGGCGGCGCTCGCGGCCAAGACCATCCCTGCGGTCAACGCGCGTATCGAGGGTGATGAAATCGTCTATTTCGACTATCTCGACGTTTCGGTGGCGGTCAGCGCACCCAATGGGCTGGTCGTGCCGGTGGTCCGCAACGCCGACGCCATGTCCTTTGCCGACATTGAAAAGGCGATCGCTGATCTTGGCCGCCGCGCCAAGGATGGCACGCTGACCATGGAGGACATGACCGGCGGCACCTTCACCATTTCCAACGGTGGCGTTTTCGGCGGGCTCATGTCCACTCCGATCATCAACCCGCCGCAGTCGGCGGTGCTCGGCCTCCACCGCATCGAGGACCGCCCCGTCGTGCGCGACGGGCAAATTGTCATCCGTCCGATGATGTATCTGGCACTCAGCTACGACCACCGCCTGATCGACGGGCGTGAGGCGGTGACCTTCCTGAAGACGATCAAGGAAGCGATTGAAGATCCGGGCCGTTTGTTGGTGGATTTGTAAGGGCGTGAACAATGACTGACACCAACTACGACCTCATTGTCATCGGCGCTGGCCCCGGCGGCTATGTCGCCGCGATCCGCGCGGCACAGCACGGGCTTAAGGTCGCGTGCGTCGAAAGCCGCGCGACATTGGGCGGCACCTGCCTCAACGTCGGGTGCATCCCTTCAAAGGCTCTGCTCCATGCCTCCGAACTCTATGACGAGGTCGCGGGCGGGCATCTGGCCAAATATGGCATGAGCTTTGGCACCGCTAAACTCGACGTCGCGGCGATGCTGGCGGAAAAGGACAAGGCGGTCGGCGAGCTGACCGGCGGGATCGAATTTCTGTTCAAGAAGAACAAGGTCGACTGGCTGAAGGGGCACGCCGCCTTTACCAGCGTCAACACGATTGATGTCGGCGGCACCAGCTACACCGCCAAGAATATCCTCGTTGCCACCGGCTCCAGCGTCACCCCGCTGCCCGGCGTCACCATCGACAATGACAAGGGCGTGGTGGTCGACTCAACCGGCGCGCTGACGCTCAAAGCCGTCCCGAAAAAGATGGTCGTGATCGGCGGCGGCGTGATCGGGCTGGAATTGGGCAGCGTGTGGCGGCGGCTGGGCGCGGAAGTGACCGTGGTCGAATATCTTGACCAGATATTGCCCGGCATGGACGACGATATCCGCAAGGAAGCGAACAAGATTTTCAAGAAACAAGGCTTCACCATCCGCACCGGCACCAAAGTCACCGGCTGCAGTGTAAAGGGCATGAAGGCGACGCTGACGATGGAGCCCGCAAAAGGCGGTGCAGCCGAAACGCTCGACGCCGACGTCGTGCTGGTCGCCATCGGTCGCCGTCCCAACACCGACGGGCTGGCGCTCGACAAGGCGGGGCTCGCCGTCAACGCGCGCGGGCAGATCGAAACGGACCATGATTTCCGCACCACTGTCCCCGGCATCTGGGCGATCGGCGATGTCATTCCCGGCCCGATGCTGGCGCACAAGGCCGAGGATGAAGGCGTTGCCTGCGCCGACAATATCGCGGGCCACACCGGTATCGTGAACCACGCCGTCATCCCGTCGGTCGTCTATACCTTTCCCGAGATCGCGGGCGTGGGTCTGACCGAGGAGCAGGCGAAGGCGCGCGGGCCCGTCAAGATTGGCAAATTCCCGATGATGGCCAACAGCCGCGCCAAGACCAACCGCCAGACTGACGGGCTGGTCAAGGTCATCGCCGACGCCGACAGTGACAAGGTGCTGGGCGTGTGGATTATCGCGAGTGTCGCGGGGTCTATGATCGCAGAAGCTGCTGTTGCGATGGAATTCGGCGCGACCAGTGAAGATATCGCGCTCACTTGCCACGCCCATCCGACCCATGCCGAGGCGCTGAAGGAAGCGGCGATGGCGGTGACAGGCAAGCCGATCCATATCTAGCGCGAAAGGGCGCCATGCCCGGCCTCGACAACATCATCCTCATCCGTCTGCTCGACCTTGCGGGCATCGGCGTGTTCGCTCTGTCGGGCGCTTTGATGGCGGTTCGCCTACGGCAAACCCTCGTCACCGCCAGCTTTTTCGCGCTCGTCACCGGTGTCGGTGGGGGAAGCGTGCGCGACCTGCTGATCGGGGCACCGGTCTTCTGGGTTCAGGACGGTGCGATAGCCGCGGTGTGTATTGCGATTGCGCTGATCGTTTGGCTGACGCCGCAGCGCTGGTGGGACGGGCGGCTGCTGGAATGGGCCGATGCGGTGGGGCTGGCGGCCTACAGTGTGTTCGGCACGGCGAAGGCGCTAGCATGGGGTGTGCCGCCGGTGCCAGCGCTGCTGATGGGGGTCATCACCGGCTGCGTTGGCGGGATCATCCGCGATTTGCTCGCGGGCGTGCCGTCGATCATCGTGCGGCCCGAAATTTATGTGACAGCGGCGGCGCTTGCGTCGGGACTGTTCTTGTTACTGCTTTGGGTCGGCACCACTTTGCCCGTCGCCGCAGTGGCGGGAGCGATGGCTGGCTTCATCTTGCGCGGTGCCGCGATCCGCTGGTCATTGGCGCTCCCAGCCTATCGCGGGAATGATCATTGAAAACAACGCGCTTTCCTACATCGCACCACTGTGCTTCCATCGCGGCATGTTCGAACTGGCCGCCAATCCATTGTCAGAGCATGTGCGATACCGAGTGAAGTTGCGCAGTTTTCTGGGGCTTTCCGCGAATCATCCCGGCTTGCCTTTCGCTCCAAATCTGGCAGCTTGTGGCCGATGACCAGCGCCAGACTTCCCGCCATTGCCGCCCGAGTGCGCGCGCAAGCGACGGCGCTGCCCGCGCTGTATGGCCGTTTCGATTTCGACCGCGTGCCCGAACGCTGGGCGGCGGCGCCGACGGACATGACCGAACTCGGTCGCACAAGGGGTGTGGCACGCGAACCCTATCTGGCCGACCCCGATCTCACCGCGCGCATCCGCGAATATACGATGTTGGGCGATCGGGCGGGTGACGCCTATGCTGCGCTCAGCCGGACGCTCGGGTTCCGCCAGACCGTCGATATGCTGGTGACCGCCTGCGACAAGGGGATCGAGGCTGTCCCCGATGCCCCGCCCGAACTTGCCACATTAATTGCCGAGATGGAGGCACGGCCCGACTGGGTGGACATGCAACTGGTAGCCGAAGGCGCGGCCTATGAACGCAACGCCACGGCCAATCTTTCGCCCTTCCTGATCCGCGGCGCGTTCATCGCTACTTTCCTCAACAAATATAGTGCGCTGCCGATGGCGCTCACCGGGACATTGAGCCACGCCACTGCCGCGCGCCGGGTAAAGGAAACCGCGACCTTCTTTGCCACCACCACGCTTCCTGGCGCGCTCGAACGATTTGGGCCGGGGTTCAAGGCGGCGGCGATGGTGCGGCTGATGCATTCGATGGTGCGCGTCAATGTGTTGTCGCGCGAGGGGATGTGGGATGCCGCCACCTATGGCGTACCGATCCCGCAGCTCGACCAGATGCCTGCCGGGCTCATCCCCATTTACTTCCTGTCGCAGGAGGTGCTGGGCAAGGGACGCCAACATTTTACGCGCGAAGAGCGGGGGCGCGTGGAGATAGCGCGCTATCGCTGTTTCCTGCTGGGGCTGCCCGAAGATTTGCTTGCCGACACGCCGGAAGAGATTGTCAAAATCTGGCGCACGCGCAGTGCCACGCTGCGCTATGACTATGACGACAAAATCTGCGGCGGCCTGCTGCGCGCCACGATGGAAGCCGAATTGTCAAACGACCCAAGCCTGAAGGCGCGGCTCATGCGCTTCCTCGAACGCTCGGTTAGCCGCGTGTTTTTCGTCCAGGCCTTCCTGAACGGCGACACCGAACGCGCCGCCAGCGTCGGCGTGGTGGTAACGCCAGCCGACCGCACGATCCATGCCGCGACCATGCTTGCGCTGATGGGACGGATGGCGGCCTATCGCCTTGCCAGCCGTCTCCCCATCATCGGCGAACTGGCCGACCGCCGTCTTGTGCGCCGCATCAAACGCCAGCTGCGCGGCTATGGTCACGCGGAATTTACCAGCAACGCCGCCGAATATCGCCCTGCCACCGCCTGAAAGCCCCTCCATGCAGACCAGCAAAATCGCCGCCAACGGTATAGAAATCACCTATGAGGATGCTGGACCACGCGATGCGCCGGTCATCTTCCTGATCATGGGGCTAGGGGGGCAGCTTACCCTCTGGCCCGATGAATTTGTCGCGGCGCTGCATGATCGCGGTTTCCGGACCATTCGCTACGACAATCGGGACGTTGGCCATTCAACGCGCTTCGATGCGGCGGGGGTGCCGAATGTCAAATGGATGGTGGTCAAGTCGATCTTCGGCCTACGCCCCACTTCGCCTTACTCCATTGCCGATATGGCAGGCGATGCCACGGCATTGATGGATGCGCTGGAGGTCCAGCGCGCGCATGTGGTGGGTGCATCCATGGGCGGGATGATCGCCCAGCATGTCGCGGCGCGTGCGCCGGAACGCCTGCTGTCGCTGACTTCGGTCATGTCGACCACGGGCAACCGCCGCCTGCCGCGTGCCCAGCCCGAGGCGATGAAGGCCCTCGCGGGCCGACCGATGAGCGGCGATACCGAGGAGCTGATTGCCTATATGAAGCGTGCCGCGCGCACGATTGGCAGCCCGGGCTATCCGCCAACCGAGGAACGGCTCGACTGGCGTGTGCGCCGCGATTTTGATCGCGCCTGGTATCCGCCGGGCTTTGCCCGTCAGATGGCAGCGATCATCGCCGACGGTGACCGGAGGCCGCTGCTGCGGACGATCAGGGTGCCGACGCTGGTCATTCACGGTGAGGACGATCCGCTGGTGCCGCTCGCGGGCGGCAAGGACACGGCGGACAATATTCCCGGTGCCCGGCTGCTGACCATCCCCGGCATGGGACATGATTTGCCGCTGGCGCTGGTCGATACGCTGGCCGACGCCATCACCGACCATGCGCGCGGGGCCCTGGCTGCAACTTAGTCTAGCAGACGCGTCAGCCAGCTGACTTCCTTGTTCGCCGTGCGCGGCACCGCCGGCACCCAGCCGCGACATTCGAGGCAGGCCGCCTGCACCGACGGATTGGCAGCCAGCAGACTCATATCCTGCACCAACCGTGCCTGGATCAGCTGGCGATTGACCCCGGCAAGCGCAAACCAGCCGCGTGGGTTGGCGGCGGCCGGGGCGGCTTGCTGGGTGAAGGCAGCCAGAAATTGCGCAAAGGGATCAGGCGCATTTTCAAAATACAGCGGGTAGTATTCGCCCTGAACCTTGGCGAGTTTGGCGGCATAAGCCACCGCATCGTCAATCCCGCCGAACTGGTCAACCAGCCCCAATTGGCGCGCCGTTCCGCCCGCCCAGACGCGCCCCTCGGCAATTTCACGGACCTTGGCGATGTCCATCTTGCGCGAATTTGCGACCAGCCCGGTGAAGCGAGCATACATATTTTCGACACTGGCCTGTGCCATCTGGTTAAATTCGGGACTGACACCGCCCAAGATGTTGGGCTCACCCGACAGCGGGCCGGTCTTGATGCCGTCGGCACCAACGCCGATGTTATCGAGTGCCTTTTCAAAGCTCGGCAAAATGCCAAAGACCCCGATCGATCCGGTGATGGTGTCGGGTTCGGCAAAGATGCGATCGGCGGGCGTGGCCACCCAGTAACCGCCCGATGCCGCGACGTTGGCCATCGACACGACGATGGGCAACTTCTTAGCCTTGGCGCGCAGCAGTGCCTGTCGGATTTGTTCCGAGGCCATTACCGAGCCACCGGGAGAATCGACGCGCAGGACAACAGCCCTTACATTGCTATCCGCAATGGCTGTCAGAATATGTCCGGCGATGGTGTCGCCACCTGCCGTGCCATTGGGCTGCTCGCCATCGACAATTTCGCCCACCACCGGGATGACGGCAATGGGCGCGCCACTGGTGGGGAAGGGGTTGTTGGCCAGCCACGCGTCATAGTCGATGGCATTGAAGGCCCAGGGCTGGTTGTCGTCAGGCCGCCCGGCAATTTCGCCCACGCGGGCTTCGAACGCCAGCCGCCCGCCAATCTTGTCGACCAATCCGGCGCGTAGCGCGGCGGTCGCCAGATCGCCTTGCGCGGCCAGCGTCGGCGCTACCGGATTGGCGATGAACTCAGCCAGCTTCGCCTTGGGCCGTGCCTTGGCAACATCGTCCTGCCACTTGGTCCAGATGACGTCGACATAGGCACGCGCGGCGGCTTCGGCCTCGGGCGACTGGTCGCTGCGGATGAAAGGTTCGACCGCGCTTTTGAAGGTGCCGACCCGATAAACATTGGCGGTGACGCCCAGCTTGTCGAGCAATTCCTTATAGTAAAGATTGGTCCCGCCGGGTCCGGTGATCAGGGCGCCGCCGATGGGATCGACCCAGATTTCGCTGGCATGTGCGGCGAGCTGATAGGCATCATCGCCATAGGCTGAGGCAAAGGCCAGCACCGGCTTCTTGGCAGCACGCACCTTGCCGATCGCTTCACCGACTTCGGCGAGCGCGACTTGGCCGCCGCCCATGAAGCTGTCGAGGTCGAGCACGACTGTTTTGACGCGCTTGTCGGTCGCAGCCGTTTCGAGCGCGTGGACCACGTCACGGACGCGATATTCGCGCACCGGCATCCCGCCCGCGCCTGTCAGCGCGGCAAAGGGGTCGATATCGGCGGGCTGCTCGCTGAGCACGCCTTCGAGCTTGAGCAGCAGCGCGCCCTCGCTCACCGGCAGCGCCGCATTGGGCCGCGCCGTCAGCAGGCCGAACAGCACCACAAAGAAGAGCAGCAAGAACAAAAGCGCCAGCGCGTCTTTGATGGCTACCAGCAGTCGCCACACTTTGCGCGGAAAGCTGACGCCGTCGGTCGGCGGCGGCGGCGCGCGCCGGACGGGGGCCGAAGGCGGCACGGAGGCAGGGGCGGGCGCAGCGATATCGTTCATGGTGCTATAGCTAGGGTTGGCCCGGCCGCTTGGCAATGGCGGCTTCGACCGGCACCTGTCCCACCCCGACCGGCGTCAGCGCAGCCATCCGGCATCGCGATACCAGGCGGCGGTGGCGGCGAGGCCCGCAGCGAAGGCGATTTCGGGCGCCCATAGCGACGGATCGGGCCGCTTGGCGGGATCGCTGATCCAGTCGGGATGCGCCATATAGGCGGCGCGGTCGGGGGTCAGCTTCGCGCGGTCGCCGCGTGCCAACCGGTCGGCATGCGCGGCCAGTTTGAGCAGCGGTCGCGGCGCGCTGAACTTGAGCGCGCCGTTGCGTCCCACGGCGGCGGCAATGGCCGCGCCCATCGCGCCGTGCGAAATGCCGCCTGGGGTGCCATCATCAACCTCATAGAGTGCCCCAGTCGGAAAGTCCGACGTGACGGCGAGCGCGACCAGCAGTCTGGCCAAATCGGTGGCATGGATCCACGATCCACGCCCCGCTGGCGGCAGCAGGATGAAGCCCCTTTGCGCCATTTTGAACAGTTCGAGCATGTCGCGATCGCGAGGACCATAGACGCCGGGCGGGCGGACGATGGCCCACGGCAGCGGCGCGGCGCGAACGCCCTCTTCGGCCCCGGCTTTGGACCAGCCATAGTTGGAAAGCGCGGGTTCGCGTGCAGCGAGGCTGCTGACGTGGACAAAGCGGGCAACATTCGCGCGCTTTGCGGCATCGGCCACCGCCTGCGTGCCAGCGATGTTGGCAGCGGCGAATGCAGCGCGGTCGGGCACGTTGACGGCCCCGGCGATATGCACGACCGCGTTTGCGCCGGCGCAAAGCTGGTCGAGCGACGCCGCATCGTCGAGTGCGCCTGCGATCCACGTTACCCCCGCGCGCTCGGGCTGCTGCTGACGCGCCAGCGCGCGGACGGGGACGCCCGTGACTGACGCCGCGTCAAGCACATGGCTGCCGACAAATCCCGTCGCGCCGGTAATGGCGATAGTCACAGCAGCACCAGATGGTCGCGGTGCACCAGCGCGCTGCGCGGGGCATAGCCGAGCGCGGCTTCCTGCGCGTCGCGGCCCAGCCCCCTGATGCGGATGGCATCGCGCACCGGATATTCGGACAGGCCGCGCGCAATCGGATGGCCATCGGGGCCGTCGATTTCCAGCACATCGCCCCGCTCGAACTGGCCGGTGATGGCGGTTACTCCGGCGGCAAGCAAGCTCGCGCCGCCCCGCAACGCCTTGGCCGCCCCTGCGTCGATGGTCAGCCGCCCCTTGGCGGTGAGCCCGCCAGCAAGCCAGGCCTTGCGCGCGGTCGCGCCGCGCTCAGCGACGAACAGCGTGTGGCGCGCGGACGTCGACAAAGGCCGCTCGATCCGCCCCGAAACTATCGCCAGATCGCATCCCGCGCTCGCGGCGATGCGCGCGGCGGCGATTTTGGACACCATCCCGCCCGACCCCATGCCGCTGGCCGAACGATTGTCGGCCATGGCTTCAATGGCACTGTCGATGCGCTCGACGCGCGCGATATGCTGCGCGGCAGGATCGGCGGGGTTGCGGTCATAAAGACCGTCGATGTCGGACAGCAGAATGACGCCGCTTGCCCCGGCCGCCTGCGCCACGCGCGCGGCGAGCCGGTCATTGTCGCCAAAGCGGATTTCCTCGGTCGCGACGCTGTCATTCTCGTTGATAACCGGCACGACGCCAAGCGACAGCAGCCGGTCCAGCGTCGCGCTGGCGTTCAGGTAGCGGCGCCGGTCCTCCAGATCATCCAGCGTGACCAGCATCTGTGCCGCCGTCATCCCTTCGGCGGCGAGCAACTCGGCCCACACGCCCGCCAGCGCAATCTGCCCGGTGGCCGCCGCCGCCTGTGCATCTTCCAGGCTCGCGCGCCCGCCCTTGGGCAGGTTCAACCGCCGCGCGCCCAGCGCAATTGCCCCGGAGGATACCACCGCCACCTGCTGGCCTTCGCGGAGCCGGGCGGCGATGTCAGCCACCACCCCCTCCAACCAGGCGCGTCTGACTGTGCCCGCATCGTCGACGAGCAGCGCCGACCCGATTTTCACAATCAGGCGCGGCATCGTGCGGGGTGGGAACAGGGTCATTGTGGCGCGGGTGGTTGCCTGCGGTCATCGGCGATTCGGCACCTTGGCGGACCGGTCAAGAATGGCCGAATTCTCAGAAAGTAGAAGCTATACCCCCCCTCTATCGCGCTCCAGTTTGATGGTGTCGGGGCGCAAAATTGAGCGTCAAGCGGGCGCAAAGCGGGTGTCATGGGACTGCATTGCTAGAAAGCTGTGTCGATGTAGGAAAGCGAAATCGGCACAGGCCGTCTTCCGTGTCGATCAAACCGGCGACCATTCGCCGATGCTTTCGCCGGTGCCGTCATCCTTGTCGCCGAAAATCGCGTCCTGCAACGCGTCCAGCACAGCCGGGATGCCCGCACCGCTCGCGCCCGACAGCGCGAACACCGGGGCACCGCTGGCCTCTGCCAGTTCCGCCGACAGCGCGGCGATGAGTTCGGCGTCCAATGTGTCGACCTTGTTGAGCGCAACCACCACCGGCTTGTCGGTCAGCCCCGCGCCATAGGCGTCGAGCTCGTCGCGGACGATGTGGTAGCTCGAGGCAACATCCTCATCATTGGCATCGACCAGATGCAGCAGTACGCGGCAGCGTTCGATATGGCCGAGAAAGCGGTCGCCGATGCCCGCGCCATCGGCCGCGCCTTCGATCAGGCCCGGAATGTCGGCGACGACAAATTCCTGCCCCCGGTGGCTGACCACGCCCAATTGGGGACGCGTGGTGGTGAAGGCATAGGCGCCGACCTTGGCCCCGGCATTGCTGACCGCGTTGATGAAGGTTGATTTGCCCGCATTGGGCAGGCCGACGAGGCCCGCATCGGCGAGCAGCTTCAACCGCAGCCAGACATAGCATTCCTCGCCCGGCCAGCCCGGGCCGTGCTGGCGCGGCGCCCGGTTGGTGCTCGACTTATAGCTGGCGTTGCCACGCCCGCCGTCGCCGCCGCGCAGGAAGCGCACGCGCTCGCCGGGTTTGGTCAGGTCGAGCAGCAGCGTGCGTTCTTCGTCATCGGCCAACACCTGCGTGCCAACCGGCACTTTGATAACAATGTCATCGCCGCCCGCGCCGGTCTGGTTGCGCCCGGCGCCGGGGGTGCCGCGCGGCGCCTTGAAATGCTGGGTATAGCGGAAGTCGATGAGGGTATTGAGGCCCTCGACCGCTTCAAAAATAATGTCGCCGCCCTTGCCGCCATTGCCGCCGTCGGGCCCGCCATATTCGATGAACTTTTCACGCCGGAAGGCGACGGCACCGGGGCCGCCGTCACCGGACTTCACGAAAATCTTGGCTTGATCGAGGAAATGCATGGAGGCCTATCTGTTGCCATATTCCCGTTCTCCTCGAGCGAAGTCGAGAGGCCGTGAAGTCATGCGCGCCTTCGGGGTGTCTCGACTACGCTCGACCGGAACGGAGAGGGATTGGCGGCTTCCTTAGGCGAGGTTCACAGAAAACGCGAGTCTGGCAGCAGGCCTAGTCGGTCTTGGCCGCGTGAAACTTCGCAATGCGTCCTTCGATTAACTCGCAGGCCAGCGTGCGCGAGGTGTCGCGCGGCAGGCCTAGCGCCGCGGCCATTGGCGCGCCCATCTGTGCATCACCCAGCGCCATCAGCACCAGCACCAGCGTGTCTTCGCGCATCAGCCGTTTTTCGTCGGCATCGGGGGTCAGATCGTCGATCAGCCGATGGATCGCCGCGACAACGGGATCCAGCGCGTCGTCGTTGCCGGTAAGCAGCATCCAGCTTGCCAACGCACCCGCGCCGCCCTGGTCAAAGGCGTCGAATGCCATATCGACGATCGCGCGGACGTCGCGGTGCCCCAGCTCGCTGGCGCGCATCGTTTCGGCGATCGTCGCGCACACGCCTTCGGTCAGGAATCCGGCAAGGTCCTTTTGCAGCCCGGCGGCGCTGCCGAAATGGTGCAGCAGATTGGCGTGCGTGCGGCCAATACGTGCGGCAACGGCCTTCAGCGTCACCGCCTGCGGCCCGGCCTCGAGCAAAATGTCGCGCGCCGCGACCAGCGCCTGCCCGCGGCTTTCCTCGGGCGACAGACGTTTGCGTGGGGCGAGTTCAACTATTGACATCTATGTAAGTTACCCGTTAATCCTTTGGCCGCAAAACTGATTGCTCCCGACTCCCTTTTCGCTTGGAATGTCATAATGTCCAGCCTTTCGAACATCTCGCCCACCCCCGCCGACCTCGCCATTACGCCGCGCGACATCCGCTTTGGCCGCGATGCAAAGCAAAAGCGCTGGTGGCTGGGCGGCGATCCCATCGGCTCTTCGCTGTTCACCGCATTGTCGGTGACCTTTCCGCAAGGCGAAGCCATGTTCATCGAAGCGGTGAAGGCGCACCGCGATGGCGTGCCGCCGAAGCTGGCAGGCGAAATCCGCGCCTTTGTGCAGCAAGAGGTGATCCACAGCCGCGAACATGTGGTGTTCAACCGCAAGATCGCCGAAACCGGCTATGATCTCTCGCCGCTGCAGGCCGATGTCGATCATATCATGGCGCTAATCAAGGAACGGCCGGCGATCATTAATCTGGCCGCGACCATTGCGCTTGAACATTATACCGCGGTGCTGGCGCAATTGTTCCTCAAAGACCCGTCGATCTTCGACGGGGCCGACCCCGAATGGGCGGATATGTGGCGCTGGCACGCGATCGAGGAGATTGAGCATAAGGGCGTCGCCTATGATACCTGGCTGCACGCCACCAAGCATTGGTCGCGCTGGAAACGCTGGAACGTCAAGACGCGGCTGATGCTGATCATCACGGTCATGTTCTGGGCCAAGCGCATCAAAGGTATGAAGGCATTGCTGAAGCAGGATGGCCTGACCGGCTGGCGCGTCAACGCCCGGATTGCTTGGTACATGCTGGGCAATCCGGGGCTGCTGCGCCGGATTTTCGTGCCGTGGGCAGCCTATTTCCTGCCCGGTTTCCACCCGTGGAACCACGACGACCGCGCGCTGATCGGCAAGTATGACAGCGACTATGCCGACGCCAAAATGCCGTCGAGCGTGGAGTTGGCAAAAGCGGCCTGAGCGGTTAGGCGCGGTGGATGATCCCGCCAACCCTTGAAACCTCGCGCCTGCGGCTGCGTGCGCAGCGTCTATCCGATAAAGCCGACCATGTCGCGATGTGGGCCGATACGCGGGTCACGCGCTTCATCGGCGGCGAACCGCGCGACGAAACATTGAGCTGGAGCAAATTCCTCGCCGCCGCCGGGCTGTGGCCGGTGATGGGGTTCGGCTATTGGGTGTTCGCCGACAGGGCGAGCGACCGGCTGATCGGTATGGGTGGCCTGTCTTACTTTGCGCGCGGTGTGCCGCTGCTTGAAGGCGTGCCCGAGGCGGGCTGGGCGTTGGATGCCGACCATTGGGGGCAGGGGCTGGCGACCGAGGCGATGACGGCGGTGATCGCCTGGGCCGATGCGAACCTCGCCGCGCCCGAAATCCGCTGCATCATCAACCCCGGCCACCGCGCATCCGAAGCGGTAGCGACGAAGCTGGGGTTCGCGGTGATCGGGCACCATGTCATGGAGCCCGACCCGGTCAATGTGTGGGCGCGGGTGCGGCCTTAAGCCAGCTCTACCACCAATATCCCGCCTTCGGCGCTGACCACGCGTACTTTGGCACCGGCGGCCGCATCAGGCCCGCGCACCGGCCATTCGCCGTCGCCGATCTTGGCCCGACCGCGCCCGTCCTGAATCGCGCTGACCAATGTCACCACTTCGCCGACATAGCGGCCCCCGCGCTGGTTGAGCAGCGGGTCAGTGGTTTCGATGGGGTTGCCCTTCATATATTTGCGTGCCCAGAACACCGCCACAATCGACAGCACAGCGAATAGTGCGATTTGCCCCGCGAAGGGGATGGGCAGCACCCACGCGATCAGCCCGGTAATGATCGCTGCGCCCGCCAGCCAGATCAGGAAAAAGCCCGGCAGCAGCATTTCGAGCACACCGAGCGCGAGCCCGATTGACAGCCAGAACCAGTGTGGATCCATCCCTTCGAGCCAACCGTTCATGTTCAACGCCCCTCACCCATTTTGCCGATAGCATCCTTGGCAATCTCGCCGATGCCGCCCAGCGTGCCGATCAACTGGGTGGCCTCGACCGGGAACAAGATCGTCTTGGCATTGGGCGACGTGGCAAATTGGCCCACGGCTTCGACATATTTTTGTGCAATGAAGTAATTGATCGCTTTCGCATCGCCGCCGGCGATGGCGTCGGACACCAGCCGCGTCGCGGTGGCTTCAGCCTGTGCGGCGCGTTCGCGCGCTTCGGCGTCGAGGAAGGCCGACTGGCGGCGCCCTTCGGCCTCCAAAATCTGTGCCTGCTTCAAACCCTCGGCGCGGTTGATTTCATTCTGCCGCGCGGCTTCGGATTCGAGGATCGTCGCGCGTTTTTCGCGCTCGGCCTTCATCTGCCGCGCCATCGCATTGCTGATATCGGCGGGCGGGCGGATGTCCTTCACCTCGACGCGGGTGATTTTCACGCCCCACGGCGTCGTCGCATCGTCAACCACGTGCAGCAGGCGCGCGTTGATCTCGTCGCGCTTGGACAGCGTTTCGTCGAGGTCCATCGACCCCATCACCGTGCGCAAGTTGGTGGTCGTCAGGTTCATGATCGACAGATAAAGGTCGCTGACTTCATAGGCCGCCTTGGGCGCGTCGAGGACCTGGAAGAAGACCACGCCATCGACCGCGACCATGGCGTTGTCCTTGGTGATGATTTCCTGCCCCGGAATGTCGAGCACCTGTTCCATCACATTCACCTTGCGCCCGACGCG
>JANRIY010000034.1:0-240820 GCA_033764495.1 Sphingopyxis sp. | reverse complement strand
GCGCGAAACGTTGCGCGCGACTGAGATTTTGGCGAAAGAGGGCTTTCTGCCGATGGTTTACTGCGTCGATGATCCCATCGCGGCGCAGCAACTGGAACAAGCAGGCGCGGTGGCGATCATGCCGCTGGGGGCGCCAATCGGGTCGGGGCTGGGCATCCAGAACCGCGTGACCATCCGCCTGATCGTCGAGGGCGCGAAGGTGCCGGTGCTGGTCGACGCCGGAGTGGGCACTGCGAGCGATGCGGCGGTGGCGATGGAGCTAGGCTGCGACGGGGTGCTGATGAACACCGCGATTGCCGAGGCGAAGGACCCGGTGCGCATGGCACGCGCGATGAAACTGGCGGTCGAGGCAGGGCGCGACGCTTATCTCGCCGGACGCATGGGCACGCGCAAATATGCCGACCCGTCGAGCCCGTTGGCAGGGCTGATTTGAGCGCTTAGCGCCCGCCGGAGGCGACCAGATCGACGTCGGTCATGGCGCCATCGCTGCGCAGCATAACGACATAGGCGAGGTCGCCCTTGGTCCCGCCCAGCATATGTTCCTTGCCCTCGACGCGGTGGTCGCTGGTGTAGCCCGCGCGAGTGGCGAGCGTGTGATAATAGTTGAGCACGGCCTGTTTGGACGCGACGGTCTGGAAGTTGACGACGCGGATATTGCACAGACCACCCTGAACACCGGCCGCCTCGCGTACCAACGCGCGCGGATAGACGGTGAAAGCGGCGGGCAGGCGCTTTGCCCAGTCATTGCTATAGGTCAGTTTGGCGTCGCATTTGCCCTTCGACGGATTGTTCGCCAGAGCGCCCAGCGTGACAGGTTCTTTGGCAGCCGCGCAGTCCCCGCACGGCTCCATGGGCTTGGCGGTGGGGGCCGCGAGCAGCTTGCCGCCCAGCGCTTCGCGCGCGGCACCTTCCGCAGCAGCAGGCGTTTGTGCCGCTTTCTTGGGATCGACGATGATTTCCTGCTGCAGCGGCCCCAGTTGCTGCGCCGCCAATTCCTTGTCGAGCGCGTCTTGCTTGGCTTTGTCCTGTGGCTCGCGGAAGCAGCCGGACAGCAACAGTGCCGTGCCGATCGTCATCCCAAGCATGATCCTGCCGCCGCGCGCCATGGTAACACTCCCTTAACCTTTGACCCGGCAATGCCGCGTCATGGTTAAGTTCGGGTAAGCAAACAGCGTTAACGCGGCGGTATATTTCAGCCGAAAACCGTCCCGCTGCGGGAATCGAGCGGCAGAGGGGCGGTACGGATCAGGCGCGAGGTTGCGACGGCCGCCTGGCGGTGGATAACGGCGAGACGATAGGCGGGGTCGGTGACCATTTCCATGAAGGCGCCGCCGTGCGGATACTGCGCGATAAAGGCCATGTCCCAGTGCTCCTCGGCGGGGCCGATCAGCACCGTTTCCGGTTTGCCGCGCCAGACGAGCGAGCCACCGACCCGCTGGAAAACGGGCCCGCTCTCTTTGCCATAATTTGCATAAGCCTGCGCCCCGGTTAGCCCTGCGGCAGCGAGGGTGTGGTCGGCGGGGTAGGCCGCGCGTTCGCGAAAGCGTAGCAGATTTATCATATGGATGGGGGTGTCGCGCGGGAGGTCCTTGAAGGCATCAAAGGCCGTGCGGGTGGGATCGACGCAATTTTCGGTCATGCCTTCATCTCCTTGCGGTGCGCGCGCCATTGGGCGGCGCTTTGGGCCCATTTGTCGACGGGATAATCCTGATAGGGGGCGGGCATTGCCGTGGGGCCGACGTTAACCGCGCCCAAGCGCTTCGCCAGCGCCTGGCTGCGGATATTGTCGGGCGCGATGCAGTGCATCAGTTCGTCCCAACCGAGAAACTCGACAGCAAAATCGCAGGCGGCAACAGCGGCCTCATAAGCATAGCCCCGCCCTGCAAAGCGCGCGCTGACGCCATAGGCGATTTCCTTGCCGGGCCAGCCTTCGGGTTCCCACGGGCCGATGCGGCCAACCCATGTGCCGGTGGCGCGCTCGATCACCGAGAACATGGAAAAGCCGCGAATATGCCAAGCCCCGGCCAGCGAGCAGAGCTGGCGCCACGCGGGCGAGGCTTCTTGCTTGCCGCCGATGAAGTCGTTGGTGCCATCCTCCTGGCAAAAGGCGGCGTAGGCGGGGAAATCCTCGGGCGCAGGTGGACGCAGGATCAGACGCTCGGTCACGAGCAGCGGGCCGTTGAGCATGGTAGTTCCCCTCTGGTGCGGGGTCATAGCGTCGCTACGCTTGCGCGCAAGCGGGGGGCATGCGAAACAATACCCATGCTAAACGTCCTCTCCATTTTGATCGGCGCGGTTGCGCTGCTGCTGGCCATCCCCGCCACGGTTCCCTTCTTTGGCTGGGCGAATTGGATCATCTTGCCGATTGCGGCTTTCGGTTTCCTGCTGGGGCTGATGTCGGACCGGAAATCGGGACAGATTTTCTGCGCGGTGGTGATGGGAATTTGCGCGCTGCGGCTGTTCCTGGGCGGCGGCATCTTCTGAGCCGACAATGACCGACAGCTCGGGCCAGCCGATTGCGCGCACAGCGCTTGCTCAAGCTGTAGGTGCCTATTTCATCTGGGGGTTCCTGCCCGTTTACTTCAACCTTTTGAAGGCGGTGCCGCCGCTTGAGGTGGTGGCGCACCGGATTGTCTGGTCGGTGCTGCTGCTGCTCGCCATGCTCTATTTCCGGCGGCGGCTGGCAGCGCTTTGGGAGGCGCTAACGACCCGTGCGATGCTTGTACCAATGACAGCGACGGCGCTGCTGATCGGGGGCAACTGGCTGATTTACATCTGGGCGGTGACCAACGGCCATGTCGCGGCGGCAAGCCTGGGCTATTTCCTCAACCCGCTGCTCAACGTGCTCTTGGGCTATTTGTTCCTGAAGGAGCGGCTAACGCGTTGGCAATGGGTGGCGGTGGCGCTGGCGGGTCTGGGGGTCGCGATACTGGCGACGGGCGCGCTCGACGCGCTGTGGATTTCGCTGTCGCTGGCGCTGAGCTTTGGTCTTTACGGCCTAATCCGCAAGGTCGCTCCGGTGGGGCCGATGGTCGGGCTGGCGAGCGAGACGATCATTTTGCTGCCGCTGGCACTGGGTGCGCTGGCGGTGTGGACGGTGCAGGGCAGCGGGCACTTTGGAACGCTGGGAACGCAGACCGACGCGCTGCTGCTGGCGGCGGGGGTGGTGACGGCGGTGCCGCTGCTCTTGTTTGCCTCTGCGGCGCGGCAGATGCCTTATGCCACCATCGGCCTCATCCAATACATCGGGCCGACCATCCAGTTTCTGCTGGCGATTTTTCTGTATCGCGAACCGTTGACGACAACGCATCTGGTCACCTTTCCACTGATCTGGGCGGGACTAATGCTGTACAGCTGGGATATGTGGCGGCTAAGCCGGTCAGGCAGCGAAGCGCCAGCCTAGTTCCTCACCCGCGTGGAAAGGGAGGATGGTCGTGTCGCCGAGTGGCAGGCTGGCGGGAACGGACGCAGCCGCGCGTTCCAGCGTGATGGTCGCGTCGTTAACAGGCAGCCGGTAAAAGGCTGGGCCGTGCAGGCTGGCAAAGCCCTCAAACTTGTCGAGCGCGCCTTCCTCATCGAACACCGTGAGATAGCTTTCGAGCGCGAAGGGCGCGTTAAATATGCCCGCGCAGCCGCAAGCCGCCTCTTTGGCCTCACGCGCATGTGGGGCGCTGTCGGTGCCGAGGAAATACTTGGGGTTGCCGGAGATTGCGGCCTTGCGCAGCGCCAGCCGGTGCACCTCGCGCTTGGCCACGGGAAGGCAATAAGCATGCGGGCGGATGCCGCCCGCGAACATGGCATTGCGGTTGATGTGGAGATGCTGCGGCGTGATGGTGGCGGCGATGTTGGGGCCTGACGCCGCGACAAAATCCACCGCCTCGCGCGTGGTGATATGTTCAAAGACAATCCGCAGATCAGGAAAATCGCGAACGATGCCGGTCAATATGCGGTCGATGAACACTGCCTCGCGGTCGAAGATATCGACATGCGCATCGGTGACCTCGCCGTGGATGAGCAGCGGCATGCCAATGGCCTGCATTGCCTCGAGTGCGGGAGCGAGGTTGGCGACGTCGGTGACGCCGTGCGCGCTGCCCGTGGTAGCGTGGGCGGGGTAGAGTTTGGCGGCGGTGAGGATGCCGTCGGCATGCCCTGCCGTGAGGTCCACAGGGTCGCTGTGGTCGGTAAGGTAGGCCACCATGAGCGGGGTGAAGTCAGTCCCCGATGGAACGGTCGCCATGATGCGGTCGCGATAGGCGGCAGCCATGGCGGCCGTCGTCACTGGCGGGGACAGATTGGGCATCACGATAGCGCGCGCGAACTGGCGCGCGGTGTGCGGGACAATGTCGGCGAGCGCCGGGCCATCGCGCAGATGGACGTGCCAGTCGTCGGGGCGGCGGATGGTGAGGCGGTCGGTCATGTTGGGCGCATAGCCAAATAATAGCGAGCCCCCAACCCCCCGCTGCAGCAGTTCGCTGATTTAAAGCCTCTTCCCGCAAGGTGGAGGGGCTTTTGTTGATAGGCTCGACGTCCTATCATAGCAGGATGACCGACAGCATCCTGACAGACCGCACCCTCCTCCGCTTGTCAGGCGAGGACGTGCGCGGGTTTCTGCAGGGGCTGGTGACCAACGATGTCGCGGGCACGCTGCCGTGCTGGGCGGGTTTGCTCAGCCCGCAAGGCAAATGTCTGTTCGAATTTCTAATCTGGGCTGATGGCAACGACATCTTGATCGATTGCGAGCGCGATGCGGCGGGCGATCTGGCGAAGCGGTTGACGCTGTTCCGGCTACGCCGCGCGATCACGATAGCGCGCGAAGAGACGTTGGTGGTGCATTGGGCAGCGGCAGGCGAGATGGGCGTATCCGACCCGCGCCTTGCTGCGCTGGGTCGCCGCTGGCTGGCGCCTGTGCATGGCGGCGAAGCGGCAGATGATGCCTGGCGCGCGCACAGGCTGGCGCTGGGCGTGGCCGAAGGGCGCAGCGAGCTTGGCAGCGACAAATATCTGTGGCTGGAATGCAATGCCGCTGAGCTGAACGGCGTCAGCTTCAGCAAGGGTTGTTATGTGGGCCAAGAAAATACCGCGCGGATGAATTGGCGGCAGAAAGTGAACCGGCGGCTGGTCGTGGTGCCCTTGGGCGCAGCAGACCCGGCACGACAGACCATCGCCTATCCCGAGCTTGGCTGGTCGGTCGAGCATCGGCGGGTCGAAAGCATTGACCCCGCGGCTGCGCCAGCATGGCTGCGCGATGCGCTGGCGGTCCATTCATCGGCCGGACAGGCGGAATGAGCGAGCCTGTCTTCATGCTGAGGATCTTCTCCGCCATGATGCTTGTGTTGGCGTCGGTTCCAGCGACGGCCCAACTGAGCCTGCCGCCAAGCGAGGACGTCCGCGCGCCATCGCGGCTTGCTCCGCTGGACACCGAATCGCGCTGGTATGAACGGTTCGACTATGCCGGACAGGCGCTGGCATTGACGTTGGGCGACGGCGCAGATGGGGCGTGGAGGCAATATTTCGGTGGGCAATGGCTCGCCGATGCCGACCGGACGCGCATCGCCGTGCTGTTGGGCGACGAGGAGATGGCCTTTCGCCGCGTGCTGGCCAAGGCAGACGCCTATGAACAGATGGTGCTGGGCTGGGTCCCGCCCGAGGGCGGCAAGGCCTACGCCGCCATTGCCGACAGGCCAGAGGCGGATGCGGTCATTTGCTGGCGCGCATTGGACAGTGGCGCTGCCTGGCCAACGACGCTAGCCGAGGCCGAAGATCGTGTCCGCCACGCCTGTGTGCGCCTGAGCTATAGCATCCGCTTTGACCCGCCACAGTGGCGGGCCTTTATCGATGCGCCAGCTGTGCCCGCTGATTAACCGAACGCCAATCATGCCGCGCTAGCTTCGCGGATATGTTTCGCCAATATCTGACTTTGTCGATCTTCTTCGTGCTGTTCGCCGTGGTGGTGGGCGGCGTGTCGCGCGTGCGCTTGCCGGGCGGTGATGATGCGGCCGCCGCGGCCGCCTCCCCCGACGACGGCCCCTGGTCACGCATCGGAAAAAAATCGGGGCCGGGCAGCTCCATCCCCGAAAAAAATGGCGGCGAAGTGCGGTTGCAGCGCGACCCCGATTCGCATTTCTATGTTGACGCCGTGGTCAACGGCTCGAGCATCCGGATGATGGTAGACAGCGGCGCATCGATGATTGCGCTCACACGGCGCGATGCCGAGGCGATCGGTATCGATGTCGACAGCCTGCCCGAAGGCGGCAGCGCCAATACTGCGGGTGGGGTCGTGCCGATCCGCCCGGTCCAGCTCAATAGCGTCGGGGTGGATGGGCTGACGGTGGTTAGCGTACAGGCGGCGGTGATCGACGCCGACATGCCGACCAGTCTGCTGGGCCAAAGCTTCCTCTCACGCCTGCAAGGCGTCGAGGTGAGCGGTGATACTATGACCTTGCGATAGGCGCATAGTCGCGCCACATGGGCGGCATGACCCAAGCCCAGCCCCCGCTTAAAGCCGTCATCATTCCTGTGACCCCGCTCCAGCAGAATTGCACCTTGCTGTGGTGCACGGCGACCAACAAAGCCGCCTTTGTCGATCCTGGCGGCGATCTGGACCGTCTGAAATCGGTCGCAGCCCAGCATGGGGTCATCCTTGAGAAGATATTGATCACGCATGGCCATCTTGACCATTGCGGGCAGGCCGGAATGCTGGCGCAGGAACTGGCGTTGCCCATCGAAGGGCCGCACGAAGATGACCGTTTCTGGATTGACCAGCTCGATGACGATGGCCCGCGCTGGGGCATGGTCGCGCAAAGCTTTGTCCCCGACCGCTGGTTGGCGCATGGCGACACGGTGACGGTCGGCAATCTGGTGCTGGATGTGGTGCACTGTCCGGGACACACGCCAGGGCATGTGGTTTTCATCCACCGCCCGTCAAAGCTGGCGCTGGTCGGCGATGTGTTGTTTCAAGGCAGCATCGGCCGCACCGATTTTCCGCGCGGCAACCATAGCGATTTGATTGCGTCGATCACTCAGCGGCTGTGGCCGTTCGGTGACGATATTGTCTTTGTTCCGGGGCACGGCCAGACGAGCAGCTTCGGGCAGGAGCGGCGCACCAATCCTTATGTTGCCGACAGTATGACGGGGATGGTTCGCGCCCCATCCTAGTGCGGGGCGACGACTTCGGCTTCGCTGGGTATCGGGCCTTCGGTGACCACCTCAATCGGCGTCAGATAGACTGTGACGATGGCGGTGATGGCTAGCCCGGCCTGGGTCAGCAGGGTGATGAGTGTGCCTACAAAGCGGGCATTCGTGGCGCCGTCCATGCCAATGGCATGCGCGATGCGACCGGCGAAATAGAGGCCGCCAACGGCCCAGAGCCACGTTGCAGGTCCGACCGCCAGTTCGATCAGTACAATGAGTATCAGCACGAAAGCGGTGCTTTCGACATAATTGCTGTGCGCGCGCATTCGGCGGATCAGCGGCTCGTTTCCTCCGTCACCGACCATTACCTGTTCCTTGGTGCGGACGCGGCCGCAGCGGATCATCAGCCAGATATTGATAAGCGCGGCCACGGCCGCCAAGGTCATGCTGATCGGCAAAATTGTCATAGTATTGCTCACCCCCTCTGGTTTCTTGCCACCAGAATAGTATTCGCTGCGCTGCTGGCAAGCAGTGCGTCAGTTCCAATCAAGGCTTGCCTTTCAGACCGGAATCGCTATAGCGCCGCCCGTCCGGCATCCCGACACCTTCTGGCGTTGAGGCTCCCTCCGGCTCCCGAAGCGGGAACGGCGGGCGGTTGATACGTCGCTGGACAGCTAGCGTAGTGGCGCTGCGGGGATGCTGTTGTTGATAAACAGATTGAAGCAGGAAAAGTCATGGCCGTCCCCAAGCGAAAAACCTCTCCGTCGAAGCGCGGCATGCGCCGCAGCCACGATTCGCTGAAGGTTGAAGCCTTTCAGGAATGTTCGAACTGCGGCGAGCTGAAACGCCCGCATAATATGTGCGACAAGTGCGGCTATTATAACGGCCGCGAAGTCGTCGCCATCGGCGCCTGACGCTTCCATCTGACCGGAAAAATTTTATGGGGCTGACACCGCGAATCGCCATCGATGCGATGGGCGGTGATGGTGGCGTGCCCGTAATGATTGCGGGCGCGGCCGCAGCGCGGCGCCGGCACGACGGCCTGAAATTCCTGCTGGTCGGTAACGAGGCGCAGATCAAGGTTGCGCTCGACAGCCATCCCAATTTGCGCGCCGCATCCGAAATTCTGCACACGGACGGGATCGTCACCGGCGAAGACAAGCCGAGCCAGGCGCTGCGCAAGGCGCGCGGCAGCTCCATGGGGCTCGCCATCGACGCGGTAAAGCGGGGCGATGCCGGCGGCGCGGTTTCGGCGGGCAACACCGGGGCGCTGATGGCAATGGCCAAGCTGGCGCTACGCACCATGCCGGGGATTGACCGTCCCGCACTCGCGGCGTTGCTGCCGTCGCTGGGTGACAATGATGTGGTGATGCTCGATCTGGGCGCCAATACCGAATGTGATGCCAATAATTTGGTGCAGTTTGCGATCATGGGGTCGGCCTATGCGCGCACGGTGATGGGCATGTCCGAGCCGCGCGTGGCGCTGCTTAACATTGGGACGGAAGAGCTGAAGGGCACGGACGAAATCCGCGATGCCGCCGCGATGCTGCGCGCGGCGCAAGGGCTGCCGATGCGCTTTCAGGGCTTTATCGAAGGCGACAAATTGTCGCGCGGCGAGGTCGATGTGATTGTGCATGACGGGTTTGCAGGCAACATCGCGCTCAAATCCATCGAGGGGACTGCGCGCTTCGTGACCGACCTGTTGCGGCGTGCCTTTACCAGTTCGTTGCGATCCAAGATTGGCTTCCTGATCTCGCGCCCTGCGACCGAGCTGCTCAAGCACCATCTTGACCCCAATAATCATAATGGCGCGGTGTTCTTGGGCCTGAACGGCGTCGTGCTGAAAAGCCATGGCAGTGCCAATGCGGCTGGGGTTGCCAACGCCGTGCATGTCTGCGCCGAGCTGGTGGAAAAAGACATTACGCGGCAAGTAACAGAGGATCTGGGCAATTTCCGGGCGCAAACCGCGTGACCATCAGAAGCGTGATTGCCGGAACCGGGTCAGCGCTGCCGCGGACCATCGTAACCAATGCCGAACTTGCCGCGCGGGTTGATACCAGCGACGAATGGATTGTCGAGCGTACCGGGATCCGCCAGCGCCATATTGCCGAACCCGATGAGACGACGGCGACGCTGGGCGCCGACGCGGCGCGCGCGGCACTGGCCGCTGCTGGGCTGGAGCCTGACGACATTGGCATGATTGTGCTGGCGACCGCCACGCCCGACAACACATTTCCCGCCACTGCAACCAAGGTTCAAGCGCTGCTGGGCATTGACGATTGCGTGGCCTTTGACGTGGGCGCAGTGTGCTCGGGTTTTCTCTATGCGCTGACCGTCGCCGACACGATGCTGCGCGCGGGGCAGGCCAAACATGCCTTGGTGATCGGTGCCGAAACTTTCAGCCGCATCCTTGATTGGGACGACCGCACGACCTGCGTATTGTTCGGTGATGGCGCCGGAGCGGTCGTGCTGTCGGCCGAAACTGGGGGCAATCGGAACGTGTTGGCCAGCAAGCTGCATGCGCAAGGCAAATATGGCGACATGCTCTATGTCGACGGCGGACCGTCCACTACAGGCACCGTCGGCCATGTACGGATGCACGGGCGCGAAGTATTCCGCCACGCCGTGACCAATTTGGCCGCCGTGCTGGGCGAGGTGTTGGATGAAGCCGGGCTTGCCCCGGATGCTATCGACTGGGTGGTGCCCCATCAGGCCAATTTGCGGATCATTGATGCGACCGCGCGCAAGCTGAACCTCGTGCCCGGGCGCGTGGTGGTCACGGTGGATCGCCACGCCAATACTTCGGCAGCATCGGTGCCGCTAGCGCTGGACGTTGCAGTGCGCGACGGACGAATCAAGCCGGGCGATCTGGTAGCGCTGGAAGCCATGGGCGGCGGTTTCACCTGGGGAGCTGCGCTCGTCCGAATGTGAGACACGGTGGGATGACGCCATCCTTTCGTTTTGATTATGCGGCGCAATCAATAGCTGTTACATTCTGGTTGCAGACTCGCCGCGAACTGGGGCGCGGCGGATTATTGGCGTCGGCTTTGGGGGAGAAAGACTTTGGCTGAAAGCACCTTGACGCGCGCGGACATCGCCGCATCGATTAACCGCAATATCGGACTGTCGCGTAATGAATCGGCGCGGCTGGTGGAATCGATCCTGGACCATATGGCCGACGCACTGGCCGACGGCCAGAATGTGAAGATCAGCAGTTTTGGTACCTTTGTCCTGCGCGATAAGGGCGAGCGCATTGGCCGCAATCCCAAGACCGGGGTCGAGGTGCCAATTTCGCCGCGCCGCGTGCTGACCTTCCGTGCCAGCCAGTCGATGCGCGGAGCGGTGGCGGGCTGACCCGCCGCTGTTGAGCCGAATGACGGACACAGCATCAGGAACAGGCGGCAAGGCGGCCGGAGCGATGCTGTCGATTGGGGAGGTGGCGGCGCGCGTTGGCGTGCCGACGCACATCCTGCGCTATTGGGAAACGCGCTTCCCACAACTGCGCCCCCTGCAACGGTCGGGCAAGCGGCGCTACTACCGCGCCGAAGATGTCGCGCTGGTGGAACGCATCCACCATTTGCTGAACAGCGAAGGCTTTACGGTCGAGGGCGCGCGCAAGGCGCTGGCGGGCGAGGGGGGTGAGGTATCGCTGCCTGCCGCTTCGCCGCGCCCCGCCATTATGGTGTCATCATTGGTGGCTTTACGGCAGCGGCTTGTACGCGCGCTGGAAAGTTAGTCTATCCCCGGTCCCAATGTCGGGTCGAGATCACGCGGGCGGATGAAGGCATCGAGCGTACCGCTGTTTTCCGAAAGGCGGCTCCAGTCGCCGATGTCAAACAGGATGCGTACCAGCGCGGCGGTGGGCAGCTTTTCTTCGATGGCCATACGTGCCGGATCGTCCGCGTCATAGGGCACCAGCATCATCGCCAGATCCTCCAGCCCCGGATTGTGGCCCACCAGCATCAGATGGTCCCCCCGCGCGCCGGTTTCGCGCAGCACATCGAACAATGTGGCAGCGGAGGCGAGATAGACGCGGCGTTCCCAGTGCGGTTCGAGATCGGCAAGCCCCGCAGCGGGCTGAAAATGGTCCAGCGTTTCGGTAACGCGTACGGCGGGCGAGGCGATAATCCAGTCGAGCGGCCAGCCCTTACCCCTCCACATTTCGCCCATCAGGGCCGCACCGCGCCGCCCCCGTGCATTGATCGGGCGGTCAAAGTCACGGTCAACCGGGGCATCCCAGCCCGATTTGGCGTGGCGCAGAATCGACAGGCTCTTCAACAGACTTCCCCTCGCGGCTGCCCTTCAAAATGCTTGTGCCGCAAAGTCATGACGCTGGAAAGGCGCTTGTCGCTTGCGCGGGAAAATTGGCCTGAACGGCGCGGACACGGGCAACCGCCTGATCGAGCGGCAGGCGCAATATGGGCGTGTCAGCCGGAAAGGCCGAGAGGAAGCGCGAAGGCACGGCTGACGACAAGATGACAAATTGGCCGCGATCATCGGCGCGGCGGATCAGACGGCCAAAGGCCTGGGCGAGGCGGGCGCGCACGACCATATCGTCCCACTGGGTCCCACCGCCTGATAGCTTACGCGCGCTGTGCAGCACGGTGGGGCGTGGCCAGGGGATGCTCTCCATCACGACCAGCCGCAACGAATCGCCGGGAACGTCGACACCGTCGCGCAAAGCATCGGTGCCGAGCAGCGATGCAGCCGGGTCGCTGCGGAAGATATCGACCAAAGTGCCGGTGTCGAGCGGGTCGACATGCTGCGCAAACAGCGGCAGCCCTGCGCGCGCTAGCCGGTCAGCGATGCGCGCATGAACAATGCGCAGCCGCCGGATCGCGCTGAACAGCCCGAGCGTGCCGCCACCTGCCGCCTCGATCAGCCGTGCGTATGCGCCGGCGAGTGCGGCCAAATCGCCGCGCGCGATGTCGGTGACGATCAGCACTTCAGCCTGACGACGGAAATCGAACGGGCTGGGGAAGCTTTCTTCAATTACCGGCGCATCGACGTGTCGCGTGCCTGTGCGTACACGCGCGTCGGCCCAGCTTCCGCCGGCGCGCAACGTGGCGCTGGTCACAAGCACCCCGTGCGCGGGTTCGTAAATCATGCGGGCAAAGGGCTGCATCGGGTCGAGCCAGTGACGGTGTAGCCCGCAATCCAGCTCGCGCCCATCGACGCGGTCGAGTGCGAGCCAATCGACGAAATCGGGATCACTCGGGCCGCCAACGCGCGCCAGCAGAGCCAGCCAGGCCGCAATCAGCTCGCAGCGCGTGCCCAGCGACAGCCGCGCGCCGTCGATCCGGCTGCGCGCCTGTGCGTCGAGCCAGTCGGGCGCTTCTTCGATGACCGCGTCGAGCCGCTGCGCGAGTGCCAACAGCGGACGCTGCAACTCGCTGAGTGCGTCGGCGGCCTGAGCCGCGGCTGCTACCAGCCGCCCGTCGGGCTCTGCAAGCTCGGTTTCAAGGCCATATCCTGCCTCAAATTGCGCGTCGCTGGACGCCCGGGCGAGCACCACTGCACGTACCGTGGCAAGCAGCGTTTCAACCGGAGTGGACGGTTGATTGTCGGCCAATCGTTTGAGCCAGCCGTCGCCTGGCAATGCCAGCGCAGCATCATTGGCGGATTGGACAGCGGCCTCGACCTCGCCGTCGTAACTGGCCACATCGGCAAGCCGTGCCGCCAGCCCGCGCCGCCGCCCGCGTGCGCGGCCCTCCGGGCCAATAATCCAGCGGCGCAGCTCGATGGCTTCGCCTCCAGTCAGCGCGACCGCGAAGATAGCATCGGCGGCCTCGTAAAGATGATGGCCTTCGTCAAAGATGATCCGCTGCGGCGGTCCGGCGGCATCGCGCGGGCGCGCCGTTTGCACCATTGTCAGTGCATGGTTGGCGATGACGATATCGGCATCACCTGCCGCGCGAATTGAGCGTTCGATGAAGCATTTGCGATAATGCGGGCAGGCGGCATAGACGCACTCGCCGCGCCGGTCGGTCAGCGCGGTGGTGCCATTGCGGCGGAACAGCGCAGGCAGCCAGCCGGGCAGATCGCCGCCGACCATATCGCCATCGCGGCTATAGGCGGCCCAGCGCGCGACCAGCTGAGCCAAAATGGCGGCACGCCCGCTGAACCCGCCCTGCAGCGCATCCTCCAGATTGAGTAGACAGAGATAATTTTCCCGCCCCTTGCGCACGACCACCTTGGCACGGTGCTGGGTGCGATCTGGATAGAGTCGTTCGGTCTCGCGCGCCAATTGGCGTTGCAACGCCTTGGTGAAGGTCGAGACATAGACGCCCCCACCCGATGCGGCGATCCAGCTGGCGGCAGGCGCGAGATAGCCCAAAGTCTTGCCAATGCCGGTGCCCGCTTCTGCGATGACGATGTTCGGCTGGCCGCGCTTGGCGCGTGGCGCGAAGATTTGCGCCGTCGTCAGGGCATATTCGCGCTGTGAAGGGCGGTCTTCAGCTGTACTGCCGGTAAGGCGCGCGAGCGTTGCAGCGACATCGGTGGGATCGGGCGTTATGGTTTTGGCGGCAGGGCGAGGTGGGGCGTCCTGCCATTCTGGCAGGCGCGAAAATAGCCAGCGATCCTTGTCGCCGGGGGTTTCCAGCCGGTCGAGCAGGAAGGGGGCCCAGCCCCAGCGCTGGCGCGACAGCGCCGCCGCCCCGTGCCAGGCGCCATCGCGTTCGGGCCAGCCGGGGGCAGCCGCGGCTGCGAATAGCGCGGAGGCGAGTTGTTGGAGATGCGCCGCGATAGCGGCTTCGTCGCCAGGGGCGGCGAGGCCAAGCGCCGCGGACAGTCCGTCAGCCGTCGGCACGGCAAAGCGCGCCGGATGGACAAACGCAAACAGCTCAAGCAGATCGAGCCCCGACAATTCGCCATAGCCCAGCCGTTCGCCGGTCAAGGGCGCGTTGATCAACAGGTGCGGGGACGCGGCCGCTGCTGCAATCGCGGCTCCGCGATCTACTTGGCGCGCATGCCCGGCAGCATCGGTCAGCCAAATGCCGGCGTGGCTTGCGTGCAAGGCGGGGAGAGGAAGCGGAACGGCCACATAGCCGTGCTAGGGCGGCAAATGGCGGGCCGCAAGGCGGGTCAGAGCCCCCGCCGACCAAATCCTCCCGTGCCGCGCATCGCGACGGGGAGGAAGCGCCGCTGATGATGGCCGCGGGCCATCATCAGCCGATGGTAGAGCGGGCCTCCGGAAAGGTGGAAGGGAAAGCGCAGCCCCATGCGATCAGGCTCCGCCCACATAACCGTGGCATAGACAATCTCGCCGCCATAGTGGATTTCGCAGCGCGAGCGGGCGGGCAGACTACCCCCCACCACCATCGCGCCGCCCTCTGACAGGTCCGCTATGGTTGCTTCAAAGCTTTCCAGCACGCCAACGATGGTGACATCGATGGTCACGGCGGTGCGCGCATGAAAGCGCTGAATTGGTGCAAGTTGCGTATCCATGAGGGCTAGATTGACCTTCTATGGTTAAGGTCCAGTAACCATAATCGTCGGGACTTACCGCAGCGTGCGCCGATTTTCGGCTACATATTGGGCAGATATGCGGTTAAGGCGCTGCGGATGAGCGATATTGATCCCGCATTGCTGCGCGAAGAGGCGCAAAAGTCCAAAGCCTGGCCGTTCGAGGAAGCGCGCAAGATTGCAAAGCGCTATCCGCAGGGCAAGCCCGGCGGCGAAGCAGTCCTGTTTGAAACCGGCTATGGCCCATCGGGCCTGCCGCACATCGGAACGTTTAACGAGGTGCTGCGCACCACGATGGTCCGCCGCGCTTATGAGGCTTTGACCGGCGGTGCGCCAACACGGCTGGTGGCGTTCAGCGACGATATGGACGGGCTGCGCAAGGTGCCCGACAATGTGCCGAACGGCGCGATGCTCGCCGAATATCTGGGCCATCCGCTGACGCGCGTTCCCGACCCGTTCGGCAAGTTTGAAAGTTTTGCCCATCATAACAACGCGATGCTGCGCGATTTCCTCGATCGTTTCGGCTTTGATTATGAGTTCGTCTCATCGACCCAAATGTATCACAGCGGGGCCTTCGACGATCATCTGCGCAATGTCCTGCGAAACTATGATGCCATAATGGCTATCGTTCTGCCCACCTTACGCAAGGAACGCGCAGCCACCTATTCGCCGGTATTGCCGATCAGCGAAAAGAGCGGAGTGGTATTGCAGGTTCCCGTCGAAGTGGTGGATGCTGACGCAGGTCTAGTCCGGTTCGAAGACGACGGCGAAAGTGTCACCCGGTCAATCCTGGGCGGGAAGGCGAAGCTGCAGTGGAAGCCCGATTGGGGTATGCGCTGGGCAGCGCTTGGCGTTGACTATGAGATGCACGGCAAGGATCTGATCGACAGCGCTATGCTTGGTGGCAAGGTTGCCGAGGTGCTTGGCGGGCGCAAGCCTGACGGGCTGATCTACGAAATGTTCCTCGACGAAAAGGGCGAGAAGATTTCCAAGTCGAAGGGCAACGGCATCGCGCTTGAGGAGTGGCTGACCTATGCCCCGCGTGAGAGCGTGGCGCTCTATGCCTATCGCGAGCCCAAGAGCGCCAAGCAGCTGCATCTGGGCATCATTCCAGGTGCTGTCGACGATTATTACAAGTTCCGCGCCACCTGGCATGACCAGCCTCTGGACAAGCAGCTGGGTAATCCGGCGCACCATATTCACAATGGCGAGGTCCCTAGGGCCGCGCCGCCGGTTAGCTTCGGCCTGCTGCTCAATCTGGTTGGGGTGTTGGGTGTATCGGCGACGAACGAGCAGGTGTGGGCCTATTTGCGCAATTATGTGCCCGACGCGCAGCCCGGACAAGACGCGGAGCTCGATGCGCTGATTGGCCATGCCATCGCCTATAACCGCGATGTGGTGGCGACGACGCTGGCGCGCCGCAAGCCCGACACAGCCGAGGCGGCGGCGCTGGCCGCGCTTGATGCCGAACTGGCGAAGCTGGCCGATGATGCGGCGGCCGAAGATATCCAGACCATCGTTTATGAGGTAGGCAAGGCAGGCGGGTTTGAACAGCTGCGCGACTGGTTCAAGGCGCTGTATGAAACGCTGCTCGGGTCGAGCGCAGGGCCGCGCATGGGCAGCTTTATCGCGCTTTATGGCGTTGCTAACACCCGCAAATTGATCGCCGAGGCCCTCGCTTGACCGTTATCGCCGCGCGCACCTATCGCGATGGGCGGCTGCTCGCCGAGTTTGACCCGTGCGGGGTAATCCCGGCCCTGGAAAAGCCCGGCGATTTCTTGTGGATCGGGCTCCACGAGCCGAGCGACCGCGAGCTGAAAGCTATTCAGGATCATTTTGGGCTGCACGAGCTGGCGGTCGAGGATGCGCTCGATCCACGCCACTTGCCCAAGATGGAAAGCTATGGCGACCATCTGTTCGTCGTGGCGCGCACCATGCATTTGGAAGGGCCAGAAGAGGCTGAGCGAATCGCCTATGGCAACACAGCCATCTTTGTCGGCCGCCAGTTCATCGTCTCCGTACGGCACGGGTCCGATCGCCACCATATGCCGGTGCGCCAGCAGATGGAGGCGACGCCGTGGCTGCTGAAGCAGGGCCCAGACTATGTGCTGCACGCCATTCTGGATTTCATCGTCGATGGCTATTTTGAGGTGATCGACGCGGTTGAGGAAAATGTGCTGGCGATGGAAGATCGCAGTTTCGAGAGCTTTCTAGGAAGGGCGGAGACCGCGCGGGTGTTTTCTCTACGCCGCGACCTGTACCGGTTGACACGCATATTGGGACCGATGGAGGATCTGGTAGCGCGCTTCATCAACATTGAGTTGCCACAGATCGACATGGAGGCTGCCCCCTATTTTCGCGACCTGCTCGACCATGTACGACGGGTCAATTACCGGGTGGCGGGGCTGCGCGATACGCTGACGTCGGTGATCGAAACCAGCGGGCTCTTGGAGCAGCAGCGACAAGGGGCGATCACCCGGCAACTGGCGGCGTGGGCGGCGATCCTAGCGGTGCCGACGGCGATCGCCGGGATCTACGGGATGAATTTTGCGAACATGCCCGAACTCGAGTGGAAATATGGCTATTTCCTGATTGTCGGGGTGATGGCGAGCATTTGCATTGGCCTTTTCGTCCGTTTCAAGCGTGCTGGGTGGCTGTAGCCGTGCGCAAAACGGCCGCATAACTCGGCGCGATTGTCATTTGCGGATGGTATCCGCGCTGCCCGAGCAGGCGGTGGACCTCGGCAAGCCTGTAGCAGGGTACGCCCATGAACAGATGATGCTCGGCGTGGTAATTTACCCAGTAGGGCGCGACGGTCGCGCGCTCCGCCCAGTTGGCATGGGTGGTGCGCGCATGGCTGAACGGATCGTCGCTGCCGACGCTGGTGCAGGCATGTTCGGCGATGTTGCGCAAGCGTAGGAACAGCTGAAAGGTGGTTGCCAGTGCGGCAAGCCAGAGCAGGAAGGGTGTCCAGCCCCATAGCGCCAGCGAGAGCGCAAGCAGGATCAGCTGGACGAGCAGAAAACGGGCAACCGCTTTGGTCACAATCACCGTGCCGCCGTTGCCGCCCGTCAGCGCCGTCTTTTCCCCTTCATCTTTGTTAAAGGGCGTGCCAGCGCGAGCATCACGCTGGTCGGATCCAGATGTACTGTTAAACATGGCCCGCAAACCCATGAAAGCCAGCGCAAATTGGCTTGACCGCTGTTTCCAGAACGTCCGCCCTGTCAGGTCTCGCAGCATTTTGCGGCGCAAGCTGGCACGGGTGGTCGGGAAGGGGGCCGAAAGCGGCAGATCGGGATCTTCGGGCTGCTGCGTATATTTATGATGGCGCAAATGATAGGTGCGATAGGCGGCGAGGTCCGACCCCGTCGCCGCGCCCGTCAGCCACTGTCCGAGGAAATTATTCGCGCGCCGGTGGGGGTGGAGCAACCCGTGCGCGGCGTCGTGCATCAGGATGGACAGGCCAAGCTGCCGCCCACCAAGCAGCACCAAGGCGAGCGGCGTAGCGGCCATCCCTGCCAGCCAGTGCCATTGCCACGCCCAGGCGGCCCCGAAGGCAGCAAGCGCGACCACCGCCCACGCGTGCAACACCAGCCATAGCCCGCGCGACGGCGACACGCGCGTTACCCTGCGCCACTGCTGGGGCGTGAAGAGGGTATCACTGCGCAAAAGGCGGACGGCGGGCATGACAGGGATTAGAGCGGCATTTTCCCGCCCATGCAATATTATCGTCATCCCGGGCTCGACCCGGGATAACGAGCCACAGCGGTGCGTTATCCCGGGTCAAGCCCGGGATGACGAAAGATTAGCTTTATGCCGTCTAATGCCCGCCCTTGGGCGCATATTCATATTCGCCAAGGGCCGCGTTCCACACCAGTTCGTGAATATCCCATTTGGTTGAACCACGCGGCTCCTCCAGCTTTTGCGCGATGATCACCAAATCGCCGTCGGTGCGGACGGTTATCATGCCGTACACGGCGACGTGGCGGTCGCGATACTCCTCCATTTCCTTGGCTATGGCAGCGCGCTGGGCGTCAGACGTCGCGGCGGCGATACGGCTGCGGAAGCCTTCAATGATGGTGACATAGCGCGATAACGGACTGGATTCGCGCGTACTGCGCGCCAATTCAGTCGAAAAGATGAGCGGGCGGATACCGCGGCCATATTTGCCAAAGGCACCCAGCGCATCGGGTCGCGGGTGGCTGTGCGGCTCGGCATCGCCGCTGGAAATGATCGTCGCACTGGCGTCAATCATTTGCAGGAAGGGTTCAGTAAAGTGGTGGCTGCCGTGGTGACATGCCTTGGCGATGTCGACTCGAAAGGTTGCGCGTCCGGCGGTGACCGCCGCGTCGAGATCTGCCGTCAGTTGCTGTAACTTGTTGGTCTCGGCGGCGCTCCGCGTGGGTCCCTTGCGGCGCAGCTTCACTGCATCCTGCCACAGCTTTGACAGGCTGCCGGTCAGCGCGCCATGCGCCGAGGCCAGATGATCCTCGGCCTCGGTGTTGAGGTCGCCCCCGAGCAGTATCGACAATTTGCCAAAGGTCATGCGGAAGACAACCGAATTGCCGTTCTTGGTCACGCCTTCATTGCCCAGCTTCTTGAGGCAATAGCGCGTTTGGCCGCCAAAAGTGACATCCTGACCAACAGGGCCCAACAAGGTGAAAACCGGTGCGGCAGGCCCGGTGTAGCCGGGCATGGTGCCATCGCGCACCGACAGCGATGCGATTTGCACATTTGGGCTATTGGTGATGACGGTGCGGAGAGCTGTCAGCAACCTTTTGGTCGTTGTCGAATGCACCGCTGACAACGCCTTCATTTCAGCGTCGCTTTGCACCATTTCCCAGAGAAATTTTTCGCTGCCGACGGTGACATAGCCGCCAATATCCTCACCGCTGGCATAGCTCAGGCCCGCAATCTGGTTGGCGGCGGTAATCGGGCGTTCGACAATGCCATTGTGGAAGACGCGGTTGAAGCGCAGTTTCGGATTGGCAAAAATCGGGGTTAGCCCGCCATAATGATCCTCGTCGGGATGCGACATAACCACCGTGTCGATGGTGAAGGGATCGCGCCCCGTCGCATCATTGGGATCGACCCCGTCAACACCCTTCACCCGGCGACCGCGCAGATTATAGCGCCAGCTCAGGAAGCGCGCCATGTTCGTGCCGATCCCGGCATCGATCAGCAGAACCCGGTCGTCGGGCAGGACGATATGACAGCCATCGCCCTGCCCGATGTCGACGAAATTCACCTCGAGCGGGCGAACCGTGCCATAATCATCCTGATGCAGAAAGCCGGCATCGCCGCGTGCCCTCACCGGGGTCCAGCCATTTGCGTCGGCAGGACCGGTCAGTTCCAGCCAGTCGCCCAGCAGCAGATGGTTTTCGACCGCGGATTTGGGGTCGGCGGCGCTTCGCAGGAACGCTTCGCGCACCTTGATATAGCGGATATTGGACATGGCTTTCCCCTCCGGCTGCGGGGAAATGCTGACACATTTCCCCCGCGTCGGGAAGCTTTGCCCCTAGCGTGACATGGTGATGACCGCCGCCGCCGTTGCAGCGCCAGTCATCACCAAAATGGCTATTTTCCTGCCGCAATCCAGCGGTTGATCTTGTCCTCGAGCACGGCCAGCGGCAGCGCGCCGGTGCCCAGCACCTGTTCGTGGAAGGCGCGGATGTCAAATTTGGCGCCCATTTCGGCCTCGGCCTTTTTGCGCAGCCGCTGGATAGTCAGCGCGCCGATCTTGTACGCCAGCGCCTGGCTGGGGATGGCGATATAGCGTTCGACCTCGGCGGTCGCATCGGTGCGGCCCATGTCGCTGTTCGCCAGCATATATTCGATCGCCTGATCGCGGCCCCAGCCTTTGCTGTGCAGGCCGGTATCGACCACCAGCCGCATCGCGCGCAGCATTTCGTCGCTTAGGGTGCCCATGCGCGCATAGGGATCCTTATAGAAGCCCATCTCATATCCCAGCGTTTCGGAATAGAGCGCCCAACCCTCGACATAGGCGGTATTGCCGCCAAAGCGCATGAAGGCGGGCAGCGCTTCATTTTCCTGCGCCAGGCTGATCTGGAAATGGTGCCCCGGCGCGCCTTCGTGCAGGTAGAGCGTCACCATACCCGGCGTGGTGCGGCTGGGCAGGTCATAGGCGTTGAAATAAAAGATGCCGGGGCGCGAGCCATCGGGGGTGCCCGACTGATAGCTGCCGCCTGCTTCGTATTTCTCGCGATATTCCTCATACGGCCGGATTTCGAGCGGGGCTTTGGGCAGCACGCTGAAATAGGTGCCGATGACCGCATCGACCTTTTTGCCGATGTCATAATAGCCCTGCGTCAATGCCTCGCGGCTGGCGGGTTTGAGCTTGGGATCGGTGCGCAGATGGTCGAAAAATTCGAGCAATGTGCCCTTGAAGCCAACCTCGGCCTGCACCTTCTCCATTTCGCGGCGAATGCGCGCAACTTCGCTAAGGCCGATATTGTGAATCTCGTCAGGCGTCATCTTCAGCGTGGTCGAACCTTCGACCAGCTGCTGATAGAGCGCGGGGCCACCCTTCATATGCATCAGGCCCACGCCCTCGCGCGCGTCGGCGAGATAACTGGTCTTGAGATAATCGCGCAGGCGGGTGAGTGCGGGGAACACGCCTTCGGTCAGCGATTTGCGCAAATCGGCGGTAACTCGTGCCTTGTCGGCCTCGCTGAAATCGGCTGGGATTGCCTTGACCGGTCCCCAATAGGGCGATTCCTCCAGCGGCAACGCCAGCTGGGTATCGAGCTGCGCGATAACATTGTTGATGGTCAGCTTGGTTTCGACCACGCCCGAGGCCTGCCCCTGTTTGAAACGGGCGATAGAGCGGTCAATGATTTCAACGAAATTGGCGTGGCGTTTGACGTTGTTGTCATAATCCAGCACCGTTTTGAACGGAGCTGCGCCCTGCGCGCTGGCAAAGCCGGGGTAGAAGGTGTGGATGCCGAAGAAGTGATTGATCGGCCGTACATCGGTGAGTGCAAGGATTTCGGGGGTCAGGCCCTTGAGCGCCTCGCGCTGGTTCCAGGCGAAAACGTCATAGACGATTTGGTCGGTAGGGTTGAGCTTCGCCCGGTCGATTTTGGCCAGGTCGGCAAGGTTTTTCTGCGCCGCTGCACGTTCGGCGTCATTATAGGCGTCGGTGCCGAAATCGCCGATTTTGTCGGCGTAACGCATATCGCCGCGGAACAGCGCGCTGATCGGGTTGCGCTTAAGATTGGCCTCATCGTCAGCGGCGAACAGCGCGAACATCTTGTCGCGTTCGGACTGCGCAGCGGTCGCTGAGGGCGCGGTCTGGGCGACGGCGGGAAGGGCGATAGCGGTGGTGCCAAGCAGCGCAGCGGCAAAGAGAGTGCGGATGGTCATGGATGATTCCCTGTAATCTGGCGCGGCGCGCCGATGATGGCGGTGTCTTGCGCGGCTATGGCACCGCACGCAAGCGGCATTGCTGTCGCTGGTCGAAACATAGTCGGCTTTGGTCGATGGCCGGTTGGGCTATTCGACAACCCGCCCGCGCGCCATGACCCATTGGACGCTTTCCAGCGTGCGCACGTCGATAAGCGGGTCACCGTCGACGGCGATCAAGTCTGCGCTATAACCCACAGAAATCTTGCCAATTTCATTTTCCATACCGAGCGCCTTGGCGGCCACGGTGGTGGCGCTGGCGACGGCTTCTTGCGGGGTCAGGCCGAATTTGACGAGCAAGGCAAACTCACCTGCGTTGCGGCCATGTTCGAACACGCCGGCATCGGTGCCAAAGGCGACGGGAACGCCAAGCTGCTTTGAGCGGGTGACCTGACGCCCCGCCGCTTCGACCGCTTGACGGCCCTTGATCTCAACCGTCGGTGTGTAAATGCCCTTGCCCAGCCGTTCGCGCACGCCCTCCAGCGCCATCAGCGTGGGGACCATATAGGTGCCCTTGGCCTTCATCACCTTGAGTGCGGCGTCGTCAGCGAAAGTACCATGGTCGATGGTGTCGATGCCTGCCGCTGCGGCCGCCTCAATCCCGCGCGCGCCGTGCGCATGCGCCATGACTTTCAGGCCCAACGAATGGGCAGTATCGGCAATGGCGGTGAGTTCGGCATTAGTAAAATGCCCCTCCAGCCCGCGCCCTTGCTGTGACAGCACCCCGCCGGTCGCGGTAATTTTGATAACATCGGCCCCCGCGCGGCTGGCTTTGCGCACCTTCTCGGCGCATTCGACCGCGCCCGTGCAGGTATAGCCATAGTCGAGCGCGTCATGGACATGCTCGGTAAATCCGGTGACGTCGCCGTGGCCGCCGACGATGGACAGCGCAGGACCGGCAGCGACAATGCGCGGGCCGACGATGATGCCTTCGGTCGTGCCGCGCCGCAGCGAGAAAGCGGTATATTGCGCTGACCCCGCCTCGCGCACGGTGGTGAAGCCTGCCTTGACCGTGATGCGGGCATTTTTGGTACCGACCACGACGCCCCATTCTTCCGGTTCAACCGCTTCGTTGCGATAATCGCCGCCGGGGTCGCCGGTCAGGTGAACATGCAGGTCGATCAGGCCGGGAAGGACCGTTTTGGTTGACAGGTCATGGATGATTGCGCCTTCGGGTGCAGGCGTGCGGCCCTGTGCAACGGCGGTGATGCGCCCGTCGGTGACGGTGATGGTTGCGGGGCCGCCGGTGCCGGAGGCCGGGTCTGTGATGAGGCGTCCGGCATAGATGATGCTGGTTTGCGCGGTCGCCGTGCCCCCTGTCAGTGCCAGTGCCGAAGCTGCTGCCAGTATGATTGCCCGCATAAATTCCTCCCTTGGTGCCGCGGCATGGTGGCGGGAGTTGCGGGCAAGGGCAAGCGCGCAAGGAAAAAGGCGGCCCTGTATCGCTCAAGGCCGCCCAGTTTCCCGGTAATCCAGAGGGGTGGCTTACCAGAAGAAGTCGTGGATCACGTCGACCACTTCGCCCGAATAGATGTCGACGAGCAGCACATCGTCATAGTAGCGCACCCAGCGATAGGGGCCGTAGACCTCGGGCAGCCGATAGCTCCACGGGTCGTTGATCCAGTATCGGTTGCTGTAGAAGGGCGCGCCCAGACGGATGCCTATCGAGAAACGCGAATAGCGATGGTCGCGATAGGGCGCATAATAGCGGCCAGCGCGATAATGGTCGCGATACTGGTTGCGATAGCCGTACCAATTGTAACGGCGGTCGTTGCGCCAGCTGCGATTCCAGCTGCGATTGTCGCGCCGGTCATAACGGTCATAGCGCCCGTCACGATCGCGATCGTAGCGGCGGTCGAGATTGCCGTCGCGGTTGCGATCATAGCGCCGGTCCAACCGGTTGTTGTCGTTGCGGTCCCAGCGGCGATCGAGGTTACCGTCGCGGTTACGGTCCCACTGGCGATCGACCCGGCCATTGCCATTGCGATCCCAGTTGCGATCGACATTGCCATCGCGATTACGATCCCAGCGGCGATCAACATTGCCGTCGCGGTTGCGGTCATAGGACGGTGCGGGCGCGCGCGCATCGGGGCGATAATCCGGTCGTCGGTCAGGGCGCGTACCTTCGCCGCCCGGGCCATTGCCGCGCCATTCGCGGCGCGGAGCATCGGGTGCACGCTCGCCTCGTGCCTCGCGGCGTTCGGTGCGGGCTTCCCGGTTCATTTGGCGCACTTCAGGGCCGCGCGGGGCACGTTCGCTGCGTTCGCTGCGGTCAGCATCACCACGACCTTCGCGGCCCTCGCGTTGGGCATAGGCCGATGTGAGCGGGGTAAGGGCGGTCGCGGCCACCAGCAACCCGGCAAGCAATTTCTTCATTTCGGTCACTCCGCCAGTCACCGGCAACGGCCGGGACGGGTCGAGTCGGGGATTAGGCCAATGTTGCTGACGCCGGGCTGAACCGAGATGTCAGGAAGGTGACAGGTTAGGCACAGGACCTATCGGAGGCGGGGCGTCAGCGCGGGTACCTCTGCCGCGGCATCCTCGGGGCGGATACCGGGCGGTGGGGCTGCCGCGATGCGATCTTCGCCGCGCAGCACGCGGCCCGCGCGCTTGATTGCGGCGCGGATGCGCGGATAGGTGCCGCAGCGGCAGATGCCGGTCATGGCCGCGTCGATCTCATCATCGCTGGGGTCGGCATTGCGACGTAGCAGCGCCACCGCGCTCATGATCATGCCCGATTGGCAGAAACCGCACTGCGGCACCTGTTCGGCCACCCACGCCTGCTGAACCGGATGGCTGCGATCACGCGACAGCCCTTCGATGGTGGTGACAAAGCGCCCTTCGCACTCGGCCAGCGTGACCAGACAGCTGCGGATCGCCTGCCCGTCGATATCGACGGTGCACGCGCCGCAATCGCCCGTGCCGCAGCCATATTTGGTGCCGGTCAGATTCGATGCGTCGCGCAGCGCCCATAGCAAGGGCGTGTCGGGGTCCATCCGATATTCGATGGGCCGCTCATTGACGGACAGGCGGGGCATCTAGAAGATGTCAGTCGCGCCAGCTGGTGTCGATGCGGTCGACCTTGCGCACCATGGCGTCAAATTCGGCGCGGCCGGATTGGCCGGGAATGGCGGCCATATACAAATCGCGCTGGTGCACCGCGATGACCTCGGGCGGCACGGTGATGGCCGCGCCCATGCTGGCGGTCGCCAACTGGATTTCGCATGCGCGCTGGAGCGCCCAATATTTGATAAAGGCGTCAGGCAGCGATTTGCCCATGACGACGGGGCCGTGGTTCTTGAGCATCAGGATGCGCTTGTCGCCAAGGTTTTTGAGCAGTCGCTCGCCCTCTTCCTCGCGCACCGTGACGCCTTCAAAATCATGATAGGCCAGCTGGCCCATGAAATTGCATGCATAAAAGCTGGTTGGTTGCAGTCCGCCCTCGCTGCAACATACCGCCATGGTCGCGGTGGTGTGGGTGTGGATGATCGCATGGGCGTCGGGCAAATGGCGGTGGAACAGCCCGTGCTGGACAAAGCCCGCCTTGTTGACGTGCCAGGGATTGTCGGCATCCAGCTTGTTGCCGTCGATGTCGATCTTGACCAGGCTGGACGCGGTCACTTCGCTGAAATGCATACCATAGGGGTTGATCAGAAATGCCCCTTCTTGATCATCCAGCTTCACCGTAATGTGGTTGAAGATCAGTTCGTCCCAGCCCATCATCGCAAAGATGCGGTAGCAGGCGGCCAGTTCCTGCCGCGCGGTCCATTCGGCTTCGCTATATTTGCTGTTGCGCTTGAGCTGGGTGGCCATGACATTCTCCCTCGTTGCCGCTGCTATGCCATATCGGGCGGAGGAGCGGCAAGAGGGGTTGCATTTCGGCGGATTTCTGCCTAATGCGCGCTCATTGTCACACCGCCTAATGCGCGGTGCGGCTTGTTTTGCCCCTTTTTCTGGCTGTGGGCTGTCCGCGAATCGCGGCGGCGAACAGCCTTTTGTGACGGTTCAGGAGTCGGTTGGTTTATGCAGATCATCGTTCGCGACAATAATGTCGACCAGGCGCTGCGCGCTCTGAAGAAGAAATTGCAGCGTGAGGGCGTCTATCGCGAGATGAAGCTGCGCCGCCACTATGAAAAGCCCAGCGAAAAGCGCGCGCGCGAACACGCCGCCGCCGTCCGCCGCGCCCGCAAGATGGAGCGCAAGCGGATGGAACGTGACGGGGTGAAATAAGCCCGTTGGCCATTACTGACCGCCAAAAGGGGCGCTGCGGGAAACTGCGGCGCCCTTTTTGCGTCTTTCATCCGTCATTGCGAGCCATAGGCGAAACAATCTAGGGCAGTGGCAAGCCGCTCTGGATTGCTTCGCTTTGCTCGCAATGACGCGGTGATTTTTGCTAGACCGGCTTCGCCCGCGCCGCCTATAGGCGCGGCTCAATCTGCTTCAGCCAAGGAATAACCCATGAGCGCCACCGCCGTCCCGCTGCGACCCGTTTCGAAGAGCGGCCTTGCGACTTTGTGGATCGGCCTATTGCTGCTCGCGGCGCTGGGTGCGGGTTTTGCATTCTGGCAAGCGTCGGCAAACCAGATCGGATTTACGACGGTAAAGGCAGGGACCGGGCCGTCGCCGACCGATACCGACATCGCGTTGATTAAATATGAGGGGCGACTGGCCGATGGCACTGTATTTGATGCCAATGAACAGGCGCCGATTGCCGTAAGTCAAGTTGTCCCCGGCTTCAGCCAAGCGCTGAAGCGGATGCAGAAGGGCGGGAAATATACCGTCACTATCCCGCCCAAGCTGGGTTACGGCGCTCAAGCGCAGGGGCCTATCCCAGCCAACAGCACGCTGACTTTCGATGTCGAACTGCTCGATTTCCGCTCGGAAGCCGAAGTGCGCGAACTGCAGCGAACGATTCAGCAGATGCAGGGCGGCCCGGGCGGCCCGCCGCCCGGCGCAGGTGGACCGCCGCCGCGGTAATATCCCTCTTGTCGTCCCGGACTTGATCCGGGACAACGGGCCGGCGTTGACTTGTCATCCCGGATCAAGTCCGGGATGACGATCACTTAGGTTTCAGCCCCCCGGCTCCCCCGCGCGGCGTTCTTTTCCAGAAACACCTTGATCATCGCGATGATCGGGTCGGCCAGCGCCAGACCCAAAATGCCGAACAACGCGCCGAACAAGATCTGAGCACCCAGCACCAGCGCGGGGGCGAGGTCGACAGTGCGCTTGGCGACCATCGGCACGATGATGTTGCCGTCGACCGTCTGGACCACGAAATAGACGATCAGGCAGTAGAGCCCGGCGTCAACGCTGACCGAAAAACCGACCAGGACCATCAGCACGCCCGAAATCAGCGCGCCGATATTGGGGATGAATACGAGTAAGCCGGTCAGGACACCGAGCAAGGTCGCCATCGGGATTCCGTAAATGGCGAGCAGTGCCCAAGTTGCGATCCCCTCGACCAGCATACCCAAAATGCGCCCCGCCATCAGGCGGCGCAGCGTTTTGCCCATGGCTGCGCTGACATCATAGAAATGCGCGCGCTCGCTTTGTGGCATCAGCCAGCCGACGCCGCGCTCGTACAGGCGCGGCTCGACGGCCAGGTATATGCCGAGCACGACGATGAAGAAGAGCGCAGTGATGCCGCCGACCAACGACGAGACAGCGGCAGTAACGCGCCCGACCGAGCCCATGGCATATTCGATCAGCTGAGAGGGATCGAAATCGGCCTCGGTGAGCCCCTGCGTCCGCGCCCAGGCGAGCAGCCGGTCGATCTGAAGCAATATCGTGTCTTGCAGCGTCGCGGCCTGAGCGACGAGCTGATTGCCCGCCGAGATGAACACCGAGGCAAGGAAGGCCAAAATGGCGAGCAGCACGATGGCCAGCCGCCAGCCGCGCCCGATGGGCAGGACGCGCCCGAGCAGTCTGGCGCCGCCGTCGAGGCCCGCGGCGAAGACCACGGCGGCGAGGATCAGCAGGACCGGCTGCGCCAGCAATACAACCAGCGCAACCAGACTGAGCATGCCGATCCACACGCCCGCGCGCTTGATTTCGTCGCGAATCAGCGGGTCGCGAAACTCGGATGGTCCGGGGGCTTGTGCTTCGGCTTTGTCGTCGGCTGCTTCGCTCATTTCGCCCCCGCTTCGCGATCCGGCCGCAGGTTGGTCCCGGCGCGACCCGAACGCAAGGCATTCCACCAGCTCAAAGGATTGTACCAGACTGCCGTGCCGTCGGTGGAAAAGGTGATCATTTCGGCGCGCCCCGATACGACGTCGAACGGCACCGCGCCGCCAAACCCTTTTTCAGCGACCGAGACGCGACTGTCGGCGCTGCCGTCGCGGTTGTCACCCATCAGGAATAGGTGACCCTCGGGCACCTGATAAGGGCCGAACACGTCGTTGAGATAGTCGGGACCAAGGTCGATGGTGTCGTAACTCACGCCGTTCGGCAGCGTTTCGCGCACGATAGGCGCGTCGATCCAGCGATTGCCCGCAGTGTCGGTGCGGATGCGGCCCACGAAAGCGCTGTCGCCGCCGGGAAGATTGGCATCGACGGGGATGGGCAGCAGCGGCTGGATCTCGCGCTTCACCTTGGTGCCATTAAGGACCAGTTCGCCGCGCCGCATTTCGATGGTGTCGCCGGGCAGGCCGATGACGCGCTTTATATAGTCGACGCGTTGGTCCGGATGCTCGAGTACCACGATATCGCCGCGCTCGGGCAGCTTGCCCCAAATGCGGCCCTCTATCTTGGGCGCGAGGTGAAAGCTGACTGAGGCATAGGACCAGCCATAGGGCCATTTGCTGACCACCAGCCGGTCGCCATTTCGCAGCAGCGGCATCATCGATTCCGACGGAATGTAGAATGGTTTGGCGATGATGGTGTGGATGCCCACCACCAAAGTCAGGATGATGATGATATCGCGGAGGATCTTCCACGGGCTTTCGCGCAGTTCTTGGATGGTGTTGCTCATGGGGAGAGGGGGATTGCTTCCAAAATGACGAACGCCTGCGCCCAGGGATGATCGTCGGTGAGGGTGAGGTGGATGCGGACCGAATGGCCCGCCGGGGTCAGCTCGGCGAGCCGCGCCGCTGCGCCGCCCGTCAGCGCCAGTGTCGGCGCGCCCGAGGGGGCGTTGACGACGCCGATGTCCTTCATAAACACGCCGCGCTTGAAGCCAGTGCCGACGGCCTTGCTGAACGCCTCCTTGGCTGCGAAGCGCTTGGCGAGGGTGCCGGCCTTGGTGAAGGGGCGGCGACCCGCTTTGGCCTGTTCGGTGGCGGTGAACACGCGCTGCTCAAAACGCGCGCCGAAACGGTCGAGCGAGGCCTGGATGCGCTCGATATTGCAGAGGTCGGAGCCGAGGCCGATGATCACCGCGCTTCATCCATCAGCGCACGCATCTTCAATATCGCCGCTTCCAGCCCGATGAAAATCCCCTCGCCGATCAGATAGTGGCCGATGTTGAGCTCGGCGATTTGCGGGATCGCGGCGATGGGGACGACATTGTCAAAGGTCAGGCCGTGGCCGGCGTGCGGTTCGATGCCGTTTTTGGCGGCAAGCGCGGCTGCATCGGCGATGCGTTTCAGTTCAGCCTCAGCGCCCTCGCGATCACCATCAAGCAGCTGGTGCGCATATTTGCCGGTGTGAAATTCAACCACCGGCGCGCGCAGGCGAATCGCGGCGTCGATCTGGCGCACATCGGGTTCGATGAACAGGCTGACGCGGATGCCTGCGTCGGCCAACCGCGTGACGATGGGGGCGAGGTGGTTGTGCTGCCCCGCCGCGTCGAGGCCGCCCTCGGTCGTTCGCTCCTCGCGCTTTTCGGGGACGATGCAGGCGGCGTGCGGCTTGTGCTTGAGCGCAATGGCCAGCATCTCCTCGCTTGCCGCCATTTCCAGGTTCAGCGGCAGGTCGGTTGCGGCCATGATGCGGGCGAGGTCGTCGTCGCGGATATGGCGCCGATCCTCGCGCAGATGCGCCGTGATGCCGTCGCCGCCGCACGCCGCGACGATTTCCGCTGCACGGACCGGATCGGGATGGTCGCCGCCGCGCGCGTTGCGGATGGTCGCAACATGGTCGATGTTGACGCCAAGACGCAGATGATTGCTCATGCTGCCGCGCGGCTCCCCGGCTTGACGGCGGGGGTTTGCGCCAAGTCGGCGGGAACCTCATCCGGCGCATAGGTCGGGAAATTGATGGCGATCAGCGAGGTGAAGGGCACGCCCAGATCAACACTGCCGCCCGAACGGTCGACCAGCGCAGCCGCAGCGATGACCTTGCCGCCCTCGGCCTCGATGCAGGCGATGGCCTCGCGCGACGACAGGCCGGTGGTGACGACATCCTCGACCATCAGGATGCGGGCACCGGGCGCAATGCTGAAGCCGCGGCGCAATTCGAAGGTGCCCGTCGGGCGTTCGACGAACATGGCGGGCTTGCCCAGCGCACGGCCCATTTCATGGCCGATAATGACCCCGCCCATCGCGGGCGAAATGACCGCATCAATCTCGGCGCGCAGGTCGCGCGGCAGCTTTTGCGCCAATGCCAGCGCCAGTCGCCCGGCGCGGTCGGGGTCCATCAGCACGCGCGCGCATTGCAGATAATGGGCGCTGTGGCGGCCCGATGAGAGCAGGAAATGGCCACTGAGCAGCGCCTCGGCGACGCGGAACTCGGCGAGAATTTCGTCTTCGGTCATGATTTTGATGGTTCTTTTCGTTGCAGTATGTTGCTTGCCGTAGCGGAAGGGGAGGGGCTGCGACAAGCGGTTGAAAATAGTGTTAGAGGCGCTTGAGGCCAGCGGCAAGCGGGTCTATAGGCCCCGGAATATCCCGACTGATATGCCGCGTCGGCGCGACATCAGGGCCGGTTCCGGCGGTGCATCCTGCGGGTATGTTTAAATCAGCAAGGGGCAGGCTGCGTCCGCTATGAAGATGTTGAAAACACTGGTTATTGCCGCAACACTGGCAATCGGGGCGCCCGCGTTGGCGCAAGACACCGCCGCGCCCGCCGCGCCGACTGCCACTACAGCCGCGCCAGCGACTCCGGCTGCGGCCACGCCTGCTCCGGCGGCGGAAGCCGCCACCCCGGCGGCAGACGCGACCTATGTCCCGATGAAACCCACCGATGGCATTGGCCAGCCGGTGCAGGGCGGCATCGATTTCCAGCCGCAAGCCACAGATCTCGGCCAGCGTGCGAAGAATTTGAACAATCATGTGCTGCTGCCGATCATGACCGTCGTGGCCTTGTTCGTGCTCGGCCTGCTGCTGTGGGTCATCCTACGCTACCGCGCCAAAGCGAACCCGGTGCCGTCGAAAACGTCGCACAACACGCTCATTGAAGTGGTTTGGACTGCTGTTCCGGCGCTGATCCTGATCGCGATTGCTTTCCCGTCGCTCAGCCTGCTCGCCGCGCAGTATAAGCCTGCGAGCGCCGATGCGGTGGTGATCAAGGTTAAGGGTTACCAGTGGAACTGGGGCTATGAATATCCTGACCATGGCATTGGCGAGTATATTTCGAAAATGCTCGATGAACCCGCCGCCAAGGCATCGGGCGAGCCGTTCCAGCTTGCGGTCGACAACCGCATGGTGGTGCCGGTTGGGCAGCAGGTGAAGCTGATCATCACCGGGGCCGACGTGATCCACAGCTTTGCGGTGCCCGCGCTGTGGACCAAGATGGACGCCGTGCCCGGCCGCGCCAACGAGACGACCTTCACGGTGAACAAGCCGGGCGTATATTACGGCCAGTGCTCCGAACTGTGCGGCGTTGACCATGCCTTTATGCCGATTGCGGTCGAAGCGCTGCCGCCCGAGAAATTCGCCGCCTGGGTGCGGTCAAAGGGCGGCAAGATGCCGGGCGAGTCTGCACCTGCGCCCGCTCCCGCCGCTGTTGCGCCAGCCGCTGCTGCACCCGCTGCTGCTGCCGCTCCCGCCACCGTTCCCGCTGCCGCGCCTGCGGCGGCCGCTACCAACTGAGGGTATTCGCAATGACCGACATTGCCGCCACTGCACCGTCCGAATTTCAGGCGCATGCCCATGCGCATGACGATCATGACCACAAGCCGGGCTTTTTCGTCCGCTGGTTCATGTCGACCAACCACAAGGATATTGGGACCCTCTATCTGATCCTCGCCATTGTCGCAGGGATCATCGGCGGGGCCATTTCGGGCATGATGCGGATGGAGCTGGCTGAACCCGGCATCCAATATCTGCCCGGCTGGGCCGCGATGATGGGCGGTGAGAATAGCGCTACCGCCGGCAAGCATATGTGGAACGTGCTGATCACCGCGCACGGCCTGATCATGGTGTTCTTCATGGTCATGCCCGCGCTGATCGGCGGCTTCGGCAACTGGTTTGTGCCGCTGATGATCGGCGCGCCCGACATGGCCTTTCCGCGCATGAACAATGTCAGTTTCTGGCTGACGGCGGTGGCGCTGGTGATGCTGGTGGCGTCGAGCTTCGTGCCCGGCGGTGCGGGCGGCAATGGTGCTGGTACGGGCTGGACCGTCTATGCGCCGCTGTCCACGTCAGGATCCCCCGGACCGGCGGTCGACATGGCGATTTTCTCGCTACACCTTGCGGGTGCTGCCTCGATTTTGGGTGCGGTCAATTTCATCACCACCATTTTCAACATGCGCGCGCCGGGCATGACGCTGCACAAAATGCCGCTGTTCGTGTGGTCCGTGCTCGTCACCGCGTTCCTGCTGTTGCTGGCGCTGCCGGTGCTGGCCGCTGCCATCACCATGCTGCTGACCGACCGCAATTTCGGCACGACATTCTTTGACGCTGCCGGCGGCGGCGATCCAGTCCTGTACCAGCATCTGTTCTGGTTCTTTGGTCACCCTGAAGTCTACATTATGATCCTGCCCGGGTTCGGGCTGATCAGCCAGATCGTCTCGACCTTCAGCCGCAAGCCGGTGTTCGGTTATCTCGGTATGGCCTACGCCATGGTCGCGATTGGTGTTGTCGGCTTTGTCGTGTGGGCGCACCACATGTTCACCGTCGGCATGAGCGTGAATCTGAAGATGTATTTCACCGCCGCGACGATGGTCATCGCCGTGCCGACGGGGATCAAGATTTTCAGCTGGATTGCCACCATGTGGGGCGGCTCGATGAGCTTCAAGACTCCGATGGTGTGGGCGCTGGGCTTCATCTTCATGTTCACTGTGGGCGGCGTAACCGGCGTCGTGCTCGCCAATGGCGGAGTCGATACCAACCTGCACGACACCTATTATGTCGTCGCGCACTTCCACTATGTGCTGTCGCTGGGCGCGGTCTTCTCGTTGTTCGCTGGTTTCTATTACTGGTTCCCGAAAATGTCGGGCAAGATGTACAACGAGTTCCTGGGCCAACTGCATTTCTGGGTCTTCTTCATCGGCGTGAACGTGCTGTTCTTCCCGATGCACTTCTTGGGCAACCAAGGGATGCCGCGCCGTTACCCTGACTATGCCGCAGCCTATTCCTATTGGAACGAAATTGCGACGACGGGCTATTTCATCATGGCCGTCGGCGTGCTGATTTTCTTCGTGAACATCGCTTGGGCGCTTGTGGCGGGGCGCAAGGCCGCTGACAATCCGTGGGGCGAGGGGGCGACGACGCTGGAATGGACGTTGCCTAGCCCGCCGCCGTTCCACCAGTTCAACACGCTTCCGCGCATCGCGTAATTGGACTCAACCCTGCCCGGTGACACCATCGGGCGGGGTAGGGCATTTGGACAGATTATGGCAAGCAGCCTGACCACCGCGGCCACGATGCCCGCCGACTGGCGTGACCTGTTCGCGCTGACCAAGCCGCGCGTCATGTCGCTGGTGGTGTTCACTGCGCTGTGCGGGATGCTCGCCGCGCCGTCACCGGTGCATCCGGTACTGGGCTTTGCATCAATCCTCGCCATCGCGCTGGGGGCAGGGGCTTCGGGTGCGCTCAACCAATGGTATGAGGCCGATATCGACGGCGTGATGAAACGCACCAGCAAACGCCCGCTGCCCGCCGGGCGGATGGAACGCGACACTGCGCTGCATTTCGGCGTAGGCCTTTCGGCTTTTTCGCTGCTGCTGATGTATGTGGCCAGCAATTTGCTGGCGACCATCATCTTGGCCGTTGCCATTCTGTTTTATGTGTTCGTTTACACCGCCTGGCTTAAGCCGCGCACGCCGCAGAATATCGTCATCGGCGGTGCCGCCGGGGCTTTCCCGCCGCTGATCGGCTGGGTCGCGGCAACTGGCGAGCTGGCCGCGCTGCCCGTGTTGTTGTTCCTGCTAATCTTCCTCTGGACACCGCCGCATTTCTGGGCGTTAGCGCTGTTCATGAAGTCCGACTATGCCAAGGCGGGCATCCCGATGCTGCCGGTGGTTGCCGGTGAACGCACGACACGGCATCAGATTTTGCTCTATTCGCTGATCATGACGGCGGGTGCAGTGGCACCTTGGCCGCTGGGTCTAACCGGCGTGGTTTATGGCGTGACGGCCGCCGTGTTGAGCGCAGTTTTTTGCCTGCTTGCGGCCGACGTGGCGCGGCGCGAGACGCAGGTCGACGACAAGATGAAGCCCGAAAAACGGCTGTTCACCTTTTCGCTTTTCTATCTGTTTCTGCTCTTCGCCGCCGTGGTGATCGATCGCTGGGTGCTGGCATGACCAACGAGCCGTTCGACGAAGCCGCCTATCGCGCGCGCCAGCGCAAGAATGCCAACGTGACGGCATTGATCCTCATTGCGCTAGCCGTGCTGTTTTTCGCAATCACCATTGCCAAGCTGGGGCTGGCGACATGATGGCGCTGACCGCCAAGCGGCGCACGGCGCTGATGGGCTTTGGCCTAGCTGCCTTCATGGTCGGGCTTGGCTATGCCGCCGTGCCGCTTTATGACCTGTTCTGCCGCGTGACTGGCTTTGGCGGTACGACACAGCGCGTCGACGAAGCGGCGCTCGCAAGCCCGCCCAAGGTGTTGAGCCAAACGATTTCGGTGCGTTTCGACAGCAATGTCGACCGCGATATGCCTTGGCATTTCAAGCCCGAACGGCCGCGCGACCGGATGAGCATCGGTGCGCGCGACATGGCAATTTTCATCGCGCGCAACGATTCGCTGAACCCTGTGCGCGGCATAGCCAGTTACAATGTCACGCCGGTGGCGGCGGGCAAATATTTCAACAAGATCCAGTGCTTCTGTTTCACCGATCAGGTGCTGGAGCCAGGGCAGCAGATCCGCATGCCGGTGCTGTTCTTTGTCGACCCCGCGATCAAGGATGATCCGGATACGCGCGACATTCAGGAAATTACGCTGAGTTACACCTTCCACCGGGTGGACGAGGCAAAAAAGCCGAGTTAAGGCCCGCCACAAATGTTATAAGTCACGGGTCCGCTGCGATGGTGCTGACGGACCCACAAGTTGGGGAAATGCGACATGGCCGGTGACGCCAAACAGCACGATTATCATCTGGTCAATCCAAGCGTCTGGCCGCTGATTGGGTCGATCGCGGCGCTGACCATGTTCTTTGGCCTGGTCATGGTCATGAACGACGACTTCTTTGGCCCCAGTGGGAAATGGGTCATGGGGCTGGGTGTCGCCGGGCTGATTGCGACCTTCTTCAGCTGGTGGGCGGACGTCATTAAAGAGGCGCACTCGGGCGACCATACGCCGGTAGTGCAGTTGCACCTGCGCTATGGCATGATCCTGTTCATCGCTTCCGAGGTGATGTTCTTTGTCGGCTGGTTCTGGGCCTGGTTCGATTTTTCTCTGTTCCCCGAGCCCGTTCAATATGTCGACGGTGCCGTCGAAAGCCTGTTTGGTCAGGATGGCGCAGCGCTGATCGCACAGTGGCCGCCCAAGGGCATCGAGGTCATCGACGCCTTTTCGCTGCCGCTGCTCAATACGCTGATCCTGCTGTGCTCGGGCACCACCATCACTTGGGCACACCACGCGCTGATCAATGGCGACCGTGAAGGGCTGAAGAAGGGCCTGTGGCTGACGATCATCCTCGGCGCGGTATTCTCGGCCATCCAGGCATATGAATATGGTGTTGCTCCGTTCGCCTTTGGCGAATCCAATTACAGCTCGGCCTTTTACATGGCGACCGGCTTCCACGTGCTGGTTGGCACCATCTTTTTGATCGTGTGTCTGGCGCGCGCGTACAAGGGCCATTTCACCCCGCGCCAGCATTTCGGCTTTGAAGCCGCCGCCTGGTATTGGCATTTCGTCGACGTGGTGTGGTTGTTCCTGTTCATCGTCGTCTATGTGTGGGGCGGCTGGGGCGCGCCGGTCCATTGATGGCTCCGGCTGAGCGAGCAGGGAAATGACGGGCGCGGCGGCCGAATGGCACCTGGCTCAGATCAACATCGGCCGCCTGGTGGCCGAAGCGGGCGACCCGCGCGTACAGCCATTTTTCGACGCGCTCGACCGGATTAATGCCGTTGCTGAGGCCAGCCCCGGTTTTATCTGGCGGCTAAAGGACGACAGCGGCAATGCCACGGCGCTGCGGCCGACGCCTGACCCGCTGCTCGCGGTCAATATGTCGGTCTGGGCCGATGCCGAGGCGTTGTTTGCTTATGTCTATCGCAGCGCGCACACACCCGAAATGGCGCGCCGCCGTGAGTATTTCGAACGGTTTGACGGGGCCTATCAGGCGCTTTGGTGGGTGCCCGCAGGGCATATCCCAACCATTGAAGAAGGGCTGGCGGCCCTGTGGCGACTCGATCGTTATGGTCCGACGCCGCAGGCCTTTACCTTCAAGGCGCGGTTTCCCGCCCCCGGCGTTGGCGGCCCGCCTCTCGACATGCAGCCTGACCCTTGGTGCGCGGGGCGTGCTTGACGGCCCTGACAGTGGGTCTTCGCATCCCAATATTGTGCGGGCCGCCCTTTTTGGTTTTTGCCCGCAATGCAGCGCGCCTACGCTGTTCGATGGCCCGCTGAAAATTGCCGATCGCTGTCCCAATTGTGGCAATGACCGCAGCGCGAACAATGTCGGCGATGGTCCCGCCGCATTTCTGACAATGATAATCAGTGCGGTGGTGATTGCGCTGGCCATGAGCCTCGAATTCGCACTCTATCCGCCCTTCTGGGTGCATGTCGTCCTGTGGGTGCCATTTACCATTGCCGCCGTGGTTGGGGGCTTGCGCTTTGCCAAGGGGTTGCTGTTCCATGCCGAGGTCCGGCGCGGCGCACGCGAAGGGGTGCTCGCCGATGACGAATGAGCCGGTTCGTATGCGCTGGCCGCTGATCCCGACGCTGCTGGTCCTTCTTGCTTTTGCCACCATGATTGCGCTGGGTGTCTGGCAATTGGGACGCAAGGGTGAAAAGGAGGCGCTGATTGCGCTGCACCAGCGCAATGCGGCGATGGTGGAAGAAGTGACATTTCCCGTGCTCGCGCCGGTCGAGGATAGGTTGCTCTATCGCCGCAGCCGTGTGACCTGCCTAGAAGCGGTTTTCCACAGCCAGCGTGGCGGGCGCGATGCCAAGGGCGCTTCGACCTATCAATTGATCGTCGATTGCCGCACCGGAGCAGAAGGGCCGGGGGTGCTGGTGAGTATTGGCACCGACCCAGACCCTGCGCGGAAGGTCGACTGGAAGGGTGGCGAAGTGGCGGGGATCATCGTTCCCGGGCCCGATCAGCCGGGGTTGATTGAGCGCCTTAGCGGCACAGCCACGCCCGCGCGCGCGATGTTGCTGGCTGATCCACCCGTGGCGGGCTGGGCGGCCAGCGCGCGGCCCGCACCCGATGACGCGCCAAACAATCATCTCGCCTATGCCGTGCAATGGTTTTTGTTCGCGGGCGCGGCGGCGCTTATCTATTTCCTCGCGCTGCGCAAACGCTTGCGGGGTTAGAGCCTCGCGTTTAGGCGGGGGCCACCATGGATTATATCAGCACCAGAGGTAGCGCGCCCGCACTTGATTTTCGCGGCGTCACGCTCACCGGTCTCGCCAGCGACGGCGGGCTCTATGTCCCGCGCAGCTGGCCGCAATTCAGCGCCGATGACATCGCCGCATTGGCGGGCCTCGATTATATCGAAACCGCCGTTCGCGTCATGTCCCCCTTTGTCGCGGGCAGCCTGAGCGAGGTTGATCTGCGCACCCTTTGCAAGGCGGCCTATGGCAGCTTTGCGCATGATGCGATCACGCCACTGGTCCAGCTCGACGGACGGCATTGGCTGCTGGAACTGTTCCATGGGCCAACGCTGGCGTTCAAGGACGTCGCGCTGCAATTGCTGGGCCAGCTATTCGAGCGCTTCCTGACGGCCTCCGACCAGCAGCTGACCATCGTCGGCGCAACGAGCGGCGATACCGGCTCAGCGGCGATCGAAGCCGTGGCAGGGCGGGAAGGCATGCGTATCTTCATGCTCCACCCCGAAGGGCGCGTTAGCGATGTGCAACGGCGCCAGATGACGACGATCCTCGCCCCCAATGTCCATAATATCGCTATTCAGGGCAGCTTTGACGACGCGCAGGCGATGGTAAAACGCATGTTCGGTGATGCAGAGGTGACCGGCGCGATCACGTTGTCGGCGGTGAACAGCATCAATTGGGCGCGGTTGATGGCGCAGGTTGTCTATTATTTCTATGCCGCTGTCCGGCTCGGCGCGCCACAGCGCCGCGTCGCGTTCAGCGTACCGACGGGCAATTTTGGCGACGTGTTCGCGGGCTATGCCGCGGCGCGTATGGGTTTGCCAGTGGAGCGGCTGATAGTGGCGACCAACGTCAACGACATATTGCATCGCGCGCTGACCCGCGGCGACTATAGCACGGGCGCGGTGACCCCGACCGCCACACCCAGCATGGACATCCAAGTGTCGAGCAATTTCGAACGGCTGTTGTTCGACCTGGCTGGGCGTGACGGCGTGGCAATTGCTGGCATGATGGCGGGGTTTGAGGCGAGCCGCGCGATGACCATCCCCGCCGATATGCTGGCTGGGGCGCAGGGGGTTTTCAACAGCGTGCGTGTCGATGCCGACGGCATGGCGCTGGCACTCGCGCATGCGCACAGCCGTCATGCGATGCTGATCGATCCGCACACGGCGGTGGGCTATGCGGCGGCGCGCACGGTGGCCAGAGATCTGCCCGCCGATGTCCCCATGGTCACGCTGGCCACTGCCCACCCTGCCAAGTTCCGCGACGCGGTCGAGCGCGCAACCGGCCAGCGGCCGGGCCTGCCCGCACGGGTCGGCAATTTGTTCGACCGCGAGGAGCGATTTGAACGGCTGCCCGGGAACTATGACGCGGTGAAGGCCTTTGTCCTCGCCAACTCGCGATGAGCGACATCCCCCTCCTGACCCTGATCGGTGAACCGTGGAGCGATTATGTCCTCCTCGACAGCGGCGGCGGGCGCAAGCTGGAGCGGTATGGCACGCGCACCTTCATCCGGCCCGAGCCACAAGCGATGTGGGCGCCTGCGCTCGAACAGTGGGACGCCGATGGTGAGTTCGTTCCTGCATCTGATGCCGACGGAGGCGGGCGCTGGTTCTTTCACCGTCCGGTGCCTGCCGAAGGATGGGAGTTGGGCTGGCAGGAGGCGCGCTTCATGGCGAGCTGCACGCCATTTCGGCACTTGGGCTTTTTCCCCGACATGGCACCGGTGTGGCAATGGCTGCGCGGGCAGGTCGCTGACGTTGCGCAGCCGCAATTCCTCAATCTGTTTGGCTACACCGGCGTCGGGTCACAAGCGCTCGCCAGCGTGGGTGCCCATGTCACCCACGTCGATGCCAGCAAGAAAAGCGTGGCGCAGGCGCGCGCCAACGCCGAGCTGGCCGGGATGGCCGACTTGCCAATCCGTTGGATTGTCGACGACGCGAGCAAATTCGCAGGCCGCGAGGTGCGCCGTGGCAAGCGTTATGACGCCATTCTGCTCGATCCCCCCAAATATGGCCGCGGCCCTGAAGGCGAGCGGTGGGAGTTGGAGACCGATCTCGCCCCGCTGATCGCCGATTGCGCGCAGTTGCTCGACAAGGACAGTCGTGCGCTGTTCCTGACTGTCTATGCCGTGCGCATGTCCGCGCTCGCCATCGGTGAGTTGCTGCGCGGTGCCTTGGCAGGGCTGGGCGGCACGGTGGAGTGCGGCGAACTGGCGGTCCGCGAGGAAGCGCGGGGGTTGTTGCTGCCCACAGCTATATGGGCGAGGTGGGGGCGCTAGGTTAGCGCCGCCGCGTTCGCGGGTTCTTCACGCCGCCGTATCGATCCCCAGATCGCTGAGTTTGCGATAGAGCGTCGAGCGGCCAATGCCGAGGCGCCGGGCGACTTCGCTCATCCGGCCGCGGTAGTGGCCGATGGCAAGGCGAATGACATCGGCTTCAATATCCTCAAGCGGGCGCAGGTGGCCATCGGGCATATAGAGGGTTACGCCCATGGCCTCGCCATTGATGTTGATGGTGCCTTCTTCCTCGGGCGCTGCCGTGCCGCCGATGGCGGCGTCGACCGCTGGGAAATCGGCCAGCGTCAGCACATCGCCCTGGCACTCGATGGCGGCGCGGAACAGCACGTCCTGCAATTGGCGGACGTTGCCTGGCCAGGCATAGGCGGCGAGCAGGCGCAGCGCGTCGTCGGTAATGCCGAGCGGACGCAGACCCGGAAGCTGGCCCAGCCGGGTCAGCAGGTGGCGGGTCAGCGGCGCTATGTCGCTACGCCGGTCGGTCAGGCTGGGCAGCGTCAATTGCGCGGTACTGATAGCGTAATAGAGGTCCTCGCGAAAATAGCCGTCAGCAATCAGCCGGTCGAGCGGCGATGAGGCGGTGGCGATAATGCGAACATCGACCTTGTGTTTGATCGTACCGCCAATCATCTGGACTTCGCCCGACTGGATGAATTCAACCAGCCGCTGCTGCGTTTCGGCGGGCATGCATTCGACCTGATCGATGATGATGGTGCCGCCGTCGGCCTGCATCAGCCGCCCGATCTGGCGGTCGAACGCGCCCGGAAACGCTCCGCGCTCATGCCCGAACAGCCCCGATGCAATTAACCCCGGTGAGACAACCGAGCAGTCGACCAGCACCAGCGGCCCTTTGGCGCGTGGACTGGCGCCGTGGATGGCGCGCGCGAACACTTCCTTGCCGACGCCGGCCTTGCCGTTGATTAGCACGGGCACGCGCGCACGCGCCGCCTTGGCCGCAATGGCCAGCGCGCTACGGAAATTGGGGCAGGAGCCGACGATTTCGTCAAAACCCAGGGGGACGCGCAGCTTTTCGGTTAGCGGACGCAATTCGCCGCTGGTGTTACCTACCAGCCTTTCGAGCGAGGACAGCAGCCGGTCGGGCGCAATCGGCTTTTGCACAAAGTCGCTCGCGCCCGCGCGCATTGCAGCAACGGCGGTGGCAACGCTGGTGCGCATGGTGATGGCGATGACAGGAAGGCCGGGACGCCAGCGGCGCAATTCGGTGACGAATTGCTCAACCGGATGGCCGGGCGCACCTTCGTCGATAATCACTGCGTCGAGCGCCAGCCCTTCCTGCGTGCCGAGCTTCGCCAGCGCCGTATCCGTATCGGGCGCGATGATCGTGCGCCAGCCGCCGCGCGAGGCAAGCGCGCTGATAAAGCGCTGCTGCGCCGGTTCACTGTCCACCAGCATGGCGGTGCGGATATCGCGGTTACTGGCCATGTCGTTCCGTTGCGTTTCCATCATGACGGCGACGTTTCCATCGCTACTGTTCCATTATGGGTATCGGAAATGCGTAAAGACGGGATTAAGCGTCCCTGCTGTGACGATGCGCACTGACGCCGCACACTGCGGGGTTGAGCAAGCGCGACACTAACGTTAGGACCTGTGCGACCGCCCGATTCCGGGCGATAAAAATCAAGCGCACAACACAGCGTGCGCGCGTGTAGCGACAGGGGACTATGGCAATGGCCGACCATGACATGAAATCTGCCGAACAAACCTATCATGGGTTTTTGTCCTGGACCAAAACGGGCATTATCATCACGGCCGCCATCACGGTGCTCGTCGTCATCCTGATTTCCTGACCGGACTTGCAGATGACCCGGATCGCCGTTCTCAAGGAAGCAGCAGACGGCGAAACCCGTGTTGCCGCTACGCCTGAAACTGTCAAGAAATTCATCGGTTTGGGCGCCGAAGTCGCGGTTGAGGCCGGGGCAGGGGTGGCCGCATCAGTGGCCGACGCCGACTATGCTGCGGCCGGGGCAAGTGTGGGCGACCGTGCCGCAACGCTGAAAGGCGCTGATATCATTTTGGGCGTGCAGGGGCCCGACCCCAAATCGCTGAGCGGCTTTGCAAGCGGTGCGTGGCTGGCCGCCGGGCTAAATCCCTTTGGCGAGCGCGCGCGCGTCGATGCGTACGCGGCGCTGGGGCTGGAGGCGCTGGCGATGGAATTCATGCCGCGCATCACCCGCGCGCAATCGATGGATATATTGTCGTCACAGGCCAACCTTGCGGGCTACAAAGCGGTGCTGATGGCCGCCAATGCCTATGGCCGCGGTTTTCCAATGATGATGACGGCGGCAGGCACGGTCAATGCGGCCAAGGCGTTCGTCATGGGCGTTGGCGTTGCGGGCTTGCAGGCGATCGCGACGGCGCGGCGGCTGGGCGCGCAAGTAAGCGCCACTGACGTGCGCAGCGCGACCAAGGAACAGATCCAGTCGCTGGGGGCCAAACCCATTTTCGTGGAAAGCGTCGCGGGCATCGAGGGCGAGGGCGCGGGCGGCTATGCCACCGAAATGTCCGATGAATATAAGGCAGCACAGGCAGAGTTGGTGTCGAGCCATATCGCCAAGCAGGACATTGTCATCACCACCGCGCTGATCCCGGGCCGCCCCGCGCCGCGGCTGATTTCGGATGCGCAGCTGGCATCGATGCGCGCTGGGTCCGTGATTGTCGATATGGCGGCCGAAAGCGGTGGCAATGTCGAAGGCTGCGTCGCGGGCGAAACGCGCGTGATCCATGGCGTGTCGGTCATTGGGGCAAAAAACATCCCGGCCAGCCTGCCTGCCGATGCCTCGGCGCTGTTCGCACGCAACCTGTTCAATTTCCTGTCGGCGTTCTGGGACAAGGAGGCGGGCAAGCCCGTGCTCGACGAGGAGATCGGCACCGCCATCCGCCTGACGCAGGGCGGCAAAGTGGTGAACGAGCGGCTGCTCGGATGAGCCTCGCGGGAATGTTCCTGCTGAGCAGCGCGCTGCTGACGCCGCCGGCGAACCCCGACTATATCGAAACGGCCTGGATCGTGCAGCCGGACAGCGCGCAGACGGGCGAGCGCGCGGTGCGCGACGGCGATTATGTGGTGAAGCACCGGCTGTTGCCGCCATCGCTGGTTGAGCTGCGTGAAGATGCCAAGGATGCCAAATCAGGGAAAGTGCTGGCGAAGGCGGGCGATCAGCTGTTCGGGCTCTTGACCAGCGGCGCACCGGTGTTCTGCGTGAACAGCGTGCCCAAGCAGAATGCCGCGCGCAGCTTGCTGTTCGGGTCGGGCAATTTGCAACGCTGCCTGATCGACAGCGACAAAGACGGTCGGCTCGACGGGTCGTTCAACGCGGGCAATGCCATCGCGGGCCTGCCGAATTTCATGCGCAAGCGGCCGAAAAAGCCCGGTGCGGTGTCGGGCGGGGCTTATTTTGCGGTCGATCCGGCGACCGATCGCCAGCAATATTTTGTGGGCGTGCGCTATGAAGGGCGCGCAGCGATTATCGGCAAGGGATCGGTGCCGACCTTCAGCATCCGCTATGGCACCGAAGACAATGTCGGCAGCCTGACCTATGACGAGGTACCGAAGGACGGTGCCTTTCCAATTAGCATGACGATATTGGGCGCGCGTTTTGCCGTTCTGGCGCGCGATGCCGAAACGATCCAGGTCAAAATTGATGAAGCCATGCCCGAACAGGTTTTCGGCGTGGTCGTGACAACGCGCTATTACTAAGGGGGGGAAGACAGTGTTTGTTGGTTCCGAACGCTATTTCATCTGCCTCCTTTTGCGGTCAGCAACGGGGTGGACAGCCAGCACTGGGGAAGCTTTCGCGTGAGGCGCAAGACCGGCATCTTCATCATCATTGCGCATTTTGCGCTCGCCGCATGTGCGTTTGGGCAGGCGTCACCACCGCTGCCGCCAGAACTTATCAGCGAATTTCAATATAATGTTGATCGTATCTATGACAGTATCGAACCGGGTTGCCCGGGACCTCTGTCTGCAGAGCAGACGGCCCGATATGCGCCCGTGCGAGGAAAAATGGCCGAATTGGAACAGGCCGTGAAGGGCACGCCGCTGGGCGAACCATTTGATCAAGCCCGGGCGCGGCCTGACCCGCGAACTTTGAACTGCGCCATCAAAGAAATGAGTGCCGCCGAAATCGATGAGGCAATCACCCGCGACCTAAGCGCGATTGCGGTTGCCATCAGGCGGATCGAAGAAATTGCCAAGCCCCATATCTTAGCGAAAGGCGGGTCCTGATGGACTTTATTTCAATCCTCTCCATCTTCGTATTGGCCTGTTTTGTGGGCTATTATGTCGTCTGGAGCGTCACGCCCGCGTTGCACACGCCATTAATGGCGGTGACCAATGCGATTTCGTCGGTGATTATTGTCGGCGCCCTGATTGCGGCGGCGGCGGCAGGGTCGGCGAGCGCCAAATGGCTCGGGCTGGCGGCGGTGGTGATGGCCAGCGTCAATATCTTCGGCGGCTTTGCCGTGACCGAGCGAATGCTCGCCATGTACAAGAAGAAGGACAAGTGATGGGGGCCATGCTTACTAGCCCGTCATTGCGAGCGCAGCGAAGCAATCCAGAGTCGCTTAAGGCCGCTCTAGATTGCCGCGTCGCTACGCTCCTCGCAATGACGTCCGTCTTTTGGGCGTCGCCCGCTTTTGCCTCCGGCGGATCGGCGCAGGAGGTGCCCGCTTGGGTCTCCCTCGCCTATCTGGTTGCTGGTGTGTTGTTCATCCTCGCGCTGCGCGGCCTCAGCTCGCCCGCATCGTCGCGCGCGGGCAACCGTTATGGCATGGTCGGTATGCTGATTGCTGTCGTCACCACGCTGGTGACGCACGATGTGGCAAGCCTGCCAGAGATTATCGGCGCGATTGCTATTGGCGGCATCATTGGCTTTGTCATCGCTCGGCGCATTGCGATGACCGACATGCCGCAGCTCGTCGCCGCGTTTCACAGCCTGGTCGGTCTGGCGGCGGTCGCGGTGGCAGCCGCAGCGTTCCTAAATCCGCAGGCGTTTGGTATTGCGGGCGTCGACGGCGTGATCAATCCCGTCAGCCGCGTTGAAATGGGGCTGGGGGCGGCCATTGGTGCGATTACCTTCAGCGGCTCGGTCATCGCTTTCTTGAAACTCGCGGGCAAGATGTCGGGCGCACCGATCATCCTGCCGCTGCGCCATGTCATCAATCTGGGCACGCTCGCGGCGATCATCGGCCTGACGGGCTATTTTACAATCGACCAGTCCCCGTGGATCTTCTGGACCGTGGTGGCGCTCAGCTTCGTGATCGGCTTTCTGCTGATCATACCCATTGGCGGCGCGGACATGCCGGTCGTGGTGTCGATGCTCAACAGCTATTCTGGCTGGGCAGCGGCGGCGATGGGCTTCACCCTGTCGAACAGCGCCATGATCATAACGGGCGCGCTGGTCGGCTCGTCGGGGGCAATCCTGTCCTATATCATGTGCAAGGCGATGAACCGCAGTTTCATCAGCGTGATCGCCGGCGGCTTTGGCGCGGTGGCGTCATCGGGCGATGCGGCCAAGATCGACCGGCCGTGGAAGCGCGGCAGCGCCGAGGATGCGGCCTATATGATGCAGCAGGCCGAAAGCGTCATCATTGTCCCTGGTTACGGGATGGCGGTGGCGCAGGCGCAGCACGCGTTGCGCGAAATGGCCGACACGCTCAAGAAGGGCGGCGTTAGCGTCAAATATGCCATCCACCCCGTTGCCGGGCGCATGCCCGGGCATATGAACGTGCTGCTGGCCGAAGCGAACGTCCCCTATGACGAGGTGTTCGAGCTGGAGGATATCAACAGCGAATTTGCGCAGGCCGACGTCGCCTTCATCATTGGTGCGAACGATGTGGTGAATCCCGCAGCCAAGACCGACAAATCATCGCCGATTTACGGCATGCCAGTGTTCGATGTGGACAAGGCCAAGACGGTGTTCTTCATCAAGCGCAGCATGGGCGGCGTCGGCTATGCCGGGGTCGACAATGATGTGTTTTACATGGATCAGACGATGATGCTGCTCGCCGATGCCAAGAAAATGTGCGAGGACATTGTGAAATCGATGAACGGCGGCGGGCATTGATTCTGCCCACTGAATTTTTCCTTCCCCGTATGTCCTGAGCTTGGCGAAGGACTGTCCTTCCTTCTGACGCCGCCGAAGTGAAGGACAGCCCTTAGACAAGCTCTGGGCGGGCGGGTTTTGGGTGCGAGTTAGGATATATGCGCAAATTGGGCCTAATCGGCGGCATGAGTTGGGCCGCGACCGAGGAATATTACCGGCTGATCAACCGCGGCCTGCAACGGCGCGTGAGCGCAACCTGTTCGGCGCCGCTGCTTATCGAAAGCCTGAACAATTGCGACCTGTCGCGGCTGTCGACCGAGGAACAATGGGCGCACGCTGCCGCCCAGTTGAGCGCATCTGCGCAGCGGCTGGAAGCGGCGGGGGCGACCGCCATCCTGATTAGCGCCAACAGCATGTACCGCGTCGCCGAAACCATTCAGGCGGCGATTTCCGTGCCGTTGATCCACATTATTGATGAAACCGGCGAAAAATTGCGCGCTGACGGGATCAAGGCGGTGGCGATCATTGGCACACGCAATGTTATGGCCGAACGCTGGTATCGCCAGCGCATGGTGAGCCAGGGGGTCACGCTGTCCCCGTTCGATGAAAGCCGCGTCGAGGCAATCGACAATATCATCTATGACGAGCTGATGCAGGGCAAAGTCACCGAGGCGTCACGCCGCGCAATGCGCGGTTTCATCACCGATATCGCCAAGCAGGAAATCGACGCGATTGTGCTGGCCTGCACCGAGCTGACGATGATCGTCGACCGCGATGCCAATGTGCTGCCGATTTACGACACGACGCGTATTCACGCCGAGGCTGGGGTCGATTGGATTTTGGGGGATGCGCCTTGATATTCTCCCCTCCCCTGAAGGGGGGGGCTTTGTTCACCGCGCCCTCGTCCACACCCCGAGCTGCAAAATGCCGCGATGCAGCCGCGCACTTCCTCCTGAGCGCTTGGCATCCCCGCCGATTTGCCGCACATTCGCGGCAAAGGGGAGAGGGGTATGCGATTCCAGTGCGATAAATTTGCAGCCGGCCTGATGTTTGCGGCGGCGCTGCTGCCGGTTACGCTGCACGCCAAAGTCATTCCGGTCGCGGCGGGGGACAGCGCACAGGAGCGGCTGCAGGAAGCTCTGATTTTGGCCGAACCCGGCGACACGGTGGAGCTGGGCAAGGGCATTTTCAAGCTGACCGATGGCCTCTCACTCGCGGTCGACGGCGTTACGCTGCGCGGTGCGGGCGCCGGCAGCGATGGTAGCGTGCTGGATTTCACGGGACAGATGGGCGCCGGCGAAGGGTTGCTCGTGACGAGCGACGATGTTTTGCTTGTCGATTTCGCTGTGGTGAACAGCAAGGGCGACGGCATCAAGTCGAAGGGCGCTGACCGCATCGTCTATCACCGGCTGCGCGTCGAATGGCTGGCAGGGCCGAAGGAGACGAACGGTGCATACGGCATCTACCCGGTCGAGGCGCGCGATGTGCTGGTCGACAGCGTGTTCGTGCGCGGGGCGTCGGATGCCGGCATCTATGTGGGGCAATCGCAGAACATCATCGTGCGCGATTCGATCGCGATGGAAAATGTCGCGGGCATCGAGATTGAGAACAGCTTCAACGCCGATGTGACGGGTAATATCGCGACCAAAAACACCGGCGGGGTGCTGGTGTTCGACCTGCCCAACCTGCCGCAAATGGGCGGGCACAGCGTGCGGGTTTATGAAAACATTATCCAGGATAACATGACGCCGAACTTTGCGCCCAAGGGCAATATCGTCGCCAGTGTGCCAACGGGCACCGGCGTGCTGGTGATGGCCAACCGCGATGTTCATGTGTTCGACAATGTTATCGACGAACATGGCACGTCCAACGTGATGGTGATCGGCTATCGCTATCCGTATGAGGATGCGAAATATGATCCGCTTCCGCGCAATGTCGCGGTCTACGGCAACCAGCACGGCCGCGCGGGTTTTGACCCCAAGATGGACGGCGGGCCGGAGCTGGCAGCGGCGCTCGGCGGGAAATTGCCGCCCGTTCTGTGGGACGGCAGCGGCAGCAATATCATCTTCGGCGATAGGGCGGGCGCGCTGACGCTGGGGTTGGCTGACCCCAAGGCAGGGGTCGCTGCGGCCAAGCCCGCGCCGATCACGCCGGTCGAGGACGCCACCGCGTCGCTGCCACCGATCAAAGCGGTCGTACTGCCCGAAAGCATGGAGGCAAAGGTCCGGTGAGGCGCAGTGCCGCTTTGGTTGCCGCCGTGCTGGCCGGAGCGGGCGGTGCCAGTGCGGTGCCGCTGCCCGGCGTCAACCAGGCGGTGATCGACAGCGATGCGATGCCCGCGAAGCTGTCCGCCTTTGGGCTGTTTCTGGCGAACAACCCGAAACTGCCACTCAACGCGACCCCCTACGACCTGCACACGCCGTTGTTCAGCGATTATGCCGACAAGGCGCGCTTCATCTCGCTGCCAGCGGGACAGCGGGCAACGGTGTCTGCCGATGGGCGTATCGAGTTTCCGGTCGGGACGGTACTGGCCAAGAGCTTTGGCTGGGCCGGCGTGAACGATGGCCGTCCAGTCGAAACGCGGCTGCTGATCCACCGCGCGGGTGGCTGGGTGGCCTTGCCTTATGTCTGGGATGCCGATGGCAAGGATGCGACGTTGAAGGTCGCTGGCACGCGCGTGCCGGTGACATTCAGGGCCGCAGATGGGACGGCGCAGACCATCAGCTATGCCGTGCCCAACAAAAACCAGTGCAAGGAATGCCACAGCCTGAACGGCGCGATCGTGCCGATTGGTCCCAAAGCGTGGAATATGGAATTGGGCGCGGGGGTGAGTGCGGACAGCCGCAAGCGCCTGTTTGCCAACGCTGCGGCACTAAAGCCTGCGCCGGTGCGCTGGAACGATCCCAAGAGTGGTTCGCTCGACAGCCGCGCGCGCGCCTATCTCGACGTCAATTGCGCGCACTGCCACAATCCGGCGGGGAGCGCGTCGAACAGCGGGCTGTTTCTGGGCCGCGATGTCACCGACGCCAAGGCGCTGGGCATCGGCAAGCGCCCCGTCGCGGCGGGGCGGGGGAGTGGCGGGCGCGAGTTCGCAATTGCGCCGGGCGATCCCGATGCGTCGATCCTGATTTATCGGTTGGAGAGCATCGAGCCCGGAATTGCCATGCCCGAGGTCGGGCGCGGCACCGTGCACCGCGAAGGCGCAGCATTGCTGCGGCAATGGATTGCGGCGATGCCGAAAGATGGCGGATGAAGAACGACCGTAAGCCCTGAGCCTGTCGAAGGGCGTTGCGCGCAATGGCGAGACGTGCTTCGACAAGCCCAGCACGTCATTGTTGTTTTTCGCGTTCGGATCGCCTGCCCATGCCCAACCTCGTCCTCCACGATTATTTCCGTTCTTCGGCCAGCTTTCGCGTCCGGATTGCGCTGCATCTCAAGGGGCTCGCCTATGAGCGCGTCGAGGTTAGCCTGCTTGCCGGGGATCAGCGCAGCGATGCATTTCTGGATCAGAATGCGCAGGGGTTCGTGCCGATGCTGGTCGCCGATGGCGAGCCGATCATCCAGAGCATGGCCATTATCGACTGGCTCGACCGCGCCTATCCCGAGCCGCGCCTGATCCCCGAAGAAGCGCAGCCGCGCGCCGGGGCGCTGGCGCAGGCGCTGGTGGTGGCGTGCGACATCCATCCGCTCAACAATCTGCGCATCTTGAAATATCTTACCCGCGATCTGGGGCTCAACGAGACGGTCAAGGACCGCTGGATCGCGCGCTGGATCACCGAAGGGTTTGAGGCGCTCGAGGCGATGGCGGGCGAGGGACCGTTTATGGGTGGCGACGCGCCGGGGATTGCCGATGTGTTTCTGGTCCCGCAGGTCTATAATGCGCAGCGTTACGAGGTCGCGCTCGACGCGTTTCCCCGGCTGGTCGAAATCGCAAGCAATTGCATGGCGCTTGACGCTTTCAGCAGCGCGCACCCGGATGCCGTGAAGGGCGAGTGATGCGTTGGACCATGGCTTTGTCGCTGCTGGCACTGCCAGCCAGCGCCGCCGCGCAGGACAGCGTGCTCTCTGTTCCGGCTGAGGAGGATGAGCAGCCTATCATCCTCTATCATCCGCGCATCGACACGATTGTTGTAACGGCCGGGGGCAATCTAACGCCTTCACCGTCCGACCGCGTGCAATCAGTGACGACCATTACCGATATTGCTCAGGGGTTGGGCGAGCGCGTTGAGAACCGGCTGCGCGATGAGGCGGGGCTCGCGCAATTCCGGCGCAGCGACGGCCGCAGCGCGCATCCGACGAGTCAGGGCGTGACGCTGCGCGGGCTGGGCGGCAACGCGTCGAGCCGCGCGCTGGTGCTGCTCGACGGGGTGCCGCAGGCCGACCCGTTCGGCGGCTGGGTGGCGTGGAGCGCGTTCGACAGCGTGCCATTGACAGGCGCGCGCATCACGCGCGGCGGGGGCAGCGGGGCCGACGGGCCGGGCGCATTGGGCGGGACGATCAGCCTGTCCTCGGACATGGCCGACGGCGGCAATGCCGCGCTGTCGGGCGGGTCGCGCGGTAGTAGTGATCTGGTCGGCGGACTCGGCGGTTACCTTGAAGATGGCACCGTCGCTGTCGACGGCCGCTGGTCGCGCGGGGATGGCTTCATTCCGATCCGCGCCGCGGATCGCGGTAGCGTTGATCGTGCCGCGCCTTATGATCAGGCCGGACTTGGCCTACGGGCTCGCTTTGATGCGGGCGAAAATCGCCGCATCGAGGTCGCGGTGCGCGGCTGGCGCGACCGACGCGAGCGGGGCACTGACTTTAGCCGTAGCGCCGTCGATGGTCTGGACGCCAGCATCCGCTACATCCTCGATCCGACGCCCGATGACGGGTGGCAAGTCAGTCTGCTCGGCTATGCGCAGCTGCGCGAATTTGACACCGGCTTTGCCAGCGTCGCCGCCGATCGGAACAGCGCCGCGCCTGCGCTGATCCAGCGCGTGCCAGCGCTTGGTCTTGGCGCGCGGCTTGAGGTGCGCCCGTCTTTTGGCTGGAGCAATCCGCTGCGCTTCGGCATCGACTGGCGGCGCGTCGAGGGCGAGACGCAGGAGCAGTTCTTTTTCACCGGCACCGCGCCCGGCCGCTTCCGCGTCGCGGGCGGCGAGAGCACGACGGTTGGGGCCTTTGCCGATGGCTATGCCCTTGCGGGCGATGTGCGCTTTACCCTGTCAGGCCGCATCGATCATTGGCGAATTGCGCCGGGCTTTCGCATCGAACGCAACATCGGCGGCAGCATCCGCAGCGATGACCGCTTTGCTGCGCGTTCAGGTTGGGCGGGGACAGGCCGCGCCGGGGTGGCTTATGAGCGCGGCGAAGTGAAGCTGCGCGCGGCGGGCTATACCGGCTGGCGGCTGCCGACGCTGAACGAGCTGTATCGGCCCTTCCGCGTGGGCGCCGATGCGACCGCGGCAAATGAATTGCTGCGCCCCGAACGGCTGTGGGGCGGTGAAGCAGGAATTGACTGGTCCGACAGCTATGGCTTCTCGGCGTCGGTGACCGCCTATTGGAACCGGCTCGAGAACGCGATCGCCAATGTGACGCTGGGGCGGGGGCCGGGCAATTTCCCCGGCGTCGGCTTTGTTGCGGCGGGCGGCAATTATGCGCAGCGGCAAAACTTGGACGCGATCATCGCCAAGGGGGTCGAGGTGCAGGCGGCGGCCAATATCGGCCCGGTCGATCTGCGCGCCACCTATGCCTTCACCGATGCAACGGTGCGCGCGGACGGCGCGGCGGCAGCGCTGGATGGCCGCCGCCCGGCGCAGGTCGCGCGGCACGCTGCCAGTTTCAGCGCAGTGGTTGATTTAGGATCAGTGAAGCTAGACCTGCGCCTGCGCCATACCGGCGCACAGAATGAGGATGATCTGGGCACGCAGCGGCTGGGGGCAGCGACGACGGTGGATGCGGCGGCGTCCTATGCGATTGCCGAGGATATCAAGCTGATGTTGCGCGCCGAAAATCTGTTCGATGCCTTGGTGCCTGCCGCCTTCGGTGCGGGCGGCGCGATCGAGCGGGCAGCCCCACGCAGTGTGTGGGTAGGCGTGTCGGCCGCGTTTTAAGCTTCGTGCCTGTGTATCGTCATCCCGGACTTGATCCGGGATACCATGCCACGTTCCGTTTGTTGTCCCGGATCAAGTCCGGGACGACGATGGATGGGGCGTTGCGGGACTGATTTTTCGTTCCGCTTTCTCGCGCATGACGTTACCACCCCCACCATGCTCAACCTCCAAGCTTTCCTGCCCTATCGTCTGTCCATCGCCTCCAATGCCGTCAGCGCGCGCATTGCGCGCGAATATCAGAGCCGTTTTGGCCTGAAGATTCCCGAATGGCGGCTGATGGCGGTGCTGGGCGAGGGCAAACCATTGACGCAGCGCGAGCTGGTCGCGGCAACGCTGATGGACAAGGTGACGGTCAACCGCGCCGCTAAAGCGCTGGCCGAGCGGGCACTGGTGGCGCGGCAGGCGCATGGCAGCGACGGGCGCTCGCATCATCTGATGCTGTCGGCTGCGGGGCGCGCGCTCTATGATGAGATTGTGCCCGCCGCGCTGGCGATGGAGCAGAAATTGCTCAAGGCGCTCAGCGCCGACGAGCGCGCGGCGCTCGATGCCATGTTGGCGCGGCTGATCGCAGCCGCCGATGCCCGCTGAGATGCACTATCGCGCGGCAGGCGCGGACTATCTGGTGCGGGTGGAACTGGATGCCCTGACCGCGGTGTATGACCGGCGGTCGTGCCAGACGCATTTGCTGGCATCGCCCTTGCCCGAAATGCTCGCGGCATTGGGCGAGGGTGATTGGTCACTGGGCAAGTTCATTGAGCATCTGGCCAGCAAATTCGATCTGGCGAGCGATGGCAACGCCAGCGAAATGATCGCCGCGCATCTTACCGAACTTGCTGCATTGGGGTTGGTCGAGGCGCGGTGAGGCACAGCATCCACCTCAGCATCGGCCCAGCGCATTTTCGCGTCGGCAGCGACTGGGCGCGGCCGGTGGAGCAGCTGGCGCAGCTATACTCGGCCTATCCGCCGCCAAGCGGCCCCGCCAACGCCACTGTGCGCCTGTACGCTGGGCGGCCGTGGCGGCGTTTCATCCGCCCGGCGGTGCAAATCGGGGGCGATTTCAGCATCCCCGATGCGCTACCGCTGCCGCTGTCGATGGGGTTGCTCGCCGCTGAAATGGCGATGAATTTGCAAATGGCGCTGGGGTGGCGGCGGCACCTGTTGCTGCATGCCAGCGCGGTGGAGCGCGATGGCCGCGCGCTGATCATGTCGGGGGCTTCAGGATCGGGCAAATCCACGCTGGCGGCGCTGCTCGGCGAAAGCGGTGATTGGCGGTTGATGGGGGACGAGTTCACTTTGCTCGATCCGGCGAGCGGCAACGCGCTGGCCTTTCCGCGCCCGGTGAGTTTGAAGAATGCGGCGATTGCCGAAATGGAAACACGCGTTCCTGCCGACCGCTTTGGGCCGCTGCTGCGCGGCACGCCGAAGGGCGATATCCGCCACATGGTGCCGCGCGCTGATGCCTTGGCGGCGATGCATGAACCCGCGACCCCTGCGCTGATATTGTTTCCGCGCTTTGGTGGGGAAATGTCGGTGGCGCGCATGGCGCCGTCCGAATTGTTCGTCCGGCTGACCGAGGCGTCGACCAACTATGCGATGCTGGGTGAGGCGGGGTTCCTTGCGCTCACGCGGCTGGTGCAGACGGTGCCAGCGCTGGCGGTGAGCTATCCCGACAGTGCCAGCGGATTGGCATTGGTCGAGCAGTTATGGGCCGAGGCCACGGCATGAGCGCGATATGGGCGCTGATCGATTTGCTCGCCGGGCGGCGCGATCCGGCAACGCTGAGCGATCGCGACTGGGAGGCCGTCATCAGCGTCGCGCGCGCCGAGGCGCTGGCGGCGACACTGGCCGAATGGCTCGCCGATGCTGCGCTACCGGATGAAATTGCTGCGCTGTTTGCCGACCTGCGCGCTGCAGCAAAGGTGCAGCAAAATGCCGCGCTGTGGGAAGCCGAAATGGCGCGCCGCGCGCTCGAGCCAGCGGGGGTTCGCTTTGTGCTCTTGAAGGGCACGGCCTATGCGGCGGCTGGATTGTCCAATGCATCAGGGCGGCAGATTGGCGACCTCGACATCATGGTCGCTCGTGAAGACCTGGACCGCGCCGAAGCCGCACTGCTCGCGGCGGGGTGGGAGTGGGTGAAGTCCGACCCCTATGACGATGCCTATTACCGCCAGCATATGCACGAGCTGCCGCCGCTGATCCATCGGGACCGCGACCGCATGATCGATGTGCACCACACGATCTTGCCGCTGACGCACCGGGCGACGCCGGATGCTGGGGCTATGATGGAACGTGCACTTCCCCTCCCGCTTGCGGGAGGGGTTAGGGGTGGGCCAGAGCGTAGCGAGGGTGCAGAAACGACAGGCCCACCCCCGGCCCCTCCCGCAGGCGGGAGGGGAGAATTGCTGATCCTCGCCCCCGCCGACATGCTGATCCACTGCGCCGCTCACGTCATAGCTGATGGGGATTTGTCGGGCGGTCTTCGCAACTTGTGGGATTGCCATGTGCTGCTTAAACGGACCGATGTAGCAGCACTGGAGGAACGGTCGCGGCATCACGGACTGGATGCTGTTGTGGCGCGGGCTATACGTCTGGCAGACCGTTTATATGGCGCGCGGCAAAGCCGGATGTCGGCGGCTGACCGCCTTTTCCTCCGCGCCCTCACCGCGCGCGATAATTGGGGGCGACCGACGCGGTCCTTCACGCGGCTGCTATTCTACCTTCGCGCGCACTGGCTGCGCATGCCACCGCTGATGCTGGCGCGGCATTTGTGGGTGAAGTGGCGTCGGGGTGCAAACCAACCGTAGTGCTGAGCTTGTCGAAGCACGTGCAGCAGGATAACACCGCAAAGTCGGCTCGTTCCTGCTGCACGCCCTTCGACAAGCTCAGGGCTACGGTTTGAGTTCCAAGTGACTACCCCTCCTTCGTCACCAGCATCTTCTGCACCTCTGCGGCGACCTTTGCCTTTTCCTCATCAGTCTGCGGCAACGCGCGTGGCGGGATGTTGATGCCGCGTTGTGCCGCCGGGCGCTCGGCAATGGCATTCAGCCAGCGTTGCAGATGCGGGAAGGGGGTAATATCGACGCCGCTCCATTCGTGGATGCGTACCCAGCACCAGTTGGCGATGTCGGCGATGCTGTAGTCACCCGCGAGCCATTCATTGTCCTTAAGCTGTCCGTCGAGCACGCCAAACAGCCGCGCGCTCTCGCCTTGGTACCGGTCGATGGCCGGTTGGATTTTTTCGGGGAAATAGCGGAAGAAGACATTGGCTTGGCCCATCATCGGGCCGATGCCGCCCATCTGGAACATCAGCCACTGGATGACGCGGCTGCGCCCCTGCACATCGGTCGGCATCAGCATGCCGGTTTTTTCGGCGAGATAGATCATGATCGCGCCCGATTCGAAAACGGCGAAGCCATCGTCGACAATCGCGGGGATACGGCCATTGGGGTTGATTTTCAGAAACGCGGGCGCCTTTTGCTCCTGCTTCTGAAAATCGAGTGCGTGGACAGTGTATTCAAGGCCCATTTCTTCGAGCGTGACGGTCACCTTGTGGCCATTGGGGGTCGCGGCGGTGTAAAGTTCGATCATGGGGAGGCTCCTCTGGAAGGCTTGGGGTCAACTTAGTGGGCAATCGACACTATGCCAGCTACATATTCTTTGCTTGCCCATGGTTGCGCTGTGATGTGACGTCGCGGCGTCGGCGCGGGGTAGCAACTGTCATAAAAGCGGCTTAATGACTGCGTCCATGAGCAACGCCATCGCCGCCATCATCCTTGCTGCGGGTAAGGGCACCCGCATGAAATCGGACCTGCACAAGGTGCTGCATCCCATCGCGGGGCGGCCGATGCTGATGCACCTGATGGACAGCGTCGACGAGCTGGCCCCCGCAAAGAAAGTGGTGGTGGTCGGCAGCGACAAGGCGCAGCTGGAGGCCGCGCTGGCGGGCAGCGCCGATCTGGCGCTGCAGGAGCCGCAATTGGGCACCGGCCATGCGGTGCAGCAGGCCGAAAGCGCGCTTGCCGATTTCGACGGCGATGTGCTGATCCTTTATGGCGATGTGCCGTTCGTTCCGACGGCGACGCTGCGTCACATGATCGACCGGCTGCACGCCGACGATGCGCCTGCGGTCGTCGTGCTCGCATTCGACGCCATCGACCCGCATCATTATGGCCGCGTCATCACCGCGCCGGGTGGGCGGATTGAAAAGATGGTCGAATTTAAGGATGCGACCGACGCGGAGCGCGATTGCACCATCTGCAATTCGGGCCTGATGGCGGTGCGGTCGCGCGACCTGTTCGCGCTGCTCGCGCGCGTTGGCAACGACAACCGCCAGCGCGAATATTACCTCACCGACATCGTCAATATCGCCATTGCCGATGGCCGCCCCTGCGCCGCCGTGCTGACCGAGGAATATGACGTCCAGGGCATCAACAGCCGCGAGGAACTGGCGGCGGCCGAAAAGGAGTGGCAATTCTATCGCCGGGCCAAGGTGATGGAGGGTGGCGCGACGCTGATCGCCCCCGAAACCGTGTGGTTCGCGTGGGACACCGAAGTTGGCCGCGATGTGACCATCGAGCCCAATGTGTTTTTCGGCCCCGGCGTGAAAATCGCCGACAAGGTGCGCATCCGCGCGCACAGCCATATCGAGGGTGCGGTGATCGGTGAAGGCTGCGAGGTCGGCCCCTTCGCGCGGCTGCGGCCCGGCACGGTGCTCGATGAGGGCGCGAAGATCGGCAATTTCGTCGAAGTGAAAAAGGCGCATTTGGGCAAGGGCGCGAAGGCCAACCACCTGACCTACCTCGGCGACGCCACCATCGGCGCGGGCGCGAACATCGGCGCGGGCACGATCACCTGCAATTACGACGGCTATTTCAAATATCAGACGGTGATTGGCGAGGGGGCGTTCATCGGGTCGAACAGCGCGCTGATCGCGCCGGTGAAGATTGGCCGCGACGCGATTGTGGCGGCGGGCAGCGCCGTATCGCGCGACGTGGGCGACGGCGAATTGCGGATGGTACGCGCCGAGCAGCTGGTGAAACCGGGCTGGGCGGACCGGTTCCACGAGGCGATGCGGCGGAAAAAGGCGGGGAAGTGAGTGCGGCGCTATCGTGACTTCCTAGTTGCTTTGGCGCTTCTAATTTTCCTAGTCGTAGGTCTCGGCATCGAAATCGTGCAATATCACAACTGTTGGAAAGACGGTAAAGTGCCTGTAGGTACGCGACTTGTCCGAGACGAATGCGTAGAGCCTTGACATGATATCATGATATGATATCAGTATATCATTATGGCTCGAATCCTCGCTGACTTGCCCGATGAAGAAATTGAACGGCTCGACCGCATTGCGCGCGAAAAGGGCCAGAGCCGCGCGTCGGTTTTGCGCGAAGCGGTGATGGCCTATCGACCCGAAAATCTGAGCGATGACACCAGTTGGATCGACAAGGGTTTTGGCCTGTGGGCGCGCCACGGCGTAAACTATGACCCGCGCGAATATGACCGCAAGCGGCGTGCCGAGTGGACCCGTTATTGGGACGATGACTATGAAGAGGTTCGCGCGGAATCGCCCGACATGTTCGACGAAGAGGATGACCGTCAGCGGCAAATCTATCTGGACATGATTGCCGGTAAATATCCCACGCCCAAGTCTCCGGCTCCCAAGTGAGCGGATACGCTTTTGACGCCAATATCGTGATCGACGCGATGGCCGGATTTCCGCTGGCGCGAGCGGAAATCCAGCGCGCTGTCGCGTTGGGTCAGCGGCCTTGGATCAGCCGTATGGCGTGGATCGAAGTGCTGTCCAAAGGCAGTGACGTGATGGTGCGCGACGCCGAAGCATTTTTGGGCCGTTTCGGCTTGGACGAGATTGACAACGAAATTTCGCATCGTGCGGCTGCGCTGCGCCGCGAACGTCCGCGTTTGAAGTCACCCGACGCAATCATATTGGCGACGGCGCAAATTCGCGGTCGCGTACTGATCACCCGCAATACCAAGGATTTCCCGGCCGCAATGCCCGGCATCCGCGTTCCCTATATTCTTTAACGAAAGCAGTCCCCCATGTGCGGCATTATCGGTATCGTTGGCAAATCCCCCGTGGCCGAACGCCTGGTCGATGGCCTGAAACGGATGGAGTATCGCGGCTATGACAGCGCGGGCGTGTGCACCGTGCTTGACGGCCAGCTCATCCGCCGCCGTGCCGAGGGCAAGCTCGCCAATCTGGTCAAAGAACTCGCCGCCAACCCGGCCCCCGGGACCATCGGCATCGCGCACACCCGCTGGGCCACCCACGGCGCACCGACGACCAGCAACGCGCATCCGCATGCGACGGGCGAAGTCGCGCTGGTGCACAATGGCATTATTGAGAATTTCAAACAGCTGCGCGACGAACTGACCGCGCGGGGGCGGACGTTCGAGAGCGAGACGGACACCGAAGTGGTCGCGCATCTGGTGAGCGAGCAGGTCGAGGCGGGCCATTCGCCGTCGGAGGCCGTGCGCGCGGTGCTGCCCCGCCTGCGCGGGGCGTTCGCGCTCGCCATCGCGTTTCGCCAGTTCCCCGATTTCCTGATCGGCGCGCGGCTGGGCTCGCCGCTGGTCGTGGGCTATGGCGATGGCGAGACCTATTTGGGGTCGGATGCGCTGGCGCTGGCGCCGCTGACGCAAAAGATCGCCTATCTTGAGGAGGGTGACTGGGTCGTCATAGCCGCCGATGGCGCGCAGATTTTCGACAAGGACAATCACCCCGTCGAGCGCGAGATTACGACGAGCGGCGTCAGCGCAGCGGCGGTCGAGAAGGGGCCGTATCGCCACTTCATGCAGAAAGAGATTTTCGAACAGCCGACCGTCGTCGCGCAAACGCTGTCGAGCTACATCCGCCCGCTGGAACAGACGGTCGCGCTGCCGCAGCTGGACTTTGACCTCGCTGGCGTGAAGCGTATCACCATCGTCGCGTGTGGGACCAGTTTCTACGCCGGGATGGTCGCCAAATATTGGTTCGAACAATTTGCCCGCGTCCCTGTGGACCTCGATGTCGCGTCCGAGTTCCGTTACCGCGATCCGGTGCTGGAAGAAGGCGGCCTCGCGCTGTTCATCAGCCAATCGGGTGAAACTGCCGACACGCTCGCCGCGCTGCGCCGTTGCAAGGAACAAGGGCAAACCATTGCGGTCGTCGTCAATGTACCGACCAGCAGCATGGCGCGCGAGGCCGACCTGCTGCTGCCGACCCATGCGGGGCCGGAGATTGGCGTGGCATCGACCAAAGCGTTTACCTGCCAGCTCGCGGTGCTGGCGGCGCTTGCTGCGCACCTTGCGCTTAAGAAGGGCAAACTCAGCGCGGAGGAAGAGCGCGAGATTGTCCGCCACCTGATCGAGGCGCCCGCCGCACTCAACGCTGCGCTGGCCCATGACGCGGATATCGCGGGCATGGCGCACCTGATCGCGCCTGCGCGCGACGTGCTCTATCTCGGGCGCGGACCGGATTATCCGCTGGCGCTCGAAGGCGCGCTGAAGCTGAAAGAGATCAGCTATATCCACGCCGAGGGCTATGCCAGCGGCGAGATGAAACATGGCCCCATCGCGCTGATCGACGAGGCGGTGCCGGTGATCGTCCTCGCGCCATCAGGGCCGCTGTTCGAAAAGACCGTCAGCAATATGCAGGAAGTCCGCGCGCGCGGCGGCAAGGTGGTGCTGATTTCGGATGCCGAGGGGATTGCCGAAGCGGGCGAGGGGTGCCTGGCGACCATCGAAATGCCCAAGGTGCATCCCTTGATCGCGCCGCTGGTCTATGCGGTGCCGGTGCAGTTGCTGGCCTATCATGTGGCGGTGGCGAAGGGGACCGATGTGGACCAACCGCGCAATTTGGCGAAGTCGGTTACGGTGGAGTGATGGGCCGCGCCCTCATTTTCGACTTCGATGGCGTTATTGCTGACAGCGAAGTGCATGCAAATAGGGCGCTGGCCGAGTGCCTTACTAGTGTCGGCTTTCAAGTGAACATCGAGGATTGTATTCGTGATTATTACGGAACCAACTGGCAAGAAACCGAACGCAGGATCGAAAGAAACTTTGGAAAGAAATTGCCCGAAAACTTTAGGTCTCGGTATCTCGCCTATGAACACGCTTTGCTGGGCGAGGGGGCTTCGCCGGTAGCCGGTATCGGCGAATTGCTGACCTATTTGGATGGCAAGAAACTAGCAATTGCCTCATCGAGCAGTGAAGCAGTTATCCGAACTTCATTGAAGCGATTTGGAATCGATCATCATTTCGGTGAGCATATTTTCAGCGCGGACGGGTGGAGCAGAGGCAAACCGAGCCCAGACATCTACCTCGCCGCCGCTGAAGGCATTGGCGTGCCGCCCGACGATTGTACGGCGATAGAAGATTCCCCCAATGGTGCACAAGCGGCGCTTTCTGCTGGCATGACCGTTATCGGCTTTTGTGGTGCCAGCCATATCGAAGACAAGAAAAAGCATGCGGAAACTTTGCGGGCCATTGGAGTGCACGAGATTGCGCTTTCGCACGCTGATGTGCGAGATATAGTAGTCGGCGCTTGATAGAATCAGGGTTTCCTGCCCTACCCGCCAACCCTCTCCAGATAATCCAGTATCGCGGCCTCATCCTCCGCCGCGATGCTCGCTTTGAACACCTTGCGCATCTTGTCGATGCTTTTGGCCCAATGTTCGCGGGTCTGTTTGGGCTGGTTCAATATCATGTCGGGCGAATGGCAGGCGGCGCAATTGTTGGTCACCGCCTCAACGCCGGGGCCGGCGGGGAAGGCGGGTTCGGCATCGGGCAGAGTTACCGACATTTCGGCGAACTTCGGCGCAGCGTCCTGACAGGCGGCGAGGGGCAGCGTCAGCAGGCCGAGGGCAAGGATGCGCATCATGCCGTCACCAGCCGCACATATTCGACGCAGTGGCGCGCGTAGCCGCTGGGGTTCCAGCTGGCTTCCATGGGCTGGGTGACGCCTTTGACGTTGGTGCAGCGCGGGCCGATCGGGCCGGTCGTCGCGGGCAATGTCACCGACCAGCGGCGGAAGCCAAACTCGCCTTCATCGGGGCCCAGTGTTGCTGGATAGCTGCGCCCGTTCGCGACGACATCAACGCGCGCGACGCCACAATCGCCGCCCATCGCGATACCGCGCAGCGCAACTGGCGCGCCCGCCGTCACCTTTGCTCCATCGGCGTGGCTGGTGATGAAGCTCCGTGGCAGCATGGTGGTGATGGGGACAGTCGGGAAATCCTTGTCGCCCGGCCGCACCGGCACGGCGGGCATGCGGTAGCTTTTGGCCATGAAATAGCTGTCGTCTTCGTCGGTATTGAGCACCTCGATATCCGACAACATCTTGATCCAGTAAGTGGCGAACCAGCCCGGCACCACCAGCCGCAGCGGATAGCCGTTGAGCAGCGGCAACATTTCGCCGTTCATGCCCCACGCCACGATCACATCGTCGCGGCGCGCCACGTCGATGGGCAGCGATTTGATCGTCTGCGGCGATCCTGCGACCGGCGGCGTGTCGAGGCCGGCAAAGCGTACGCGCTTCGCATTGCCGCCGATTCGTGCATGGTCGAGCAGGTCTTTGAGCCGCACCCCGCGCCAGACCGCGTTGCCCATTGCGCCATGGCCCCATTGCGCGCCGGTGACGCGTGGCTGCGAAAATCCCCGGCTGTTCCCGGCGCACTGGTTGATCGCGGTGACCTCGACCGCTTCGCCCGCGCCCGCGACTTCGGCGAGGGTCAGTTGCACTGGCGCGCGCACCGCACCGCGCAGGGTTAGGCGGAAGGTGGCGGGGTCGATCGTCGTCGGCATCGCGCCGCCCGCCCAGCGCACGAAGAAGCGGTTGTTGGGGGTGATCGTGCCTTCGTCGAACACTTCCATACGCGTTTCGAGCAATGGTGGGCGCATACGCTGGACGATCATGTTGCTTTTGTCGCCGAAGCTCGACAATAAAAGCCGCTCACCGTTGCCGCCGGGCAAGCCCAGATCCAGCAAGCCTTCCTGGATGGCCAGCAGCGGCATGGCAGCAAGGCCGCTAGCTCCGGTAGCAATCAGGGTGCGCCGCGACCACATGGCCGCTGTTTCGCATCACGGCGCGGCGCGGTCAACGCGCGCGTCAGGCTTTGGGCTGAACCCCGGCCACCAGGATCGCGGATACCTCCTCGACGCTGCCGGTCACCAGCAGCGATGCGCCGCCGACCATGCCGATGGTGGTTTGGCCATTTTCCGCCTCACGCAGAAAGGCAACGTTCGATGCTACGAGCATATAATTGCCGCCGCGTGACGGGACTTTGATAAATTGCATGGTGATGGGCTCCTGAGTAGGGCTCTTTGTTACTCGTCAAAGGTGCCAATAATGTGAATGGCTTTCCTACAATCGCTCGCGCGTTTAGGGTGCGGCGCGATTGCATTGTCGGCACGTGACCAGCCTGTTGGAAATGCGTGCACGTCTGAGTGAAGTTGCGCAGATTTCCGGGCGTTTCCGCCGCCGGCCATAAGGAGCGATTCGATGTGCGATGAACTGACCGAAGGTGATCTGGACCGGGCTGGCCTGCCAGTGACCCGGCGTGGCTTTGCCGGGATGGTGGCGGTGGGCGGCGCGGCCTTTGCGGCAACGGCATGTGCCCAAGGGGTGGGCGACAAAGGGAATATGGTGACCATCGTCACGCCCGATGGCACAGCCGATGCCTATTTCACCCACCCGTCCAGTGGCAAGCATCCCGCCGTGCTGATCTGGCCCGATATTCGTGGGCTGCGCCCCGCCTTTCGCCAGATGGCCGACCGGCTGGCGGCGGATGGCTATGCCGTGCTGGCGCTCAACCCGTTTTACCGCGACGCACAAGGCGAGGTGGTGAAGCCCGAAGATGACTGGACCCAACCGGCGATCCGCGAACGCCTGTTCGGCTATGCGGGCAAGCTGACGCGCGAGGCGGTGGCGCGCGATGCGACGGCACTGGCGGCGTGGTTCGACAAGCAAAAGGCGGTCGATACCAAACGCGGCATCGGCGTGACCGGCTATTGCCTGGGCGGCCCCTTCACCATTTTCAGCGCGGCAGCAGTGCCCGATCGATACAAAGCATGCGGCAGCTTTCATGGCAGCCGCGTGTCGAACGATACGCCGACCAGCCCGCACCTCGCCATCGCCCAGACCAAGGCCCAATATCTGTTTGCCATCGCCGAAAATGACGATGCGCGCGATCCGGCGGAAAAGGACCGGCTGAAGGCCGCCCTTGCGGGCCGCAGCGGTTTCAACGAGGTGGAGGTATATGCCGGAGCACAGCATGGCTGGTGCCCGCCCGACGGCCGCGCCTATAATGAGGCAGCGGCGGAAAAGGCGTGGGGGCGGATGCTGGCCTTGTTCAAGGCGGCGCTTTGATCGGGCCCATTCATCGTCATGCTGAACTTGTTTCAGCATAACAGGCCGAACGAGCAGCTTGTTGTCCCGGGTCAAATCCGGGACGACGAATGTTTGTGACGGGCGCCCATGCCGCGCTTGATCCTGTTCAACAAACCATGGGGCGTGTTGCCGCAGTTCACCGACCGCAGCATGGCCGGCAGACCCAGAGCCACGCTATCCGATTTTATTGACGTGCCGGGCGTCTATCCAGCGGGCAGGCTGGACCGTGATAGCGAAGGGCTGATGTTGCTGACCGATGACGGGCGGCTCCAGGCGCGCATTGCGGACCCGAAGCACAAGATGGCTAAATCCTATCTGGTGCAAGTTGAAGGGCATGTGGACCAAGGCGCATTGGCCGCGCTGCGCCGGGGGGTGACCCTGAACGACGGACCAACGCTGCCCGCCGACGCCGAAGCGATTGATCCGCCCGACCTGTGGCCACGCGATCCGCCGATCCGGGTGCGCCAAACGGTGCCCGACAGCTGGCTGTCGCTCACCATCCGCGAAGGGCGCAACCGCCAGGTGCGGCGGATGACCGCGGCGGTGGGGTTCCCGACGCTGCGGCTCGTGCGCTGGCGGGTGGGGGAATGGACGCTGGAGGGGCTGGCTCCGGGGCACTGGCGCGACGCTTGATTGGGACGGCGCAATCGCGCACAACGTGCTTTAAGGCGCGAACGATGGGGAGCAAATCGTGACCACAACGACCATCGACCAAGCGCCCAAACAGCGGGTTCCGATCACAGCGGTGACGGGTTTTGACCGCTTGCTGGCTGTTGTTGCCGGGGCGCTGTTGCTGGCAACGTTGATTGCCATCTTTCGTGGGCAGGCGGATTGGGCGCGGGTGCCGCCATGGGTATGGGGCCATTTGCTGACGATCATCGTCGCGCTGGCATTGACCCCGGCGATGCTGCTGCGGCGGCGCGGCGACCGGATGCACCGCCAATTGGGTTGGGTGTGGGTGGGGGCGATGGTGCTGACGGCGCTGGCGACTTTCAATATCCAGACGATCAATCAGGGCAGCTTCAGCGTTATTCATATTTTATCGGTGTGGACGCTGATCCAGGTGCCGCGCATCGTGCTCAACGCCCGCGCGCACCGGGTGGAAAAACACCGCAGCGCGGTGCGGGGCATGGTGACGGGTGCATTGCTGATCGCGGGCTTTTTCACTTTTCCATTCGGGCGCATGTTGGGGAGCTGGTTGTTCGGATGAGCATGGATTGGACACGGCGCAGCGCGCTGGCGGCGCTGGGGGCGGCGATGGCGCTGCCCGGCGGGGCGGGGGCGGAAACGGTCACCAATTCGCGAGGCCGGCCATTCAGCAAACCCCCGCGTCTGCGCCCCGGCGACACCATCGGCCTGATCGAACCCGCGACCGCGAGCGATGAAACGTTCCAGCTGACGTTGGTCGAGGAAGCGGTGACCGCGATGGGCCTTAAGCCCAAGCGCGGCGCCTCGGTTTTGGGGCGTCACGGTTATCTGGCCAATACCGACGAGAAGCGCGCCGCCGATGTGAACGCGATGTTCGCCGATCCGGAGGTGCGCGCGATTCTGGCGGTGCGCGGCGGGTGGGGTAGCGCGCGCTTGCTGCCCTATCTGGATTGGGATCTGATCCGCGCCAATCCCAAGCTGGTGATTGGCTTTTCGGACATTACGGCGCTGCACATGGCGATTGCCGCGCAGGCGGGTTTCACGACCATCCACGGCCCCAATGGCGGCAGCGCGTGGGGCAAGGGCTCGCTCGACCATTTCAAGGCGCTGGCGTTCGACGGCGCGACGCCGACTTTGGTCAATCCGGCGGCGGACGAGGACCGGCTGGTGCAGCGGCGCTGGCGCACTCAGCCCATTACGCAAGGCACGGCGCGCGGGCGATTGCTCGGCGGCAACCTCACGGTGCTGACCGCGCTTACGGGTACGCCCTATTTGCCCGATTTCAAAGGCGCGATCCTGTTCCTCGAGGATGTCGACGAGGCCGAATATCGCATTGACCGGATGCTGACCCAGCTGGGGCAGGCGGGCGTGCTCGGCGGGCTAGCGGGCGCGGTGTTCGGGCAGTGCACCAACTGTGTGGGGTCGAGCAGCGGCAATTATGGCGGCTTTACGCTGACCGATGTGTTGAAGCATCATCTGGGGCGGCTGGGTGTGCCCGCCTATCAGGGTGCATGGTTCGGGCATATCGCCGACCAGTTCAGCTTGCCCCAAGGGGTGATGGCGGAAATCGATGCCGATGCGGGGACGATCCGGATGCTGGAAGCGGCGGTGGTTTAGGGGCCTTGCCCTCTATTTCGTCGTGCTGAACTTGTTTCAGCACAACAAACCGAGGGTTGCTGCACGTTGTCCTGAAACAAGTTCAGGACGACGACAGAGGAGTTTGAAAGGTAAAAGAATGAACCGACTAACCCTGACCTTCACCGCTTTTAGCCTCGCCACCCCCGCACTCGCCCAACCCACCCCCTACGCCCCCGACGATCTGTTTAAGATCGCGCAGGTCGAAAATCCGCAAGTCTCGCCCGACGGCAAGCAAGTCATCTTCACGCGCAGCTATGCCGACCTCGCCACCGACCGGCGGCTCGGTGAGGTGTGGATCATGCCGGTCGGCGGCGAAAAGCGGCTGTTGATTGGCGGCAAGGATGGCGCATCGGGTGTGCGCTGGTCGCCCGATGGCACGCGCATCGCCTATGTCGCACCAGTCGCGGGCAAGCCGCAGATTTTCGTGATGACCATCGCGGAAGGGATCGGGCGGCCAATAACGTCACTCAAATCGCCGCCGTCGCAGATCGCGTGGAGCCCCGATGGCGCATCCATCGCCTATGCCGCGCTGGTCGAAACGCCGCCGCGCAAGTTCGACGGCATGCCCGCCAAGCCCGAGGGCGCGACCTGGGCGGCAGACGCGCATGTGACCGAGGATTTCACCTATCGGCTGAACGATGGCGGCTATGTGAAGCCCGGATACCGCCACATCTTCATCGTGGCTGCGGCGGGCGGCGAGCCGCGCCAGATTTCGGCGGGCGATTTCCACCAACTCGATGGCGACAGTCCGCTGGCGTGGACACCCGATGGGACCAGCATCGTCGTCAGCGGCCTGCGACAGCCCGATGCCGAGCGCACCGCGCGCGAGGCCGACTTGTTCGTTTTTCCGGTCGCGGGCGGCGAGCCGCGCCGCCTGACCGACGCTAAGGGGTATGAGACCGAGCCCGCCGTATCGCCCGATGGCAAATGGGTGGCCTATACCGGCGCGCTTGACCGCCCGAGCTTCTACATTCAGCCCGACCTGTGGGTGGTGCCGCTGGCGGGCGGCGCGCCGGTGAACCTCACCGCCGACCGCGATCTGCCTGTCCAGTCGCCGCGCTGGTCGAGCGATGGCAAGGCCATCCATGCGCTGATGTACGAGGCGGGGCTGGTGCGGCTGGTGGAGATTAATCCGGCGACCAAGGCGGCGCGCGTCGTGGTGCCCGCGCTCGGCGGCGGGCGGCTCTATCTGCCCAACAGCAGCGGAGCTTATTCATCCGCTCAGGGGACCATTGCCTTTACCACGCAGTTCGCCGACCGCCCCCCGGGGCTGGGCGTTCAGCGCGCGGGTAAGACGGTTACCGCGGTCGATTTCAACGCCGACTGGCGCAAGGGGAAAGACATCGGCAAGCTGGAGCGCGTGACGTGGAAATCGCGCGCTGGCGGGGGGGAGATAGAGGGCTGGCTGCAATATCCCGCCGCGTTCGACCCGGCGAAGAAATATCCGCTGGTGCTCGACATTCATGGCGGCCCGAACACCGATTATGGCCCACAATTTTCGGTGTCGCATCAGGCCTATGCCGCGAAGGGATACCTCGTGCTGTTCGCCAATCCGCGCGGCAGCATCGGTTATGGCGAGGCGTTCGCCAACTTCCTCGGCGGCGTTTATCCGGGCGAGGATCATGATGATTTGATGAGCGGCGTCGATGCGGTCGCGGCGCGCCCATATGTCGACGCGCGCAACCTGTTCATCGTCGGCGGGTCGGGCGGCGGGGTGCTGACTTTGTGGGGCATTGCCAAGGAACCCGGCAAATTCCGCGCCGCCGCCGCGATCCGCCCGGTGACCGACTGGACGGTGCAAGCGCTGTCGTCGGACATTCAGGCGCTGACCGCAGGCTATTGGCTGAGCGGGGAAAATCCGTGGGATGGGCATGCCGCCTATTGGGCGCGCTCACCGCTGAGTTTGGTGGGGCAGGTGGTGACGCCGACGCTGCTGATGACCGGCGAGGCTGATTACCGCACGCCGATCGCGCAGACCGAAATGTACTATCAGGCGCTGAAGCTGCGCGATGTGCCCGCGATGAAGGTGCGGTTGCCCGAGGCGAACCACGGGATGGGCCGGCCGACGCAGTGGATTGCGAGCAATCTGGCGGTGATCGAATGGTTTGAGCGGTGGCGGGTGCGGTAAACGGCGCGTTACGCCAGCGCCAACTCATTCGTGTGAATCGTTGCCAGTACCGCCGGGATCTTCTTCTTAAGCCCAAAATAGCCGCCGCGCGCGTGTGGCCAAGCAGCGCGATCCCAGGCGCGGCGCTGCATCACTAGCGGCACCTTCAGCGCGGCGAGCGCGTCGCGGGTGGGGCCGACGGGCACGTAGGGCGTCATAATCGCCTCGAGCTGTTCGTTCGCGGCCCAATTTTCGATGGATGCAATGTCTGGCAAGGTCGCCGCGATCCCCAGCCGGTCGGCGCAATCGGCGACGGCAACATCACGGAACTGCGCCACCAATGGCGACAGGGCTGACACGTCGCCGAATGTGGCCGTGGCGGCAAAGCGATCGAGAGCGATCCAATCGACATCGGGGGCCAGATCATCGCTGGTGACCAGCAGGCCGAGGCGGCCGGCGGGCAGGGCGGCTTCAGGCGGCAGCGGCTGTGCATCCGGATTGGCCCAGTCATCGACCGGCACCGCGTCCTGCACCAGCCCGACAGGGTCGAACCGCCCTTCGGTATAGCGCGCGATATTGTCGGGCCGCGCGAGATAGGTTTTGCCCGGCGTGTGCAGCCCCGCGACCCAGCGCCATGACAGCGTGTTCGACGCTGCATCACCATCGAGCAGATAGCGAAGAAAGAAATCCGCGCCCAGCTGCCACGGCAGGCGCAGGGTGAAAATCCAGATACTGGCAAACCACATGCGCGCATGATTGTGGAGGTAACCGGTGGCGGCCAGCTCTTGCGCCCAGGCATCGAAGCAATCGATGCCGGTGCGGCCCGCCATGGCGAGTGCCACATCCTCGCCCGCGTCGGCGCGCAGGCGTTCGACATCAATGGTGTATCGGCTCCAGACAGAGGGGCGCATTTCGAGCCAGCCCTTCCAGTAACTGCGCCAGCACAGTTCATCGATAAACTTCTCGCAGGCCGCCGCGCTGTGCCGCGCCAGCACCGCGCGCGCGACCTCTCCCTCGGTCACCATGCGGTGGCGTAGGTATGGCGACAGCCCCGAAACATTGCGGTGCCGCCCGGGACCAAAATCAAAATTTCGGGTGCCAGCATAGGCCTCGCCCGCGCGCGGGGTGAAGGCGGTTAGGCGGGCGAGGCCTGCGGCGCGGGTGGGGGTGAAGGGCTGGTCCATTGCGTCACAATGCGCGGAGGTAGTGAGGGGTTGCCATGCAGTTCGGGAACGACACATCTCTTGTCGCTGGCGCGCGGCACAGGTGTTGACGCCCCCAACCCCGCGCTCGTATAGAACTGCGCGCAGGATGGCGGCCCGGATGGGGTCGCCTTCTTTGTTTTTGCGCCTCCGCGCGCGCTAGAGAACCAAAGGGAGCCAACCCATGTCGATCACGCCGTTGATGCCCGTTTATCCCCGCTGCGGGTTTCGCCCGGTGCGCGGTGAAGGGTGTTATCTGATCGGTGAGGATGGGCGGCGCGCGCTTGATTTTGCGGCGGGGATTGCGGTGAATGCGCTGGGGCATGGCCACCCGCATCTGACCAAGGCCATTGCCGAGCAGGCCGCGACGCTGATGCATGTGTCGAACCTCTATGGCAGCCCGCAGGGCGAGGCGCTGGCGCAGCGGATTGTTGACAACAGCTTTGCCGACACCGTGTTCTTCACCAATTCGGGGGTCGAGGCGATCGAGTGCGCGATCAAGACGGCGCGCGCCTATCATGACGCCAATGGCAATCCGGATCGCTACAAGCTGATCACCTTCAAAAACGCCTTCCACGGCCGTTCGCTGGGCGCGATTTCGGCGACCGATCAGGCGAAGATGCGCAATGGTTTTGAGCCGCTGTTGCCCGGCTTTGCCTATGCCAAGTTCAATGATCTGGCGGGCGCGCTGGCGCTGATCGATGATGAGACGGCGGGGTTCCTGGTGGAAACGGTGCAGGGCGAGGGCGGGATGACCGCCGGGACACCCGAATTCATCCAGGGGTTGCGCAAGGCATGCGACGAGCATGGACTGCTGCTGATCCTGGACGAAATCCAGTGCGGCTACGGCCGCACCGGCAAGATGTGGGCCTATGAACATTATGGCATTACGCCCGACATCCTCACCTCGGCCAAGGGCATTGGCGGAGGCTTTCCGCTGGGTGCGTGCCTCGCGACCGAGGAAGCGGCGAAGGGCATGGTCGCGGGGACGCACGGATCGACCTATGGCGGCAACCCGCTCGCGATGGCAGCAGGGCAAGCGATTTTGGATGTGATGCTGGAGCCGGGTTTTCTGGAGCATGTCACCGCGATGGGCGACCGGCTGCGCGCGGCGTTTGAACAGCTGATCCCGAACCATGATGAATTGTTCGAGGAAATTCGCGGTAAGGGTCTGATGCTGGGCATCAAGATGAAGGAACCGGCGGTAAGCCGCGATTTCGTGGCGCATCTGCGCGACAATCACGGACTGCTGACCGTGGCGGCGGGTGAAAATGTGTTCCGCGTGCTACCGCCGCTGATCATCGACGAAAGCCATATTGCCGAATGCATCGAACGGCTGTCGGCGGGCGCGGCGAGCTACGCCCTGCCGGTTGCGGCGTGACGCGCCACTTCCTGAACCTATCCGATGCGGGCGGCGATGCGATTGCCGCAATGATCGCCGACGCCATTGACCGCAAGGCGGCGCGCGCTGGCTGGCCAAAGGGCAAGGTCGATGCTGACGCCCCGCTCGCTGGGCACGTGTTGGCGATGGTTTTCGAGAAAAACTCGACGCGCACGCGCATGTCGTTCGAGGTCGCGATGCAGCAGCTGGGCGGCAGCGCCATTTTCATGGCGGCCGAACAGATGCAACTGGGGCGCGGCGAGAGCATCGCCGACACCGCGCGCGTGCTGTCGGGCTATGCCGACGCGATCATGATCCGCACCGACGACCATGCCAAAATTGAAGAGATGGCGGCGCACGCCTCGGTCCCCGTTATTAACGGCCTCACCGACCTGTCGCACCCGTGCCAGATCGTCGCCGACCTGCTGACCTTGGCCGAGAATGGGAAGGCATTGCCAGGGCTAGAGGTCGCCTGGCTGGGCGACGGCAACAATGTCCTGTCATCGCTGATCGAGGCGGCGGGGCTGTTCAAATTCAATATCCGCGCTGGCGTGCCGCAGGGATATGAGCCCGACACCGATTTCGTGCAGCGCGCCGAGGTGCTGGGTGCACGCATTACCGTGCACCGCGACGCGGCGGCGGCGGCGGCGGCCGCCGATGTTGTCGTGACCGATACCTGGGTGTCTATGGGGCAGGCGCACGCGCACAACAAACTTGCGGCCATGGCACCTTATCAGGTTGACGAACGGCTGCTGAGCGCGGCGAAGTGCGACGCGTTGTTCCTCCATTGCCTGCCCGCGCACCGCGGCGAGGAAGTGACCGACGCGGTGATCGACGGCCCGCAATCGCGCGTATGGCAGGAGGCCGAGAACCGCGTTCATGCGCAAAAATCCATTCTGTTATGGGCGTTGGGGCGGCTGTGAGCGACGAGATTGAAACCGGGTTTGACCAGCCCTTGCTGTTCACCGTGGCGGCGCATCACGTGCGCGGGCGGCTGGTGCGGCTGGGGCCCGTGTTGCAAGAGATTTTGGCGGCACACGCCTATCCCCCTGTGGCCGAGAAATTGCTTGCTGAGTCGCTGGTGCTGACCGCGCTATTGGGTTCGACGCTGAAAGAGGCGGACAGCCAGTTGACCTTGCAGGCGCAGACCGGCGGCGGGCCGATTGAGCTGCTGGTTTGCGACTGGAAAGACGGTGCGCTGCGCGGTTATCTGCAATTCGACGCCGAACGGCTGGCCGAGGTGGGACCACACCCCAGCCTGTTCGCACTGTTCGGTGGCGGCTTTCTGGCGATCACCTTTGACCAGGCGGCGACCGGCGAGCGCTATCAGGGCATTGTTCCTTTGGAGGGCGAAGGCATTGCCGCGGCGGCCGAACATTATTTCGAACAGTCCGAACAAATCCCCAGCCTGATCCGCGTCGCGGCGCGGCATGACCCCGGCGAGGGATGCGTTGCCGGCGGTTTGCTGCTTCAGCATCTGCCCGAAGGTGAGGTCGGCCGCGATCGCCTGCACGTGCGCCACGACCATCCCGAATGGGAACATGCCCGGACCATCGCGGTGACGCTGAGCGATGCTGAGCTGACCGATCCCGCGCTGGCGCTGGAACGGATCGCCTGGAATTTGTTCCACGAGGATGAGGTTCGGGTCGAGCCAGGGCCCGACCTGACCAAGGGGTGCCGGTGCAGCACCGCCTATTTTGCAAGCGTATTGGCCCAGTTTCCCGCCGATCAGCGCATCGAGATGGCCGGTGACGATGGCATCATCCCGGTCGATTGCGCTTTTTGTTCAAGAGTTTTTCCAATTTCGTTGGATGAAATCACGCCCACCCATTGATGCAATGGTTGCACCTCCGGCAACGGTCGCTTAATTCTGCAGACATAAAGGTCGCGGTATTGAGCGCGTGCCGGATAGTCCGGGAAAGGCTCTAGGAGCATTTTGGCATGGCGATCCGCTTTCCTTTTGTGCGTGTAACCGGTGTGGCGCTGCTTGTGGCGGCGCTGTCCGGTGTGGCCGTGCCCGCCCAGGCGCCGTCGCTGGCGATGCTCGACACGCTCGAAAAGGGGCGCTGGGAGCTGCGTGAGCGCAGCGGAACGACGATGCTGCGGGCCTTTTGCCTGGGCGATGCACGCAATTTCATCCAGCTGCAGCATGGGCGCGGAAATTGTTCGCGCTATGTGATCGCCGATGGCGACGCCGAGGTGACGGTGCACTATACCTGCCCCGGAGCGGGACATGGCCGCACCACCATCCGCCGCGAAACAGCGCGGCTGGTGCAGATTGACACCCAGGGTATCGCGGGAGGTGCGCCGTTCAGCCATGCCTATGAAGCGCGGCGGGCAGGCGGATGCTAGGTCCATTATCACGTTGTTAACTACGCGGTGCTAGGTCAAAGCTGCATTTCGGCTTCGACATGCATTCTTCTCCCTTTGGGCTTAGGCCCGAAAACTGGGCCGTGCAAAATTGCGCGGCCCATTTTGTTTGTGTCCGACGCGCGCACGGCGTAACGGCGCGCTTTATGGACAATCTGGCAGGAAAATCGGTGGTCGTGTTGCTGTCGGGCGGGCTGGATTCGCTTGTTTGCACCGGGATGGCACGCGAAGCTGGGGCGCGCATTATCGCGCTGACGATCGACTATAACCAGCGCCACCGCGTAGAACTGGACGCCGCCCGGCGCATTGCTGCGGAACTTGGCGCGGCAGAGCATATCGTACTACCATTAAACCTGCGCCGCTTTGGCGGATCGGCGCTGACCGATGAAATCGCCGTGCCCAATGGCGGGGTGGGCGATGATATTCCAGTCACCTATGTGCCCGCGCGCAATCTGATATTCCTGTCGCTGACGCTGGGCCTCGCCGAGGCACGCGGCGCGCGGGATATTGTCATAGGCGTCAATGCGCTCGACTATTCCGGCTATCCCGACTGCCGTCCCGAGTTCATCGAGGGATTTGCCCGTCTCGCTTCGCTGGCGACCAAGGCAGGTGACGGCGGTGACTCATTTACCATCCATGCGCCGCTGCAATATCTCGGCAAGGCAGAGATCGCAGCCGAGGCCGTGCGGCTGGGCATCGATGCAGGTCTCAGCTGGTCCTGCTATGACCCGACGCCAAAAGGGCTGCACTGCGGGCTCTGTGACAGCTGCCGGTTGCGGCGCAAAGGGTTCAGTGACGCGGGGTTGCCTGATCCGACGCGCTATGCCGCCGCGCCATGACCTATAGCGTCAAGGAAATCTTCCTGACCCTACAGGGCGAAGGCGCGCAGGCGGGGCGGCGCGCCGTATTCTGCCGTTTCGCCGGGTGCAATTTGTGGACCGGGCGTGAAGCGGACCGGGTCAAGGCGATCTGCAAATTCTGCGACACCGATTTTGTTGGGACCGATGGGACGGGTGGTGGGAAATTCGCCGATGCCGGAGCTCTGGCTGCGGCGGTTGCGGGGTGCTGGGGTGAGGGCACCGACCATCGTTATGTCGTGCTGACCGGTGGTGAGCCGATGTTGCAGGTTGACGCGGCGTTGATCGACGCGCTGCACGCCGAGGGGTTCGTCATTGCCATCGAGAGCAACGGCACGTTGCCGGTGCCGCGAAGTATCGACTGGATTTGCATCAGCCCCAAGGCTGGGAGCGAACTGGTGCAGCTGAACGGCGACGAATTGAAGCTGGTGTGGCCGCAGCCGGGCAGCGACCTTAATCGGCTTGCCGCGCTTGATTTCACCCACCGATTGATTCAGCCGCTCGACGATTCCATGCGCGAGGACAATGTTGCGGAATGTGTGGCGCTGGTGCAGCGCGACCCACGCTGGCGGCTCTCGTTACAGACGCATAAATTGCTGGGGTTGCGTTAGCGGCGGTTATTCGGCCGGCGCTTCGTCTGCAGCTTCTGCATCCGACGATGTTTCCTCAACCGGTGCATTGGCCGCAGCCTTTTCCGCTTCGGCTTTGGCCGCAGCAGCCCCTTCGGCGGTCAGCGCGCCGCCGCTGGCATCAACCGAGGTGCCATCGATATCGCTGTCATCAAGCATAATCATCGCGTCGCTGGCACTGCCGGGCTGCACCTCCACCGCGTCCAACTTGGTCGTGGTCTTGCTGTCGTTACCGCTGCCGCAGCCGGCGAGCAGGAATGGCAGGGCGAGGATGATACGGGATTTGGCGGACATAAACGGGATTTAGCGGGGCGCGCCGACATTGTCGAGAAAGGCAGGCAGATAACGTTCAAGCGCCGCATCGAGGGGCGCAAAATCATCGCCTTTGCCCAGCGCAGCAAGGCTCGTGACTGGAAATTCGCTGATCCCGCACGGCACAATGCCGGTAAAGTGGGAAAGGTCGGGTGCGACATTGACCGAAAAGCCGTGCAGTGTGACCCAGCGTTTGACGCGCACGCCGATCGCGCCGATCTTGGCCTCGCGGCCTTGCGCATCATCGGTCCAGATACCGATGCGCCCGTCGGCGCGGCGCGCCGGCACGCCCAGATCGCCAAGCGCGGCGATCACCCAGCCTTCAAGCGCATGTACATAGCGGCGCACATCGCGCCCGCGCTGCGCCAGGTTTAGCTGGACATAGCCCACTCGCTGGCCCGGACCGTGATAGGTATAGCGCCCACCGCGCCCGGCGGCATAAACCGGAAAGCGCGGGTCAAGCAGCTCGGCGGGGTCAGCGCTGGTCCCGGCGGTGTAGAGCGGCGGATGTTCGAGCAGCCAGATGCGCTCGCTCGCATCCTCAGTGAAAATCGCGGCGGCGCGCGACTCCATATCCGCCAGCGCGGCGGGGTAGGGTGTGAGGCCGGAAGATATGTTCCAGTCGGGCGCACGATGCATGGAATGTCCCTGACCAATGTCGCACCGATGCGCAAGGGTGGCTTCCGTCTCTAGCTGGACAGCATGGGCGATTGGCGTCACTGTCATTTGGCCGCGGGTGCCCGTGGGGCGGAGACAATATGAAAAAGTTCGATATGAGCAGTGCATGGGACGATGCGGTGCAACTCGCACGGTGTGATCTCACGTTGACCGCTCCGGTTGTCGGCATGCTGGTGCTTTTGCCAACGATGGCGTTTGCAATACTCGGTCCGCTTCCGATCGAGCCACCTGCGGATGCAACATTAGCGCAGCTTGGTGCCACTATCCGCGCCGAGATGGCCCAGAGCGCGCCAGTGCTGCTGTTTATCGGCTTTCTGTCGACGCTGGCCTCGGTGATTGTCATGCGACTGTGGCTGGCACCGCGCGGAACCAGCGTCGGCGAAGCGGTCGGCATGGCCATAGGGTTGGTCCCAACCATGATCGCGCTGTTTCTGATTCAGATGCTTGCGTTGGGGCTGGCGGCCCTCGCCCTGTTGATTCCGGCTTTGTATCTGGGCGGGCGGCTGGCGCCGTCCTTTGCGCTGCTTGCAGCGGGGGACACGCGCAGTCCGCTTGCGGCCCTGGAGCAGAGCTGGAGCATGACCCGCGGCAATGGTTGGCGCATTGCGCTGATGCTGTTCCTGATCCAGCTGGTGTTCGTCATCATTTCGATGCTGGTTGACGGTTTGGGCGCCACCTTTGGCGCGCGCGGCAGCATTGGTTATGCCATCGCCAGCCTGATCAGTTCGGTGCTGGCCGCTGTCGTCGCACTGATTGCTTATGCCGTAAATTCCGCCATATACCGCCAGCTGGGACCGACGGTGACCGCACGGACATTTGATTGAGAGGTTTCAGTTTTTTGGGGGCAACGCATATGAACCGTATCAGCATCAGCCAGGCCTGGGCCTATACGACCAGTTTTTTCAGTGACCAGCATGCTAACCACGCCATTGCGCTGATTGGCGTGGGCATCGTCGGCGCGACCGTCATTCAGTTGCTGCTGGGCGGCGGCGCGGTGGCGATGGACCCGGCAACGCTGGCATCGGGGGCCGGGGCCATGGCGGCCCTTGGTGCCACCGCTTTTTTGGTCGGCATAATCGGCTATATCCTGCAAACCGGCAGCTATTTCGCGTCATGGCGGATGGGGCTGGCGCCGGGGCAGGAAAGCGTAGGGTCGGCACTGGGCTATGGCATGATCGCCTCTTTGCCTGTGCTGCTGCTCACCATTGCCTTCATCCTGGTCATTGGGCTGGTGCTGGGTGTGTTGTTCGGCTCGGCGCTGCTGCCGCTGCTGATGGGCGGACAACCATCACCGGAAAGTGCGGCGGGGTCAGCAGGCTTGATATTGCTGGCAATGCCAGTGTTTTTTGCCCTGTTCCTGTGGATCGCTGCGCGCTTCTGCGTGATGGGGCCGATCATGGCGGCGGGCCGTAGCTTCAATCCCTTGCCCGCGCTCGCCGAATCCTGGCGGATGACGGCGGCGTCGCAATGGAAGCTGATGGGCTATTTCGTGCTGCTGTTCATCGTCGCCCTGATCATTTCGATGATCATTGGATTGGTATTTGGCGTTTCGGCTATTGTCGGCGGCAGCGCGCCCGGAAGCGGAGGCAGCTTTGCTATTTTTGCTATACTCGGTGCGCTCGCCGGTATCCCGCTCGCCTATCTTTATGTGGGTATTCCTGCGGGCATATACAAAGCGCTGGGCGGCGGTGATCGTGCCGATATTTTTGCCTGAACCAATGGCCTGACCGGCGCGTCGCCGGTCAGGCCCATTTGGCGAGCGGTGGCAGGCTCATCAGGATTGCGTCGATGTTGCCGCCGGTCTTGAGCCCGAACAATGTGCCGCGGTCATAGACCAGGTTGAATTCGGCATAGCGGCCGCGCCACTGGTAGAGCTGCTCCAACTCCGTATCGCCAAAACTGTCATACATGCGGCCGCGAACGATGCGCGGATAGGCATCGAGGAAGGCTTCCCCGACATCGCGGGTAAGCTGGAAGTTCCGGTCGAAGCTGGCGTCGTCATTCACCTCCAGATGGTCGTAGAATATCCCGCCGACTCCGCGCGCGACGCCGCGGTGCGGGATGAAGAAATATTCTTCCGCCCATTGGCGATAGCGTTCATAGACGTCGGGCCCATAGGGCGCGCAGGCGGCACGGAGCCGGGCATGGAATGCCGCCGTGTCCTCATCGCGGGGCAGGGCGGGGTTAAGGTCGGCGCCTCCGCCGAACCAGCGTTTGGTGGTAACCAGAAAGCGCGTATTCATGTGCACGGCAGGCACATGCGGGTTAGCCATGTGCGCGACCAGGCTGATGCCGGTGGCAAAGAAATTGGGGTCACCTTCGGCCCCGTGGATGGTCGCGGCAAATTCGGGAGCAAATTCGCCACCCACGGTTGAGACGTTGACGCCGACCTTTTCAAACACTTTGCCTTTCATGACGCCGCGCACGCCGCCACCCCCCGCGCCCGGGGCAAGGCCGGGCGCTTCGCGATCCCATGCGGTGTATTCAAAGCTGGCGTCGCTGCCCGCTTCACGCTCGATCGCCTCGAACTCCGCGCAAATCCGGTCGCGCAAGGCTTCGAACCAGTCGCGCGCGGCCTGTTGCTGGGCGTCGAGAGTGATCATGCGGGAAATCCTTTTGTTTGGCGCAATGCTTCAGCCAGAGCGATGCCAGCCGCAACCGAGACATTCAAGGAGCGAAATCCGGGTCGCAGCGGAATGACGACGCGCGCATCGGCGGCGTTATGGACATAGTCCGGCGCGCCGCTGCTTTCGTTGCCGAGCAGCAGACGGTCGCCGTGTTGGAATGCAAAGCCGGGGAGGGGAGCAGCGCCCTTGGTGGTGAGCAACACCAAGCGTCCTTGGGCGGCAAAGGCCGATTGATAGGCGTCCCAATCGGCGTGGCGGCGGATGACAGCGTGATCGGCATAATCCATCCCCGACCGTTTGAGCCCGCGTTCCGAAAAGGGAAAACCGCACGGCTCGATGATATCGACAGGCACACCGAAACAGGTGGCCGTCCGCAGTATGGCGCCGACATTGCCGGCAATCTCGGGCTGGAACAAGGCAAGGCGCATCCCGTCCCGCATAGGGGCGAAGCCGCAGAAATGCGAGTGTTTCGCATCTGAAAATTGCCTGTTGGCAAGTTGGAAAGCGGTCGCTATCAGGCCCGCAATTCCGGGCAGTCGCAGCGCCCTTGCCGGATCCTTTGTCCGGACAGACTTGTGCCTAGCTGCCGTTACGGAAAGTTCAATTTTCAGTCCAGAATGGCAAGGGCAGATTAATGGCCAGTGAAACCGTAGACAATGCCGGAATCGAACAAGGCGTCCGGCGACGCGATTTCATTCATATCGCCACGGTCAGTTTCGCCGGTGTTGGCGCCGCGGCAGTGGTATTCCCGTTGGTGACTCAAATGGCACCGTCGGAAGATGTGTTGGCGCTGTCCTCGACCGAGATTGACATTGCTGCAATCCAGCCGGGTCAGGCGATCAAGACCAGCTGGCGCAAGCAGCCGGTGTTCGTCCGCAACTTGACCCCCGAAGAAATCGCGGCGGCCAAGGCAACGGCGGCAAGCGACTTGCGCGATGTCCAAACCATCGAGGAACGCACCAAGCCGGGCAAAGAAAATTGGTTGATTACGCTGGGCGTTTGTACGCATCTGGGCTGCGTCCCGCTGGGCGCGGCCGAGGGCGAGGCCAAAGGCGATTTCGGCGGCTATTTCTGCCCCTGCCATGGCTCGCACTATGATACGGCAGGCCGCATCCGCAAGGGCCCCGCGCCGAGCAACTTGGTGGTGCCACCATATGAATTTACGTCCGATACCGTTGTGATGATCGGCTGAGGAGCAAGACGATGAGCTTTCCCTGGGCAAAACAGTATCAGCCGCAGCACCCGTTCATGCAATGGATGGACGAGAAACTGCCGCTGCCGCGGCTGGTCTACAGTGCCATCGGCGGCGGCTATGAAGTTCCGCGCAACCTGAATTACTTCTGGAACTTCGGTGTGCTCGCTGGAGCTGCGCTGATGGTGCAGATCATCACCGGCATTGTGTTGGCGATGCATTATTCGGCCAATGTCGGCATCGCTTTCAATTCGGTCGAGCATATCATGCGCGACGTCAATTCGGGCTGGTTCATCCGCTATGCGCATATGAACGGCGCGAGCATGTTCTTCATCGTCGTCTATCTGCATATTTTCCGCGGGCTTTATTACGGTTCGTACAAGGCGCCGCGCGAGATGGTGTGGCTGCTGGGCGTGGTGATTTTCCTGCTGATGATGGCGACCGCGTTCATGGGCTATGTGCTGCCCTGGGGCCAGATGAGCTTCTGGGGGGCACAGGTGATTACCGGCTTCTTCTCGGCCATTCCCGTCGTTGGTGAACCGCTGCGCCAGTGGTTGCTGGGCGGCTTTGTGCCCGACAACGCCGCGCTTAACCGCTTCTTCTCGCTGCACTATCTGCTACCTTTCGTGATTTTGGGTGTGATTATCCTGCACGTCTGGGCGTTGCACATCCCGGGATCATCGAACCCGACCGGCGTTGCGGTGAAGTCGGAACAGGACACCGTTCCGTTCCACCCCTACTACACCGCGAAGGACGCCTTCGGCCTCGGTGTGTTCCTGCTGGTGTTTTCGGCGTTGATCTTCTTCAGCCCGAACCTGCTTGGCCACCCGGATAACTATATCCCGGCTAACCCGCTCTCGACGCCGGCGCACATCGTGCCCGAGTGGTATTTCCTGCCTTTCTATGCGATTTTGAAGGCCTTCACCTTCAACTTCCTGTGGATCGACGCAAAGCTGTGGGGCGTGATCGCGATGTTTGCATCGATTGCGCTGTTGTTCTTCCTGCCCTGGCTCGACACCTCGCCAGTGCGCTCGGCAACCTATCGCCCGCTGTACCGGATCTTCTTTTGGGTGCTGGTGGTCGACGTGCTGCTGCTCGGCGTATGCGGGATGATGCCGGCCGAACAGCCGTGGGTGCTGCTCAGCCAGCTGGGCGCGATGTATTACTTCGCCCATTTCCTGATCATCATGCCCATCATCTCGCGGATCGAAAAACCGCTGCCGATGCCGGCATCGATTACCGAGGCCGTGCTGGGCAAGGGCGGCGATGCTGCCGCCCCCGCCAGCGCTGTGCCGGCGGCGGCCTGATCGCCAGACTTTTTAGGAGCAGAAGATAATGGTTCGTCTGGGCGCCTTCGTTGCCGGTCTGGGGTTTATCGCCGCCTTGGTGCTGGCGATTTTGACCACGCCGCTGAAAAATGAACCCAATGCGATGTATGAATTCGTCAAACACCCGCGTCATGTGGCGCTGGCAAGCGACGGGTTGATGCCGCACTGGGACACGGCGCAGCTCCAGCGCGGCCTTAAGGTTTACAAGGAAGTGTGCTCGGCATGCCATGGCCTGAGCCAAGTGGCGTTCCGCGACTTGGCCGACCTGGGGTATGACGAAGGACAGATCAAAGCCTTTGCCAAGGGTTTTCAGGTTCCGTCCATCAACCCGGAAACGGGTGAGGTTGCGACGCGCGAAGGCGTGGCGGCAGACAAATTCCCGTCGCCCTTTGCCAATGAAGTTGCTGCACGCGCCGCCAACAATGGCGCCGTTCCGCCCGACCTGTCGCTGATCACTAAGGCGCGTGAAGGTGGTCAGCACTATGTCTACTCGCTGCTGACGGGCTATGTCGATCCGACAACCTACAAGAATGAAGCGGGAAAACCGCTGCCGAAAGAGCTTCAGCCGACCGGCGTTCTGGCTTTCAACCCCTATTTCCCTAACCTGAATCTGGCCATGGCCGCACCGCTGGCAGCCGAAGGGCAGGTCACCTATGACGATGGCACGAAAGCGACCGTCGACCAGATGGCCAAGGACGTGTCGGCTTTCCTGGTGTGGACCGCCGAACCCAATCAGGTGTCGCGGGTGTGGGCGGGCTGGGCCGTGCTGGGCTTCCTCTTCATCTTCACCGTGCTCGCCTATATGTCCTATCAGGCGATCTGGGCGGACAAGAAGAAACATTGATCGGCGCGCGGGGCGGGGCTGTACACCATGCAATGGCCCGCACCGCGCCCCGAGCTTGATTTGGCGGCGCTCGTCCGCACCATCCCCGATTTTCCGAAACCGGGTATCCAATTTCGCGACATCACCACGTTGATCGGTCATCCGGAGGGTTTCACCGAGTCGGTTCGCCGCCTCGCTGAGCGCGCTATGCATTACCGCGCCGACGCGATCGTCGCGGTCGAGGCGCGCGGTTTCCTGTTCGGTGCAGCGATGGCGGCGATGATGGGGCTGGGTGTGGTGCCAGTGCGTAAGGCGGGCAAGCTGCCCGGGGTGACCATCGGCGTCGATTATGAACTGGAATATGGCACCGACCGGCTGGAGCTGCACGAAGGCGCGATTGCACCTGGCGACCGGGTGGTGCTGGTCGATGATCTGCTGGCGACCGGCGGCACGATATTGGCGACAGCCGAGCTGATGCGCGCGGCGGGAGCAGAGGTCACGGCAGTACTGTTCGTGATTGATCTGCCTGACCTCGGTGGCAGTGCGCGGTTGGCGGCAGGCGGCGTCGCGTGTGAGACGCTGATCGCGTTCGAGGGCGATTGACACAAAGAAAAAGCCCCGCCGAAGCGGGGCCAGGGTGCGACCCGGGGTTTACCTTCAAATGGGCACCCAGCTCTGCTTCTTGCGAAACTTCATATAGCCAACATTGGCACCCAGCCGTGCGCCCACCCCGACGCGGATGGGGATGAGCACCACGTCGCCGCGCCGCATGTAGCTGGCGTTGAACCCGCCAAGCAAATAAGCGGCACCCTCGCCAGCGGGAAAGCGCTTGTAGAGGTCTTCGCTGTCGTGGAGGTTGTAAACGAGCACAAAGGTCTGTGCGGCATTGGCCCCTGCATCGAAGCCGATCGACGGACCAGTCCAATAGGCGGGGCGTTCGCCTTCCACCTTGTGATACAGCGTGCCCGACCCGTAGCGCACGCCCAGCACCAACGCGCCGCCTGCCTCACGCCCAACAATATAAGCGTTGGGTTCGCCCTGTTCCTTCAAAATCTTTTCAATCATTTTGGCCAGGCCCTCGGCACCCTTGCCGAATACGCCCTCTGCGGCCCCAATCAAATCGTCTTGCTTAAAGGTTTCGCCGCTGTTCGCTGCAGTGGCGGCGGGCGGTGCTGCTGCGGCAGCCGCATCGCTGTCTTTCACCAGATCGCCATCGACATTTTCGGTGGCTGGTGCGGGCGCGGCGGACGTCGTGGGGGCTGGCTGGGCCAGATCGGCATCAATCGCGGTGTTGGGGTCAACACTGGTCATTTGCGCCTGCGCCGCTGGGGCAAAGGCCAATAGCGCGGCGGCAAGCGGTGCGAGAAATTTGAGCATGTTCGGACCAACTCCCTGATACACCGTCATCATGACTCGCTGTGGGCACGGCGCAATGAACCGGCGATGACCCGAATCAAAAACGCGCCCAAGCGAATCAATGCCGGGAAAAACAGTACCGGGTTGGGCTGGTTTTTGCCGTTGCAGGCGGGATAAGGGCTGGCTATAGCCCGCGCACGGTCATCCCCCGGTCAGTGCCGGGTTCCGCGCGGAGACGTGGGTGAGTGGCTGAAACCAACGGTTTGCTAAACCGTCGTAGGGGTACACCCCTACCGAGGGTTCGAATCCCTCCGTCTCCGCCACCGTTCCAATGCCAAGTCTGATGCAGCGAACGTGGGCGCCAAACAGGCTGTCCTCCGCTGCCAGGCTATTGTCGGTCCACTTGCTTCAGCAAGCTACTTGGTTTTGGCGACGCGCTCACTTTATCGACACATTTCCGCGTGCCGGGACACGTTGGCGGTTATTGCTCGGCTGGGTGACGGCCAGACCCTCTGGCGAAGTGATCGCCTGAACCACGGCCAACACCGGTTGGGTCGTGGGAGCAATGGCCGCCGCAGGTGAGGAAGGCGTCGGCGCCGTCGCGGTAAAGCTGAGGGTCGGGGTCGGCGCACTGGTGGTAACGCGTGCTACCGGCACGGCCTTGGCCTTTTTACTTTTCTTGGATGTGTTGCGGGCCGGTGCAGGGGCCGGCGCGGCCGGCACGGATGCAACTGGCGCTGATACAAACGGCGCTGACGTGGCGCTGGTGCCAGGTGTCTCGGTAGCCGCGCCACCAAGACCGCTGCGAATATTTGCCAGATCGGTATCCATTTCACCGCGTCCGTTCATGCGTGCATTGCTTGGCGCGCTTGTGGCCGGAGCCTGCGCTTGTGGGGCAGGCGTGGTGGGAACCAGCGGGACAAGCGGCGGCGGGGTGAAGGGATCTGCCTGCGGTGCTGTCGGCGTCGGCGTCGGCGTCGGTTCGGGCTGCGGTGCCGGGGCGGCAACCGGCGCAGGCTGAGGTGCAGGCGCGGGCTCAGGCGCTGGAGTCGGTGCCGGGGCCGGTGCAGGCTCAGGCTCAGGCTCAGGCGCCGGGGCTGGCGCAGGTGCAGGGGTAGGCACAGGTGCCGGGGCAGGCGCCGGGTTTGGCGCCGGTTCCGGAGTGGGCTCAGGTGCCGGGCTGGGGGCGGGTGCAGGTGTAATGGGTTCGGGCGTAGGTGTAATTGGCTCTGGCGCAGGCGCGGGTAGCGCCACCGGCTCTTGAGCAGGTGCAACGGGTTCCGGAGAAGGTGTCGGAGCAGGCGCCTCCGGTTCGGGAGCAACAGGCTCTGGCTGGGGCTCGGGGAGCGGCGACTCTGGTTCGGGAGCTGGCGCAGGCGCGACAGGTTCAGGCTGGGCGATCGGAACCGGCGGAGATTCTCCCGAACAAACTTGGGTGCCGTAGCCAGTTGGGGTCGCCTCAACGATGTTGCTACAGGCAACCACATCGGTGCTATTTGGCGCCTTGATGGTGGCATTGACTAGCGGACCTGCGCCATTCTTCAGACGGGAACCATCGATGGTCATTACCTGATTGCCGACAATGCGCACAACGCGGCCTGCCCCCACGACGATGCCGTTGGGGAAACTGATGTCCATGTAGTTGTTTTCAATGGTGACACGGTCAAAGCCGCCATCATCTACGCCGTCGCGGATGTGGTTGCCCAGGAAAATTCCCTGCATGTAGCCCGTCATGCTGTTGCCGCGGATAACAATGTCAGCGGTGGGCGCAGTGGTTGGGCGCGACCAGAGCTGGATGCAGTCAGGATGGTCGCCATCTTTCACCAGATTTCCGGCCGCGTCATAGACGGGCAGGATCGGATTGAAATTCGAGCAGCTGTTGCCCTCGATTACAATTTTGCGCGATTCTGCGGCATTGATTCCGTCGGTGCGTAGTCCCGAAAGACGGTTTCCGAACACGCCGACCGCTTCTGACCGGTTGATCACTAGGCCGCGCACGGCGCCGGTGATGTCCATACCGCGGATCGTAACAGATTGGGCATAGTCGATGTGCACGGCATAGCGGACGTCTGGCCCACCGATGACGGCACCGCCTTCAACAATGATGTTGCTGCTGTTGCGGATCAGAATACTCTGCACAATTGACGAGTTGTTGCGAAGCGTGATCGGGGTGGCATAATGTTTTCCGCTGATGACCAGCGGACCCGAAAATGTGGAAGGAATATCGATGGTTTCGCCCGGTTTGGCGTTGGCGATCAGGGTTAGGACTTCCTGATTGGTCATGGTTGCGGCCTGCCACGCATAAGCGCTGCTTGCGGTTGCCATGCAGGAGAGGAGCGCAGCGCTGACCGCGCTGATTTTGAAAACTGGCTGGCTCATGGGGCGCTCCGCAACTTATGTGGTTAAAGGCGTGGCGTTTTGACCGCCGGGCGCTATAGCTAGTGCGACCGGGTTAAAAATTGCTCGCGATGGCGTAAACCTGAACTTTACTGCGTTTGGCGTTATTCGGGCTTCGTATGTCGCGCACTGCCAGTCTCGCACTGGTGGCAGGCGCCAAGGGGTGGACATGGAGACGATCTACGACTGGGTTACCGTGGCGATGTTCGCCGGGTTGATCGTGCTATTCCTGCACCGGTCGGCTGCCGACGAGCCAGTTGACACCATCTGGCATTATCTGCCGCCCAGCATCTGCTGCGCTGCGGCCAATTATTTCGGCAATGAGGGCAATGTCGCCATCGCGGTGGCGTTAATGGTGGCGGTTGGCATTTATGTGGTATCGGTGTTGAACGTTCAGCTGCCCAGCAAGAAATAGATCCGGCAGGATTTTTCATTATAAGCTGGTGCCATTGGCGCTTGCACCTTCTGCGTCACAACAGGTATCGGATACTATGGGTTGGTTTTCCAAGTTGTTTCGGCGCAACCGGTCAGAGGATGTTTTTGCCGAGTTTTCCGAACCGGCATTTTTCTCCGGTGCGGCTAATGCCGCACCCGATGTGGCAAGGCAAAGCGGCGGTGCTCTGGCGGGTGATGCCGATCATCTTGGTTTCGCAACATCGGGCGGCCGGTTTCTGGGCGGGGCAGAGAGCCAGTCCGGCGCGAGTCGGCGCTATCGTCAGGCCTTTACTCCATCGCAGCCGGTGGCCGATGTGCGCCGTCTAGCGGGCCGGACCGCGCTGATCCGGCGCGTCATCCGGTCGATCGAAGACCAAGACCTGCATGTCGTTCTCTATGGTGACCGCGGTATCGGCAAAACGTCGGTTTTGAAGGTCATCCAAGGGCTGGCCACGCGGGCCAATTATTTGGTGCATTATGTGTCCTGTGGTCACTCGGCATCGTTTTCTGAAGTTTTCCGTTCGCTCGCTAGCCGGATCCCCATGTTGTACGACAGCACCGTCGACCCAACCGAAGGGGATCGTGAAAACAGCCGATCGCTGGCTGATCACTTGCCCGAGGGCGAGTTTTCGGTTTCGCAGCTGACCGAGGTTTTGAGCCGCATCGAGGGCGCGCGCATCCTGCTCATTCTCGACGAGTTTGACCGGTCGGACATCGACGGATTTCGTCGGCCCATCGGTGAGCTTATCAAGAATTTGTCCGATCGGTCGATCCGTGTGCAATTACTGATCGGCGGGGTAGCTGGAAATCTGTCCGAATTGGTGGCGCATGTTCCCTCCATTCGCCGCAACATCGCCGGCATCGGTGTGCCCAATCTGATCGCCAGTGAAGTCGATGAAATGGTGGACATTGCCGAGGTATCGGGGAATGTGCGCTTCGATGCATTGGCGCGCGAGCGTTTGGCCGAGGTGTCTGCCGGGCTGCCCTATCTGGTTGGGCTCATTGGCCAGCATGCGATTTTCGAGGCCGCCGACGCCGGTGACGATTGGATTGCGCGCGCGCATATTGATCGCGCAGTAGGCGTGGGTTGCGAGGAAATTGCCAGTCGCTTGAGCCTGCAATGCAATTTCGCGCTGGAAAGGCTGAGCCGCGGACATCGCAAATTGGTGGAGCGAGCCGCTGTTGAAGCCGTAGGCAATGGAGGCTTGATCATCGACCCCGCAATCACTGCCGAGCTGCGCACCCATACCGGCGATGTGGGGGATATTGTCCATCCGCTGGCCGATGATCCCCGCGGTGGCTGGCGTTTCAATGAGGATGGAGCGGCGAGCTTGGTCTGGTTGCGGTTGATGCAGCCGGCGGCGGCTGTGCCAGCCTGACCGCGCTGCCCCAGCTTTCCGTTTGGCCAAACAGCAAATGCCCGCGTCTCCGCCTACGTCAGACAAACGCTTGTCCGCGGGCCTGAAACATGGCGACGAGGCAATTTCCAGAACAACAACCTCAAAGACAATAAGCCGCGTCTTGAGGGGCGATTTGTGCACGGGCTGCGGCTTATGCGCCGCCGTCACTGGCGGTCGTGTGACCATGCGCAGTGTTGCCCCCGGCTATAGCCGACCCGAGGGTTCAGCGCCGATTTCGCAGCAAGCCGAGCGAACCATTGCCGCCGCCTGTCCGGGCAGCCGTGTATCGCCGTGGCAGGCGGCGCCGCAGCGGCATAGCGTATGGGGTCCGTGGTTCCAGACCTTGACTGGATATGCTGTCGATGCAGAAGTCCGCCATGCCGCGTCGTCGGGCGGCGCCATATCAGCGCTGCTCATCTATGCGCTGGAGACCGGGTTGGTCGACCGCGTTCTGCAAATCGCCGCTGATCCGGTTCAGCCAACGCGTAACATAGCCGTTTGGTCCAGCACCCGCGCGGAAGTGGTCGCCGCGGCTGGATCGCGCTACGCTGCATCTTCGCCGCTTGCGGAGATTGACGCCGCGCTTGCCGCGTCTGGGCGGTTTGCTTTTGTGGGTAAGCCCTGTGACGTGTCAGCCCTGCGGCAGTTGGCGACAATCGACCCGCGCGTGAATGAACGCGTGCCGCTGATGCTGTCCTTCTTTTGTGCGGGGATACCCAGCCATGCCGGGGCCGATCGGATTATCCGCGCGATGGGCTTCGCCCCCGAAGAGATTCGGTTATTTCGCTATCGCGGCAATGGCTGGCCCGGAATGACGCGGGCCGAGACGCATGACGGCCGCGTAGCCGAAATGCGCTATGCCGACAGTTGGGGCGGCCAGCTTTCCAAAGAAGTGCAGTTCCGCTGTAAAATCTGTCCTGACGGCGTTGGCGGCGTGGCCGATATTGCCTGCGCCGATGCCTGGTACGGCGGCGAAAGCGGTTATCCCGATTTCGACGAACAGGAAGGCCGCAGCTTGATCATGAGCCGGACGAGCACCGGTGATGCACTGTTGCGGCAGGCGATGGCGGCGGGAGTAGTCATTGTTGAACCGTTACCCGTTGACGAAGTCGACCTGATGCAGCCCGGACAAGCCCGGCGCAAACGGCTGGTGGCCGCAAGGCTCGCGGCATGTGTAGCGACGCTGCAACCACGTCCTGCAATGAACGGACTGGATGTTGGAGCCGCCGCGCCACGGGCAGGCGTAGGAGAGACTATCAAGAACGGTCTGGGAACTGTCCGGCGAATCTTGCAGGGGCGGCGTTGAATGTCGACTTCGGGCAAAAATGCTTCGCTCACGGTCGGGCTGCTATGGCATACTGTTAATTCGGGCAATTTGGGCGTGGGCGCTTTGACCGTCGGCAGCATGGCGTTGTTGCGGCAGGCTTGCGCCGCGGTGAATTGTCCGGTCCGCTTCATCGTCCTTGGCTTCGCTGACCGCGGCCAACCGACTTATATTGAAGGTGATGACATCGAATGCGTGCTGTTAAACGCACGGTCCATGCTGCCGGGCGGCGCCTTCAATCGTGCGATTAAAGAGTGCGATCTGGTTGTCGATATTGGTGGCGGCGACAGCTGGACCGATATCTATAGCAACAAACGATTTGCATTCTTGTGGTGGAGCAAGGTGCGGGCTTTGCAGCTTAACATTCCGCTGATATTGGGGCCGCAGACGATCGGTCCATTTTCTCGACCGCTCCATACCTGGCTGGCAGCTAAGGTGATGGAGCGGGCGGCGCTGGTGGTTGCGCGCGATCCCGACTCCTACCTCGCCGCAGAGAAAATGGCCCCGAGGGCTAAAGTCTATGAAGCGGTAGATGTGGCTTTTGCTATGCCGCATACACAGTGGCCCAAGCGTGAAGACATGCCCACCATAGGGATTAATGTATCAGGTTTGCTGTTCAATCGCGGATATGATGGCAAATCGAGCTTTGGCATGGAGATTGACTATCCTGCCTACACGCGCATGCTGCTAAAGAAGTTGCTGTCGCGGCAGGGCTTTCGGATCGAATTGATTTGTCATGTCAATAGCGATGTCATGCCGGTCGACGATGACTGCCGCGTTGCTGAATCACTGGGGCTGGAGTTTCCAAGCATCGCAGCGGTCCGCAAATTTTCCAATCCGGTCGAGGCGAAGTCCTGCATTGCATCGCTCGACTTTCTGGTCGCTGGCCGAATGCATGCCTGTATTGCGGCCTATTCAACTGGCGTGGCAGTGCTGCCGGTGGCGTACAGCCGCAAATTTTCGGGATTGTTTGCTGGCGCGCTTGACTATCCCCATGGCGTGCCGGTGCGGGGTGTTTCGACCGATGACGCGGTAACGATGACGCTGGATGCGATCGAGCGGCGCCAGGAACTCAGCGCGGCCACCCGGCGCGGCCGGGACGTCGCCGCACGCCGGCTTGATGGATATGTAGAGCAGTTGGAGCGGCAGATTGCCGGTGCAAGGCGCGGCGGATGATGCATGTGCGGGTGTGCATTGTCGGATTTCGTGCCCCCGACGATATTCTCAGATGCGTTGACGCGCTTGCCAGGCAGAGCTATCGCCATTTTGAGGTTGTGGTGTGCGAAAATGGCGGGCCGGAAGCCTTCCAAGCGTTGACCGCAAAGTTGCCAACGGCCCTTGAAAATGGACAAAGGGTCCAGTTAATCGCAGACCATTCCAACCCCGGATACGCCGGTGGGGTGAATCGTTGCATCGATGCTGCTGGTCCGGCTGACGCATACTGGGTGCTCAATCCTGATACTGTCGCCGACTCCGGTGCCCTAGAGGCTTTGATTGGCCGACTGCGCCAAGGCGATGCAGATGCGGTAGGCGGGCAATTGTTGAACGCAGACGGCACGCTTGGTTCGTGTGGTGGGGAATGGATCGGTTTTCTGGCTTATGCACGGAGCATCGGCTTGGGGCGGCTTGCGACCAATGCGCCGACACAGCCTGAGGTTGAGCAGAAGATGCGCTTCATCAGTGGCGCGTCATTGCTCTGCACGCGTCGCTTCGTTGAGGTAACGGGCATAATGCGGGAAGATTATTTCCTCTATTGCGAAGAAGTGGAGTGGTGCCTGCGCGGCCGTGCCCGCGGCATGAAGCTGGGGCATTGTCCGGATGCCCGCGTCATACATCATCAGGGTAGCACGACCGGTTCCGGGGATGCGGTGCGCTGCCGCGGTCGCCTCCCGGTATATTGCAATGAGCGCAACCGCATCTTGACCCTGCGCGATACAGCGCCGCATCTACTCATTCCCGGCATATTTGGTGCACTGCTTTTAACCCTGTATTTTTATTCCAAACGCGGTGCTTGGCGGCAACTGCAGATTGCACTCACGGCGTGGTATGATGGTGTGAGGAATCGGCGCGGTAAGCCGGAGTGGGTTTAATCCCGTCGCCAACCGAAAGCCAAACGATGGCCGTCCCACCAGCGCCATAGCCGCAGTCGTACCAGGCCCTTAAAGGCGGCCCAACGATTGGCCGTTGAACCCAATTTCGGATGACCAAGGATGCGCGGGGTGTGGGCGACGATTGACAGCGGCATGGCCCATGTGCGCGCCAGCCAGTGTATCTGGTTGGCAAGGTTCGGGGACTTCAGTGCATAAGTCTCAGATTGGATACGCAACCATTTTCGACGCAGTTCATCCCATGTCCGGCGCGCCGGATGGCCAATGGCAGCGTCTTTGACAAAGCCGAGGCGGAAACCATGGCTGGTGGCACGGTGCGACCATTCAAGATCTTCGGACATGCCCACGCGAAATCCGCCCACTGTGTCGAACACTTCACGGCGGGTGAATAAATTTCCCGATCCTGTGAACCCTTTGTCGCGTACATACGATTCATTATCGAAGGCAAAGACCATTTCGAAGGCCTGAGCAGGCGTCCAAGGCGGTGGATCGTCGATCAGTACATTTACGGGACCGCCGCAAAAATCATAATGATCGAGCCCGGTAATCCCCGCGGCCAGCCATTGCGGCTCGGCCACGCAATCTGAATCGATGAAGGCCAGCAGCGGAGTTGTAGACGCGGCGACGGCCGCATTACGCGCCGGTCCGGCGCCGCGCTCGGGCGCGTGGACAAGTTCTGCACGGCCAGAAATGACCGCAGTAATCGCATCAAGCCCCTGCGGAGAATTATTGTCCGCTACGATGACTGTAAAATCTTCGCGCGGATAGCTTTGTTGCTCAAGCGAGGTCAGGCAGCGGTCGAGCCCAACCGGATCATTATAGTGCGGTATGATGACGGAAACTGCAGGCATGGTGAAGACATTATCCTAACCAGCGCTAGGCTTGGCTGACTATGATTGGCGCTCATAATCTGAGCAAAGACAACGAAGCCTGACAGCACGGGCAACCCAAACAAGCAAGGTAAATCCATTTGTCTATTTGCCCTGTCTATGAGACGGCGCTGGCCAACATCGCAATCGGTGATCAGTCATGATTGAGCGCAACAAGATAACCGTTCGGAACCCATGCCAATGACAAGCGCCAAACTGTGCCTGGCAGCATCCGGGGGTGGGCATGTTCGCCAGCTGCTGGACCTGCAAGACGTGTGGGCCAACGAGTCCTTGTTCTTCGTTACCGAACCCACCGCGCTGGGCCAAAGCATCGCTAGCAAGTATCCGACGCATTTCGTTGCACATTTTGCCTGGGGCCAAGCCAAACTGGGCAATTGGCGGGCGATGACTGGCGCAGCGTTTGGCAATCTGCGCCAATCGTTTTCCATTGTGCGGCGCGAGCGGCCCGGCATTATTGTGACGACGGGAGCCGGATCGATGGCGCCGCTCTTGCTGTTCGGCCGATTGGCCGGCGCAAAAATTGTGCTGATCGATAGCTTTGCCCGATTCCATGCGCCGTCGCTGTTCGCTCGGCTGGCGGGGTGGCTGGCGCATGTCCGGATCTCGCAGTCGCAGCAAAGCGGCGCGCAATGGCGCGGCGCGTTGATTTTTGACCCGTTTGTCGAATTGGACACACCGACGCCGCCCAAGCGCGCGCTAGCACTGGCCACAGTGGGGGCGACATTGCCCTTTCCCCGCCTGGTCGATTGGGTCGAGCAGGCGCGGCAAGCGGGCCTGTTGCCGGCGGAGCTGATCGTGCAGACCGGAACCGGAGGCCGCGCCATCGCCGATGCCGAATGCCATGAAGGCCTGTCGTTCGACCAGATGGGTGCAATTTTGGACGCCGCCGAAATTGTCATCTGTCACGGCGGCACAGGATCGATCATCACCGCGCTGCAGCGCGGTTGCCATGTTATCGTCATACCCCGGCAGTTTGATCTGGGAGAACATTATGATGACCACCAGAGCGAGATTGCGAGCGCGTTCGAGCAGCGAGGATTGATACAGGTGGCGCGTGACTATCCCTCTTTTGTGGCGGCGCTGGGCGCGGTGAAACAGCGAATACCGCGAATGGCGACGACCGATCCGCGCGCACTGGCTGAGTGGCTACGCGCCTATATTTCGGCGAACAAACCGTCGTCCAATTAGTGTGACCATTCTGATACAGGCTGGGTTAACAGTCTTGAAACCATAGAAGTCGTGTGCGAGGGGCGCAGCGGATTTTGGGGATCATCGGGTAGAATGGCATATCGCAAATCACCAACGCGGTCGCTGTCGCGTGGCATGACCGCCTTGCTGGTGCTGGTCATGCTGACGGCGTTTCTGCCCCACCGCGAACGTGCGCTGTTGTTGACCCGCGACGGTATGGACGGGATGCTGGCATCGCAGCTGTTGGAAAATAGCCGGTTTGCGCCACCAATCGATTGGGACCGGCTTTTTGGCAATGACTGGGACTCGCCGACTTTTGCCGCGCTTGATCCGCTGCGGCGCGAGCGCAGCGGCCCGGGGCGGCCGCCCTTTGGCGATCGACTGCCGGGGGCAATCCCGCAGACCGCCAGCGCAACCATACCCTCGCTGATCCCGTTGGGTACGCAGGTTCCGGGTGGGGCGCCAGTCTTGTCATCGCCCGCGCCGACCAATCCGGGCGGTGGCTCTGGCGGTTCGGGCCCGTTCGGCTCTTTCCCGGGTGGCGGGGGTGGCGGCGGAGGCGGTGGGGGCGGCAGCATCACCAACCCAGCGCCGCCTGTGACGCCGCCGACTCCTCCCGTGGGCGTGGTGCCCGAGCCCGCCACATGGGCATTCATGATTTTGGGCTTTGGTTTGATCGGTAGCGCACTGCGCCGCGCCGGTCGCCGGGTTTGGTCTGCCGCTTAGGTTATTCGGGCGACAAGCCTGTCGTCGTTCAGTCTGCCTTACCTCTCTAAGTCGGTGGCAATCTTGGCCAGTTCCCGCTCCTGATTCCGGGCCGACCGGCGAAAATGGCGCGCGAACAGGGCGGTAAGTAAGCTGATCGCTAGCAGTTCGAACATCAACACCACAAATGGGCGGCCCGCCGACGCAGCATTAGCAAAAATGACTCCGCTCTGTTCAGCCACCGGAAAATCGGCATCACGATAAAGCGCGCGGATTTCGGGCATCAGCGCGTCGAAGCGCAGCACGCCATCGATGTTGGCCGGAACGTCGCGCGTTGGATCCATCCCGCGCACCTCGACGAACAGATTATATGGGGTGCCGGGGCCGGTCGCGCGCCCGACCGGGGCCAGAAAACGCGTGCGCCGCAACAGCAGAAAATCCTCAGAATAGCGGGCAATGGGTCCGATTGCGCGCAGGCCACTGACCGTCACGGGGCCAGGCACGAGCCGCGCCGTGCTGCCGCCTGCGAGCGAGATCGCTGTCGCCGGACCGCGCGTCGATGGTTGTTGCATCCATTGGATGAAGGTGCCGATGGTCAGGATAAGTCCGGTCACCGCCGCGCATTGCAAAAACAGCGCCGCGCTGTGCCGGTTGGCGATACGCCGCAGATGCAGCGTCTCAGGTGGGGGAGTGCGCCAGCCCCGGCGAAAGACATAGCGTGCGGCCTCCCACAGCAGATAGAGCAGCACCAGTAAGGCAATGATGCTGAGCACCGGAAAATAGCGGTCGAAAACTTCGAACTGCCATTCCGCAAAACGGTACATCAGGCCGATATAATTGACGGACTGATAGAAAAGAAAGGCGAACACCGCGACAATGGCCGCCGTCCAGAGCCAGAAAAGACGCCGGCGCCCCGGGGCCTTGCCCCCCACGGCTTCTTTTTTTGCCATCCTGCGACCTTATTCTTGTTTTTGCCGTCCGGGGCGGGCCGCCGATACGGGAAAGCATGATTTTCAATGCCATGCCCTTAGGATCAAAATGCGACAGCTTCAATTGGGAAAGCCGGGAATCGGAAATTGCGCGGGGATGGGGCGTGGCCTATAGCGCCGGGTCGGTTCGCAAGAACCAGACCATGGGCTGAGCCTGGGTATGGGGAAGAATTTACCAGCTATGGCATTTTTGGGACGATGGCGACGCAAGACTGCTGGTGCGGCCGCACCCGAAGTGTTGGCCGGCTATTCGAAACCTGGCTGGCTGAGCCGTCACAGCAAATTGGTCTTTACAGCCACCTTTGTGGTCTTGTTTTTCTATAGTGCGCTGTTCCTGCTGATTGGTCGGTTCCTGATTGTGCCATTCACTCTGCCGCTTGCTATCGTCGCGCTGCTGATCATCTGGGCGTTGCCCGAGCGCGGCAAGATACCCGATGCGCTGCTGCGCAAGTTTTTTGTCGCGTTTATGGTCGCGATGCTGATTTGGCCAAATTATCTGGCGCTGGATGTGGCACCACTGCCGTGGATTACGGCGGCGCGGCTAATCGGCGTGCCGATGGTCTTGCTGCTGCTGGTGTGCCTGTCGCAATCGGCGCAATTCCGGGGATCGATCAAGCAGGGAATGACGGCCAATCCCATGATTACCAAGCTGATGCTTGCCTATCTTGCGCTCATCGTCATGTCGGTGGGATTTTCGACCAGCCGGTCGGAATCGACCAACCATTTGATCATTGCACTGGTCAACTGGATCGCGCTGTTCTTTGTCTCGCTCCATTATTTTTCGCGGCAAGGGAATATCGAGCGCTTCGCTTGGCTCTTGTGGGGCGTCACGCTGTTCTGGTGCCTGATGTGTTTTTGGGAAGCACAAATCAGCCGGGTCCCTTGGGCTGGCAATATTCCGTCGTTTCTGGCGGTTGAAGACGAGACTGTGCAGCGAATTTTGGCGGGTTCATCGCGCGCCGCGACCAAAATGTATCGTGTGCAAGGGAAATATACGACGCCGCTTGGAATGGCCGAATATATGGCGCTCGTGACACCTTTCGTGCTGCATTTCATTTTGGCGGGTCGCACCCTTATAATCCGCGCGGCGGCGGCGTTGACGCTTCCCTTGATATTCATGACGATTGTGGCAACCGATTCACGCCTGGGCGCCATCGGGTTCCTGCTGTCATTCATGTTTTATATGCTGTTCTGGGCCGTGCGTCGCTGGATGCATGATCGGAACAGCATCTTCGGCCCTGCGATTACTCTGGCCTATCCCGCCATTTTCGCCATGTTTATCGCCGCGACATTTGTCGTTCGCAGGTTGCGCAACATGGTGTGGGGCAGCGGCGCACAGGCAGCGAGCGACGAATCACGCCGCATCCAGGTCGAAATGGGAATGGATGATCTGATGAGCCGCCCTTGGGGGCATGGGATTGGCCGTGCGGCCGACACGCTGGGCTTTCAAAATGGTGCCGGCATCGTCACCATCGACAATTACTATCTGTCGATCCTACTCGAAATTGGTGTCATTGGCTTTTTCGTATATTTTGGCATGTTTATCGTGGCGGCCATCCGCGGCGGCTTGCGCGGTATTCGCGATCATGACGGCGCCAATCTTTGGATCATACCGGCGGTGATTGCGCTGGCCAATTTTATCGTCATCAAGTCGGTTTTGAGCCAGCAGGAGGGACACCCGCTGGTATTCGCCATATTGGGCCTGGTGGTGGCGATATTGGCGCGGCCCGTCGGCGCGCCTGCGCAGGAGACGGTGGCGCTATCATCGTTGCCGGTTGGGCAGTTCGCGCAACGTTCAGGCGGGCGGATGATACCGGCCGCTTAGCGCATTGATTCCGAGTTGGCGCCGCACGAAGGCGAGCGACGCCAGATTGCGCGCCACGAGCAGCGCCGAGATGCAGCCAACCACACCAATGGTGCCATAATGCGAGGCGGCCAGCGGGGCAAAGACTATAAGGCTGGCAGTGCTGATCATGGTGATGGCCAGATTGATGCGGGCATGACCGGTCATCGCGAGCGTCAGCCCGGCGGGTCCGGTGATGATGTAGAGGATCTGGCCGACGAGGCCGATCTGCAGCGCTGTAGCGCCGCTCTGGAATTCCGGCCCGACAATGCCCAAGACCGGCTTTGCCGCGATGATGAGGATGATCGCTGGAATGGTGACGAGCGCGGCGGACAGCAACGTCGCCGACCGGACGAGCCGCGCGACGGCGGCCCACTCGTCCTGTGCCTGCGCCGCGGCGATGCGCACCGAATAGACGCCGAACAGTCCAGTCGACAGCAACGAAAAGACAGTCGCGAATTGCATTACGACGCGGTAGATGCCCGCTTCTGCAAGGCCCAGCTGCGAGGTGACGACGGTGAGCCCGTACCAATCGGCAAAGTTGAGCGCGATCGTCACACCCCACAGTGGCAGCGCGGTGGCTGCCATGGATTGCAGCGCGGGTGCCATCGGCATCCGGCCAGAATGGCGGGCGGCAAGATAGACCCAAATGATCGCGGCCAGGCCAACCAGAATGGCAGCAATGGCCATGACCATCATCCAATACAGCAGACTGTCCAGCGATGGGCCGACAAGCAGCAGTAGCGCGGCACCGAAGAGGGCAGGGATGAGCGCCGCATCCATCGCCTGGCCGAGCAGAAAGTAACGCTGCGCGCGCAAAATTGCCGACATCATGCGGGCCATCGTGCGGGCAACCAGCAATGCCATGAGTGCGGAGAGCGCCTGAACGGGCAGGGGTTCGTCAATCAGCAATGCGATAGCACGGTTGCCGAACAGGACGATGAGGGTGACGGGAATGGCGGCCAAGCCCGCCATTATGACGAGCAAGCGGACGATCGACTGCCCAGCCAAACGCTCTGTCGCCGGATTGATGCCGGACAGGGCGCGCACCGCCGCCAGATCCAGCCCGCCGACGGCAACGATGCCAAGGAACATCGCGGTCTGGCTGACCAGTCCGTAAACCCCGCTGCCTTCTGGCCCCCAGGTGCGGCCGATGATGATGACGATCAGAAATCCAAGTGCAACCCCGGCCGCGCGGATGGCCACCGAGGCGAGCGCGGGGAAATGGTGGCGTAGGCGCGCGATCATGCCCGAGGCCATTAGCCATTGTGCCGACCTTTGCAACGCGATAGCGCCGGTCGTGGCAGGGCAGGGAGACAAGGGCTTGCGAGGGATTAGCGACGCGCAATTGGCGGCGGACGGAAATAATTTTACCGGGGCGCGGCTGATATTGGCATCGGGCGTGATCTGGACCCATTGCTATTGGCTGGCGACGGGGGTGAGCGCGGCGGACGAGCTGAGCGGCGTTATCGGCCTGCCGATTTCCCATCTGGCGGTGAACGGGTTTTTCTTTGTCAGCGGTTTCCTGATTTGCCAGAGCCTGTTCCGGCAGGCGGGGGTGTTCCCCTTTCTTGCGATGCGCGTGGCTCGGATCTGGCCGGCGCTGATTGTCTGCACAATGCTGACGCTCGCGGTCTTTGCGATGCTGAGCGATAGGGCCGCGGCCTATTTGATCGATCCACAGAGCCTTCGTTTTGTAGCGATGAATTTGGTCATGCTAAAGGCCGAATATGAAGTGCCTGCACTGGTGGCAGGCGGCAAGGCCATCGTGGTCAACGGGTCGCTGTGGACGATCCCGTGGGAATTGCGCTGTTATCTGGTCATGGCGCTTGGCTTTGCGGTGGTCGGGCATCGGCGCGCGGCGGTGGTGCGACCGGTGCTGCTGCTGTCCGTTGCCGCCGCGATTGGCTGGGCGGCGGCGCAGCAGTGGTGGGCGGGATTTCCGGCGACTGACAAGGGGCTGCTCTATAACCTCGATATCTGGTTGCGGCTGTGGGGCTGTTTTGCGGCGGGGGCGCTGGTGTGGCTGGAGCGCGGGCGGGCAATGCCGCCATGGTGGTTGGGGCCAGGGCTGGCAGTAATGGCGATTGTCGAACACCAGCTGATGGGGTCGGCGCTGCTCGCCACCCCGGCGGTGTTTGCGCTGGTTCTGACCGCGGTGTTCGGCGGCGGACCGGCGCGCGCGGTGACGGCGCACTGGCCCGATTTTTCCTATGGTATCTATATTTTCGCGTTTCCGGTGATGGTTTTGTTGCAGCAACTGGTGCCGGACTTGGTTGCCGATCACCGCTGGATGGCGACGGCCAATCTGGTGGCGGTGCTGCCGCTGGCTGCGCTGTCTTGGTTCTGGGTCGAGAAGCCAGCGTTGAGCGGCGCGCGATCTTGGCTGAAAACGAGACGGGCAGCGAAGGTTAAGGCGCTTGATGTTTCCGCAGGTGACGCGAAAAGCGTCTGACAGCAGGGAGTTGGCATTGGATCTGGCGGCAAGCCTTTCGGAAAAGTTCCGCGCGCGACGCGACATGTTCCTGCGCGACCTGATCGCCCGGCTGCCACGGCGGGATGGCGCGCTGCGTATAGTCGATGTCGGTGGACGGTCCCAATATTGGCGGCGGGTCGGGTTGCCCTTTCTGCGCGAACAGGAGGTCAAGATTGATCTCGTCAACCTTTATGCCTCGGAATTCGAGCAGAATGATGCCGAAAGTGACGTTTTCAATTTTGTCGTTGCAGATGCCTGCAAACTGGACATTGCCGACCAAGCCTATGACTTGTACCACAGCAATTCGGTGATCGAACATGTGGGCCAGTGGGGCAACATGATGTCCTTTGCGCGCGAGGCACAGCGAGTGGCGCTGGCCCACTATGTGCAGACCCCCAATTACTGGTTCCCGGTTGATCCGCATTTTGCGAAGCTGCCGATGCAGCAGTGGTTACCCCACCCGCTGCGCGCGCGGTTGATGATGGCATTGCCGCTGGCAACGGCTGGCAGAGCCAAGGATCTGGATACCGCATATAAATTTGTGGATTCGTCGATTTTGTTGACGACGGCGCAGATGCGTACGCTGTTTCCCCAATCCGAAATCCGCTTCGAGCGCGTGATGGGTCTGAAAAAATCAATTATCGCGGTTTCGCGCGGGGTGTGAGGCAGCTCGGGCAAGCTTTTGTTAACCGCACCGTGGCAGGTCGGAGTCTTGTCAGGGGGGGAGTGCTATGCTGGCCGTGAAAAATCGTCGCGCTTCAGAGTATGTGCGCGAGATTGCGACCACTCAACCGGTGCTGGTAACTCTGGCGGACGACGCGAATGTTGAAGCGGTACCCAGCCCGGCGCGGGCTTTGCAAGCAGAGTTGGCTGCGCGGCTAACCGGAGAAGCAGGGGCACGGTCCAAGCGTAGCCTGCGCTGGCGCGCGGGAGTGGTAGTTGGCTCGGCGGTGCTTTGCTGGTTACCGGTTGCCGGCGCTGCTGCCCTGATTCTAGGCTGAATTTCTGACTACAAGAAGAATCGCTTTCTGACAGCTGACAAATCAGCAGTTAGGCTTTGTATTCTACTTGTTTCGTGGCCAGGCGACGGCTGATGCAGCAAGAGGCATGACTAAACCAGCAAACACCTCGCAATTATTTGCAATGTGGCGGCTGAACCGGCCCAGCAATTTATTCTTTTGACGCCGGGCACGGCGGTGCTGGCATAGGCGACCCCGGCGAAATGGCCCGCAGTTCACCCGCCCCGCACATACGACAAGCGGGCCGACGACGGGTGCTGGTGGGGGGGATTATGTGCTACAGGCGAACAGCCCGGCTCGGGCAATTGTAACCGACGCGCCGATGGCATTTGATTTTGCCAGAGCCGTGCGCAGCGGGGCTGTGGCCGCAGGAGCCTATTTATGAGTTTGACTGCAACATGCGCGACCATCACCGCCCTACTTGCATCGGCGCAGGGCGGCGAGATTATCAACCTGAAGGGTAACTGCACGACTATAACGATTAGCAAGCAGTATCGCCGCGAGGTTACCATCAACGCGGGTGGCAGTTCGGTCGCCGGATTGGTGGTGCGCGGTACCAATGTGCGCTGGCGCGGAGGCAAAGTGTCGGCAAAGGATGGAGCGCACGGCCGGGCTGGCAATGGTTATGCTGTGCTGATCCATCAGGCTGCGGCCAATATCCGGCTGGAGGGTGTGACGATAACCGCCGCCAAGAAGGGGGTGGTTGTCGACCAAGCCCGCAACGTCGCCATTGTTGATAGCAAATTTGTGGCGCTGGGCGAGGATGGCATGATTGTGAGTCGCGTGAACGGCCTGACGATTACCGGCAACCAATTTGGCAATCCAATTGGCAAGCCGACCGAATGCCTGGTCAATGGTCAGGTCCAGCTGGGCCTAGCGAAACGTAATTGCGCCGGGGTGTGGAAAGACGGCTATCATTCCGATGCCATCCAAATGCGAAACGGCGTCGTCGGTGCCCGCATTGCGCTCAATCTGGTCGAAGGCAAAACGCAGGGCATCACGCAAATGGACACAACGGGGGATGCCCCGCTGCAAAATGTGACCATCGAGAATAACACCGTTCGCACCGACAACTATCACCACATCTCGTTGGGCAACTGTATCGGCTGTTCCATCATGAACAATCAGGTTCAGCGCGCGGCAGGGTCGCCGATCAAGGCAATCATTCGACCTGGCATGGCGCGCCGCTGCGGCAACAAAGTGCAGGATGAGCGGGTTCAAGATGGGCGGTGCTGACGTCGCCAGGCCGAGGTCCGCCGCTATTGCAGCAAATATTGCTTGTTGCTCGCCGTTTGCTGTACAAATTTGGGACATTCCCGCGCCAGACGGGACGAGTTGGGGGAGCAGCATGCCATGGTGGAAAAAGATCCATTTCGATTGCCTGTAGACCACGCAGCGCTGGGCGCGTTCGTACCTGACCGGCAACGCAGTCTCGAGCGGAAACTCTCGGAATTTGGCGGATATGCCTTGCTTTTGCTAACGCTGGCGATGCTGGCCATGGCGCTGTTCTATGTGATGCGGTGAAGCCGAGCGAGGCAAGGGTGCTGCCGCATCTGGTCCAGCTCCAAACCCTTGCCAAGCAGCAAGGTCTATTGCGCACAACGGTTCAAGGTGCAGTGCAGCAATTATTTGTGTCCTATCTTCGCTTTGCTTAGTAAAGGCAATCGTAACGCAGTTTTTGCATGTAGTTCGGGCAGCGAAGTGCGGGGGCCAAGGCGACCGAAGGCGATAAAGTGAACATCGAGACGGCGAGCATGAAACCGGATCCAGTGGATGCCGTGCCGACCCGCCCCGTGCAATCGCGGCAGCGGGCCCGCATTGCCGCCTATTTTTCCTTTGGCCTGGTCGACAGTCTGTCGATCCTGTTGGCCTTCACGCTGGCGGAGCAAATCCGTGAAGATGTCTATCTGGAGCCCGCCGGTGTTGACCTGGGGCTGACCACGTTGGGCATATATTTGCTGATCGCTGCCAATCAGTCGGCCTATAGTCTGAATGTTCTGGAAAGCTATTTTGAGAGCGCTCGCCGGGCTTTGTTCGCGCTGATCCTGACCGCATTGATCATCGTTTTAACCACCTTTGCGACGAAGACTGGCGTGCTGGTTTCGCGCGTGGGTTTCGCCAGCGCGCTGGCGATGAGCGTGATCGGCATCGCAGGCGGACGGTTGATCTGCCACCGCATGTATTACCAGCAGCTTCGCGGGCGGTTGACCGACAATCTGTTCATCATTGACGGCGGCGATCCACCACCCGCAGGCCATGGCTGTGTGGTGATGAATGCCCGCACTGCGGGGCTGGAACCCGATCTGGCCGATCCGGCGATGTTGAATCGCATTGCCGAACTGGTGCGGCCCTTTGACCGGGTGATTATTTCATGCCCGATGAAGCGGCAGTCGCTGTGGTCGATCATCCTGAAGGGAAGTTCGGTCAGCGGCGAATTCATGCTGCAAGGCAACCAGCGGCTAGGGGCCATCGGATTGAACGAAGTTGGCGGGACCGACACGTTGCTGGTGTCGCGCGGTCCGCTAAGCCTGACCAACCGCATCAAAAAGCGCGCATTTGATCTAGCCGTCGCTATTCCGGCCATCATCTTTCTTTCGCCGCTGCTGTTGTTGGTGTGGGTGGCGATCAAATTGGAAAGCCCGGGCCCGGCATTGTTCAAGCAGGCGCGGGTCGGGCAAGGCAACAGCATGTTCATGATTCTGAAGTTCCGGAGCATGCGGACCGAGCAGTGCGACGCGGCAGGCAACCAGTCAACGCAGCGTGATGATGATCGCATTACACGGGTTGGGCGGATAATCCGCGCGACAAGTATCGATGAATTGCCTCAATTATTCAATGTTTTGCGCGGCGACATGAGCATTGTAGGACCGCGCCCGCACGCGCTGGGGTCGCTGGCTGGCGATCGGTTGTTCTGGGAAGTGAGTGAGCAATATTGGGTGCGCCATGCGCTGAAACCCGGGATCACTGGCCTAGCGCAAATCCGCGGATTTCGAGGTGCCACCGCAAGGCGCAGCGACCTTGAGCAACGGCTGCAATCTGACCTTGAATATGTCAACGGCTGGCGCTTGTCGCGCGATGTGGCGATTGTGCTGGGGACGCTGAAAGTGCTGGTTCATCCCAACGCTTATTGAGCAAAGCCGCTTGTGAGTTGGTCTGGTGCCCCAAGTCGGCGGGCCGTTAGCAAATTGGGTGCCCGGTGTCGAAATTCGGGACATTGTGCGCCCGATCACAGCACATCGCTTCTATATCCTTGAGCCTTAGCCGTTGCTGCCCTAGATGGCCGAAACGCATAAATTCCTTGCCTTGCTCAGGAAGATTCGATGAAACGTCAAAATCTGTTTGTCGCCGCCGCCGCTATCAGCTTTTTGGCACTTGCGGGATGCTCGTCGAATGCCGAGCCAACCGGGCAGGTGGTCGCGACCGTCGATGGGGTCGAAATTACCCAGACCGAGCTCAACAACGAGTTGGGCGGGCTCAAGGGCCGCAACGCGGCCGAACAGGACGCGCTTCAGCGTGGGGCTTTGCAGAATATCATCAATCGCACCTTGCTCACGCAAGCGGCGGTCGAGCGCGAGCTCGACAAGTCCCCCGAGGGCGTGTTGACGAAAAAGCGCGCTGAGCAAATGGCGCTAATCGCAATGTTTGAAAAGTCGGTGACGGCCAAGACTCCGCCGGTTTCAACCGAAGAGGCCACCGAATTTGTAGCTGAAAATCCGCTGCTATTCGATCAGCGCCGCATTTTTCTGGTCGAGCAGATCGCCGTCAACAGCAACACGCCGAAATTGCTGAAAGACCTGGAGCCGCTCAACACCATGCCGGAGGTGCAGGCCTATCTGACGTCGATGAAGCTCAACAGCCAGCTGTCCTTTGGCGTGATCGATGCTCTACAGACTGATCCCGCCATCACCCGGCAGATTGTGGCGCTTGCACCCGATGCCGTGTTCGTGCTGCCGCAAGGGGACAGCGTGCGAATTAACCGTATTCGTGACACGCAGCTGGTCCCCGTGTCCGGCGACGATGCGGTCGCCATTGCTAAGGAAATTTTGGCCAACCAACGTCGCCAGCAACAGCTGGCCAATGCCGTCAACGGCATTTTGGCGCAGGGCAAGGACAAGGTAAAATACAGCGCGGCTTTCAAGCCACCTGCCGCGCCAGCGGCAAAGAAAGCCGCGACGCCCGAGAAATAGGGCAGGCACCGCGCGAGGCGGCCAACCAATTGGGTAGAGATGAAACGTGCAGAGAATGATATCAAATACGCCGTTCATCGAGGGGCAACTGCGTTCGGGGCATGGGCGCGGGTCGGCGATGGAGCCTTCAGGCTTGTGGGACGCGCAATGCGGAGCATTTTCTTGACTATCCGGGGGGTCGCAAGCTTGACCGGGCTGGCTTTGTTGCCCGCTGCGGGACCGGCGTTTGCCCAAGGGTCAAGCGGATCGGTGACCGAAATCGCGTTCGACCTGCGCGGCGTGTATGAGGATAATGCGGCGCGATCATCGGCTTTGCTGGCGCAGCAGCGCGGTTTGGAGGTCGAGGACTATATTGTCTCGCCTAGTGTCTCGTTGACGCTGGCAAGGATGGTGGGAACCGCCGAAGTGCAACTCAGCGGGCGGCTTGGCTATGTGTTTCACGCCAACAACAGCGACCTTGATAGTGAACGCATCGAGGTGGCCGCAAATGCCGATATTCCCGTTGGACCATGCCGCATCACGCCAGAAGTTGGCTTCCAACGCCGCCAATCGGACCTGCGCGATATTGTGATTGTTCCTGATCCCCTTGCCCCCCAGGTTACCAACATCGAGAATGTCCAGCGTTATGGCGTGACGCTGGGTTGTGGTCGGACTCCGGGACTGGCTCCGTTCGCCGGTATCACCTATGAAAAGGCTGACAACAGCAGCTCCCAGCGCGAGCGCGCGGATTATTCGGCGACCACCTATCGCGGCGGGCTGCGCTATTCCAGCCCTGCGGTGGGTGAACTGAGCCTCTATGGCAGCCGCCGGATCACCGAGCTGTCGCCTATTGCTTATGCGGCCGGCGGCGATACCGATTACAACTTCGACGAAGTGGGGCTGGAGATTAAGCGCGACATTGGCAGCCGCGTGCAGGCCACCGCATCGGTTGGATATGGCCGGTTGGACAGCAACAATTTGTTTGTCCAGAGCTTCAAAGGCGTCGTTTGGGCCCTTGACCTGACGGCGTTGATTGGCCCCAATTTGCGCGTGTCGGCCGGAACTGGCCGCGAAGTTGGAAACAGCTTGTCCAGTGATTCCGGTTTCGTGGTGTCCACACCCCACCGCGTTCGGCTGGAATATGCGTTCAGCGAGCGGGTGCAGTTTGACCTTGGCGGTTCCATTACCAAACGCCGCTATGGTTATGATGTGGTTCCCAGTCCGCAGACCATTACCAACGAGAATTTGCGGCTGATCGACGGCGGCATAAGTATGGATGTGGGGCGACGGCTAAATCTGCGGCTATTCGCGGGCCATGAAAGACGCAATGCGAATGGAACATTCTTTGACTATAATGCTTCCTTTGCAGGTCTGTCGCTGGGGCTGAGCTTTTGAAAGCTGGATACAAGAAATGACAATTTTCCGCCAATTTTGCTCTATGCTGTCCTTGCTACTGGCACTTGCCAGTGCAGCGTCAACTGCGCCGCTTGCTGCGCAATCAGCTGACCCGTTGACCATGACAACAACGCCCGCAACTCCGTCCGTTGCCGAGGCGCCGGTCACCCTATCCGATGGTTATGTGCTGGGCACGGGCGACATAGTAGAGATTGCGGTGCTGGGCCGTGATGATTTCCGTTCGCGCGTGCAAATCCAAGTTGATGGGACGATCCAGTTGCCCTTCATTGGGGATATCCCGGCTATCAACCGGACCGTATTGCAGCTGCGCAACGAGATCAGGGCCGCGCTGATCGCGGGACAATATTTTAACGAGCCCGCCGTGTCGGTGACGGTGGTGAGCTTTGCCAGCCGCTATGTTACTGTGCTGGGTGAAGTGGCAACGCCTGGCATAGTGGCGATTGACCGCGCCTACCGCTTGTCCGAGATTATGGCGCGGGTCGGTGGATTGCGGGGAACTGCGGCTGATATCATCACGCTAGCGCGCAACAGCGGCGAAGTGTTGAAACTGGACATGGTGGCGGTGGCCACCGGCGATGTGGCGCAGGACGTTATCGTCAATCCGGGCGACCGCATTTTTGTGGCGCAAGCTCCGCAATTTTACATCTATGGTGAAGTCAATGGGCCAGGCGCTTATAAACTGGAACGAAACATGTCGCTGCGCATGGCCATCGCGCGCGGCGGCGGGGTGACGGCGCAAGGCAGCGAGCGCCGCGTCAAGGTGATTCGTGACGGTGTAGAATTGTCAAAAGTCGACATGAATGCGCCGATCCAGCCCAATGATACCATCCGTATTGGGCAACGGATTTTTTAGTTTCGGTTAAGTGGCAGCATGCTGTCGCCGCAAAGCAATGGATGATTGAACAATGAGCATCACTCAGTTTCTGCGAATTTTGATGATGCGGCGGAACATCATCATTGTCGCATTGTTGGCGTCCATTCTGGCGGGCGTGGCCATCGTTAAGCTGATCCCCAAGCAATATGAAGCAACGTCGCGCGTCATGTTGGAGATCATCCGGCCTGACCCGGTGACCGGTGAGGTGTTGTCGTCCTCTTACGCGCGCGCTTATACCAAGACGCAGATCGAGCTGATCAAAGATTATCGGGTTGCCGGACGCGCTGTCGACAAGCTGGGTTGGGCGGGGTCGGCCGATATGGCCGCGCAATATCAGCAATCGAAAAGCGACCAGCCGTTTCGGCGGTGGCTGGCGAGCATCATCATTGCTGGCACGGAAGCGCGGTTGATCGACGCCAGTAACATACTGGAGATCAGTTATCGGGGTTCGTCGCCCGACGCGGCGGCGCGCATCGCCAATGCCTTGCAAGAGGCGTACGAAGAACAGACTATCCAGTTCAAGCGGCAAGATGCGCAGAAAAATGCGCGCTGGTTCCGCGAACAGACTACCGAATTGCGTACCAAGCTGGCGCAGGCCGAAGCGCGCAAAGCTGAATTTGAAAAGGCCAATGATATCGTGCTGCAAGACGAAGGTGTCGACACGGATACCGCGCGGTTGCAAGCGCTGGCTTCCAGCGCGCCGGTAGCGCCTGTGTCTGTGGCACCGATGCCGGTGCAGGTTTCCGGGCCAGGCCCGGCGCAGATGCAACTGGCACAAGTCGAAGCGGCCATTGCAACCGCGTCGCGGACTTTGGGGCCCAATCATCCCGACTATGTTGCGCTGCTGCGCCAGCGCGATATCGCCGCCAATGCGGCCGCGCAGGAACGGGCAGCGGCGGCCGCCAATGCGCGCGCATCGGCGGCTCCGGCACCGACCGGCCCATCGGTTGGGGCGCTGTTCAATGCCCAGCGCGAACGCGTGCTGTCGCAGCGCGGCAAGCTGGCCGAGGCCAAGCAGCTGCAAAATGATGTCGCCGTGCTACGCGCCCAGCTGAACGAGACGCAGATCAAGGGAGCCAAGGAGGAGCAAGAGGCGCAGTCGGCCGATGCAGGGCTAACGCTGTTGAGCAGTGCGACACCGCCGGATGACGCGACCTTTCCGCGCACGATACCCGTTATGCTGGGAGCTATCGCCTTAGGCCTTGGACTTGGGATTTTGCTGGCGCTGTTGTTCGAGCTGCTTAATCGTAAGGTACGCGGCCCCGATGACCTGGCCATCGATGGCGTGCCGCTGATCGGGATGATGCAGGGTCGTTTGGTGTCAGACCAGCCCAAGCGGCTGGGGCGTATTCTGCGTTTGCCGGGTCCCACACCCGTGGCAGCCGAGTGACGCAGATGGACAATCCCGAAGCCATTGATAGCGGCAAAGTTGCCGAGGCTGCCGCACCGGCAACCGACTCCGACACCGACATCGCGCTGCCGCTGCGCGTTGCGACCAACATGCAAGCGATCGTTGCCCCCAATTCGGCGGCAGGCGAATCCTTGTCGGCACTACGCAATTTTCTATTGTCGCAGCATTTGCACAACGGGCGGCGAGCAATCGCGGTGTGCGCGCCGAACGCGGGCAGCGGCTGCACCTTTCTGGCCACCAATCTGGCGCTCGCCATGGCGCAGGCTGGGGTCAACACGCTGCTGATCGACGGCAATTTGCGCGATCCGGGGGTACAGAATGTCTTTACCACGACGCAGCCAGTGGCAGGATTGGGTGACTTTCTGACCGCAGAGGATGACCAGCCGCCATTTCTGGTGTCGCATGCGCGCCCCAATTTGTCGGTGATCTATGCGGGCCAAGTACGCGGTGATTCATCGGATTTGCTGGCACGGCAGAAATTGAAGCTGCTGGTCAATGAATCGGTTCGTAGTTTTGATTTGACCATCGTCGATTGTCCGCCTGCGGCGCTTTATGGCGACGCGCGCCGCATTGCATCCTTACTGCGTTATGCCTTGGTCGTGGCGCGCCGAGATCACAGCTACGCCGCCGATATCAAAACATTAATCAAAGAATTGCAGGCAGACGGAACCAATGTCGTCGGGACTTTCCTCAATATCCTCGACTGAGATTCCCGCACTCAATAGCGTGAGTGACGGTGACAGCAGTCTGTCGGCGTTGCTGCGCGCCAATGCGCTGGCCATTGCCGCCTATTTGTTGGTCGCTATCCCCACGCTGATCAGATTGTCGCAGGAAAATTGGTCGACAGAGGCGGGTGCCCATGGCCCGATTGTATTGGCGACCGGACTGTGGCTGCTGCATCATTGCAAAGACGAGCTGAAAGCGCGGCAGACCGCGCCGCCGCCCGGCTGGTTGCTGCTGTTGCTGCTGGTGCCCCTCGTCGCTGCCTATGCATTAGGCCGGGCGCTGGATTTGCTGGTCGTCGAAGCGGCGGCGGTGGTGGCATTCGGCTATATGCTGTTGGTCCGGCGAACCGGCTTTGGCCCCCTTTGGGCTCGGCCCTTTCCCTTTTTCTATCTGGCTATGCTGATTCCACCGCCGGGCTGGGTTATCGATAGCCTGACGATGGGACTGCAGCATATGATCTCCAACGCTGCTGCGTCGCTTTTGTCGTATTTCGACTATCCGGTGCAGCGCGAAGGCGTGGTCATCCTCATCGCGCAATATCAATTGTTGGTGGAAGATGCCTGTTCGGGCATGAATTCGCTGTTCGGCCTGATCGCAATTAGCCTCTTCTATATCTACCTCCTCCACCGCGCCGACTGGAAACACTCGCTGGCGCTGCTGGTCGCAATTTTGCCGATTTCGATTTTCGTGAACCTGATCCGCGTCCTCGTGCTGATCCTGATAACCTATTATTTCGGCGACGCCGTGGCGCAGGGCTTCATCCACAATTTTGCCGGGATTTTGCTGTTTGCGCTGTCGTTGTCGTTGATGGTTCTGACCGATCTGATCATCCGGCGCCTTTTCCGCACTGACGAGGCCGAGGCCGTATGATCGACCGGCGCGACTTGATTTTTGGGCTTGGTTGCGCGGCGGCGGCGGGCGGTGCGCTTTGGATGCACCCGGACGAATATGTCCGGCTGATGCCTAAGGAAAAGCTGGAAAAGTCGGTCCCCGAGTCCTTCGGTTTGTGGAAGATCGATCGCGGATTGGGCGTGGTGTTGCCGCCGTCTGAAGGCAGTTTGGCCGACCGACTGTATGATGAAATCATGGCTCGCGCCTATTATCAGCCGACGGTTGGAACAACGCGGCCGGTGATGTGCCTGATGACATATGGTGCGCGGCAAAGTGATGCTCTGCAACTGCATCGGCCAGAAACTTGCTATCCGGCGGTAGGGTTTCAGATTGTTGACTATCGCAAGGCGGCCTTGCCGCTTGCCAGCGGTGCGAGCTTGCCCATTGTCGAGATAACGGCACGTTTGGGCGAGCGGTTCGAAGATGTGCTCTATTGGACCCGCGTTGGCGAGGATTTGCCGCAGGATTCGGGCGAACAGAGGCGCAAGCGACTGCGGGCATCGCTGGCGGGCCAAATCGGCGATGGCGTGCTGGTCCGCATGTCGTCTGCGCGCCTGCAGGAATCCGCGCCCGGCTTTCCTGAACTGCATGCGTTCGCGCGCGATATGCTGGGGGCGCTGACCCCGGCGACGCGGCGCGGTTTGGTGGGTACAAAATTGGCCGCAGCCATCCGCTGATTGGCACTAACGCTGAAAGTAAAGGGTGCCGTCGGGCGTCCATTGTGGCGTCCGGCCCATAAGCTGGCCGGCATGGGTATCGATAGCGCCGGCGGTGCAAGGCGTGTCGGCCACAACCTGACCATCGCCAAGCCACAAGATCCGGCTAGCAAAATGGCTTACCAAGCCCAGATCATGCAGCACGATCAACAGAGTGCGCCCCTGCGCCGCTAGCGCCACTAGCTGTTCCAGCAATTGATATTGCCGTCCGATGTCAAGCGCCGCGACAGGTTCATCTAGCAGCAGCAGGGGGCTGCGCGCGATGAGCACGCGGGCAAGCGCGGCCATCGCCAATTCACCGCCCGACAGCCCCTCAACCGAGCGGTCGGCAAGATGCGAGATGCCGCATAGCGCGAGCATGGCATCGACTTCGCCGCTGCCAGCCGCGCCGGATCCGGTGGTTCCATGGGCATAAAGGCCCAGCTTGATCATTTCACGCACCGGCATCGGCCATGCGACATGGTGCGACTGGGGCAGATAGCCTACCAGCTGCGCCCGTTGTTGCGGTGACAAGGCGGGCAGTGCTGCCGCGCCGAATTGCGCGCCTCCACCAGCCGGGATCAGCTGAGCAATGGCGCGCAGCAGCGTCGATTTTCCCGCTCCGTTCGGGCCAACCACCGCGACAATTTCGCCTGCCGCGATGCTGGCGCTGAGCGGATGCAGCAGGGTTCGGGCACCCCGCGTCACGCACAGGCCGTCGAGGACAAGTTCAGTCATGCGCGCTTACTCCGCGCCGCCAGGCAATCAGCATGAACAAGGGAGCACCGACGAGCGCGGCGACGACCCCTAGGCGCAATTCGGTGCCAGTCGGCAGCAGTCGGACCATCAGGTCGGCCACCAACAGCATGGCTGCCCCGAGCATGCCCGAAGGGAGCAAAGCGCGGCCCGGATCGTGGCGGACCCATGGGCGCACGAGATGCGGGGCCACGATGCCGACAAAACCAACCGCTCCCGCCAAAGCTACTGCTGCGCCTACAGCCAGCCCGGTGCCGGCAATAATCAACATCCTCGTACGGCGATAGTTTAGCCCGTGCGCCATCGCTGCAAGGTCACCAATCGACAGCAGGGTCAATGCGCCGCGCGCGCGTAAGACCAGCACGGTGCCAAGCAGCACCGGCGGGAGCGCATAAGCGAGATCCCGCAGCGAGCGATTGGCAACACTGCCCAGCGACCAATTGACGAGGTCCGACAGCGAAAAGGGATTGGGCGCAAAGTTGAGAAGTAGCGCCATCAGCGCCCCGGCAAAGCTCGACAAACCGACGCCGACAAGGATCAGCGTCGCCAGGCCTATCAAGCGATGGGCAAAGGCGGCGAGCACGGCCGTCGCCAGCAGCGCTCCCGCAATCGCGCCTCCGGCAACGCCCAGCGGCGATGCGGCGGCAATGCCGAAATAGAGCATCAAGGTCGCGCCAAGCGTCGCGCATGCCGAGACGCCAAGCACGCCTGGTTCCGCCAGCGGATTGCGCGTCAGGCCCTGCAATGCCGCCCCAGACAGACCCAGTGCAAAGCCGACCAGCAAGGCGGCCAGAGTGCGTGGCAGGCGCAGTTCGACAATGATGATGCGGGCGGCGGGGTCAGCGCCGCCTGCTGCGGCTTGCCAAATGGTGGGATCGAAGCCGGTTGGACCCGCGGCCAGGCTGGTGAGTGCCAATATGGTGATTAGGGCCAACAGGATGGCAGGCAGGCGAACTGATGACGTCATGACGGCGCATTGATGCTTTGGCGCAGCTTGGACAGCGAGGCAATGGCATCGCCCGCGAGCCAGTTGCCGCAGCCCAGAGCGCTGCCGGGCACGGTTGCTGATGGCACGTCGGCAAGCAACTGTTGCAAACGCGGGTGTGCCGATGAGGACCAGCGGTCCTGCTGGTAGCGTGGACTGTCAAAGAAAGCGCGCAGCACCGCATCAGGGGGACGGCGGACCATCGCTTCGAGCGGGAGGCTGCCCCAGCCCGGCGCTTTGCGGATACTGTAAAAGCCGGCGGCGCGGATGACCTCGCCGACAAAGCTGTTCGGGCCAGTCGTCACGTCGCCGGGCGTGATATAGAGCAGTGACGGCGGCCGATTGGGCGCGGTCTTTTGCGCGGCCACGACTTTGGCAAGAAAGTCCTGGCCCAGTCGCGCGGCATGCGGTTCGGCATCCAGCGCCACGCCAACACGCTGCAACTCGGGCGCAATGTCGGCCAGTTTTGTCGCAAAGTTAAGCTGGATAACGGTGATGCCGAGCGCCGCAAGCTGGCGGTCAATGCCCGGTGCGCCGCCGTACATGCGCACGGCATAGCGCGGGCGCAGCGCCGCAATTTCCTCCAGTGACGGCCGAACACGGGCAATGCCCCGCGCGCGGGGGGCAGAAAAGCTGGCATCGCTGTCGGCCTCAGGCGAGACGGCACGGATATCAGCGCGCGGCACAAGGCCAAGCACCATCTGGTCAGCGCAATAGTCCAGCGACACCACGCCGCGCAGCGGTGCGGGCGGGGAGGGGGGCGGGGGGCCGCCGCACCCCGCCAGCGCTAGTGCTGCAAGCATAGAAGCGCAGCGTCGGGTCACAACGACCAGCGCACGCCGGCAAAGGCGCCGCGCCCATAGGTGGCATAGCCGGCGACGGCAGCGTAGTCCACGTCGAACAAGTTTTCGACGCGGGCAAAAGCCTCCAGTCCGCCGCCCAAGGGCATCGCGGCTCGCAGCGCGACCAAGGCATAGCCATCGAGCCGGACGCTGTTGGCGGCATCGTCAAAGCTGTCGCCGACCAGATTTATGCTGGTGCCAAGTTTGACACCCCATGGTGCCGACCAATCCGCGGTTAGTGTCACACTGTCCTGCGGCCGGAGCGCCAGCCGATTGCCGAACGCAGCGCCGGGCGTACGGTTGATGGCATCAATGCGCGACCAGCTGGCGCGGACATCGACCCGGTCAGTCGGGCGCAAGGCGAGCTCGATCTCCACCCCGCTGGCGCGGGCACGGTCGATATTCTCCGATTGGAAGGTAGCAAATGAGAAGGCGATCAGGTCGTCGCTGGTGCGGCGGAACCAGGTGATGCCGATGACGGCGCGGTCGTCCAGCAATCTTTGTTCGACGCCGATATCGATATTTTCTGCCGTTTCGGGGCGTAGCGCGGGATTGCCAAAGGGCGGTTGGCCTTCGCTGAGCGTCGGCGCGCGAAAGCCTTCGGCATAGCTGGCTCGGAGCCAGGTCGCACCGCCATTGGGCGTGAAGACGGCGTTGGCAGCAAAGGTCGTCTGGCCGCCGTAGTCGCTATAATTGTCGTGACGTACTCCGCCGGTCAGCGTTAGCCCCCGCAGGGGACGGATGATCAGTTGTGCATAGCTGCTAGTAACGCGGTTGTCGGCCAGATCGGGCGCAGCGCCTTCGAACGACGTGCTGGTGCGGGTCTCTTCATGTTCCGCTCCAAACACCAGTGTCACGGCGTCGCTGGCGCGCAGATCACCCTGATAGGTGTAGCGGTCGATGCTGCCGCTGATATCGAAATTGTTGAAGCTGAAGGCGACGGGATCGGTGCCCAGCCGGTCGATTTCGGTCCGGGTGAAGGCGATGCGATTGACGAGGGCGCCACCGAACAGCGTCGCATGCGCGCCGACATAGCCGACAAACTGGCGATTGCGGCTTTCTGGCAGGGCATCAGCGCCAAGGCCAAAGGGGCTGTCATATTCGACGTGGCCGCGATTGTAGAAGCCGCGCAGATCGATTCCGGCATTGTCGCCCAGCGCGATATCGAGGCGGGCATTGGCGCTGTAGCTGGCGAAGCCGTCGCGCTCGGTACCGCCGGTGAGTGCGGAAATGCCGCTGGTCCGGTAATAGCCGCCGCCAATGCTGCCGCGTAGCGCGCCGCTGGTGCCGCTTAGGTTGGCGCTGGTACGCAATGTGCTCCAGCTGCCGCCTTCGGCAACCGCGCGCACCGCCAGCGCTTCGGTGGGTGCCAGCGAGGTCAGGCTAATGACCCCGCCGATGGCCTGGCTGCCCCAGATAACCGAATTGGCGCCGCGCAGAAGTTCGATGCGCCCGAAATTGCCGGTTTGGAGCGCACCGAAATCGAACGCGCCATTGGGGCTTGACGGATCGTTGATACGTACCCCGTCGACCAGCACCAGCGTCTGCGCACTGTTGCCACCGCGCAGGAAAACACTGGTCTGGCTGCCGACAGGCCCGCGCTGGGCCACAGCGACGCCGGGCAGAGTGCGCAGCGCGTCGGTCACCGTTGCGCTTTGCAGCGTGTCGAGCCGGGCGATGTCGATGATGCTAATCGCCTGACCGCTTTCGTCGCGCGGCTGGGCGATGCCGCTGGCGGTTACGACGATGTCGGTATCCTCGTCCTGTGCCAATGCGGGCGCGGGCAAAGCACCGATACACACAGCTGTAGTGTAAAGCAAAGTTGAAATACGCATGGTAACTCCTTCATCCAACGACCAAAACAGCCGTTGCACGAGGAGTTCCTCGTCCGAATCGGTGCACCCCGCCCGCCCCGGATAACGGCAACGCCTGGCAGGTCTCCTGGCTCGCCGGGTCATCAATGTCTGCCGCCTTCCCGGATTGCTCCAGTGGCATAATGGCAGACGCCTCGCCGGTCACAGTTGCGGGGGCAGCGCCGGCTTTACACCGAACTTCCCTTTTCATCCCCGTCTCCGGGGAACCTTGCGTCACGGCCCGAGGCGTATGCGAAGTGTGCGGGTCGCGCAAGAGGCAGCCGCGTGATAGGGCGGGTCCATGTTCCGTTTCGACAACAGCTTCGCGCGCACGATGGAGGGGTTCTACCTGCCCGCAGAGGCGGCAAAGCCGCCAGCGCCGCGTTTGGTCTATTTCAACGAAAAGCTCGCGGGTGCGCTGGGTATCGACCGGGCGGGGCTGAGCGTTGAGGACATTGCGGCGCTGCTGTCGGGCGGGGCTCCGGTGCCGGATTCGGCGCCGATCGCGCTGGCCTATGCGGGGCATCAATTTGGCACATTTAACCCGCAGCTGGGAGACGGGCGCGCGCTGCTCCTGGGCGAACATATTGGTCCCGACGGAAGCCGTCATGACGTGCAGTTGAAGGGGTCGGGGCCAACGCCATTCTCGCGCGGCGGCGATGGCAAGGCGGCATTGGGGCCGGTGCTGCGCGAATATCTGATGTCGGCGGCAATGGCGGCTTTGGGGGTGCCGACAACACGCGCGCTGGCGGCTGTCGCGACGGGGGACAAGGTGCTGCGCGACCGCGTACTGCCCGGCGCAGTGCTGACCCGCATTGCGGCGAGCCATTTGCGCATCGGTACCATCCAGTTTTTCGCGGCGCACGGCGGGGCCGAGGCGGTGCGCCAGATCGCCGACCATGCGATCGCGCGGCATTGCCCGTCGGCGGCAGAGGCGGCCAATCCCTACCTCGCGCTGTTGGACCATGTAATTGGCGTGCAGTGCGGTCTGGTGGCGCAGTGGATGGCGCTCGGGTTCGTGCACGGGGTGATGAACACCGACAATATGACGCTGTCGGGGGAGACCATTGATTATGGACCGTGCGCCTTTGTCGACGCTTATAGCGCGGCCGCAGTGTTCAGCTCGATCGACCATATCGGCCGCTATGCCTTTGGGCGGCAACCGCATATCTTGCACTGGAATCTGGCGCGGCTGGCCGAAGCGCTGCTGCCCGCGATTGCGGCGGTGCGCGCCGAGGACCATGCGGCGGCCATGGCGCTGATCGAGGGGGTGCCGGGGCGTTATTATCCGGCGATGTTAGGGCGGATGCGGGCGAAGCTGGGGCTGGTGAGCGAGCAGGAGGGTGATCAGCCGCTGGTAGAGGCGCTGTTCGCGGCGCTGCAAGGGCAGGGGGTGGACTTTACGCTGTTCTTCAGATCCCTGACGGATGAGATTGCAGGCAAGCACCTGTCAGATTTGCCGCCGCCGGTTGCCGATTGGGCCGAAGAATGGCGGGCAAGGGTGGCCGCCGATGAAGGGCCCACCAACGCCCGGTTGGCCATGATGCGTGCCGCAAACCCCGCCGTCATTCCGCGCAACCATCTGGTTGAGGCGGCGCTGAACGACGCGGTGGATCGTCAGGATTTTGGCCGGTTTGACGCGCTGATGACCGAAGTATCCGACCCCTATCGCGCGCGCGATGCCGATGATCCTTTTACCCGGCCGCCCGCCGCAGACGCGCCGCCCCATGTGACCTTTTGCGGCACCTGATCACGCGGCAGGGCGTTCCTCGTCACCGAGCAGGCGCAGCATGGCGAGCGCAGCAAGGCCCATTACGAGCGCGGCGAAGGCCATGGTCCAAATGGGTTCGGTTGGGAAAAAGGCTTTCATGATGTTGCCCATCACCGTTGCTACAAGCAGCTGCGGTACGACGATAAACACGTTAAACAAACCCATGTAAATGCCGAGTTTTCTCTGCGGCAGGCTGCTCGCCAATATGGCGTATGGCATGGCGAGAATCGAGGCCCAGGCGATGCCGATGCCGATTTCGCTGACTATCAGATGTTGTGGGTCGCGCAGCAGGAAGAAGCTAGCATAGCCGAGTGCCCCCGCTGTCAGCCCGATCATGTGCGTTCGTACCTTGCCAAAGCGGGCCGCGAACCACGGCAGAAGCGTCAGCGCGGCGATTGCCGCCACCCCGTTGTAAATGGCGAACAGCACGCCCACCCAATTGCCGGCCTCTTGGTAGGCAGCGCTTTGCGGGTCGGTGGTGCCATAAAAATATTGCGCCACGACCGGCGTGGTGTTGATCCACATGATGAACAGCGCCGCCCAGCTGAAAAACTGCACGAGCGCGAGTTTTTTCATGATCGGAGGCATGCCGGAGAAATCGCCGACGATATGGCTGAGCATATTGTTGGAATGGCCGCTGCGGGCGAGGGCAATGGCGATAACGCTGGCGATGCCATAGCCCGCGAGCAAGCCGCCGAGCAGATAGACCTCTTTTTCCAGCCCGAACCAGACCACGGTCGCGATGACGGTGGCACCCGCCACAACCCAAAGCGCGCTGCCGAGCGGGCTGCGCGCAGCGAGCAGCCTGATCACGCTGTCGTCGCCATGATCGTCGGGACCGTCGAAAGCCGCCAGTTCATCGGGGCTATATTCGCGCGTGCTGACCACCGTCCAGAGCACCGAGGCGAACATCGCGATGCCGCCGAACCAGAAGCTGTACTTGACCGTGTCGGGGATGGTGCCTGGCGGCGCTTCGTTGGCGACGCCGACATGATCGAGAAACCAGGGGAAGGCTGAGCCGATGACCGCGCCAATACCGATGAACGCGGTCTGCACCGCATAGCCCACCGTATGCTGGTCCTTGCGCAGCATGTCGCCAACAAACGCCCGGAAAGGCTCCATCGACACATTGATGCTGGCGTCGAGGATCCACAGCAGCAGCGCCGCCAACAGCAGTATTTCGGCGAGCGGCATCAGGAACAGCGACAGCGCCGCAAGGATGGCACCAGCGAGGAAATATGGGCGGCGGCGGCCGAGGCGGCCCAACCAAGTGCGGTCGGACATATGGCCGATGATCGGCTGGACGAGCAGCCCGGTTAGCGGCGCGGCGACCCAGAGGGCAGGCAGATCGTCCATCGCCGCGCCCAGCGTCTGGAAAATCCGGCTCATATTGGCATTCTGCAGCGCGAAGCCGATCTGGATGCCCAGAAAGCCGAAGCTGATATTGATCAGCCCGGCGATTGACTGGCGCGGCTTTCCGCTGGCCTGCTCCATTTTCATCCTCCCCGCGCCGGTTTGTCACCGGTCATCACGGCAAAGTGACAGACCGGTGCGGGCCCGGCAATGGCGTGCGGGCCTGATGCATACGAATAAGTGGGTAGTCAGGCAGGGTTGGCACCGCAGGATTGACGCACAATCAGCCGGGTCGGCAGCGCGATCGAGCGAACGGTTTCGCCGCGGATGGTGTCGATCAGCGCTGCAACCAACGCTTCTCCGGCGCGGGTGAAATCCTGCTGGATGGTGGTAAGCGGCGGGCGCGTCAGGCTGGCTGCGGATATATCATCGAAGCCGACGACGGCGACATCGTGAGGCACCGAACGGCCGATGCGTTCAAGTTCGCGCATCGCACCGATGGCGATGAGGTCGCTGGCCGCAAAGATCGCATCGAATTCCACGCCGCGCGCGATTAGTGCGGCCACGCCGTCGCGACCCGACTGTTCCGTCAGGTTGGCATCAACCTGCAACGCCGGATCCGCGATGAACCCTACCTCGCGCAGGCCATCGGCGTACCCGCGATACCGGCCTCGCAGCTCGGGATAATGGTCGCTGCAGTCGCCCACAAAGGCAATTCGCCGCCGCCCGAGCGACAACAGGTGCCGGGTCGCGGTCAGCCCGCCCATATGATTGTCACTACCGACCACCGGCCCCAGCTGGTCGTCGCTGTTGTGGCCCCAGCGGACGAAATGGGTGTCACTAGCAATCAGACTATCGAGCTTGTCGCGATAGGGTTCAAAATCGCCGTGGCCGAGCAAGATGATGCCGTCGGCCTTGCGGCTTTCCTCAAACTCGGCGTGCCAGTCGGATGAGAATTGCTGCATCGAAATGAGCAGATCATAGCCGCGCTGCGCCGAAGCGCGCACAATCGACCCTAGCATGGCAAGGAAGAAGGGGTTGATCATCGAGCTGTCGGGCAGAGGGTCTTCATAGAAGAGCAGCGCCAGCGTATTGGTTTCGCGCAGCCGCAGACTGGATGCGTTCTTATCAACCTTATAGTTTAACTGCTGCGCTATAGCTTCGATGCGCTTGCGTGTGCTTTCGGACACAGCGGTGCTACCGCGCAGCGCGCGCGACACTGTTGGCTGCGAAACCCCTGCCAGCTGGGCAATATCAAAAGATGTCGGTTTCACCGCCAACGACCGCAGTCCCTCTCCACAGGTACGACGATTAGCAGGGTGCAGCATTTCTGCAACAACGCCGCGCCGCATTTTTGAATACGTATGCCCAATACTGTTGTCATCCAGGGTGCCAGCCTAGCACCCGAGATGTGGAGAGGTAATTTCAGGACCAGTGTAAACTGGCCGCCCCAGTGAAAGCGCCTCTCTCCAGCAGCGGCATGAAAAAGCCGCGGAACGGGGAGATACCAAAGTGAACAGCATTAAGATTTCTAGCCACGCCCGCCTGGTCCGTTCGACCAGCGCTGCTGCGCTTGGCCTCGCGCTGCTCGTTGCAGCCCAGCCCGCCTTTGCGCAGGATGCCCCTGCGGAAGAAACAAACGATGACGAAATTGTCGTCACCGGCTTTAGCGCCAGCCTTGAAAATGCGGTCAACGTCAAGCGGTCGGCTGACCAGGTCGTCGAATCGGTTTCTGCCGAGGATATCGGCCGCCTGCCCGACGCCTCGATTGGTGAATCGATTGCGCGCCTGCCCGGCATCACGTCGCAGCGCGTCGCTGGACGATCGAGCGGCATTTCGATCCGCGGCCTTGGCCCTGATTTCTCGCAGACGCTGCTGAACGGCCGCGAGCAGACCTCGACCGGCGACAACCGCGCGGTCGAGTTCGACCAATATCCCAGCGAAGTCGTGAGCCGCGTCGACGTGTTCAAAACCCCCACCGCCAGCCTGGTTGGTCAGGGGCTAGTCGGCACCATCGACATCCGCACCACCCGTCCGCTGGAAGTTGGCAAACAGGTCATCGCCTTTGGCGCGCGCATCAACCATGCTGACCTCGGCGCGCTGAACGCCGGTTCAAAGGACATCGGCTACCGCGTTAACGCCAATTATGTCGATCAATTCTTTGACGATACGTTCGGCATCGCGCTGGCTGGTTCATACATTGACGAGCCCTATCAGCTGCAGGAATTCAACGCCTGGGGCTATGCCGGCGGTGGCACTGCGACCGATCCCCGCGTGATTGGCGGGTCAAAGTCGTTTGTGACTTCGACCCAGCTGAAGCGCCTGGGCTTTCAGGGCACGGTACAGTGGCAGCCCGCCCCAGAAGTGATGGTGACCGTCGACGGTTTCTATTCGAACTTTGATGATGACCAGTCCAAGCGCGGCATCGAATTGCCGCTGGCATTTGGTGGTTTCTTTGGCACCAGCTTTAACCCGGCAACGGCAACGGTGGAAAATGGCTTTGCTACGGCGGGCACATTTACCGGCGTCGAGGGCGTAGTGCGCAACGATGTGTTCCAGCGCAAGGCCGATCTCTACAGTTTCGGCTTCAACACCACTTATGACGGTGATGATGGCTGGCGCGCCTTCTTTGACTTTGGTTTTTCGAAGACCGACCGAAACGAGCTATCGATCGAAAGCTATTCGGGAACGGGCTACAACCGTCTGGTTGGCGCGAATGACACGATTACTTTTGTGTCGGGGCCGACTGGCACTGTGTTCGATCCGACGCTCGATTATTCGAACCCCGCGCTTATCCGCCTGACTGACCCGCTCGGCTGGGGCGGCAGCCGCGTGCAGGCGGGCTATTACAACAACCGCATCGTCGAGGATGAGCTGAAGCAGTACCGCGTCGAAGTGCAGCGCGAATTCGAGAACAGCTTCTTCGAAAGCGTGCAGTTCGGAATGAACTACACCGACCGCGACAAGCAGCTGACGCCGGACGAGTTTTTCGTCGGACTGCCGGGCGGCGCGACGGAAGCGCCAATCCCATCAGATGCGTTGTTGCGCGCCACCAACCTCAATTATCTTGGGCTGGGTCCGGTGGTCAGCTATGACCCGCGGAAGTTGATTGCCGACGGCGTGCTGGTGCTCGATCGCAATACGTCGCTCGATATTCCGGCCAAAGCCTTCCAGATTAAGGAAGACTTGCTGACGGCCTATCTCCAGTTGAATGTCCAGCAGGATTTCGGCGGCGGTACGCTGACCGGCAACATTGGTGTGCAGGCCATCAACACCGACCAGTCGTCGAGCGGGCTGGTGTTCAACAATGGTGTGGCGCAGCCGCTCACACTTGGCGCCAACTATTGGGATGTACTGCCCAGCCTGAACGTCACGGTTCGCCTGGACAGCGACACGGTGATCCGTTTTGGCGCGTCGCGCCAGATCCAGCGCCCGCGGCTTGACGATTTGCGCATCGCCATCGGTTATGGCGTCGACACCAATGTCGCCAACAACCCGTTCGGGCGGCCCGAGCCGTTCATCTCTGGCAGCGGTGGCAACCCGTTGCTGCGGCCCTATCGCGCCAACGGGTTCGACCTCAACATCGAGCAGTATTTCGGCACGGGCGGCGTGATTGCGGTGCAGACCTTCTACAAAGACATCGACACCTTCATTTCTGGTGGCCGGTTCATCTTTGACTATGCGGCATTCCCGACGCCGACCGGCGTGCCGGTGCCGACGACGCTGGGTCTGCTCAACACACAGGTCAATACCGAAGGCGGGAAATTCTATGGCGGCGAAGTTGCCATCACCTTCCCGCTCGTCAACCTGACTTCGGCGCTCGACGGCTTCGGTGTCACCGGCGGTGTGGGCTATACCAAGACCCGCATCAACGACAGCGGCAGCGGCCAGTTGCAGCCCGGATCGATCCCAGGCTATTCGCGCTGGGTTGCGAACGGCACCGCTTATTTTGAAAAGTGGGGCTTCAACGCGCGCGGCAGCCTACGGTATCGTTCGACCTTCCTGGGCGACTTTACCGGCTTCGGCGGTTCGCCCACGCGTCGCCAGGCGCTGGAAGAAACGATCATCGACGCGCAGATCGGCTATGACTTCCAGCCGGGCAGCGCGCTTGAAGGCCTGTCGCTCTATATCCAGGGGCAGAACCTGACCGACGAGCGTTTCGCATCGGTTACCAATACGGCGTCGCCCAACGAAGTTCTGGATTACCAGATTTATGGGCGCCGTTTCCAGGCCGGTTTCACCTTCCGGTTCTGACGTGATATTCCTCTGCGGCGCGCTTCCCATCCGGGTCGCAAAGCGCGCTGCGGCGGGATCGGTTGGGGGGAGGGTGCTTCGGGCCTGACTGAAGCACCCGTTCCAATCCACCCTGAGGGAGTGCGTTGATGCGACGGATGGTCATCGCGGGCGGTGGCTCCGCCGGGTGGATGGCGGCGGCGACGCTTGCGCGCTTTCTGCCACAGGGCTGGCACATCACGCTGGTGGAATCCGATGCCATTGGCACCGTGGGGGTGGGCGAGGCCACCATTCCGCAAATTGCTCTGTTCAATGCCAGTCTAGGCATCGACGAGGCTGATTTTCTGAAAGCCACGCACGGCAGCTTCAAGCTGGGCATTGAGTTTGCCGGCTGGGGCGCGCCGGGTGAATCTTATCTGCATGCTTTTGGGCCGGTAGGACGGCCGCTGGGTTTGTTACCATTTCACCAATATTGGCTCCGCGCGCGAGCCGTCGGCAAGGCCGGGGCACTGGGGCGTTATGTGTTCAATGAAGTAGCGGCGCGGGCAGGGCGTTTCGGCCGCACAGGGCGCAGCGATGGTCCGGTGCCCGAACTGGTCACGGCCTATCATTTCGACGCCGGGCTCTATGCCGCCTACCTGCGCAAATATGCCGAGAACCGCGGGGTAGTGCGCTTCGAGGGAATAATTGAGCAGGTCGAGCGCGATGGGACAAATGGTGACATCACGGCGCTGACGCTGAACGGCGAACGGCGCGTGGAAGGCGACCTATTCATTGACTGTACCGGCTTTGGCGGGCGACTGATTGCGCAAGAGCTGGGCGTCGGCTTCGATGACTGGTCGCGTTGGCTGCCATGTGATCGCGCGTGGGCGGTGCCGTGTGCGCGGGTTGATCCGGTCATACCCTATACGCGTGCCACCGCGCGGGCTGCCGGGTGGCAGTGGCGCATTCCGTTGCAGCACCGCACCGGCAATGGGCATGTCTTCTGTTCGTCTGCGATTTCCGAGGACGAGGCCGCGGCGGTGCTAATGGCCAACCTCGACGGTGCGCCCGAGGCTGACCCGCGCCTACTGAAGTTCACCACGGGTAAGCGCAAGCAGTTCTGGGCGCACAATTGCGTCGCGCTTGGGCTGGCAAGTGGATTCATGGAGCCGCTGGAATCGACCAGCATCCATCTGATTCAGTCAGGAATTGCGCGCCTGCTGCAATTCCTGCCGCAAGAGGCGATCAGTGATATTGATCGCGACACGTTCAACCGCCTGTCAGCGACCGAGTTCGAGCGTATCCGCGACTTCCTGATCCTGCATTACAATGCCAACGGGCGCGAAGGTGAACCGTTCTGGGACCAATGCCGCGCCATGGCGCTGCCGGATACGCTGGCCGAAAAATTGGCTCTGTTCCGCTCGCAAGGGCAGGTGCTGCGCGAGGCAGACGAGCTGTTTACCGAGCCCGGCTGGGTGCAGGTGATGATCGGGCAGCATGTGATACCGCAGCGCTGGCATCCGCTAGCCGAGGCGATCAGCGAGAAGGATTTGGCCGATTTCATGCAGTTGGTCGAAAGCAGTTATGCGCGCGGCGCTGCGGTATTGCCCGAACATGGTCAATGGCTGGCAAAGGCGGCGTGAAGGGATGGAGCAGGTGATGATCAAACGCGTAGTGACGGTGATGGCGCTGGCGGCCAGCTGTCTGGCGATGCCGGTCGCGGCCAGGCCAAGCCCCGAACAGTTGCAGGCCGTTCGCGACCGCCTGCCCGAAGATGAGGTTATCTATTTCCTGCTCCCCGATCGTTTTGAAAATGGCGACACCGCCAATGACCGTGGCGGGCTCAAAGGCGACCGGCTCGCTACCGGCTATGATCCCACGCGCAAGGGGTTCTACCTTGGCGGCGATCTGAAGGGTCTGATCCAGCGGCTCGACTATCTGCAAGGCATGGGCGTCACCGCCATCTGGCTTGCCCCCATTTTCAAGAACAAGCCGGTTCAGGGACCGCCGGGGCAGGAGAGCGCGGGCTATCACGGCTATTGGGTCACCGATTTCACCACCGTCGACCCGCATTTCGGTACCGAGGCCGAGTTCAAGGCTTTCGTCGACGCAGCGCATGCGCGCGGGATGAAGGTCTATATGGACATCATTACCAACCATACGGCCGACGTGATTTTCTATCGCGAATGCGTCAACCAGCCAGCCTGTCCCTATCGCAGCATCGGCAACTATCCCTATTCGCGCCGCGCGCGCGACGGAGCGGCAATCAATTCCGGCTTCGAGGGCGGGAAGGTGGCAACGCCGGAAAATTGGGCGAAGCTGACCTCGCCCGAATATGCCTATACGCCCTTCGTTCCCGACGCGGAAAAGGATGTGAAGCGCCCGGTGTGGCTGAATGACGTCGCCTTTTACAACAACCGCGGCAACACGACCTTTAGCGGTGAAAATTCGACCTATGGCGATTTCGTTGGGCTTGACGATCTGATGACCGAACATCCGCGCGTGGTCGCGGGGATGATCGAGATTTACCAAAGCTGGATCGAGCGCTTTGGCATCGATGGCTATCGCATCGATACCGCCAAGCATGTGAACCCCGAATTCTGGCAGCAGTTTGTTCCTGCCATCCTCGCCAAAGCCAAGGAAAAGGGCATCCCCAATTTCCATATCTTTGGCGAAGTGGCGACGGGAGATATGGACCCCGCGCTGCTGGCCGAATGGACGGTGCGCGCTGGCTTGCCGACCAACCTCGACATGGCGTTTTTCGCTGCCGTCCGCGATGTGCTGGCGGGCAATCGCGCGCCCGACCATCTGGTACGGCTGTTTGCTGCCGATATTCTCTATGCGGGCGGCGAGCCCACGGCGCAGCGGCTTCCCACTTTTATCGGCAATCATGATTTCGGGCGTTTCGGGCATTTCGCCGACCGCGCCCACCCAAGGGCTTCGCAGGAAGAACGGCTGGCGCGCGCCAAGCTGGCGCATGCGATGATGTTCCTGCTGCGCGGGGTGCCGACCGTCTATTACGGCGACGAACAGGGTTTCACCGGCGACGGCAATGATCAGGACGCACGCGAAACAATGTTTCCCTCGCAGGTTGCCATTTATAACGACAATGACCTGATCGGCACCGACGCGACGACGGCGGCGAGCAACTTCACCCCCGGGCACCCGCTGTATCAGGCGATCAGGGAACTGGCAGCGGCGCGGAAAGCGTACCCGGCGCTGCGCTATGGTAGCCAAGTGGTGCGCAGCTATGACGACAAGCCCGGTTTGCTGTCTATCTCGCGGATCAATCCGGCCGATGGCAGTGATGTCGTCGTCATTTTCAACTCCAGCACCGCGTCTTTGACCGCGCGGGTGACTGTGGACTATCGCGCGACAGGCTTTGCGTCTGTGGTCGGCGATTGTCCCGCTACCGTAACCGCCCCGGGACAATTGACAATCAACCTTCCGGCGCTCGGTTACATGGCCTGCCGCGCGATCAAATGACGACGAGTGCTGTTCCCATGAATGAATATCGACCCGTCGCCGAAACGCACAGCGACACCCGCCCATGGTGGCGTGGTGCGGCCATATATCAAATCTACCCACGCAGCTTTGCAGACAGCAATGGCGACGGCATTGGCGACCTCGCCGGAATAACGGCGCGGCTGGATCATGTCGCCAGCCTGGGGGTTGATGCCATTTGGCTGTCGCCCTTCTTCACCTCGCCGATGAAGGATTTTGGATACGACGTTGCCGACTATTGCGGCGTCGACCCGATTTTCGGCAGTCTCGACGATTTCGATGCACTGGTGGAGCGCGCGCACGGGCTGGGCCTTAAAGTCCTGATCGATCAGGTTTATGCGCACACGTCTGACCTGCATGCATGGTTTGGGGAAAGTCGCGCTAGTCGGGGCAACGCCAAGTCTGACTGGTATGTCTGGGCCGATGCCAAGCCCGACGGCAGCCCGCCCAACAATTGGCAATCCGTGTTTGGCGGTCCGGCGTGGACGTGGGACGCGCGCCGCAGCCAATATTATATGCACAATTTCCTGCGCGAACAGCCGCAGCTCAATCTGCACAATCCGGCGGTGCAGGACGCCTTGCTGGACGTGGCGAAATTCTGGCTCGAGCGCGGAGTCGACGGTTTCCGCGTCGATGCCATCAACTTTTCAATGCATGATCCCGAGCTACGCGACAATCCGCCCGCGCCGCCGACTGACGCGCCGCGGTCGCGTCCGTTCGATTTCCAACTGAAAATTCACAACCAGAGTCACGCCGATATTCCGCTGTTTCTGGAACGGCTGCGTGCGCTGACCGACAGCTATGGCGACCGGTTTACGGTGGCAGAGGTTGGCGGCGATGACCATGACCGCGAAATGAAGCTGTTCACTGCTGGTGGGCGACGGCTCGACAGCGCCTATGGCTTTAACTTCCTTTATGCCGAGCGGCTGACGCCGGCGCTGGTGGCTGATGCGCTGCGCGCCTGGCCCGACGCCGACGGGATCGGATGGCCAAGCTGGGCGTTTGAAAATCATGATGCGCCGCGCGCGGTGTCGCGCTGGACTGCGCCCGAACATGCCGCAGCGTTCAACCGTGTGAAGATGCTGCTGTTGACCTGCCTGCGCGGCAATATCTTTATCTATCAGGGCGAGGAACTTGGCCTTCCGCAGGTGGACATCGCCTTTGAGGATTTGCAGGATCCCGAAGCGATCGCCAACTGGCCTATGACGCTGAGCCGCGACGGTGCCCGCACGCCGATGCCATGGCACGGCGAATGCGAACGCGGCGGATTTTCGAGCGCCAAGCCGTGGTTGCCGCTGGGAATTGCGCATGGCGCGTTGGCCGTAGACCGGCAACAGGATGACCCGGCATCGCTGCTAAACCTGACGCGGCAGTTGCTGGCCCTGCGCAAAGCGCACCCGGCGCTGCAGGCCGGTTCATGTGAGATTTTGCTGGTAGACAAGGCGCGTTTGGGGCTGCGCCGGGCGGTTGCTGACGAGACAATCGTGGCGCTGTTCAACCTGTCCGACCATGCGGTCGAATGGCCGACCGAAGTGTTGGCAGGAGGCGTGGTACTGCAAAGCGTCAATGGGGCCACCGTCGGCCGCCTGCCGCCCTATGGTGCGATCCTGATCGGGGAGAATGAGTAAGATGACCTTTGTTCGCGCGGCGCTTGGTGCCGGTCTCGCCCTTGCCGCCGTCCCGGCTGTTGCACAAAGCGGGGCACCGGTCACCGCAACCTCGCCCGATGGCAAAGTGCGCGTGACGCTGACGATTGATGGCGATGGCCGCGCCATTTATGACGTCAGCCGGGGTGGCAAGGCCATCCTCAACCCGTCGCGGCTCGGCTTTCTCTTTACCGACGTCGTCAAGCTCGAGCGCCGCCTGGCGGTAACTGGACAAGAGGTTCGCGATTTCGATGAAAGCTGGACGCAGCCGTGGGGTGAATGGGCAACCATTCGCAACCATTACCGCGAACTGAAGGTGCATTTGAAGGAAACGACCGCGCTGGCGCGCGTCGTGACCGTAACGTTTCGCATCTATAATGACGGTGTCGGTTTCCGATACGAATTCCCCGATCAACCGAACATGGCGACCACCAAAATCGCCGACGAGCTGACCGAGTTTGCCTTCGCGAGCGAAGCCACGGCATGGTGGAAACCCGCTTATCTGTGGAACCGCGAGGAATATCTTTACAATAAAACACCATTGTCGGCGGTCAGCACCGCTGCAACCCCGATTACGATGAAACTGGCCGATGGCACGCATGTCGCGCTGCACGAAGCCGCGCTCGTTGATTATTCGGGCATGGCCGTGACGCGGACCGAGGGCAATACGCTGCGCGCCTACCTGGCCCCCGGAGCGGGCGAAGCCAAGGTTACGAAAAAGGGCGCCTGGAACACCCCTTGGCGCACGCTGATCATCGCCGATGATGCCGCGGGCATTTATCACAGCCATTTGATGCTGAACCTCAATGAACCCAACAAGCTGGGCGACATGAGTTGGTTCAAGCCGGGCAAGTTCGCAGGCGTGTGGTGGAACATGATCAAAGGCGAATGGAGCTGGGCGCGCGGGCCCAAGCATGGCGCGACCAATGAAAATGTTAAGCGCTACATCGACTTTGCCGCAGCCAATGGCATTCCTGACTTGCTGGTCGAAGGGTGGAATGTGGGCTGGGACGGCGACTGGTTCGGCAACGGCTGGGACATGGATTTCACCAAGCCGACCGAGGATTTCGACATCGCCATGTTGAGCGCCTATGCCAAGAAAAAGGGCGTGCGTTTGGTGGGGCACCATGAGACCGGCGGCGCAGTGACGCATTATGACAACCAGCTTGACCGCAGCTTCGCCTTTGCCGCCAAATATGGGATGAAGGTGGTCAAGACCGGCTATGTGACCGACGCCGCCCAGCTGGAGCGGGTCGATGCCGACGGAACCAAATATCGCGAATGGCTCGACGGCCAATGGATGACCAACCATTTCATCCGCGTCGCCGAAACTGCCTATAAGCACAAAATTGCCTTCGACAGCCATGAGCCGGTCAAGGGCACCGGGCTGCACCGCACCTATCCCAATTGGGTTGCGCGCGAGGGGATGCGCGGGATGGAATATAACGCCTGGGGCGGCAAGAACCCCCCCGAGCATGAGTCGAACATCGTCTTCACCCGCATGCTCGAAGGGCCAATGGATTTTACACCCGGAATTTTGAGCCTGAAGGGTGAGAAAGACAGCGACATTTTGTCGACCATCGCCAAGCAATTGGCACTGTATGTCGTCATCTATTCGCCGGTGGTTATGGTCGCCGATACGCCGGAAAATTATGCCAAATATCCCGGCCCGATGAAATTCATCCGCGATGTGCCGACCGACTGGTCCGAAACGCGCGTGCTGAACGGCGAGATTGGCGATTATGTCACCATCGCGCGCAAACATCGCGGCGGCGAGGATTGGTATGTCGGCGCGGTGGGCGACGAACAGGCGCGCGAGGTTTCGTTCAAGCTCGATTTTCTGACACCCGGCAAACGCTACAAGGCCGAAATCTATCGCGATGGCGATGACGCCGATTACCGCACCGAAAAGCGCCATTCGATTGCCATCGAGAGCAAGGTTGTGACCAGCGCCGATGCGATGACCATGCGCATTGCGCCCGGCGGTGGCTTTGCCATCCGGCTCGTGCCGACCAAGTGACCGCGCCGCCGCTGAAAATCATCATATTGGGCGGCGGCACCGCCGGGTGGATGGCGGCCAATTTGTTCGCGCACCATTGGCCGCAGGCTGCGGTGACGCTGGTGGAATCGCCCGATGTCGGGATTATCGGCGTGGGCGAGGGATCGACGCCGCAACTGCGCGCCTTTTTCCGCACGCTCGGCATGGCCGAGGCCGACTGGATGCCCAAATGCAACGCGACCTATAAGGCGGGCATCCGTTTCAATCGCTGGTCCGAAGTGCCGGGGTATGAGAGCTACTACCATCCCTTCGCGACCGAGGTGGATTTCCGGACGCAGCCGCAGTTCGTCTATAACTGCCGCGCGCGGCGGACGGGGCGCGACGTGCCGGCGCATCCCGACCGCTTTTTCCTGCCGCGCCTGCTGTCCGACGAGCGGCGTTGCCCGGTGCCGGGCGAGGGGTTCCCGCTAGACGTCGGCTATGGCTATCATTTCGACGCGCATCTGGTGGGACAGGTGCTGAAGGACCATGCGCAGACGCTGGGCGTGACGCGGCTGGAGCGGCATGTGTCCGAGGTGGAGGTGGGCGAGGGCGGGGACATTGCCGCACTGCTGACGCGCGAGGGCGAGCGCATTGCGGGCGACCTGTTTATCGACTGCTCGGGCTTTCGCGCGACCTTGATGCAGGAGGCGCTGGGCGAGCGTTTCATTAGCTTTGCCGACAATCTGTTCAACGACCGTGCGGTGGCGATGCCGACCCCGCGCGATCCGGCGGGCATCAAGCCGCAGACCGAGGCGACCGCGCTGTCCGCCGGGTGGCGCTGGTCGATCCCGCTGACCAATCGCACCGGCAATGGCTATGTCTATTCGAGCCGCTACATCGACAAGGACGCGGCGGAGACCGAGTTGCGGACCGAATTGAGCCTGCTCGACAGCGATGTTGAGGCGCGGCATTTGCAAATGAAGGTCGGGCGGGTCGAGCGGAGCTGGGTCGGCAATTGTCTGGCGGTCGGATTATCGCAGGGCTTTATCGAGCCGCTGGAGGCGACCGCGCTGCATATTGTGCAGGCGACGGTCGAGGGGTTTATCGGTGCCTATGAAGGCGGCGGCTTCACGCCCGAGCATCGCGACGCGTTCAACGATCGCATCGCGCGGCGCTATGACGGCATTCGCGACTATATCGTCTGCCATTACCGCGTGAACCGGCGCACGGACACGCAATATTGGCGCGACAATGCGGCGAATGATGCGCTGTCCGACAACCTGAAAACCATGATGACCGCTTGGTTTCGTGGGATGGACATGGACGCGGTGATCGCCGAGCTGGGCATATCGGCCTATTACGCCTCGGCGAGCTGGCATTGTTTGCTCGGCGGTTATGGTGTGTTTCCGGATGCCGCCAAGCTGGTGCCGCCGGGGGATGATGTGGTGCGGCATGACCTGGGCGAAGTGGATGAATTCCTGCGCCGCTGTGCAATGAATTTTGGCAGCCATGATGCCGCGCTGGCGGCGATGGGAGCGGGGTAGGGGGCTAGGCCCCCGTACGGCTGCCTTCCGAATCACTAAAGTTTCGTCATCCCGGACTTGATCCGGGATAACACGCTCAGGTTGCTTGTTGTCCCGGATCAAGTCCGGGACGACGATAGTTTTTGGCATTCGTCGCGTTGCTAGGCCGTATCCACCCCCGCAATCCGCACCAACAACGCCTCCACCTGCACCTGCGCGCCAGCCTCGGCGTTCAATTCCGCCACCACCCCGTCGAACGGCGCGGTCAGGCTGTGCTCCATCTTCATCGCTTCGAGCGTGAGCAGTTTCTGGCCCTTATTCACCATGTCGCCTGCCGCGACCTCGACCGCGATGATGCGGCCGGGCATAGGGGAGAGGATGTCGCCGTCATGGGCGGATGCGTGGCCCCCTCCATCAACGCGCGGAAGCGAGATTTTTAGCAAATGGCCGCCGATGCGGATAAACTGAACATCAAGTTCGTCAGTTTGCACAAATCCATGTTCGAAGAGCTGGCCAGATGGTGTCGGATCATATCGGAACGTCTTGATTTCGCCGTTAACGGCGAGCCGGAAATTCTGCTGCCGTGGCTGATTAAGGCGAACACCGATCATTGGCTCAGCCTGTCGATCAAAGCCAGTACCGTAGCGGACAAACCAGTTCAGGGCATCACTCAAGGCCCGGTCACTCAATTCCGGTTGAGCGGTTAATTCCTGCTGCTTGCGCTCGATCAGACCAGTATCGAGCTCGGCGTGCCGCACATTGACGTCACGCAGGAGATTTACGAGGAAAGCAAGGTTTGTCTTCACCGGCCCGACTGCCGAAAATTCTAGCTCTTCAGCCAGAGCTTGAATGGCCTCGTTGCGGGAGTTTCCATGGGTAATGATCTTTGCAATCATCGGGTCGTAAAAGGGCGAGATTTCTGAGCCTTGTTCAACACCTGTTTCAACGCGTGCATCGCCACAAAAATCCAATAGCTCGAGACGTCCGATACTCGGCAAAAACCCCTTTGCGGGATCCTCGGCATATAAACGAGCTTCCATCGCCCAGCCGTTGATGCTCAGCTCCTCCTGCCGCTTCGGCAGCACCTCCCCGCTGGCAACCCGCAACTGCCATTCGACCAGATCGACGCCGGTAATCTCCTCGGTCACCGGATGTTCGACCTGCAGCCGCGTGTTCATTTCCATGAACCAGATGCGGTCGGCGCGCAGGCCTTCGGATGCGTCGGCGATGAATTCGATCGTGCCTGCGCCGACATAATCGACCGCCTTTGCCGCTTTGACCGCCGCCGCGCAGAGCTGTTCGCGCGTTGCTTCGTCCATGCCCGGCGCGGGGGCTTCCTCGATTACCTTCTGGTGGCGGCGTTGCAGCGAGCAGTCGCGTTCGAACAGGTGGACGATGTTGCCGTGCGTATCGCCGAATATCTGCACCTCGATATGGCGCGGGCGCTGGATATACTTTTCGATCAGCACATGGTCGTTGCCGAACGAGGCGGTGGCCTCGCGCTGGCACGAGGCGAGCGCGTCGGCGAAGTCAGCCGCATCCTCGACCTTGCGCATCCCCTTGCCGCCGCCGCCGGCGACCGCCTTGATCAGCACGGGATAGCCGATTTCGGCGGCGCGTTCGGCGAGGAAGGCGGGGGCCTGGTTCTCGCCCAGATAACCGGGGGTCACAGGGACGCCCGCCTCCGCCATCAGCTTCTTGGCGGCATCCTTGAGGCCCATTGCGGTGATGCTGGCGGGGCGCGGGCCGACCCAGACCAGCCCGGCGTCGATCACCGCCTGCGCGAACTCGGCGTTTTCGGACAGGAAGCCATAACCCGGATGGATCGCTTCCGCGCCGGTGGATTTGGCGGCGGCGATAATCTTCGCGCCCACCAGATAGCTCTCGCGCGCGGGAGACGCCCCGATATGCACGGCCTCATCGGCCTGCCGCACATGCAGCGCCTTCGCATCGGAATCCGAATAAACCGCGACGGTGCGGATGCCCATTTGCCGCGCGGTGCGGATAATCCGGCAGGCGATCTCGCCGCGATTGGCGATGAGAAGGGATTGGATCATACCGATTCGTGGCTCGTTAGCGCGGCGCGGAAAGCCGCAGGATTCTGCGCAACTTCACTCGCGATTGCATGAATTTCCAACACGGTGACGTTACCCTGAAAACGATTAGTAGCTTGGGGTAGTGACGGCCTAGCAGTGAAGCACACTTGTAGGAAAGGTGAGACCTAAATCCTCCCCGGCATGGAGAGGATTTGGTTGATTGCCGGCCTCACATCCGGAACACCCCAAAGCCGCCCGGTTCGACCGGTGCATTCAGCGCCGCCGCCAAGGCCAGCCCCAGCACATCGCGCGTTTGCGCCGGGTCGATAATCCCGTCGTCCCACAGCCGTGCGGTGGCGTAATAGGGGTTGCCTTCGTCTTCATATTTCTGGCGGATTGGGGTTTTGAAGGCTTCGGCCTCCTCCGGCGTCCACTTGTCGGCGTCGCGGTGGACGGTCGCCAGCACGCTTGCCGCCTGCTCGCCGCCCATCACGCTGATCCGCGCATTGGGCCAGGTGAAGAGGAAGCGGGGCGAATAGGCGCGCCCGCACATGCCGTAATTGCCCGCGCCAAAGCTGCCGCCGATCAGGACGGTGATCTTGGGCACGCTTGCGGTGGCGACGGCGGTGACGAGCTTTGCGCCATGTTTGGCGATCCCCTCGGCCTCATATTTGCCGCCGACCATGAAGCCGCTGATATTCTGGAGGAACAAGAGCGGCGTGCCGCGTTGCTGCGCGAGCTGGATGAAGTGCGCGCCCTTGACCGCGCTTTCGCTGAACAGCACGCCATTGTTGGCGAGGATCGCGACGGGCATGCCCCAGATATGCGCGAAGCCGCAGACGAGGGTGCTGCCGTAGAGCGCCTTGAATTCGTGGAATTCGGATGCGTCGACGAGGCGGGCGATGACTTCGCGCACATCGTAGGGCGCGCGGACGTCTTCGGGGATAATGCCGTAGAGGTCTTCGGCGTCATATTTGGGGGGGCGGGGTTCGCGCTCCCCGGCTTTCGCCGGGGGACATGCCCCGCCAAGATGCGAAACAATATCGCGCACAATCGTCAGCGCATGTTCGTCATTTTCGGCGACATGATCGACGACCCCCGATTTGCGGCCGTGGAGGTCGCCGCCGCCCAAATCTTCGGCGCTGATTTCCTCGCCCGTCGCGGCTTTCACCAGCGGCGGGCCGGCGAGGAAGATGGTGCCCTGACCCCGGACAATTACCGTCTCGTCGGACATGGCCGGGACATAGGCGCCGCCCGCGGTGCAACTGCCCATGACGCAGGCGATCTGCGGGATTTGCCGCGCAGACATAGTGGCCTGATGAAAAAAGATGCGCCCGAAATGGTCGCGGTCGGGGAAAACTTCGGCCTGATGCGGCAGGTTCGCCCCGCCGCTGTCGACGAGGTAGATGCAGGGGAGGTGGTTTTCGAGCGCGATTTCCTGCGCGCGCAGATGCTTCTTGACCGTCAGCGGATAGTAAGTGCCGCCCTTTACCGTCGCATCGTTGCAGACGATCATGACCTGCCGCCCCGAGACCCGCCCGATACCAGAGATCAGCGACGCGCCATGCACGTCGCCCTCATACATGCCGTTGGCGGCAAGCTGGCCGATTTCGAGGAAGGGCGAGCCGGGGTCGAGCAGGCGTTCGACGCGTTCGCGCGGCAACAGCTTGCCGCGCGAAACATGCCGCTCGCGCGACTTTTCGTTGCCGCCGAGCGCAGCCTCGGCGACCTTGGCCCAGAGTTCGTCGCGTAGCGCGCGGTTGTGCGCGATGCGCGCCCGTGTGACGGGGTCTTCGGCGTTGTAGTTGGTGGGCAGGACCGGGGCGCTCATGGCAGCACCTGTACCGGTGGGGTGTAATATACCTGCGCGCCCGGCCCGAGCGGCAGATCGAGCGCGACCCACGCCACCGTCATCGTGATGCCCGCCGCCATGAAGCACAGCGCATAAGGCAGCATCAGCGCGAGCAGCGAGCCGACGCCGACATCCTTGTCCCACCTTCGCGCGAAGGCCAGGATCAGCGGGAAATAGCTCATCAGCGGGGTCATGATGTTGGTATAGCTGTCGCCCATCCGGTACGCGGCGGTAGTCATTTCGGGGCTGATGCCCAGCAGCATGAACATCGGTACGACGACAGGCGCGAGCGCGCTCCACTTGGCGCTGGCAGAGCCGATGAACAGATCGAGCACCGACGACAGCATCAGCACGCTGACCAGCAGGAAGGGCGCGGACAGGCCCATGTCCTTGAGCGCAGTCGCGCCGTTGATCGCGATGATCGGGCCGAGGCGCGACCAGTTGAACATGGCGACAAAATGCGCGGCGAAGAAGATGAAGACGATATAGGGGGCCATCGACCGGATCCCGTCCTGCATCATGCGCAGCGCGTCGCCGCTGCTGGTCACTGTCCCCGCGCCGATACCAAAGGCGATGCCGGTCGTGACGAACAGCAAGAAAAAGCCGGAGACCAGCGCGCCGTAAAAGGGCTGCAGCTGCGCTGTCCCTTCGGCGCTTTCATCGACCAACGGGGTATAGCCAGGGGTCAAGGTGATGGCGGCGAACAGCCCGACAATCACCAGTGCAGTCAGCCCCGCGAGGCGCAGGCCGCGCCGTTCACCCGCCGTCAGGTCCGATTTGGCAAGCTCGGCGCGCAATTCCTCGTCGGGTTCCTTGCCCCATTTGCCGAGGCGCGGTTCGACGATGCGGTCGGTGACGAACCAGATGATCGGCGTGAAGATGATGACGATCGACAGGATGAACCACCAGTTGCCGACCGGATTCATCGTCCAGCCGGGCTCGACAATGCGCGCGGCTTCCTGCGTGAAGCCGAACAGCAACACATCGATCTGGCCGGGCGTGATATTGCCAGCATAGCCGCCCGACACGGCAGCAAAAGCGGCGGCAAGACCGACCAGCGGGTGGCGGCCGACGGCGGCATAGAGAATCGCGGCGAGCGGGATGAAGACGACATAGGCGGCGTCGGAGGCGTGGTGGCTGACCATGCCGATGATCGCGACGATGGGCGTCATGATGACGCGGGGGGCATTGCGCAGCGACGAGCGGATCAGCGCCGAAAACAGCCCGGCCTTTTCGGCCACCGACGCACCCAGCACAATGGTGAGGACGAGGCCGAGCGGCGCAAACCCCGCCATGGTGCGCGGCATTTCGGTGAGCAGGCGGCCGATGTTTTCCTCGTTGAACAGGCTGGTCGCGCGGTAGGTGAGGACGCCATTGTCAAGCTCTCCCCATTGCGGTGCTTCGTCGCCCGAATAGGAAAGCGATGCCGACCAGCCGAGCGATGCCCCCAGCGCCGACAACAGCATCAGGATGAAAATCAGCCACACGAAAATCATGATCGGATCGGGCAGCAAATTGCCGATGCGTTCGACGGTATTGAGGAACCCGCGCTGGCGGGGGGAGGCAGCAGCGGGGTTGGTCATGCGCCGCCTCCGATCAGCTCGCGCCCGATCAGCATCCGGCGGATCTCATTCGTTCCCGCGCCGATGTCGAGCAGTTTGGCGTCGCGCCAATAGCGTTCGACCGGCCAGTCCTTGGTATAACCTGCGCCGCCCAGCGCCTGAATGGCTTCGCCTGCGACTTTGACTGCGCTCTCGCTCGCCAGCAGGATAGCGCCAGCCGCATCGAAGCGTGTCGTCTGCCCCGCGTCGCACGCGCGGGCGACGTTGTAGACATAGCTGCGCGCCGAATTGAGCATAACGTACATGTCGGCGACCTTGGCCTGCATCAGCTGGAACGAGCCGATGGCTTTGCCGAACTGTTTGCGCTCGCGCACATAAGGAATGACGACGTCGAGACACGCTTGCATGATACCGAGCTGCAGTCCGGCGAGGACGACGCGTTCATAATCAAGCCCGCTCATCAACACGCCGACGCCGCCGTGGAGCGGGCCCATGACGCGGTCTTCGGCGATGAAACAATCGTTGAATACCAGCTCGGCGGTGGGCGAACCGCGCATCCCGACCTTGTCGATTTTCTGGCCAATCGAGAAACCTTCATCGCCCTTTTCGATCAGGAAAGCGCTGATGCCGCGCGATCCTGCATCGGGCGCCGTTTTGGCATAAACGACCAGCGTGTCAGCATAGGGCGCGTTGGTAATCCAGAATTTTGTGCCGTTGAGGACATAACCACCCTGCACCGCGTCGGCGCGCAGCTTCATCGACACCACATCGCTGCCCGCGCCAGCCTCCGACATGGCCAAGCTGCCGACATGTTCGCCGGTGATCAGCGGGGTCAGATATTTCGCCTTTTGCTCCGGGCTGCCCCAGCGGCGGATCTGGTTGACGCACAAATTGCTGTGCGCGCCATACGACAGGCCAATGGCGCCGCTCGCGCGGCTGACTTCTTCGACCGCGATGACATGTTCGAGATAGCCGAGACCCAATCCGCCCCATTCTTCCTCGACCGTGATGCCGTGCAACCCAAGTTCGCCCATTGCGGGCCACAGTTCATCGCGCGGAAACCAGTCTTCGGCGTCGGCGCGCGCAGCGAGCGGGGCGATCTTGTCGGCCGCAAAACGCATCGTTGTGTCACGGATCATGTCGGCGGTTTCGCCCAGCGCAAAATCGAACATCGGCAAAGCAGTCATCGGGACTTCCAATTAGAGCGCAACAATGTTGCGAGCGATACCAGATGGCGGGGGAAGGGCAAGCGGCGGCGATTGCCGAAACCGCCGTCACGCTCTATGCCCTGGTTGACAACGTAGGACAGGAAAGCGCGGGCGTGGAGCTGATCGAATTCAAGGGTTTTGGCGGTGTCCGCCTGCAGGCCGAAGTGTCAGGCGACGAGCATGACCCTGCCGTGCTGCTGGTGCACGGCGCCGGACAAACGCGCACGATGTGGGCACAGGTGGCGGCCGCCTTGGTCGAATCCGGCCGCCGCGTCGTCAATCTGGACCTGCGCGGCCATGGCGGCAGCGAATGGCCCGCCGATGGCCGCTATGACCTCGACGCGCATGTCGATGATCTGCGCGCGGTGCTGGCGCAAATGGCATCGCGCCCGGTGGTGGTCGCGGCAACCTTGGGCGGCTGGATTGCAACCTCGGCGCTGGCCACCGATGCGGCCAATCTGGCGGCAGGCCTGGTGCTGGTGGACATGCCCGCACGCAGCGATGCCGACACGCTTAAGGACATTGCCGCAAGGTTGGAGGCAGCAAGCGACGGGCAGCGTCAATGGGATGATCGCGCCGTTGCCAATTTGTCATTGGGAAATATCGCCGACCGGTTGGCAGCGGCGGCGGTGGCCATAAGCTTACCCACGTTGGTCGTGCGCGGTGGCCTGAGCTGGATGGCGCGCTCTGACGCCGCGCAGAAATTCGATGCGTCCCTGCCGCACGGTGAAAGCGCCGAGGTGGGCGACGCCGAATTGCTGGTCGTGACCGATCGGACGGAGGCGTTTCTGGGGCTATTGCTCGACTTTCTGGAGCGCAAGCAACCGCGTGCCGCGCCCGAATTTCGGGCTGGATCGGACGCGCGCACGCTGCGCGATGCGATGGGCTGTTTTGCGACCGGCATCACCATTGTCACGGCGCTGGACGGGCAGGGGGCACCGGTGGGGTTGACCGCCAACAGCTTCACATCGGTGTCGCTGGATCCACCGCTGCTGTTGGTGTGCATCGCCAATAATGCCGGGACAGCCCCGGTGCTACGCACCGCGGAGCGTTTCGGGGTCAATGTGCTGCAGATCGGGCAACAGCCCGCGTCCAACCGCTTCGCCGGCAAAGGCGAGGACCGTTTCGCCGCGACCGCCTGGGCACCGGGTGAGACGGGCGTGCCGTTGCTCGATGGCTCGCTGGTGTCGTTTGAATGCCAGCGTCATGCGGTGCATGAGGCGGGCGACCATTTCATCCTGGTCGGCAATGTTGTGCGCGCCCAGTTCGAACCGCGCCGCGATCCACTGCTCTATTTCAGAGGAAAATATCGCCGCCTGCACTTTGCTTGAGCCAATCACTTGCACGCGATGTAGCATATGCTACATCGCGTGTATGACCAATGAATTGCACAAGTGCTGGCTGCTCGTCACCGGCATCGGTATCGCGGCGTTCGGGCCGATTTTCTCGCTTGGCGGCGTGGAGGCAACGGCAGAAGCCGCGCGCTGGTCGCTGGATCTGCTCAGCTGGCCGCTAGACGGCAATATGGATTATCGCGCCCCCACCACGCGGTTCCTGACGGTGCTGACCGGTGGTTTTCTCTTCGGCTGGGGCATCATGGTGCTGTTGTTGCGGCAGTGGGTGTTTGATGCCGCGCCCGACGCCGTGCGGCGCTCGGTGCTTGGCGGGCTGGTCGCCTGGTTTCTGCTCGACAGCGCGGGGTCTATCGCGTCTGGCAATGGCAGCAATGCGCTGTTCAATATCTTGGTGTTGGCGATTCTGGCAGGGCCATTGTGGTGGCGGGCTCGCTGACCGGCGACTGAGACGGCATGGCGTTGATCGCGGGCGCAACAACAGCGGGCATGCGCTCGATATCGCCCGTAATCAGCCGAGCCCCGCGATTGAATGTGAAATAATGCCACAGCCAGTTCATGCCGACGATTAAGCGGTTGCGAAACCCGGTTAAAAACCAGACATGCGCGGTGCACCACAAGAACCAGGCGGGAAAGCCCGAAAGGTGAAACCGCCCGAAATCGGCAACGGCACGCTTGCGCCCAATGGTGGCGATATTGCCATAGTTGCGATAGCGGAACGGCCGTGCTGCCCGCCCGCTCAGCCCGCGACAAATATTGTCGGCAACATGATAACCCTGTTGTTTGGCAACCGGCGCAATGCCGGGCAGCAGGCCGCCCGCTCCATCGGGGCATGCCGCGGTATCGCCGACTACAAAGGTGCGCGCGATGCCTGGCACAGTCATGTCGATATTCACCGGCACGCGTCCGGCACCGTCGGCATCAACGCCCAGCCACTGCGCGGCGGGTGATGCCTGAATGCCCGCCGCCCAGATTGCGGTCGCGGCAGGAACCCATAGATCGCCAATACTGACCCCCTCGGCACATACCGATTCAACGCGGCGGCCAAGAATTACCTCGACGCCCATCGCCTCGACGGCCCGCCGCGCGCGTTCGGACAGGTCTGCGGGAAAGGCCGGCAATAGACGCGGCGCGCTTTGTACCAGCAGGATGCGCGAGCAATGCGGCGTGATGTTGCGAAATTCGTTCGAGGTCGCATGGTGGGTCAGCTCGGCAATCGCCCCCGCCATCTCGACGCCGGTTGGGCCGCCACCGATGACGACAAAGGTGAGCAAGGCATCGCGCCGTGCCTTATCGGTTTCGGTTTCAGCGCGTTCGAGTGCCATCAATATTTTGCGCCGCACGGCGGTGGCGTCATCGATCGTCTTGACGCCCGGAGCAAGGGGGGCCCACGCGTCTTTGCCGAAATAGCTGTGGCGCGCGCCGGTGGCGAGGATCAGCCAATCATAGGCGATGGACGCACCGCGCTCCAGCTGTACGCAGCGTTGATCCTTATCGATGCCGACAACGCGGTCGAGCAGAATGCGGGTGTTGCCCTGGCCCTTCAAGATGCTGCGCACGGGCGCAGCAATATCGGCAGGGGACAATCCTGCCGTCGCGACTTGATACAGCAAAGGCTGAAACAGGTGATGGTTGCGCTTGTCGATAAGCGTGACGTCGACCGGCGCGCGCCCGAGCCGCCGTGCCGCGGAGAGGCCGCCAAATCCTGCTCCCACCACCACGACATGCGGGCGGTTCTGCTCTGCCGCACGGGTATCAATCATGTCCGCTGCCTCCCGTGGCCGCCGCGCGGGCCTGCAGCATGGCGCAGAAGCCCAACATGCCCAAAGTCGCACACAATCACGACAGCGGCGCAGCAGAATTGCGACAGACTGTCAGCAAAACGAAATGCTCTATGTGCATCGAAATGATGAGCACTGGGGAGTGTCGGTGGTTTTGCGCCAAAACTAGGCTTGGGTGACTGGGCTGTCGTCCCCACGGGGTTGTTCGGCGAAGGGAGCAATGAACGATGCAAGCGGTTGGTTTGCGGCAAGCTGTGGAGAACGGGTCGGCGGTGTCGCCCTCTGAGGGTCTGATCGTTCCACCGCTGGCGACGCTGGCACCCCAGCGCCGTTTGGTCGTGCGCATTGCCGATGGTCCCCGTGACATCGAGGCCGCACAGCAATTGCGCTGGCAGGTCTTCTATAAAGAGGGCGGTGCAATCGCCGACGGTAATAGCGGCATCGATGTCGACCGCTATGACGCGGTGTGTGATCATCTGCTGGTCGAAGATCATGGCTGCGGCTCGGGGGAACCGGTTGTCGTTGGCACCTATCGCTTGCTGCGTGAAAGCGTCGCGCGGCGGCACGGCGGCTTTTACAGCGCTGGCGAATATGACTTGGCACCGCTTGCAGCACTGAACGGCGAACTGCTGGAGCTCGGTCGCTCGTGCGTGGCCGCTCCTTATCGCGACAGCCGGACAATCCAGTTGCTGTGGCGGGGAATTGCCGATTATCTCAATCGCCATGACATCAGCATGATGTTTGGCTGCGCCAGCCTTCCCGGAATTGACCCGGCAGCGCACGCTGAAACATTGGGCTATCTGTGGCGGCATCATCTTGCGCCGCCCCATTTGCGCGTTCGGGCCTTACCCGACCGCTTTGTGTCGATGAACCTGGGGTCTGAGCCGCTGGACCGGGCATCGATGATGCAGGCGCTGCCGCCGCTGATCAAAGGCTATCTGCGCGTTGGAGCAATGCTGGGCGACGGGGCGGTGATCGACCATCAATTCAACACGGTCGACGTGTTTGTGATGATGCCTGTCGAAGGCATTGCGCGCCGATATCGTGACAGGTTTCAGGCCGTCGGCGGATAGTCGGCGATCAAGCTGCGCTCGCGCTGCCACCGCGCAATGAAGCTCGACCAGCTTTCAGCGCGGAAACCGCGTTTGCGATTGGCGGCTCCGATCTGCCATAACAGGCCGAACTGGTTGAACAGCGTCCGATAGGCATCGCGCAACCGGGTGCGGCTGTCCCAAATATGCGTGGCCTCTGCCCCGGCGCCGTTGATTTCCACGATGGTGAAATCCTCTCCGCGGGTGAAGGCTGCAAAATCGGCAAAGCGCACGTCGAACCGGCCGAACCAGAATTCGGGAATGTTGGCCGCAATTGCATCAAAGCGCGCTTCCAGTTCGGGCGTGATGTGGCGCGCGCCATCGCGAAATATGGCGCCGCGGCTGTGGCTGCCCGCAAAGGCAAGACGGACGGTTTCGCCAGCGTTGACAATTGTTTCGAGCCGCTCGTGGTGGCGCGGCAGATAAAGATGCTGCAACTGCCCTGCGCGCGGATCCGCTGCGATCAGTTGGCGAAGGGTTTGCCTGCCGTCGCCTACCACGTGCGGGAAATGCTTTAAGGTGAGCGAAAAAATCTGACCATGGGGCGCGCCCGGGCGGCGGACATAAAAGACCCCGGCCTCGCCCTCCACATCAATCAGCCGCTGTAAGATGAAGTTCTGATCGGCGGGAAATGCGGCGATATAGGCATCCAGCTCTGCGACATTGCGAACCGGGCGGACCCCCGCGCCGCGGCAACCCAGATCGGGCTTGGCCACAACCGGAAAGGCAAGCCCGATGTCCTTCATCGCCGCCAAAGCCGCTGCCCGGATCTCGGCAACCGGCAGCGTCGGTCGGGGTACAAGCACATGTTCAGCGATAAAGGTCCGGGCGTCACCGCCCGCTTGGCGCAGCACGTCGCTCTTGGATTCTCCGACTAGGCCGCTGGCCGGAAAGGCGGGATTGGCAATCAGCGGCAGACGGATGCCCCGGTATCGCAGTGACAGCCACACCGCCCACAGCCACACAGGAATGTAAAAAAGGCGCGGCGACCAAAATTCAAACCGCGATAAGGGCGGTGCAGGATCAAGGGGTGGCATTGCCATCGCGCCCTTCATTGCTCGAGTGCCTCGCTGACAAGGCGCTGAATCAGGGCCGGCTGGGTCCACGGCAGAAAATGATCTTCCTCCTTCAACGCGTGCGTTTCGAGGATCGGAACGGCGCTAAACTGCTGCTTCATCCACGCGACATTGGCAAAGGGCACCAGGCGATCTCGCTCGCCGTGGACGATGGTCACCGGCGTTGCCAGCATATGGACGCCCAGAGCCAGGCGCTCCAACTCGCCGCGTAATGCCAAAAGCTCTTCGTTGGCATGGCGCAGGTGGCGCGGCAGGAACCAGCGTACGCCCGGCCAGCGCGCAACCGATTGCAGCGGATGGACCCGCTCCAACGATGGATCGAGCGCACCTGCCAAGAGGATGATTCCGTCGATCAGCCCGGGATTGAGCAAAGCGGTCTGTACGACAACTGGCGCGCCATAGCTGTGGCCAACCAGGACTGTCCGCCGTCGCGGCATTTCACGCACAATTGGCGACAACCGGTTGGCTTGCAAGACCAGCGATGTCACCGGGCCGCAATCGGCTTCGCCACCAAAGCCGGGCCGGTCAATCGCGATGAATTCAAGGCCGGGCGGAACATGCTTGAACACAGCCGACCAATCGCGCGCGCGCCCGGGCGTGCCATGCACGAAGACAGCGCGCGGTCCCCCTGGCGTGCCTGCGCGCAAAGAGGAAAGTGTGGCGTCGCTGCTGGCAGAAGCGGCAACCGGGCCGCTGTGAATGGCCGGTATCGGGCCGCTGTTCACTGCACTGATTTGGCGGCGGGAGGCACTGCCAGCTCTCACGCCAGCGCCATCCTGCGATGCCTCGCCGGACGCAATGCAGATGGCTGCCCCTGCATCGCAAAGAACAGCTTTTGCTGGACCAGGCTTCCTCCCAGCTGGGTGATGCTGTCCCCCACAACCGCGAATTTTCTGGCCGCGGCATCGTGGTCACCGCGCGCAAAGTCGGCGACTGCCCGCGCCGCAGTCGGCAGGTGGTGGCGCCAGATAAAGGCTGAGCGCTCTGCCTGCTCGGTGAGGCGCAAAATCAGGGCAGCAAGCGCTTCGTCCCGCCCGGCTCGGGCAAAGACATAGGCATAGTGAAGATCGAGAAAGCCGTCATACGCGTCGGCGCAGGCGGGAACGCAATGATCGGCGACATCCTGCCAGCGGTCGCCGACATCCACACCGGCCATTTCGATGCGGGCCAGCAATGAAATGGCGTTTATCTGATCCTGCCCATGATGCTTGCGCTGCGTCCACACTGCATCGTGAAAAAGCGCCAGCGCACCGTCGCTATCGCCCACCGCCAGATGAAACAGCGCACCATGCCATTCATTGTGTGTATACAGAAAGGACGAGCAATGGGACCAGGCACTGCGATGCCGGATCATCCAGTCCATGCCTTCGCGGTGCCGCCCCATGCTGTCAAAAAGATGGGCCATGGCGTGATGCGCCCAGGGGTCTTCGCCCAGTGCCAATGCATGACGCGCGGCACGCTCGGCCGCTGACCCATGCCCATTTTGATCCAGCGCGAAAGCCAGCATGCCATGGCTGCGCGCATCGTGGGGCGATCCGGCCACGGCCATTTCAGCGCAGCGCAGCATGGGGCGCATATGGCCGCGCGAGAAAAACAGATGCTGGGCCAGTTTGCCCGCAAACAGGTGGTTTGGCTGGACCCGCAACAGGTCCGCAAGCAGCGCTGCCGCTGCTTCATGATGGCCGTGGGCCCAGCGGTTGATGGCAGCGATCATCATCGCTTCTTCAGCGTCGGCTGGCCGACAGGCGCGGGCGTTGGCCAGCAGCCGCAGCGCTTCGCGCTCGCCGGCCCGGTTTATGCGGAACAGGTGGACAGCGGCTGCATAGGCATGCGCCAATCCCCACTGGGGGTCAGCTTCCACCGCGTCAAATGCCAGCGCCGCGTCCTTGCCATAGGACAAGATGGCCTCTTCAAAGCCGATGGCCGCACCCATCGCCCGTTCCGATTGGGTGCCATATCGTTCATATCGCTGCGAAAATTTCGGCATGGTTGCAGCGATGCTGGAGCGCTGGCCGCGTTGCGTCTTGCATAAAGTTGCTGTCGCGCCGGTCATGACATCGCGATACGGGTGACAATACTGGCTGCGTACGATGCCGGGGTCATGCCGGTGCGCTGACGAAACCGGTGCGTAAAGTGGCTCTGATCGGAAAAGCCGCAGTCAGCAGCAACGATGCTGAGGGGTACGCCGCGCCCCAGCAAATGCCGGGCACGGCGCATGCGTTCCTGCATCTGGAATTGCCATGGCGTCATGCCCCGCTGTTCCTTGAATTGGCGGAGTAGATGAAAGCGGCTGATGCCGGCCACCGCCGCCAGTTCAGAAAGCAACACTTTTTCGCAGGCATTTTCAGCAAGGTAATCGCGTGCCCGGCGGACTGGCGCGGACTCAATCGGCGCCGCGCGTTCAGCGCTGCCCGCACCCAACCGTTGCCACACCAATTGCAAAAAGCCAGCAAGCGCGCTGCTGCGCAGCAGGCTGTCATCGCTGGTGCGGAGCAGGGAAAACAACTGGACCGCAGCGTCACGAAGTCGTGCATCGTCGATGGCGGGGCCCAGCAACTGCGGGAGTGAATCGCCATTGCCCTTGCGTTCGCACACTTCGTGCATCAGCGGCGCCGACACAAACAAGGCTTCATAGCCCCAGGACTGCCCTTTGGCGCACCCGCCGCTGTGCACCGCATCGACATTGATGGTTCGCAGCATGCCGGGAAGCGAGACGTGCCTTGCCCCTTCCTGCTCGAAATGCTCAGCGCCAGCGGTTGTCATGCCGATCAGATAGTCGTCGTGCGAATGCGGTGGGAACACATGCTTGTGGTACACAGCATGAAAATGGGTAATCCCAAGGTCGCTATGCACCAGCCGGCTGACCGTTTCGCGTGCCATTCAGCCGCGCGTCCCAGCTGGTTGACCGGCCGCCAGCAACCGGCGCGTTGCGGCATGACCTATCCACAGAAACAACAGGATGGCGGGTGCCAACCACACAAAATCCCCCGCATCGGCCATGCCGGTTTGCATGCCGATCAGGAACAGTAGCGGGGTCCACAACAATGTGCTGCACGCCGCGATAACCAGAAAGCGTTCGAACGGATAGGCGATGGTCCCTGCACCGACGAAAACCGGCAGGCGAAGCCCAGGGGTCGCCCGGGCAAGAACCAGCCACCACGCCGCACGCGCATGCAGGCGCGCAATGAGCGGCTGATGCTGCGGCCGCGCAATCAGCCGCGCGACAAATTTGCTGCGCCGTGCCTCGCGCGAGAGCAGATAGAGACCGACGTCTCCAACTAGCGTTCCCACGATCAGGGCCGAGATTGTGAGCAGCGGATCGACCATCATGAGCGCCGCGAGGAGGCCTAAGGTCAGCGTGGCGACATCCTCCAACATGAAGGTGGCAAACACGACCGCACAGAAAAACAGCGCTGGTCGGTCCGCTAGCGCGGTAAACCAACCGAACAGTTCCATCTGCAACATTGCCGTCTGTGCCCTTAGTACCCGCAGCATTGCGGCAAGATTTCTCTAAATGATGGGTACAGCGGGTCCGAAATGCTGAATGTTCATTCTTTCGATAGCCGCTCCCTATCGCAGGCGCGCTTCGGCGATGTTTCGCGCGCATTGAACCAATGCCGATGTAGGGCTTTCCCTGTTGCCCGGCATGGCGCATAGCACGGCTATGGAACCAAGCTCGCCAATATCAACCGCTTCCACGACCGTGCCGCTGGGGGGATGGGACCCGCTCTACGATCGGATGGTTGCAACGCTGCGCGCCGTTGGTGCTGGTGACGAGGCGCCGCAGGTCGGCGAATTTTTTCCTGACTATGCGCTGCCCGATGAACGGGGCAATTTTTATAGCTTGGGTGGACTAGCCGATGCTGGACCGCTGGTACTTAGCTTTAATCGGGGCGGGTGGTGCCCCTATTGCCGAGCAGAGGTCGCCGACTGGAGCGATCATGCCGATGGCCTCGCGCGTCACGGCGCGCGGTTGGTTGTGGTGACCGGCGAAACCAGCGGTCAGCAGCGTCGCTTACGGCAAATTGCGCCGAACGACAGCGTGTTTCTGTGCGATGTTGACCATGGGGCGGCGCTGGCCAATGGCTTGGCATTCCGTTGCAGCCAGGAATTGCGCACCGAATATCTGGCCGCCGGGCTCGATCTGGCGGATTTCTATGGGGGGAGTGGCTGGATTTTGCCCATTCCTGCGCTGTTCGTTCTCGATAGCACGCTGACGGTGCGCTATCGTTTCGTTGACCCGGATTTTCGGCGACGGGCACCCGCGCAGCAAGTGCTGGAGGCACTGGCGCAAGGTTGACCATTGTCAATCTGCGGCCAAGCTGTTCCAGTCCAGCGCGCGCGCGGCTTTCAGAAACGCCTCGGCAGCCATGCTCCGCTTACGCCCGGCGATGCACCCAATCATAACCCGCGTTTGGGATGGCCAGCCGGGATGGTCCATGGCCGTAAGTCCCATGCTCTGACCAATTTCCAAGGGCAGAACGGCCAGACCAAGCCCGGCAGCAACCATTTGTGCCGCCTGATGGCTGTCTGCGGCGGAATGGCGAAAGCCGATCTCTTGACCTTCGGCTTGCGCCGCTTCGACCAGCCGCGCTTCCGCCTCATGCCTGCAACCGATCCAATTTTGCGCGGCCAGTACGGCGGTACTTATCGGCGGTGGGGGAAGCCGCTGTGCCTGTTCGCTGTTGGCAAACAGGCCGAATGATCGGTCGTACAAAGGCCAGGCGTCGCAGCGTTCGGGGATGTTCGGGGGCTGCTCGATGATGATGAGCTCAAGGCTACCATGCAGGGCCCGGTCAAGGAGTTCGGCATTGGCCGCCTCAACAATGTCGAGGCTGAGGCCGGTCAGTTTGCGCTGCATTTCTTCCAGGATGGCCGCAAGCCCGGTCAACATGACGGGTCGTGCAATGCCGACCGCCAATGGCGCCTGCTGTTCCTTGCCAAGGCCCTTGGCCAGCGCTTTGGCGGTTTGTGCGGCGGCATAGGTTTGCTCAAGGTGCGGAAGCATCATGCGGCCAAGCTCGGTCAGGTGCGTCAGCGCGCGTTCGCGCCGGAACAGCAGCCCGCCAAATTCATCTTCCAGCTTCTGGATTGCGCGCGTCAGCGAAGGCTGGGTGACATTGCACTCCTCGGCAGCGCGCGTGAAGTTCAGGAGCCGCGCGACTGCCAGAAAATAGCGAACTTGATGCATTTCCACGCGCGCGGTCCTTTTGCGGGCCGGGCCCAGCCCCAGGGTTCTGACTATAGTCCTGCCTACGCGATGTCCGGATTGCTATAAGGAAATTGCTGCAACCGGTTTCGGCCATAGGGCCCAGCTATGAATGCGATAGCGCGCGCACTATTGTTACATGCTGCTGTCCGCGCCATTCTGATGTCGGCGCGTGTGGAGGCAGAAAAGCGATGGTTTCGGGAACAGTTCGCGTCGCCATTGTCCAGGATCGGCCCATTGCCTTTGCGGTCAGCGAAGGGCTGGCTGCCATGCAGGCGCTTTTTGGCGATGTGGCGAGCGCTTCGCTGCAAATCGCGGCGTTTGGCGAAGCCTTTGTTGGCGGTTATCCGTTGTGGGTCGACCACGCCCCGGCGGCGGCACAATGGGGCAATGCCGGAACCGCGTCGATTCACCAACTGTTGCTGGAACATGCCCTGGTCGTTGGAGACGCGCGACTTGTGCCTTTGCAGCAAATTGTCGATGCCAGCGGAACGTTGCTTAGCTTTGGCGGGCATGAGCGCATCGGCCGGACTCTTTACAACTCCCAGTGGCTGCTGCGCCCGTCGGCGGCCCCACTGGTGCATCGCAAACTGGTCGCGACGCATGGTGAGCGGCTGTTGTGGGGACAGGGGGACGGTGCGTCGCTGTCCCTCCACCAAGCGTCCTGGGGCGGCGTCGGCATGTTGATGTGCTGGGAACATTGGATGCCCCTGGCGCGCGCGGCAATGCACCAACAGGGCGAGGCGGTACATGTCGCGGCTTGGCCGAGCGTTATCGACCTGCACCTGCTCGCTTCGCGCCATTATGGCTTTGAGGGTCGCTGCTTCGTTTTGGCGGCCGGGGCAGTTCAGCATCGCGACGATTTGCTTGCCGGGCTTGAGCGCGTCGGCGGCGACTTGGCGGCGCGTGCGCTGATTCAATCCATGCCGGATCGGATGCTGCAAACAGGCGGGAGCGCCATTATCGCCCCCGACACCCGTCTGCTGGCGCAGGCCGGTGCTGGCTGCGAGATTATTTCAGCGACGCTCGACCTTGGCGAAATCGGGCGGGCTCTGGCTACCTTTGATGCCGCCGGCCACTATGCGCGGCCGGACATTTTCACGCTGACGGTAGATCGCCGGGCACGGCTGGTGCCCGGCTGACTGACCTCATCGATGTCAGGCCATCGCGGGCTTGCGGCCAATCAGGCGCAACAGCCGATCGCGATCTGTCCAGATCAGGATAGCGGCTGCCAGCCAAACCCCGCACGCCATTGCAAATAGCAGGCCACCATCGCTGGTACCGTCGGTGTCGATCACCGCAACGCCGAGGGGCGTGAACAGGTGGAAGAAGATCGCACCGGAGATAACGCCCAGCGCAAGCACGGCGCCAAATGGCCGCACCCCGCGCAGCGAAGGCACGAGGCTGGCAAGCAGCATGGTGCTGGCAATCAGCTCAGCCGTGCCGACGACATATTGGGAAGCGATGCCGTTCGGCGCAAAAACACCGCCAAACCCCAAGGTTTCGGCCCAATTGTCGAGCGTCGTGAAGATATAGATCGTCTCGGGCGAATTGGTGAATTTGAAGAACAGCGACTGGATGAATACGAAGGCGATGAAGATGATCAACGCGATCGGTGCCTTGCGCAGAACGGACATGGCTTAACCCCTATATCTTTTGCGATAATCAGCTGGCGAGCAATTTGGGCCAGTTGCGGTTGGCAGACTGGATGTGGCCGGGAATGTTCTTTTCCCAGCGCTGCCCGACTTCGCGGTTATAGTTGAGATAGAGCTTCCCGCCCACAACCTTCCAAACCGTGGGGTCGCCCGACGCGGTATAGCCCTGGCTGACAGCCCAGGCGCAGTAACCGCCATATTGCGGGGCATAGGCTGCGGGATTGGCCTTAAACTTGGCCAGATTGGCTGCGTTCGCAAAGCGGAACTCCGCGCCCTTATAGGTCGTCGTGAACGACGAGCTGCCCTTCACCGGTTTGCCGACGGTGAAATAAGCGACGGTGTCATAACCCGACACCGCTACATTGTTGAGGACGCCGGTGTACACCGGGTCGGTCTTTGCCACAGCAGGGCTGGTCGTGGCGGCCAGCGCGATCCCGACGCTGGCAGCCAGCGCGATCAAAATCTTTTGAGTCATGGTTATGGCCTTTTCAAATGGGGTGCCAGCCGCGCAAGGGGGAGGATGAAGTCGCGGCTGGTCTGACATCCCAATGCCGCTTTCCGCTCGTCAGCTGAAATGCCGACTGCCTATGCTTTCGATACCGCCAACTATGAGTTTGCGGTTCGGCGGCTTTCGCGCCGAAAGGTCGAAGGCGACATGCCCACGGCCTTGGAAAAGGCCGTTGAAAAATGCGCTGGGTTGGCGATGCCGCAAACTTGGCCGATTTCGGCGACTGACAGTTGATCCTGCACCAGCAGTAGTTTGGCCCGCATGATGCGCCGCTCGGCCAGATAGCGATAAGGCGAAACGCCCATCGCGTGGGTAAACACCCGCGAGAAATGGAAAACGGACAAACCGGCTGCGTTCGCCATCTCGGCCAGGGTGATGGGCTTTGCCAAATTTGCCTCGATATAATCGATCACTTGCCGCAACCGAAATGGTGCAAGGCGGATGCGTTCCGCTTCTTGCTGGGCGATCCCCGGCTCGATGCCCGCAATTGTGGCGGCCAGATTGCGGGTCAGGCCATCCACCATCGCCGCGCCGACGAAACCGGGATGGACCAAGGCGTCGGCCAGGGCCAAAATGACGCGGCGGAACTTTGGGTCGGTCGAGTAGAGCCGGGGCGAGAGGTCGGCGACACCCATTTCGGCCATCAACGCAGTGAGCAGGCGCTTGGGAAACAGCAAAGAAGTAAGCTGGGCGGACGTGCTGAACTCTACGCCCAAATCGACACCATGCGGGGTAAAGGATGCCATCAGTGCGCGGCTGGGTGCACGCGAAAAGCGGGTGCCGCCAACATGCCCGAATATCGGCATGCCGCTGCCCCGGGCGAGCATAACGGCATCGGTCTCGTCGCTGTGCCAATACATTTCCGTGCGCTCGGTAGGGCCGAGGCTGATGGAATGGTTGAAGAGAATACCGGTGTTTTCGTCACGAACCTGCCGGATTGTCGGCGCCACCATAAAGCTGGCACCACCAACGTCATGCCAACCGGATGTCGAAGGTTGATGCTTGTCTTGCTCCACCCATGGTCTCCGGCCCGATTCGCGGCTCTGTTGTATATAGGGTCTATGAAGCGACTGCTACATATTTGCAGCGGCTTGATCAAAAGCTCCAGCGCGCCGAAATTCGGATGTCGCGCCCCGCAATCGGAGCGAAATCTTTGAGGAAACTGGCGTGGCGCCGCGCCGTCGCATCGAACAGATTGTTTCCCTGAACCATCACCGTCAGACCATGGTCTTCCCCCAGTGGTTGCCAGCTCGCACTGGCGCTGACCAACAGGTGATCATCGGTCGGCGTTTCAAATGCGCCGACCCGGTCCTGCCGCGATGTCCATTCCACCTCCACCCGCGCCGTCAGGCCGGGCGCGCGGAGGCCCATCGCGCCTAGCAGTCGGAACGGCGGAATACGGGGCACTGGCCCGCCGCCGTCGGTGAGCGTCGCTTGGCTATAGTCGGCAAGAGCGTCAACGCTGAACGTGGCGGCATCCAGCGTGGCCAAATCCACCTTGCCCTGCACCTCAAACCCGAAATAGTCGGCCCCGGCCGCAGTAAATTGGAACACCGGCAAGGCGTCGACGATGGCGCCGGTTTGGGCCGCGAAAATATAGTTGGGAAAGCGGCTGTAATGGACGGCCCCCTCCACGCTCCAGCTGCTGCCAAAGCTCCGCAGGACGGCTTCGACGCCCCATGACCGTTCCTGTCCCAACTGGTCGTTGCCCAGCAAAACGCCTTGTGTTCCCGGATCGGTGCCCTGTGTATATAATTCTTCCGCCACTGGAGCGCGCTCGCTGTACTGGCCATTGACCGCCAGCAGCCAGCCCGGCGCAAATTTCCGGCTAGCCCCCGCGCTACCCGAAATGCTGGTAAACTCGCGGTCACTGGCCGCATTGAGCAAGATCGGGTCGGTTCGCGCGCTTACTTCGGTGCGCTCGATCCGCCATCCCGCCTCGATCCGCACTGGGTCAAGATTGAATTCATGGACCGAAAAAGTCGCGACTTGCGTCGTTTCATTGGGCGGTAGCAGCGGCGCATCGCCGACCACGCGGAAATCGCGGAAGGTGACCTGAATGCCCGTCGTTGGCCGCCAAACGCCGCGGGTCGCCCCAGCAATTTCGGCGCGCGCCTCGAACGCCTGATTCAGAAAGGTGGCAATGACTGATCCATCATCGAGCAATTCGTCGTGCGCATAGTCGGCAACGCCTACGCGAAAGCGCAGCTGATCAATCCAGCTGCTGCCAATTTCGAATTCGCCGCGCGCGTCGACCCGCGTCTGGAAGAGGTCGATTGTGGTATTTGCCACTGGGTTGGCGGCATCGAAGGAATAGCGCGTCGGCAGCCCATAAAGGCTCTCGGCATGCGCCAGCGAAACCGACAATTTCGCATTATCGGTGATCAGGCTGGCCGCGCCGGCCAGATCCCATGTGCGGACGCTGCTGTTTGGCAGACGGCCGCGCAGGCCGGCAAGGGCGCGGACACCGGCATCAGGCGATGCTAGCGCCTCGGCCCGCTGCTGCGGTCCTAGGACAAAACCGCCCACGTCTAGGAGCCCGGCCTCGAGATAATGGCCATCGACGTGCAGTACGAGCTGACCAACCGCCAGATCGGCGCGACCACCGAACATATAGTCATCCGCAGCGCTGCCATAGGCGCCAGAAACAATCGCATCAAAGCCGTCGTCGGGCAGCCGCCGCGCAAGCCGCCCGATCTGGGTATTGACCACGCCGCCCACGGTGCCCGATGCGTAAAGCAGAGCATTGGTGCCGCGCAGCACCTCGATCCGGTCGGCGACCAGGGGATTGATGGCCACCGCATGATCGGGGCTGGTGTTGGATACGTCGAGGCTCTGAATCCCGTCGACCAGCAAGCGCGTGCGCTCACCCTGAAACCCGCGCAGGACCGGTCGCGACACGCCGGGGCCAAAGGCAGTGGAAGAGATGCCGGGCAACCGCGCCAAAGTCTCGCCCAGCGTCGGGCGGATTTCGCGTGCCAAATCTTCGCCGCCCAATATTGCGCCCGATCCGGGTGCAGTGAAGCGTCGGCGTAACCGCGTGCCGGTTACTACAATTTCCATAGCCATTGCTGCGCCGGGGCTGTCCATAGCCATGTCGGCATCATCCGCCATGACGTCGGAGATTTCTTCCATCGCCTCGGCCATGGCAGCGTCCATGGGATCCATGTCGCCGCCATCTTGCTGCGGCGGGACCGCCGCTTCATCGGTGGCGGACTGGGCAATGGCTTGGCCGGGCAGGGCGGCTAGCGACAACGCCAACACGGGCAGCAGCTGGTTCAATCTTTTTCCTTATTGTTCGACGTCGCTGCAATTGGATGTCGCCGGGAGAATTCTGGGCGGATGGAGGGTCGCGTGCCCGCTTCTCCCGGCGATCCGGCGGCCTGCTCGGGGGATAGCACAGGCGGCCTTGGCGGGCCGGGCGAGCGCGATGCTCGCCCGGCAAGCCGGATTAGTTGATGCGGTAAACCACCGGGCAGTTGACGACGAAGCCTACCGCGCGGAAATCCCCGCCATCTAAGCTCTTGATGAAGCCGCGATGCGACATTTCGGCCGCCTGCAAAGCGCTGGTCAGACGGTAGCGATAGCCCTTCTGGATCGCTTCGTCCGTCCATACCGCCGGGAACAGCCGCCACATCGGCGAATAATCGAGGTTGATGGTCGGAATGCCGCCCAGCACGTTGAGCGGCCCGCCTTCGCCGGACAAGGCGCTTACCAGACCTTGGCGATGCGGATTGTCCTTGCCGGTATGGCCATTGACGACCACCACAATGCGCTCGGCCGACTCGCCGGGGGCGGCGTCTTCCAGCGCAAAGGGCAGGTCCTTCATCGCCGGGGTGAAGGTGGCATTTTCCAGAGTAGCGACCAGCGGGTCATTGGCCTCAGTCGACAGATAGAAGATCGGCTTGTCGAAAGTGAAGCCCAGAGTCATGTTCAGCGTCACGGTTCCATCGCGCGGGCAGATGGCCAGCACCTTGTCGTGCACCTTGCTATGGTCGACATTACCGGCGCACATGGCGTTAAGCTCGGCCTCGCTGGCTTGGCTGACAACCGGGGCGTTGTAGATCAGCGCTTTGGCCGAGTTTTCGACAAAGACCAGCGGCGTGTAGTCGGCGTCACCAATGCTGCCGGGCTGGTGGCTCGCTGGCGGGAAGGGGGCATTCGCCGGTCCCGGCTTCAAACCCAGCGCGGGACGAAAATCGACGCTGCCGGCAGCAAAGGTGAAACTGCCGTCGCGCTCGATAGTCGCCTTACGGGTTGCCTTGCCAGTCAGGGCATAGGCAAGCTTGGGGGAGTAGGCGAGACCCTGCAGGTCGGCGATATTCTGGTCAGTAGTGTCGGTAATGATGAACCACACGGGTTGGCCGGTGCGCAGTTTGCCGCGCCGCAGAGGCAAGGTTGCCGTGCCCTTTTCCAGGTCAATATGGGCCGATTTCATCAGCAGGACTGGACCAAGGAACGACGGGTTGACCTCGGACGGGGATGGCTGTGCCACGATGGTTTTCACGTCACCGCTGATCGATGCCGGTGCCTCGCGGACCTCGTCCAGCGGTGCGCCTTCTTTGCCACGCTTGGTGACTTCGGCCTGTGCAGCGCCAGCCAGCGCCGCGCTTAGCGCGACGCTTGCCATAAGCCATTTAGTGAACGCCTGTTGCATATTCTTCTCCATCTGCATCCAACGGCAAGGTTGCTGGCGCTTGCCGGTCGCCTGATGGACAATCTTCCTGCTTTCCGCGGCACTATCTTTCGAATTGCGCTCGCTTTATCCAATTGTTGCCCCCGAGCCGGCTTGACTTGTTCGGGGACGTGACCAACCGCGTGGTGACGGGGACGTGCGCAATTTTTCGAAAGCCTGTTGAAGCTGGCGCGCACATGAGGGGAGGCGAAAGGTGACGGTCATGCCGTGGCACAGGTTGATTGACTGGTTCACCGGAAAGCGCCCTGCGCCGCTCGGCAGCCCCATGCCGATGACGCTAGTCACGCTGTCGGCCGTCGCCCCGATGGCAATCGATGAGTTCGAGTTTTACGGTGACGCTGAATATGCAGCGCTGCTTGAATGGGCGCGGATGGGGCGATTCATCTTGGCCCTGTCGGCCACAGAGCGTGACGAGTTGACCCTGCTGTGCGTGCAGACGCCGGAAGAGATGCGGGTCGAGGTAGAAAAGCTTCCGTTGGTTGCGGCTGGGCTCGCGCGTTTTGACATTCGGGTGGTGATGCCGCTGCGGTTAACCAACCCCAGCCCCAGCACGCTGCAATAGGTCACGCGCGCCAGCTTATTCCACTTTTGTCATCTTGCCACAAAGCGCCATTTGTGCGGCCGCTGTAATATCAATGCCTCCAATTCCTATGTTACACAAGATTGTGTCAGCCAAGCTGGACAGTTCGATGGTATTGGATGGAGGCGACAATGTCGCAGACGGAAACGCGGGCCGATCGGCCCTATCACGCGGGCACCGACCTTGCAGCATGCGAGAAGGTGAGCTGGTCCGCTCCGCCCGAAGTCGCTGTCTATGACACCGGCGAATTGCCGATTAACGCGGTGCGCCACTATTGCACGCACGCGACAGGCACCGTGCGCGCAGGCTCGACCGGCGGCAATGACGAATGGGACGCGTTGCTGGTCAATCGCGGCGGCAGCGGCATGTTGGAAATTGAATGCGACGGCCATTTCGCCAAATCGCCGCTGCGCCGTGACGTTTGCGCTTTCATTCCTTGCGGTGCGGATTCCATTTTCGAATTTCCGGCATCTGCGGGTGCCTTCACCCTCTATTTTCCGGTAGGTTTCATCCCCACACTACCCGATGAAAAGCCATCCGGTGAAATCATGCCCATCCTTGCCGAACGCGATGGGCGGCTTGCCCAACTTATGGGCATGGTCGAACATGAATTCATCAGCCCGACCTTTGGTTCAACGTTGCTGGTGGATGGGTTGATCCGTGCGATTGCCGTTATGTTGACCAAGCATGACAGCGCACGGCTGGCGCATGAAAGCGAGCGCATTTACCTAACCCCGCTAAAGCTCAAGCGGGTGACCGAATATGTCGAGGAAAATCTTGAGCTGAATATCCGGTTGGACGATCTGGCCAAAGCGGCGGGTCTGTCACCCTATCATTTCTCCCGCGTGTTCAAGCTCGCGACGGGGGAAACCCCTTATCATTACCTGCGCAGTCGGCGGATCGAGCGTGCTCGCACAATGCTATCGCAGAATTCCGCGCCGCTTGCGGAACTTGCATTGACATGCGGTTTTGCGAACCAGTCCCACTTTACCGCTGCTTTCACGCGCGAACTTGGCATGTCGCCTGGCCGCTTTCGTCGCCTTGCTGCCAAATAAGCGGCATCCGCAGGTAAGGGCGCAAGCAATGAACAAATCGGGGCATTGACGAAATACACCAATCGCAATCGCCGTAGCTTTGAGGCTCCGCATAGCAGCAGGAGGACAAAGTTATGAATAGTCGTTGGAAACTTACCGCAGCAACGCTTGCTGCGCTGGCGATCGCCAGCGTTCCTGCCAGCGCGCAGGATGCGGCCGAATGGGCCCCGCTTGATTTGGATGCTTTCGGATCTGAACTAACCGACTCATGGATTCCGGTGCCCAATGGTGAGAGCGGTGCTCCGCGCCAAGGCTGGCTGGCGACTGCCGACGGCTTTTTCACGCGCGAGGCGCATATCGCCTACACCTATGTCGATGCCCCGGGCGATGATTTTCATCAAGGGCTGGCGCGCTTTCACTATCCACTGTCGCGGCGCTTGTGGGCAGGGGTGGAAGTGCCATTCTATCAGAACCGTGGGGGTGATGAAGATTTTGGCGACGTTACGCTGACGACCCAGGTGATGCTGGCAGAAAAGCGCAACTTGTCGCTCAACGCAGGCGTGGGTTGGCGGATTCCGACCGGTTCGCGCAGCTTTGGCAACAATGTCTTTGCTGCGCAGCCGCAACTGAACTTGTGGACCGATGTTGGCTCTGGCTTTTCGCTGCGCGGCCGCGTGGCTTATGAATTTGCGGACTCAGGCGCCCCTGACAGCTTTGTCATGAATGCGGCAATTGGTCAGACATTCACCCCGCACAACCGTGCGCCGCTGGGTGATCTGACTTGGTATGTAGCGGGCAATTGGCGCGAATTTGAAAACGGACCCACGTTTTTGAGCGTTACGCCCGGGGTTCGCACCCACCTTGGCGGCAACCTGTTCCTGCTGGGCGGAATCGAGATTCCGGTCACCAACAGCAACCGCTTCTATCGCGAGGCCTTTACCGTGCAGTTGGTTCAGGGGTTTTGAACCGGGCCATGCGACGCCGCGCCGCGATAGCGGCTCGGCGTCGTTCCGGTCAGCTGGCGAAAAGTGGTGGTAAACTGGGCGTGGCTGGAAAATCCGGTGGCGCTTGCCACCGCTTCTATCGGCCAGTCTGTTTCACGTAGCAATCGCTGCGCTGCGGCAATGCGCTGGTTGATCACATAGCTATAGGGTGGCAACCCGGTGGCCCTGGCAAAGGCGCGAGCGAAATGAAACCGGCTGTAGCCTGTCAACGCCGCAAGATCGTCAATCACGATCCGCGCGTGCAGGTTGACCGCGACATAATCGCGCACGCGTTTCAGATTGGCTTCGGTCAACACGATGCGGTCGCTTGTTTCCGTCCCCGCGGCAAGACTGTCAAACAGCCGCAGCAATATGCCATCGACCAGCATTTCGGCTGCCATGATGTCGGTATCCGAAACCAGCGAGCGCTGGACCAAACGGTGTAGCAAGCGGCACAACAGCGGATCGAAACGGCCAAACACCTCGGCAAATTGTGCAATATTCGGGACGTCGCCTCGATGCGAAGCGATGGTGTCATGGTAGCGCTGCGGGTCGATATAAACATGGGTGAAGGCGATGGGGCCTTCGGTGGTCCAATCATAGGCATTGCCCGCGGCCACGGTTGTCACGGCATGCAGGGGCACATCGCGGTGTGTTGGCAATCCTTCGCCGCTGCGCGTCACGCGTTTGGCCCCGCCTTCGTGAAAGGTCAGATAATGATGCGTCAATCGGGGCTGCTGCATCCGGGCGGCGCTGCCCGCCCAGCGTTGGACGATCACGCCGTTGAGTTGCGTCGGCCCTGAATCATAAAGCGGCTGCTGCGACGCCCACTCGCGCCAGCGCAGCGGGTGCGTTCCCGATGATTTTGTTTCCTGTTGCAAGCGACCCTATCCATTGGCTCCGCGTGGCCGCAATGCGACCCGCGGGCAAGCTGGGTTTAGGACCATGAAATCAGGCAAAGATATTGTGCGAAATTGCGCAGACGCCGGTTTGGGTGCGGCTAATCTTTCCAGGACAGTCAGGTTCAGCCTTTTGCTGGCGGGTCTGACGCCGCAAAACCTATGCGCTCTGCCGCTGCGCCCGACATGATAAAGCCGATGGGACGCTCGCTCTCTTCCTGCAAATGCCCGATCAGGCTGGCAGTGCGCGCCAAGAGCGAAATGCCCTTGAGCGCGGCCAGCGGGAAACCGGCATCGAGCATGACGGCGGGAATTGCGCCGTTGACGTTGATCGGCAGGCTTCGGCCCAGCACTTCAGGAAGGCAATCACGGATTGCCATCAATGTGGCGGTGTGCGGACCGGAAACGCCCTGTTCGGCAGCAAGCTGGAGGAGGCGGTGCGCGCGTGGGTCCCCATCGCTGTGCTGGGGATGGCCGAAACCGGGAACGGCTTTCCTGTCGGCGCGGAGCGTTCGAACGGCATGGGCGGCGGCTTCGGCCAGCGGCCGCCCGGAAGCTTCCGCGTCAGCGACAATAGCGGCATAGCAGCGCCCAGCCACTTCGGCGCTGCCCAAGACCACCGACCCGCAGCCCAGCAGCCCCGCCGCGACTGCCCCGTGGAAAGCTTCGGGTGCCGCCGCCATTGTCATGCGTGCGGCCACCACGCTGGGCACCAGGCCATGCTCGGCAATGGCGCATAGCACCGCATCTGCCAAAAATTTCTGGCGCTGGTCGGGCATTGTCCCCGTGACAAGCAGCCAGAAATAGGTTGTAAAGTCGAGCTTGCCCATAATCTGGCTGGTAAGGTCTAGACCGCGTACGGTGATGCTGGTCGCATCGGACGTGCAGATTGCCGTTAGGGCATGGTCCTGTTTGCCGATCCGCATTGCTAATCCTTTCGAAATTCGAAGTTGATTTCGCTATTCGAAGATTGTAGAGCAATGTCAAGCCATATGGAGGATTGCGTGACCCAGCCGCTGCACGACATCATGGTGCTCGATATGGGCACCTTTATTACGGGGCCTGCTGCCGGCATGCTGCTCGCCGACATGGGCGCGACGGTTATCAAGGTGGAACAACCTGGCACCGGCGATCCGTTTCGTGCTTTCAACGGCGGCCTCTACAGCCCGCATTTTCAGACCTATAACCGCAACAAGAAAAGCATCACGCTCGACACGCGGCAGGACACAGACTTGGCTGCCCTCGACGCACTCGTGGCCACTGCCGATGTCTTCATCCAGAATTTCCGTCCCGGGGTTGCAAACCGGCTGCGGGTCGATCCGGCGCGGTTGCAGGCCATCAATCCGCGGCTGATCTATGCCTCCATCTCGGGCTTCGGTGCCGAAGGGCCGGACCGCGACCGGCCTGCGTTTGACACGGTAGCGCAGGCGGCATCCGGATTCCTGCGGCTGTTCCTCAACCCTGCTGACCCGCGCGTGGTGGGCCCGGCGGTAGCGGACGCCATAACCGGCTTTTACGCCGCGCTTGGCATATTGGCGGCGCTTAATGCCCGACACGCAACGGGGAAGGGCAGTCTGATCGAAACATCGATGTTCGAGGCGATGAGTCATTTCAACCTCGACGATTTCACCCATTTACTGTCCGAAGGTGAAGTGATGGGGCCGTTCAGCCGCCCCAATGTGTCGCAATCCTATGTGTTTGAATGTGCCGATGGCAAATGGCTGGCGCTGCACATGTCATCGCCGCCCAAATTCTGGGAGAATTTGGCGGTGGCCGTGGGCAGGCCCGACATGCTGGCCTTGCCCATGTTTGAAAGCCGCGCCGCGCGTATCGCCAATTACGAACAGGTGATGATGTTCCTGGCGCCGCTGTTCCGCACGAAGAGCCGCGCCGATTGGTGCGCTGACTTGACCCGACTCGAAGTGCCCCATGCGCCGGTCAACAGCTCCGAAGAGGTGCTCGCCTCGCCGCAGGCGCAGGCGCTGGGCATCTGCGTCGAGGATCCGGACGGCCCGCATGGTCCGTTCCGCACGATCCGTTCGCCGCTAACCTTTGATAGCGCGCGCGTGACCAATGTCGTCGCGCCGCCGGTACTGGGTGCCGACAATGAATCGGTGCTGGGAGGCTTGCGCGCCGACAAGGCGCAGGCAGCATGAGCGAGGGCGCCGACAAGGATCCCGAATATCTGTCCACCCTCGAACGCGGCCTCAGCGTATTGCGCGCGTTTGACGAGCAAAATCCTGAAATGCGGCTAAGCGAAGTTGCAGCGAAAACCGGACTTAGTCCTGCGGTAGCGCGCCGCTGCCTCAATACATTGGTAGCGCTTGGCTATGTTGGTCAGCACGGGCGGTCATTCTTGCTGCGTCCCGAAGTTCTGTCCATAGGCTCGGCCTTTCTGTCGTCGATGAATTTGGAGAGCACCTGCGTGCCGCCGTTGCAGGCTTTGCGCGACGAAACTGGTGACAGCGCGTCCATGGCGGTGATTTCGGGGACTGACATACTTTATCTTGCGCATGTTTCGACGACGCGGCGGATCCGCTTGGGGGCCAATGTCGGAACACGCTTTCCGGTGCACGCCACCTCACTTGGTAAGGCAATTATGGCGTTTCGCCCGGCGGAGGAAATAGATGCCTATCTGGCGTCGGGCGAGCGCACCCGCTTTACCGAACGCACGGTCACTGATGCCGATGCGCTGCGCGATCGCTTTGCCACCATTCGTGAAAAGGGTTTTGACTCGGCGCTTGATGAGCTGGATTTCGGTATCGTCTCGGTCGCGGTCCCAATTTTTGATGATCAGCGCATGGCGATTGCCGCGATCAACTGTTCAACATCGACCACCCGAATTTCACAGGATGAGCTGGTGCGCACGCGCCTGCCCGGGCTGCGGTCGGCGGCGCAGGAAATCCAGCGGGCGCTCAAACGCTGGCCAGCTTTGTTGCACACACTGCATCAGAACTAAAAGTTCGATATTCGAATTTGACTTCGTTAAACGAAGCCTTTACGGAGCGTCGTCATGGGAGAATCGGCGCAAATGCCGGTCCGCATGAGGAGGAAGCGAAATGGCGATCCAAGGGGCACGGCTATCGATTTTGGCAGGATTGATTGGCGCAACCGCGCTGACCCCGGTGATGGCGCAGGAAAGCGCACCCGCCGAAGAGGGGGATATCGTCGTCACCGCGCTGCGCCGCGATGCCAATCTTCAGGATGTTCCCGCCGCCGTCACCGCATTTGATGAATCGGCTATTGAAAACGCCGGCATCGAACGACCGATCGACTTCATCAACCTGACGTCGAACGTCAATCTGGTTGAAACCCAGAATTCGGGCAACGCCTTCATCATCATCCGTGGTATCACGCAGGCGCGTAACAGCGAACCGTCGGTCGCCGTGGTCGTTGACGGCGTGCAGCAGGTCAACCCGGCGCAGTTCAACCAGGAATTGTTCGATATTGGCCAGATCGAGGTGCTCAAAGGCCCGCAAGGGGGCCTTTACGGCCGCAATGCCATCGGCGGCGCGATTATCATCACCTCAAAGGCTCCGTCCGATGAATTCGAGGGCAGCCTGAAGGTCGGGGTCGACAATGGCTTTGGCTATTATGTGCGCGGCGGGGTCAGTGGCCCATTGGGCGAGGGCGCTGCTTTCCGCCTGTCGGGTTCGTGGCGCGATACCGACGGCTATATCCGCAACACTTTTCTGGGCGAGGACGCCGACCCGGTTAAGGATATCGCGGTGCGCGGCAACCTGCTGTTCGACGCCGGCAGTGGTTTTTCGGTCGATCTGCGGGCATCCTATGCCCGGCTGGAAACCCAAGCGCTTTATTTCAACATCGTAGGTGACGTGAACGACACCAGCCTGCCGGTGCGCGTGAACAATGCGGGGCAGAACGACCGCGACATCTTCAACGTCGCCGCCAAGCTGAGCTATGAAACCGACGATTTCACGATCACGTCCATCACCTCCTACGATACGGTGAAGGAAATTCTGACGGGTGATGCGTTCGATTTTCTGCCTATTCCCGAATCCTTCTTCTTCAATCTGTTTGAAGCGATTATCGGCCCGGGGCAGGGGTTCGACCTCAACCAGAGCCAATATCTGAACGTGAAAGCGTTCAGCCAGGAGCTGCGGGTGCAATCGCCGTCTGACAGCGACCTCTTTTGGATGTTTGGTGGTTATCTGATCGACACCAACCGCTTCATTTCGACCGGCAACATGATCGACACCAACAATGGGGTGTTTCCGGTATTCCGCACCCCCAGCACCAACCCGCTGAACCCGCAGTTCAGTTTCTTGTCGGACAAGCAGGACAATTTTGCTTGGGCGCTGTTCGGCAATATCGGCTATGAATTCAGCGAACAGTTCCGCATCGACGGCTCGCTGCGCTATGATCGCGATCGTCGGAAGAATACCACGCTGACGCCGACGGCCTTTCTGCCCAATGTGCCCGGTTTCCCGCAAGGCGCGACCGGTGACGTGCGGCGTGAGACATTCGACGATTTGCAGCCCAAAGTGACGCTGACCTACCAGCCCTCAAACGATGTGACGCTCTACACCGGCTACTCGCGCGGTTTCCGTTCGGGCGGATTCAACCAAACCGGCGTTGGTGCGGTTGCGGCGTCGAACGGCATCGTCGGCGTGGCCGATATCTTCCAGGACGAAACGGCTTCGACCATTGAAGCGGGGTTCAAGACACGCCTGTTCGACCGCATGCTGACGCTCAATGGTGCAGCCTATTCGACGATTTCGAAGAACAGCTATTTCTTCGTTTTTCTGGCTGCCAACTCGACCCAGAACCTGGGCAACATCCCGCGCACACGCATCCGCGGGTTCGAGCTGGAAGCGAATCTGCGTCCATCGCCTGATGTCCAGATCAATGCGGCTGTCGGTTATACTTTCAGCAAGATCACCGATTTTCCTGATCCGGCCGCAATCGGCAACGAAGCGCCGCTGATCTCGCGCTATACCTATAATCTCGGCGCACAATTTACGCCTGAACTGGGCGGAGACATCGAAGGGCTGCTGCGCGTCGATTATCGCCGGACTGGCAAAACCTGGTGGGAACCGTTCAACACCACGGTGCGCAGCCCCGTTGACCTGGTTGACCTGCGCGCGGGCATCAAGGGCGATAACTGGGCGCTCACCGGCTTTGCGACCAATTTGTTCAACGAAAAATATAACGCCGAATTTTCGCCAGGCGGCTTTGTGTTCAAGGCGCGTCCACGGATATATGGCGTCGAGGCCAGCTATAGCTTCTAACAGGGAGTGTCGTCATGACTTCGTCGTTGCCCAACCGGTTGCACCATACCGCCTATGTCGTCAAAGATCTGGAGGCGACACGGCATTTCTATGAGGATATCCTCGGCTTTCCTTTGGTCGCCACGTGGTGCGAGCAGGAAGAATTGTTCGGCGCCGTGCGCACCTATTGCCATTGCTTTTTCGGGCTGGGCGACGGCAGCGCACTCGCCTTTTTCTCGTTCGCCGATCCCGCTGATCAGGCCGAATTTGGGCCTGACCTGGCATCGAGCCCGTTCCGTCACGTTGCGCTGAACGTCGATGCATCGGCACAGGCCGAGTTGGAGCGGCGCATCGCCGCGGCCGGCATAGCCGAACCGCAAACCTATGTGCTGGAACATGGCTATTGCCGTTCGGTGTATGTGGTCGATCCTGACGGGATGATTGTGGAGTTCACGCTCGACGCCGCCAATGCCGACCAGATCAACGCGCTGCGGGCTAAAGATGCCCATGCCGAGCTGAAGCGTTGGCTGGCAGGGGACCATCGTCCGAACAACGACGTCCGCCACCTCGAACACAGCCACTGAACGCCGGCGCCAAAGACCCTGTCATGACCGAGGCGAATGGCGAGGGTCAGGCGGTGCTGCGCAGCCGTAGCGTCGCCGTGGCGGGCGGTGAGCTTGTCCTCCATGAGATCGGGTCAGGCCCACCCGTGGTGTTTCTGCACGGCTGGACGCTCGATCATCGCCAATGGCTTCCTCAATCCGCCTTGGCGAACGGGTGGCGGGTCATACTGCCGGACCGACGCGGATGTGGCGCATCGTCGGCACCGTCCGATCTGTCGGCCGAGGCTGAAGACGTGCTCGCGATGGTTGGTGACGGTCCATTCGCTCTGGTGGGACTGTCGCAGGGCGGGGCGGTTGCGCTGGATGTCGCGCGTCGTTTCCCTGATCGCGTCGCAGCGCTGGTGCTGGCGGGCGCGCCGCTGCACGGCGTTGTCCCGTTGCCCGATGGCGAGGAAGAAGATGTCCCGCGCCGCCTCTACGCCGGTTATGTCGGGTTGGGACAGGTGGATGCCATGAAGCAAGCGTGGAGCAACCATCCGTTCACGCAGGTCGCCGCACCAATGCGCCAGCTGGTTGCGGACATGATTGCCGCCTACGACGGGCGCGACTTGCTTAACCCTCCGTCGCCGCTGCAGTTTTCCGCCGGCGACGTCGAAGGCCTGCCCATGCCGGTGATGGCGCTCGCGGGCGAGCAGGACGGGCCATGGCGCCAGTCGGTGGCCGCCTTTATCGGTTCGCACGCGCCACGCGGCATGGCGGCCTTTGTTCGTGACGCCGGGCATTTGTGCAATCTTGACCAACCGGCCATGTTCAACCGGCTGGTCACGGCATTTTTTGAGGAGCATTTTCAATGAGCAGGAACGGGGCATGAGCGCTGGCCGATTTTTGACCACCCACGTCGGGTCGTTGCCGCGCGAAGATGATCTAATACAGCTTATGTTTGCCAAAGAAGAGGGGTTGCCGCTTGACCCCGCTGCCGTCGCTGCGCGCATCGAGCAGGCGGTGCAGCATGTCGTGGACAAGCAGGCCGAGGCGGGTATCGACATCATCAACGACGGCGAACAGTCAAAGCCGAGCTACGCGACCTATATCAAAGATCGCCTCAACGGCTTTGGCGGCACCGGCACCAGCTATGTCTTTCAGGACATAGAGGATTTCCCCGGCGTCAAAGACCGCATTGCCGGGGATGCGGGCCGCAAGCATCGCAAAACGCCCGCATGCAACGCGCCGATTACGGTGAAGGACATGACCGCGGTCGACATCGACGCCGCTACGCTCAACGCCGCGCTGGCGCGCCATTCCGGCAAACAGGCGTTCATGAGCGCGGCATCTCCCGGCGTCACCGCGCTGTTTTTTCGCAACGATCATTATGCCAGCGACGAGGATTATCTGTTCGCCCTCGCCGAAGGGCTGCGCCACGAATATGAAGCGATTGCGGCTGCCGGAATTACCCTGCAAATCGATTGCCCTGACTTGGCCATGGGCCGCCACACCCAGTTTCGCGAACTGACGCTCAGCCAGTTTCGCGACCGGATGATGCTCAACATCGAAGCGCTCAATCGGGCGACAGCCAATATCCCGGAAACCCAGCTGCGCATGCATATGTGCTGGGGCAATTACCCGGGCCCGCACCACTGCGATGTGCCGTTCAAGGACATCATCGATCTGGTCTGGCGCGCGCGTCCGCACGCCATCCAGTTCGAAGCCGCCAACCCGCGCCACGCGCATGAATTTGCGATGTTCGAGGAAGTCGGCTTGCCCGAAGGCAAGGTGCTGATCCCCGGCGTGGTCGAATGCCAGTCGAACTATATCGAGCATCCCGACCTGATCGCCCAGCGCATCGGGCGCTACGCCGATCTGGTCGGCCGCGACAATGTGATGGCGGGGGTCGACTGCGGCTTTTCCATCCATGTCGGATCGGGCGGCGTCGACCGCGACATTGTCTGGGCCAAAATGCGCGCGCTGAGCGAGGGCGCGGCGATCGCATCGCGGCGTTACTGGCCTTAAGCCGCGACGTGGCAGCGGCAACCGCAGCCATTCACCAGGCACAACGAATCACCGTGAACCTTCCTGACCCCGGCAGCGCGGGGGCATGGGCGCCCAGGGGGGGGTGGGCCTATGGGTGGGGGTGGGGTCAAGCGCGCTTAACGATACAAAGGATACGGCCACCCATCCCCCCTATATGTATCCTTTGTTGCTTTAAGGGGGGCGGTGGGGGGATCGCAGCGCGTCGCAGGACCGACAATGCGAAAGAGCCGCTCGCACCGGCATGGCACAGGCCGGGAGGTGTAGGAAAGCGGTTTTGCGCGGTTGCGAGAGCGCGCGGATCAAATCATTGAAATATGGTGGACGCACTAGGGCTCGAACCTAGGACCCGCTGATTAAGAGTCAGCTGCTCTACCAACTGAGCTATGCGTCCATCGGGCGGTGTTTGACCGCTCGGCTTTGGTCTGGTGGCCAAAGCGAGGCGCGCCGCTATCATGGCTGGCGCGGCATTGCAACGGCTTTTCGCGCGCTCAACCAAAGGGTCGCCGCGCGCCGCTCTTGTCGCGCTGGACCGCCAATATAATGCCCACGCACAGCATGATGGTCAGCATCGACGAGCCGCCGTGCGAGAAGAGGGGCAGGGGGATGCCGACGACGGGGGCCAATCCCATCACCATCATCAGATTGATGGCGATATAGAAAAATATGGTCATGGTCAGCCCTGCCGCCGTCAACTGGCCAAAGCGGGTCGATGCCCCCAGCGCGACCCTTGTCGACCAGCGCAGCAGCAGGAAATAGGCAAAGCCGAGTGCCAGGCCGCCAATCAGTCCCCATTCTTCGGCCATGGTGGCAAAGATGAAGTCGGTGTGCCCTTCGGGCAGATAATCAAGGTGGCTTTGCGAGCCGTTCAAAAAGCCTTTGCCATCAAGCCCGCCCGAACCGATGGCGATTTTCGACTGGGTGATGTGATAGCCTGCGCCGAGGGGATCTTCCTCTGGATTAAGGAAAATCAGCACCCGTTTCTGCTGATAATCGTGCAGCAGGCTGAACAGGATCGGCAGCGCGGCAATTCCCGCAACGCCAACGCTGACAAACCACCACAGCGGCAGACCGGCAAGGAACATGACCACCACCCCGCTGGCGATGATCGACAGCGCCGTGCCAAGATCGGGTTGCAAAATCACCAACGCGGCCGGAATGCCGATCAGCACCAATGCCGGGCCAAGTGCACGGACCCGCGGCGTTTCCGCAGGTGGCAACATGCTGTAAAAGCGTGCCAGCGCCAGCACGATGGCAACCTTCATCAACTCCGAAGGCTGCAGGTTCATAAAGCCGATGTTAAGCCAGCGCTGGCTGCCGCCGCGCACCGCGCCGGCTACTTCCACGCCGAGCAGCAGGACGGCCACGCCGGCATAGGCCATGAAGGACAGCCGCGCCATCAACTCCAGCGGGATGAAAAAGCCGATGATCAGCGCCATTGTCAGAAAAATGGCAAAGCGCATGCCATGGGTCAGCGCCCAGGGCGTGAAGCTGCCCCCCGCCGCCGAATAGAGCACGATCATGCCGAAGCAGGCGATGAACAGCAATGTCGCGATCAATCCCCAAGGGTAGCGGCGCAAGGTTTGCGGCACCGGGATCATGGTGTTTCGACCTCGCTGGTGTCGATCGACAGGCCCTGAAAACCCGCAAAATCGCGCGCCATGCGCGTCGGAATATCGCCGCCCCAACCCTCTTCCAGCGTCGCCAGCGATGCCATCGCCTGCTCGCGGTCATAAAGGAAAGTGAAAATATCCTTGGCGACCGGCGCCGCAGCGCGCGCACCGCCCATCCCATGTTCGATAATCACCGCCGCGGCGTACCGCGGGTTGTCGGTCGGAGCAAAGCAGACAAACAGGCCATGGTCGCGGTAACGATAGGTTCCGCCCTGGCCCCGTGAACCCGAAGCCAGCCCGCGCACCTGCGCCGTTCCGGTCTTGCCCGCCAGCTTGATGCCGTCGAGATCGAGCCGGCTGCGCACCGCCGTGCCATTGCCATTGACCACGCGGTCCATGCCCGAGTGGACAATGGCCAGATGTTCAGCCGAATAGGGCAGGGATTTGACCAGTTCGGGTTTGCGCGCGACCAGACTGGGGTAAAGCGCCTTGCCTGATGCGATGCGCGCGGTGCTGACCGCCAGTTGCAGCGGATTGACGATAACATAGCCCTGGCCAATCACCGCGTTCAGCGAGTCCGACGCGGTCCAGGCTGAATCATATTTGCGCTGCTTCCACGCGCTGTCGGGGATGGTGCCATAGCGTTGGTTCGCCCCGCTGATGCGGAAATCCTCTCCCAGCCCCAGCGTGCGGGCAACCGGCGCAATGCGGTCATACCCCAGCCGGTGCGCCATGGTGTAGAAATAGGTGTTGCAGCTTTTTTCGATCGCGGTCGGCATGTCCACCGGACCGTGGCGACCGAGACAGCGGAAAAAGCGGCTGCCCAGCCGATATCCGCCAGGGCAGGTGATGCGTTCGGCTGGATCGACGCCCGCCTCTAGAATTGCCAGCGCGGCCATCGGCTTGAGCGTCGATCCGGGCGGATACAGCCCGCGCGTCGCCTTATTCAGCAATGGCTTGCGGTCGGTATCGCCATTCAGCCAGGCCCATTCCTTTTGCCCGATACCATCGGAAAAGCTGTTGGGGTCGAAACAGGGCATGGAAACAAAGGCGATGATGTCGCCGGTCAGGCAGTCGATGACCACGGCCGCGCCCGATTCGCGGCCCATGCGCCGCGCCGCATAATCCTGAAGGTCGCCATCAATCGCGAGGTGCAGCGTATCGCCCTGCGTGTCGGGCTGGGTGTCGAGTTCGCGGACGACTTTGCCGCCTGCGGTCACTTCGACCCGCTTGGCCCCGGGCTTGCCGCGCAAAAATGGTTCAAAATAGCGCTCCAGACCATCTTTGCCGGTTTTGAAGCCAGGCGTGACATACAGGGGATCGCGGGCCTTTTGATATTCCTCGGCGGTCGGCGCGCCGACATAGCCGAGCAAGTGGCCCACGGCCGCCCCGGCGGGATAGTTGCGCGCAAAACCGCGCGCCGGGGCAACGCCGGGCAGGTCGGTAATGCGCACGAGGATCGAGGCAAAGCGGGCTTCGTCCAAATTCTCGGCAACCGGAACGGGCTGAAAGCCTTCCGCCTTGTCCAGATCGCGCCGAATGCGCTGCACCGTGTCGGCATCCAGCCCCAGAAGCTGCTGGAGATCGGCGATAATCTTCGCTTTGTCCCGCACCCGGTCGGGGATCAGGTCGATCCGCAGGCTGACGCGGTTGTTGGCGAGCGCCTTGCCGCGCTTGTCGACGATCCAGCCGCGTCTCGGCGGGATCAGCGTCAGGTTCAGGCGGTTGCTTTCGGACTCAAGAACATAGCGCTCGCTGTCGATGATCGAGATATAAGCCATGCGGGCTGCCAGCGCGCCGCCGATTGCCATCTGGATGCCGCCCACCAGCATGGTGCGCCGGGTGAAGGTGAACCCGCGCCATGCCTCGGTAACCGGGGGGGCTTTGCCAAATTTGCCGAACATCGCCGTGCTATCGCCGGAACAACCGGATCCTGTCCAGCCATGCCGCGACGCGGACCATCATGGGGAAGAGCAGGATGCTGGCGGCAATCTGAAGTCCGACCAGACCGAGGAGCAGCGATATCTGGGCACCGGGATGCGCCAGTGCCGCGCCAGCAACGATTATGACGCTGGTCGCCACCGCAGCAATCATCCAGTCTTGCCAATATCCGCGCCAATAGGTGCGCTGGTCGATGAAATCGATGACCAGCAGCGCGATGGTCCACAACCCCATCGCGGCACCGACGGGCTGGCCCGACACCAGATCATCCCACAGCCCGAGCGGCAACCCGATCCACACCGGCCACAGGCTGGGGTGCAGCAGCCGCCATGCGAGGAACAACAGCAGGCCAAGCGGCGGCAAATAGGCCCATGCCGCTATCAGCGGCAACATCATTGGCAGCGCCGAGGCAAGCAGGACCGAGACGATCGGAATCGCCTGCAGTCGCAATTGCGATGGCGGTTCGCCAATGCGTTGCGGGGCCAGGCTGCTCATGGCGCGATTTCGCTCGCGCCGCTGGTGGCGGCATAGGCGGGCAGGACCGCGACGATGTCGACCTTAGCCGGGTCGGCGAGGGGGCGCGCCACCGCGCCATCATTCTGCAGCCGCACCACCAGTGCGACAGGGATGTTGGGACGGTAAATCCCTCCGGTGCCCGACGTCACCAATATGTCGCCGGGCTTGAATGGATTGTCGGCCAGATTGAGCGTGCGGATATCCAGCTCGCCATTGCCGCGCCCGCTTGCCAGCGCGGGCAGACCGTCGCTGGCGCGGCGCAGCGGCACGATATTGTCGCTGTCGGTCAGCAACAGCACGCGCGCAGTGGTTGGTCCGCTATCGAGCACGCGGCCAATCAGCCCGTCCGCCGCGCGCACCGGCATCCCGGGCCGCACACCGCGGTTTCGCCCGATGCTCAGAATGGCAAGGCGTCGGCTGCTGGTCGGGTTGGACGTTAGCAAATAGCCGTTGGCAATGCCGCCGCTGCCTTGTTCACCGAGTTTCAGCAGGATACGCAGCTGGCGGTTTTCCTCGGCCAATGTGCTGGCCTCAACCAGATCGCGTTGCTGTTCCTCGACCTGACGGCGCAGCCGCTGGTTCTGGCTGCCCGCTGCGAAATAGGCGGTAATGCTGTCGCTGAGCCCCGACGCTGTCCCGGTCACCGATCGCGTCAGGCGCGCGACCGGGCTGACCGCTTCCTGCGCGGCTGTACGCAGCGCGGCGAAACCGACCGGGTCGGCGACCGACAAGATTGCGAGCAACAACCCCACGACCGCGCCGACCATCGCCACGACATAGGCGATGAACAGCCGGACTTGGGCTTTGCGGGATTGCCCCGGTCGAAGCTGAGCCGGGCGGAGCATGGCGGCAGGCGGGCTCCGTTCAGGCTTGCAGCAACACGCCGCGGAACGCCGGGTCTTCCATCGCCCGGCCCGTGCCGATGGCGACGCAGGTCAGCGGGTCTTCGGCGACGGTCACGGGCAGGCCGGTGGCATCGCGCAGCATTTCATCCAGCTCACGGATCAGCGCGCCGCCGCCGGTCAGGACAATACCCTGGTCGACGATATCGGCGGCGAGCTCGGGCGCCGTGTTTTCCAGCGCGATACGCACACCTTCGATAATTGTCCCGATGGGTTCGGACAGCGCGTCAGCAATTTGCGCCTGGTTGATCGAAATTTCCTTGGGCACACCGTTGACGAGGTCGCGGCCCTTGATCTGGATAATCAGCCCGGTGCCATCGGCGGGGGTGCGCGCGATGCCGAAATCCTTCTTGATCCGCTCGGCGGTGGCTTCGCCGATCAGCAGATTGTGGTGGCGGCGGACATAAGAGACGATGGCTTCGTCCATTTTGTCGCCGCCGGCACGCACCGAGGTGGAATAGGCAACGCCGCGTAGCGAGAGCACCGCAACTTCCGTGGTGCCGCCGCCGATATCGACGACCATCGACCCGATGGGTTCGGTCACGGGCATGTCGGCACCGATGGCAGCAGCCATGGGTTCCTCAATCAGCCACACCTGGCTGGCGCCGGCATTGCTCGCGGCGTCGCGGATGGCGCGGCGTTCGACGCTGGTTGACCCCGACGGCACGCAGATGACGATTTCGGGATGGCTGATCAGACTGGGCTTGCCGCCATGCACCTTGGTGATGAAGTGTTTGATCATCTGTTCAGCGACATCGATGTCGGCGATCACGCCGTCGCGCAGCGGCCGGATGGCCTCGATACTGTCGGGCGTCTTGCCCATCATCAGCTTGGCGTCATCACCCACGGCCTTCACGCGCTTAATGCCGTTGATCGTTTCGACCGCAACGACCGAAGGTTCGTTAAGCACAATGCCGCGCCCGCGCACATAAACGACGGTGTTGGCGGTGCCGAGGTCGATGGCCATGTCTTGTGAGGAAAATTTGAACCAGCGCGAAAAAAACGACATTTTTGTTTCTGCTTTCCTGTCCGGGCGGCGGCGGGATGGGCCGCGCTCCGATGCTGTTTGACGCTGCGTGACGGTCCGTCAACCGGACTGACCGGTGTAACTGCCCGAAAATAGCGGTCTAGCGCCAGTCAGAGGGGCATTTGCGGTCAAAGTTTGCGGGTGGGTCGCGCTTGGGGTGCGACTGCGCTAGGGCAGGGCGCATGTCAATACGCCGCTTGCCGGAATCGCTGGTGAATCGCATCGCTGCGGGCGAAGTGGTCGAACGTCCGGCGGCTGCACTCAAAGAAGTTGTGGAAAACGCGATTGACGCAGGGGCGAGCCGCATCGCGGTCCGGCTCAGCGAGGGCGGAATCGCGCAAATGGTGGTCGAGGATGACGGGTGCGGGATGTTGCCCGCTGACCTTGCACTCGCGCTCGAACGCCATGCCACCTCAAAACTGCCTGACGAGGCGATTGAGAATGTCGTCACCTTGGGCTTTCGCGGTGAGGCGCTGCCCAGCATCGCCAGCGTGGCGCGGCTGACCATCGAGAGCCGCCCTGCTGGCGCAAGCGGCTGGCGCCGTGTTGTCGACAATGGCGTTGTGGTTGACGAAGGCCCAGCGGCGCTGCCCCCCGGCACGCGCGTGACCATTGCCGACCTGTTCGCCCGCGTGCCGGCCCGCCGCAAATTTCTGCGCAGCGCGCGCGGCGAATATGCCGCCGCACTTGATGTCATCCGCCGCCTTGCGATGGCGCGGCCCGACATCGCTTTTGCGCTCGAGCATGACGGGCGCCGCATATTTGATTTACAGGCAGGCCAAGCGCGCGAGGAACGTGTCGCGCTGCTGGTCGACCGTGCGCTGGCAGACAATGCCATTTTGGTTGATCTGGTGCGCGAGCATGTCCGCATCAGCGGCGTTGCTAGCCTGCCAACCTTTAATCGCGGCGTCGCTGACCACCAATATCTGTTCGTCAACGGTCGGCCGGTGAAGGACCGCCTGCTGGTCGGCGCATTGCGCGCTGCCTATGCCGACTTGCTCGCGCGCGACCGGCATCCGGTGGTGGCGCTGTTCATCGATCTGCCTAGCAGCGAGGTCGATGTGAACGTCCATCCCGCCAAGACCGAAGTGCGCTTCCGCGATCCGGCGCTGGTGCGCGGGTTGATTGTAGGTGGTCTGCGCCGGACGCTGAACGAGCAGGGATTTCGCAGCGTCCAGCGCCCGGCAGCGGGGATGGAGGCTGCGTGGCAGGCTGAACCCGTGGCGCCTACCCCAGCCTTCGGTGCATTGTTTGCCCGGCCGTTTGATCGCGAAGCAGGCGAGCTGCATGTCGCCGAAGCGCGCCGCGACTGGGCCGCAGCCGACATACTGCCGCAGGGTCGTGCCGAGGTGGCAACAGCGCCGCCCCCGGTCAGCACCGACCACCCGCTGGGCATCGCGCGCGGGCAGATTGCCAACACCTATATTGTTGCCGAGGCCGAGGATGGGCTGGTGCTGGTCGATCAGCACGCCGCGCATGAGCGACTTGTCCTTGAAGGGCTGCGCGCCGGCCTCGCGGGGCAGGGGGTCGGCGTGCAAGGTCTGCTGCTGCCCGAGGTGGTCGAGCTTGATGAGCCTGCCTGCGACCGGCTGGAGAGCGCGGCGGGTGAGCTAGCGAAGCTGGGGGTCGAGATCGAACGCTTCGGACCCGGCGCGGTCGTTGTGCGCGGGACGCCCGCGCTGCTCGGCAATCCTGATGCGCAGCGGCTGGTGCGCGATATTGCCGACGATCTGGCGGGGTTTGACTCCGCGCTGGGACTTGCCGAGCGGATCGACCATGTCGCCGCAACCATGGCCTGCCACGGCTCGGTCCGCGCCGGGCGTGTGCTGAACGTCGCCGAAATGAACGCGCTGCTGCGCCAGATGGAGGTCACACCGCGCTCGGGCCAGTGCAACCATGGGAGACCGACTTGGGTGAAACTGTCGATGGGCGATGTCGAGCGGTTGTTCGGGCGGAAGTGAGGTCGCTTCCAAGAACCGTAGTGCTGAGCTTGTCGAAGCACGTGGCGCGTGAATGCGCCCAAGGTGATTACCGCGACGCGCCCTTCGACAAGCTCAGGGCTACGGTTGGCGGCTAAGCCGACAGCTTTACCCCCGCCTCATCGCGCGCCACCACCGCTGTCATCCGCCGTGACAGGGCATTTTCGCGGGTGCGCACTTGATCGACCACCATGAAATGCGTCTGCCAAGCCTCAGGCGTCACCTCGCATACCAGATAGCCGCGCTGGTCGTTGGCGAATTTGAGTTCGGGGTTGAACTTCATCCATTCATCGGTGCCGGGGCGGACGTCCTGGCCATTGCCGCCGCTGCTGATCGAAGTGGCGACAAATTCGCCGCCGACGATTTTATCGCGGTGCACCAGATTGCCGCAGAAATTCTGGTGCTCGTCGCCCGTCAGCACGATGACATTCTGTCGGCCCGCCATGCGCGCGAGCAAGCGCTGGCGCGGCGCTTCATAGCCCGCCCAGCTGTCCATGTTCAGTATGCGCGCGGGTTCCTCCGGGCGGCGGCGGCGGTCGAGGCTCATCATCGTGACCTGCTGCGCCAGCGCGTTCCAAACATGGTCGCGGTTCGCCAGGTTGCGTGCCACCCACGCTTCCTGCTCGGCACCCAGCACCTGCGCATTCTTGTCATCCACCTCGGCGCAATGCGGCTTGAACCCGTCGCCGCACGGCTGGTCGGTGCGATAGAGGCGCGTGTCGCAGATATCGACATGAGCAAGACGGCCATATTTTAGGTCGCGGTACATCTGCACCACGCCGCCGCGCGGCAGTTGCGCTTTGCGTACCGGCATATGTTCATACCAGGCCTGAAACGCCGCCGCGCGGCGCAGCGCGAACAATTCGGGCGGGGTGCCATCCTCGTCGATATCGGTCACCCAATTGTTATCGACTTCATGATCGTCATAGCTCGACACGAAGGCATGCGCGGCGTGCGCGCGGATCAAATCGGGGTCCGATTTCACCTGCGCATAGCGCTGACGATAGTCGCTCAGGCTGTAGGTGGACTGGCCGAGCGGGCGGCGCACGGGCTCCACCAATGCGCCGCTGAAGAAATTCGACGACACTGCCCCCACGGCATATTCGTAGATATAGTCGCCATAATGATAGACGAAGGCGAGGTCGGCCTCATTCGACAGGTGGCGGAACGCGCCATAGTAACCGTCCTCGAACCGCTGGCATCCGGCGACGCCGAATTTCAGGCGGGCAACATCGGCGCTGGCGAGTGGCAATGTGCGCGCTTGTCCCCGGAAGCTGCGCTCGCCGCCTGCGGTGAAGCGGTAAAAATAGGGCCGGTCGGGCTGCAGCCCCGCCACCTCGACATGCACCGCATGCGCCAGCTCGGGCCGCGCGATGGCCTCGCCCGATTGCACGATGGTCTCAAAGCGCGGGTCGCTTGCGACTTCCCACTGCACCGGCATCGGGAACATGGCCATTCCGCCATCGGGTGACAGTGGTTCGGGCGCAAGGCGCGTCCAAATGACGAAACCATCGGGGGCAGGATCGCCCGCCGCCACCCCGAGCGCAAAAGGATAGCTGCGCCAGCGGTTCTGTGCGTGGAGGATAGCGGGTGCGGCAAGGCCGCTCGCGGCGGCTCCGGCGATGAACAGACGGCGGTTGAACATGGCGCTTCCTTCGCTCCCCGGCGAATCGGGTTCGGAAGCATTTAGCCTATCGGCGGCATGCGACAATGACAGCCGCTCGCGTGTCAGAAATCGGTGGCGATCGCCATCGTCGAGGACAGGCCGTCGAGCGGCACAATGCAGCCAAGGCAGCTACGGCCGGATCCCGAGCGCTTCTTTTCGCGGGTCTCGGCGGGCTTGCGCTCCTTTGCCTTGGGTGGCGCGGGATTGGCCGCCTGACAGCCATTGTCCATCGCTGGTGACGCAACAGCTATTGGCACGCTCAACGCGCCGATCAGAGTGGTTCCCGCAGCAGCAAGGATCAATCGTTTCCCCATGGCGTGAAACTGCCCTGAATTAACGCCCCTTGTCAACCACATGGTCAAACGTTGAATTTGAAATGCAGCACATCGCCATCAGCGACCACATACTCCTTGCCTTCCTGCCGCAATTTGCCCGCCTCGCGTGCCGGGCTTTCGCCGCCCAATGCGACATAGTCGGTGAAAGCAATGGTTTCGGCGCGGATGAAGCCGCGCTGCATATCGCTGTGAATCTCCCCTGCCGCCTCGGGGGCCATTGCGCCCTTGTGCACGGTCCACGCCCGGGCTTCTTTTGGTCCGACGGTGAAGAAGGTGATAAGGTCGAGCAACGCGTATCCCGCACGAATGATGCGCGCGAGGCCCGCTTCGCTGAGCCCCAGCGCTTCCAGAAACTCGCCGCGCTCTTCGGCAGGCATGGTAACGATTTCGGCTTCAATCGCCGCCGACACGACGACCGCTTGCGCGCCCTCGGCAGCCGCCTTGGCGAACACGCGCGCGCTATGCACATTGCCCTCGGCTGCTGCAGACTCTTCGACGTTGCAGACATAAAGCACGGGTTTGGACGTCAGCAACTGCGCCTGTTTGAAGATGCGTGTCTCGTCATCGCCCTCGGGCACGGCCAGTCGCGCCGGTTTGCCCTCGCGCAGCAATTCCAGCGCGCGCCCCAGCACGGCGGCCGCAGCCTTGGCCTCCTTGTCGCCCTGCGCGGCCTTTTTCTGGAAGGCGGGCACGCGCTTTTCCAGGCTCTCCATATCGGCGAGCAGCAATTCGGTTTCGACCGTTTCGGCGTCGGCGATGGGATCGACCTTGTTTTCGACATGCTGGATGTCGTCATCCTCGAAACAGCGCAGCACATGGACGATGGCATCGACCTCGCGGATATTGCCAAGGAACTGGTTGCCGAGGCCTTCACCCTTGGACGCGCCGCGCACCAAGCCTGCGATGTCCACAAACGCCAACTGAGTAGGGATGATCTTCTGGCTTGAAGCGATCGCCGCCAGCTGGTCGAGCCGCGGATCGGGCACCGCAACATTGCCGACGTTGGGTTCAATCGTGCAAAACGGATAATTGGCCGCCTGCGCCGCCTGCGTCTCGGTCAGCGCATTGAACAGGGTCGACTTGCCGACATTGGGCAGACCGACGATGCCGCATTTGAAACCCATATTCCCAATCCTTTCGCGGCATGGCCCCTAGGCGGGTTGCGCGCGAAAGGCCAGTCAGTCGTGCACGGCCTTCACCAGCGGGCCCAGCGCCGTTCCGCCCAGCCACGCCACTTGCACCTCGGCGCTGACCTTGTTGATCGGCTCCTGCGGCTTGTTGCCCGGATGCACCGCCCGGCGTAGCGGGCGCTTGCCCGGTGGCATCGCGATGATTTCGGCGATCGCACGCGGTACATCGAGCGGGTCGGCGCTGCGGCCGGACCCATCCTCGCGGCCCATGCCTGTGGTGAAGGCGGGGTAAGCATCGAGCCGCCCGTTTTCGGTACGGTCCTTCAGCGCAGCCGTCAGCGCGTTGCGATTGACCCACACGCGCGTCGGATAGCCGCCGGGCTGAATAATGGTCACATCGATATTGTGCGGTACCAGCTCATAGGCCAGCTGCTCGCCCATCGCCTCCAGCGCGAATTTGGTCGCTGAATAATGGCCGCCGCCGGGCACGATGACGCGGCCCAGCTGCGACGAAATCTGGAAAATCTGCCCCGCTTTCTGATCGCGCATGATCGGCAGCACATTGCGCACCAGCCGGTGGCAGCCGAACACATTGGTGTCGAAGATCAGCTGGGTGGCGGCCATGTCCTGCACCTCGACCGGCCCGGTGATGCCGATACCGGCATTGTTGACCAGCACGTCGATGCGCCCACCGCCCAGACGCAATGCTTCTTCTACCCCCTTCGAGACCGACGCGTCTGAAGTCACGTCGATTTCGACCACCTGGATGTCCAGATCTTCCTTCTTGGCTTCTTCCAGCAATTGGGCGGCCTCGCGCCGGGGCAGGCCGCGCATCGAGGCAATGACACGCGCACCGCGCCGCGCGTAATAGAGCGCGCCAACATAGCCAAACCCGCTCGACGCGCCGGTGATCAGGATGGTCTTGTCACTCAGCTGCGGCTCTTCGGCCAGCGCGGCCGAAGTAAAGGCGGGAGCAGTGGCCATGGCGGCGGTCGCGCCCAGCATTTGGCGACGGTTCAGGCGGCGATTGTCGGTCATGCGAATTCTCCTCGGCGGAATATATGCCGCCCTTGCTCCGTTCAACGCAAGCAGGTTGCGGGCAGGTAAGTTTTTCTTAACCTTCGCCCCACAGACTTGCAGTCATATGCAAGCGGGGTCGCGTCGATGAGCATTGCACACTTCGGCAAATTGGCGTTGTTGCTGGCGCTGGCGTTTGCTCCGCCGGCGACCGCGCAAACGGACGATTTTGAAAGCGCCGTGCTGGCCGAAATCAACCGGCTGCGCGCCGACCCGGCAGGTTATGCCCAAGACTTGCGCGAATATCGCACCCGCATCCGCGGCAAGGTGGTGTTCGATGCTGACGACAATGTCGTCGAAATGAGCATCGAAGGCGTGCGCGCGGTGGACGACGCCATCGCTGCGCTGGAACGTGCAGCGCCGGTAGCGCGGCTGCGCGGCGGCGAAATTCTCGATGCCGCGGCCGCCGATCATGCCCGCTGGCAGGCATCGAGCGGCGAAATCGGCCATATCGCGCGCGGGCAGGGCCCGGGTGAACGCGTCATGGCGCGCGGCGGCGGGCGCTTTGTCAGCGAGGTTATTAGCTATGGCCAGCGCAGCCCGCGCGATGTGGTGCGCCAGTTGGTGGTTGACGACGGCGTTGCCTCGCGCGGGCATCGCCACCTGTTGCTGACCGGCCATTATCGTTTTGCCGGTGTCGGCTGCGACAGCCACCTGCGCTGGGGCACAATGTGCGCGATCAAGCTCGCCGACCAGCCTGATGGCGCGCCGCCGCCGCCGCCGGTGCGCTACGCGCAGTCGGGGCAGTAAATTATCCCTGCAAGCGCAGCGCCAAATCCGTCAGAAACCGCGCATCGTCATCGGCCGCCAGCCATCGCGCCTCGGCGGCCACCGCGCCCAGCATGTCGGTCAGCGGCTCGATCTCGCTTTTGGCAAAATTGCCCAGCACATGTGGGGTGACCCGGTCCCTGTGACCGGGGTGGCCGATCCCCAGCCGGACCCGGCGGAAATCATCGCCAATATGTGCGATCATGCTGCGGATGCCATTGTGCCCTGCCGCGCCGCCGCCACGCTTCACTTTGACCTTGAACGGGGCAAGGTCGAGTTCATCGTAAAAAGCAGTGACCGCTGAAACATCCAGTTTATAGAAATCGAGCGCGGCACGCACGCTCTGTCCGCTTTCATTCATGAAAGTCTGCGGTTTGAGGATCAGGACGCGGGTCGTGCCAATCCGCCCTTCGCGCAGCAGCCCTTTGAATTTCTTGGCTTCGGATCCGAAACCGTGGGTTTCAGCGATCGCATCGGCAGCCATGAAGCCGACATTGTGCCGGTGCAGCGCATATTGCGTGCCCGGATTGCCAAGGCCGACCCAAAGCTGCATTGATTTTCAAACCCCCGAAAAAGCGAAAGCCCCGCCCGCCGTCTGTCTGGCAGAGGGCGGGCGGGGCTTCAATGCCGATAAGGTTGCGGAATTAGCCTTCTGCGGCTTCATCCTTGGTCGTGTCGCCGTCGCTCGACTTCAGCGCCGACGGTGCGACGATGGTGGCGATGGTGAAGTCGCGGTCGGTGATCGCGCTCGTCGACCCTTCGGGCAACGTTACATGGCTGATGTGGATCGAATCGCCCACGTCAAAGCCGGTCACATCGATAATAATGTCGTCGGGGATGCGGTTGGCGTCGCACACCAATTCCAGCTCGTGGCGCACGATGTTCAGCACACCGCCGCGCTTCAGGCCGGGCGAGGCTTCCTCATTGATGAACTTCACCGGCACTTCGACATGCACCGTCGAATCCTTCGTCAGGCGCAGGAAATCGACATGCAGCGGGCGGTCGTTCACAGGGTGAAAAGCGACGTCCTTGGGCAGGGTGCGCAGGGCCTTTCCGCCGACAGTGATCTCGACCACCGAGTTCATGAAGTGGCCGGTCATCAGCTGCTTCATCAGCAGCTTTTCTTCGACGTGGATTGCCAGGGGTTCTTCTTTGCCGCCATAAATTACGGCGGGGACGCGGCCTTCACGACGCAGGGCACGGGAGGCTCCCTTGCCTGCCCGTTCGCGCGTCTCGGCCGTCAGCGTCAGCTGATCGCTCATGATATTTCTCCGAGATGATGTTTCACTGTCCGCCACGCCTCCAGGGATGACCATAGCGGAAGCGCGGGCCGTTAGCGGCAGACGCGCCGAAATGCAAGCCTATTGGAGTCTTTTGGCCTTGATCCCGCGGGCAGCCAACAACTCAAGCAGCGATTCGGGTCCGGCAAAATGCCCCGCGCCTACCGCCACCAGCACCGTGCCGGGTTGGTCCAGCCGCCGTTCGATCCAGTCAGTCCATTGGCGATTGCGATCGGTCAACAGCAACCGGTGCGCCGCCGGCGCATTGCCCGCATCCCGCGCGATAATGTCGGCCAGTGCGTCCATGTCGCCGCGCGACCAAGCGCCGACAGTCGCACGCAGCCGGTCATCGGCGCGTCCTTCGGCGATATCGCGCATCAACCGGTTCAGCATGATGCGCTGTTCGGGCAGGGGGATAGCATCGAACGCGCCGAACTGATCCTCAGCGGTTTCCAGCCCCAGCCGCGGTTTGCCAGCGGCTGCGAAGGTTTCAATCAGCGCAGCGTCCACGCCATTGGCAGCGCGCAGCCCAGCCTTGTCGGCGTTCACCCGCGCCAGCATCAGCGCCAGCGCCCAGTCATCGAGCGCGGCCATCCCCGGAACCACGCTCAATTCCTGACCTTCCAGCGCGATATAGTCGTCGCGCAGGTCGATATCAAAGCGCTCACGGGGCTGGATCGGGCCGTCGCCATAGCTGAAAAGCCGCATCACCTTGGCTGCCCGCGCCAGCTCGTCCGGGGCCAGCTCGGTCACCAGCTCGTCGGCATCGGCGATCGCGGCGGTGATCGGCCCGTTGCGCCAGTTCGTTCCGTCAGGCAGCAAATGTACGGTGCCGGTCAGATAGATTGTCGTTCCCGGGCTGCGCACCGCCCAAACCGCTGGCGTGGCGTCCTGCCGGATGGATTCCGAGCAGGCACCCACCAGCAGTACCGCCAGCATCGCAAGGAGCCAGCGGTGCAGCATCATCGGCTTAATAGGCAATGCGCTCGGCATTCAAGCCGTGCTTGGTCAGATAATCCTGCACGCTTTTTTCGCCCGCCAGATGGCCGGCGCCGACCGCAACAAAAACGCTGCCGGGCTGGTCCAGCCGCGATTTGATCCAGCTCGCCCAACGTTCGTTCCGCTTGAACAGCAGGGCATCAGCCAACTCTTCGGAACCCAGCATCGCACGGTTCATGCGTGCGCCCAGCTCGTCGGGCTTGCCCTGCTTCCAGGCCAGCAAAATGTCAGCGAATTCGCCGCCAGCCGTGGGCAGCTGGGCCACCGTCGTGTTCAGGAACTTGACCTGCACGTCGCGCGGCAAAGTATCGAAAAAGCCCATCTGCTCTTCCAGCGTCTCCAGCCCTTCGACCGGCTTGCCAGCCGCTTTCGCTGCCCCGGTCAGGGTTTTTTCTGACCCCTGGTTAGGGTCATAGCCATCCGCCGTCAAAGCCACCGCGGCCAGTGTCAGCCCCGAAAACCAGGGTTCGAACATTTCAAACTGCGCCACCGGCAAGCCAAATTTTACCATGGCGGCTTCATAGGCGGCCCGCTCGCTTTCGGATAACAGGCTCGACAGCGGCGTACCCGTCTGGTCGATGGCTAAAGGCAGGGTGCGCGACACCAACTCGCCTTGGTCCTCGGGCAGAACGACTTCGATCTTCAGGCTGTCCGATTTGTCGAACGCATCCTTCACCGCTTCATCAAACCAGCTAAGGCCGGGTTTCAGCATGTGGACGGTACCAAAGAGATAAATGGTGGTATCGGCGTCCTTGACCACCCACAGCGCGGGGTCGGCATCTTCACCCGCTGCGGCTGCCGGAGCGGACTGCGCCAACGCCGAGCCCACCGGGGCCAGATTGGCGCACTGGGCCAGCGGGATCATCGCGGCGGTGAACATCAGTGTTTTGAAAAAGCGGTTCATGTTCATTCCTTTAGGGTGAAAGTGATGGGAAGGGGAGGGGGTTCAACGATATTTCAGCCACATATAAACAATAGCATTGGCAGTGACGGCAAAGAGGAACAGGATCATCGCATCTACCGGCGGCACAATCTGGGCGCGTGCGAGCAGCCACCACACCGGTGCCGGAAAGACGACCGCATAGAAACCGGCCAGCCCGCCCCACAGATAGGCCTGCTTTTCATGATCATCGACGCTGCGGTGATAGATGAGAATCGACAGCGTCATGCCGACTAGCCACAGGGCCGACAGGATCATGGCAACGCCTGGGTCGAACCGCCCGTTCCCGAACAAATCGCTGGTGGGACCGTCGCCAACACCGAAGCGCAATGCCAAAGTGGTGATAAAGCCTAGCAGCGCTGCAATCGACAGGCTGACAGCGTAGAGCTGCTTGCGGCGGGACCAGTTTTCCCAAAAGCGTCCGAAGCGTGAGAGATAGGCGACGAGTATTGACACGCCCAGCGCAATCACAACGAGCTGAGCGATTAAGCTGCCTGACCGTGGAGCTTCGCCATATTCGGCCATTTTGTCGAAATAGCCTGCCACTGCGCCGGTCAAGAAGGCCGTGGCGATGATGATAGTGCTAGTCCAGACGAAGCTGGGGCGGCGCGGTGCGTCCAGCGGTTCATTCTCCGTCACTGAAAATCTCCTCGATGGGCATGTTGAACAGCCGCGCCAGTTTGAAGGCGAGGGGGAGCGAGGGGTCATATTTGCCCGTTTCAATGGCGTTGACCGCCTGACGCGACACATCAAGCCGGTCGGCAAGCTCCGCCTGGCTCCAATTGTGCATCGCGCGCAGCACCTTCAGCTTGTTGTGCATTGGCCAGTCCATTGTCGCTGTCGCATGACATTGTGTCATGGACACATGACATATGGACATGATTCGCTGACATGTCAACAAGACATGACAAAATGACTTGCACGGCTGACATTGGACAGGCGCGGTGCGCATGCTAGTCTGCTTGCGAAAGAGGGAGAATTTTCATGTCCGTGCACGCGCGCACCTGCCACATCTGCGAGGCCAATTGCGGCATTTTGGTGGAACTTGATGGGCGCAAGATACTGTCGATCAAGGGCAATCCTGATCATGTGCTGAGCCGCGGGCACATTTGTCCCAAGGCAACTGCCATCGCCGATTTGCAGGATGACCCTGACCGGTTGCGAACCCCGATCAAGCGCACCGCCAGTGGTTGGGAAGCCATCGACTGGGCCACCGCCTATGCCGAAATCGCTGCGCACGTCGTTGCACTTCAGGCCGAAAAGGCGCGCCCCGCTTTCTATGTCGGCAACCCCAACGCGCATGACTATGCCATATCGGGCCAGATGGGCGCGCTGCGCCGTGCGGTGGGGTCGAAGGGAACCTTCTCGGCCTCGACGCTCGACCAGATTCCGCACCATTATGTCCAATATCAAATGTATGGCCATGTCAGCCTTGCCGCCGTACCCGACATTGATCGCACGCAGGCGTTGGTGATTGTCGGCGGCAATCCGGCAGCATCAAACGGAAGCATCTGGACCGTACCCGATTTCAAGCGCCGGGTGGCCGACATGCAAGCGCGCGGCGGCACGTTGGTGGTCGTTGACCCACGCCGGACGGAGACGGCGAAGCTTGCCGATCGCTGGGTGCCGGTGCGGCCGGGGACCGACACGGCACTGCTGCTGGCCATTCTGCGCGCGGTTCGCCAGCGCCAACCAGACCTTACCTCACCAATTGCAGCCCTGGTCGATGACAGCTGGGCAACAATCGATGATCATCTTTCCGCGTTTGATGATGCCGAGCTTGCCGATCATTGCGGGGTCGCAGAGGAGGAGATTGCGGCGATTGCCGCCCTAATGACCAGCGGCGCGCCCGCCGCCATCTATGGCCGGATGGGCGTGTCGGTGACCGAATTTGGCACGCTCAACCAATGGCTGATCCAGCTGATCAACTTTGCCAGCGGAAATCTTGACCGCGTCGGCGGCACGATGTTCCCCGAACCGCTGCTCGACACCATCGCGCTGGTGGGCAAGGGCAGTATCAAGACTGTCGAAACGGCGCGCGGCCCCATGCCGTCGGTGATGGGCGAAATCCCTATGGTCGCCTTTGCCGACGAACTGCTGCGCGATGATGACCAGCGGGTGCGGATGCTGTTCGTTGCGGCAGGAAATCCCGTCCTGTCGGCCCCTGACGGTGGACGCACCGACAAAGCGCTCGCGGGGCTCGACCTGATGGTGAGTTTCGACATGTACATCACCGAAACCAGCCGCCACGCGCACTATATCTTGCCGCCGTGCGGTCCGCTGGAAAAGGACCATTATCCGCTGTTCTTTGGCCCGCTGGCGATCCGCAACTTTGGGGCTTATTCGCCCGCGTTGCTGGAAAAGCAGCCGGACAGCAAGGCTGACTGGGAAATTGTGACCGAACTTGCCGCCGCCATCCACGCCGCGCGGGGTGAGGCGATGCCCAATATCCCGACACCGCGCGAACAGCTCGATTCAATGCTGCGCGCCAGCCCCATGGGCATGAGCCTGGCCGAAGTCGAGGCGCAGCCCAACGGTGTCGACCTCGGCCCGCTGCGCGCCAATCTGGCAGAGCGTATCCGTACGCCGGACAAGCGCATCCACGCCGTCCCAGCCACTTTGGTCGAGGAATTGGATCGCTTCCGCGCCGACATGACAACGACGCCCGGCGACAGCCTGCGTTTGATCGGGCGGCGGCATGTGCGGTCGAACAACAGCTGGCTGCATAACAGCAAGCGGCTAGTGAAGGGCCCTGACCGCTGCACATTGATGATTCACCCCGATGATGCCGCCGCGCGCGCCATTGCCGATGGCGACTTGATCGAAGTCGCCAGCCGCGTCGGCCGCGTCACCGTCGCCGCCGAGGTCACCGATGACATGATGCCCGGGGCGGTGTCGCTGCCGCACGGCTGGGGGCATGGTCGCAAGGGGGTTGGGTGGCAGACAGCGGCTGCCCATGCCGGGGTGTCGATCAACGATTTGACCGATCCCGAACGCTATTGCCGGCTGACGGGCAACGCTGTGCTCAATGCAACGCCGGTAACCGTCGTGCGCGCAGCGGTCGAAGTCGCCGCAGAGTAGCTTGACCCTTCCGTCACTCTCCGCCAAGGCGGCGGAAATTGTTGCACCTGCGAAATATGGGGACTTTGCCGCCGTGGCCGACACCAAGGGCCTAAGTTTTCAGGACATCATCCTGACGCTGCACGCCTATTGGGGCGCACGCGGCTGTGCGATTCTCCAGCCCTATGACATGCGCGTAGGGGCGGGAACCTTTCATCCTGCGACTACGTTGCGCAGCCTGGGGCCCGATCCGTGGAATGTCGCCTATGTTCAGCCCAGCCGTCGTCCCACCGACGGCCGCTATGGCGAAAATCCCAACCGGCTGCAGCATTATTACCAATATCAGGTGATCATGAAGCCGTCGCCAGCCGACTTGCAGGCGCTTTATCTCGGCAGCCTAGACGCCATCGGCATCGACCCGCTTGCGCACGACATCCGCTTTGTCGAGGATGACTGGGAATCGCCGACGCTCGGCGCATGGGGCCTCGGGTGGGAAGTCTGGTGCGATGGCATGGAGGTGACGCAATTCACCTATTTCCAGCAAATGGGCGGCTTCGATTGCAAACCCGTAGCGGGCGAGCTGACCTATGGTCTCGAACGGCTGGCCATGTACATTCAGGGCGTCGACAATGTGTACGACCTGCGGTTCAACGACGCAGGGGTCAGCTACGGCGACGTCTTCCTCGAAAATGAAAAACAGTTCTCGAAGTGGAATTTCGAAGTCGCCGATACCGCCGTGCTGCTGAAAGGGTTCGAGGCCGCCGAGGCCGAATGTCAGCGCGCCATCGCGGCGGGCGTCCCGCTCGCCGCTTATGACCAGGCGATCGAGGCGTCGCATCTGTTCAACCTCTTGCAAGCGCGCGGCGTGATCAGTGTGCAGGAACGCGCCAATTACATCGCCCGCGTCCGCGACCTTGCGAAGGGCAGCTGCGCGGCATGGATGGAAAAGAACGGGTGGGCGGCGTGACAACCGACTTCCTGCTCGAACTCCTCTCGGAGGAAATTCCTGCGCGGATGCAGGTGAAGGCCAAGGCCGATCTGGAACGCCTGTTCGGTGAGGCGCTGGCCAAGGCAGGCTTGGCCGCCGCCGGCATCGAAACTTTTGCGACGCCGCGCCGCCTCGCGCTGATCGCCCGCGACCTGCCGCTGGCGACCGAAGCCGTCAGCGAAGAGACCAAAGGCCCAAAGGTCGGCGCCCCGCCGCAAGCGATCGAGGGCTTTCTACGCAAGACCGGGCTGGCGCAGGACCAGCTCGTCGAACGCGACGGCACCTATTTCGCCGTGATCGACAAGCCGGGACGGCCCACCGCAGAGGTGCTCGCCGAAGCCATCCCCGCCATCATCCGCGCCTTTCCCTGGCCCAAATCGATGCGCTGGGGGGCAGCCTCGGTCAGCACCGAAAGCTTGCGCTGGGTCCGTCCGCTCCAGGGCATCGTCGCGCTGCTCGGCGATGATGTTGTGGCGTGCGAAATTGACGGAATAGCCAGCGGGCGCACGACAATGGGCCACCGTTTCCTGTCGTCGGGGCCGGTGTCCGTCGCCAACGCTGGTGCCTATGTCGAAGCGCTGCGCGCCGCGCATGTCATCGTCCATTTCTCCGAACGCTGCGCGCGCATCCGCGACGGTGCAGCCAAAGCGGCGGCGGACGCAGGCCTCGTGCTGGTGGAGGACGAGGCGCTGGTCGTGGAGAATGCGGGCCTGACCGAATGGCCGGTGCCGCTGCTCGGGCGCTTTGACGAGGCGTTTCTGGAAGTGCCGCCCGAAGTCATCCAGCTGACCGCGCGGGTGAACCAGAAATATTTCGTGTGCGAGGATGCGCAAGGCAAACTTGCCAACGCCTTCATCTGCACCGCCAACATTACCCCCAGCGACGGCGGCGCCGCCATTGTCGACGGCAACCGCAAGGTGCTGGCGGCGCGATTGAGCGACGCGCGATTTTTCTGGGAACAGGACCAGAAGAAAACGCTGGCGCAGCATGCGGAGAAGCTGGGCAATATCGTGTTCCACGAAAAGCTGGGCACGGTCGCCGACAAGGTCGAGCGCGTGGCGAAACTGGCGCGGTGGCTCTGCGACGAGGGGATTGTCACGGACCGTTCCCCGGCAAAAGCCGGGGCCCAGGGCGATCATGACCTACCGTCGGCGCAGTCAAGCTCTGGACCCCGGCTTTCGCCGGGGAGCAGCGACCTTGCCGCCCTCGCCGAACAAGCCGCGCGCCTGTGCAAGGCCGATCTCGTCACCGAAATGGTCGGCGAATTCCCCGAATTGCAGGGCATCATGGGCGGCTATTACGCCGCACGCGAAGGCCTCGATCCCCAAGTCGTCGCCGCCATCCGCGACCATTACAAGCCTGTCGGGCAGGGCGATGAAGTTCCCACCGCGCCGGTGACCGTGGCGGTGAGTTTGGCGGATAAGCTGGATACGTTGGCTGGCTTCTTTGCAATCGACGAGAAGCCTACGGGGTCAAAAGATCCATTCGCTTTGCGCCGTGCAATTATCGCCGAATCGTCAATTTTCCAGACGGGTCTCAGGGCTTCGCAGCTAACGGTGATGGAGGAGGCTGCAAAGCCATTCCGCAGTCTGGAGTTCGTCCAACAATTTTTTTCTGCTGCCCGTGCATTCGCTTTAAGCAAAGGCAACGAACTTGAAATGTCGGTTGAGAGGTGGATTGCAACTCAGCTGGTCACCTTTCTCATCGATCGCCTCAAAGTCCAGCAACGCGAAGCTGGCGTCCGCCACGACCTGATCGACGCGGTTTTCGCGCTCGGCGGGGAGGATGACCTTGTTCGCTTGCTCGCGCGCGTGAAGGCTTTGCAGGCGTTTATGGACACCGCCGATGGGGCGGATTTGCTGGCCGCATATAAGCGCGCGGCGAATTTGCTGAAGCAGGCGGGGTCAATTCCCCCCTCCCCTTCAGGGGAGGGGCCGGGGGTGGGGTCTGTCGACATGGCACCGCTTCAGGACGACAAACCCCACCCCAACCCCTCCCCTAAAGGGGAGGGGCTTACCGAGCATGACACCGCGCTCCAAACCGTCCTCAACACCGCCGAACCCGCCGCTGCTGCTGCCGTCGCCGAAGAACGCTTCACGGACGCCATGGCCGCGCTTGCCTCACTCCGCGCACCTATCGATGCTTTTTTCGCCGGCGTGATGGTGAATGACCCCGATCAGCAAGTTCGTGCGTTTCGCCTTGGTCTGCTCACGCGGTTCCGCGATGCCGTGCACAGTGTCGCCGATTTTTCCAAGATTGAGGGATGATGATGAACCAGGTCCACCTGTTCGGCGGCGCGGCCACCACCAAAGAGCGGTCCAAGGAACTGCTCGGCGGCAAGGGCTCGAACCTTGCCGAAATGGCCAGCATCGGCCTGCCGGTGCCGCCGGGTTTCACCATCACCACCGAAGTTTGCACGGCCTATTACGCGAACGGCCAGGCTTTCCCCGCCACCCTCGCCGCCGAAGTCGACGCCGGCATCGCGCATATCGAGGGGATTACCGGCAAGACCTTTGGCAACCCCGCTGATCCCTTGCTCGTTTCAGTGCGCTCGGGCGCGCGCGTTTCGATGCCGGGGATGATGGACACGGTGCTCAACCTTGGCCTTAACGATGCGACGGTTGAGGGGCTCGCCGCCACCTCGGGCGACGCGCGCTTTGCTTGGGACAGCTACCGCCGCTTTATCCAGATGTACGCCGATGTCGTCATGGGCCTGGACCATGCCGCCTTTGAAGAAGCGCTGGAAATCGCCAAGGAAGATCGCGGCTATTTCCTCGACACCGAGCTAGAGGCCGAAGACCTCAAAGCGCTGGTCGCCGAATATAATGTGCTCGTCGAAGCCCAATCGGGCGCGCCATTCCCGCAGGACCCGCGCGACCAGCTGTGGGGTGCGATTGGTGCGGTGTTCACTAGCTGGGAAAGCGAGCGCGCGAAGGTCTATCGCCGCCTCAACGCCATCCCCGCCGAATGGGGCACCGCAGTGAATGTGCAGGCGATGGTGTTCGGCAATATGGGCGAAACATCGGCGACGGGCGTCGCTTTTACCCGCGACCCTGCGACTGGCGCGCACGCCTATTATGGCGAATGGCTGATCAATGCGCAGGGCGAGGATGTCGTCGCGGGCATTCGCACCCCGCAGTATCTGACGCGTGCCGCGCGCGAGACCGCCAACGCCAAGCCGCTGAGCATGGAAGAAGCAATGCCCGAAACCTTTGCCGAGCTGGCGCAGGTGTTCGACACGCTGGAACGCCATTACCGCGACATGCAGGACATTGAATTCACGGTTGAACGCGGCAAATTGTGGATGTTGCAAACCCGTTCGGGCAAGCGCACGGCCAAGGCGGCGCTAAAAATCGCCGTCGATATGGCCGCCGAGGGACTGATAACCGAGGACGAAGCGGTGCTGCGGGTTGACCCTGGCGCGCTCGACCAATTGCTTCATCCGACGCTCGACCCCGACGCGCCGCGCGATGTTTTGACCAAAGGGCTGCCCGCCAGCCCCGGCGCGGCGTCGGGCAAGATCATGTTCACCGCCGATAGCGCCGAACACGCCGCCGAAATGGGCGAAGCGGTCATTTTGGTGCGCGTCGAAACCAGCCCTGAGGACATTCACGGCATGCACGCGGCGCGCGGCATCTTGACTGCGCGCGGCGGGATGACCAGCCACGCTGCGGTTGTGGCGCGGGGCATGGGCCGCCCCTGCGTGTCGGGCGCGGGCGGGCTCAGCATCGACAGCGCCGCACGCATCCTGCGCGTGGGCGGGCGCGAATTCCACGAAGGCCAGATCATCACCCTCGATGGCTCAACCGGCGAAGTGATGGCGGGCGAGGTCAAGACGCTGCAACCCGAACTGGTCGGCGATTTTGGCACGTTGATGGTGTGGGCCGACAAAGGTCGCCGCATGAAGGTGCGCGCCAACGCCGAAACGCCCCACGATGCGCAGGTCGCGCGCGATTTCGGGGCCGAGGGGATCGGCCTGTGCCGGACCGAACATATGTTCTTCGACGCGAGCCGCATCACCGCGGTGCGCCAGATGATCCTGGCCGATGACGAAGCGGGGCGGCGCAAGGCGCTCGCCAAGTTGCTGCCCGAACAGCGCAGCGATTTCGCGGGAATTTTCGAAGTGATGGCGGGGCTGCCCGTCACCATCCGCCTGCTCGACCCGCCGCTCCACGAATTTCTGCCGACGCGCGAGGAGGAATTTGCCGAAGTGGCCGAGGCCGCCGGGGTCGGCATCGAGAAACTCAAGGCGCGCGCCAACGAGCTGCACGAGTTTAACCCGATGCTGGGCCATCGCGGCTGCCGCCTGGGCGTGACCTATCCAGAGATTTACGAGATGCAGGCGCGCGCGATTTTTGAAGCCGCGCTCGACGTCGCGGCGGCGAGCGGCGCGGCCCCCATTCCCGAAGTGATGGTGCCATTGGTGGCCACCAAGCGCGAGCTTGACCTGATGAAGGCCGTCATCGACCGCATGGCCGAGGCGGTGTTCGCTGAGCGCGGCGCGCGGATCGACTATCTGGTCGGCACGATGATCGAGCTCCCCCGCGCTGCGCTGATGGCGGGCGAAATTGCCGAAAGTGCCGAATTTTTCAGCTTCGGCACCAACGACCTTACCCAGACGACTATCGGCATCAGCCGCGACGACGCCGGCCGTTTCCTGACCCACTATGTCGACAAGGGCATTTTCCTGGCCGATCCGTTCGTGAGCATCGATACGGCGGGCGTCGGCCAGCTGATCGAGATCGCCGCCGAACGTGGGCGCAAAACCCGCGACGGCATCAAGCTGGGCATTTGCGGCGAACATGGCGGCGATGCGCCATCCATCTTCTTCTGCGAGAGCGTCGGCCTCGACTATGTCAGTGCCTCACCATATCGCGTCCCTATCGCGCGATTGGCTGCGGCGCAGGCGGCGCTCAAATCGAAGAAATAGGGGGTTGCGCCCCATGGGCCTTCGCCCTATTGGCGCTCCTCCACGCACCCGTAGCTCAGCTGGATAGAGCACCAGACTACGAATCTGGGGGTCGGACGTTCGAATCGTTCCGGGTGCGCCATTTTCCTCTTTTGCCGCTAGAAGCGCCAGGTCGCCCCCACCAGCGGCCCGGCCATGGTTACATCGCCGCGCGCGCCGCCCTTGGCATATTCCAGCCACAGCTGGCGATATCCGCCCGACAAAAAGACATGCTCGCTAACCTGATAGTTCAGCGTCAGCAGTAGCTGCGCGGTTGATCGCGACCCGATACCGATATCGCCATAGGCAATTGCCGAAAGGCGCGGGGCGAGGCCGACATTGGCCTTCACCGCCACCAGCGGGTCGGTGAAGCTGACCCGAGGGCTGCGGCTGATCGCGCCGCCTGCGACATCAATGGTCGAACGCACCGACCAGTGGCGCAAGCCCCCCATCACATCTAAGGTCAGCCCCTCTTGGTCGGCGACGCGATAGCCGCCGGTCAGCGTGATGCTGCGCTGATTGAGCCGCCCTTCGGCGGGCAAAATGCCGACACCTGGGACGGGCACAGCGCCCTCCTTCGACGAGGTACTGGTGCTGAAATCGCCCATCACAACGATGCGCTGGTAGCGAAGCTGCCCTGCCAGAAAGAAGGCGACGTCCAGATCCTCCAGCACCTCGCCAAAACTCTTGTCAAAGTCCAGCGTCGGCCCGCCAGGGAGCGGCGTTACCGACCCGCCCAGCCCCGACGCCCAGACATAGGGGGTGATCTGGCCGGACCAATCGGACGCATTTTCTTGGGCTGCCGCGCTTAAGGGCAATGTCAAACCGGCGAAAGCGGCAACCAACCTGTATGAAATTGCTTTCATGCGATGCCTCTCCTTTTTCTGGCTAAGGCTGAACCGGGGACATGGCAGAAATGTGACCTGCAAAACTCGCCAGCACGGGCATTTGGCACGCATGCTGCCGCGCATAGCTATGCAGTCTTGCCAGGGTGGCCACGGTGCGACACTAAGCCGACCAAAGAATGGGGGAGTGAGCGAAGATGGGCAGGCCAATCGTCGCAGTGGATATCGGCGGCACGCACGCGCGCTTCGCGCTTGCCGAGGTGGCGGACGGCAAGGTGGTGGCGCTCGGCGAGGCGGTCACGCTACAAACCGCCGACCATGCCAGTTTCCAGACGGCGTGGGAGGATTACGGGCGCATCACCGGCGCGGCGCTGCCGCGCGCTACCGCCATCGCCATTGCGGGGCCAGCCAAGGGCGATGTCATCCGCTTCACCAACAATCCCTGGATTATCCGTCCCGCGCTGATCGGCGAAAAGCTGAACGTCGATGATCATCTGCTGATCAATGATTTTGAAGCGGTGGGACATGCGGTCGCTGCCGCCGATGCCGGTGCGTTTGACCATCTGTGTGGCCCCGATGAACCGTTGCCCGTCAGCGGAACAATCAGCGTCATCGGCCCGGGCACCGGTCTGGGCGTCGCGCATGTCTGGCGCGATGAAGATACCTACCGCGTGCAGGCGACCGAGGGCGGGCATATCGACTTCGCTCCGCTCGACAGCATCGAGGACGCCATCTTGGCGCGCTTACGCAAGCGTCACCGCCGTGTCTCGGTCGAGCGCATTGTCTCGGGTCCGGGCATCGTCGACATTTACGAGGCGCTGGCAGGGATCGAGGGCCGGGCGATTGCCCCGCTAGACGACCGTACCATCTGGAAACTGGCGATGAGCGGAGAGGACAGTCTGGCTGCCGCCGCTGCTGACCGTTTCTGCCTGTCGCTGGGCAGCGTCGCCGGGGACATTGCTTTGGCGCAGGGTGCGTCAGGGGTGGTGATCGCCGGCGGCCTTGGCCAACGCATCCGCGACACGCTGGTCCGCTCGGGCTTTCCCGAGCGCTTTCGTGCCAAGGGGCGGTTCGAAGGCTATATGAGCGCCATCCCGGTCAAGCTGATCACGCTCGCGCAGCCCGGCCTGTATGGCGCGGCGGCCGCCTTTGCGCAAAAGGATGCAGCCAAGCATTGATCTTTCGCACTTCTATCCGCCAATTCGGGTCAGGGTGGTGCGATTGCGGGTCAGCCATTCGGCCCTGTTGTCATCCTGAAAATCAACTTCTTTCAGTGTGATAACTAAGTCACCTTTGCGGGTGGTGGTCAAGCGGATGATTGCAGGTCGATTGTCATCACGGCCCTGAGCCTCTTCGATCATCGTCCAGTTGCGCGAATCGGCGGGCTTTCCCTCAACCCGTAAGCTGTAAATACTAAGGTCAACCGAGCGGCCTTTGCGAAACCCAGCGACCGTGATGGTCGACTGCGCCGTATCCAGCATATCGATCGTAGTGATGCGGACATTGCCCACCGCCGGACCATCATCAAAATCTGCCTTGCGGATGATGGTAACGCCATCGCCTTGATCCTCGATCCGGACCGACACGGGTATGCCAAACCAACGATTGGCCGAATAATCGAGATATTCCAGCTTGCCCGACCATTGCCCAGCCATGGCGAGGCGTGCGGCGGAAACACTAAATGCTGTTTCGTCTGTCGCTTGGGCGGCGGGCGCAATGAAGAAAACGGCGACAGCTGCAATGAACGCTACCCGCATGAAATTCTCCTTATGACTTTTGCCTGCAGATACGTTGCTGCAGCCCGCTTTAGATGACGGCAATGGAAAATTATTGTGTGGCAGTCGCGCTTGACCTGCGCTCGCTAGTTCGAAACAAGGGGCCATGAGCACACGCCCTGTACTCGGCATCATCGCTTGCAACCGCATCGTCGGGACAGAAACCGCGCAAGCGGTGATGAACCGCTATATTGTCAGCGCCATGCGTTATGCCGATGTAGCAGCGCTCATCGTGCCATCACTGCCTGACCTGATGACTGCGGCCGAAGTCGCCCCGCGCCTCGATGGCATTTTGCTCACTGGCACGCCCTCCAACGTTGCCCCCGGACGCTATGGCGAGGCGGCAAAGGGAGAGGGGCCGTTCGACCCCGACCGCGACGAAATTGCGCTGGGACTGGTGGACCGGATGATTGATGCCGCCAAGCCGGTGTTTGGGATTTGCCGCGGTTTTCAGGAAATCAATGTCGCGCTCGGCGGCACCTTGCGCCGCGACACCAGCGCCAGCGACGAATTGATCCAGCACCACGCCCCTGATGGTGTAAGCTTTGACGCGATGTTTGACCATCGCCACCCGGTCCAATTGGAGCATGGCGGCATGCTCGCGGCGGCCTATGCGAGGGCTGCGATCGAGGTGAATTCGGTGCATTACCAAGGTATCGGACGGCTCGCCGACGGCCTCACCATAGAGGCGCGCGCGCCCGACGGATTGGTCGAAGCCTATAGCGCCCGGCCCAATGGTGCGCCTTTGCTGGCAGTGCAATGGCATCCCGAATGGGGCACCGAAAACGACCCCGACAGCCAGACCTATTTTCGCCTGCTGGGAAAGGCGCTAAGGGGAGAGGCATGAACCGCTGCATCACCCGCTATAACCGCTACCAGGCGCGGATTGGGTTCTCGCCCTGACATTCCGTCGCCCCTGCGAAAGCAGGGGCCGCTAGAGGCTTGCTCCCGCGCCATTGTGGACAGGCCGCGACGGCCCCTGTTTTTGCAGGGGCGACCCAATCGTTCAGGAGTGCCCACCATGCCCCGCAACTATGACATCGCCGAACTTCGCCGTCTCGACATCGCCCACCACCTGCCGGCGCAGGCCGACTGGCAAGAGATTGAGGATCTGGGTGGCAGCCGCATCATCACGCATGCCGAGGGTTGCTATATTCACGACGGTGACGGCAACCGCATTCTGGATGGCATGGCGGGGCTGTGGTGCGTCAATGTCGGTTACGGCCGCACCGAGCTCGCCGATGTCGCCAAAGAGCAGATGCTCGAGCTGCCCTATTACAATAGCTTCTTCAAAACCGCGAACCCGCCCGCCGTCTTGCTGGCGGACAAGATTGCCAGCCTGACCGGCGGCCGCCTGCCGCATGTTTTTTTCAACAGTTCGGGCAGCGAGGCCAACGACACAATCCTGCGCCTCGTCCGCCATTATTGGCAGGTGAAGGGCGAGGCGAGTCGCACCATCTTCATCAGCCGCCACAACGCCTATCATGGCTCCACCGTTGCCGGGGTCAGCATGGGCGGGATGAAGGCGATGCACGGGCAGGGCTTTCCGGCACCGGGCGTGCTCCCGCTCGCCGGCATTGAACATGTCCGCCAGCCCTATTGGTTTAATGAGGGCCGCGACATGTCGCCCGAGGCCTTTGGCACGGCCTGCGCCGAGGCGATTGAGGCGAAAATCATCGAAGTCGGCCCGGAAAATGTTGCAGCTTTCATCGGCGAACCGGTGCAGGGCGCGGGCGGCGTGATCATCCCGCCCGCCAACTATTGGCCGCAGGTCGAGGCAATCTGCCGCAAATATGGCATCTTGCTGGTGTGCGACGAGGTGATTTGCGGCTTTGGACGCACGGGCAATATGTGGGGTCATGAAACGATGGGGGTGCAGCCCGATATCATCGCCATGGCAAAGGGGCTGTCGTCAGGCTACCTGCCCATCTCTGCCGTCGCGGTTAGCGCCGACATCATCAAGGTAATGAAAACCGGCGGCGATTTTGTACACGGCTATACCTATTCGGGCCATCCGGTGGCCGCGGCGGTGGCGCTGCGCAATATCGAGATTTTGGAGCGCGAACATCTGGTCGACCGGGTGCGGAACGAGACCGGGCCCTATCTGGCCAAGGCGCTGGCCACGTTGAACGACCATCCGCTGGTGGGCGAGGCCCGCTCGATCGGCCTGCTCGGCGCGGTCGAGATCGTCGCCGATAAGTCCAGCGGCGCGCGCTTCGGCGGCAAGGAAGGCACGGCCGGACCGGTGGTGCGCGACCTGTGCATTGCCGGCGGCCTGATGGTGCGCGGCATCCGCGACAGCATCGTCATGTGCCCGCCGTTAATCATCACGCCCGCACAAATCGATGAAATGGTGCGGATCATTCGCGGCGCGCTCGATGCCGCGGAGCCAAAGTTGCGGGCGCTCTGATTGATTTTTCCCCGCTCGCCCTGAGCTTGTCGAAGGTCGGCCCTCTGCCTGCCACCGCAGAAAGGAAGAACAGCCCTTCGACAAGCTCAGGGCAGACGGTAAAGGGAGGATAGAATCGCTGTAGAGAGCTTTAGCCCATGCCATCCGGAATATTCGCGCTGCTCGACGATGTCGCCACCATCGCCAAAGTCGCGGCTGCCAGCATCGATGACATCGGCGCTGCCGCAACAAAGGCCGGAGTGAAGGCCGCCGGGGTCGTCGTCGACGATGCCGCCGTCACACCGCGCTACGTCACTGGCTTTACCCCCGACCGCGAATTGCCGATCATCTGGCGCATTGCGCGGGGGTCGCTTCGGAACAAGCTGGTGTTCATCCTGCCCGTCGCGCTGTTGCTGTCGGTTTTTGCCAAATGGGCGATTACGCCCATCTTGATGATCGGCGGCGCCTATCTCTGTTTTGAGGGCGCCGAAAAGGTCTGGCATGCTTGGAGCGCCGAAAAGCATGATCTGGCCGAAGATGTGGCGGCGGTGATGGACAAGGACCATGAAGAAACCATGGTCGCGGGCGCCATCCGCACTGATTTCATCCTGTCGGCCGAAATCATGGTCATCGCGCTGTATGAAGTGATGGATAGCGATCTGTGGACGCGCGCAGCGACGCTGGCGGTGATTGCAGTGGCGATAACGGTCATCGTCTATGGCGTCGTCGGCTTGATCGTGAAAATGGATGATATCGGGCTGCACATGGCGAAGGAAGGTCATAGCGCGCGCCGCGCCATCGGCCGCGCGCTCGTCAACGTCATGCCCAAACTGCTCGCGGGGCTTGCGCTTATCGGCACGGCGGCAATGCTGTGGGTCGGCGGCCAGATCGTGCTGCACGGGCTTGATGAGTTCCACATCGGCGGGCTTGGGCATGCATTGCATGATTTTGCCCATGCCGTTGCGGGCGGCTTGCCTGGTGCTGGTCTGTGGGAATGGATCATCAATGCCGCGGGGTCGGGGGTGTTCGGGCTGCTGCTGGGCGGGCTGATCGTTGCGGCGCTGCATCTGGTGCCGGGGAAAAAGGCGGCGCATTAAACCCAATGCTCGTCGTCCTGAACTTGTTTCAGGACAACAAGCCCCTGTTCGTCCGTTGTCCTGAAACAAGTTCAGGACGACGATATGGTTGGCTTCACCCCAACAGCACCACCGGGCTGTCCGCTCGCCAGTGCATACTCACTCGGTCATCCCAGGTGAAATCTTCCTGATCGTGGCGCGATAGGTTTGGGCGTGAAGCGCGGATCATCGCGCCGCTGTCCAGCTTGACCTCGAACAGGGTGATGTCGCCCAAATAGCTCATCCCTTTGATCACGCCGCGCGCGAAATTATAGCCTTCGGGTGCATCCTGCGCCGCTGCGCGGACCGCTCGGCCCTCACCGGGCACGTGCAGATACATTTTCTCCGGCCGCAGCGCGACCCACACATCAGCACCGTGCGGGCCGGTCACGCCATGGTTCAGATACACCTTGCCTAATCCCGGACAATCGACCGCCGCCTTGTCGGGTTCGTCGAGGATCAACTTGCCCTCGAAGATATTCACCGACCCTACAAAATCGGCAACAAATCGGTTGGCGGGAAATTCATACAGGTCCGATGGCGTCGCCAGCTGCGCCACTTCGCCCTTGTTGATCACCGCGATGCGGCTCGCCATCGACAGGGCCTCGTCCTGGTCGTGCGTCACGGTAACAAAGGTGATGCCGACCTGGTCCTGCAAATCCGCAAGTTCGAACTGCATCTGTGCGCGCAGCTTGGCATCGAGCGCCGACAGCGGTTCGTCGAGCAACAACACCTTGGGCCGCATCACCAGACTGCGCGCCAGCGCAACGCGTTGGCGCTGCCCGCCCGACATCTGGTCGGGCCGCCGCTCTTCGAACCCGTCCAGTTTGACCAGTCCCAGCGCCTCGCGCACGCGCTCGTCGCGCTCGGCACGGCCGACCCCGGCGATTTTCAGGCCGTAGCCAACATTGTCGGCCACGCTCATGTGGGGGAACACGGCATAGCTTTGAAAGACCATATTCACCGGGCGCTTGTTGGGCGGGATTCCGGCCATATCCTGCCCATCGATGATGATTTGGCCCGATGTCGGCACCTCGAACCCGGCGATCATGCGCAGCAGGGTAGTTTTGCCGCACCCCGATGGGCCGAGCAGCACGAAAAATTCGCCACTGCGAATGTCCAGGCTAACATTGTCGACCGCCGCCACCTTGCCAAAGCGTTTGGACACATTGCGGATTTCGATGATGGGCGCTTTGTCGGTCATGAATGGCTTCCGGCGATGGCCTTGACGCCCTGCACCTTCAGCGCAAGCGCAGTCAGCGCGATGGTCAGGATGATAAGGACGGTCGACGCCGCGTTGACTTCGGGAGTCAGCGCGAAACGCACCATGGAATAAACTTTGACCGGGAAGGTCACCGTGTCGGGTCCGCTGGTGAAATAGGTGATCACGAAATCATCAAGGCTGAGTGTAAAGGACAGCAGCGCACCCGCGACCAGCCCGGGCTTCATGTGTGGCACCAGAACATCCCGGAAAACCGCCCATTCGCTCGCGCCAAGATCCTTGGCCGCTTCTTCGAGCTCGCGGTTGAAGCTGGCCAGCCGCGAGCGCACCACCATGGTCACAAAGGGAAAGCAAAAGGTGATGTGCGCGATGGTGATCGCCCCAAGATTGAGCGGCCACACCAGATTATTGGGCCAGTCAATCGCGGCAAAGAACATCAGGAATGCGACGCCGAGGCAAATTTCCGGCACGATGATGGGAAGCGAGATCACCCCGTCGACCGCGCCTTTCAGCGGAAAGCGGAACCGCCACAGCAGCACGGCGGCCACCGCCCCCAGCAACAGACTGAATAATGTCGCCAGCGCAGCGATGGTCAGCGAATTGGCCATCGCCTCGATCAGCGAGTCATTGGCCAGCGCCTTTTCATAATATTTGGTCGTGAACCCGCGCCACACGACGTTGCGCTTGCTGTCGTTAAAGCTGAAAATCATCAGGATCAGCAGCGGTGCATAGAGGAAGAACAGCACCGACCCGACCCACAGCCGCATCCACAACGTGCGGCTATACTCCAGCGGCGCGCGGGGGGTGCGGGCAAGCAGCGCCATCAGCGTGCCTCTGCCGGCTTGCGCCGCAGTGCCTGCAATGCAATGAGCGCAAACATCACGTAAATCAGCAGGAACGACAGCGCCGCACCGAATGGCCAATCGTTCGCACGCTTGAACTGGCGCTCGATAACATTGGCGATCATCTGGCTGTCGGTCCCGCCCATGAGATCGGGTGTCAGATAGGCGCCGAGCGCGGGAATCAGCGTGATCATTACCCCGGCGATAATGCCCGGTGCGGCCAGCGGCACGACGATGCGCATAATGGTGCGGAAATGCCCCGCGCCCAGATCAAGGCTCGCCTCGATCAGGCTGCGGTCCAGCCGGTCGAGCGCGGCATAGAGTGGCAGCACCATAAACGGCAGGTGGACATAGACCAGCCCGAATACGACCGCGAAATTATTGTAGAGCAGCGGCAATGGCTCCCACGTCGGCAGCGGCTGCATCCCCACCAATGTCTGCAGCCAGCTCGCCCCCTCCCACAGCACACCCAGCGACTTGTTAGCGAACCCCTGCGTCCCCAGCAGCATCATCAGCGCATAGGTGCGGATGAGAAGATTGGTCCAGAAGGGCAGCATGATGCCCAGAAGCAGCCAGGGTCGCCATTTTTCCGACGCGAACGTAATCGCCATCGCCACCGGAAAACCGATGATCAGACAGATCAAAGTCACCAGCGCCGCGACGGCGAAACTCTTGGCGAAGATGGTAAGATAAAGCCACTCGGTCGCGCGCTTGTAATTGTCGAGCGTGCCAACGAATTCGATCTCGTTCAGCCCGGCGTTGCGGCCGAAACTGTACATCCACACAATGCCCATGGGGACCAGAAAAAACAGGAACACCCACAACAGTGTCGGTACCGACACCGCTGCAAATGCGCTCTTGCTGGCCTTCCAGTCCTGTTCGGCCATCGCCGCTGCCGATGCTTATGCCGCGCGAACGCGGGTGAATGCCTCTTCGTACAGCGGCTGCAGCGTCTCGTTGAACTTGGCATATTCGCACTTGGCGAGCACGTCGGCGGGCGGGAAAATCACCGGATTATTCTTATACTCATCGGGCATCAGCGCTTTCGCCGCCGAATTGGGCGTGGGATAAAGAATAGTCTCTGAAATCTTCTTCCCCGCCTCGGCGTCCAGCAGATAGTTGATGAACGCATGTGCATTCTTGGGGTGCTTCGCGCCCTTGGGAATACACAGGCAATCGCTGTTCAGCTGACTGCCTTCCTTGGGAATAACGAAGCCGACGTCGTCATCCTCGGCCATCAGCTGGGCAATGTCGCCGTTATATTCCAGCACCAGATCAACCTCGCCCTTGGCCAGCAGGTCCTGTCCATCATCCTCATGGAATTTCTGGATATTGGGCTTCTGCTTGATCATCATTTTTTCGATGGTGGCAAGATCGGCGGGGGTCAGCGCATTGACCGACTTGCCCATATATTTGCCATAGAGGCGGAACATGTCGCCGGCTTCAGACAACACGGCGATGCGGCCCTTATACTGGTCGCTGTCGAACAGCACCTTCCAGCTGTCGGGGGGTGTCGGCACCTTCGACTTGCGATAGCCGATGCCCAACGTCAGCCAGGTATAGGGCATCGAAAATTTGCGCTGGGGATCATAGGCGACGTCGATATAGGCGCCATCGATATTCTTCTTGTTGGGGATCAGGCTCTGGTCGAGCTCCATCAGCATGTCAGCGGCAATCATGCGCTCAACAAAGTCGTTTGACGGCACAATAACGTCGAAGCCGGGGTTGCCCGCTTTAAACTTGGCGAACAATTCGTCGTTGCTGGCAAATTCGGTCATGCTGACCGTGATACCGCTCGCTTCCTTGAAATCGTCGAAGGTGGTTTCGCCGATATAGGTCGCCCAGTTGTAGAAGTTCAGCTCGCCCGGTTCGCCAGTCGACACTTTGGCGCTTTCCTCGGTGGTGCAACCGGCGAGACCGCCAAAGCTGATGCCTACGGCGGCAACGCCCATGCCCTTTAGCAGTGACCGACGGCCGCGACCGGCTTTCAGAAATTCATTGATGTCCATGGCGTGACGACTCCCCTTTGTGCAGTGCAGCGATGCTGTCGCAAATTTGTCGCTTTGCAAAGCGGTAAATGCGTAATTTTTGTTCAGGCGTTCCGCAAATACCATTCATAATCGATGGGAGGAACCTGCGCGAAGTAATTATCCTGTTCAACGCGCTTTACGATCGTGAACATGTCGACGAAGCGGTCGCCCAGATAATCGCGCATCAATGCCGATCCGTGAAAGCGGTCCACCGCGGCAAACCAGTTCGACGGTGGCTTGTCATCGCCGCTGCTATCGCGGTCATAGCCGTTGCCTGTCACCGGTGGTCCGGGATCAATCTTGTTGGTCATTCCATGATGCATTCCCGCCAAAATTGCCGCCACGGCCAGATAGGGGTTGGCATCGGCGCCGCAGGCGCGGTGCTCGACATGGCGGCTTGCTGGCGGCCCTGCCGGGATGCGGAACGAAACGGTGCGGTTGTTGACGCCCCAGGTCGGTGCAACCGGCGCATAGCTGTTGGCGCGGAAACGGCGGAAACTGTTCGCATGCGGCGCAAACAGCGCAAAGGCATCACCGATGCTGCCGATCATCCCGCCGATGGCGTGACGCAGCGCGTCGGTGCCCTCAGGCGCATCACTGGCAAAGATGTTGCGGCCGTCGCCATCGTTGACCGACACATGAATGTGCATGCCAGACCCCGCCTGCTCGGCAAAGGGTTTGGCCATGAAGGTCGCTTCCATGCCGTGGCGCTGCGCAACCGCCTTCACCAGCCGCTTGTACATGATGCCGTCGTCAACCGCGCGCAGCACATCGGGCTTGTGACGCAGCGTCAGTTCAAACTGCCCCGGCGCGAATTCGGATATCGCACTTTCCAGCGGCAAGCCCTGCACGTCGCACGCAGCGTAAAGTTCGTCGAAAAAGGGCCGGAAATCATCAAGTTCGCGCAGGCCATAGACTTCCACTCCGGTCGGCGTGCGACCGCCATCGGGCCGCGCCGGACGATAACCGCCGTCACGCGTACGGCGCGGGCTGAGCAAATAAAACTCCAGCTCCACCGCCAGCACCGGGGTCAGCCCGTCATCGGCAAAGCGATCGATCACGCGTCCCAGCACATGGCGCGGGTCCAGATCATGCGGCGTGCCGTCGAGCTCATAGAAATCGACCAGAAATTGCGCAGCATTGTCGCCGCCCCATGGCGTTTTCACCAGCGTGCCCGGAATGGGCTTCATCGACCGGTCGGCGTCGCCATCCTCCCACACCAGCCCGGTTTCGACCGTATCCTGCCCGCGAATATCGACCACAGTAATCGAGCCCGGAAACATCCGCCCGCTGTCGTACACCGCGATCACCTCATGCTGGCGCAGCCGCTTACCGCGCGGCACCCCGCCCAGATCGGTGTAAATCATCTCGATGGAATCGATTTCGGGGTTGGCAGCGAAAAAGGCCTTGGCTTCTTCCGCCCCGGCGATGGTGGCCGACGAACGGGCACGCGACATAGTCTTACTCCAGCAATTCAACCGCCAGTGCATCGACCGACGTGACCAATTGGTCAATCTGCTTATCGCTGGTGACGGGGCTGACCAGCATCATATTGTGAAACGGGGCGAGCAAGCTGCCGCGATTGGTCAGATAGAGGTGGATCAGCGCCTCAAGCGCAGGCTGCATCGCCGCCTTGGCTTCGCGGCCATTGCGCGCCGGCACCTGTGAGCAGAGCAATTCGACCCGCGCGCCGACCTGCGTCACATGCCAGCCCAGCCTGATTCGCGCGATAACAGCCTCCAACCCTGCCACCAGCCGGTCGGCCCCTGCCAGCATCACTGCATAATTTTCGCGCGTGATAACGTCGGACAGCATCGCCCGCATTGCACTGATCGCCAGTGCATTGGCCGACAAGGTGGTGCCGATCCCGCTATGCCCGGCTGGCCGCGCTGCATTCAGCGCAGCCATCTGCGTTGCCACTGCCTCGGTAAAGCCATAAACCGCCGTCGGGACCCCGCCGCCAATGCATTTGCCGATCACCATGATGTCGGGCATCGTTCCATGGGTGTTGCTATGCCCGCCAAAGCCCGACGAGATGGTGTGGGTTTCGTCGAACACCAGCAATGTCCCGGTCGCATCACACAGCGCGCGCAGCCGGTTTAGAAACCCCGGCGCATCGCGCACCATCCCGACATTGGTCATCACCGGCTCGGCCAGCACGCAGGCGATGTCGCCGTCCGCCAGCGCGGCTTCGAGCGCATCTTCGTCGTTGAACTCGACCACCACGCTGGTGACGCGCAGGTCTTGAACCTGCCCGACCAGGCTGGCGCGCATCGTCGGCTCACCGTTCTTCAGGTCAACAAAAGCATCGTCGACCGCGCCATGATAGCAGCCGTTGAACAGCAAGACTTTGCGTCGTCCCGTAATCCCCCGGCACCAGCGGATGACCGCGCGATTGGCCTCGCTTGCGGTCGTCGTCACCTGCCAGCGCGGCAGGCCAAAGGTGTCGGCCAGCAACGCCGAAACCGCGTCCGACCTCTCGGTCGGCAGCATATAGCTCAGTCCCTGCATTGCCTGTGCGGCTATGGCGGCGGCAAGGGCAGGGGGCGAATGGCCAAACATGCTGGCGGTATCGCCCAGGCAAAAGTCGTTCAGCATCTGGCCGTCAATCGTGGTCAGCATTGCCCCCTGCGCTGATGCCGCGACCAGCGGCACCGGCGATGGCCAGTCGAGCATCCAATGGAATGGCACTTGCCCGAACCAGTTGTTGCCTCGTCCCGCTGCCGCAACCGCGCGTGGATTGGCGGCGACAAACAGGTCGCGCTCGCGTGCCATCAACGCCGCAATGCGCTCCGCCGGAATCACAGCCGATCCCGCAGCGCCATATACATCATCGCAGCGGTATAGATGGGGCTGCGCAGCAGCTTGCCACCGGGAAAGGGCAGGTGCGCAACGGCCGCAAACTGCTCGAAACCATCTGGCTTGCCCGTAATGGCATCGGCCATCAGTTCACCGGCTAGGGTCGCGAGGAGCACGCCTTGCCCTGAATAGCCGTGGGCAAACAGCCTGTTCCCGCGCCACCCGAACTGCGGCAACCGGTTGACGGTGATCCCCACCGCGCCCCCCCAGGCAAAATCGATCGCTGCATCGGCCAACGATGGGAACAGCTTCAGCATGAACGGGCGGACAAAGGCTGCAATGTCGCGTGGCGGTTTCGCGGTGTATTTCTCGCCGCCCGCGAACAGCATGCGATTGTCGGCCGACAAGCGAAAATAGTTGAGCACGAACCGGCTGTCCGACACCGCTGCCCCGCTCGGGATCAGCGCGGCGGCGCGCTCCGCAGCCAGCGGTTCGGTGGCGATAATATAGTTGAGCACGGGCATGGTATATTTGCCGGCTGCCGGATCGACGCTGCCCATGTCGGCATCGCAGGCCAGCAGCACATGCTTTGCGGTAACCTCGCCCTGTGCCGTCGTGACCCGTGACAGCGCACCATCGGCTATGCCAGTGACCCGGCTCTGTTCGAAAATCCGGACGCCGGCGGCCAGCGCCGCGCGCGCCAAACCATGCGCATATTTCATCGGATGCATATGCCCACCGCCCGGTGTCAGCAGCGCACCATGATAGCCCTCGACCGCAACATGCTGGCCAACATCCGCTGCACCGACCACCTGCGCGCTGCCATCGCCCAGCAGCGCATCGGCAAACTCGGCCTCGCGCTCGAACTCCGCCATATCACCCTTGCGTGCCGCCAGATGGACATGGCCGGGGCGCAGGTCGCAATCGATGCTATGCTGGGCGATCCGTGCATGCACCCGCTCGCGGGCCGATGCAGCCAGCCGGTATAGTGCTGCGGCATTATCACGCCCGAGCAGGCCAACCAGTTCATGGGCATAAACATTCAGCCCAGGGATCATCTGGCCGCCGTTTCTCCCCGACGCGCCATTGGCGATGCTGTCGCCTTCGAGCAATATGGTGGCGAGACCCTTTTCCGCGCAGGCCAATGCCGCGGCCAGCCCCGTAAAGCCACCGCCAACAACGCAAACATCGGCTTGGATCGATTCGAGCAGTTGAGGCTGCGCTGGAAACGGCGTCACCGACGCCGCGTAATAGCTGCTGTTGGGCAGATGGTGGATCATACCCGCATCAAAAGATGTTCGCGCTCCCAGCTCGAAACGACCGACTGGTAATTGTACAGTTCCTGGTCCTTCACTGCGAAGAAGATATCAAAGAAGTCCTCGCCAAGCAGCGTCTTGACCTTCTTGCACGAGGCAAAACGGTCCAGCGCGGCTTCCAGCGTGCGCGGCAAGGTGCGCGCGCGGTTATAGGCGCTGCCTTCGATCTCTTTCGGCGGTATCATGCGCTCGACCATGCCGATATAGCCACAAACCAGCGACGCAGCGATGGCGAGATAGGGGTTGCTGTCGGCACCCGGCAGACGGTTTTCGACGCGGCGGTTGTGGCGGTCGGATACCGGCACGCGGAAACCGCACGACCGGTTGTCAACGCCCCAGTGCACGTTGATGGGCGCGGCGCTATCGGGGCGCATCCGGCGGAAACTGTTGACATTGGGAGCCCACAGCGGAGCGATTTGCGGCATCAGGCGAACGAGGCCCGCGACATGACTGCGAAACAGCGCGCTGTCTTTCCCATTGCTCGCAGCGAACAGGTTTCTGCCCGTTTCCAGGTCAACCACCGACTGGTGGATGTGCATCGCGCTGCCCGGCTGGCCCGCCATCGGATTGGCCATGAAGGTGGCGTAAACGCCGTGACTGCGCGCCACGCTGCGCACCACACGCTTGAACAGGAAAACTTCATCGGCCAGCCGCAACGGGTCACCGTGAATGAAATTCACCTCCAGCTGCGCCGCGCCCATTTCGTGAATCATCGTATCGATATCGAGCCCCATCAGCTCGCAATCGTCATAGATATGATCGATGATTTCCTCATATTCGTTCATCGCCTCCAGCCCATAGGGCTGGCTCGCGGTTTCGGCGCGCCCCGACTGGCCGGTGGGCGGCACCAGCGGGAAATCGGGGTCAACATTCTGGCTAACCAGGTAAAATTCCACCTCGGGCGCGATAATCGGCTTCCAGCCTTTTTTCGCGTAAAGCCCTAGCACCTTCTTCAAGATTGCCCGGGGCGCGAGTGCCACTTCGCTGCCGTCGCGGTTGAACGCATCGGCGATGACAAAGGCCGTCGGCGATTTGAACCCCGGCGCGATGCAGATAGTGTCGGGATCTGCAATCAGGATTTTGTCAGGGTCCTTATCCCAGATGTCCTCGATATCTTCGGGATAATGACCGTCGATGGTGCAGATAAAAATGCTGCCCGGAATGCGCAGCGATTTGTCACGTACCGACGACAAAAACTTGTTGGCTGGCAGCACCTTGCCGCGCTGGACGCCATTGATGTCGGGGACGATGCATTCGACTTCTTCGATTTTGTTCTCGGCGATCCAGCTCGCCAGATTGATACTCATAAATCCTCATCTTTCCCCGGACAGGCGCGGGGGAGGGGTGGGTGCGCGGCCAAGCAACCACCAAATGCGGCATTTGGCAAGCGTGCTTGCAGCTTTGTGTCGCGCTGGGCTAGGTTTCAGGTAACAAACGGAAGGACGGCCCTGATGCTGCGCGAAAATGACCCTCTGGCCGCCTTCTGGATGCCTTTCACGGCGAACCGCAGTTACAAAGAAACGCCGCGCCAGCTCGTTTCGGCCAAAGGCATGTATTACCAGAGCGCCGATGGCCGCGATATCCTCGACGGCACCGCCGGGCTCTGGTGCTCGAACGCCGGGCATTGCCGCGATGAAATTGCCGCTGCGATCGCCCGGACCGCTGCAACGATGGATTTCGGGCCGACCTTCCAGCTCGGCCATCCGCTGGCGTTCGAATTTTCCAGCCGACTCGCAGCGCTTATGCCCGAAGGGCTCGACCGCATCTTCTTTACCAACAGCGGGTCGGAATCGGTCGACACGGCGCTCAAGATTGCTCTCGCGGCCCAGCGTGCCCGCGGGCAGGGAACACGCACGCGGCTGATCGGGCGCGAGCGCGGCTATCATGGCACCGGCTTTGGCGGTATTTCGGTTGGCGGCATCGTCAACAACCGCCGTGTCTGGCAGGGTCTGCCCGGGGTCGACCATCTGCGGCACACCCATGACCTTGCGCGCAACGCCTTTTCGCGCAGCTTTCCGGCGCATGGGGCAGAACTGGCCGAAGATCTTGAGCGATTGATCACACTCCACGGTGCCGAAACCATCGCCGCCGTCATCGTCGAGCCGATGGCTGGATCGACCGGCGTATTGATACCGCCGGTCGGTTATCTCGAGCGCCTGCGCGACATCTGCACGCGCCATGGCATCCTGCTGATTTTCGACGAGGTCATCACCGCCTTCGGCCGTGTCGGCGGGGCAACGGCAGCCGAAGCATGGGGCGTAACCCCCGACATTTTGACCATGGCCAAGGGGTTGACCAACGCCGCTGTCCCCATGGGCGCGGTTGCGGTCAGCCGCGCTGTTCACGACGATGTCGTCAACAATGCGCCCGACGGCATCGAACTGTTCCACGGCTACACCTATTCGGGTCACCCGCTGGCTAGCGCTGCCGGCCTGGCCACGCTGAACCTTTATGCGCGCGAAGGCCTGTTCGACCGCGCTGCGGAGCTGGGCGACTATTGGGCCGAGGCCGCGCACAGCCTGAAGGGTTTACCGCACGTCATCGATGTTCGGACAATCGGCCTTGTTGCCGGCATCGAATTCGAACCGCGCCCGGGTGCGCCAACCAAGCGCGCGATGGAGCTTTTCCACGGCTGTTTCGACAATGGCCTGCTCGTTCGCGCCACGGGCGATATCATCGCGCTGTCCCCGCCGCTGATCCTGGAAAGATCGCACATTGATGCCATGTTCGCGATGCTGGCGGAACAAATTAAGCGGGTAAGTTAGAGAAAGTCCCGTAAATCCGCCATAAACCGGTCAAACTGGTCATGGTGTAACCAGTGCCCCGCTCGCTCATATTCCTTCACCGTCGCGGTTGAAAAATGGGCCATCCGCCCGTCGTGCTCGGGGTTCGAGGCCCAGCTGTCCGCTCCATACAGCAGCAACGTCGGGCACGTAATCGCCCGCCACAAAGCCTCAATCTCAGCCACCGGCAGGTCGAATACCGGCCAGACATTCAGGTGGTTGTCGAACTTCCAGCTCCATGTCCCATCCTCGTTGCGGTTCACGCCGTGGATGGTCAGATGGCGGGCCTGTTCGGCGGTCAGATAGCTGTTCTCGCTTTGCATCCGTTCAAGCGCATCGTCCAGCGTGGCATAGCGCTTCGGCAGCCTCCCGGCGGCAACGCGCTTGTCGGCGATCCACTTGCGCCACCGCTCGGCAAAGGGAGCCGCCTCCCGCTCGGCGCGCGATTTCGGTGAGGGACCGAGCCCTTCGATCGCGACCAACTTGCGCACCTTTTCGGGGTACAGCCCGGCGTAGCGCACGCACACATTGCCGCCGAGCGAGTGCGCCACAATCGTCACCGGCGCGGCATCCATCTGGTGAATCAGCTGCGCCAGATCATAGACCAGCGCATCGATGCCGTAATTGCCATCGGGCGACCAGGCGCTGTCGCCGTGACCCCGCAAATCAGGGGCAATAACATGCCAGTCGGCGCGAAGTTCCTCGGCCACCCAGTCCCAGCTGCGGCAATGGTCGCGCCCGCCGTGGACCAGCAGCAGCGGCGGTGCATCGCGATTGCCCCAATCGGCATAATGCAGCTTCAGCCGCTGCGAGATGAAATAGTGTGAGGTGGGTCCGGATTGCATGGCGGGAGACTCTTGCTTGTTCTGGCTGTCATCGTGAAAGGGCAAGTTGACGTTCACGTCAACCCGCCGACTCATTCGGCGTCATTGCGAGCGCAGCGAAGCAATCCAGGGCGGCTTTGCACAGCTCTAGATTGCTTCGCTTCGCTCGCAATGACAGGTTGGGGCTAAGGGAGAGATACATGACTACATTTCGCGATGGCCTGCTGACGGGCAAGACTGCCTTTGTCGCGGGCGGCACCAGCGGCATCAATCTGGGCATTGCACGCCGCTTTGCTGAGCTGGGCGCGCGCGTGGCGGTCGCAGGGCGCGATCCAGACAAGGCGCAGCGTGCGGCTGCGCATATCGGCCATGACGCCATCGGCCTGTCGGGCGACGTGCGCGATTATGGCGCGATCCGCAGTGTGATGGAAAACGTCGTCGACCGCTTCGGGCCAATGGACATTGTCGTATCGGGCGCGGCGGGCAATTTCCTCGCGCCCTCGCTGGGGATGTCGGCCAATGCCTTTCGCACCGTGGTCGATATCGACCTCAACGGCACCTTCAACGTCTTTCGCGGCTGCCACGATTTGCTCAACACCCCTGGTGCGTCGCTGATCGCCATAACGGCGGGGCAGGCCGTCAACGCCATGGCGATGCAGGCCCATGCCTGTGCGGCGAAAGCCGGTATCAATCAACTCGTCCGCGTGCTTGCGCTCGAATGGGGGCCCGATGTGCGTGTCACCGGCATTTCGCCGGGGCCGATTGCCGGTACCGAGGGCATGGCGCGGCTGGCTCCCGATGCGGGTACGCGTGAAAAACATTATGCCCGCATCGCCATGAAACGTTGGGGCGAGATTGCCGAAATTGCCGAAGCGGCCGTTTTCCTGTGTTCGCCTGCTGCGGCCTATATCACGGGCACCATCCTCGACGTCGACGGCGGCTCGGGCGTCGGTGACGCCTCCCGCATGGACGTGGGAAAAGGGCTGGCTTGATTGAGGAAATGGTGGGCGTGGCAAGGATTGAACTTGCGACCCCTGCGATGTCAACACAGTGCTCTACCACTGAGCTACACGCCCACACGTTATTCGGGGTAGCGCGCCATTAGTGCGACTTAGGCCCTCACGCAACCCCAGAATTACGCAGTTTGCGACTGGTGCCCGAACAGGCTGTCGACCTCGCGCACCAGATCTTTTAGGTGGAAGGGCTTGGACAGCAATTTGGCCTGCGGGACATTTTCCTCTGCCCGCAAGCACACCGCGGCAAAGCCGGTGATGAACATTACCTGCATCTGCGGCGCGGCCTTGGCAGCATATTGTGCCAGCTCGATTCCATCCATTTCGGGCATAACAATGTCCGACAGCAACAGGTCGAATGTACCCGATTCGACCAGCGGCAGCGCCGCCGTGCCGCGATCGACGCTGGTGACGTGATAGCCCGCTGCGACCAGCGCACGGGCCAGATACTCGCGCATCACATCATCATCTTCGGCCAGCAGGATGCGGATCATGGTTACTCTCGTTGTGTGTTTTCGGACGCGACGACCCTCCGACGCGTGACTTGTGTAGCATAGCGGCACATGCTTAACAAAATGGCGATGCCGACCCGGTCTGAAAGGCGATTCTATAGGTGAAGCCGCGCGCAGCTGTCTCGATTTGGCAAATGCCGGGCGTACAGCTGCCCGTGTTGCTCTCTATCCCGCACGCGGGGCGCGATTTGCCACAATGGGTTGAACGCGCGGCGCGGGTGCCGGTTTCCCAGCTGCAGCGCCTGTCCGATCCGTGGTGCGATGTGATCGCAGCACCCATGCTGCAAGCAGGGGCACGGGTGGTAAAGGCCAATTTGCTGCGCGCGGTGGCCGACTGCAACCGTCACGAAGCCGACATGGACGGCGCCGATGTCGCCGTTCCGCTGCGCCCGCGCTTCGCACCGCCGGGGCGCAAGGCCAGAGCAGGGCTCGGGGTCGTGCCCGCGCGCCTGCCCGGGTGCGGCCCATTATGGCGCGCACCGATCAGCGAACTGGACTATGAGCGGCGGCTGGATGCGGCGCATCGGCCGTTTCACCAGGCACTGGCGTCGGCGCGCAATCAGATGCTGCGCGATCACGGCGAATTGCTGCTGATTGATCTGCACAGCATGCCCCCGCTGGCACGCGGCTCTGGCGCAGCCTCGCCATGCCAGATTGTCGTTGGCAATCGTCATGGACGCTCGGCGGCGGCCATATTGGCGGCCGAAGTCGCGGCGCACGCAGCCGATCATGGGTTTGCGGCGGCGATCAATGCGCCTTATCCCGGTGGCCACATCGCCGCGACCTATGGGGCGCCGGCAACCGGCGTGCACGCGCTGCAGATTGAATTTGACCGCAGCCTCTATCTAGATCCGGACGGTCGCCCCGATGCCGATCGTGCGCTGCGCCTTGGGGACTGGCTCGTATCGGTGGTCCGACGCTGTTTGCCGTTCATCGGTGCGGGCGAATCGTGGCCGCTTGCGGCTGAATAAAAAGCCACCTCGTGCGCGTGGCACGAGGTGGCCAGGGTCCAGGGAGGACGCGTTCCAGCACGTCGTGCGGGAACGCTAGCCAGCACAGCAAGGGGGGAGCTGAACTGGCGTACTGGCAATGTAAGGCGAAGGCGCGGTCGTTGCAAGGTGCGCAAGAAATTGGTCGGGGAGAGAGGATTCGAACCTCCGGCCCCTGCCTCCCGAAGACAGTGCTCTACCAGGCTGAGCTACTCCCCGACCGTGCCGCGTGACCGGGGTCAGCGCGAAGGCAGGTGCGCCCCCTAGCGGCCAATGCGCCCTTGTTCAAGCGCCAACTTGGAGCGGCGCAATTGGCGCTACACCAGCCCCGCTGCACGAAAGCTGAAATGGCCATCGGCTGACAGGATGAGGTGGTCCCCCAGCCTGATCGCGGCGAGCTCACACAGCATGGCGATCTTGCGGGTCAGGGCGATATCCTCGGGGCTTGGCCTCAGGTCGCCCGACGGGTGATTGTGCGCGACCAGAACAAACCCGCCGGGCGGCGTGCTAACCGCCGCACGCACCATGGCCGGCGTCATGGTGGCGCGGGCCCGATGGGCCTCGCGGTTCTCGCTCGCCGCCATCAACCGGTCCGTGCCGTCAAAGCTCAGCAGGAGCAGCGTTTCGTGCTGCCCACTGCAATGCGGACGAACCAACGCCGTCACCAGCAGGTTTTCGTCACAGCAGGCCACAAATGCCGGATCCGCGAATCGACTTTGGGAAAGCGCTTTCATCCCTAGGATTCTGATGCGCTTTCATGGCCGCGAACAACCGCAGAACGCTCCAATTCGCGGTCGAACTGGATGCTTGCCGCCCGGCCATATCGCCCGTAGCAGGGACTAAGCCAGCCGGATTGAGTCTCCCCATCGATGCCCCATTATGAAGAACAATATCTCGATTTGATGCGGCGCATCTGGACAGAGGGCGACGAACGGGTTGACCGCACGGGGGTCGGCACGCGGTCACTATTCGGCGAAACTATGCGCTTTTCGCTGGTCGACGATGCCATACCGCTGCTCACCACGAAGCGTGTTTATTGGAAAACCGCGGTGCGCGAACTGTTGTGGTTCCTCACCGGCAACACCAACATCCGTCCCTTGCTGGAACAGGGCGTGCGCATCTGGACCGATTGGCCGTTGGAACGCTACCGCAGCCAGACCGGCGAGGCTATTGATGCAGCGGCCTTCGAAGCTCGCATCGTCGAGGATGCGGATTTTGCGGCGCGATGGGGCGATCTTGGACCGGTTTACGGTCAGCAATGGGTCAATTGGCCGCGTTATGAGGATGCAGGCGACGGACTGTTCCGCCGCGCCGGGGACGGGCACAATCAGATTGCGTCGCTGGTAAATTCGTTGCGGACCAATCCGGCCTCGCGGCGTCATATCTTCACGGGCTGGAATGTCGCCGATCTGGACCGGATGGCGCTGCCTCCCTGTCATATGACCTACCAATTCCACGTCCGCAGCGATGGCGGTTTGTCTTGCCTGTTGTTCCAGCGCTCGTGCGACCTGGGACTGGGATTTGCCTTCAATATCTTCGAAGCCGCGCTGCTCACCAGGATGCTCGCCGATCAATGTGATCTTCGCGCGCGCGAGGTGGTGTGGACCGGCGGCGATGTGCATCTCTATCTGAATCACGCCGAACTGGTCGAACAACAACTGTCCCGCACGCCTGCCGGCGCGCCGACGCTGCACATTCTGCGCAAGGCAGCGGATATTTTTGCCTATCGGTTCGAAGATTTCGCGGTTCAGGACTATCACCCGCAAGCGCATATCGCGGCCCCCGTCGCGGTTTAGGGTGGGTGATTGCTATTCGATAGCTTTTGAAATAATGTGTCGCCCGGTTGAAAGATAACTAAACCGCTTGGGAAGCACCGGCGGAACCAGAGGATGCCGAATGTCCGATAAAACTGCGCGGCCCACCACCAATTTGCAGCCGCTGTCACTGCACGTGCCCGAGCCGAAATTCCGGCCCGGCGATACCGCGGATTTTTCGGACATCAACGTGCCACCGGTCGACGCCATTGCCCGCCCGGGTGAAGATGTCGCCCCGCAATTGATGCGCGATCTGTCCTATGGTCTTGTACGCGTGCTCGACTTTGATGGTACCGCGCGCGGGTCGTGGGATCCGAAACTGTCGACCGAGCGCAAGCTTGTCATGCTGCGCACAATGATGCTGGTGCGCGCCTTTGATGATCGCATGTTTCGCGCCCAGCGGCAGGGCAAGACCAGCTTCTACATGAAATCGACCGGTGAAGAGGCAACGTCAGTGGCGACCGCAATGGCGCTGAACCGCGACGATATGTGTTTCCCCAGCTATCGCCAGCAAGGCATCCTCATTTCGCGCGGCTATTCGCTCGTCCAGATGATGAACCAGATTTATTCGAACCGCGGCGACCATCTGATGGGCCGTCAATTGCCCATCATGTATTCGGCGCCTGACTATGGTTTTTTCAGCGTCTCGGGCAATTTGGCGACACAATATCCGCAGGCCGTCGGTTGGGCGATGGCCTCGGCGGCCAAAGGCGACAGCCGCATTGCCGCGACCTGGTGCGGCGAAGGCTCGACCGCTGAAGGCGATTTCCACAGCGCGCTCACTTTTGCTGCCGTCTATAATGCGCCCGTCATCTTCAATGTCGTCAACAACCAATGGGCGATTTCGTCTTTCTCGGGTTTTGCTGGCGGCGAGCGCACAACTTTTGCGGCACGCGCCGTGGGTTACGGCATCGCCGGCCTGCGCGTCGACGGCAATGACCCGCTCGCCGTCTATGCCGCGATGGAATGGGCGGCGAACCGCGCGCGCACCAATAACGGTCCAACGCTGATCGAATATTTCACCTACCGCGCCGAAGGCCACTCGACCTCGGACGATCCCAGCGTCTACCGGGCCGCGCAGGAATTTGCCGCGTGGCCGTTGGGCGATCCCGTGCTGCGGCTGCGCGACCATTTGATTGCGGAGGGCAACTGGGATTTGACGCGGCATGACGCACAGGCCGCCGAGCTGGATGCCGAGGTGAAAGTTGCGCAAAAGGAAGCCGAAAAGAACGGCATCCTCGGTCACGGTATGCACCAGCCGTTTGAGACCATGTTCCAGGATGTGTTTGAAGACATGCCCTGGCACCTTAAAGAACAATGCGAGCAGATGCTGGCCGAGCAGCGCGCCAAATTCGGCCCCGACTGGAGCCCGCGCTGATGACCACCGAAACCATGAACATGATCGAGGCGATCAACAGCGCGATGGACGTCATGCTGGCGCGCGACCCCAGCGTCGTCGTGATGGGCGAAGATGTCGGTTATTTTGGCGGCGTATTCCGCGCGACCGCAGGCCTGCAGCGCAAATATGGCAAAACCCGTGTCTTCGATACGCCGATCAACGAATGCGGCATCATCGGGGTTGCGGTGGGGATGGGGGCCTATGGACTACGCCCCGTACCCGAAATTCAGTTTGCCGACTATATCTACCCCGGTCTGGACCAGCTGGTGAGCGAAGCGGCGCGGCTGCGTTACCGGTCGGCCGGCGACTTCATCGCGCCGAGGACGGTGCGCTCGCCCTTTGGCGGCGGCATTTTCGGCGGCCAGACGCACAGCCAGTCGCCCGAAAGCATGTTTACCCATGTTTGCGGGCTGAAAACGGTGATTCCATCGAACCCTTATGATGCCAAGGGGCTCTTGATCGCTGCGATCGAGGATAATGACCCGGTTATCTTCTTTGAGCCCAAACGTATCTATAATGGCCCGTTCAGCGGTTATTACGACCGCCCGGTCGAACCTTGGGCCAAACATGCGGCCAGCGCAGTCCCGGAGGGTTATTACCGCATCGACCTTGGCAAGGCCGCCATCGCGCGCGAAGGCGAGGCGCTGACGGTGCTGACCTATGGCACCATGGTGCATGTCGCGCTGACCGTGGTGGAAGAGCAGGGGATCGATGCCGAAGTCATCGACCTGCGCTCGTTGATGCCCATCGATATCGACACCATTGCCGCATCAGTGGCAAAGACCGGGCGCTGCCTTGTCATCCATGAAGCCACGCGGACATCGGGCTTTGGCGCCGAACTGGCGGCACTAGTGCAGGAACGCTGCTTTTATCATCTTGAGGCCCCGGTCGAGCGCGTGACCGGCTTTGACACCCCCTATCCGCATAGTTTGGAGTGGGCCTATTTCCCCGGGCCGGTGCGCATCGCCACTGCGCTCGAAAAAATCTTGAAGGACTGACGCCATGGCCCGCTTTTCATTCCGCTTGCCCGATATTGGCGAAGGCATTGCCGAGGCCGAGATTGTCGCCTGGCACGTCAAGGTCGGCGACCGGATCGAGGAAGATTCGCAACTCGCCGATATGATGACCGACAAGGCGACCGTCGAAATGGAATCGCCAGTGACGGGCGTGGTGGTCGAGCTGGCAGGCGAAGTCGGTGACATGGTCGCCATCGGCTCGACGCTGGCGGTGATCGAGGTTGAAGGGGAAGGACAGGTTGAGGAGCCTGCGTCACCGACCAAAGTGGTCGAAGCAGAAACACCCTCTTCCTCCCCCCAAACCGCCCGCCCTGAGCTTGTCGAAGCGCCATCCTCCTCTTCAGCACCGGAGCAAGAAAAGGACAGTCCTTCGACATCGCCCCATCGGGAGACAGGGCAGACGGAGTTTGAAAATGGGTTGAGCCCATCGGGACCAGCGGAGAAAGGCGCCAAAACCCTCGCATCCCCCGCCGTTCGCGCCCGCGCTGCTGACCTCGGTATCGATCTCGCCCAGGTTTACCCCGCCGATGGCGAACGGGTGCGCCATGCCGACCTTGATGCCTATCTGCGTTACAGCGCCGGGCAGGGCTATCATGCGCCGCACAGCCGCCGCGGACGCGCTGACGAAGCCATCAAGGTTGTTGGCATGCGCCGCCGAATTGCAGAGAATATGAGCGCGTCGAAACGCGCCATTCCGCATTTTGCTTATGTTGAGGAAATCGACGTCACCGCGCTCGAAGCGATGCGTGCCGACCTCAACGGAGCGCGCGGCAACCGCCCCAAACTGACCATGCTGCCGCTGCTGATCGTCGCCATCTGCCGCACCGTGCCGCAGTTTCCGATGATCAACGCGCGCTATGATGACGATGCCGGTGTCGTAACGCGTCACGGCGCAGTCCATCTGGGCATGGCAACCCAAACCGACGCCGGGCTGATGGTACCGGTGATCCGCGACGCGCAGGAAAAGAATGTCTGGCAATTGGCTAGCGAAATCAGTCGCTTGGCTGACACTGCCCGCAGCGGCAAGGCGAAGCCGGAGGAATTGTCCGGCTCAACGCTGACCATCACTTCGCTCGGTCCGCTGGGCGGCATCGCGACGACGCCGGTCATCAACAAGCCCGAAGTCGCCATTATCGGCCCGAACAAGATTGTCGAACGGCCAATTTTTGTCGGCGACGACATCGTCCGCGCCAAGCTGATGAACCTGTCGATCAGCTGCGACCACCGCGTCGTCGACGGCTGGGATGCGGCGAGTTTCGTGCAGGCCCTGAAAAAATTGCTGGAAACCCCGGTGCTGCTGTTCGCGGATTGATTTTCACCGTAGGGCTGAGCTTGTCGAAGCCCGTGGCGCGTGAATGCGCCACGCCCTTCGACAAGCTCAGGGCTGCGGTGCATAATCGCAGCGTTTACAGCCCCAACCCCTGAAACGTCGTCTGGTCGAACTTCAGCTTAAACGTCGCATAGACGCCCGACCGGGAGAAGCGCTCGCTTTCGAAGTCATAGTCGCGGAAGCCCGCGAAATTATAGCCGAGGGTCAGATTGGCGTTCTTGAACGGGGCAAGCGTCAGCGTCGGGCCCCCGGCATAGCTTACCGTATCGCCGCCGGTGCTGATGCGCACGCTGCCCGATGCGCCAATGTCCGCGATATCCGAAATGGTGAAGCGTGCGTCGACGCCCAGCAGGTTTGACCAGCCTTTGACGTCATCCACACCGAACTTGTCCGAGCTGAACCGCGTTCCCCAGAAGAAACCAAACTCGCCCGCCTCGACCCAGCTTTGCACGTCGCTGCCCGGCAAGCGCCGCTGTTCGCGGTCCGCCAGCGGCGTCCAGTTGACCGACAGGCTGTTGATTGCGCGCACCGATGTAACATTACCACTGACCGACAGGGCAGGGCCGCCGATCGGGCCGGGCTGGCCCAGCACGGCGTCGGTCACCGCATCGCGACGGAACTCCAGCTTGTTGAGCCAGCCGATGCGCGAATCCGCGGGGCGGTGCGCCCAGCTGAGTTCGATTTGCATCGATTCGGTGCTGGCGCTGCCCGGTGCCCCATTGGCCTTGGTCCAGCTGGCGAGCCCGCCAACCGCGCGGCCCTCGCCCAACTGGCGCAGCGCGCCCACCTGCAAGCCATAACGGTTCGCCAGCTCGCCATCGCGATATTCGGCGCGGCTGGTGATCGTCCACCAATCGTCGCGATAGGTCGCGCCGCTGCTGATCGCTACGAAATCCTCGGTAATTTGCCCGGCGTTGCCCAGAAAGCCGCCCGATGCGACCGGTTGCCCTGGATTGACAATATCGCCCGCGCTGATCCCGCCCAATGTCTTGTTGCCATCAACGGACAAGTCCACCGTCCAGCGCTCGCCCAGCTTCAGCGATTGCGCGAGGCCATAGGCGGCAAAGCTGCGCGGGCCATATTCGCTGATATCCTGTTGGTTCGCCGTCGCGAGCAAGCGGCCACCTGCCCACGGCGCCAGATCAAACCCCAGCCGCGCGGTGCGCGCCTTCACTGTGTCGCCATCGGCGATCTCATAGCTACCGATCAGATTGACGTCCTGTGTCAATTTCCAGCGGGCCCCGAAGCGGTGCGTCGTGGGGAAATCGACGCTGGCGTCATCGCCGCCCAGAGCGAATTCGGTCTGCGCGTCGAGTTCCAGCTTTTGGCCAAACAATTGCTGGGTTAGCCCCAGTTGCAACAGCGTCGAACGGTTGCGGTCGCCCGCTGCCAGCCGGTCGTCAGCATGGGTCAGTCCAACGCGTCCACGGGTTGAGCCCGCATTATACTCGGCCAAAAGGCGCGCCGCGCGCCGCCGTGCGCCGCTGCCCAGCTGTTCCTGCTGCCATGCGCTGCCAGTCACGGCGAGGCGCTTGCCCGCGCGCAGGCGGGCATCAACCCCGAATTTGCGCGTGCCATTTTCGGCGCCATTCTGCTGTCCCACGCCAAAGCCGCTCTTTTGCTCGCGCGCATAGGCCAGCAAATCGAGCGCGCTATTGTGGTGCTCGGCTTCGACCAGCCAAGCCGTCGCATCGGTCTTGGCCGCACTGGCGGCTTTGCTTTCCGTCTCGCTACCGGCGAATTCGGCGCGGATCTCGGTATCCACCGCCGGGCGATAGCGCACATCGACGCCCGCCAGCGTACTTTCTGACGTGCCATTGTCATCGCGGATCAGCGTCGCGCCAACACGCAGGCTCTCGTCATCGCTCGTGAAACTGACTCGTCCCCCTGCATTCAACACGCGCTGGCCGACGCCCTCGACCTCATATTCAGCCACGATGAATTGCGGGTCGAGCGCTGACGAGCGGCTCAGGACGGGTTCGCGGAAACGCAGCGTGCCCAGCGAATAATCAATGTCATAATCGACATGCCGCGTCAGCTGCTTGCGGTCGACAATGATTTCGCTGCGCAGGCGACTGCGGGTTTCGATGATGATGCGCTCGCTGTTGGGGATGACCACCTGCGCGCCCAGCTGGTAAGGTCCGGACAGGCCGTTGCCCTGAATCTCGTCGCGGCGAAAGCGATAGGGGGTATCGGCGGCAAAGGCGGTGGCCGCCAGATTGCGCCCGCGATACTCGGCTTTGCCGCCGTTGAGCGAGCGGTTGTAGCGCGTCAGCTGCGCTTCGTTCAGCCCGGTTTCGAAATCGCCGAACAGCGCATAAAATTGCGGGCGTTCGAGCCGCAGATACAGCTTGCGGACGCTGGCGGCATCGTGCCGCTGCTCGGCGCGGTCAGCATAGATGGTGTAATAGGCGCCCGGGTCGATGACGCCACCAAAGCGCGCATCATCCTCGTCCTTGTCGCTGTCATAGGCCAGCGTCATCAGCCATTTGCCCTTAACGCGGCCCTTGGCATAAAGCGCGAGGCGGGCATCGGCGTTCCAGTCGTCCAGCGTCTCGGCGACGGGCTCCATCCGGTCGTCTAGCGTGTTGTAGCCGACAGTGCCCGCGGCAAAGCCGACGACTGTCCATGGCTGGTTGCCGGGCTCCAGCCACATCTGCAGCGTCTGGCGGCGTTCGGTCTGGTCCTCGCGGAAACGGAAATCGACCGACAGCGTGCCCGAAGCCGTGGTCGGCTCCAGCTCGATATAGGCCATCCCGTCATCGCCCTCGACACGCCAAACTGCTGCCGCGCGTTCAAGTCCGGCAAGCTGCCGTACCTGCTGTGCCTCAACCTCAACAGCGGCCAGATAGGGCGGGGGAACGCTGAAATCGCCGGTCAGCCCGTGCTTGACCGGTCGGCCGTCGCGATCGGTCAGGCGAATGGCAATCACCGGGCGGGTGATGCCGTCGGCCACCAGCACCGATTGCGCGCGCACCAATTCGGCGCGCGCTGGCGTGATCGAATAATGGACCGATCGGCGCAGCGTTTCTACCACGCTACCATCCGCCGCCAAAACTTCGGCGACCAGCGTGTTGGCGCCGTCCTCAATTGGCACGCCGCGCCACAGGCTGACGCTCACGCCCCCGCCAGGCGACTTCTGTGTCCCGTCGGACTGCAGGCCGTCAACCGCCTTGCCATTGACGGTCAGGCGTACGCGCTGGTCGGGCAGGTGCCGCACGGCGATGCGAATGGCCTTTGTCCGCGGATTATGGCCCTCGGCAGGGAAGACCCAGGCGGGCAGGGGCGTTTCATCGGCGAACCAGTTGGTGCCCGCGCCCGCAGCCGCAGCCTCGCTGACCACTTCGGGACGCGCCGGGCGGGCGATGCTGGTATCGGGGCGTGCCTGGGTGGTCGTGGCGCGGAAATCGGCGCGCAACAGCGCTCCGCCGCGCCCTTCGACGAAGCGCGAAATTGGGCTGCCCGCGCTGCGGGTGGATTGCGTGCAATCGACCGGCGCCTGATCCAGCGGCAAGGTCGATGGATCAATCTGCACGACATGTGTGCCGGGCCGTACGCCTTCGAAATGATATCGGCCATCGGCGTCGGTGACGGTGTAGGTGCCGTCCTGCAACATCACGCGCACGCCGCCAATGCCTTTGGCCCTGCGTGGATCGGTCAGGCAGCCGCCTTCGGTGATGCGGCCAATGATCGTCATCCGGTCACCCAGCTGGTCGCGCTTGATCGCCAATATGGCTTCGGCAACATTGCTCGCTGCGCCGCGGCTGTCGGTCGCAGTTGCGACATTGAGGGCGCTGCCCGGCTGCGCCGTGGTCAGCACCTCGGCCAGATACGTCAGCGAACGCCGCTCACCGGGGGCAAGGGCAGGCACCGTGACCTCGAAGGAACGGCCATCGGGCGCGATGGCGGGATTTGCGGCTGTGCCGTCCACCCGGACGGTGCCCGGCCGCAGGCGCATCGCCGCAGGCAGTTGGTCGCGTACCGTTACCACGCCAGTGGTGCGGCGGGCGTCGGCGTTGGCGACTTCGATGCGATACTGCACCACATCGCCCGGCGCAGCGGTTTGCGTGGACGTCGTCTTACGCAGCGTGACGGGCGTTCCCGGCTGGTCAATGGGAATATCGACGCGTACCGGTTCGGGGGTGCTCAGCGTAAAGGGCTGACCATAGCTCGATCCGTTGATAACAAAGGGCAATCCATCGTCGGGACGCGCGAAGCCCGCCAGGTCGGCGGGCGGGACGACCGAGGGCGCGGTAAAGGGCGCAGGCGGCGTAACCACCAAGCGGTAAGTCCCGGGCGCCACAAAGGGAAAGCGGTAATCGCCCGGCGGGAAGTTATACACCGTGCCCGAACTGTCCGTCACGCTTTGACCCGTGACCATCGTCGATGGGTATGTGGAAACGCCATCATCGCCAAAGACTTGCGCGGGCTGTCCGGTCGCAGCGTCAACGATGGTTATCTGGACGCCAGGCACCGGAGTGCCGTCGCCGCTGTCAAACACAATGCCAAAGGGATCGACCAGAAAATCTATCACGGCTGTGGCCGCGAGCGATCCATTGCCGACCTCGGCCACAGCGACGGTGATGGCCGACCCCGGTGTCACTGAAAGCGTGCAATCATTGGCGGCAATCGCGGGCGGAACCCCTTGGCTGTTGATCATGCCAACAAACCGTCCGCTGTTCGCAGCATCTTCGATCAGGCGGATTTCTTCCGCGTCGCCATTGGCCAGCGTGATGTTGACATCAATCGTCTCGCGCGCACCCGGATCGGCATTGGCACCGGGCAGCAACAGCCCGATGACGATGACGTCGCCGGCGTGAAACTGGCTTGATTGCAGCAATTGCGCCGGGTTTGTGGGCAGAGCCGCGTAAACACCCTCGGGCTGCAGCAGAATCGGCCCGGCGGTGCTGGCACATCGCGTCGGCGGCAAATCTGCCACCAGATTTCCGCCATTGGCGACCAGCCGATAGGTCGAAATGACCGGCCGGTTGGGCGGCGTTGGGCTGACAATGGTGTCAACACGGTTGCTGGCCGTGGTAAAGCTGTTGCTGCCAATCTGCCAGTCCGCGGTGGCGGTGTTGCTGATCGTTGTCTGGGCAGCCGCCGGGGCCGCCAGCAGCAGGGCTGTGGCACCAAATGCGGTGCATATCGCACCAAAGGATTTGGTTAACAGACGCATCTGTCAGAAAAGGGCGAAGGCATCATCCTGCTGGACGATGCCTTCGCCCCCTTCCATGTCCTCAATTGACCGTTGCGCGGAAAACCAGCGTGCGCGTGGCGCCAGCAGCGATGGTCGCAATCGTTCCCGACACGTTCGGCGCAGTATAGCTGCCCCCCGCGACGCCGTCGGCATTGCAGGCCGCGCCAGTTACTGTGCCGTTCAGCAGGATCGTGCCTGCGCTGAACGTCAGCTGGCCAGGGACCGGGTCGTTAATCGCCACGTTGGTCGCTGCCGCGCTGCCGGTGTTGGCCACGGCGATGCAATATTCGATGACGGCACCGGGGATCATCTTCGGATTGGTCGTATTGTTGACGGGATCCGAAATGACGCGGCTGGTTTTGGTCACATTCAGTGTCGCCGTGACTACGGTAAAGTCGTCATCGTCTGAATGCGCGCCATCGCGTGCTGCGTCGGTGACGCCTGCCGCGTCGGCAAACACGGTATCGACCCCGGCGGTATTGGCTCCGACCGTTTCCGTTATGGCGGCGCCCAGCGAACTAGCGGTCCCTGCCTCGCGCGCGGTAGCGAGCAGCCGGACGCCTGCGACATCGCCATTCAACCGCGTGCCCGGAATGTTGCCGACAACCAAAAGCGTGATCGATGCATCGGCCGCCAGCTCATCGGCGAAGGTAATCGCCGTGTCGGTGCCCGCGTCATAGCTGTTGTTGCCATTGACATCGCGGAACAGCGACAGGCCGGTGACGTCGAAATTGTCGGTTCCACCATGGGCTGCAGTGCCCCCGGCCTGCTGCGATACCGCAAGGGAAAAATCGAGCGGCGCGTTCGATGTGTTGGTCAACGTAAATGCAACCGAAGCTCCGTTCTGGCCCGGCACCACGGAAGTCGTCACCGCACCCACTTCGGCAACTGTCAGGTTAATCCGGCGGTCAACGGTGAAATTGTCCGAAGCCGTGCGCTGCGTTTGCGCAACACCGCCGACCTGATAATCGACGGTAACATTGTTGGTAATCACCGTGCCGGCAGTGGTCCCGGCGGCAAAGGCAGGCGCCGCAGACGCCAGAAGCGCTGCGGCCATGCTGCCGGTGGAAAGTAATTTCAGCTTGCTGGTCATCGCTGAACTCCTTTAGAAAAATGCCTAATTTCAATCCGCTGGCATCGTGCGGGGGCTGTTGCGGATCATTTGACGATGCCCCGGAACATCAGCTTGCCGGAACCTCCGGCGGGGATCGGGGCATTCAGTGCCCAGCGAATATGCGTGACGTCTTCCGCGCGGGCGGGGCGTTGGCTGCCATTGCTGCCTGGAACACGAAGCGACGAAAGCACGCCCCAGTTCTTGCCGCCGTCGACTGAGACGACAGCATTGCCATCGCCTGCCTCGGCATATTGCACCGCAGCGGGCATCGGATTGGTCACAACAAATTTTTCGGCCGGTTTGGCGCTCGCGTTGCGGTAATTCAGCACGAACACCAGTCGGTCGCCGGGGGTCACCACTTTGGGTTCTTCCAGAACGACCTTGCGGTTGCCATTGGCGTCGGTCGAGACGCGCTCGACAAATACACTGTTTGACAGGGCGACCGGGTTGGCGGCGGCCGGAGCCGCCACCAGGCCCAGAATAGCAAGCAGAAACAGGCGCATCATCTGCATCCTCAGTTGATGGTGGCTTGAAAGGTGACGACCCGGGTGTTTCCGCCGCTGACCGTCCCGAGCGTGACGGTGACCTGGTTGCTGCCAAAGCTGCTGGCATCGGCGTCAACCGCGTCGGTCTGGGCCACGCCGCCCAAAGTGATAGAGCCGGGTACGTAGGTCGTATTGCTCGGAACAGCATCGGTGATGGCCAGGCCGTTGACGCTACCCGAACCGGTGATGGTGGCGGTGATGGTATAGGTGATGGTTGCGCCCGGAATGGGCTCGCTGCCGCCCAGTGGATCGCTGATCGCCGCTGCTTTGGTCAGGGCCACCGTTGCGGCCGCCACGACAAAGGCCCCATCGTCCTGACCCTGCGCGCCGGTTGCTCCAACGACCGCGTCGCCGCCGCCTTCGCCTTGTCCGGCGAAAGAGGTGCCGGGCGCGCCGGTGCCGGTGCGGGCCGCCGCGGTCAGCGCGACAATGCCGCGGTCGCCATCGGTCACGGTTCCGGGAGTGGAATTGATAACGAAAATCGTCACCGATGCGTCGGGCTGCAGCGCCGGGTCATTGGTCCCGGCGACATAGACCGTATCGATGGCGGGCTCATAAATTCCGTTGCCATTGTCGATTACGATCGACGTCACCGAGGGATCATAATCATCGCCGCCGCCGTTGGCGATCGGGGTCAACCCAAAGCTTTCCACACCGTTGCCGGTATTGGTAACGGTAAAGCTCAGCACCTGACTGGTTGCGCCGGGCGTGGTGGGGACGTCGGAAGGGTTGTTCGATGCAACGGTGACGTTCAGCAATTCATCGACCAGCAGATCGACCGTATTCGAATTGATGTTTTGCGGACCGCCGCCAGCATCGTACGTTGCTGTTGCCGTGTTGCTGATGGTCGTTCCGGCGCGTGTTCCCGCTGCCAATGCGGACTGGCTGGAGATTGCGGCGAATGCTGCACCGCTCAACATTGCCCAACGGCAAGCGCGCGAGACGGCGAGCCTTGAAGACTGACGTTGCATCAAAAATTCCTGAATTCTGGTCCAATTCGGAACTGAAATGGCAAAAATAGGATAATTTCCGGTTAACGCGCCGCTGCAAAAGGCACGAATTCCGCCGATAAGGTTGTTCGGCGAGGCGCGCTCCGGTCGCTCCGTTTTGGTGCTAGTATCTGGGCGGGGTTTTGAATAAACCGGGATGGTTTTCAGGGTATTGACGGCTATGAAACAGGTTGGGGCAGCGCAGGGGGACGGACCCGCGGCCGACGAGGATGCCCTCGCCGCGCAGCGCACCCTTGCGCGCATCGCGCAGGACGATTTGCGCCGCGATCGCCTGCTGGCGGCGCTTACATTGATATTGGGCGGCGGTTTTTGCTTGCTTATGCCCTTTGCTTTAAAGGCCGGTGCGGAATTTTTTCTTCCGCTGACCGCCGCTGTGGTCACCGCAATTGCCTTGGTGCCGGTGCTCGAATGGCTCGAGCGACGCGGCCTGCCATCGATGATGGCGGCGCTGGTTTCGCTGCTCGGCTTCGTGATGATCGTGAATGCGGCGCTGGCAATCGTCATATTGCCCGCCGCCGGCTGGTTCGCCCGGCTACCCGATGCATTGCCCAGAATTCAGGCAAATATTGCACCGCTTATTGATTTTTATAAATCATTTCAGCATTTTGTTGACCGAACTTTGCAATCCGTAGCATCCGGTACCGAGGCGACGGCACAGGCCATGGCGGCGCAGGCGCCGACCTCGGTCGTTGATTACTTCATTTCCTCCGCCCCGGCTGCGGCGATCCAGCTGTTTTTCGCCCTGCTGGTCGTGTTCTTTTTCTTGAGCAGCTGGACGCGGCTGCGGCGCGGCACGATCCGCCGCCGGGGCAGTTTTGACGGCGCGCTGCGCACGGCGCGGCTGATCCAGAATGTGGTCGATGCCACTGCCGATTATCTGGGCACGATCACGCTGATCAACGTGATGTTGGGCGTACTGGTCGCCATCTTGCTGTGGGCCATCGGCATGCCATCGCCGCTGATGTGGGGCGGGCTGGTCGCGCTGTGCAATTACATTCCCTATCTGGGGCCGATCGTAGCCGCATTCCTGCTGGGCCTGGGCGGGCTGATGACGTTCGATGTTATCTTATGGGCGCTGATGCCAGCGCTGATTTTCATTATCGCGCATCTGGTGGAGGCGAATATATTGACCCCATTGGTGCTGGGGCGTCGGTTGACCATCAATCCGCTGCTGATCTTGGTGTCTTTGAGCTTCTGGGGCTGGGTGTGGGGCGCGCCCGGTGCGCTGCTTGCAGTGCCCTTGTTGCTGATTTTCCAGACGGTTTTGGCGACCACCGGCACCCCCGATCTGGCGGGGTTCCTGTTTGAACGTGGCACGCTGACCCACGACCCCGACGACGACCCGCCGTCCCCGCGCTGATTTTTTGTGGGGCACAGGCAACAGCGGTTGACAGGGTGGCTGCCCCGCAATAATGGCGCTGCTCCCAAGCACACGCGGGTGTAGCTCAGTTGGTTAGAGTGCCGGCCTGTCACGCCGGAGGTCGCGGGTTCGAGCCCCGTCACTCGCGCCATTCTCCGCTTCGGAAGAATGGCCCCGCGCTTGGATGAACTGGTTCAGGGTTCGCGCCATTTCCCGGTCTCCATCCATAGGAGCAATGGGCGCAGCGGAAAAATCCAGACAATTCCGGCGATCAGATAGACGCCCGACTGCACGGCAATCGGCCAGGTGCCGATCAGCGGCGATGCCGCCAGCACCAGCCCTGCCCATAGCGCAATAAGGAGCAGGATCAGCGCCATGCCAGCGGGCTTGCGCCAGCTGGGCTCAGGCGGCGGGTTTACAATCACAGCCGGTCTCCGGTCACAATCCATTCCTGTTCGGTCAGCACAGCGTCAAGCGCAAGATCGTGGGGCTCCAGCGGAATGGCGTCAACCTCCTGCACCGACCAGCCCACGCCAATGCGCAGTGCATCGGGGTAATCAGCAAAATAGCGGTCATAATGACCGCCGCCTTGGCCGATGCGCCCGCCCGCACGGTCAAAGCCCAACAGCGGGCAAAACAGCAAGTCGGGGAACACAACCGATTGGCAATTGGCAGGTTGCCCGACCCGCCATGGCCCGGGCACGATGGCGTCGCCTGGCTGCCAGGCCGCGAATACCATCCGGTCATGGCGTCCGGCAAAATAGGGCAGCGCTGCCGAAATACCAGCGTCACATGCCGATGTGAGCAGCGCTTCTACCGTCACCTCGCTGCTCGCGGCAACATAACCGCCAACGCAGCGCGCTGATGTGAGGACGGTTCGGAGTGGTGACGGCGGCGCACGAAAGGCGATGGCGTGGACCAGATCGGGCAGGTTCCGGACATATTGATCGCGCCGGAAACGCAATTTGGCGCGCAATTCAGCCTTCAGCGCGGCGATTCGGTCGGCCATTTTGGCGTCCTGCAGATGTGACCCATTTTGCCCATTGCTTCGTTGGCAGGGCTGGAAATATCGACATATTCCTGTGCCCCGCCGCCGCGCACTGAGAAAAATGGCCTCAAACCTCGAACGGGCATTTCATGGGTCCTGACCTTAGCCTGCAACAGGTTGGCGGGACCGCCAGTGTCGTTTGCCCGAAGATCCTCTGACGCCAGTAACGTCAGGTGGGAACCATGTGCGTCGGACCAGGGTCCGGGCAGGGACAGCCCCCTTGGATGATGTATCGCCTCAGGGATTTTCGCAAAGGCTCGTGCAGGGCAGTACCCGCCAGAGCCTATGTAGGCGCGGCGGCGCCGATGCTCAACCCCCAGGGTCCCGAATCTACGGAACCAGCTTGGCGGCGAGCGCTTCAATCCGGTCGGCAATTTGTTCCAGCGCGCGCGTGGCAGGCGCGGATGCGCCGGTGGCCCCCGTCGCACTGCTCTCTAGCAATTTGATCCGCGCCTCGGCCAGTTGCAATGCCTCGCGGGCCGCCGCCTCGGCCGCTTTGGCCGCATCAGCCTCGCTGCGCAGCGCTGCCGCTATGGTCTCGCCTGATTTGGCGCGCGCCTCGAAAGCGTCATCTGCCAGCATCAGTGCGGCATAAAGCAACTGCCGTGTCTCGGTGCCGCCGCCGACGCTGCGCGCCTTTTCGTCCACCAGTGCAGCCAGCTTTTCCAGCTGCGCTTCCTGTCCGTCGGCGCAATTCACGTCATATTGGCGACCGCAGATGGTCAAGCGCACATCAGCCACGGCCCGCCTCCGCAATCAATTTGTCGAGCTCGGCGATGACAGCGCGAACCTCGCTGCGCAGCGCATCGTTGGCCGGCGGGGCGGGTGGAGCCAGCAAATCGCCCTGGCGCGGCCCATTGCCAGAGGGCAGATTCGCCCGCTCCAGGCGGGACAGCGCCCGTTCGATACGCCCGATGGCCAGGCTGGCTGCGTCAAGTTCCATGGCCTTGCGAATAGCAGCGCCGATGGCCATCGGCAATTGTGCAGCGCCGTCTATTTTTCCGATGCGGGCGGTTGACTCTGCGGGGCAGTGTCGCAATGGGGCGGTGCATCGCGGCGGGGTCACTGCTTTACCCGCACCCGGCCAAAAATGGAGGTTCCATGACGCTCGCCGACCGTTCGCTGGCGAATGCCATTCGCGCACTGGCGATGGACGCGGTGCAGGCGGCGAACAGCGGCCACCCGGGCATGCCGATGGGCATGGCCGATGTGGCGACCGTCCTCTACCGCGATTTCCTGAAATTCGACGCGGCCGACCCCAAATGGCCTGACCGCGACCGCTTCGTGCTATCGGCCGGCCATGGCTCGATGCTGGCTTATGCGACCCTGCACCTCGCAGGCTACGCCCGCCCGACCATCGAAGACATTCGCAATTTCCGCCAACTGCATAGCCCCTGCGCGGGGCATCCCGAAAATTTCGAGCTAGAAGGCGTTGAAACGACGACCGGTCCGTTGGGGCAGGGGATTGCCACCGCCGTCGGCATGGCGATCGCCGAACGTCACCTCAACGCCCATTTCGGCGATGAACTGGTCGATCACCGCACCTGGGTGATTGCCGGCGATGGCTGCCTGATGGAAGGCATCAACCACGAAGCTATCGGTCTGGCCGGGCATCTGGGGCTGGGGCGGCTGATCGTCCTGTGGGACGACAATCGCATTACCATCGACGGCAGCACCGATCTGTCGACCAGCGAAGATGTAAAGGCCCGTTATGCTGCCACCGGCTGGCATGTGACAAGCTGCGACGGCCACGACGAAGCCGATATTGCCCGCGCGCTGGCTGCGGCCGTCGCCGATCCGCGCCCGTCGCTGGTCGCCTGCCGCACGTTGATCGGTTATGGCGCGCCCAACAAGCAGGGGACGTCGGCGACGCACGGCTCGCCACTGGGCGCGGACGAAGTCGCGGCGACGCGCGAAGCGCTGGGCTGGACTGCGGGCCCGTTCGAAATTCCGGCTGACATCGCGGCCACGTGGCGCTCCTTTGGCGCGCGCGGGGCCGAAGCCAACAAGGCCTGGCAGGCTCGCATGGCCGTCAACGCCAAGGGTGCCGAATTGACTGCGCGCCTTTCGGGACAGGCAAAGCCCGGCGCCGCCTTCGCCGATTATCTTCAGTCGCTGGCGGACAAACCGCCCGTTGTGGCAACCCGCAAAGCGTCCGAAAATGCGCTCACTGCCCTGACCGCGGATATCCCCATGATGATCGGCGGCAGCGCCGACCTCACCGGCTCGAACAACACCAAAACCGCCGCGACCGGCCCGCTCACCAAAGGCAATTATGGCGGGCGATACATTTACTACGGCATCCGCGAATTCGGCATGGCGGCGGCGATGAACGGGATGGCGCTGCACGGCGGGATCATCCCCTATGGCGGCACTTTTCTGGTCTTCGCCGATTACTGCCGCGCCGCGATCCGCCTGTCGGCGCTTCAACAGCAGCGCGTTGTCTATGTCATGACGCACGACAGCATCGGGCTGGGCGAGGACGGACCAACGCACCAGCCCATCGAGCATCTGCAATCGCTGCGCGCCATGCCCAACTTGCTGGTGATGCGCCCCGCCGACGCGGTGGAAACCGCCGAATGCTGGGCGCTGGCGCTGGCGGAAACCGATCGACCCAGCTTGCTGGCGCTAACGCGGCAGAATCTGCCGCCGCTGCGCACCGATATCGCCGAGAATCGCTCGGCCAAGGGCGGATATCGTTTGAAAGCTGCCGAAAATGCCCGCCGCGTCGTGCTGATCGCCACGGGCTCGGAAGTGTCGCTGGCGCTTGACGTTGCCAAATCTTTGGAAGCGCAAAGTGTCGGTGCCGATGTTGTGTCGATGGTTTCGACCGAGCTGTTCGACGAACAACCCGCCGCCTATCAGGCTGATGTTTTGGGTGACGGCGGCGATCCCACCGTGCGGGTTTCAATCGAGGCCGGAACGACATTTGGCTGGGAACGCTACACCGGGCGCGGCGGCTTGCGCTTTGGCATTGACGGTTTCGGTGCATCTGCCCCCATTGATGCGCTATATGATCATTTTGGCCTTACCGAGGCCAAAATCACCCCGCAAATTCTCGCCGCCCTCGGCTAAGACAAACAAGAAGCAGGAGTTTTTCGCTATGGCTATCAAGGTTGCCATCAACGGTTTCGGGCGCATTGGCCGCAACGTGGCGCGCGCCATTCTCGAGCGCAGTGACCATGATCTCGAACTGGTGTCGATCAACGATCTCGCCTCGGCGAAGGCCAACGCGATGCTCTTCAAGCGCGATTCGGTGCACGGCGCTTTTGCGGGCACGGTCGATGTCGACGGCGACGACCTCGTCATCAACGGCAAGCGTGTCAAGGTGACCGCTGAGCGCGATCCCGCCAACCTGCCGCATGCCGCCAATGGCGTGGATATTGCGCTGGAATGCACCGGGTTCTTCACCGACCGCGCAAGTTGCGAAAAGCATCTCGCTGCCGGGGCCAAGCGCGTGCTGATTTCAGCACCGGGCAAGAATGTTGATTTGACGGTCGTGTTTGGCGTCAATCATGACAAGCTGTCGGCCGATCATGTCATTGTGTCGAACGCGTCATGCACCACCAATTGCCTCGCGCCTTTTGCCAAAGTGCTGAATGACAGTGTCGGCATCGAACGCGGGCTGATGACCACGGTTCACGCCTACACCAACGATCAGAAAATCCTCGACCAGATCCACGACGACCCGCGTCGCGCGCGCGCCGCTGCTATGTCGATGATCCCGACCACCACCGGCGCTGCCCGCGCAGTGGGCGAAGTGCTGCCCGAGCTAAAGGGCAAACTCGACGGCTCGGCGATCCGCGTGCCGACGCCCAATGTGTCGGTGGTCGACCTCACCTTCCAGCCCAAGCGCGACACCACGAAGGACGAGATTAACGCGCTGCTCAAGGCTGCCTCCGAAGGCGCGCTTAAGGGCGTTCTTGCTTATTCGGACGAACCTTTGGTGTCGATCGATTACAACCATTGCCCGGCCAGCTCGACCATCGACAGCCTGGAAACCAGCGTCATCGATGGCAAGCTGGTGCGCGTGCTGAGCTGGTACGACAATGAATGGGGCTTTTCGAACCGCATGGTTGATACCGCAGGAGCGATGGGCAAGCTGCTCTGACCCACACTTCAGGAGTGATGGCAATGACGCGCTTCAAAACATTGGACGATATGGGCGATGTCACGGGCAGGCACGTGCTGGTCCGTGTCGATCTTAATGTGCCGATGGCGGACGGCGCGGTTACAGACACGACGCGGCTGTCCGCCGCGGTGCCGACCATCAGCGAATTGGCCGATCGCGGCGCGATTGTTCTACTGCTGGCGCATTTCGGGCGGCCCAAGGGCGCGAAAAACCCCACCCAATCGCTGTCGCTGGTCATCGATGCGCTGGCCGACGTGCTCGGGCGCGGGGTGATGTTCATCTCCGACTGCGTGGGCGAGGGGGCCAAGGCGGGGCTGATGGTGCTCGCGCCGGGCGATGTCGCGGTGCTGGAAAACACCCGGTTCCACCCCGGCGAGGAAAAGAATGATCCTGCCTTTGCCGCCGCGCTTGCGGAAATTGGCGATCTTTATGTCAACGACGCCTTTTCTGCCGCGCATCGCGCGCATGGCTCGACCGAGGGCATCACGCACCATCTGCCCAGCTTTGCGGGCCGCGCGATGGAGGCCGAACTCAAGGCACTCGACGCCGCGCTCGGCAATCCGGCGCACCCGGTAGCCGCCGTGGTCGGCGGTGCCAAAGTGTCGAGCAAGATTGATGTACTCACCAATTTGGTGGGTAAGGTCGACCATCTGATTATCGGCGGCGGGATGGCCAACACTTTCCTCGCAGCGCGCGGAATAAATGTCGGTAAGTCCCTGTGCGAACATGATTTAATCCCGACTGCCGAGGCAATCTTTGATGCCGCTGATACGGCGGGCTGCACCATCCATTTGCCCTATGACGTCATGGTGGCACGCGAATTCGCCGCCAATCCTCTCAGCCTGCGCACCTGCAATGTGCACGAAGTTGGTGAAGATGAAATGATCCTCGACATTGGCCCCGCCGCCGTAGAGGCGCTCGCCGATGTGCTCAAAATCTGTCGCACCCTGGTCTGGAACGGCCCTCTGGGCGCATTTGAACTGCCGCCGTTCGACACCGCCACCGTCGCGCTTGCGCGCACCGCCGCCGCGCTCACCCGCGATGGATCATTGGTTTCGGTGGCTGGGGGAGGCGACACGGTCGCCGCACTCAATCATGCACGCGCAGCGGGCGATTTCAGCTTCGTTTCTACCGCAGGGGGCGCCTTCCTCGAATGGATGGAAGGCAAGCCGCTGCCCGGCGTCATCGCGCTCGAAACGGCGTCCTGATTTTCGTTATTAACGCTGGTTGCGCCGCCATTTCGTGCCGGTTATGGCGCGGTCAGCATACGTATGCACCGCAACAGGGGTCCCCATGAATATCGCCGAAATGACTGCCAAAATCGCTGACGGAAAGGGCTTTATAGCCGCGCTTGACCAATCTGGCGGTTCAACGCCGAAGGCGCTGAAGGGATATGGCATCGGTGAGGATGCCTGGTCGGATGAGGCAGGCATGTATGATCTCATCCACGAGATGCGCTGCCGTATCATTCGCTCGCCAGCCTTCAATGGCGACAAGGTCATTGGCGCAATCCTGTTCGAACGCACGTTGGACGGCATGGTCGATGGGCAAAGCGTTCCGGCGGCGTTGATCGCCAAGGGCGTAGTCCCTTTCATCAAGATCGATAAGGGGTTGGAAGACGAGGCTGATGGCGTCCAGCTGCTCAAGCCTATGCCCGACCTCGACGCGTTGCTGACCAAAGCGAAAGCACTCGGCGTTTTCGGCACCAAAGAGCGTTCGGTTATCCATTCGGCCAACAGCGCTGGAATCGCAGCGGTGGTCGCACAGCAATTTGCCGTCGCACAGCAGGTAATGGCGCATGGAATGATGCCGATCATCGAGCCAGAGGTGAACATCAAAAGCGCGACGCGCGCACTGTGTGACACGATGCTGCGCGAAGAAATCCTGAAACAGGTGAATGCCTTGCCGAATACGGTGAAGGTGATGCTGAAGCTGTCATTGCCGGTCGTCCCGGGCCATTTCGACGAGCTGGTGGCGCATCCTGCGGTGCTGCGGGTGGTCGCGCTGTCTGGCGGCTATAACCGGCCCGAGGCTTGCGCCGCACTTGCCAAAAACCAAGGCGTCATCGCCAGCTTCAGCCGTGCGCTGCTGGAAGATTTGCGGGCGCAAATGAGCGATGCCGAATTTGACGCGGCTTTGGGTGTCGCCGTTGATGACATTTACGCCGCATCGGTGGCATAGTTGGCCATCATGCCGCGTCCCGATTGCCAACTTTATCTGGTATCCCCGCTCGAAACGGGCGGCAGCTTTCCTGACCAGCTGCGCAGCGCGCTTGGGGCCGCGCCGGTCGCCGCATTCCAGTTTCGCGTCAAGGGCCTAGACCAACATGAAGCTGCAAGGCTTGCTGAACCGTTGCAGTCAATTTGCGCTGACCATGACGTGGCGTTCATCGTCAATGATAGCATTGCGCTGGCCAAGCGTCTTGGGGCAGACGGCGTTCATCTTGGCCAGGGCGATGGCGAGCCCGGCGAGGCGCGGCGCGTGCTCGGGCCCGACGCCCAGATCGGCGTTACCTGTCACAACAGCCGCCATTTGGCCATGGAGGCCGGTGAGGCAGGGGCCAACTATGTCGCGTTCGGAGCCTTTTTCCCGACAACAACCAAGCATGTCGATCATGTTGCCGAGCCTGAGATTTTGACTTGGTGGCAAGGGCTATTCGAGTTGCCTTGCGTTGCCATAGGCGGGATCACGGCCGCCAATGCGCGCGCGCTAGCTAATGCAGGAGCCGACTTTCTCGCTGTTTCCGGCGCTGTCTGGGCCCATGATGCCGGGCCGGACGTCGCTGTGCGCGAGCTGCTCGCCGCGGTGCGCGGCTGACGCCTTTTCCTCGGTCCGGCCAAATAGCCCTGCTGCCGGCGGCGGACATTGCGGTTTCTTCAGGTGAGCCGTTTCCATAACCACCCTTGTATCTGGCGACGGTCCAATCGCCATAGGATAAAGTCGCCAAAATCGCCAGCGCTTGCGCTTTTGCGAGTGCGAGGCTAGGGGCCAGCGCCACGGAGCGCGCGGGCATGCGACGCCTCCATGCTCTTTCTTCCTTATTCAGACGAGTGTGCACACATGAAAATCAGCGGCGTTGAAATCCGTCCCGGCAATATCCTTGAGTATGAGGGCGGTATCTGGAAGGTCGCCAAAATTCAGCACACCCAGCCGGGCAAGGGCGGCGCCTATATGCAGGTCGAGATGAAGAATCTGATCGATGGGCGCAAAACCAACGTGCGCTTTCGTAGCGCCGACACGGTCGAGAAAGTCCGTCTCGATACCAAGGATTTCCAGTATCTGTACGCCGAAGGCAACGATCTGGTCTTTATGGACAAGGATACGTACGAGCAGATCACCATTGCCACCGACATTGTCGGGGAAGCTGCCGAATTCCTGCAGGATGGCATGGATGTGGTGCTGGAACTGTGGGAAGAACGCCCCATTTCAGTTGAGCTGCCCGAACAGGTCGAAGCCACGATTGTCGAGGCCGATGCTGTGGTGAAAGGTCAGACCGCGTCATCGTCCTACAAGCCCGCGCTGCTCGACAATGGCGTGCGCGTCATGGTTCCGCCGCATATTACCAGTGGCACCCGCATTGTGGTCAACGTCTATGACCGCGAATATGTGCGGCGAGCGGATTAAGGCTGACTCATGGCCGTTTCCGGCATCATCACCGTCATGGAGCGCGCCGCGCGGAAGGCCGGCACGAAGCTGCGCCGCGATTTCGGCGAGATCGAACATTTGCAGGTGTCGCAAAAGGGGCCCGCAGATTTCGTGTCCAAGGCCGATCAGGCCGCCGAACGCACGCTTTACGACGAACTCACTTACGCGCGCCCCGGCTGGGGCTTCGTGATGGAAGAAGCTGGGGTGATTGAAGGGGAGCCGGGCAAGCCGCGCTTCATTGTCGATCCGCTCGACGGCACGTCCAACTTCCTCCACGCCATCCCGCATTTTGCCATTTCCATTGCGGTGCAGGAACCCAAGCCGGGCGGCGGCTGGGGCGACGTGACTGCGGCGCTGGTCTATCAGCCCGTGACCGATGAAAGCTATTGGGCCGAGCGCGGGCGTGGCGCCTGGCTGCACGATCGGCGGCTGCGCGTTGGCGCGCGTCGGCAGTTGAACGAATGTCTGGTTGCCACCGGCATTCCATATATGGGCCATGGCGATTTTGCCCAGTGGAGCCGGATTTTTGGGGCCGTTGCTCCGGAAGTTGCAGGTATCCGCCGTTTCGGAGCAGCTAGCCTTGATCTCGCCTGGGTTGCGGCGGGACGTTTCGACGGTTTCTGGGAGAGCGACCTTGCGATTTGGGACGTCGCCGCCGGCATGTTGCTAGTGCGTGAGGCCGGCGGCTTCGTCAGCGATTTTCGTGGCGGCGAGAGGGCGATTGAGCGCAGCGAATACCTCGCCGGCAGCGCGGCGGTCCACAGCAAGCTGCAGAAGCTGGTCGCGGGCGCACTGCGGGGAGCCTAGCTGCTGCTGGATTTGGTGGCGCTGCTCTCGTCACCATGGATGTGCGTTTGGAACGCCTCCATCAATGCCTTCCACGTGTTTAGTGCCTCGCCGACATTTTCGCGCGGGATGCCATTGAAATCGAGATCGAGATCCATTTCCAGTACCGGGTCGCCTTCGTCATCGCGATAGGCGCGTGCGAAGCGCTTCTCGCGGTTCCACACGTTCAATTCGTCGAGTGTCGTGTCCTTCGCATCATTATAACCCATGTAGAACTGGATGGTCTTGCAGTTGCGCTGACTGTCATCGCAATTCATAAAGAGGATCAGGTATTTCAGCCCCTCATGGCTGCTCTCAATATAGTCGGGCTCACCCGTGGTCTGCTTGATGTCGGCCTTCATCCCTTGCGCCTTGACGATGTCGGCAATCACCGAAGCGCGACCCGCGCCAACCAGTTCGGCGTGTGCGGGGACAGCGTAGGCCGGCATGGCTGCCGCCAGAACTGCCATGAAAGCGAAATTGCGCATCAACCATTCTCCCCCAAACGCTATGTCTAGCCTGCTTTCTCATCATTGACGGCGCGATACCGCATGGCAAGCGGCGATCACGCTTGCCAAGCAAAATTCCCCGATTCATCGGCTTGCGACCCTGTGCTGCGTCGCCTAAAGCGCCCATTGACCGGGTCCACCGGACTCGCCAGCCAACTAGAAAAAGAGCCGGAAATGCCCGACCTTTTGCAATATCTCCCCATCCTCCTGTTTTTGGGGGTCGCGCTCGGGATTTCGTGCCTGTTCGTCTTCCTGCCGATGGCAGTATCGCGTTTGACCGGGGCGCATGAACCCGACCCTGCCAAGCTGACTGAGTATGAATGCGGCTTTCCGGCATTTGAGGATGCACGCAGCCAGTTTGATGTGCGATTCTATCTGGTCGCAATTTTGTTCATCATCTTCGACCTGGAGGCGGCTTATTTGTTTCCCTGGGCGGTCAGCCTTGAGGAAATCGGCTGGGCCGGCTGGGTCACGATGATGGTGTTCCTGGCCGAACTGGGTCTGGGCCTGGTCTATGCATGGAAAAAGGGAGCGCTGGATTGGGAATGAGCAATTCAACCACTCTTGCGCCCGGCACCCAGCCCGATCCGGCCTTCTTCAACGACCTGACCGCCGAGATTGGCGACAAGGGCTTTCTGGTCACGTCGGTCGAGGACCTGACCACCTGGGCGCGAACGGGCAGCTTGTGGCCCATGACCTTCGGCCTGGCCTGCTGCGCGGTCGAGATGATCCACGGCTATATGCCGCGTTATGATTTTGAACGCTTCGGCATCGCGCCCCGCGCCAGCCCGCGCCAGTCGGACGTGATGATCGTTGCGGGTACGCTGTGCAACAAGATGGCCCCGGCGCTGCGCCGCGTGTACGATCAAATGTCGAACCCCAAATATGTGATTTCGATGGGCAGCTGCGCCAATGGCGGCGGCTATTATCATTACAGCTATTCGGTGGTGCGCGGCTGCGACCGTATCGTTCCGGTCGACATTTATGTCCCGGGGTGTCCGCCGACCGCCGAAGCGTTGCTTTATGGCATCATGCAGCTCCAGCGCAAAATCCGCCGCGTCGGGACGGTGGAGCGGTAATGCGCGCAGGGCTTGTCATATCTTTAGCGCTGACTGCGATCGGCGCTGTTTGTGCGTCTGCTTCTGCGCAGGAATCTGCGCCTGCCAAGGTCGATTCCAAGCCTCTTTGCGCACTTCATGGCGATGGCTGCGACGCGCCGCCGGCGCAGTGGGCCTGGCAGCGGTTTGAACCGCGGGTGGGCGGATTTTCGGTTGAAATTCCGTGTAATGGGAAGCAGGCCGACGCCTTCGGCCAATTGCTAGCCATGTCCAGAGCGAAATTTCCGGCCAGCAATACTCGCTCTTGCATGAAGGCCGCTGCTGGTTTCAGTGCCACCTTGGTTGGTTTCTCTGCTTTGCCGGATGATGCAACGCCCCCGGATGACCTCCTTAGGGGGGCGCCAGACATGTTCACGGCCTTTGTGCAGCAAGGTGTGAACAAGGGCATTCCCGAGACGACCTTCAAAGGGCGCCGAGCGATTACCAACACCATCGAAAAAGCGGATCGCCGCAGCAAGGTTGTTGTGGTTGAGGCCGGGCGATACGGGATCATTTTGCTGACAGCAGACATTCTGGAAGATTTCCCTGGCACGCGTGAGGAGGCCGACACTGCAGCCGATCGCTTTCTTTCTTCGCTGGAGTTTGTGGAATGAGCATCCTCCACGCCGCCCCTGCCATCGCCCCGCGCAAGGACCTTGCTAAAGCGCTAAAGGGCGCGCTGGGCAAGGATTTGCTCGCACACGTCTTTGTCAATGACGAAGACAGCATCACCGTGAAGCGCGACGCGCTCGATGGGGTGATGATCGCGCTGCGTGACCGGCTGGATTATCAGCAACTGATGGAGATCGCCGGGGTTGATTATCCCGACCGACCCGAGCGCTTCGAGGTCGTCTATCATTTGCTCAGCGTGACGCATAACCACCGCCTGCGCGTTCGCGTCACTGCCAGCGAAGCCACACCGGTGCCCAGCGTGACCGGCATCTGGCCGGTCGCGGGCTGGCTGGAGCGCGAGGTGTTCGACATGTACGGCGTGCTGTTCAGCGGTAACACCGACTTGCGCCGCATCCTCACCGATTATGGCTTTGAAGGGCATCCGTTTCGTAAGGATTTCCCGCTGACTGGCTATACCGAGATGCGTTATTCGGAAGAGGCCAAGCGCGTCGTTTACGAACCGGTGAAGCTGGCGCAGGACTTCCGCCAGTTTGATTTTCTGTCGCCATGGGAGGGTGCGGACTATGTGCTGCCCGGCGATGAAAAAGCGCCGACGCCGCCACCCGCACCGCCGCCGCCAACGCCCAAGGTAACCGAAAAGCCAGCCGACACCGGCGCGGGCAAGGCCGCGAACAAGGCAGCTGCCAAAACCAGCAAGGGGACCACCAAGGCCCCTGCTAAGCCACGCGCGCCCCGCAAGCCGAAGGGAGGCGCGGCATGACCGACACGCCAACGTCCACCATCAAGCACCATGGCAGCGACATGTTCGAGGGCTATCCGGTCGATACGGCCGATACCCCTGGCGACCGCGAGGTTGCCAACTACACCATCAATTTTGGCCCGCAGCACCCGGCGGCGCACGGCGTGCTTCGGCTGGTGATGGAACTAGACGGCGAGATTATCGAGCGGCTCGACCCCCATATCGGCCTGCTCCACCGTGGTACCGAAAAGCTGATTGAGCATAAAACCTATCTTCAGGCGCTCCCTTATTTCGACCGGCTCGATTATGCCTCGCCGCTGGCGATGGAACATAGCTATGTGCTCGCCATCGAAAAGCTGCTGAACCTCGAAGTGCCGCTGCGTGCGCAATATCTGCGCGTGCTGTTTGCCGAGCTGACGCGCGTTTCGAACCATCTGCTCAACATCGCACACCATATCCTCGACGTCGGCGCGCTGACGCCTGGCCTGTGGCTGTATGAAGCGCGCGAGGATTGCCTGGGCTTCTTCGAGCGTGCCTCGGGTGCCCGCATGCACTGTGCCTGGTTCCGCCCCGGCGGGGTGCATCAGGATGTGCCGTTGAAGCTGCTTACCGACATTGGCGACTGGCTCGATGACCGGCTGCCGCGGCTGTTTGAGGACGGCCTGGCGCTGGTGCTCGACAACCGCATCTTCAAACAGCGCAATGTCGATATCGCCTATGTCAGCAAGGAAGACGCGCTGGCGTGGGGCTTTTCGGGGCCGATGATCCGCGGCGCGGGGCTAGCGTGGGACCTCCGCAAATCGCAGCCCTATGATGTTTATGCGAAGATGGACTTCGACATTCCCGTCGGCACGCGCGGCGATTGCTACGACCGTTTCATGGTCCGCGTCGAGGAAGTGCGCCAATCGATCCGCATCATGAAGCAGTGCCTGCAACAAATGCCCGAAGGCCCGGTGTGCAGCGACGACCGCAAGGTGGTTCCGCCCAAGCGCGCCGAAATGAAGCAGTCGATGGAAAGCCTGATCCACCATTTCAAGCTGTATACCGAGGGTTTCCACGTCCCCGCCGGTGAAGTTTACGTGGCGACAGAGAGCCCCAAGGGCGAATTCGGCGTCTATCTGGTCAGCGACGGCACCAACAAACCCTATCGCTGCAAAATCCGCCCGACGGCGTTTTCGCACCTGCAAGCGATGGATTTCATGTCTAAGGGCCATATGCTCGCCGACACCACCGCGATCATCGGCGCACTCGACATCGTGTTCGGGGAGTGTGACCGGTGAAGGCGCTTTCCATCTTTCGGGCGGCGCTGGCGATCAGCTTGCTGATTTGCGTCGTTACAGTTGGGCTTGTTGTCTCAGGCTTGGCTCCTCCAGCGCTTGGCATGCTAGTTGGCGCATACGCCGGTCCAGTTATTGGCATTTTTGCTTTAGCATGCGTGGCCACGCAATTCGTTGGCTTTGTGATTAACCGTAGGCCTTCTGCTCATGGCTGACGCACCCACCTTCCCCGATGAAGTCGAAGTCCGCGCGCGCTGGGGCGATTTTGCCTGGACCAAGGCGAATGCCGCGCAGGCCGCGTCCATCATCGCGCGCTACCCCGAGGGGCGGCAGCGCAGCGCGGTGATGCCGCTGCTCGACCTCGCCCAGCGCCAGGTGGGCGCGGAAACAAACACGCAGGGCTGGCTGCCCGTCCCGGTCATCGAGTATGTCGCGGCGCAGCTCGATATGCCCTTCATGCGCGCTTATGAGGTCGCGACCTTTTATACCATGTACAACCTCGCCCCCGTCGGGCGGTTCCATGTGCAGGTGTGCGGTACCACGCCGTGCCTGCTGCGCGGGTCGGACGATGTGATGGCGGCGTGCAAGAATCGCGGCATGGCCAAGGGCAGGACGACACCCGACGGGCTGTTCACGCTGACCGAGGTCGAATGCATGGGCAATTGCGCCAACGCGCCGATGGTTCAGATCAACGACGATAATTATGAAGACCTCGACTACGACAGCATGACCCGCATCCTTGACGCGCTGGCGGCAGGCGAAACGCCTAAGCCGGGGACACAAAACCCGAACCGCCACACCAGCGAGCCCGAGGGCGGGCCGACGACGCTAAAGGAAATGGTGTCGGCCAACCATGATTACCGGAAGAGCTGGTGATGGACACGAACAAGATACTCCAGCTGATCGGCCTGATCGTCGCGGTCATCGTCATCCTGTTTCTGCTGCGCCTCGCGCTC
>JANRIY010000048.1:0-15904 GCA_033764495.1 Sphingopyxis sp. | reverse complement strand
TCCAAGATAGTGGCGATGTCGTGCGGATGCACCCCCGCCATCGCAAAACTGACGATGCCCGCGCTGTCAACAGGGCCGAAGATCGTCACGCTGTTGAACGTGCGCAGCCCCTCCCGCGCCGCGGCGACCAGCTGGGCCTCGTGCGCGTGGATGGTGTCCAGCCCGATCGCGTCGACATAATCGACGGCGGCATGCAGCGCGACCGCTTCGACAATCGCGGGCGTTCCGGCCTCGAACCGTGTGGGGGCAGGGGCGTAAGTGGTGCGCTCGAATGTCACCCGGTCGATCATCGATCCGCCCCCCTGCCACGGCGGCAGGTCGGCCAGCTTGCGGCTCCACAACACGCCGATGCCGGTTGGGCCGTACAGCTTGTGCCCCGAAAACACATAATGGTCGCACCCCAGCGCCGCGACATCCATGCCCAAGCGCGGCACCGCCTGGCACCCGTCGATCAGCAGTTCGGCGCCGACACCATGCGCCAGCTCCGCCGCGCGCGCCACATCCAGCACGCTGCCCAGCACGTTCGACACATGCGCGAAAGCCACCATCTTGTGCGCGGGCGTCAGCATTGCGGCGGCGGCGTCCAGATCAATGCGCCCGTCGGCGGTCAACGGACAGACGTCGACCTGCCACCCTGCCAACTGCCACGGCAAGATGTTGCTGTGATGCTCCAGCATCGACAGCAGCACGCGCCCCTTGGTCGGGTGCGTCTGCGCGATCAGGTTGATGCCCTCGGTCGCGCCGCGCACGAACACGATTTCCTCGTCGCGCCCGCCGATGAATGCCGCCACCCGCCGCCGCGCGGCTTCATAGGCGAGTGTCATATTGGCTGAGCGCGCATAGACGCCGCGGTGGACGGTCGCATAATCGACCCCCATGGCGCGGGTCGCCGCGTCGATCACAGCCTGCGGTTTCTGCGCCGTCGCGGCGGTATCGAGATAATGCCAGCCGGGGGTCAGGCCGGGGAAGTCGTCGCGCAGACGGGTTGAATTTCGGACGGCAGCCAGGGTGCTCACACCAATTCTCCCAGCTTCGCCAGCGCCAGTGCCTGCAACCGTTCGCCCTCCGCCGCGCCATCAAACACCCCCGCGACAAAGGCTTGCAACAGCAACGTCTTCGCCTCCGCCGGAGCGATCCCGCGCGATTGCAGGTAATAAAGCGCCATGGCATCCAGCTCGCCTATGGCGCAACCGTGCGCGCATTTCACATCGTCGGCATAAATCTCGAGCTCGGGCTTGGCGTTGGCGGTCGCGCTGCGCTCGAGCAGCATGGCCTTAACATCCTGCTCGCTGTCGGTTTGCTGCGCATCGCGCGCGACCGCGACCTTGCCCAGATAGGTGACGCTCGCCGTCCCGCCTGCGACCGAGCGCACGGTCTGGCGCGACGTCGCGCCCGGCTCGGCGTGCGTCACGGTGGTGATGATTTCCAGCGTCTGCTTGGCCCCGCCAATCTGCGCGCAGCCCAGCGTGAAATCCGCGCCCTTGTGCAAGGTTACGTCCAGCTCGACCCGCCCATAATCGCCGCCGCTGTTCAGCACATAAAGCGCCGCCGCCGCTTGTCTGCCGACGCTCAACTGCATCTGCACCACCCCGCCCGCATCCTGCACGATGGCGCGTTCAAACTTGCCGCCAGCCGGCACGATCACCGCTTCGGGCGCAGGCAGGGGCCACAGCGCCGCCAGCGCATCCACATCGGCATAGCGCCAGGCTTCTTGCCTGCGGGTGGGCAGCGCGGTCATAGCGCTTCACGCTCCTTGCGCCGCTCACCGACCAGCGCGCGGACTTCGGCTCGGCCCTGTTTTTTGACGCACTCGATCAGATCGTCGCTGTCCTTGTGCTGCAGCGCCACGCACGCCTCGGTCACGCGGCATGGGATGGCGTCAATCTCGGCATCGCCGCTGGGCTTGGTGATTTCGCAGCTGGTCAGCACGGTCTTGCCCTCGACGCGGTCGGCGCGGAATTTGAGGCCCACCTCGCTCAGCTTTTTGGCGAGCACGACAATTTCCGGGTCGTCATTCGACACCGCCTCGGCCTCGGGTGCAGGCGTCTGGACCAGCAACAGGGCGGCAAGCCACATCATGCCGTCATCCCGGCATAGCCATGCTCTTCCAGCTCCAGCGCCAGTTCGGGCCCGCCGGTCCGCGTGATGCGCCCGGCTTCCAGCACATGGACAAAATCGGGCCGCACATAATCGAGCAGGCGCTGGTAATGGGTGATCAGCAGCACCGCCTTGTCGGGACGCCGCATGATGCGGTTGATCCCGTCGCCGACCACGCGCAGCGCGTCGATGTCGAGGCCGCTGTCGGTTTCGTCGAGGATCGCGAGCGCGGGGTCGATGATGCCCATCTGCACCATCTCGTTGCGCTTCTTTTCGCCGCCCGAAAAGCCGACATTCACCGGGCGCTTGAGCATTTCCATGTCCATGCCCATCGCATCGGCCTGCGCGCGCGCGATTTTCAGGAATTCGCCGCCCGACAGCGGCTCCTGCCCACGCGCCTTGCGCTGCGCATTCAGCGCCTCACGCAGAAATTGCACGTTGGACACGCCGGGGATTTCGACGGGATATTGGAAACCGAGAAACAGCCCGGCGGCAGCGCGTTCGTGGGGGTCGAGCGAGAGCAGGTCCACCTCGGTTCCCCGGCGAAAGCCGGGGCCCAGCGCGGCAACTTCCGCTCTATCCGCCACTGGACCCCGACCTGCGTCGCGGAGCGGGGGCGTGAAGGTCACTGAACCCTCGGTCACTTCATACCCCGGCCGCCCGCCCAGCACATAGGATAGCGTCGATTTCCCCGCCCCATTGGGCCCCATAATCGCATGAATCTCGCCCGCGCCCACAGAAAGCGTGAGGCCCTTGAGGATCGGCTTGTCGGCAACGGTGGCGTGGAGGTTATTGATTTCGAGCATTAGTAACTGGCTTCCCAAGCATAGCGTTCGTCGTTCAATCGCTTTACGACCGCTTTGTCTGACGTATCTTTCTCAAACCGCGCTTTCAGATTTTCGCAATTTTGCAGGTATTCTTGATCAGGCCAGACCGCCGCCAGACCTGCAATCAATGCGAGTGTTGCGAACAGCGCGATTTTGGTTCGGCGTGAAAGGTTCACCCCACGCTCCCCTCAAGCGAAATCCCCATAAGCCCCTCCCCTTCAGGGGAGGGGTTGGGGTGGGGATTGTGGCGTGAACCACGGCCCGATGCAGCAAGGCGGATAGCCTCAACAACACCCTCGGCATTGCTCATCACGTCATAGTTGGTGACGCGCAGCACCAGGAAACCGTGCTGCGCCAACTCATCGTCGCGCAACCGGTCCTTGGCCGCATCATGTGTGTCACCATCGACCTCGACAATCAGCGCGCACGCGGGGCACATGAAATCGGCAATGTACGGTCCAATCACTTCCTGCCGACGAAACTTCAGTCCGTCGACTCGGCTGTTCGACAGATTTCGCCACAGCCGTTTTTCCGGTTCGGTTGGATTGCGGCGCATTTCTTTGGCGCGGGCATGCAGCCATTCGATCTGGGCGTTGGACAGCCCCCACCCCAAACCCCTCCCCTGAAGGGGAGGGGCTTCTTTGCGCCAGCCTTTGTCAAAGGCGCCGGTCATCCAACCGACCCTTCCAACGAAATCCCCAGCAACTTCTGCGCCTCTACCGCAAATTCCATCGGCAGTTGCTGGAGCACTTCCTTGGCAAAGCCGTTGACGATCAGCGCCACGGCTTCCTCGGCGTTCAGCCCGCGTTGCATCGCGTAAAACAGCTGGTCGTCGCTGATCTTGCTTGTCGTCGCCTCATGCTCGATCTGCGCCGACGGGTTGCGCACTTCGATATAGGGCACCGTGTGCGCGCCGCAGTCCGACCCCAGCAACAGCGAATCGCACTGGGTGAAATTGCGTACCCCCTCCGCATTGGGCGCCACGCGCACCAGCCCGCGGTACGTATTGTTCGAACGCCCCGCGCTGATGCCCTTCGACACAATGGTTGATCGCGTGCGCTTGCCATTGTGGATCATCTTGGTGCCGGTGTCGGCCTGCTGGTAATTGTTGGTCACCGCGACCGAATAAAATTCGCCGACGCTGTCATCGCCGTTGAGCACGCAGCTGGGATATTTCCACGTTACCGCGCTGCCCGTTTCGACCTGCGTCCAGCTCACCTTGCTGCGCGCGCCCTGACACAGCGCACGTTTGGTCACGAAATTATAGATGCCGCCCAGCCCCTCGGCATTGCCGGGGTACCAGTTTTGCACCGTCGAATATTTGATCTCGGCATCGTCCAAGGCAACCAGTTCGACCACGGCGGCGTGGAGCTGGTTTTCATCGCGCATCGGCGCGGTGCAGCCTTCGAGATAGCTGACATAGCTGCCCTTGTCGGCGACGATCAACGTGCGTTCGAACTGCCCCGTATTTTCGGCATTGATGCGGAAATAGGTCGACAGCTCCATCGGGCAGCGCACGCCTTCGGGGATGTAAACAAAGGTGCCGTCCGAAAAGACCGCGCAATTCAGCGTGGCAAAATAATTGTCGTGCATCGGCACGACCTTGCCCAGCCATTTGCGGACCAGATCGGGATATTCCTTGATCGCCTCCGAAATGCTGCGGAAAATCACGCCAGCACGTTCCAGCTCGGCGCGGAATGTGGTCGCCACCGACACCGAATCAAACACCGCATCGACCGCCACCTTGCGCGCGCCCTCGACGCCCGCGAGCACTTTCTGCTCCTCGATGGGAATGCCCAGCTTTTCATAAACGCGCAGGATTTCGGGATCGACCTCGTCGAGCGACCCCAGCTTGGGTTTCGCCTTGGGCGCCGCATAATAATAGGCGTCCTGATAATCGATTGGCGGCACGTTCAGCTTGGCCCAATCGGGCGGCGTCATCGTCTGCCACATCCGGAACGCTTTCAGCCGCCAGTCGAGCATCCATTCGGGCTCGTCCTTCTTGGCCGAAATGAAGCGGACCGTATCCTCGGTCAGCCCCTTGGGCGCGAAGTCGGTCTCGATATCGCTGGCCCAGCCATGCTCATAATCGGCGACCTTGGCGGCGGCCTCATGCGCGGCGGCGTCTTTGATCGGGGTGTCGGTCATACATGCGCTCCTGCGCTCAGGCTCGCCAGACTGACGCCCCCCAGCGCCCCGCGCACCGCGCCATTGACTGCGCCCCAATGCGGCTGGACGCGGCAATTGCCCTCCAGCGCGCAATCGTGCCGCGCCTCGTCGACACAGGCGGTCATGGCAATCGGCCCTTCGACCGCCTCGATAATGTCAGCCAGCGAAATCGCCGCTGCGGGCCGCGCCAGCCGAATGCCGCCGCCGGTGCCGCGGGTCGATGTCATCAGGCCCGCGCGCGTCAGCAGGCTCACCAGTTTTTGCGCGGTCGGCAACGGAACACCGGTTTCTTCGGCCAGCGTCCCCGCATTAACCTTGGTCCCGCCGCAATGGCGGGCGGCGGCGCTCATCAGCACCACGGCATAATCGGCAAGCTGCGACAGGCGCATGTTTTTCCTTGGCTTTGCGACTCACTGGCCAATCAGACCAATTTCATCCGATTAGATAGGCGAAGCGGTGACTGGGTGCAAGGTGAAGCGCAACATTCCCGATCCGTCGTCGTCCTGAACTTGATTGGCATTTGTCCCTTTCGAACAAGTTTCGGCTCCCCGGCGAAAGCCGGGGCCCAGAGCGGCCTTGCGCCGTGTCGCCATGGGACCCCGGCTTACGCCGGGGAACATCGAACAACTTGTCTCAATAAGACAAACGCCACCTTGTTTCAGGATTATGGGCCGCCGTCGCGGTTCGTTATGCTGAAACAAGTTCAGCATGACGCTGCGATAAAGGCCAACCTCTCGTCGTCCTGAACTTGTTTCAGGACAACAGGCCGCAAGCGCAGTCCTTAATGCCGAACAAGTTCAGCATGACGATGCCGTGGGTGTCACGTATCCGTAATCAACGGACTCACCTGGCCGCGCAGCCGGTTACGGCCCTCGGTGGTGGCGGTGGTATAGGCGCTGGGCTTCGCCAGCTGTCCCGGCGTCACCCCGGCAAAGCGCTTAACTTCGCGGATCAGGTGCGACTGGTCGTAAAAGGCCTCGGCCAGCGCCGCGTCGTCCAGTTTCACGCCGCGCGCCAGCGCCGACGCCGCGCGCAGCGCGCGATATTTGCGCGCCAGAATCTTGGGTGACACGCCGTAAAAGCGCTTGGTCATCCGCTCGACCGAGCGCGCCGACATGCCCGTCGCGGCGACCAGATCCTCGATTTGTGGCGACAGATTGGCCATCAGCCACTGGTCCACCGTGCGGGTGAACCACAATGGCGCGGGATCGCCGCGGCGCATCATTTCGCGTGCCAGTTTCTGCAGCATGCCAAGCCGCACCAAATCGCAATCCGCATCGGCAATCGCCTGCGCCACTTCATAAATCCAATCGCCGAACAGTTCATGCGCGGGCAGCGCGCGATCGGTAAACTTGTCGGCTTCCGGCCCCATCAGCGTCGCCCAGCCGCCCGGCATAAATCCCATACCGCACACATACACCGGACCATGACAGATCGCGCGCACCGGCGCTGTCGTCGGGCCGATGATGGTCGCGCCCCACGCCTCGCAGACCAGTCCATTGGCGAAATGATATTCGCCCGGGCTGTTGTTCAGCCGCAGGCGGAACTGCGGCCGGTCGGCACGCTCCAGCTCGTCAAAATGCGCAACTGGCAAGTCTGCGATGTAAAAGGTCGAAATCAGCTCGGCCAGATCGGCGTCCGGCAGAAAATAACGGATGGGTTGCCCCAGTTGTTCGCTCATCGTCGTTGCCCGTCGACGCCCCATAGCGTGGCGACAGCCATAAGCATCTGCCGAACAAAGAAAAGGCAAAAAGGCACCCGGCAGGGGAATCCCCCACCGGGCGCTGGAGGGTGGAAGGTTCCACACCGTCCAACGGTCTGGTCCCCCCCGGGTCGCAGCGGGCGAATGTCACGGTCCGGTTGATTCGCCATAGGACAGAAACGACAGAAACGCGTTTCATGATGAAATGCTTCAAATTGAAGCGGACGGGGTGGGGGAGGTTAATGCTGTCGCTTCCGTCGTCATTGCGAGCGCAGCGAAGCAATCCAGAGGGGCTTGTCACAACCCTGGATTGCTTCGCTACGCTCGCAATGACGCTCCATTATTGAGCCACGGCAGCCCTAAATCCCGTCATTCCTGCGCCTTGATCCACGCCTCGACGCGCCGGTCGAGCACCGCCAGCGGCATCGGCCCGCCGGTCAGCACCACATCGTGAAATCCGCGCCAATCGAATTTCTTGCCCAGCCTGTCCATCGCGCGCTTCCGCAATTCCATGATTTTCAGCTTGCCGACGGTATAGGCCGTCGCCTGCCCCGGATAAACGATATAGCGCTCGATCGCCTTCACAATATCGCCCTCGGGGTTGGGCGTGTTGTCCTTCAGATACTGGATCGCCTTCTCGCGGCTCCAGCGCTTGTCGTGGATGCCGGTATCGACCACCAGCCGGCACGCGCGCCACAGCTCCATCCCCAGCCGTCCGAAATCGCTATAGGGATCGGTGTAAAAGCCCATGTCCTTGCCCAGTTCCTCGGTATAAAGGCCCCAGCCTTCGGTATAGGCGGTGAAGCCGGCAAATCGGCGGAACGGCGGCACATCTTTCAGTTCGGTCTGCACCGCGCGCTGCAAATGGTGGCCCGGCACGCCTTCATGATAGGCTAGCGCCTCCAGCTCGGTTTTGGGCATGTCGCGCAGATTATAGAGATTGACGTAATACACGCCGGGCCGCGAACCATCGGGCGCGGGCGACTGGTAAAAGGCCTTGCCCGCCGATTTCTCGCGGAACGCCTCGACCGCCTTGATGCTCAGCGGCGATTTGGGCAGCACGCCGAAATATTCGGGCAGCTTTGCCTGCATCGCCGCCATTCGTGCTTCGGCCTCGGCGATATAATCCTCGCGGCTGGTGTGATAGAATTTGGGGTCGGTGCGGACGTAGGTGAAAAATTCCTGCAACGTCCCCTTGAACCCGACCTTGGCCATAATCGCGCGCATCTCGCCGTGGATGCGCTTCACCTCGGACAGCCCCAGATCGTGGATCTGGCTCGCGGTCATGTCGGTGGTGGTATAGCTCGCCAGCAACGCGCGATAATAATTTGCCCCGTCGGGCAGCCGCCACACCCCGTCGTCGGTCGGCGCGGCGGCCATCTGCCGCTCCATCTCGGCGCGCAAGCGGCGATAGGCAGGCGCAGCGCTCTCGCTCCACGCTTTTACCGCGGCCATGTTCAGCGCCTGCCGCCGTTCGGCGGTAACTTCCAGCTTGGCGATCTTGCCGCGGAAATCGTCGAGCAAAGTCTGCCCCGACAATTGCATGTCGCGCCCCGACCGCGACAGATTGTCGATGTCGCTGATAACATAGGGATAGACCCATTTCGGCGGCTGGATGCCGGCGGCGAAGCGCTTGGCGCTCTCGGCGGTCAGCGCGTCGATCTGCGGCCCCAGCCCGCCGAGCCTGCTGATATAGGCCTCGGCCTCGGCCTCATTGGCCACGCGGTGGATGTTGATCAGGAACGCGGGCAGACCGCTATGCGCGCCGTTCATCTGGTCAAAAATATAATCGTGATTGCGAAAGGCGAACAGCGATGCCGACCGCTTGGCAATGTCGTCGAACAGCTGGACCGACAGCTGCTCATCGGGCGACAGGCCGGCAGGATCAAAGCTGGTCCGCATGGCCGACGCGGTCGCCTGCAGCAATTTTTCGCGCGCCACTTCGGCCTCGTCGCCGATGCTATCCCATCGCCCATAATCATCGTCGCGCACCCCGCGATAGGATTTGGACTGCGGCGACATGGACAGTTGCGCTGCGTCATAGGCGTTGAAAAAGGCAGCGAGTCCAATGCCTTGCGCTGGTGCAGCGGGGGCAGGGGCGGCGCTCTCCGGTGCGCGCTGCTGCGCCGCACAGGCGGCGAGCGCCAGGGCCAGGGTGGATACGGTGATCAGGCGCAGGGGCGACATATATCTCTCCATCTTTCGGTCGCCGTCAGGCTTGCCATAGCCCCTTGGCTGGCGCAATGGCCGCCCATGACGCTGCTCGCCACGCTCGCCGATACTATGTTCGCGCTCGCCCGCCCCATGGTCCACGCCAGCGATGCCGAAGCCGCGCACAGCCTGACCATCACAGCGCTCGAACGCTTGCCGCGTGCACGCTGCGCGACAACTTCGCCAACTTTGGCCACGACGCTGGCGGGCATCGCATTTCCGAACCCCATCGGCCTCGCTCCCGGGTTCGATAAGGATGCGCGCGTGCCCCACGTCATGCCCCACTTCGGCTTCGGCTTTGTCGAGGTCGGTACGCTCACCCCGCTGCCGCAAGACGGGAACCCGCGTCCGCGCGTTTTCCGCCTGACCAAAGACCGGGCGGTGATCAACCGATTGGGCTTCAACAACGGCGGACAGGATGCCGCGATCCGGCGTCTCGCCGCCTTCCGCCGCACCGCGCCCGCCGTGCCGCTGGGCATCAACATCGGCGCGAACAAGGACAGCGCGGATCGCATCGCTGACTATGCGCGCGGCATGGCGGCGATGGCCCCGCTTGCCGACTATATCACCGTCAATATCTCCTCGCCCAACACACCGGGCCTGCGCGCGCTACAGGATAAAGGCGCGCTCGAAGCCCTGCTTGAAGCGGTCCGCGCGGCTGCAACAGTGCCCAAACCCATTTTCCTGAAAGTCGCACCCGATCTCGTGCCCGCAGACATCGACGATATTGTTGCGGTCGCCATCGACCGCAAACTGGATGCGCTGATCGTCAGCAACACCACAATCACCCGTCCGCCGCTCACCGACGCGCAGGCAGCGGAAACCGGCGGCCTGTCTGGCGCACCCCTACGCGATCTGGCGCAGCAGCGGCTGATCGATTTCCGCCGGGCCAGCGGCGGGGCGATTCCGCTGATCGGTGTTGGCGGCATCGCCAGCGCCGACGACGCCTGGACACGCATCCGCGCGGGCGCGTCGCTGGTGCAGCTTTATTCGGCATTGGTGTTTGAAGGGCCGGGTCTGGCCGGCCGCATCGCGCGCGGGCTGAATGCCTTGGCCCGGCGCGATGGCTTCGTGCGGGTGGCCGATGCGGTTGGGGTCGATGGCTGACGGGGTTGCGCTGCCCGCCGCAGCGCGCCAAGGTTACACGATGACAAAGAAACTCTTCGCGCTCGTCGCGGCGGTCCTGCTCGCCGTCCCACAATTCGCCACCGCCCAGGGCGTCACCAGCAGCGCCGATCCGCGGGCCACGCTGGCGGGCAAGGAAATCCTGACCAAGGGCGGCACCGCAACCGATGCTGCCATTGCAATGATGCTGGTTCTGACCCTTGTCGAACCGCAGTCCAGCGGCGTCGGCGGCGGTGGTTTTCTAGTCCATCACGACGCAGCCACCAACAAGATCGCCACCATCGACGGTCGCGAAACCGCTCCCGCCGCCGCAACACCCGACCGATTCCTCAGCCCCGACGGTAAGCCGCGCGGCTTCATCGACATCGTGCCCGGTGGGCTTTCGGTGGGCGTCCCCGGCAACTTCCGCCTTGCAGAACTGGCGCACAAACGATGGGGAAAGCTTGCTTGGGCCGATTTGTTTGCGCCCGCTATCCGCCTCGCGGACGAGGGGTTTGAAGTCACGCCCGCGTTGCAGACCTGGCTGATCCGCTTCGAGCCGCTGTGGAAGGATTTTCCCGCCGCGCGCTCGCTATACTATATCGACGGAAAACCCGCTCCCGTCGGCGCGCGCATCCGCAACCCGGCCTATGCTGCGCTATTGCGCGACGTGGCCAAACGGGGACCCGCAGCCTTCTACACCGGGGCCAATGCCCGCGCGATCAGCGACGCAGTGGCCAAAGCCCCGCGCAATCCAGCGGTGCTGACCGCAGCGGACCTTACGAGCTATCAGGCCAAGCCGCGTGACGCGGTCTGCACCACTTACCGCGTCTATCGGGTTTGCGGCATGGGTCCGCCCTCGTCCGGTGCGACGACGGTGTTCGGCATCCTTGGCATGCTCGAGGGCTTTGACATGAAGGCGATGGGCAAGGACAGTCCGATGAGTTGGCACGTGCTCGCGGAGGCGATGCAGCTCGCCTATGCCGACCGCGAAACCTACCTCGGCGATGCCGATTTCGTCGACGTGCCGGTGAAGGGCCTGCTCGACAAAGCCTATCTCGCGGGCCGCGCGCAAGCGATTTCTCCCTTCGGCGGGGCAGTGGCCTACACCCCCGGCACGCCCCCCGGTGCGCCCGCGCGCACCCGATCGGGCCCAGTCACGGAAAGCGGCACCACCCACTTCGTCGCCACCGATAGATATGGCAATGTCGCCAGCTATACCTCGACCATCGAAAGCGTGTTCGGCAGCCATCTGATCGCCAATGGCTATTTCCTCAACAACGAACTCACCGATTTCGATCACAGCCCGGTCAACGCGCGCGATGGCGCACCGGCCGCCAACCGCGTGGCACCTGGCAAGCGCCCATTGTCCTCCATGTCGCCGACCATCGTTTACGGCCCCGACGACAAAGTCATCCTCGCGGTCGGCTCGGCGGGGGGCAAGCGCATCATCATGCACGTCACAAAGACACTGATCGGCGTACTCGATTGGGGACTGTCGGCGGAGGAGGCGATCAAGTTACCCAACCTCTATTTCGGCCGCGGCGGCGTGCTGATCGAAGATAGCGCTACGGGCAAGTCACTCGCGGAAAAGATGAAGCCATTTGGCTACAGCGTCACTCCTACCGACCTCGGCTCTAAACTTAACGCTGCTGAACGGGTTGGCGACGCATGGCGCGGTGCCGCCGATCCTCGCGGCCCCGGCAGTTCGGCAGTCGACGACGCCCCACCGCAAGGATAGGGTCGATCAGACAATAGTCACCATAGTTCTGAGCTTGTAGAAGCACGTGTCAAAAGCGTAGACACCGGCTTGTTCGAGTGCCACGCCCTTCGACAGGATCAGGGCTACGGTGTAGTAAAATTGCTGCCCGGGAGAGCAGAAAAATATGAAACTCACCAACCCACACCTCGATCAGTTTCCCAGTCTGGTCGCGATGTTTTTCGATCGCGCGGAAAAGGGCGGCGAGTCTCCCTTCCTGTGGCGCAAGTCTGACCGCGTCTGGCAACCCTTAAGCTGGCGGCAGGTCGCCAATCAGGTCGCCGCGCTCGCCCATAATTTGCGCGAACTGGGGCTGAAGGACGGCGACCGGGTTGTCCTTGTCAGCGAAAACCGCCCCGAATGGTGCATTGCGGATCTTGGCATCATGGCCGCGGGATGCGTTACCGTGCCGACCTATACCACCAACACCGAACGCGATCACCAGCACATTCTGGACAACAGCGGCGCGCGCGCCGTCATCGTGTCGACCGCCAAACTGGCACGCAGCCTGATGCCCGCCGTCACCCGCTCGGACGCAAGCATCGTCATCACGATGGAAAGCCTTCGCGTCGGCCAGCAGGGCGATGTCGCGGTGCACGATTGGGCCCCGCTCGTTACCGGCGGCGCGGCATGGCTCGATACGGCGGTGGCGCGCGGCAAAGCAATGCAACGCAGCGATCTTGCCTGCCTGATCTACACCAGCGGCACTGGCGGCGCGCCGCGCGGTGTAATGCAGCACCACGGTGCCATCCTCCACAATGCAGCAGGCGCAGCTGAAGTGCTGGTCAATGATTTCGGTATCGGTGATGAAGAGGCGTTCCTGTCCTTTCTGCCGCTCAGCCACGCCTATGAACATTCGGGTGGCCAGTTCCTGCCCATCATGGTCGGCGCGCAAATTTATTACAGCGAGGGCCTCGAAAAGCTCGTCTCGAACATCGAAGAGACGCGTCCGACCATCATGGTGGTGGTCCCGCGTCTGTTCGAAGTCATCCGCGCGCGCATGATCAAGAGCGTTGAGAAACAGGGCAAGCTCGCCAATTTCATGCTGAAACAGGCGATGCGCGTCGGCGCCAAGGATTACGAACGCCGCATGGGGCTGCTCGACCGCCCGCTCGACAAATTGCTGGACCGCATGTTCCGCCCCAAAATCCAGCAGAAATTCGGTGGGCGGCTGAAGGCGCTGGTCTCTGGCGGCGCGCCGCTAAACCCCGATATCGGCGTCTTTTTCCACTCGATCGGCCTGACCCTGCTGCAAGGCTATGGCCAGACCGAGGCAGGTCCGGTGATTAGCTGCAACCGCCCTAGCGTGGGCATCAAGATGGACACCGTCGGCCCGCCGCTGATGAACACCGAGGTGCGCATCGCCGACGACGGCGAGATATTGGTGCGCGGCGAACTCGTCATGCACGGCTATTGGCGCAACGAAGCCGAAAGCGCGCGCGTGCTCATCCCCGATCCTGCCGAACCCGCCAAGGGCCCATGGCTGCACACGGGTGACATCGGCCATATTGACGAAGCCGGGCGCATCGTCATCACCGACCGCAAAAAGGACCTGATCGTCAACGACAAGGGCGACAATGTCTCGCCGCAGCGGGTGGAGGGCATGCTCACGCTGCAACCCGAAATTTTGCAGGCGATGGTTTATGGCGACAAGCGCCCGCACCTGGTCGGTATCATCATGCCCGATCCTGAATGGATGAACGAATGGGCCGAGGCCAATGGGCTTCCGCAGGATTATGCGCTGCTGCGTGAACATGACAAGTTCCGCACTGCCGTTCGCGCTGCGGTCGACCGCGTTAACGAACAATTGTCGGTCATTGAAAAGGTGCGCAAATTCGACTTCGCCGACGAAGCATTCACTATCGAAAATGAACAGATGACCCCGTCAATGAAAATTCGCCGCCACGTGCTGCGCGAGGTTTATGGGGCGCGGATTGCAGCGCTTTATGGGGCGGGGTGAAAGATACAGCCAAACTGTCGTCGTCCCGGATTAAGTCCGGGACGACGAGAGCGTTGCTAACCTACCGCCCCGCCTCGGCTGCCTTCCGGTACGGCACAAATTCGCCAAACACACAGGTCGGCCCGCGGATGCCGCTGGTCCGGTCGACCAGATGGAAAAAATCGCCCTTGCAGGTGCCAGTACCGTAGCTGCGAATGACCATGATGTCATTGTCGCGCGCCAGCCCGGGGCAACTGCCCTTCAGCTGGTTGCGGTACACCAGATTGCCTGACGCGCGGTAGAGCAGGATGTCGTCCGACACGCGGATCGTCTGGTAACTACGGCTGTTGGCGTTGAGGCAGTTGACCGGCGCGCCCGCCACTTTGCCCGCCAGCTGCTTGTCAAGAATTTCCATCTGCTTGGGCGTCAGCGCCTCGGCGCGGGGTTCGGCCGATCCGCTGGGGGCGCACCCGGCCAACAGCGCAGCGGTGGTCGCGCTCCCAACTGCGGTCAAAAATCTTCGCGTCATGACCCATCTCCTGTGCTGTGCGCCCAGTCTGCGTGCGCTATGCTGAACCTGTGCTGAAGCCCGCCTAGGCCGCATCCTTTAGCGCGCGAATTTCGCCCAGCCGTTCGGCGGTCGCCGCGCGCAAAAACGGGTTGGTCGCTCGTTCGGCACCGATGCTGGTCGGCACCGTCGCCTCCCCACGTGACCGCATCGCCTCCACCTCGGCCAGCCGCGCTGCCAGCGCGCCATTGTCTGGCTCGACCGTCACAGCAAAGCGTGCGTTCGACAGCGAATATTCGTGTGCGCAATAGACGCGTGTATCGTCCGGCAGCGCGCCCAGCGCCTGCATATTGGCGAACATCTGCTCCGCCGTGCCTTCGAACAGACGGCCACAGCCCATTGCGAACATGGTGTCGCCGACAAAGATCGCGGCATCATCAGCGAAATGATAAGCGATATGCCCCGCAGTGTGCGCTGGTACGTCCCACACTTGCGCCGCAACACCGCCTAGCATCACCGTGTCGCCGCCCGCGACCAGCCGTTCCAGCGACGGAATTCTGGCGGCTTCGGCGACGGGCCCGGTGATAGTGCAGCTGGTTGCCGCCTTGATCGCCGCGTTGCCGCCGGTGTGGTCGGGGTGCCAATGGGTGTTCCAGATATCGCTGATCGTCCACCCGCGCGCCGCCGCAGCGTCCAACACCGGTTCGGCCACAGCCGGATCGACTACCGCCGTCGCGCCGCTGACCGGTTCGTGCACCAGCCAGACATAATGGTCGCTCAGCACCGGAATGCGGACGATTTCAAGCGCCATCGCCGTCCTCCGTCGGAGCTGGCCCCGACTGTTCCCACAGCTCGATCTTGATGCCGTCGCAGTCGACGATCCAGGCGAATTTGCCATATTCCTCAGCCTGCTCGCCCAAAATCTCAATCCCTTCGCCGCGCAACTTGGCGACCATCGCATCGCAATCATCGACGCGCAGATTGATCATGAAGGCGGCGGTGCTGGGGGCAAAATAGTCGCTGTCCTGTCCAAAGGGCGACAGGACCGAATAGGGATCCTCCTGCGCCTCGCCCGACCAGGCCAGATTCGCCCCCCATGGCCCGCCAATGCCCAGATAGCGTTGATACCACGCCTGCGTCGCCTTCGGGTCCGCTACCTTATAAAATATCCCGCCCAGTCCAGTAATCTTCGCCATTGCTACCACGCGCCCGTATTGGGCATGGACACCCAGGGTTCCTGCGGCGGCAAATGGCCGTCCTGCAACAGCTCGACCGAAATACCGTTGGGCGAGCGTACGAACGCCATGTGGCCGTCACGCGGCGGGCGATTGATGGTGATGCCCGCGTCCATCAGCCGCTGGCACGTGTCGTAGATGTTCTCGACGCGGTAGGCGAGGTGGCCAAAATTACGCCCACCGGTGTAGGCCTCGGGTGCGCCGCCGTCGGCGGGTGGCCAGTTATAGGTTAGCTCTACCTCCGCCACGCCTTCCTGCCCCGGGCAAGCGAGAAAAATAAGCGTGTAGCGCCCCGCTTGGCTGTCGAACCGCCGCACTTCTTCAAGCCCGATCAGATTGAAAAAGCGCACCGT
>JANRIY010000046.1:0-2484 GCA_033764495.1 Sphingopyxis sp. | reverse complement strand
CAACATGCGCGCGCCGGGCATGACGCTGCACAAGATGCCGCTGTTCGTCTGGTCGGTGCTGGTCACCGCGTTCCTGCTGCTGCTGGCGCTGCCGGTGCTGGCCGCCGCCATCACCATGCTGCTGACCGATCGCAATTTCGGAACGACCTTCTTCGATCCGGCCGGCGGCGGCGATCCGATCCTGTACCAGCATCTGTTCTGGTTCTTCGGCCATCCCGAAGTCTATATCATGATCCTGCCGGGCTTCGGCATCGTCAGCCAGATCGTCGCGACGTTCAGCCGCAAGCCGGTGTTCGGCTATCTCGGCATGGCCTATGCCATGGTCGCGATCGGCGTGGTCGGTTTCGTCGTGTGGGCGCACCACATGTTCACCACCGGCCTCAGCGTGAACCTGAAAATGTATTTCACCGCCGCGACGATGATCATCGCGGTGCCGACCGGCATCAAGATCTTCAGCTGGATCGCCACGATGTGGGGCGGATCGATCAGCTTCAAGACGCCAATGCTGTGGGCGATCGGGTTCATCTTCATGTTCACCGTCGGCGGCGTGACCGGCGTCGTGCTCGCCAATGGCGGCGTGGACGATGTGCTGCACGACACCTATTATGTCGTCGCGCACTTCCACTATGTGCTCAGCCTCGGCGCGGTGTTCGGCCTGTTCGCGGGCTTCTATTACTGGTTCCCGAAAATGTCGGGCCGGATGTACAACGAAACGCTCGGCCAGCTGCATTTCTGGGTGTTCTTCATCGGCGTGAACGTCATGTTCTTCCCGCAGCATTTCCTGGGGCTGCAGGGCATGCCGCGCCGCTATCCGGACTATCCGGACGCCTATGCGTTCTGGAACCTGATCTCCAGCTATGGCTATCTGATCATGGCGCTGGGCATGGTGTTCTTCTTCTGGAACATGGTCCAGTCGCTGTTGGCCGGGACCAAGGCCGAGGATAACCCCTGGGGCGAAGGCGCGACGACGCTGGAATGGACGCTGTCCAGCCCGCCGCCGTTCCACCAGTTCGAAACGCTGCCCAAGATCGACTGATCGGGCATCTGCGATCCCCCTGCCCGGCCACCGCGCCGCGGCAGGGGGCCGCAAGCCGAGCGCCGGCCCGTCAATTGACCGACGCTCCGCTTGCGGAAGGGCCGATCCGCCCTCCCTTAGGCCAAGGCCGAACCATGACCGTGACGACCGCCGCTACCCCGCTCGCCCTTCCCGCCCACTGGAAGGATTTTCTCGCGCTCACCAAACCGCGCGTGATGAGCCTTGTCGTGTTCACCGCGCTGTGCGGGATGCTGGCAGCACCGGTTGCGATCCATCCGGTGATCGGCTTTGCCGCAATCCTGTGCACCGCGATCGGCGCGGGAGCCGCCGGCGCGCTCAACCAATGGTATGAGGCCGATCTCGACGCCAAGATGAAGCGCACTGCCGGGCGGCCGCTGCCCGCCGGCAAGATGAGCCGGTCGACCGCGCTCGAATTCGGTGTCGGGCTGTCGCTGCTCTCGGTCGTGCTGATGGGGCTGGCGGTCAATTATGTCGCGGCCGGCATCCTGCTCGTCTCGATCCTGTTCTATGTGTTCGTTTACACCATGTGGCTGAAGCCGCGCACGCCGCAGAATATCGTCATCGGCGGGGCAGCCGGCGCGTTCCCGCCGATGATCGGCTGGGCCGCGGCGACGGGCGATGTGACGCTGCTCCCGGCGCTCCTGTTCCTGCTCATCTTTCTGTGGACGCCGCCGCATTTCTGGGCGCTCGCGCTGTTCGTGAAGACCGATTACGCCAAGGCGGGCATCCCGATGCTGCCGGTCGTCGCAGGCGAACGGGCGACGCGGCACCAGATCGGCCTCTACACCATCCCGATGGCGGCGTGCGCGATTGCGCCGTGGCCGCTGGGCCTTGCCGGCGAACTTTACGGCGTCGTCGCAACCGCGACCTCGCTCGCTTTCGCCATTCTGGCGGCGCGCGTGACGTTCCGCTCGACGCAAGCAGAGGACCGGATGGTGCCGGAGAAAAAGCTGTTCGCTTATTCGATCCTCTATCTCTTCATCGTCTTCGGCGCGCTGGTTGTTGACAGGTGGGTGGCATGAACGAGCCGCTCGACCAGTTCCGCGCGCGCCAGCGTTCGCGCGCCCGCGTGGTGGCCATCCTGCTCGGCCTGTTCGTCGTGCTCGTCTTCGCGATTGCGTTCGTAAAGATTCAGCAGGGGGTGGCGCAGTGAACCCCAATCTGAAGGTCGCGATGCTCGCCGCCGGTGGCGTCGCGTTCATGACCGGGCTCGGCTTCGCCAGCGTGCCGCTCTATCAGCTTTTCTGCCAGGTGACGGGCCTCAATGGCACGACCCAGCGCGGCAGCGCGGCACCGGGCGCGACCGGGCGGCAGATCACCATCGCCTTTGACAGCAATGTCGGCCGCAACCTGCCCTGGCGGTTCAGCCCCGAAGCGCGATCGGACACGATCGCCGTCGGCGCGCGCGACATGGCCTTTTACACCGC
>JANRIY010000036.1:0-16566 GCA_033764495.1 Sphingopyxis sp. | reverse complement strand
TTGGCATGCATCAGCAGCATGCGGCCAACCTTTTCCTTCTTGTCCTTGACCGAGTTCAGATAGCTGCCCTTGGTCAGCGTGCCCGAATAGATGCGCACGAAGGTAAGGCTGCCCACGAACGGGTCGTTCATGATCTTGAATGCCAGGCCCGAGAAGGGCGCGGCATCGTCGGTCGGACGGCTGTCGGGCTGATCGGTGTCGGGGTTGATGCCCTGCACGTCTTCGATGTCGAGCGGCGAGGGCAGATAGTCGACCACCGCGTCGAGCAAGGGCTGCACGCCCTTGTTCTTGAACGCCGAGCCGCAACACACCGGCACAAAGGCCTGTGCCAGCGTGCCCTTGCGGATCAGCTTCTTCAGCGTCGCGGTGTCGGGCAGATTGCCTTCCAGATAGGCTTCCATCGCGTCATCGTCCTGCTCGACGGCAAGTTCAATCAGCTTTTCGCGATATTCGGCAGCCTTGTCGGCAAGGTCGGCGGGGATTTCTTCATAGAAGAATTCGGCGCCGAGCGATTCATCCTTCCAGATGATCGCACGGTTTTCGACCAGGTCGACGAGGCCCTTGAGGTCGGCTTCGATGCCGATGGGGATATAGAGCACCGCCGGGGTCGCGCCCAAGCGGTCGATGATCGACTGGACGCAATATTCGAAGTTGGCGCCGGTGCGGTCGAGCTTGTTGATGAAGCACATCCGCGGCACTTTATATTTGTCGGCCTGGCGCCACACCGTTTCCGACTGCGGTTCCACGCCGGCCACGCCGTCGAAACAGGCAACCGCGCCGTCGAGCACGCGCAGCGAGCGTTCGACTTCGATGGTGAAGTCGACGTGACCGGGGGTGTCGATGATGTTGATGCGGTGGTCATTCCAGAAACAGGTGGTCGCCGCGCTGGTGATCGTGATCCCGCGCTCTTGTTCCTGCTCCATCCAGTCCATGGTGGCCGCACCGTCGTGGACTTCACCGATCTTGTAGGACTTGCCGGTGTAATAAAGGATGCGCTCGGTCGTCGTCGTTTTGCCGGCGTCGATGTGCGCCATGATGCCGATATTCCGGTAACGCTCAAGCGGATGGCTGCGGGCCATGATAGTTACTCCAATTGCCCGGCGACCGGGCGGGTGGTGTCGAAAAAATGCCCCTCTCCCCAAGCGCGGGGAGAGGAAAAACAATTACCAGCGGTAATGGCTGAAGGCACGGTTGGCTTCGGCCATGCGGTGGGTGTCTTCGCGCTTCTTCACCGCGTTGCCGCGGTTGTTCGAGGCGTCGAGCAGTTCGCCCGACAGACGACCGGCCATCGTCGGCTCGCTGCGGTTGCGCGCCGCGGTGATCAGCCAGCGAATGGCCAGCGCCTGCGCGCGCACGTCGCGCACTTCGACCGGCACCTGATAGGTCGCCCCGCCGACGCGGCGGCTGCGCACTTCGATGTTCGGCTTTACGTTATTCAGCGCATCGTGGAACACGCCGAGCGGCTCCTTCTTGGCGCGGGCCTCGACAGCTTCAAGTGCACCGTAAACGATGCTTTCGGCCACCGACTTTTTCCCGTCGAGCATGACGGAGTTCATAAATTTGGTCAGCACCACATCCCCGAAGCGGGGATCGGGAAGGACTTCGCGGCGTTCAGGACGGCGACGACGTGCCATGGGTAATTCCTTTGTCTAACAGCGTCCCGGCGCATGGCGCTCTAGGGACGATCAACTGCGAATAAGCCGATTACTTCGGGCGCTTGGCGCCGTACTTCGAACGCGACTGCTTGCGATCCTTAACGCCCTGCGTGTCGAGCACGCCGCGCAGCACATGATAGCGCACGCCGGGCAAGTCGCGCACACGCCCGCCGCGGATCAGCACGACGCTGTGTTCCTGCAGGTTGTGGCCTTCACCGGGGATATAGGTGATCACCTCGCGGGCATTGGTCAGGCGGACCTTCGCCACCTTGCGCAGCGCCGAGTTCGGCTTTTTCGGGGTCGTGGTATAGACGCGGGTGCAAACGCCGCGCTTTTGCGGGTTCGCTTCCATCGCGGGCACTTTGGACTTCGCCTTCTGCGGGTCCCGGCCCTTGCGGACCAGCTGGTTGATCGTGGGCATGAATGCTTCACCTTAAATTGTCCGCCCATCGGAGCGAACGGTTACTGTGCCAGCCCTTACGAAGCGCGGTCCAAAAACAGCAAAAAGACCCCGGATAGTCCAAAGGACCCCGGAGGCTTCGTAAAGCGCCAACAATGTTCAAGCGCTGTTGTGTCAGGAAATGGCGGGAACCCGCTGTTTCCGGACGTGGGGGCCGTTAGCGGGGATTCGCGCGGGGGTCAAGGGGTGGGGTTGGCTCCTGCGGCACCGCCCGGGCTTTGCCGTGACCATTGAATGGCAACCAGTGCCAGCAGGAATGCGACAAACACGTCAAGAAAGGTGGTATAGAACAGCCAGACGTCGGTTGATGTAGTGCGCGCCACAGTCCAATTGGCACCAGCCATGGCCAGACCGACCATGCCCATCGACAAGGATAGCCGCGCCGGGACGATATCGCGGTAGGCCATATATCGCGACAAAGCCTGACCCAGCCAGCGGCCACCGAGCAGGCCATCGGTCAGAAAGGCGGAGGCCGCGATCAGGCCCATGATCGTCGAGCGTTGCTTGACCCATTCCTCGTCCTGAAAGAACCAGGCGAACGCGGCAGACAACAGCAGCATGATGATGCCGAAACTCGCCAAGCCGCCTAGCAGATCGATCCGGGTAATGCGCTGAATTACCAGCAGGACGATTCCCGCTGCCGCGCCGCCCAGCGCGGCCTCGGTCAGCCCGACATACTTGCCGACAACAAAAAACATCAGCCCCAATGCGATATCGACCATGATGGGGACCCGGTTGGCACGCAGCTTTTCCATGTCATAGGCCGATTGACCATCGGCCGCTTGCCCAGCGATCATTCGGCGCGCCCGTTCTGGCAGGATGATTGGCGTGCCCGGATGGCTTTCGTAAACAAGTTCGTCGTCCACCCGCGCCGCCACCGCGACGTTCCACCAACTATAGTAGCCGGACTCGACCGTCAGCATGCGTCCGCTGGGCAACCGCGCTGTTATGCAGTGGTTGCGCACCGCTTCCTGACCGGTCATCGGCGTGAAATCCCAGCCATGCTCCACCCCGGCGATGGTCAGCACGCTGGTCATACCCTTAAAGCCGGCGCGATAAACAAGCGTGCACGCCAGACCGTCCGCCATGAAGTTGCGGCGATAGGTCCAAATCCGGAGGCCCGATGACGGTGAATCCATCGCCTGCGTCTAGTCGACCACCGTCCCGCGCACCATAACAAAGTCCATTTGCTTCAGCACCTTCACATCGCTCAACGGATCGCCGCTGACCGCGATGATGTCGGCGCTTTTGCCAGGTTCGATCGTGCCAATGTCCTTGGACAGGCCCAGCAGGTCGGCGGCATTGACGGTGGCCGCCTGAATTGCGGTCATCGGGGTCATGCCATTGGCGACCATCAGTTCAAATTCATCGGCGTTGCGGCCATGTTTCGAAACACCCGCGTCGGTGCCGAAGGCGATCTTCACGCCGCGCGGGACAAGCACCTGCAGCGTTTTTCCCGTGATGTCGATGCGCCATTTAATCTTGGCGAGCACATCGGGTTCATAGGCGTCGGGGTTGGCGGCGAGCCGTTCCTTATAGCCGTTCACGGTCGACAGCGTCGGGACATAATAGGTTTTCGATTTGGCCCACAGCGCGATGACTTCTTCGGTCAACATCGTGCCATGTTCGATCGAATCCACGCCCAGTTTCAGCGCCTGCAGCGTGCCATCAGCCCCGTGCGAATGGACCGCGACCTTGCGCCCGAACATGCGCGCCGTGGCGACCACCGCGGCGGCTTCGTCGTCGAACATCTGGCTGCCCAGCCCAGCGCCGATGCGGCTGTTGACGCCGCCGGTGATGGTCATTTTGATGACATCGGCGCCGCGCCCGATCTGATGCCGCGTCGCCGCGCGGCAGGCATCGGCGCCGTCACAGATATTGCCCTGGCCGGCGAACAGCGGGCGCAGCTCGTCACGGAAACCCAGCGCGTCGTCGCTGTGCCCCGATGTCCCGGAGATTGACGAGCCGGCATCGAGGATGCGCGGCCCCATCGCTTTCCCCGCATTGACCGCATCGCGCAGCGCGATGACCGCGCCGTCGCCATCGCCCAGATTGCGCACGGTGGTGAAGCCCGCGCGCAGCGTCTTCATCCCGTTCGCCTGCGCATTGAACGCCTGCACGGCGGGCGACAGGGTGACGCTTTCAAGCTGCCCCGCCAGCCCGCCCGCGTCGCTGGTGAGGTGGACATGGCTGTCGATCAGACCGGGGAGCACAAATTTGTCCTTAAGGTCGATCAACCGCGCGCCCGCTGGTCCCGGCTGATGCCCGTCGCTGACACTGACAATTTTGCCGTCATCGACGACAATCGTCGCCGGACCACGCGGGGCCTTGCCCGGCTGATCGAGCAGCTTGCCCGCGTGGATGACGGTGGTTTCGGCCTGCGCCGGCGCGGCGAACGCGATGGCGGCAGTGGCAGCAAGCAAGCGCAGCATCATGGTTTGAATCCTGTTTTGGCGGCGAACCCGGCCATGCGGGCTTGCGCGGCCTTTGATTCGGGGAAGGTAAACATCGGCCAGTCGTGGATCAGGCCCGCCTGTTCCTCATAATCGACCGAAGGCAATTTTTCCTTCAGCCGCCGTGCGTCGGTGACGAGGATGTCGTCGCCGCCGCCGAAGGCGAGGATCGGCGGCAGGCCGCTCCAGTCGCCGTTGATCGGGCTGGCGCGCCAATCGCGCACGCCCGCCGACCCGGCATAAAGCGCACCCGCATCGCGGATACCTGCGATGGTCAAGATGGCGTCGCGCGGCTCGATGCTGCGCTGGTCGGCGTGCGCCGGATCAGCGTCGAGCCAGGGGCAGATGAGCAGCAGCCCCGACGGCATCGGAGCCTTTGCATCGCGTAGCGCCAGCGCCGTTGCCGCAGCCAATCCGCCGCCCGCCGAATCGCCGCCCATCAGGGTCGGCGCGCCTTCGCGCGCAACGAAATCAGCGTAGAAATCGGTGGCAAAGCGCGTTGTGGCCAACGCTTCGCTTTCGGGCGCAAGCGGATAAAGCGGGGCAACAATGCGCCAGCCATATTGGCGCGCCATCACCCCGAAAAAGTCCCAATGCCCCGACATGGGCGGATAGACATAGCCGCCGCCGTGCCAGAACAGCACGGTCGCCGTCACCTCGCCGCGTTCGGGGGCGATGTTCCACACGCAGCGGCCCTGAAATTCGTCATGGCGGACCGCCAAGCCGCTTTCTTGTTTCTGCGTGGGGCCGATGCCGTCGGCGGTCAGTTTGGTGCGGGTGCGGGCGAAGGCATCTCCCCCGGCGAACATGCGGCGGTAAACGCCGGTCCTGCGCAATATGAACCCGGTCAACCGCGCCGCAAAACTCGCCATTGAATGCTCCCCGCCTGTTATTGTTGCGCGGGGTTCTGCCCTTCGTCGCCGTAAATCGCAACCTCGCGCTGCCCGCTGCTGCTGGCGCGCCCGCGATACATGCCCGGCGTGTTGAAACTGAAGCCGTGGGTGCCGTCGGGTGCGACGACGATGACGCCGCCCGAACCGCCGAGCGCCTTTACCTCGGCCATCACGCTGTCGGCCGCGGCTTGCAGGCCCATGCCGCCGAGCCGCACCCGTGCGCAAATTTCTGCCGCCACACCAACCCGAATGAAAAATTCGCCTGCGCCTGTTGCCGACACCGCGCAGGCACGATCGTCGGCATAGGTGCCCGCGCCAATCAGCGGCGAATCGCCAATGCGGCCCCAGCGTTTGCCGGTGAGCCCGCCGGTCGAGGTGGCGGCGGCGACGCTGCCCGACTGATCGACTGCAACCGCGCCGACGGTGCCATATTTAAGATCGACGTCATACCAGCCGAACTGCTTGGACTTCAGCTCCTCCAGCTGCCGCCAGCGTTCGGGGGTGGCGAACCATTCGGGACCAGCCTGTTCCAACCCCTGTTCGCGGCTGAACTGGTCGGCCCCGGTGCGGCTCAAAAACACATGCGGGCTTTTTTCCATCACCGCGCGCGCCAGCTTTACCGGATTTTTTGTTGCCGTTACGCCCGTCACCGCGCCTGCCGCGCGCGTGTCGCCGCGCATCACGGCGGCGTCGAGTTCATTGACGCCCTCATAAGTGAAGACCGCGCCGCGCCCGGCGTTGAAATTGGGGTCATCCTCCAGCACCACCACCGCCGCCTGCACCGCATCAAGCGCGTCGCCACCCTCGGCGAGCACCTTTTCGCCCGCCGCCAGCGCGGCGTCGAGCGCCGTACGGATTGCCTTGTCCTGTTCAGGGGTGATGCGGTCGCGGTCGATGGTGCCCGCGCCGCCGTGGATGACGAGCGTCCAGTTTTTGGCGGCGGCGGGCTGGGCCATGGTGAAAAGCATTCCTGCAAGGGCAAGCGCGGTCAGGCGAAAGGTCATGGTCAATAGCCTAGCGTGAATCGCACCGCCGCGCCAAGGTCATCGTCGATAGCGGCAAAATGCCCCGGATCCTGCCGCCACCAACCGTTGAAGCCAAGCGAGGCATCGCCCAGCGGCAAGTGGTAACCAAGCTCGACCACCTTTTCGCGCCCGGATGGCGAGAGCGCAAGGATGCGGCGGCCAAAGTCTGCGGTTCGTGCAAATTCGTCATAGGAAATCGGCAGATCAAGACCCAGCCCGCCGGCCGTTACCCGCAGCGGTTCGGCATAGCGCAGGGCCAAGCGGTCGCCGGGCCAAGCCAATCCGCTGCGCGCAACATCCATCGAAAGCGCGCGGGCCCGCAGCGTCCCTCCGGCAACAAGGCCCGCCCGATCAGGCCGCGCCGTCAGTCCGGTCCATTCGCCCGCCAGCGACCAGCCGCCGGGCAGCTGCAGCGTCACCCCAGCATTTGCGACATGGCTGGTCGCGCCGCCGGCGCCGAACAGCGGGCCGAAGCGTGCGCCGAGCAGGCTGCCGTCTTCGCGCAGCCGCTGCGCCGTCAACGCGAGCGCCAGCGCGCCGAAGCGCCGGTCCCAGCCAACGCCCAATTTGGTATAGCGGCTGTCGCGCAGGTCGCTGGTGCTGCGGCGCGGATCATCCTCCAGCCCGCGCCCTGCCACCCAGCCATTTTCCGCCAGCAACGTGATTTGCCCCCAGCGCCGCGCATCGTGTCGCCAAAGCGCGGCAAGGCTGGGATCGAGCAGCGGCGCCGTTGCATCTCCAGCACGGTGTGCGATCAGGTGGCCGGTGTCGCGCAGACCGCGCTCGCCCGCGAGCAGGCCGTCGAGCGCGCGCCCGGCGGCAAAGCCCAGCCGGTCGCGCGCACCCAATTTGGTCACCAGCGAGGCCGCGAGCGCGCGGGTGCGGCGATCGCCGGTGAAGGATAGCGGCGATGCCGCCCACTCGCCGGGCTGCGGCACAACGGTCAGCGACAGCGCGGTCGGGCCCCGGGCTGCGACGCGCGACACGCCCTGCTGGTCGAGCGCGGGGAGCAGCCGCAGCGCCGGACCCCGCACCACCAGCCCTGGGGCCAGGTCGACATTGAAGGCGCGGCCAAAACCGTCGGTGATGACGCCCAGCGCGCTGCCGCGCGCATCGCCCATCGGTGCGCCTAGGGTGCCCAACGGGTCGCTCAGCGCGACACGCGTATTGGTCCCGGCCAGCGACGTTGCGCCGATCGGCGAAAAGGCGCGGCCCACGTCTAGAATACCGCGCCCGAACACGGCATCATTCCCCGCTGCCCCGGCGTCCTGTGCACTCTGGTAGAGCAGCGCGACAATTTGCTGCGGCGTCAGCGAGGGAAAGCCCTGCGCCACCAGCGCAATGGCCCCGGCAACTTGCGGCGCGGCAAAGCTGGTACCATTCAAAAGAAAGACGAAAGTGCCACTGGGGGTGGTTTCGGTCTGCAGGACACCGTTTTGATAAACGCAGCACACCGAATCGCCAAGCGCGGTCAGATAGCTGCCCGCATAATTGCCCGCGCGGTTTGAAAAATCCGAAATCGCCCGATTTTCGTCCACCGACCCAACGATGATGACCAGATCGCCGCCCGCATCGCGCAGTCCCTGGGCAAAGGGTTCGGGGTTGTTCGGATCATTGCCGTCTGCGGTCGTATCGCCCGAATTGCCCGCCGAGGCGACAATAATCACCCCCGCCGCCGTTGCGCGCGCCACCGCCTGGCGCAGCGTGAAGCCTGGCGGCGTATCGCCGCCCAGCGAAATATTGACCACACGCGCACCAGCCGCGACCGCACGGTCAAGGCCCGCGGCAATGGCCGATTCGGGATAGCGGCAACCGTCGGCTTCGGCATCGGGCGAAGTGCCCGCGCAGCTGCCCGCGCGGTCGGCGCGAAGCACCAAGAGGCTGGCGTCATAGGCTATACCAAAGGTGCCGACATCATTTTTGGCGCCGGCCAATATCTGCGCCACCTGCGTCCCGTGGCTGCCCTCGGCATCGATGCTGCGCCCGCCGCCGGTGGCATCAAAGGATTGTGGGTGGATGCGCCCTGCATATTCAGGGCTATCGATGTCGATACCGCTGTCGATCACGCCCGCAATCACGCCCGCACCAGTGATGTTGCGGTTGTACGCCGTCAGCGCATTGTGAAAAGCAAAGCTGTCGGTGCGCCGCGCCTCGGCGGTGTTGAAATTGGTGGCAGGCGGTGTCGGCGTGGGCGTCGGGACCGGCGTGGGCGCCGGTGCCGGGGTCGGGGCCGAGGCAATGGGCGGTGTCGAGCTAACCCCGCCGCCGCTGCCCCCGCAGCCAGCAAGCAGTGCCACGGCAGCCAGTGCCGCCCCAAGTTTCAGTGATTTTCGGGTCGGGACCATTTCTCTTCCCCTGATTGCGACCGGGCCCCCGATTGTCGCCGTTGTGCCTTGCCAGTGGGTTAAGGCCATCGTTCTTGCCGGGCAAGCAGCGTGCGGTTAGGCAAATCGCATGACTGCTGAGCTGCTCGCCCGCATTGACACGTGGATCTTTGATCTCGACAACACGCTCTATCCGCCATCATCGCGGCTGTTTGACTTAATCGACGAGCGGATGGGCGCGTATATCGCGCGTTTGCTGAATTGCGACACCGCCGAGGCGCGGCGCGTACAGAAGCAGTTTTTCCATGATCACGGGACAACGCTTGCCGGACTAATGCACCATCATGGTGTCGAACCGGAGGAGTTTCTGATCGATGTGCACCGGATCGAGCTGGACCGATTGGCCCCGTGCGCGCGGTTGGCGGATCGGATCGCGGCTTTACCCGGCCGCCGCCTGATCTTTACCAACGCCAACGCCGACTATGCCGAGCGCGTGCTCGCCGCGCGCGGGCTTGGTGGTCTGTTCGAGGACATCTGCGACATTCGGGCGACCGGCTATGTCCCCAAGCCGCAACCAGCGGCCTATCAGCATTTGCTCGCCGCGCATCGTATCGACCCTGCGCGCAGCCTGTTTGTGGAAGATATGGCGCGCAACCTGAGCCCGGCTAAGGTGCTGGGGATGACCACCCTGTGGCTGGACAATGGCGCCGAAAGCGGTCATCGCGACCTGAACCCAGCGCATATTGATTACCGCGCCAGCGATCTGGCGGACTGGCTCGACACGCTGTTTGCCTGACGCGAAAAAGGGGCCGCCATGACCACCGACCTGCAATCCACCATTGATACCGCTTGGGACGCGCGCGACACGCTGACCGTTACGACGCAAGGGTCCGTGCGCGATGCGGTGGAGGCGGCGCTCGCGGGGCTGGATGACGGCAGCCTGCGCGTGGCGGAGCGCGATGCGGATGGGTCGTGGCAGGTGCACCAGTGGCTGAAGAAAGCGGTGCTGCTGTCGTTCCGCCTGAATGATATGGAATTGATTCCAGGCGGTCCCGGCGGCGCGCACTGGTGGGACAAAGTGCCTTCGAAATTCGCTGGCTGGACCGCCGATCGCTTTCAAGCCGCCGGATTCCGTGCCGTTCCGGGCAGCATCGTGCGGCGCGGCGCGCATATCGCCAAGGGCGCGGTGCTGATGCCCAGTTTCGTCAACATCGGCGCGCGTGTCGGCGAAGGTACGATGGTTGATACCTGGGCCACGGTCGGCAGCTGCGCGCAAATCGGTGCTCATGTCCATCTGTCAGGCGGGGTCGGGATTGGCGGCGTGCTGGAACCCGTGCAGGCGGGGCCGGTCGTGATCGAAGACGGGGCCTTCATCGGCGCGCGTTCGGAAGTGGTCGAGGGCGTCATCATTCGCGAGGGCGCTGTGCTGTCGATGGGGGTTTATCTGGGCGCATCGACCAAGATTGTCGATCGGGCGACTGGCAAGGTGCATATCGGCGAGGTTCCGCCCTATGCCGTGGTGGTCCCCGGCGCGATGCCAGGCAAGCCGCTGCCCGACGGATCGCCCGGCCCGTCGCTCTATTGCGCGGTTATCGTCAAACAGGTCGACGCGCAAACCCGCGCCAAGACGGGCATCAACGAACTGCTGCGCGACTGATCGCAGCCTGGCCTCGGTCCGCCGACTACACTTGTCATTGGTCGATGCGCAGGGGCCGCTGGTAGCAGCAAAGTTTCCAATCTTGCCGCGCTGCGCCAGCAGCCGCCCCAGCCGGGGGTGGCTGAGGGGAGGATAATTTTGCGTATCATTCACGGCCTGTCGCTGGCAGCGATGTCAGCGGCGCTGGTGGCGGGCCCCGCCACTGCCCAGACCGCGCCGCCGCCTGCGCTGCCCGAAGCGGCAGCCGACACGGCCCCGGCCAGCGGCCAGCGCTATACGCCCGCCGATTTCGCCCGCTTTGCCCCGCGCACCGCGCTCGACATGGTCGATCAGCTGCCCGGCTTTGCCATCATCGCCAACGCCGGCGGCAATACCCGCGGGCTGGGCGCGGCGCGCGAAAACATCCTGATCAACGGCGAACGCATTGCCGACAAATCGACCGACGCGCGCACCGCGCTGGCGCGTATCAACGCTGCATCGGTGCTTCACATCGACGTCGTTGATGGGGCCAGCCTGAATGTTCCCGGCCTGACCGGGCAAGTGGCCAACATCGTGCTGCAAGGCGGGGCCAGCCGCAAATTCACCACCACGCTGCGCTGGACGCCCGAGGCCCGCCCGCGGCTGCCCAACAATTGGCTGTGGGGCGAAGTTTCAACCACCGGCCCGATCGGCGGCAGTACGGTCACCATCAGCCTGTCGAACGAGGCAAACCGGCAAGGGCATTGGGGACCCGAGCAGGTGTTCGATGGCAATGGCGATTTGCTGTATGTGCGCGACGAGTTCGGGCGCTATTTCGGTGATCGTCCGCGCCTTGCCGTCGCGCTGGCGCGCACTGCGGCGAACGGCAACAAGCTCAACCTCAACCTCGCCGGCCAGCTCGTCGATATCCGCAACAGCGTGACCGGCACGTCCATTCAGCCGGGTATCGGACAGGTCGACGAATTGTTTCGGCAGACCGAAGACGAATGGAACGCCAATATTGGCGGCGATTATGAATTCAGCCTTGGCACGGGGCGGCTCAAGCTGATCGGCCAGCACCGGATGGAACATAGCCCGGTGATCAGCAGCTTTACGGTGACGCCAGAAGCATCGCCCGCCACAGGGTCGCGCTTCCGCCAGACTGCCGACGAAAGCGAATCCATCCTGCGCGGCGAATATGGCTGGCGCACCGGCGGCGGAACCGATTGGCAAGTGGCACTCGAGGGGGCGTATAATCTGCTTGATGTCGAGGCCGAGCTTGCCCTGTTGCAGCCGACCGGTAGCTATTTGCCCGTCACTTTTGGCGGCGAGCGCACCAAGGTCGACGAAAAACGGGCCGAGCTGTCGCTGACCTGGGGTCGCGCGCTGGCCAGCAATCTGACTGCGCAGCTTAACTTGGGTGCCGAGTATAGCCAGCTCGCCTCGTCGGGACCCGGCGGGCTGACCCGCAGCTTCATTCGCCCGAAAGGCCGGCTGGCGCTGGCATGGAAACCGGGCGCCAAAACCACCGTCAATTATGTGCTGCAACGCCGCGTTGATCAGCTCAACTTCTTTGACTTTGCCAGCAGCGTCGATGTTGCCAACAACAATGGCAATGGCGGCAACGGGTTGCTGGTGCCGCCGATCGTCAACCGGACCGAGCTGGAGGTTGTCCGCGATCTTGGGGCGTGGGGCAATGTCTCGGTGGCGGTCGCCTATGCGCTCGCGCAGGATCTGGTCGACCAGGTGCCATTGTCGCCGACGACCGAGGGGCGCGGCAACCTGCCCAATGCGCACCTTTACCGCCTTTCGTCGCGCGCGACGTTGCAACTTGACCCCATCGGGCTGGCCGGCGTGCGCATCAACAGCGACATCACACTGCGCCGCAACCGTGTGCGCGACCCGCTCACTGGGGGCTGGCGCAACCAGAGCTACGGACAGGAATATGTCGTCGATCTTGGCCTGCGCCACGATGTGAAGGGCACGCCGTTCGCGTGGGGCGCGAATTTCTTTGACGAACGTTATAGCCCCGAATTGCGACTCGACGAGATCAACAATGAATTCACGGCGGGGCCCTTTGTTACCGCCTTTGTCGAGCACAAGAATGTCGGCGGTTTCACCGTGCGGGCCGAAATGCGCAACATCGCCAAGATGGAGGATGCACTGGACCGCACCATTTATGTCGATCGCCGCGATGGACCAGTGGCGGGTTTTGAAAGCCGCCGCCGCGGCTTTGGCCATTTGTTCAAGCTGACGGTGACAGGGACGCTCTAGCGTTCGGCGAGAAAGTAACGCTCGCGCGCGTTCAGGTTGTCATCCAGGTCATAGATGATCGGCTGACCCGTCGGGATTTCAAGCCCGGTAATGTCGGCATCCGAAATGCCCGATAGATGTTTTACCAGCGCGCGCAGGCTGTTGCCGTGCGCTGCGACGAGCACAACCTTGCCCGCCGCCAGCTGCGGCACAATCGTGCTTTCATAATAGGGCAGCACGCGCGCGATGGTGTCTTTAAGGCTTTCGGTTTGCGGGATGGCGATGCCGGCGTAGCGCGGGTCGGCGGCGAGGTCATAAGCCGAGCCGGGTTCGAGCACCGGCGGCGGGATGTCGAAACTGCGCCGCCAGATTTTAACCTGCTCGTCGCCGTGCTTCGCGGCTGTCTCGGCCTTGTCGAGCCCGGTCAGGCCGCCATAATGACGCTCATTAAGGCGCCAGTCCTTGGTCTCGGGAATCCACAGCCGTCCCATGGCTTCGAGTGCCAGGTGCAGCGTCTGGATCGCGCGCGTCTGGACGCTGGTGAAGGCAACATCGGGCAGCACCCCCTTGGCCGCCATCAGCGCACCCGCCGCGCGCGCCTCTTCAGCCCCCTTTTCGGTCACAAGGACATCCCACCAGCCGGTGAAGCGGTTTTCCAGATTCCATTGTGACTGGCCGTGGCGCAGCAGGATGAGGGTGGGCATCAAAAGGCCTTTCGTTGGGCAAGTTCGCCCTCGCCGTAGCGATGCCGGAGCGGTCGGCCAACCCCCTTGAACCGCCGCTGCGCCTTCCTAAATCATCGCCGTCCGGTTGCCAGCATGGGACCGGATGCCGCCGTGGCCATATGGCACGGCGCGCGCATGTTTCGCTTCAACAGAAGGAATATCATTATGCGTAATCTTGACTGGACCCCCTATCGCCGTAGCACCGTCGGTTTTGACCGCCTGTTCGAATTCCTGGAGAACAGCAGCACGGCTGCGGAGAATTATCCGCCTTTCGACATCGAGCGCACGGGTGATGACCAGTATCGCATCACCATCGCGGTCGCCGGGTTCAAGCGCGAGGAAATCGAAATCACTGCGCACCAGAATTCGCTGACCGTCGCTGCACGCAAGGCACCGGTCGCCGAGGGCGAGACCCCGCGCAACCTGCTCTACAGCGGCATTGCGACGCGCGCGTTCGAGCGTCGTTTCCAACTGGCCGACTTTGTGCGGGTGAGCGGCGCCGACCTAGCCGACGGCCTGCTCACCATCGAACTGGTGCGCGAAGTGCCGGAGGCAATGAAGCCGCACAAGATCAACATCGGCGGCGAACCGACCCCGCTGATTGAAGGGAAAAAGAAGGCTGCTTGATTTGTAGCTGGCCGAAAGGGGGCGCGGTACTTGCGGGTGCCGCGCCCTTTTTTGCGGGTGCGCTACAAGGCCAGCGTCATGAACCGGCTGAAGGGATCTTCCCCATAGTCAGCGAAGGGCGGGCAAGGCGAAAAGCCGGCGCGCGTATAAAGGCGCACCGCATCATCGAAAGCAGGCGCGGTACCGGTTTCCAGACTGAGGCGACTCAGGCCCAGATTTTGCGCGGTGGTGATGATGTGGCGGAGCATGGCATGCCCCGCACCTCGGCCCCGGTAATCATCGTGAACCCGCATGGATTTGACTTCGCCATGGGTCGCATCAATGCGTTTGAGCGCACCACAACCTGCGAGCGTGTCGCCATCCCAGATCGACCAGAAAGTCACATCAGGCCTGCGCAATCCGGAAAAGTCGAGGAAATGGCAGCTTTCTTCGGGGGAATTTGCAAGCATCCCGGCAAAATGCTGTTCCAGCAGCGCGCGCACAGGAGCGCCAGACAGATCATCTTCGACAATGATCCATTGGGACATCAGATCATTTCCGCCAGTGTGTCGATGCAGGCGTGGGCCAGCAATTTGCAGCGTTCGGGAGACCAGCCCGCCACCGGATCGGGCAGGTCCTGATTGTCCTTGAACGGCATTTCCAGCGTCATCGCGATCGCACCGAATCGTTCGGCGAGTTGCGTTGTCGACATGGAAAGATTGGCCTGTCCCGGCGCGCTTTCGACATAGCCCAATGCCGTCTGAAAATCGGGAGTTCGCTGCGCCAGCCGGTCGCGATAGGCGCGGAAGGTTTCAATCTGGCCCGGGCGCATCGACGGAATACCTTCGAATCCGGCGAGGAACACGGCCGGAATGGCTTCGTCGCCGTGCACATCCATCGCCCAATCGACCCCGGTTTCATCCATGCGGTTTCGCACGCACAGGACCTCGGGGCTACGTTGGGCTGAGGGTTCGTGCCATTCGCGGTTGAGGTTCACGCCCGCGAAATTGGTGCGCAAATGGCCACGCCGCGACCCGTCAGGGTTCATGTTTGGGACGATGTGCAGCGTCGCTTTTTGGCGCAACAGCCGCGCCTGCGGGTCGTGCGGGTCGGTGAGCTTTTCGAGCGCGCCTTCCATCCACCATTCGGCCATTGATTCGCCCGGATGCTGGCGTGCATATAGCCACAGCTGCTTCGGCCCATCACCCATCGTCAGATAGTCGATCGGCTGCCCCTCCAGACTGGTGCCGAGGCAGCGATAGGCGACCCCGTCGCACGCGGCGACCGAGGCGATCAGATCATGGTGCCGTTCCATCGAATAGGGCGCATAATAGGCGACCCACAGGATCGGCGTCGCGGCACTGTGGCGGATGATCAGCGTGCCGCCACCCAGCTTGGCATCGTAGCTGGTTTCAGCGCGGGTCCAATTTTCGCGGTCGTCGCTGATACAAGCCGCATAGCCCGGCCAACCATCGGGATAGGCGGCGCTGGCGAGGCCGGTGATGGCAAGTTCAAGATCATCGCCGACCGCGCAATCGACGCGAAAATGGAACCATTGGAAAAATTCGGATTCGCGGTCCTTGCGGATCGACAGCCGCGCGCGCGTGCCCGCCAGTTCGTCCACGATAATGTTGCCGCTGTCGAAGGCAGCGTTGATGCCGATGGTCATGCGTATGAAAATCCCCTGAGCGCGCGAGCGCGGCGCGCCCTGCCAATGTGATCAGGGGACGCTGATAGTCGTTCCTGATTCGCCGGGGAAGCCCCCGAACAAGGCATCGGCCAGTTTTGCCGCTGCCAGCGAAGGCTGGGCGCCTGGCGCCTTGGCCGGAATCGCCGTGGCAGCGCGTCCTTCCCAAAGCGCAGTTCCGGTTGCCGTGTCATCGATGCGCACGCCGAGGGTCAGATCAACCCAGCGCCGCGGTCCACCGCCGAGGTTGAAGCCCAGCCCCACCCCTACGCCCGAACCATAGCTGCCCGTACTGCCGCCCACCCCGACGCTGACCGGCGATGCGCCGTCGCCGCGCCGTTCATTGCGAGCGAGCGAGATGCGGATGGTCAATGGCGCGGGTGCGCCTGTCGCGGCTGGAACAAAGCCCAACTGGCGCAGCTCGGTATCGACGGCGGTGCGATAAGTCAGGGTTTCGCCGACCATCGCTGGCGCATCGGCAAAGCGATAGGCTGTGCCGGGGGCCAGACTGGCAAGGGCGGGGGTATGGAAGCGCGTTACCTCCACCGGCGGCACAGCGGTGGCACAGCCCATCAGCAGCATCAGTGGGACGGTAAGTGCGATCATGCGCAAACGCGAAAGGCGGCGAGACATTGGCGCACCATGCGCCAGCCCCGCCGCCTTGGCAATCATTGACCCGTCGTGCGGCCGATACGCCGCCGCGGATCAGCGATAAAAGATATGATTGTCGATCTGCGCGATGCGCGTCTTGCGCCAGCCGGGCGAGACGTAGCGCGCATGGAAGAACAGCGCGCCTGGCGCCTTGTTCTGCCAGCTGCCGTCGCGCGCGATCTGCGCGATTGCGATCGCATTCGACCATTGGCCGGCATT
>JANRIY010000027.1:0-40478 GCA_033764495.1 Sphingopyxis sp. | reverse complement strand
AGGAGTCTGGGCCGTGTCTCAGTCCCAGTGTGGCTGATCATCCTCTCAGACCAGCTAAGGATCGTCGCCTTGGTGAGCTTTTACCTCACCAACAAGCTAATCCTACGCGGGCTCATCCTTGGGCGATAAATCTTTGGTCTTACGACATTATGCGGTATTAGCACGGATTTCTCCGAGTTATTCCGCACCCAAGGGCAGATTCCCACGCGTTACGCACCCGTGCGCCACTAAGGCCGAAGCCTTCGTTCGACTTGCATGTGTTAGGCATGCCGCCAGCGTTCGTTCTGAGCCAGGATCAAACTCTCAAGTTTGATGTCCGAAGCTGCCCCGGGTGGAATATCCCCGAGCAACCCCGCTCATTTTTAGGAGCCTGGCTTGCACATTTTAGAAACGACCTCGCCATCCCCGAAGGAACAACGAAACCGCTTCCACGTTATGGAAACGTGTAAGACATGCGAGCTCAGGCTTGGCTTTTTAACCTGAATTACCGGCACCTAAAAGCTGCCGGACCCAGGGCCGCCGCCCACATGTCCCTTCATCGACAATTACAATGTCAAAGAGCACACCGACAGGAAAGCGCGGACAGCTGTCGTTCCCCGCTATTGCTATCGGGGGACGTCTGTCCGGCATGTTGGCGACCGACTTGATGGCGACAGGAGCCGTCCCGCGTCGGTGAAGGGGCCTCTAAGCCCAGCTGTGAGTCGCGTCAACACCCTTTTTGCAATTTTGTTTCAATTTTTGATTCCGGCTCCAATCGCCCGCTGACCCGCCGTTCATGCTGACCCGCCATTCATGCGGCCCTGACACGCCGAGATCCGCATTACCGGAACGAAATCGGCATGCGCGCCATTCCAAAAGCTGGACGTCGAACCGCTCAACGCATCGCTACATGGCCCCAACGCGCTCGTCTGATCCCGGATGATCGCAGCTATCAGTGGCCCCAATTTCGGCCGAAGGCGCCGTCCTACGGCCCTGTCCCATCCCGGCACAGCCCTGCGCGCGCCGCGATTCGTGGTTGATGAATCGCTAACGCGGCGACAAATCCTCGCTCAACAGGGGGATTATCGATGGCTACGAATCGCATATTGTTCCGCGCATCCGCACTCGCCGCTGCAGCGGCGCTGCTCGCGCCAGCCGCGCAGGCTGCGGACATCATCACCTTTCCGCTTACCAATGGCACGCCGACGGTGGCGGGCGGCAAGAATTACAGTGTCACGGTGGATGGCAAGACGGTGAACATGCGCGTCACCGCATGGAGCACCAGTGGCACAGCCCCGACATCAACAGTGAAGAGCGCTACGGTCAACACCTATACCAATGGCCTGGGCGTCACCTCGACGGGCGAGAGTACCAGCAGCCCGCACCACACCATCGACAACAAGACCAATATCGATTTCCTGATTTTCCAGTTTGATCAGGCGGTGGAACTGCTGTCGGGCAAGCTGACCACCTACCGGTTCGACAACACCAAATTTGATAGCGACGTCACGGTGGCCTACGGTACGACCAATACGGCGTGGAATGCCGGGCTCGGGCTCAACAATGCCACCTTTGCGACGCTCGACGCGATGTTTGCTGGCCCCTTTACGACCATCAGCAATGCGTCGACCAATGGCCAGACCGCGAACACGACCTTGTTCAACACCGCCGGCAACACAGGCAACATCTGGCTGATCGGTGCGGCATTTGCGAACAGTGCCGAAAACTGCCGATCTTCAGGCAGCGGTACGGGCACCAAGCCATGCACCGACGGTTTCAAACTGTCACAGCTGAAGCTGGAGACCGTGTCGATGGTTCCCGAACCCGGCACCTGGGCGATGATGATCTTTGGCTTCGGCGTGATCGGCGGTGCACTGCGCTTCAAACGCAAAGGGCAATTGGTCGCTCATGCCTGACCGCGGCAGCGGTGAAATTCGCCGTAGGGGCTATTTTCACCATTTTCGCACATAGCGGTTCACCATGACCCCGGCTTCGGACCTTCAAGGCTTTGCGCAACGCGTGCGCAGCGCGCTGATTTGGCGTTCGGGCAGCCAGATTTTGGCTCAGGCCATTACCTGGGCCTCCACCTTCATCGTCATCAACCTGCTCGATCCAGCCGACTATGGGCTGTTTGCGCTGACACAGGTCGTGCTCGCCTTCCTCTCCTTCCTTAACGGCTATGGCTTTGCCAATGCGCTCGTGCAGGGTGAGACGGTCGAGCCGCCCCGGTTGCGCCAGGCTTTCGGGATGTTGTTGCTGCTGAATGGCGGGCTTGCGGCGCTGCAACTGGCGGGGGCGCCGCTCGCCGCGGCCTATTATGGCCAGCCGCTGGTTGCCGACCTGCTGCGGGTGCAGGCACTGATCTATCTCGCGACGCCCTTCATCGCACTGCCGGAAGTATTGCTCAGCCGCCGCCTCGATTTCCGACGGCAAGCATTGGTCAACCTGCTTGCCGCGCTGGTCGGGGCCGGCACCGCGCTTGGCTGCGCGCTGGCGGGGCAAGGGGTCTGGACGCTCGTCTATGCACCTATCGCGTTGTTCTGGACTCGCGCCATCGGTTTGACGCTAATCGCGCGCGTCCTGGTTTGGCCCAGCTTTGATTTTCGCGGGTCCGGTAATCTGCTCGCGTTTGGCGGGGCTGTGCTAGCCAGCCAGTTTTTCTGGCTGATCCAGACGCAGTCCGACGTTTTGATCGCGGGCCGCCTGTTCGACCTCGGCGAACTTGGCCTTTACACCACCGCGCTGTTCCTGACGCAGATCATCGCCACCAAATTTGTGCCTCCGCTCAACGATGTCGCTTTCCCCGCCTTTGCCCGGCTGCAGGACAATCCCGGTGCGGTAAGGTGGAATTTCCTGAAAGCCGTCCGGCTGGTCATGCTGGTCACCGCGCCGCTGTTCCTTGGTCTGGCCGTCAGCGCCGAACCGATCGTCGACACATTCCTGCAACCGAAGTGGCACGCCATGGCCCCGCTGGTCCAATTACTGGCCTTTGCTATGCCTTTCACCACTATGCAGATTTTGTTCGCGCCGGTGACCAACGCCATGGGGCAACCCCGGATCGCCGTCGAATGCGCCCTGGCCGGGGCGATTATCTTCCCCGCCGCCTTTTTGATGGGCGCACCTTATGGAGTCACCGGTCTGGCCTGGGCGTGGCTGGGCGCAGCACCAACGCTGTTGCTGATCACGGTGCAGCGGTCACGCCGCGCGACCGGAGTTGGGCTAACCGACATTGCGCTTGCCGCATTGCCCGGCATCGGCTGCGCATTGGGGATGGCCGGGCTGGTGACGGCGCTCGATTCGCTGTCGCCGGTGGGGAGCTGGGTCGCGCCGCTGCGCCTTGCCGCCCTCGTCAGTTTTGGCGGGCTCAGTTATGCCGTCCTCCTTGCCGCGTTCGAGCGCGAAACTTTGGACGAGCTGTGGCGACTCGTGCGGCGTCAGCCGGCAATGTAATCGCGCATCGCCGCCGCCTCGGCCTCGATTCGGTCGATGCGATATTTGACCAGATCGCCAATCGATACGAACCCTGCAATTTTGCCATCATCGACGATGGGCAGGTGGCGAATGCGCCGCTGCGTCATCAGCGACAGCGCACCCAAGACGTTGGTCCGCGAATCACAGGTCACCGGCGAGCGCGTCATCACCTCGTCAATCGAACGATCAAGCGATTCGGGGCCATAGGCGGCCAGCAGCCGCACCAGATCGCGTTCAGAAAAAATACCTACCACCGTGTCGCCATCAAGCACCGGGACCGCGCCGATGCGGTGTTCGGCCAGCAGATCAACCGCCGCGCGCACGGTGTCGCCGCGCGCCGCCGCGATAACCTTGACCGTCCGACCTTCCAGAATTGCCGCGATGGTCATCTCGCACTCCCCTCTTCCGCTGCTGTCGTTGCCGAACGCTATCATGATTCGCGGCCAAGCCGAAATATCGCTCAACGCGAATCGCTTGGCCTTGCCGCGGCAATGGTCCAAAGCAGCACGCATGACGCGTCCCTCGCCCCTCGACGATCCCGGCAACGCCCGCAATGCGTGGGCGCGCTATCGGCGGTTGATGGCTTGGATGGCGCTGTTGTCGGTCACGGTGGCAGTGATTGGCATTGTCGCCTTGCGCCTATCTGTCGGAGAATCGGTCACCATCCATATGATGATCGCGACAGCCGCAGGCATGGGCGGCGCGGTGATGCTGACTGCCGCGCTGATGGGCCTCGTATTTTTGTCCAGCGGCACCGGGCACGATGAGAGTATTGAAGACCCCTTTGCCGATCTGGTTGACCGGTGATGAGCGAACAACTGCCCCGGGATGCCATTTTGCGCGTGGTGCCGCAGCCGGCGGATATCAACAGCAACGGCCATATATTCGGCGGCTGGGTGCTGGCGCAGATGGACATTGCCGGCGGCATCGTCGCCGCGCGTACCGCGCAGGGGCCGACGGCGACCGTCGCGATCGAGGCGATGAAATTTCACGCCCCTATCCTGCTGCGCGATATTATTTCCGTTTACGCAAAGCTCGAACGGCGCGGGCGAACGTCAATGGGAATCAAAATCGACGTTTATGCAACGCGCGGGCGCGGCGAAATGCATGTAAAGGTGACCGAGGGCCTGTTCACTTTTGTGGCACTTGATGAGAATCACCGGCCAAAACCGCTGCCCGTGATCTAGAATCCGTCGCCTGCCAAAATATCGTCATCCCGGATCATGTCCGGGATGACGACTCTATCCTATCCTACTCCGCTGCTTCGTCGGCTGCCACTGGCTTCGTCAGTGTGCGGCGCGGGCGGCGCACTTTGGGTGCGGCTTCGGGGGCTGGCGCATCGTCGTTCGCTTCCACATCGACCGGGCGCGCGATCGCAGGCGGCAAGACGGCCGTGTCGATCGCCCCGTCCATATCGGCATGGCGGTCCGCACCATTACCATCACGGCGCGGGCGGCGACCCCGGCCCTGATCGTCGGCGCTGCGCTCCGGACGCTCGGCGCGTTCGGCGCGCTCCGGACGCTCGGCGCGCTCCAGGCGCTCGCCGCGATCGTCGCGCTGGCGATTGGCGTCGCGATTACCGTTGAAATTCCGATTCTCGCGTGGCTCGCGGTTGCCGCGACCATCACGACCATCACGCGGTTCGCGTGCGTCGCGGCGCGGTGCCTCGCTGCGCTCATCGCCTTCATCGTCGTCAGCGGCGTAAGCGTTGCCACTGGTGCTGGCTTCGGGCTCTGGCAAATCCATGTCATCGCGGCCGTCGAAATTCTCGACGCCTTCGTTGCGGCCCTGCCAGCGTTCCTGCCCTTGCGGACGGCCCTCGTCCTGCCGTGCGCGGAAATCAGAGAGCACGCGGAAATAATGGTCGGCGAATTGAAGATAATATTCGGTCTGCACCCGGTCGCCCGACAATTGGGCATCGCGCGCCAGATTCTTGTATTTCTCGATCATTTGCGCCGCATTGCCGCGCGTACGGCTGTCGATACGATTGCCGCTATCCTGACCGCCGCGACCATTGCCCTGAGGACGATTGCCGCCACCACCATTATTGTTGCGACCGCGACGGCGGCCGCTTTGCCGGATGTTCATATGGACCCTTTTGTTCCGTAGCTTATGTGCGAAAAATCATCCCCGCCGGTCGTTGACCCCTATGGCAATCGACCCTGCCCGGTATCCACCGGACCTGTTCCCGATGACATGTACAAGGCGTTGGCCGATGCCGCTGTTCGCGCGGCCGTGGGGCCGACGAACTGCGCTGTCAGGGAACCAGCCACTCGCCGGTCTCCATCGCGTTTGCGGCTGGACCTGTCGGCTGGCTGATACAACGGCTCTAGCCCGCCTCGCCGCCAAAACCAAGCGAATTATGTGTCGTCATTAACTTCTCATCAGCAGGGCGCGGTCGCGCCCGCCCAGATCGCGGTGCGTGGTAACCGTCAAACCGGCGGCTTCACCGAGTGCCGTAACGGCAGCACGCTGTGTCCAGCCGATCTCCACGATCGCCGCGCCGCCGGGGGCGAGCAACCTCGGCAAATCGGGCACTATGCGCCGATAATCGTCCAGCCCGTCCGCCCCGGCAAACAACGCCTCAGCAGGCTCATGCTCGGCGACGTCGCGCATTAACGGCTCGTCGGTCCCGATATAGGGCGGGTTGCACAGGATCAGGTCAAAACGTTCGTCCAGCCCCTCTCCCCAATGACCTACCTGAAAGGCCGCCCGCGCTGCCAGCCCCAGCGCCGCCGCGTTGCGCCGGGCGTAATCCAGCGCCGTTTCAGATGCATCGACGCCCACCCCGCTCGCCTCGGGCCACTCGACCAGTGCCGCCAGCAGCAATGTTCCCGGCCCCGTGCCCAGGTCGAGGATGCGGCGCGGCGGCGGGCACTGCGCCACCGTCACTTCCAGCAATGTTTCACTGTCGGCGCGTGGAATCAGTACGCCCGGCCCGACGCCGATGCGCACGGTCCAGAAATCGCGGTATCCGACGATGTAAGCCACCGGTTCGTGATCCAGTCGCCGTGCCACCAGCGACGCAAAAACGTCCGGCACTGCATAGCGTTCGGGGTCCAACAGCAAGTCGCCGCGCTCAATCCCCAAGGCATGCGCCAGAAGCAGTTCGGCATCGAGGCGGGGGGTGTCCGACACGGCCGCGAGCAGCTTGGCCGCCACCGCCAGCTGGCCCCGCGTTTGCGGCGGGTGATAGGGAACGCTCACGCGTCGAGGCCAGCCAACCGCTCGGCCTGATCGGCGCTGATCAACGCGCCGACCAACTCGTCCATCGCACCCTCCAGAATCTCGGGCAGGCGGTGCAGCGTCAGGTTGATACGGTGATCGGTCACGCGCCCCTGCGGGAAATTATAGGTGCGGATGCGTTCCGACCGGTCGCCCGACCCGACCATCGCCTTGCGCTCGCCCGCGCGCGCGCTGTGCAATTTTTCTCGCTCCAGATCATAAAGCCGCGTACGCAGCACCTGCATCGCCTTGGCGCGGTTCTTGTGCTGGCTGCGCTGGTCCTGCTGGATGACCACCAGGCCGGTGGGCAGGTGGGTGATACGAATGGCGCTGTCGGTGGTGTTCACATGCTGCCCGCCTGCGCCCGACGAGCGATAAATGTCGATTTTCAGGTCGCTGTCGTTGATCGCGACATCGACCTCCTCGGCCTCGGGCAGCACCGCGACCGTCGCCGCCGAAGTATGGATGCGCCCGCCGCTCTCGGTCACCGGCACGCGCTGGACACGGTGGACGCCGCTTTCGAACTTCAGCTTGGCGAACACGCCCTGCCCGGTCACGCTGGCAACCACTTCTTTATAGCCGCCGACCTCGGCCTCGTTGGCGCTGACGATCTCGACCCGCCAGCCATTATTCTCGGCAAAGCGCGTGTACATACGCAGCAGATCGCCCGCGAACAGCGCGGCTTCGTCGCCGCCCGTCCCGGCGCGGATTTCCAGCATCGCGCTGCGCTGGTCAGCGATATCTTTGGGCAGCATCTCGACCGCCAGTGCATGCTCAGCCTCGGGCAAGGCGGCCCGCACCGCGCCGATTTCCTCCTCGGCCATGGCGCGCATTTCGGGATCGGCGAGCATCGCCTCGAGCTCAGCGAGTTCGCCCCGCAGTTTGACCACACCGCGCGCCGCACCGACGACCGGCTCCAGCTCAGCCAGCTCTTTCGACAGCGCGACGAACTCCGGCGGCGCCAGCGTCCCCGAAGCCAGCCGCGCCTCGGCCTCGGCATGCCGCGAGAGAATGGCGTCGATTTTCTGGGGGGAGATGGGGGTCACGATTTGACTTTTGTGAGCATCACTGTGGCATGAGGGACCAAGCCATCATCGAGATCGATGACAAATTGCCTCTTCATTATTGCGTCCAGTTCGTCCCACTTCATGGCAGTAGCTTGGTCGTCACGCCCAAAAGCCAAGCGAGCGGTGACCGCGTCGTGAGGGGCGTTACTCGGCAGTTGAGTCTTGATGATCCAGTCGGCGTTTAGGGCGCGCGCACGCTGGTATCTTTTCTTGATCGGACCGGACAGCACAGGCTCCACTACGACCCCGACACGTCGAAACAACGAAACGATCTGAAGAGCGAAATGCACAGACATGTCGTCGTCTGCAACCACAGCGAGGGCAGGTCGAGCCTGTTCAATCTCCCCCACCAACATCGCCAACCGCTCAATCCCGGCCGCCCAGCCCACGGCTGGGGTCACCGGCCCGCCTAGCGCTTCGACCAAGCCATCGTAACGCCCGCCGCCCAGCACCGTCCCTTGTGCGCCGAGCCGGTCGGTGACGAATTCGAACGCCGTGTGGCGGTAGTAATCCAGACCGCGCACCAGCCGCGCGTTGCGTTCCCATGCGACGCCCGCCGCATCCAGCCCCGCGGTCACCGCGCCGAAGAAATCGTGCGCCTCGCCGGTCAGAAACGCATCGATATCGGGCGCGCTGTCGGCGATCGGGCGGTCGCGCGGGTCTTTGCTGTCCAAAATCCGCATCGGATTCTTTTCGAGCCGCGCCACGCTGTCCTCGGACAGCTCGCCCCGGTGCGAGGCAAAATGCTCGACCAGCGCCGCGCGCCAGGCATCGCGGCTCGGCGCGTCGCCCAGCGTGTTGAGCGTGGCGGTCACGCCCTCGGCGATCCCCAACTCCTTGAGCAACTGGTCGGCAAAGCACAGCAATTCGACATCGGCGAGCGGGCTGTCGCTGCCCAGCACTTCGGCGTCGAGCTGGTGAAACTGGCGATAGCGCCCCTGTTGCGGGCGTTCATAGCGGAACAGCGGCCCGTGCGTCGCAACCTTAAGCGGCGCATGCTGCTGCCACCCGTTGGTGATATAGGCGCGGGCAATCCCCGCGGTAAATTCAGGGCGCAGCGTCACCGAATCGCCGCCGCGATCCTCGAACGAATACATTTCCTTCGACACGACATCGGTGGTCTCGCCCAGGCTGCGCGCGAACACCGCGGTCGGCTCGATCACCGGCACTTCGATGCGCTTGAAACCATAAAGCCGCCGCACTCGCTCGAACGTTTCGACCACATGGGTGAAACGGTCGGCAAAATCGCCGAGCATGTCCTGTGTGCCGCGCACCGGCTGGGGGGTCTGGATTTTCGCCATGGTGCCGCGCCTCTAAAGCCATTCATCGCGGTTGGCAAAGGTGGACGCGTGGTCGCGCGCGTGGCAAGGGCGCGCCAACCAACCCAAGGAATCAATCATGCGTATCGACCTTGTCCCCGCAGGCGACGACGTGCCCAACAGCCTGAACGTCCTCATCGAAGTCCCCATCGGCGGCGAGCCGGTGAAATATGAATTCGACAAGGCGTCGGGCGCGCTGTTTGTCGACCGTTTTCTGCACACGCCGATGCGCTATCCCGCCAACTATGGCTTTGTGCCTCATACGTTGGGCGAGGACGGCGATCCCTTGGACGCGCTGGTCGTTGCCCGCTCGCCGATCATGCCCGGCGCGGTGGTGAAATGCCGCCCGGTCGGCGTGCTGCTGATGGAGGACGACAAGGGCGGCGATGAAAAGCTGCTATGCGTCCCCGTCAATGCAACCTTCCCTTATTATGCTGACGTCAAAAGCTATCGCGACCTCAAGCCCATCACGTTGCAACAGGTCGAGCATTTCTTCACCCACTATAAGGACCTCGAGCCGGGGAAATGGGCGAAGCTCAATGGCTGGGGCGATGTCGATGATGCCAAGCGCATCATCATGGATTGTGTCGAGCGCGCCAAGAAAGTGGGATTCTAGTTCCTTCGCCATTGCGAGGTACCGCAGGCAACGAAGCAATCTCGGGTCAGAACCGCTCTGGATTGCTTCGCTGCGCTCGCAATGACGCTTTTAGATTGCCCCCAACGCCTGCTCCAAATCCGCAAGCAAATCGCCTGCATCCTCCAGCCCAATCGACAGGCGTACCAGCGGATCGGGGTCGGTCCACGGCACCGCGGTACGCAAGCTCGCCGGGTCGGCGGTGACCACCAGGCTTTCATAGCCGCCCCAGCTATAGCCAATGCCGAAATGCGCGAGCGCGTCGATGAAGCGCGCGCGGCCCGCCGTATCGGCACCCTTGAGCGTGAAGCCGAAAAGCCCGCTTGCGCCCTTGAAATCCCGCCGCCACAACGCATGCCCCGGATCACCCGGCAGCGCGGGGTGCAGCACGCGCCCGACCTCCGGCCGCGCGCTCAGCCATTCGGCCACTGCAAGCGCGCTTGCCTGATGCCGGGCCATCCGCACATCCAGCGTGCGCAGCCCGCGCAACGCCAGCGCGCAATCATCGGGGCTGACCGCCTGCCCCAGCTGATAGGCGGTCGCGCGCAGCTTAGGCCATAAGGCGGCATTGGCGGTGACCGACCCCATCATCAGGTCGCTGTGCCCGCCAACATATTTGGACAGGCTCATGATGCTGATGTCGATGCCATGCGCCAATGCCGGGAACAGCAACGGCGTCGCCCAGGTATTGTCGATCAGCGTGGTGACGCCCGTTGCCTGCGCCGCCGCGACAATGGCGGGCACGTCCTGCACCTCGAAGGTCAAGCTGCCCGGCGATTCGAGGAAAATCGCGCGCGTGGCGGGAGTGATCAGCCGCGCAATTCCTGCCCCGACTGCGGGGTCATAATAGGTTGTCGCGATTCCCAGCCGCTTCAGCAACCCGTCGCACAGGCTGCGCGTCGGGTCATAGGCGCTATCGACCATCAGCAATTCGTCGCCGGGCGACAGCAGCGCCAAAAGCGCCCCCGCAATCGCGGCCACGCCCGAGGGGTAAAGCAGCGTCCCCGCAGCCCCCGGCTCCAACTCGGTCAGCGCATCGGCGAGCGCCCACACCGTCGGCGTCCCGCGTCGCCCGTAAAACAGCTTGTCATGCGTATCGCGCCCGCGCGTTTTGAGGTCATGCGCATTGTCATAAAGGATGGTCGATGCGCGCCAGACCGGCGGATTAACGATGCCGCCGCCCAGCCGGGGGTCGCCAGTCCATTCTGGCCGCCGCCCACCTTGCACAATTTTGGTTGCCGGGCGGAGATCATCTTGGTCGGACGGAGTGTTTTTGGCCATGCCCATCCGTAACCCAGCTTTTCTGCCAAGCCAAATGTCGATAAACCGATCGGGCGGGGGTGCCGTCCATGATCGCGCGGGCAGGATTGCAATTCGGGCTGTTCGCCTTTGGGCTGGGCTTCGCACTGGGCACAATCAGGGTGCTTCTGATGGCGCCGCAGTTGGGCGAAGGGGCGGCAGTCGGGCTCGAATTGCCGGTAATGCTTGCGGCGTGCTGGTGGTGGGCGGGCCGCATTGTGCGGCGTTATCAACCAGCCCCACTCAGCGCCGCACTGGCCATCGGTGCAATTGGTTTAGCCGTGGTCCTGCTCGGCGAATTTCTTGTCGGCATATCGCTGTTCGGCATGACCCCGGCAGGCTGGCTGGCCAGCTTTGCCAAGCTTAGTGCAAGGCTTGGCCTGTTGGCACAGCTGTCGCTCATCATCATGCCCGTACTGCAAACACGGCGGATGCCGCGCAGCTGATCAAGCTGGGCCGGTCGCTTTCGGCGTGGACGGGTCTGCGCCCCATTCGGTCCAGCTGCCGTCGTAAATGGCAACATCCTCCTTGCCCAGCAGATGCGCGCCAAAGGCGACGACGCACGCCGTCATGCCCGATCCACAGGTCGCCACCAACGGCCGGTCCATATCAACCCCGGCAGCGGCAAAGGCGGCTTCGAGTTCGTCGCCCTGTTTCCAGGTACCATCGGCATGGAACAACTCGCTGAAGGGCAGGCTGCGCGATCCCGGAATATGCCCCGGTGCCAGATGCGGACGCGGGTCGCGTTCGACGCCGGTAAAGCGCGCTGCGCCACGTGCATCGACCAGCTGCTCGGCCTTGCTGTCAAGGTTTGCCAGTACCTGTTCCTTGGTCCGTACCTGCTTGGCATCACGCCACACGGTAAAGTGGCGGTGGCGCAGCGTGTGCTTGCCCATTTCCAGCGGACGCCCTTCGGCCTTCCATTTGGCGAGCCCACCGTCGAGCAGCGCGACATCATGCGCACCGAACAGCTTCAGCAGCCACCAGCCGCGCGCCGCGCTTTTGATCGGGCTGTCATCATACAGCACGATGCGGCTGCCATCGCCCAGGCCAAGCGAGGCCATGCGGCTCGCAAACTTCTCGGCCGGCGGGGCCATATTGTCGATCGGATTGCCGCCATCGACCAGATCGGCCAGGTCCATGAACACCGCACCGGGGATATGCCCGCTTTCATATTCGGTGCGCGCGTCGCGTGCATCGCCGGGCATCAGCCAGGTGGCATCGACCACCCGCAGGTCCGACGCCCCCAATTCGCGTTGCAACCATTCGGTCGAGACCAAGGCGTCCATGCTTTACTCCTGCTGCGGGCCGCTGGCGCTGGCCGGGTCTGCTCGCCCGGTCCGGTCATCCATCGGCCTTCCCTATTGTTGCGGTTCGGCTTTCCGGGGAGGAGGTAAGCCTAGGCAAGCGCCCGGCGTCTTTCAACCGGGTTGGTCGAATTAAACGCCATTCTGTTGCACCGCAACATGCAATCGGTCAGGCCACTCGCTGCATTTCGGTAACCCGCGCCGAAGGCGACGCCAGACGGCGGGGCGGCAAGTCGAGCCGCACCGGCGCAATTTTGCCATCGGCCGCGGTGAGCGATCCCAGCACATAGGCCGCCGCGACCTGACCAAAGGCGTCGCCCTCGCCATCCCAATGATAAGTGACATCAAAGCCCATGACCGGAATCAGCGAAGGGTAGCCCGCAACCAGCATCGGTTCGACCTGCGCCAGCGGCAACAAGGCATTGCGCGCTATGGTGCCGACGTCACCCGGGGCGATTTCAACGTCTTCGGCCAGCACCGAACCGCCAGCACCATCAAAAAAACGTTCGAGCAATTCGCTTTGCTGCCGATTCGCCTGCTGCAGGGCGATTCGCACCAACCCACCGGTTGCGGCCCGATCCCCCTGGTTGGCGAGCAACAGGGCAAAGCGGATACGCGCCTGGTCGGCCAACATCTCGATAGCTTCAATTTGCAGCGTCATGGTCAGCCGCGCGCGGCCAGTGACGGGTATCGGCGCAGTCGATAGCGCCGGCGGATACGAATCAGATACCGCGCGCGCGGTCGGCGGTGGCGCCGGCGCGCGGACTGGCGGAGCGGTTGCCTTCTCCAACGCTTCGGGAGCAGCAACGGCGACTTCGGCTCCATCCGCCAGCGCAGGTTCAGCTCGCTCGCGGCGTAGCCACCACAGTCCGGCAACCAGCGCCGTCACAAACGCCAAAGCCCAAGGCCACCAGACTGGGACCCACGGCAATGTGCCGGGTGAAGTGACCGGCAGGGTCGGCGGCGGTGCAGACTGGCCAGGCGTCACCGCTTTGGGCTCAGCCAACGGCCGCGTTTCGGCCCCAGCCGATTCGGTTGGCAAAGGCGGCGCGATAATCGGCGCTGTGGCGCTGCTTAATGGCGAGGCTTGAGCCGGAGCCGGGGCCGGGGCAGTCACAGCACGCGGGCGCGCGGGAACGGGCTGCGTCGTACTCCGCTGCGCTGATGGTTGGGCTGGGGTAGCAACAGTCGGCGCTGGCTGCGGGGCCGGCGCCTGGGGTTGCGGGCGCGGGACCGCAAGCGGCGGAATGCCGCCATCATCAGGTCCCTGCGCCGGCCGCGGTGTGGGCGTGCGCGCAGGTGCTGGGGCGATAAAGCCATCGGGCGGCCCTTGCGCCTCTTGCGCAGCGAGCGGCGGCGCAGCCAACAGCGCGCCGCCAGACAGCAGGCAAGCAACAACAGCAATAATCTTCACACGATCAAACATGCACGGTCCGGGGTGAACGGGGGCTGGCTCATGACCCGTTTGGCGGCAGCCAACAACGGGCATGACATGAACCGTGCGGCGCATTAGACGAACGGGATGACCGATACCAGCCAAGAAAGCCTGCGCCCTGTCCACCTCGGCCAAAGCTCGTCGCTGCCTGCACGGCCCGAGGATGCGGTGCTCGACTATGTCCCCAACCCGCGCCGCGGCGAACTTTACCTCGTGCGCTTTGCTGTACCGGAATTTACGTCGCTCTGCCCGGTCACCGGTCAGCCCGATTTTGCGCATCTGGTGATTGATTATGCGCCGGGGGCGACCATCGTCGAATCCAAGTCCCTGAAGCTGTTCCTTGGCAGTTTTCGGAATCACGCCGGGTTTCACGAGGATTGCACCGTCGGCATCGGTCGCCGCCTGACCGATGAAATGCAGCCGCAATGGCTGCGCATTGGCGGTTACTGGTATCCGCGCGGCGGCATTCCGATCGACGTTTTCTGGCAATCGGGCCCACCGCCTGCTGGGCTGTGGATGCCCGACCAAGGCGTCCCGGGCTATCGCGGGCGCGGTTAGCCTCGGTCGCGCTTGCCCAGCAGTTTCAGCCGCAGCGCGTTCAGCCGGATGAACCCTGCGGCATCCTTCTGGTCATAGGCCCCCGCATCATCCTCGAAAGTGACATGGCGCTCGCTGTACAAGCTATGCGGTGATTTTCTGCCAACAACGCTGGCCAACCCCTTGTAGAGTTTCAGCCGCACCGTGCCTGTCACCTTGGCCTGGCTATGGTCGATGGCGGCCTGCAGCATCTCCCGCTCGGGTGCAAACCAGAAGCCATTGTAGATGAGCTCGGCATATTTGGGCATCAGCTCATCTTTGAGGTGCGCCGCGCCGCGATCAAGCGTGATGCTTTCAATGCCGCGATGCGCGCGCGCATAAATTTCGCCGCCCGGCGTCTCATACATGCCGCGCGATTTCATTCCGACAAAGCGATTCTCGACCAGATCGAGCCGACCGATCCCGTGCTTGCGCCCCAGATCGTTGAGTGCAGCGAGCAACGTGGCCGGCGACATCGCCTGCCCGTTCAGCGCGACCCCGTCGCCGCGTTCAAAGTCGATGGTGATATACTCAGGTGCATCGGGCGCATCCTCTGGATTGACGGTGCGCGAATAAACATAGTCAGGGGTTTCGTCCCACGGATTTTCGAGCACTTTCCCCTCGGACGAGGTGTGGAGCAGGTTGGCGTCGGTGGAAAAGGGGCTTTCGCCGCGCTTGTCCTTGGGCACCGGGATCTGGTGTTTTTCGGCCCATTCGATCAGCGCGGTGCGGCTGGTCAGATCCCATTCGCGCCATGGGGCGATCACCTTGATATCGGGATCGAGCGCATAGGCGCTGAGCTCAAATCGCACCTGGTCATTGCCCTTGCCCGTCGCGCCATGCGCCACCGCATCGGCCCCAGTCATGTGCGCGATCTCCACCAGTCGCTTGGAAATCAATGGGCGGGCGATGCTGGTGCCGAGCAGATAATCGCCCTCGTACCGCGCATTGGCGCGCATCATTGGGAACACGAAGTCGCGGACAAATTCCTCGCGCAGATCGTCGATGAAGATATGCTCGTCGGGCACGCCCATCAGCTTGGCCTTGGCGCGCGCGGGCTCCAGTTCTTCGCCTTGCCCCAGATCGGCAGTAAAGGTCACGACTTCGCAAGCATAGGTGACCTGCAGCCATTTGAGTATGACGCTGGTGTCCAGTCCGCCCGAATAGGCAAGGACGACTCGTTTGACGGGGCCTGACATGGGCGACATACTCCTCGACTGGACAACGCGGCGCGCCTATCAGCCGCATCGGCGGGGAGCAAGGCCATGGCCGGTTACGAGCTGAAGACCAAGGTAAACGATGCCAACGTCAATGCGTTCATCGCTGCCATCGACCATCCGGTGCGCCGCGCCGACGCAGACCAGCTGCTTGACCTTTATGCTGATGTGACGGGCATGGAGCCGCGCATGTGGGGGCTGAACATCATCGGCTACGGCCAATATCATTACAAATATGACAGCGGCCACGAAGGCGACATGTGCCGCGCAGGGTTCAGCCCGCGCAAGGCCAACCTCTCTATCTATCTGATGTGCGGTTATTGCGACGATGAATATGGCGCGCGCATGGCGGCGCTGCGCGAGCGGCTGGGCAAGCACAAGATGGCCAAAAGCTGTCTTTACATCAACAAGCTGGCCGATGTGGATATGGCGGTGCTCAAGGACATGGTCGCCACGGACCTGTCATGGATGGATGCGAACTATCCCCGTTGAGATTGCGAAAGGATTGAACAAATGGGTGATTTTTCGGGTAAATCGGTGATGGTGCTGGGCGGCAGTCGTGGCATTGGCGCCGCGATCGTGCGGCATTTTGCCTCCGCCGGCGCAAATGTCGCTTTCACCTTTGCCGGATCAGCCGACGCTGCTGCTGCCTTGGCCAGCGAAACCGGGGCCACCGCAACCAAGGCTGACAGTGCAATCCGCGACGAGGTGGTGAAGGCCGTCGCCGACGCCGGGGCGCTTGATATCATCGTCATCAATGCCGGGGTGGCCATGATGGGCGATCCGCTGGAGCTAGACGCGGCCGGCGTAGAGCGTTTGTTCGATATCAATATCCGTGCGCCCTATTTTGCCGCCGTCGAAGCCGGTCGCCGGATGAACGACAATGGGCGGATCATCATCATCGGGTCAGTCAATGGCGACCGCGCGGGCTGGCCAGGGGTGACCGCCTATGCCGTGTCCAAATCGGCGATGCAGGGATTGGCGCGCGGGCTGGCGCGCGATTTCGGGCATCGGGGGATTACTGCCAACACGGTGCAGCCGGGGCCGGTCGACACCGACATGAACCCCGCCGAAGGCCCGCTCGCGTCGATGATGCACGCTGCAATGGCGATCAAGCGTCACGCGCATGCCGATGAAGTGGCCGATCTGGTGCTGTTCCTCGCCAGCCCAAAGGCGGCGATGATTACGGGCACGACGCACACAATCGACGGCGGGTTCGGAGCTTAGTTGCTCTTATATCCCCGCATACCATTCATAATCGATGCGGTCTTCCCAATAGCCGCCCTTGCCCGCACCAATGCCATCGAGGCTGGCGACCGCTTCGATACTTTCGATGAACTTGGCCTGCTTATAGCCCAGATGGCGCTCGACGCGCAGCCGCAGCGGCGCGCCGTTGGCAACCGGCAGCGCCGCGCGGTTGAGCATCCATGCCAACATGGTTTGCGGGTGTAGCGCGTCGGTGAGGTCGATGCTTTCATAATATGGCACGCCGCCGATCTTGTCAGCGCAGCGGAACACCAGATATTTTGCGCTGTCTTTGAGCTGCGCAGCAGCCAGGATCGGCGCGAGCCGCGCGCCCTGCCATTCGCCAATCGCGCTCCACCCCTCGACGCAGTCGTGGCGGGTGATCTGAGTGCGCTGTGGTGCGCTGCGGATATCGGCCATGCTCAGTGCCAGCGGCTTGTTCACCAATCCGCCGACCCGGACCCGCCAATCGCGAAAGCCGGTCGAGACATGCGCGGCATAGCTCGGGCCGTCGCCCATGCGCGACCCATTGGCGCGAAAGATGGGCGACAGGTCGGCGCGCGTAAATTCAGGGGCCAGCGTATCGCGGTTCATCAGCGCGCGCTGGCTGTGCTGATGCATCGTCTCGCCCATCGACAAAATCTTGCGAAATTCAGGATTGGCGTTGAGCGCATCGCAGCCCGACAGCAACGGCAACGCCGCCATGCTGCCGATGAGCGACCGGCGATTGACAATCAATTGGCTCATGCCGCGTCTCCCTTCGGCGCTTTGGGCTGCGGCAGGGTGAACCAGCCGGTCAGCATCGATCGCACCTCGTTGATCGGGCCCGCCAGCAACACCATCGCCATATGCACAAAGAAAAAGCCGATTAGCGCAAGCATGGTGAGGAAGTGGATCGAGCGCGCCGATTGCCGCCCCCCCAACAGGTCCAATATCCACGGCGCCGCCGCGTTGAACCCCGGCGACATGGCCAGGCCGGTCAAGATCATTAGCGGCAGCATCACGAAGATGACGCTGATATACGCTAGCTTTTGCAGAACATTATAGCGCGCCGCCGCCTCGCCAGTCGGAAAGCGCAGCCGCGCATGCTCCTTGATGTCGTGCCATAAATGGCTGGGTGACCATTCACCGCGGGTTACGTGCAGATCACGGCGGACATGGCCCGAGAACAGCGACCACAGCATGTAAAGCGTCATTGAAATAGCCAGCACCCACGCAAAGAATAAATGCCAGCGGCGCCCATCGGCCAGGCTGTAGCCCGACGGAATTGTTGCCCAAGACGGAAAAGCCCAACGTTTGGTCTCGCCCGCTTCATTCTGCCAATGTCCAAGCACGCCGGTGGTTTTCACCTCGACGCTGCCGACGCGCAAAAATCCGTCGGTGGCGGTCGAGCGGATTTCCATCCACGCGGGATCATTGATCGCGCCGTAAGCCCCCCAATGCAGCCGGGGGTACGCGTTGAAGATCATCAATCCGCTCATGATCATGACCAGCAGCGTGACGGCATTGGTCCAGTGCCAAAGTCGGGTAGCCCAGCGGTGGCGATAGACGCGCGGCGGCGGCAACACCGATGCCGCATCACTCGACACCGGCGGCGCGGTCAACACCTCGCCCAAGTCGGCCTGTGCCGTTGTCATTGCAAATTCCCTCCAAGCGCCGGAGCCCTGCCACTCCTGCGTCGGAAGCTATAGCAACATCTTGCAATCACAAGCGCGCGGCCTGCATCACTTTCATGCACGGCGAGCATTCAGCCCCTCGCCCGCCCCGTCATGCCATCACATAAGCCTCGCGGTAGCGCGTCCGCAAACTCACCTTGTCGATCTTTTCGGTCCCCAATTTGGGCAACGCATCGGGCGAAATCCAGATCACTTGTGGCACTTTGAACGCAGCGAGCCTGTCACGGAGGAAGGCCTTAAGCTCGTCGGCATCGACATTGCTGCCAGGTTTCATCCAGACTACCGCGCCCGGCACCTCGCCCAGCCTATCGTCGGGCAGTCCGAACACCGCGCATTCATTGGCGTCGGGATGTTCGTAGATCGCCGCTTCGACTTCCTGACAGCTGATATTTTCGCCGCCGCGAATGATGATGTCCTTCTTGCGGTCGACGATGAAGAGATAACCATCCTCGTCCAAATAGCCCAAATCGCCGGTCCGGAAATAGCCATCGTCAGTGAAGGCAGCCTTCGTAGCAGCCTCGTTGTTCCAATAGCCTTCGAAATTGGCGATCGAGCGGATGCAGACCTCCCCAACCTCTCCCTGCACCAGCGGAGCACCGCTTTCGTCCAAGATGGCCAAATCAACCAGCGGCTTGGACGCGGGGCCGGTCGACAGCGGCTTCGCCAGATAGTTTTCGTTAATGTTGCCGCACCCGACGGCATTGGTTTCGGTGAGGCCATAGCCGAGCAACGGCTTGCCCCCACCCATACCGTCGGCGAGGCGCTTGACATGTTCGGGCGGCCGGGGCGCGCCGCCGGCGGCAAAGCCGGTGCACGACGACAAATCATATTTGTGCCGGTTGGGGTGGGTGAGCATTTCATAGCTCATCAGCGGCACGCCGGTGAAGTTATTGACCTTTTCATCCTGGATCAGCTGCATCGCATGTTCGGCATTCCATTTGGGCATCAGCACCAGTTTGCGGCCCAAGGCAAAGCTTTGCAGGAACACGGGCACTTCGGCGGTCACATGAAACAGCGGCGTGCATACCAAAGTCGCGGGCTGGTTGCCGGTCATCAGCCCGTCCTGCGTCAGCAGATGGACAATGCCAAGTGTCTGGCAGATATAGTTGAACGTCCCCTGGATGACGTTGACGTGCCGCGAATAGGCCCCCTTCGACTGGCCGGTCGACCCTGACGTAAACAATATGGTGGCCAAGTCATCGCCCGCGAGCTGGGGCAGGTCGGCCGTCGCGCCGGTCAATGGCGCAATTGCGGCATCCAGCGGCTGGGCAATATTCAGCGTCACCACGGTTGCGCCATGGTCAATAGCCGCGAGGCGTTCGGCGCGCTGCGGGTCGGCGATGACCAAAGTCGCTCCGGTCATGCGGATGCCGTCGGTCAGTTCGCCCGACTGCCACCAGCCGTTAAGCAGGGTCGCGCACCCACCCGCCATCAAAATTCCGGCATAGACCACGCACCAGCTGGTGGCGTTGCGCATCGCAATGCCGACGCGGTCGCCCTTTTGCACGCCATGATTGGCCACCAACCCCATCGCCACTGCGCGCGCGGCGGCATAAAATTGCTTGTAGCTGAGCCGTTCGTCACCTTCGACCAAAAAGGTCGCGTCGCCGTGCGTGTGGCAGAAATAGGCCATATAGTCGGCCAAGTTGCCAGGCGCGTTGGCAATGAAAGGCATTTCCCGCCCATATCGCTGGGTCGTGCCCACCGTAATCATGCCGCCCGGGCCGGTGATCGATTCATAAGCAGCTTGCAGGCGCAGGTCGAGCGCAGACGGCATTCACATCTCTCCTCTTGGTCTCTTGTTCCTGCCCCGTTATGGGGAGGGCCTTCCCGGGGTCGAAAGCGCGAGAACCTATGTCATTTTTTTCCCTGTTAGCCGAAGTTTCTGCCCATGTGAACTTCAATGAATTGATGGGGGAAAATCCGGAAATCGCAGTGTCGGTCTTCGGCTTTCCGATCCGTTGGTATGCGCTGGCCTATCTGGCAGGTATCTTCATTGGCTATTGGTATCTCACCAAAATGATTGCGCAACCCGGTGCGCCAATGGCGCGGCGCCATGCCGACGACATGATCTTTTATGCGATGCTGGGCATCATCGGCGGCGGGCGACTGGGCTATGTGCTGTTCTACAATTTGCAGGCCTATCTGGCCGACCCGATCAAGATATTGAAGCTTTGGGACGGCGGCATGTCGCTGCACGGCGGGGTCATCGGCGTGATGATCGCCATTTGGTTTGTGACACGGCGCGAGAAACTCAGCTTCCTGCGCTTTTGCGACTATATCGCCTGCGTTGTGCCCTTTGGCCTGTTCTTTGGTCGCCTTGCTAATTTCGTGAACGGCGAGCTGTGGGGGCGGACCACCGACGTCAGCTGGGGCATCATTTTCCCCGACAGCGGATCGATGGAACCGCGTCACCCCAGCCAGCTCTATGAAGCGGGGCTCGAAGGCGTACTCATGATGGCCATCCTTGCCTGGCTCTTCTGGCGCACCGACGCGCGCTACAAGCCTGGATTTCTGTTCGGGATGGCGGCACTCATCTATGGGTTGTCGCGCTTTGCGGTCGAATTTGTCCGCGAGCCCGATGTCCAGCTGATGTGGCTGGCCGAGGCGACCGGTCTGTCGATGGGCCAATGGCTAACCGTGCCTATGATCATCATCGGCTTGTGGGCCATTGCCACCGCCAAAGGTCGCCGCCAGCGGGTAGAGCCTGTGGCCAGGCAAGAGAGCGTTGCGTAACCCACCGCCGGTACATGACCGGTTGCTGGCGACCATAGCCGCGCACGGCCCCATCCCATTGGCCGACTATATGGCGCAGACTAACAGCCACTATTACGCTACCCGCGATCCGCTGGGTGCGGACGGCGACTTCACCACGGCACCCGAAATCAGCCAGATGTTCGGCGAACTGGTGGGTTTGGCGATAGCGGACATGTGGGACCGCGCTGGCCGTCCCGATGCCGCCTACGTCGAACTTGGGCCGGGTCGCGGCACGCTGGCGCGCGATGCGCTGGGCGCGATGGCGGCGGCTGGGCTGAACCCTAGCGTGCATCTGGTTGAAACCAGCCCGACGCTGGCAGCCAAACAAGGGGCGCTGGTGCCACAAGCAACCCATCACGCCAGCCACAACAGCTTGCCATCCGACCGCCCCTTGCTGATCGTGGCCAATGAATTTTTCGACGCGTTGCCGGTGCGCCAGCTCGTTCGCACCGACGCGGGCTGGCGGGAAATGATGGTCGGGTGTGATGGGGATGTGCTGGTCCGCATGGCCGGCAACGCGCCGCGCGAGGCCGATGTGCCCCGTCCATTGCATCATGCGCCTGTCGGCAGCATCCACGAAATCAACGGTGATGCGCAAGCCATCGTCGCGGCTTTGGCCACACGCATCGCCGCGCAGGGCGGCGCGCTGCTGATCATTGACTATGGCTATGTTGGCCCGGCGCTGGGCGATACGTTGCAGGCCGTGCGCGGGCATGGCTTTGCCGACCCGCTCGCAAACGCGGGGGAGGCCGATCTCACCGCGCACGTCGATTTCAGCGCGCTTGCCGCCGCCGCAGCGCAGCTCAGCATCGCTGGGCCTGTGGGCCAGGGCGACTGGTTGACGAGGCTGGGCATCGACGCGCGCGCTGCCGCACTGGCAGCACGCAACCCTGATCGCACCGCCGACCTAACCGCCCAGCGCGACCGGCTGGTCAAAGCGGACGCAATGGGGCAATTGTTCCGCGTGCTTGCGCTCTATCATCCCGAATGGCCGACCCCGGCAGGCTTTGCGTTGTGAGCGCGGCGGTATTGATCGAGCGGCCAAGTGCGGAGGTGGCCAGCGAATTGTCTGAGTTCGCCGTCGACGCCTTTGTCACGACCTTTGGCCATATCTACGCGCCCCAGGATCTGGCTGCATTTCTGGCCGAATGGAACACGCCAGCGTTGCTCCATCAGCAGTTGGCTGACCACGCCTTTGCATTTGCGCTGGTGCGCGACGAAGGCAGGATTGCGGGCTTTGCCAAGCTGGGGCCTATCGATTTTGACCTGCCGCAGGGGCACCCCTTGGAAGGCGCGATCGAGCTGCACCAACTCTACCTCGCCGAAAACGCCAAGGGGACCGGCATTGCCGACGCGCTGATGCGCTGGACCATCGGCGAGGCGCGGGCGCGCGGCAACGCCATTCTTTATCTGTCGGTCTTCACCGAAAACCCCCGCGCGCAGGCCTTTTACCGGCGCTATGGCTTTGTCGACATTGGCCGCAATCCGTTCCGCGTCGGCAACCATATCGACGAAGATCGCATCTGGCGGCTGGATCTATGACGCCGCCTTTCCGCACCGCTGTTGCCCTCGCCAACACCCCACACGGCTTTTTCGGACGGCGCGGCGGTGTGTCAACCGGTGAACTGGCCAGCCTGAACACCGGCATCGGATCGGGCGATCATCCTGCTGCCATCGCCGAGAACCGCCGCCGCGCGGGCGACGCCGTGTTGCCCGGCGCGACACTGGTTGGCGTCTTTCAGGTGCATGGCCGCGACTGCGCCACTGTCGACGCGCCATGGAGCGACATCGAGCGCCCGCACGCTGACGCGATTGTCACTGACCGGCCCGGCCTATTGCTGGGCATATTGACCGCCGATTGCGTGCCCGTGCTGCTCGCCGACCGGCAAGCCGGTGTTGTCGCGGCCGCGCATGCGGGGTGGAAAGGGGCGCTGGCCGGGATCACCGATGCGACGATCGCGGCCATGCAAGGCAAAGGCGCCAGCCCCGCGCGCATCGTCGGCGCCATTGGCCCATGCATCGCCACCGCCAGCTATGAGGTCGATATGGCCTTCGTCGATCGCTTTGTCGCCGAAGAGGTCGCCAACGATCGCTTTTTCCACGACGGCCGCCCGGGCCACGCGCATTTCGACATTGCCGCCTATGTCGCCGCGCGGCTGGCCGCTGTCGGGGTGACGCAGGTCGAGATACTGGGCGAGGATACCTATGCGCAGGAAGCAGACTATTTCAGCTACCGCCGCGCCTGTCATCGCGGCGAGGGCGGCTATGGACGCCAATTGTCGGTTATCGGCTTGCCTGTATGAAGGCGCAGCGCTTTGGCCTGTTCGGCGGACTTGCCATCTTCCTGCTGATGCTGGCGCTGCCTGCCCCCGCTGGGATGGAGCCCGGCGCGTGGCACATCGCGGCGCTGACCGTGTTGATGGCGGTGTGGTGGATGACCGAGGCGCTGCCGCTGACCGCCACCGCGCTGCTCCCCTTCCTCTTCGTGCCGCTTTTCGGCGTGATGGAGGCCAATGCCATTGCCAAAGAATATTATTCGCCCATTTTGTTCTTGATCTTGGGCGGCGCGTTCCTCGCGCTGGCCATCGAGCGCGTTGGCTTGCACCGGCGGCTCGCGGTGGCGATATTGCGGCTGGCCAAGCCCACATCGGCGGGACTGCTGTTCGCCTTCATGGCCGCAACCGCGCTCTTGTCGATGTTCATATCCAACACCTCGACCGCGCTGATCATGGTGCCGATTGCGCTCGCCGTGCTGGCGGCCGGCAATGTGGCGGAAGGCGAAACCGGCGGCTTTGCGGGCGCAGTGATGATGGGTATCGCCTTTGCAGCCTCGATTGGCGGGCTGGGGACGCTCGTCGGCTCGCCGACCAATGCCATTGCCGCCGGCCTCATTGAAAAGCAGCTGGGGCTGACCATCGGCTTTCTCGACTGGATGAAATATGGCGTGCCTGTGGTGCTATTCGCCATCCCCATTGCCATGCTCATTTTGATGCGGGTGCAGCGGCTCGACCGCGATAGTTTCGACGCACAAGGCGCAGCGCGGGCGCTGGGCGACAATCCTGCATGGAGCACGGCCGAGCGCCGCCTGGTCCCGCTGATTGCCATCGTCTTCGCCGCCTGGGTAGTGCAGCCATGGGTTGAACCGCTGCTACCCAAAGGCGCGCTGACTGATGGAACCATCGCCATTGCCGGGGCGCTATTGCTGTTCGTGATACCCGATGGCAGCGGTCGTCCCCTGCTGAATTGGAAAGAGGCGGATCGTGCGCCGTGGGGCGTCATCATGATGTTCGGCGGCGGACTGGCGCTAGCTGCGGCGATGACGGCCAGCGGGCTGGCCGCGTGGCTGGGCAATATCCTCGCGCCGCTCGGCACTTTGCCCCTTTTCTTGCTCGCCGCCGCTATCGTCGCGCTGACCATCCTCATCACCGAGTTTGCCAGCAATGTCGCCACCGCCAGCGGCATCATGCCCGTGCTCGCCGCGCTGATCGCCACCACCGGCATCGACCCCATTTTGCTGGCGCTGCCCGTCGCCTTTGCTGCCAGCTGGGGCTTCATGTTACCCAGCGGCACCGGGCCCAACGCCATTGCTTGGGCGACAGGCCATATCGCGCTGCCAAGGATGCTGGGCGCGGGTCTTGCGCTCGATATTGTCGGCGTGCCGCTGATCATCCTGACCATCTGGGCAGTCGCGGGGCTCTAAAGCGGTTTCACTTGTAACTTTATTGCGCTAGGGTTGCGGCCCGTCCAGCCTTCCAAGGGAAACACCCGCATGTCCGACGCCACCCCGCCGCGCAAACCCAAACCTTCGGTGCGAGCGATCGGTAACCGCCAACTTTCTCCGGCGACGCTGATGATGGGCTATGGTTTCGATCCCGTGCTGTCGGAAGGGTCGCTCAAGCCGCCAATTTTCCTGACCTCAACCTTCGCTTTTGAAAGCGCGGCAGCAGGCAAGCGGCATTTTGAGGGGATTACCGGCAAGCGCCCGGGCGGGGCCGATGGCCTGGTTTATTCGCGCTTCAACGGCCCCAATCAGGAAATTTTGGAAGCGCGCCTCGGCGTGTGGGACGATGCCGAAGATGCGCTGGTTTTTTCCAGCGGCATGTCGGCCATCGCCACGCTGCTGCTCGCGCACGTCAGCATGAAGGACGTAATTGTCCATTCGGGCCCGCTCTATGCCGCCACCGAGACGCTGATCGCGCGCATCCTGTCGCGCTTCGGCGCGACCTACCTCGATTTCCCGGCTGAAGCGTCGCGCGCCGAGATGGATGACATCCTCGACCGCGCCAAAACGATGGCAGCGGCGCAAGGCGGCAAGGTGGCGATGGTCTATCTGGAAAGCCCCGCCAACCCCACCAACGCGCTGGTCGATGTCGAAGCGATGCGCGGCGCGGTCGACGCCGCCTTTGCCGCTGACGCGCGCCCGCCAATTGCTATCGACAACACCTTTCTGGGGCCACTTTGGTCCGCGCCGCTGAAGCATGGCGCCGACATTGTCCTCTACAGCCTAACCAAATATGCCGGCGGGCACAGCGATCTGGTCGCGGGCGGCGTGCTGGGGTCCAAGGCTTGGCTCGCCCCCATCCGCATGATGCGCAACACCATTGGCACAATTTGCGATCCCAACACCGCCTGGATGCTATTGCGCAGCCTCGAAACCGTCGAATTGCGCATGAGCCGCGCGGGCGAGAATGCCGAGAAAGTGTGCGAATATCTGCGCAGTCACCCCAAGGTGGAGGGCTTGGGCTATCTGGGCTTTCTTCCCGAAGGGCCGCAGCGCGACATTTTTGAACGCCACTGCGCTGGCGCAGGCTCCACCTTCTCCTTGTTTATCAAGGGCGGCGAGGAAGAAAGCTTCCGCTTCCTCGACGCGTTGCAAATTGCCAAGCTGGCGGTCAGCTTGGGCGGCACCGAAACACTTGCCAGCCATCCTGCCGCAATGACGCACCTTTCCGTGCCGCAAGAGCGCAAGGACCGATTGGGCATTACCGACAATCTGGTGCGCATTTCGATCGGCATCGAGGACGCAGGCGATCTGATTGCCGATTTTGCGCAGGCGTTGGACGCGGTTTAGCGCGCCGGACGTTTTGGCCGCCAATCGACCACTTGCCAGCCCATTTTGGGGGCGAGCTTGCGCAGGCCGCGTGATGGCGTAGTTGCCACCGCTTCATGGGCGAAATGCAGCATTGGCCGGTCGGACACATGGTCAGAATAGGCGCGGATGTGCGATCCGTCGCGGGTCAGCGCGTTGCTGTCCATCCACCCCGAAATGCGTGCGAACTTGGCGTCGCCATAGCAATTGTCGCCTGCCAGACGCGCGCGGATATGGTCGGGACCCACGCCTTCATCAAGCTGTGTTGCCAGCACATCATCGATCCCAAGTCGCGCGGCAATCGCATCAACATAAAGATGAAAGCTCGCGGTGGCGAGCAGCACGCGGTAGCCCGCCGCCTTGTCGGCCGCGATTTGTTCGACCGCTTCATCATAAAGCCCGCTCGCCACCAGCTTGTCGGCATAGCTTTCGGCAAGCGGGGCAATCTCGTCCCGGCGAAAGGTCGGGCCAAGCATCAGCCGCAGCGTTATTGCCTTAAGCCGCGCGCGACTGACCAGGCCGGTCAGATGCAGTAGACTGGCAAGCATCACAAACGGGGTTAGCAGCACCCGCCAGCGCTGGCGCCGTCGCACCACATGCATCAGAAAGCCACTATAGGTCGCGCGCCGGGTAATGGTGCGGTCCATATCGTAGATTGCAATGCGCGAAGGGACGGCGTCGCTCATGTCGCCGTCCATACCGGCTTTGCGCGCCGGTGAGAAGTGCTTGCCGCGCCACGCAAAGTGCGCAACTGTTGGGGGGTTATGTTGGCCTTGGCAAGTCATGCAATAGTCCCCGGCGATGGGGGCGACGAGCTGCGGCTGGCGGGGCGGCTGACTTTGGCGCGCCTCGGCGAGCTGCCGCAGATATTGGAAAGCGTCGGCCCCATAGCTCGCATCGACCTGTCGGGCATCGAGCGCATCGATACCGTGGGCGCATGGCTAGTGCTGCGCACTGCCGATGTCCATGGCGCCCAGATCGCCGGAGCCAGCCGAGATGCGCAGCGCCTGCTCGACGCGGTGCGACGCTCGCGGCAGGAACCCGCCGCCGAACATTTCGTCCCCGGCGGTTGGCAGCGGCTGGCTGGCGAGGTCGGTTCCGGTTTCATGACCGCCTGCCGCGAGTTGATCGGCATCATCGGCTTTTTCGGGGCAACCATCGTTTCTTTTTTCCGGATGTTGCTGGAAAGACGGCCGGTGCGCTGGACCGCGGTCACGATGCGCATTCAAAATGTCGGTATCGACGCGTTGGCCATTATCGGACTGATGAGTTTTCTGATCGGCATCGTGATCGCGCAGCAGGGCGCCGTGCAGCTAGAGCAATTCGGGCTAGAGGTGTTCACCGTCAACCTGGTCGGGCGCGCGTCAATCCGTGAACTTGGGCTGCTGATGACCGCGATCATGGTCGCGGGCCGCTCGGGCAGTGCTTTTGCCGCACAAATCGGCACCATGAAGCTGACCGAGGAAATCGATGCCATGCGCACGATCGGCGTGTCACCGATGGAGGCCATCGTGTTGCCGCGCGTTATGGCGGTGACGCTGATGATGCCGCTGCTTGGCTTTTACGCCAGCATGTGCGCCATTATCGGCGGGGGCGTGTTTTGCTGGGTTGGGCTGGAAATTCCGCCGCTTACCTATATTGAGCTGTTACGCCAGATCATCCCCTTTACCGATTTCTGGATCATGCTGATCAAGGCCCCGGTGTTCGGCATGCTGGTTGGTGTTACTGGCTGCTACGAAGGTATGCAGGTGGAAAAGGACGCTGAAGAGGTCGGTCGCCGCACTACCTCTGCTGTGGTCGCCGCCATTTTTCTTGTCATCGTGCTGGATGCCTTTTTCGCCGTATTCTTCTCTGGGCTTGGGTGGAACTGATGGCCACCATGATTTTCCCCGAGCAGCACCAGGTGGCAATCCGCGTGCGCGGACTAACCAATGCGTTTGGCGATGCTGTGATCCATGAAGATCTGGATCTGGAAGTTCTGCAAGGCGAAGTACTGGGCGTGGTTGGCGGGTCGGGCACGGGAAAATCGGTGCTGATGCGCTCGATAATTGGATTGCAGCACCCTCAAGCCGGGTGCATCGAAGTCTACGGTCGCACCCATATTGACGTTGAAGACACTCCCGCTGCCCGCGACCTGCGCCGCCGCTGGGGTGTGATGTTTCAGGGCGGCGCGCTGTTTTCCACACTGACTGTATCGGAAAATATCCAGGTGCCGCTGCGCGAATATTATCCGCAGCTGTCCAAACCGATGCTTGATGAAATCGCCGCCTATAAGGTCGCGATGGTTGGCCTGCCCCCTGATGCCGGCCCAAAATATCCCGCCGAATTATCGGGGGGTATGGTCAAGCGTGCCGGGCTGGCCCGCGCGCTGGCGCTCGACCCCGCCTTATTGTTTCTCGACGAACCAACCGCCGGGCTTGATCCCATTGGCGCGGCCAAATTTGACCAGCTGATCCGCGAACTTGCCGATACGCTGGGCCTGACCGTCTTCCTTATTACCCATGATCTGGATTCGCTTTATGCCACTTGCGACCGGGTGGCGGTGCTGGCCGAGCGCAAGGTGATCGCCATCGGGACCATCGACCAGCTGCTGTCTACCAGCCACCCATGGATTCAGGATTATTTCATGGGTCCGCGCGGGCGGGCAGCAGCAAAATCGCGCGAAGCGGTCGCTTCCGCCAAATCATTGGGCTAGAGACGCTTTATGGAAACCCGTTCAAACAATGTGCTGGTGGGGGCTGTGGTGCTGCTGATGATGCTGGCACTGGCTGGGTTCGTCGTCTGGCTGGCCAATAACAGCGGCGGCACCAAGCGCGAGTTTGACATTTTTTTCAAACAGTCGGTCGATGGCCTCAACCGCGGTTCGCAGGTCACCTACTCCGGCGTACCGTCCGGACAAGTCAAGGAAATCGCGCTGTGGCCCGACGACCCCGCCTTTGTCCGCGTCCGCATCGAGGTGAACGAAGATACGCCGGTGCGACAGGGCACCACCGCGACCCTGTCGGGTGTCGGCTTTACTGGCGTAACGCAGGTCGCGCTGGAAGGCGCGGTAAAAGGTGCGCCGCCGATTGCCGATGCCGGGCCCGCTGGTCGCCCGGTGATCCCGACGCGCGTTGGTGGACTGGGCGAACTGTTGAACACTGCGCCGCAGCTGCTCGAGCGGCTTTCGACACTTACCGAACGGCTGACCGAGCTGGCCAATGACCGCAACCAGCAAAGCATCGCCAATATCCTCGACAATATCGAATCAACCAGTGCTACGCTCGCGCGCAACGGCCCCGCCATCACCGCCGCGTTGGCTGAAACCCGGGTTGCAGTACAGCAAACGGGGATCGCGGCCGAGCGCGTCGGACTGCTCGCCCAAAGCGCGCAAAGCACAGTCGAGCGCAATATTGACCCCGCCATGGCCGATCTGCGTAAGGCATTGCGCAGCGCCGACGCATCGATGGCGCAGCTCAACAAGGTGCTGGCCGCTGCCGAGCCCGGCTTGCAGAATTTCAGCGACACGACAATTCCAGAAGCCAATGCGCTGATACGCGACTTGCGCCGCACCTCGGCCTCGCTATCCAGCCTGACCGACAAGCTCGACCAACAGGGGGCGGGCGCCATTCTCGGCGGCACCAAATTGCCTGATTACAAGGATGGGAACTGACCGCATGATCCGATCTCGCGCCATCCTCGCTCTGAGCACCGCGTTATGCCTTGCGGGCTGCGTTAATCTGGGCGGCGGGGAAGCTCCGCCCTTCCTCCTGACGCTCAGCCCCGACGCTGTGCCCGTCGCCGGAACCCCGCGCAGCAATGCCGAGGCGAAGACGCTGACCGTGCTGATCCCCACTGCGCCGCAGAAGCTGCGCACCCAGCGCATCCCGGTGCAGCAGGATGAGGGCAGCATTGCCTATATCGTCGAGGCGCAATGGGTGGAGGCGCCGCAACGCTTGTTCCAGCGGCTGTTGTCCGACACCATCAGCGCGAGCAGCGACCGGCTCGTGCTTGATGAAGGCCAGTATTTGACGGCGCCGGGCGAGCAGCTCGCCGGGCAATTGCTGGAATTCGGCATCGACGCCCGCACGAACGAAGCGGTCGTCACCTATCAGGCGATGATAGTCGCCGCGGGCGGCAAGCAAGTACGCCAGCAACGCTTTGAAGCGCGCGAGGATGTCAGCGCGGTCGAGGCACGCACCGCAGGCGCCGCGCTGTCGCGCGCGGCGAACCAGGTGGCGGCGGATGTGGCGAAATGGGTGGGCACATAGGAGCGGTGGTCGCGCCTGCCAGTTCACATTCTGAAATTCGACAAACAGGGCATTTGATGGCGCATACGTCGGTTCACACGCTTTCGCCCGACGTCTGGGCTCGTTAGAATTGCAGTCATGACCAGCCAGTTGATCACGTCACCATCCGGCAAGGCCCCGCACATGGTGATGTGGCTCGCACTGTTTTGGGCTTTTTCCTATCTTTTGCTGTCGGTGCGCGCGCAATTGATCGACAGCGACGCGGTGGAATGGTTCAGCGAGCTCCGCATCATTTCTATCACCGCTGGCGTGATGCTGCTGGCGCTTGCTTTGAGGTCGGCGCAGCGATTGTCGATGAAGCTCAATCGACCAGCCTTGCTAGCCTTGCACATTTTTGGCGCTTCACTCGCCTTGTTGTTATTGCGCATCCTGATTGCGCCGAGCACCGACGCCGCCGCGCCCGCAGTGGGTGATCATGCCCGCTGGGTTTTGGTTTGGGCTGGCTATTTCGGTATCTGGCTGGCCGCGTTCTTGGCCGTAAACGACTGGAACGCACGACCAGCAACGCGCGAGAATTTCCATTCCGGACCGATCGCATCGGCGTCGAACCCGCCATTATCCAATGACGATGCCTTGGAAAGGGCGGCGTCCTTGCTCGCTGCCGACCGCGATCTACAAAAGAACAAAACCCTTCCAAAGCTGATCGCCGCGCTTCGATCACAGGCGGGCTATGAATTGGCTGACCCGGTTGATGCGGCTTTGGTAGACAAGCATGCGCACGCGGCCATGTTGCATCGCTTTGCCGACCAATTGCAGCACGGATTGGAGCGGACAAAAGGCGTTTAAGCCTTACCCCGCCAGACTCTTGCTCGCTTGTTCGTTGGTATCGCGCGACAGACCGGGGGTCAGCAAAATCCGTTCCAGTTCGGCGCGCATCATTGTCTGCCGCGCGCTGTCGAAACGCTTCCAGCGCCCGAACGGCGGAATCATTTTTGCGGCTGTCTGAGCGTTGCGTGGATCCAGTTCGATGATCAGATCGGCAAGCAAGCGGTAACCCGCGCCATCGGCCTGATGGAAGGAGGCTTGGTTGCCCGAAAACGCCCCATAGAGCGAGCGAACCCGATTGGGATTCGACAACGTAAAGTCGGGATGTTTTGCGAGGCCAGCAACCGCCGCGACCGTGTCGGAGCGCAGCGACCAGGCCTGCACCTGAAACCATTTATCGAGCACCAGACCGTTGTCGCGGTAGCGCTGATAGAAGATGTCGAGCGCGGCCTCGCGCTGGTCGCTGTCGCCATTCGCTAGCGTGGTCAGCGCGCTCATCCGCAGCGTCATGCCATCGGCACCGGCAAAATGGTCAAACGCCAGCGTCGCTGCATCGGGCAAACCGGCGGCGCCCAGCAACGCAATCGCCTGCCCGGCCAACCGCCGTCCGCCTTTCGCCGCCGGGCTATGGTCGCTTGACGAGGGCACCGGCTGTGCCAACAGCGCGCGCCATTCGCCCTCGAGCGCTGAACCCAACGCCGCCTGCAAAGCGATGCGCGCGCGACGGATAGCATCGGGGTCAACCACCAACATCTGGTCGCCGATAAAGGCTTCGCTGGGCAGCAGGATTGCCTCGGCAACAAAGGCTGGATCACGCGCCGCCTCACGCAGCAAATTGGCAACCGCGTCGACCACAGGGGCAACATCGCCGCCGCCCGCCACCGCCGCAACCAGATGGTCTAGCATCAATTGCTGCAATGCTTCGTATCGAGCGAACGGATCGTCATCATGCGCGGCGAGCCACGCCAATTCGCCCGGGGCGCGATCAACGTCGGTGATCACCGGGGCGGTAAAGCCGCGGTTGATCGACAATACAGGGCGCGCTGTAAATCGCCCTAGGGCAATCCGCTCGACCGGTTCGCGCAGTTCGACCAGTGTGTCGGGTAGCACGCCATTGTCGCCGCCAGTGCCAAATGCCGCAATCCGCAGCGGAATGTGCATGGGCAGTTTGTTGGGCTGCCCTGGCGTCGGCGGCACGCTTTGCTGCGCGACAAGCGTCCATTCGCCCTGCGCTTCCTCGACCGACAATTTGAGGCGTGGCGTCCCCGCCTGTTCATACCAGCGACGGAACTGGGTCAGGTCGACCACTGCACCATCCTCGATCGCGCGAACAAAATCCTCGCACGTCACGGCCTGACCGTCGTGGCGGTCAAAATAAAGGTCGGTCCCGGCGCGGAACCGATCGGGCCCGATCAGCGTCGCCATCATCCGGATGACCTCGGCCCCCTTGTTGTACACTGTGGCGGTGTAAAAGTTCGAGATTTCCTGAAAACTGTCGGGGCGGATGGGATGCGCCAGCGGCCCCGCATCTTCGGGAAATTGCGCCGCACGGAGCAGACGCACATCCTCGATCCGCTTGACCGCCGCTGATCCCTGATCGGCCGAGAAACATTGGTCGCGATAGACAGTAAAACCTTCTTTCAGGCTCAGCTGGAACCAGTCACGGCAGGTGACGCGGTTGCCCGACCAGTTGTGGAAATACTCATGCGCGACGACGCCTTCGACCCCGTCAAAATCAATATCGGTCGCGGTGTCGGTGTCGGCCAATATGTAACGGCTGTTAAAGACGTTCAGCCCCTTGTTTTCCATCGCCCCCATGTTGAAATCGCTGACCGCGACAATGTTGAAGACGTCCAGGTCATATTCGCGGCCATAGACGCGCTCGTCCCACGCCATGGATGCCTTGAGGGCCGCCATCGCATGGCCGGTTCGCGGCACATCGCCGTCGCGGACAAAGATATTGAGCGCGACTTTGCGCCCCGACATGGTGGTGAAATGGTCGCTGTTGGCGACCAGATCGCCCGCGACCAGCGCAAAGAGATAGCTGGGCTTGGGCCACGGATCCTCCCAAACAGCCCAATGGGTGCCATCATCATTTTCGCCGCTAGCGATGCAGTTGCCGTTGGATAACAGCACCGGAAAAACCTTTTTGTCGCCCGTCATAGTCACGCGGTAGCGACTCATCACATCGGGCCGGTCGGGGTGGAAGGTGATACGCCGGAACCCTTCGGCCTCGCACTGGGTGCACAACATGCCGTTCGAGGCATAGAGGCCCATCAACTGGCTGTTTGCGCTGGGGATAAGGCGGGTAGCGATGCTGACGACGGCAGCGGTGCGTTCGCCAAGATCCAGAAGCAAATCAGCGCCATCCATCCGCCAGTCGGCAAACTCTTCGCCATCAACGCGTACCGCCAGTGCGGTCAGCCCGTCGCCGCGCAGCAACAGCTGCGCGCCCGCCTTTCCTGCCGGATTACGCGTCACGGACAGGGTCGATGTGACCTGCGTCGCGTCGATACCAAGCGCAAAGTCGAGCGCCACTTCGGGAACCAGCCATTCGGGCGGGCGATAATCACCACGATGGACGGTGACGGGAACAGCGGGCGTGGAGGAGAGGTCAGCCATAGCATTAACTCTATGCGCCGACGCGGGGGTGCGCAATAAGCGCGGCATGGGACAGATGCTGATATTCGGGCTCGGTTATAGTGCAGCGCATCTGGCGGATCGGCTGGTCGGCCGCGGATGGAATGTTACCGGCACCACGCGCGACGGGCGCGGCGGGACGCTGCGGTTCGATGACGAGCCAGCGGTGCGCGCCGCCATTTTGTGCGCCGACCATATTCTCGCTTCGGCTCCGCCCGATGGCGGGCGCGATCCGGTGCTGGCGCATTATGGCGAGGCGCTCGCGCTCGCCCCGGCGCGCTGGGTTGGCTATCTGTCCTCCACCGGCGTTTATGGCGACACCGGCGGTGCGTGGGTGGACGAAGCATCGCCCGTCGGCACCGGCAACCGGGCTGCGCGCGCCGCCGCCGATCAGGCGTGGCTGGCGCTGCGCAGCGAGGTGCGCGTTTTCCGTCTGCCCGGAATCTATGGGCCAAGCCGCAGCGCGCTTGACCGCGTCCGTAGCGGCGACGCGCACCGCATCAAATTGTCCGGTCAGGTCTTCAGTCGCATCCATGTCGACGACATCGCCAGTGGCATCATCGCCAGCTTTGCCGGACCGCCAGGGGTCTATAATCTGGCCGACGACCATCCCTGCCCGCAACTGGAGGTTACCGAGGGCGCGTGCGACCTGCTCGGCGTACCGTGGCCGCCGCTGGAAACATTGGAAGAGGCGAATCTTTCGCCGATGGCGCGCACCTTCTATGCTGAAAACCGCCGCGTCGCGAACGGCAAGGCCAAGCGGCTGCTGGGGTGGGAGCCGCGCTTTCCGACCTGGCGTGAGGGGCTTGCGCAGTGTCTGGCGGCGGGATAGCCATGTAACACTATAGCATGACGGGGAGACGATGATGCCGCGCCTTCAACAAAAAATGGCGGCGTTGGCTGCAGTCATGCTCTCTGCCATGCCCGGCCCGGTGATCGCGCAAGCCGCGTGCCCCGCCCCTGACACTGCCGCCGGTGGCCCAGCCAACGCGCACACGCGCTATCTGGAAACCACGATGCTGCCCGCCGTGGTGGACGAGGCCACTAAGCCGCGCACGCTGGCGCAGCGCATGGCGGCTTGGCAGGTCCCCGGCGTCACCGTCGCCGTCATCAAGGACGGCAAACTCGACTGGGCGCGGGGCTGGGGCGTGCGCGACCTTTCGACATGCGCGCCGGTGACGCCTGACACCGCCTTTCAGGCCGCATCGATCAGCAAGCCGGTGTTCGCCGTGCTGGTGATGAAGCTTGCCGAAGCCGGACGGCTTGATATCGATGCCGACATCAATCTGGCGCTCAAAAGCTGGAAACTGCCCGACGCACCTGTTTCAAGCGCGCCCATCAGCCTGCGCCAGTTGCTCGGCCACACCGCTGGTCTCACCATCCACGGCTTTCCCGGCTATGAACGCGACGAGACTATCCCGACCTTGCTCGGCACGCTCAATGGCGAGCCGATTCCGCGCGCCTATGTTGCGCGCGCGGGCGGAGCGTCTCATTCCGACGGCGTCGTGCGCGAGCTCGCCCCGAACACCCAGTGGAAATATTCGGGCGGCGGCTATGTTCTCGCGCAGCAGGTGGTTGAAGATGTCACCGGCGAGCCGATGGCGGCCACCGCTCAGCGGCTGCTGCTCGGCCCGCTCGGCATGACGCGCAGCAGCTTTGCCCAGCCGCCGTCAGCCGCGACCCTAGCCAATGCGGCATCGGGTCACGACGGGGCCGCGGTGATTCCCGGCGGCTTCAACATTTACCCGCAGCAAAGCGCAGCGGGGTTGTGGACCACGCCGACTGACATCGCCCGCCTGTTCACCGATGTGCGCCGCGCGGCCAAGGGAGAATCGCCTGCGCTGCTGAACGCCGCATCGGGCGCCGTGCTGACAACGCCTGGGCTGGGCGACTGGGCCGTCGGCTTTGCCGCACGTGGCAACGGCGCCGAACGCGTTATCCACCATGGCGGGGCCAACGCCGGGTTTCGCAATTGGGCGACGATGTTTCTTGACGGTGGCAATGGCGTGATTGTGATGACCAACAGCAACAGCGGCGGCGCGCTGGTTGATGAGATTATTCGCGCCGTCGCCACCGATTATGGCTGGACGTCGCTCGCCAGCCAGCCGCTGCGCGATGCACCGGTGCCACTGGCGACACTGGAAAGCTATCGCGGTTACTATGCCGTCGGCCCGGTGTCGGCGCTGATCACGGTCAGCGATGGCCGCCTCTATGCGCGCACCGGCGGGCCGTTACCCGAGCGACTGGTGATGCTGTCTCCCACGCGCTTCCGCTCCAGTGTCAGCGGAATCGAGGGTGAATTTGAACGCGGAGCCGACGGCACGGTGACCGCGATTCGCGTCATCGCGGGCGCGCCGACGATGGTGCTCGCGCGCGGCGTTGCCCCGGCAGGCGACTTTGCCAGCGACCCCTTGCTGCTGCGCGGGTCGATGAACGATTGGGGCACGATGCAAGTCATGACGGCGACCGACGGCGGCGCATTCATGACCGAAGTCATGCTCGCCGCCGGCAAATATGAATTCAAGCTGGGGACGGCTGACTGGCGCACGGCCGATCTGGGTGCCGATGGCATGCTGCCCATCGCCGCCGATGGCAGCGCAGTCACGCTGCAACCGCGCGGTGCGAACATATTGCTCAGCGTTACCGAAGCCGGGCTGTATCGCTTCACCCTGAGCAGCGATGCTGCGCTGACGGTGACGAAGGTCGGTCAGTAAAGCACCTCGATCGCGTGGATCAGCGTGCCGACCAGCCCGCCAACCAGCGTGCCGTTGATGCGGATAAATTGTAAATCATCGCCGACCTCGCGCTCCAGCCGGTCGGTAATGGTGCGCGCATCCCAGCCACGGATCGTGTCCGACACCAGCTTTAGTGCGGTTTCACCGTAGCTGTCGGCCATGCCTACCACGGCGCGGCGGGCGTAGCGGTTGACCGTGCGGCGGATCGCCGGATCCTCGCCCAGCGTGGTGCCGAGCTGGCGCACCAGCTCACCGATGCGGCCCGCGAGCACCGTGTCGGGGTTGTTTGCCGCGCGCAGCAATGCGCCGCGCCCTTGCTCCCACAGCCCGTCGAGCCAGCGCTTGACCGCCGGATTGGCCAGCAATTCATCGCGCACCCGCGCTACCTGCGCCTGCCTCTCCGGGTCATGTTGCAGGTCATGAGCCAGCCGCTCGAGGCTTTCCTCGACGCGCTGGCGCAAGGCATGCTCGGGCTGCTCGGCCATATCGGCGAGCAATTTCTGTAAGCCAGCGACGATGCGGTTAGAGATGGTTTCATCCAGACCCGTCAGCCGCACGATCGTCCCGCTATTGTCGTGCACCATCTGGTGGATCAGCTCTGCGTTCAAATCCAGCGTCTTGGAACCCCATCTGACCATGCCGTCGAGGAGCGGCTGGTGCCGCCCCTCCGCCAGCGCCGCGGACAGTGTCTGCCCCAGCAGCGGGCCCACGTTCAGCTCGCGCAGCCGGTCGGCGAGAGCCGTTTTGACCATGCCGCCCAGCCGATCCTGATCGAGCGCGCCCAGCGCTTCAGCGAGCATGCGCGATGCGCCCCGCTTTAGCCGCCCACCGCCCTCGGCCGGTTCAGCAAGGAAACGCCCCACCGCACCCGCCACATCGACATGGCGCATCCGCTTGGCAATCAGGCGCGGAATCAGGAAGTTTTTGAGCAGGAAGGCCGCCAGCGCATTGCCAATGCGTTCCTTGTTGCGCGGCACGATGGCGGTGTGCGGGATGGGCAGGCCCATGGGGTGGCGGAACAGCGCGGTCACCGCGAACCAGTCGGCCAGCCCGCCGACCATGGCGGCTTCGGCGAAGGCGCGGACAAAACCGATGGCCGGATGCAGATCATCCCACGGCTTCAGCCCGAAAAAAACGATGGCCATGAGGATTAGCAGACCGGTCGCGACCAGCCGCACATCGACGCCCTGCCGGACCGGAATGGAAACGCCGGCGGGACGCGCCGCTTTGGCTGATTCGTTCATGCCCTTGAAATGGGGAAGGATGCGCGGCGGCGCAACCGCCGCGTCCCCTTATTCCGCCGGCTGCGGGACAGCCTTGTCGGCTGCATCGTCGCCCTCGCGGTAGCTGATGAAACGGCGCGAGAATTTGCCGATGCGCTTTTCGATACTGTCCGCCAGGCTGAAACCCGCGGGCACAATCAGCAGCGTCAGCAGCGTTGACATAATCAGCCCGCCGATGACGACCACGCCCATCGGCGCGCGCCATGCCCCGTCACCCGACAGCGACAGCGCCGTCGGCACCATCCCAGCGGCCATCGCCACCGTCGTCATGACAATCGGCTGCGCACGTTTGCGCCCGGCGTCAATCAGCGCGGTATATTTATCGACCCCACGCTCCATCTCTTCAATGGCAAAGTCGATCAGCAAGATACTGTTTTTGCCGACAATGCCGAACAGCATCAGCAGGCCGATGAACACCGGCATCGAAATTTCCATCCCCGCAATCGCCAGGCCAATGAGGCCGCCCAGCGGCGCGAGCAACAGCGAGAGCATATTGACCAGCGGCGACAGGAAGCGGCGGTAGAGCAGCACCAGCGTCGAGAAGACCAACAGCATCCCCGAAACCAAAGCGATGGCGAAATTCACCAGCAATTCCTGCTGCCATTTCTGGTCGCCCTGCACCACTTTGCGAATGCCGTTGGGCATGTTCTTGACCGCTGGCAGTGCGTCGATCTTGGGCTGGGCATCGCCGGTAACAAGGCCCGGTGCGAGATCCGCGCCCAGCACAATGCGCCGCGTCTGGTTATACCGCCGCAGCTCGGTTGGCCCCGCGCCAAAGCTGATTTTTGCCACCGATTTCAACGGCACGGTGGTCCCGCGCGATGTCGGCACCGGCAGATTCTCCAGGGTGGACAGGCTGCGACGCGAATCCTCGGCCAGCAGCACGCGGATCGGGATCTGCCGGTCCGACAGCGAGAATTTGGCGGCATTCTGGTCGATATCGCCAATGGTGGCGATGCGGATCGTCTGCGATAGCGCGGCCGTGGTCACGCCCAGATCGGCGGCGAGGTCGAGCCGCGGTTCGACGATGATTTCAGGCCGCGGAATATCACCTTCAATGCGCGGGTTGCGCAGTTCCTTCAGGCCTTCCATCTGCTTGACGATGGTGCGCGCGTGGGTTTCGAGTGCCGCCGGATCATCGCCGCCGATGATGAAGGTGATGTCACGGCCCGAAAAGCCGCCCGACTGGCTCTGGAAGCGCACCCGCGCATCGGGGATGGCAGCGAGCTTCGGCTGCACCGAACGCTCCCATTCAACGCTCTTCAATGCGCGCTCCTTCTTGAGCGTGATATAGATGCTTCCGTCGTTGACGTTGACCTCGGCAAAGGCATCCTGAACCGTCGGATCGGCGTCGAGAATGGCCGTCACCTGATTGGCAATCCCCTCGCTCTGGGTGAGCGTCGAGCCGGGCGGCAGTTCGTAAGCAATCTGGCTATAGTCGCTGTTGATTGTCGGCTGGAATTGCTTGGGCAAGAGGATGAACAGCGCAATGCTGGCCGCAAAGGCGCCAACACCAATGCCCACCATCGTCCAGCGGTGCTTCAACGTCCATTTCAGCAGGTTGGCATAGCGCTCGATCATCGGCCCATTGGCATGGTCCGCTTCACCAAAAGCTTTGAGGAAATAGGCCGCGATCATTGGCGTGATCATGCGTGCGACCGCAAGGCTCAGCAGCACGGCGACAACCACGGTCATCCCAAACTGGACGAAAAACTGCCCCGAGATACCGGGCATCAGTGCAACGGGCAGGAACACCGCCACAATGGTCATCGTTGTCGCCACTACCGCAAGGCCGATTTCGTCAGCGGCATCGATGGACGCCTGATAGGCGGATTTGCCCATCCGCATGTGCCGGACGATATTTTCAATTTCCACAATGGCGTCGTCGACCAGCACGCCGGCGACCAGACTGAGCGCGAGCAGCGACAGGCTGTTGAGCGAAAAACCCATCAGGTCCATGAAGAAGAAAGTCGGGATGGCCGACAGCGGGATCGCAATCGCGCTAATTACCGTCGCGCGCCAGTCGCGCAGGAACAGGAACACCACGATCACTGCGAGCACCGCGCCCTCAATCATCGCCAGCATCGCCGAGCTATATTGCTCTTTGGTATAGACCGTCCGCGTGAACAGGATTTTGAAATCAACCTTGGGGTTGTTCTTCTTGATCTCGGCCAGCTTTTCCATCGCCGCATCGTGCACCGACACGTCCGAGGCACCCTTCGCCTTTTCGATGGCAAAGGACAGCACCTGCTTGCCGCGCATCTTGGCCAGATTGCGCTGCTCGGCATAGGCATCGGTCACCGTCGCCACATCGGTCAGGCGGATGGTGCGGCCATTGCCCAGCGACAACCGCTGCTCACCCAGCTGATAGGCGCTGCCGGCATTGCCCAGCACGCGCACGGCTTGCTCTGAGCCTGCAATTTCGGTGCGGCCACCGGCAGCGTTCAAATTGGTCTGGCGCAGCTGGGCA
>JANRIY010000020.1:0-3288 GCA_033764495.1 Sphingopyxis sp. | reverse complement strand
CGAGACGCAGGTGCGCGACGGCCGTGAGGGCTATCTGTGGGATCTTCAGGGCTATTATGGTGGCCCGACGAGCCGGCTCTGGTTCAAGAGCGAAGGTGAAGGCACGTTCGGCGAACCGATTGAACAAGCCGAGGTTCAGGCGCTTTACGCGCGGGCCATTGCGCCCTTCTGGGATCTGCAGGCGGGCGTGCGGCAAGACCTCGGCGGACCCGACACCACACATGCAGTGATCGGCGTGCAAGGGCTTTCGCCCTATCAGTTCGAAGTCGACGCCGCATTGTTTCTATCACAGCGCGGCGATCTCACGGCGCGGATAGAGGGCGAGGTCGACCAGCGGATCACGCAGCGTCTGATCTTGCAACCGCGCGCCGAGGTGAACCTTTCGGTGCAGGACATTCCGCGCCTCGGCATCGGTTCAGGGATCGACTCGGTCGAGGTCGGCGTGCGGCTGCGCTACGAATTCATCCGCGAGTTTGCCCCCTATATCGGCATCGAACAAAGCTGGCGCCTCGGCGGCAGTGCCGATTACGCCCGCGCACGCGGCGAGGATCCCAGCGTTACCAACTATCTCGTCGGCATCCGTTTCTGGTTTTGAAGTAAAGGAATACCCCATGAAATTCGCATCGCTCCTCGCCACAATTGCCATGATTGCTGCGCCGCTTGCGGCCCCGTCGATCGCGCTTGCCCATACGCGCGTCGTGGCCTCGACTCCTGCTGAGGGCGCAACCGTTGTGCGCCCGCGGGCGGTGACCCTCACATTCAGCGAAGCTCTGTTGCCGCCGACCGCCGCCGCCAGCATCGTCATGACCGCGATGCCCGGGATGGCAAACCACGGCGAGATGGTGATCCGCAATTTCACGACGGCCTGGAGCAATGGCAACAAGACCATGACGCTCACCCTGCGGCAGCCGTTGCGCGCCGGAACCTATGAGGTGCGCTGGCAGGCCGCCGGAGCCGATGGGCATCGCATGAACGGCACCGTCAACTTCATCGTCAGCTGACAACAGCGTGGACAGTCTGGCTGAACAGGGGTTGCGCCTTGCACATTATGGTGCGCTGCTTTTCCTGTTCGGTTGGACGGCGTTTCGATTGCTGAAGCTGCGGCACTTGGAGTGGGTGTCGCAGAATGAGGGCAGGGCTGCCCTGACCCTCGTCGCCGTTTCTGCGCCGCTGTTGTCAATCGCGCTGATGCTGGTGTCGATTGCAGCAATGATGGGCTCGCCGATTGCTTCGCTCGACTGGCCGATGATCGAGGCCGTGATCATCGGCACCGAAATGGGAATGGCGTTTCTGATACGCTTGGCCCTGCTGATTGTCGGCCTTTGCGCGTTGATGACAAGCCGAGCAGGTAGGCCAACTTCGTTGATCGCGGCCTTGTGCTTCGCTAGCGCATTGCTGACGCTCAGCTGGAGCGGCCATGCGGCTGCAACCGAAGACGGATTGGGCTTATTCCACCGATTCAACAATGCCGTTCATCTGCTGGCGACCAGCCTGTGGCTGGGTGCCATTTGCTGGTTCCTGTTCCTGACACTGAAAGCCCATCGGCAGCGCGATCTCATCCCTGCTTTGCCGCTGCTTCGCGTGATGCACGGGTTCGCGCCATTGGGCGTCGGCCTGGTTGCTGTAGCTGCTCTGACGGGCGTGATCAACGCGCAGTTGATCTTTGGACTGGAGAACATCGTTGCGGTTTTGACCACGCCTTATGGCATCTTGCTGATCGCCAAAGTCCTGTTGGTTGGCATGATGCTGACGTTCGGCGCGCATAACGCCTCGATCGGACGCCGGGAGGTTCTCGACCAACGCCGCGAGACTGCGGAGCCCAATAACGCATTGTCGCGCCTTCGCAGAAGCCTGGCAGGTGAGTTGCTGCTGGCCGACGGTGCAATAGGTCTGGTTGCGGTCCTTGGCACGATGTCGCCAATGATGATGTAAATGCAAACGAGACACAGGGAGGAACAAGGTCATGCTCAAGGGTGAAGTGGGTCAATCGGCAGGGCGACGAGCGGCGCGTAACGCTGCTATCGCGGCAATCGGGCTAAGTCTGGCGGCTGCGCATCCTGGGGCGCACGATGCGCCGCCAATGCCGGTCTCGGGAGCGCCGAGCGGCACTATCGACGCGGCAACACCGGTCGGTACTGTCATGGCCTTCCACGCTGCACTTGCCAGCGGCGATACGGACGGAGCGCTGATGCACCTTTCTGAAGACGTCGTTATTTTTGAATCTGGCGGCGTTGAAAACAGCCGCGCCGAATATGCCAGCCATCATCTGGAAGCCGATGCTGCCTTCAGCGCCGCAGTGCCGCGAAGCCTGGTCAGCCGCACGCATGGTATGCAAAGCGATATGGCCTGGGTCATGAGTGTCGAAATGGTGACCGGAACGTACCGCACGCGTGCGATCAACAGCCGGTCGGTCGAGACGATGATGCTCCGGCAGGTGAATGGGCAATGGCGTATCGTACACATTCACTGGTCGTCTGCCGATATATCCTGAACTGATCTTCGTTTCATGTCTGCAGGAAATCTGAGGTCTTGAGCGAGATGACCCACAGTGAATTAATGGGTGCGAAGAGCAAGAATGGGCGCTTGTAGCAGCAGCGATCTTGCCCGCTGGTCATTGAAGACATTGGAAAAATCTGGGTGATCCTGATTATTGGTGATAATGCGACCGGGGAGAAGATGATAAAGGTCGCGTAGCCTATGATCGAAGTGCGTCAGCTCAGGTTTGCTGTTGCCACAGCCGATGCCCAGAATTTCTCACGCGCCGCCGAAGCAATGCGCATCAAGCAATCGACCTTGAGCAGACGGATCGCCGCCTTGGAAGCCCGCCTCGGGATCAAGCTCTTTGAACGCAGCACGCGGGGCGCAATACCGACCGAACAGGGCAAGGCATTCCTGAGCGTTGCTCGGCGCATTCTCACCGATATCGACAATCTTCAGACTACAGCCCGCGCCGTCAGCTATGGTGAGGAGGGCAGGATCGCTGTCGGCTTTTCTGCGTCCTTGATGGCCGGCAACATGCGCGCGACCATTGGCGAGTACATGGGGCGTCACCCCGACATTCAGTTTGACGGGATCGAAGCCGATCCCGAGCGGATGCTCAATGACCTGAAGGCACGTATCATTGACGTCGCGCTGATGCCGTCGGATGCGCACGACGCCGGCATCTCGCGGCGCTCGGCATGGTCAGAACGATTGCTTGTCGCTTTTCCGAAAGACCATCAACTGGCCAAGTCAGACCGGCTTCACTGGAGTGATTTTCGCCGACAGGTCTTTGTATTGCCCAGCCAA
>JANRIY010000059.1:0-25887 GCA_033764495.1 Sphingopyxis sp. | reverse complement strand
GGGCAATGCGCTGAAATTCTATGCCTCGGTGCGCCTCGACATCCGCCGTACCGGCCAGATCAAGGACCGTGAGGAAATTGTTGGCAACACCACGCGGGTGAAGGTCGTCAAGAACAAGGTCGCGCCGCCGTTCAAGCAGGTGGAATTCGACATCATGTACGGTCAGGGAATTTCCAAGATCGGTGAAATTTTGGATCTGGGCGTCAAGGCTGGGCTGGTCGAAAAATCGGGTGCCTGGTTCAGCTATGATTCGATCCGCATCGGTCAGGGCCGCGAAAATGCCAAGACCTTCCTTAAGGATAATCCCGAGCTGATGCAGCGGCTTGAGGCGGCAATCCGCAGCCGCACCGATCAGGTCGCCGAAGAAATGATGGTCGGCGCCGACGCGGATGATGGCGGTGACGACGAGATGTAAGCAATTCGGGCCGGTGGCACGCCCCTCGCCGCCGGCCTGACACAGCCTTGCGTTGACAGCTGGGGGTAAGCGGGCAATGTCCCCCGTATGCCTGCCGCCATTCGTCTGTTCGGATTGCCCACCGATATCAACAGCAGCTTTGAGCGCGGCGCGGCGGCAGGGCCCGCTGCCATCCGCGTGGCGCTGTGGTCCGAGCGCGGCAATCTTGCCTGCGAAGCCGGACTGGAAATCGGTAGCGACATCGCGCTGACCGACGATGGCAACCTGCCGCTTACCGAGGACACCCCCGCTGACGACACCGCGATCGCGCGCCACGTCGCGTTGGTCCATGCGACCGGGGAAATCCCGCTCGCACTTGGCGGCGACCATGCCGTGACCTTCCCTCTCGTGGCCGCCGCCGCCGCGCGGCACGGGCCGGTCACCATCCTGCATTTCGACGCGCACCCCGATCTTTATGCCGATTTCGGCGGCAATCCGCGCAGCCACGCCTCGCCCTTTGCGCGCATCATGGAGGGCGGGCATGCCAAGCGGCTGGTGCAGGTGGGCATTCGTACGCTGACCCGTCACTGTCGCGACCAGGCCGAACGGTTCGGGGTCGAAATCCTGCCCATGGCTGATTTCGCGCCGTGCGACGTTCCGCAGCTCGGTGGGCCGCTTTACATCAGCATCGACCTTGACGGCATCGACCCCAGCGAGGCGCCCGGTGTCGCGCATCCCGAGCCCGGCGGGTTGACGGTGCGCGAAGTGCTTGCGGTGCTGCTTGCGCAAACCGCCCCCATCGTCGGCGCCGATATTGTTGAACATCATCCGGGGCGTGACATTGGCGGTGTGACTGCCATAGTCGGCGCCAAGCTGGTGCGGGAGCTTGCCTTCCTCATCCACCGCAACAATGGCTGAAGGGAGCCGTCCATGTCGCTGATTGTCCATCACCTCAACAACAGCCGGTCGCAGCGCATCCTCTGGCTGCTCGAAGAGATCGGTGCGCCCTATGAAATCCGCCATCACCAGCGCGACGCGGTGACCAACCTCGCGCCGCCCGAACTGCTCGCCGTCCACCCGCTCGGCAAGTCGCCAGTAATCGAGGATGCGGGCCGCACGGTTTATGAATCGGCCGCCATCTGCGAATATCTGTGCGAGCGGCATGGCGGCGCGCATCTGGTCCCCGAACGTGGCAGCGATGACCATGTCCGTTACACCGAACTGATGCACTTCGCCGAAGGATCGGCGATGACGCCGATCCTGCTGTCGCTTTACACCGGGCGACTGGGAGAGGCGGCGGCGCCGCTCAAACCGCGCATCGACCAGCAGCTGGAGAGCCACTTCGCCTTCATGGAGAGCGAGCTGGGTGCCAGCGGCTTCTGGGTTGGCGATCGGCTGACCGCCGCCGATGTGATGCTCAGTTTCCCCGCCGAAGTTGCAGTGATGCAGGGCCGCGCCGCCGACAAGCCCAAACTCACCGCTTTTGTAAACTGGCTCCACGCCCGCCCGGCATGGCAACGCGCACGCGAAAAGGGCGGGGCCTATTACGGCTTCTGATCGCACCGCTCGATCTTTGTCACTGCAACAAGCCCGCTTGTCGCGGCGCAGCAAAGCGCTTACCTCGGCGGCGCTATGACTTCGACCAACGATATCCGCCGGTCTTTCCTGGACCATTTCGCCGCCGCCGATCACCGCGTCGTGCCGTCGGCGCCGCTCGTGCCCTATAACGACCCCACGTTGATGTTCGTCAACGCGGGGATGGTGCCTTTCAAGAACGTGTTTACCGGGCTCGAGAAGCGCGATTATGTGACCGCCGTGTCGTCACAGAAATGCGTGCGCGCGGGCGGCAAGCACAACGATCTCGACAATGTTGGCTATACCGCGCGGCATCACACTTTCTTTGAAATGCTAGGCAATTTCAGCTTTGGCGACTATTTCAAGGAATCCGCCATCCACCATGCGTGGAGCCTGATCACCGGCACCTGGGGGCTTGATCCGGCGCGCCTGACCGTCACCGTCTATCATACCGACGACGAAGCGGCGGGGCTGTGGCGCAAGATTGCTGGCCTGCCCGATGACCGCATCATCCGGATCGCCACCAGCGACAATTTCTGGTCGATGGGTGACACGGGGCCGTGTGGGCCGTGCAGCGAAATCTTCTATGACCATGGCGCGCACATTCCGGGCGGTCCGCCAGGATCGCCCGATGAGGATGGCGACCGCTTTGTCGAAATCTGGAACCTGGTGTTCATGCAATATGAACAGCTGGCGGGCGGCGAGCGCGTCGACCTGCCGCGCCCCAGCATCGACACCGGCATGGGGCTGGAGCGCATCGCGGCGGTGATGCAGGGGGTCCACGACAACTTCGACACCGACACCTTCACGGCGCTGATCGGCGCATCGGTTGATATGACCGGCGTGAAGGCCGAGGGTGACAATCGCGCCAGCCACCGCGTCATCGCCGATCATCTGCGCGCGTCGAGCTTCCTCATCGCCGATGGCGTGCTGCCGTCCAACGAGGGGCGCGGCTATGTGCTGCGCCGCATTATGCGCCGCGCGATGCGCCACGCGCATCTGTTGGGGTCAAAGGACCCGCTGATGCACCGCTTGCTCCCGTCGCTGACGGCGGAAATGGGCGCGGCCTACCCCGAACTGATCCGCGCGCAGCCGCTGATCGCCGAAACGCTGGAGCGGGAAGAAGTGAAGTTCCGCCAGACGCTCGCCAACGGCCTGCGCCTGCTCGACGATGCAACGCGCGGCATGGGCGCGGGTGATACGCTGGCGGGCGATGTCGCATTCAAACTCTATGACACCTATGGCTTCCCCTATGACCTGACCGAAGACGCCTTGCGCGCGCAGGGTCTGACGGTCGACCGCGCCGGGTTTGACGCCGCAATGGCACAGCAAAAGGCCGCCGCGCGCGCCGCGTGGAAGGGGTCGGGCGAGCGTGCGTCGGATGAGGTGTGGTTCGACCTTGCCGAAACACATGGCGGCACCGAATTCACCGGCTACACGAGCACGAGCGGCGAAGCGACTGTCATCGCGCTGGTACAGAACGGTGCGACTGTGGCGCATGCCGGGGCCGGCGATCAGGTGACCATCCTGACCAACCAGACGCCTTTCTATGGCGAAAGCGGCGGCCAGATGGGCGATACCGGCACCATCACCAGTCTCGACGGGCTGCGTGCGACAGTGACGGATACCGCCAAACCGCTCGGTCGCTTGCACGCCCATCACGCGACCATCAATGCGGGCAGCATCGCCGTGGGCGACACGGTACAGCTGGTGGTTGATAACGCCCGCCGCGACCGCGTACGCGCCAACCATAGCGCAACCCATCTGGTTCACGCAGCGCTGAGAAATCACCTCGGCGGTCATGTGACACAAAAGGGCAGTCTGGTCGCGGAGGACCGGTTCCGTTTTGACTTTTCGCATCCCAAAGCGCTGACCACCGACGAAATCTCGGCGATCGAGGCCGAGGTAAATGCCCAGATCCGCGGCAACGAGCCGGTGACGACGCGCCTGATGACCCCCGATGACGCTGTCGCGGCAGGCGCGCTGGCATTGTTTGGCGAAAAATATGGCGACGAGGTGCGCGTGCTGAGCATGGGCCGCGCCGATGTGAACAGCTATTCGGTCGAATTGTGCGGTGGCACGCATGTGCGCGCGCTGGGCGATATTGGCCTGTTCAAGATTGTCAGCGAAAGCGCGGTGTCGTCCGGCGTGCGCCGCATCGAGGCGCTGACCGGCGAAGCCGCGCGGCAGTGGCTGAGCGCGCGCGACGAAGCGCTGCGCGGGGTGGCCGCGACGCTGAAAACCAGCCCCGACGAAGTGCCCGCGCGCGTGGCCGCGCTGGCGGAGGCGTTGAAGAAAGCCGAGCGCGAGCTGGCCGAGGCCAAAAAGGCGCTGGCGCTGGGCGGCGGTGCGGCGAACAGTGGCCCCGCGGTTGAAGAGATTGGCGGCGTGCGCTTTATCGCGCAGGTGGTCGACGGGCTCGATCCCAAAGGTCTGCGCGGCGCGGTCGATGATCTGAAGAAGACTGTCGGGTCGGGCGTCGCAATGCTGGTTGCGATCAACGACGGCCGCGCTTCGGTGGCCGTTGGCGTCAACGATGTACCTCAAGACGCTGTGGCGCTGGTCAAGCTGGCCGTAGCCGCGCTGGGCGGGCAGGGCGGCGGCGGACGGCCAGATATGGCGCAGGGCGGCGGCCCCGATGGCGGCGCGGCCGAAGCGGCGGTGGCAGCGGTGCGCACGGCGCTGGCAGGATAAACAGAGCGCTTAATCCCCAATCCGTCTGCCCTGAGCTTGTCGAAGGGCCGTCCTTTCTTTTACCCGTCGATTGAAGGAGAAGTTTGGTGCTTCGACCAGTTCAGCACAGGCGGAGAAGGAAAATGGCCGCGGGTATTTCGGCCACTGTCGTCCTAACTCTCGCTGCTTGCAGTTCTCCCGACGAACAAGACAATCAAATCACCTCCCCCGGCCTGATCATCGCTCCGGGCACCTATACCGACGTCAGTGGCGAGGGCGATGGTGATGGCTGGCGGCTCACGCTGCCGCAGGGCGAGGCGAGCAAGACGATTGCCGTCGCTTATTGTGCGCCCGAATGCGCCGCGCCGACCGACGTGCCGCTGCGGGCGGGCATGGGCGGGCTGATGGTTGAATACCCGCTCGCTGACGGGCGTAGCGTGGCGCTGGCGATCCGCAGCCACGGCAACGGGCTGGAGGTCGCGACCGACTGGGGCAACGGCCTGGAAAGCTATAAATTGGCGCGCGAAGAGGGCGTCAGCGCTCCGCCCCCTTGACCTTGCCCCAGGTGCGCGCGGCGGTGTAGCCAAGGTAGCCGGTGCCGAACAGCGCGTACAGCGGTTCGGGGATCCCCGCCAGATAGGCGTTCATGCCATTGGCGATGCTGGTCGCCATGTCGGGGCGCGCGGCGGCGATCAGGCCCATCGGGATGGCCCACAGCAGTAGGGCATACATCACATAGAGGAAGCTGGGCCGCGCGCGGCTGGTCCACGGGTCGGCGCTGTTCGCCTCGGCGACGATGGCGGTCATCTGTGTGCGAATAGCCTCCATTTCCTGGCTACCCTCCAGCTTGATGAGCTCCAGCTTGGCGCGGTCGCGCGCTTCGGGATCGGGGATGATCTTGTCGATCAGCTTGGCGATGGGGCCGATGATGGATTCGATGATGCTCACGGAAATGTCCTTTCCTTAGGAAAACTGCGTAACTTCACTCACGATGGGCGCTGAATCAGTGCGAACCAATTCGGTTCGCGAGCCATCCGTAGAGAAAGGCCTCCTGGCTGGGGCGGCGCTCGGCCAGCGCGATATAGCGTTCGCCCTGCAACGCCTCGATGGCGCGCAGCAGCACGGTTTCGGCACGCGGGCCGCGGGCGCGCAGCAGGCCGTCGAGCGCGTGCAGTGTCGCGGGGCCGATGGCGCGATCCACGACAATGTCGGGATAGTCGCGCGCGCTGCGGTTAAGCGCGTTGAGCGCGCGTTGCAGGAAACCGGTGGCGGTCGCCGTCCCCATGTTGACGCCGGTATCGAACAATTCGGCCGCGGTGCGCGGGGCGCGTCGGGCGACTTTGTCATAGCCGGGGGCGTGCCAGTAGATGCGGGCATAGATATCCGCCGCCACGTCGCGGGGCAGCGCGCGCATGTCGCCGGCATAGCCCTGCGCGCGCGCCACCGCTGCGGTGATGCCCCAGCGCGTCTGACCGCCGCGATCCGCAGGGTGATGAACATAGTCGCCTTCGCGGGCGATAACATCGTCAATCAGCGTTTCAATCGATGGCGTCGGCATGGCAGTTCCTTTTGGGAGAGATGATTCGCCATAAGGAACCAAATAGGAACAGTGTAGGAAAGCGGAATCTGCATGGCGCACGGACGGCGTGCGATATTTCGCGGCAATGCTGGCATAGTTTTGCGACATTGCTGCCGAAAACATCGGGCGACATCGAAAGGATCATGGTGATGCTGCGGACCTATCTTGCCCTCAATCGCTTTGGTTTGGGATGGCGCGCGGGTGATGCGTCGCCGGCGCGCGATGTGGCGGCGATGCTGGGCGCCGATCTGAAAGCCTATAATCCCGCACCCGATAGTCTGGCCGCGCTGGCGCCGCGCCGGGTCGCGGTCGAAACCTTCAAAAATTATCGCGATGACCGCCGCGCGGCGCGCGAAGGCGAGGCTATGGGCATGGGAACCGATCCCGAAACCATCGCGCGCGATGTGCGCGTCCATTATCTCGACGCCGCCGCCGCACGGTTGCAGCAAGCGGCGGCCACCGACACCCCCTTTGCCGAGCGGCTGGTGCATTTTTGGTCGAACCATTTTGCCGTGTCGGTGCAATCGCTGCCCGTGGCGGCGCTGGCGGGCGATTTCGAGAATGCGGCGATTCGCCCGCACATTATGGGCAAATTCGGCGACCTGCTGAAAGCGGCCGCGCTGCACCCCGCCATGCTGCTGTTCCTCGATCAAGCGCAGTCGGTCGGGCCCGGCAGCCTGCTGGCGCAGCGCGTCGGCGCGCGCGCAGCCGCAGGCGAGGGCCGCCGCCTTGGCCTCAACGAAAATCTGGCGCGCGAGATATTGGAGCTGCACACGCTGGGCGTGAACGGCGGTTATGTGCAGGCCGACGTCACAGCCTTTGCCCGCGCGCTGACGGGCTGGACGGTGGCCGGACTGGGGCAACGCCCCGACCAGCTGTTGCGGCGCATGGGCGTCAATGCCGATCCCGGTGATGCCGTGTTCGTGCCCGCGATGCATGAACCGGGGACACAGCGCATATTGGGCAAAAGCTATGGCGAGACAGACCGCGCGCAGGCGCTGGCCGTGCTCGATGATCTCGCCCGGCATCCTGCCACCGCGCGGCACATCGCGACCAAACTTGCCCGCCACTTCGCCGCTGACACGCCGCCGCCCACTCTGGTCGCCAAACTGGAGCGGGCCTATATCGACAGCGGCGGCGACCTGCCGACCCTCTACCGCACGCTGATCGATGCGCCCGAAAGTTGGCAGACCGCCACGCCCAAGTTCAAGACACCGTGGGACTGGACCGTGTCGATGCTGCGCGCGACCGGCATCAAACAATTGCCCGACCGGCGCGGGGCAGTGGGTGCGCTGGCGCAGCTGGGCCAGCCGATTTGGCAGCCGGGATCGCCCGCCGGGTTTGACGATATTGCTGACCGCTGGGCCGGGGCGTCGGGGCTGATGCTGCGCGCCGAACTGGCGTCGCGCGTGGCTGGCGGCATTGCGGCGCGCACCGACCCGCGCAGCTGGGGCGCCGCGATCATGGCCGATGGGGCGAGCGAGGCGACGCTGGCCGCCATCGCGCGCGCCGACAGCCCGGCGCAGGGCGTGGTGCTGGCGCTGATGGCCCCCGAATTTCTGCGGAGATGATGCCATGACCTTGATCCTGCCCCGCCGCCGTCTGCTCGCCTTTGCCGGTGTCGGCGCTATGACTGCCACATTGCCCGGCCTGGCCTGGGGTGCGGCAGCGACGCCAAAACGGCTCGTGTTCATCATCCAGCGCGGCGCAGCCGACGGGTTAGCGCTGGTGCCGCCAGTCGGCGACCCGGCGCTCGCCACATTGCGCGGCGCACTGTTGGCCGAGGCTGAACCGGGAGCGAAGCTGGACGGCATGTTCGCGCTGCACAGCGAGCTGACGGGCACGGCGGCGATGTTCGCCGCGAAGGAAGCGCGCATCGTCCACGCCGTTGCCACCAGCTACCGCGACCGGTCGCATTTTGATGGTCAGAATATCCTCGAATCGGGCGGCACCGCGCCCTATGCGCGTAAGGACGGCTGGCTCAACCGCATGCTCGCCCTGCTGCCGTCGGGCGAGGCGCGCGCGGTCGGTATCGCCGCCGCCGTGCCGCTGGCGCTGCGCGGCAGCCACGATGCTGCCAACTATGCGCCCTCGCGCCTGCCGGGCATTGACGAAGATCTGCTGATGCGCCTGTCGCTGCTCTATGGCGGCGATGCACAGCTGGGGCCGATCTGGCAGCAGGCGGTCGAGACCAAGGAACTGGCGGGCGACATCGGCGGCAACAACGGCCGCAACGGCACGCAGCTGGGCGAGCTTGCGGCGCGGCTGATGGCGGGCAGCGACGGCGCGCGCGTGATGATGATCGAAACCGGCGGGTGGGATACGCACAGCCGCCAGCAGCAGCGCCTGGGCGTGCAGGCGCGCGGGCTCGACGCGTTGCTGGTGGCGCTTAAAGGCGGGCTGGGAGCGGAATGGGCGAGCACGCTGGTGCTCGTCGCCACCGAATTCGGGCGGACGGCGGCGGTCAATGGCACCGGCGGGACCGATCATGGCACCGCATCGGCGCTGTTCCTGCTGGGCGGCAATTTGAGCGGCGGCGGGAGGGTGCAGGCCGACTGGCCGGGGCTGGGCGCAGGCGCGCTGTATGAAGGGCGCGATTTGCGGCCGACAGCATCGCTGGAGGGCGAGGTCAGCAGCGCGATCGCCGCGCATTACGGGCTGGAAACACGCGCGGTTAAGAGGGCTCTCTATCCCGATCTGGTTTAGGCCCCAATTGCGGGCCGCGCCGCGCCGCCTCTAGGAGCCGTCCTTTAGGAAGGCGATGGCCTCCGCTTCGCTGATCACCTCGGCATATTTGGCCTGGAGGTCGAACAAATTGGCCTCGTGCGGCGTCGGATGCCGGTCGCCGCAGGCGTCGCGCACCACAAAAGGCAGAAAACCATGCTGGCAGGCATCAAGCGCCGTGGCGCGCACGCAGCCGGAAGTCGACAGGCCGGTGATCAGCAGTGTGTCGACCCGCATGGCAGTGAGGCTCGATGCCAGTGCCGTGCCGAAAAAGGCCGAGGCATAATGTTTGGTGATCACCAGCTCGTGCGCCGCAGGCCGAAGCGACGGCAGGAATTCCGCCAACGGGTTGCCGCGCTCGAACACTTTGAGCGCGGGCAGCTTGCGATAGAATACACCGCCATCGCGGCCATCCGGCGCATAACTCACATTGGTGAAGATGACCGGTATACCGGCGCCGCGCGCCGCGGTGACCAAGCGCTGGCAGCTCGCCAGCATGGCGTCAAAATCCGCATAAAGCGGCGATGCGGGATCGAAATAGGCCATCACCACGTCGATGATGATCAGGGCAGGGCGCTCACCAAAGGGCAATCGGCCTTCAAAGGCGCCGCGGTAGCTGGCGGCAAGATCATCGGCGGCCGTCATGGCGCGCCCATGGGCCGGGACCAGCTCATATCGCCCCGGCGGCCTGGAGCGCCTCAAGGTCCGCTGCCGTCAGGCCCAACAACTCGCCATAGACTTCGGCATTATGTTGTCCGACTATCGAGGGAGCAGGGCGGCGCACGCTGCTCGGGGTCGCGGACAGTTTGGGGAAGGCATTTTGCATCTTCAATTTGCCGAAGCGTTCGGTCTCGACTTCGATAATGGCCTCGCGTGCCTGGAAATGGGGGTCGGCGAGCATCTCTGGTGCACGATAGACGCGGCCGCCGGGGATGGAATAGCGGGTCATCAGTTCGTCGAGCGCATCGACGGTAAGCGTAGCAGTCCATTCGTTGATGATATCATCGAGCTCATGCTGGTTTTCGCCGCGCGCGAGATGCGTGGCATAGCGCGGCTCCTCCCCAAGCTCGGGCCGCCCCATCGCTTCCGCAAGGCGCTGCCATAGGGAATCCTTGTTGGCTCCGATCATATATTCACCGTCACGGCAGCGATAAACGTTCGACGGCGCGATGCCCGGCAGAATCGAACCTGAACGTTCGCGGATAAAGCCGCTATGATCATATTCGGGGACCAGCCCCTCCATGACCTGCAACACGCTCTCGTACAGCGCGGCATCGACGACTTGGCCCTGACCGGTTCGTTCGCGCACATGCAGCGCAGCAAGCACGCCGATGCAGCCATAGGTCGCCGTCAGCGTGTCGCCGATCGAAATACCCATCCGGCTGGGCGCGCGATCGGGCTCGCCGACGATGTAGCGCCAGCCCCCCATCGCCTCACCGATGCCGCCAAAGCCCGCGCGCGCGGCATAAGGGCCGGTCTGGCCGTAACCCGACATGCGCGCGATGATCAGCCCGGGATTGTCCGTTTGCAGGATATCTGGTCCGAGGCCCCATTTCTCCATCGTTCCAGGCTTGAAATTCTCGATCACAATGTCGGCGGTGGCGATCAGTTTGCGCACCAGCGCTTGCCCTTCGGCAATCCGCAAATTGGCCGAGACCGAGCGCTTGTTGCGGGCGACCACCTCCCATTGCACCTTTTCGGCGCCCTGGCCCCACACACGCATCGGGTCGCCCGCACCGGGGGGTTCGACCTTGATGATGTCAGCGCCCATATCACCAAGCAGCTGGCCGCAAAAAGGGCCTGCCAGCAATTGGCCAAGCTCGACCACCCGCAGTCCGGTCAGTGCGCCCGTTGTCATGCGGCTTTACTCGGCCGCCTCGGCCGCCGCCCATTCGGGCTGGATCGGCGCGGGTAACCCGGTTTCGGCGAGGCAATTGGCGCGCAGCGCCTCGATGCCGGGGCCATAATCGAAGAGCGGCAATGCTCCGCGCTGGCTGCGCATTTGCGCGCGCAGTGCATCGGTCGCTGCAGCATCGATGGTGCCATCTTCGTGGGCGATGACGCCATAGGCGCGCGCCCCTGCCGGCGTGACAAGACCCTGGATGATTTCCTTACCCACCAGCGCAGGATCGCGCTCGAACGGATCACCCCAGCCGCCGCCGCCCCAGGTGATGAAGTGGAGCTGGTCGCCAGCTTCGACCGCCACATCCTCTACCTTGTTGCCGATAATGATTTGCGCGCCGTCCGCCTTTTCCAAGACCTTGCGCGCGCGCTGTCCGGGGAGGCCGCCGTTGACGCCCCATGGCGGGACGAACCAGCGGTCATCATGGATGGAAATGGTGCCGCGCTCGAGGAAGCGGTAGGTCATGTGGATGCCGTTGCCGCCGCGGTGCAGCCCTGCGCCGCCGCTGTCGGGAGCGGTTTCATAGCGCTCGATGACCATCGGAAAATAGCGCTCGAGAAATTCATTGGGAACGTTGGTGAAACCCGGCCAGAGCGAATGGCCGTCGGGTCCGTCGCCGAGCGGTCGGCCCGGGATGCCGCCAAAGCCAATCTGGAACAGCTGGAACCAGTCGCCATTCTTGCCAGGACGGTTGTCGTTGCCCGAATAGAAAAGGTGCGGTGACGAGCTGAAGCCTGCAGCGTTCAAAAATTCGGGTGTCTTCTGACCCAGCAGCCCGCCCAATATGTCAAAAATCCGGCCCAACGCGTGGGTGCGGCCGGACAAAGCAGCAGGGAACTTTGGCTTGAGCAGCGATCCTTCGGGGATGCGCACATCGATCAGATCATAGAACCCGTCATTGAACAGGATCTGCGGATCGAAGACCATGATCATGTAGATGCCAAAGAACATCTTGAACATATTTTCGTTCAGATAAAAATTGATCGACGCCGCGCTCTGTGGGTCGGTGCCCGAAAAATCGAGCACGACCTTGCCATCCTCGCGCCACATCGTGCATCTGATCTTGTAGGGGCCAAAGCCCATCCCATCATCGCAGACATAATCCTCGAAACTCACCGGATCCTCGGCAATCGCCATGGCGATCAGCGCCTGCATTGCACGGTGGTTGCGCGCCAACAGTTCCTGCGTGGCCGAGACATAGACATCATCGCCGAAGCGATCCGCCATTTCGATCACGCGGCGCGCTGCGACGCGGCAGGAAGCAATAAGCGCATTCAGATCGGCCTGGCACCAGTCGGGCTTGCGCGTCTGGTGCATCACCAGCTTCATCAGGTCGTCATTATATTCCCCCTTGCGCCAGATTTTGACGGGCGGAATGCGCACCCCTTCTTCAAAAATCGAGCGCGCATTGATGGGCATTGACCCCACGACCTTGCCGCCAATGTCGGACTGGTGGCCGAACATGGCAGTATAGGCGAGCAGCCGCCCGTCCTTAAATACGGGCAAGAGGACGAGCCAGTCGTTGCTGTGCGAAATCGCGCCTTCGCAGCTGTAGGGATCGGACAGGAAAATCATGTCCCCGTCCTCGATCGTTCCGTCAAATCCTTTAAGGAAGCCGCCGATAAAGCTGCCGAACTGGCCGACGATCATCCGCCCTTCATGGTCTGCAATCAGCGGAAAGGCATCGCCCTGTTCGCGGATGCCGGGCGACATCGCCGTACGCACCAGCGTTGCATCCATTTCGATGCGCGCATTGCGCAGCGCATTTTCGATGATGTCGAGCGTCACCGGATCGATGGCAACGCGGCCAAAGGGTGCGGCATTGGTCTCGATGATCGTCGCGGGCATGCTGTGCTCCCCCTCAGGCCGGATGGATGAGAATATTGCCGACGGCGTCGACGCGCGCGACGCATCCGCTTTCGATCAGCGTCGTTGAGTCCATTTCGCAGACGATAGCGGGACCGGGAATGATATCGCCCTGCCGCAATTTGGCGCGGTCATAAATTACGGCGTCTTGCTCGCGGCCATCCATCCACAATTTGTGGTCGCGCATCTTTGCGCTGACCGGGTTGCCATCCCCCTTGGGAAGCTCGGCGGCGGGCAGATCGAGCGCGCGCCCCAGCGCGACAGCGCGAAGGTTCACAATCTCGTGCGGCGTGTCCATGTTGAAGGTGAAGAGCCGGTGATGCTCTGCATCGAAGCGCGCGAGGATGCCGGCGACGCCATCGGCGCGCAGCACCTCGGCCGAGATAGTCAGTGGAACTTCAAAGGCTTGACCAGCATAGCGCACATCAACTTCGAATTCGCTCGAGATTTCGCTCTCGGGTACGCCATCGGAGAGCAGCTCGGCGCGGGTCTGCGCGGCCATTTCATCCAATATGGCAATCAGGTCATCGGCATTGGTGTCGCGCGCAAGCCGGGAAAAGCTGCGCGCAGTCTCGGTGCGCATCCGCGTGGTCGCATCGCCCAGCGCGCACAGGACGCCGGGCGAGACCGGCGAGATGGCAGGCCAGCTGCCCATCAGCCGCGCAACGGCATTGACGTGGAGCGGCCCGGCACCGCCGAAGCCCATCAGTGCAAAATGACGCGGATCATAGCCCTGCTGGACCGAAATCATCCGCAGCGCCCCGAACATGTTTTCGTTGACGATGTCGATGATGCCGCGCGCCGCGGCCATCAGCTCGATACCGAGCGCATCTGCGATAGTCTGCACCGCGCGCTTCGCGCCCTCGCGGTCGAGCCGGAAACTTCCCCCCAAGAGATTTTCGGGGAGATAGCCGAGCACCACATTGGCGTCGGTCACGGTGGGCAGTTCGCCGCCTTTGCCATAGGCCACCGGCCCCGGTACTGCCCCCGCCGATTGCGGGCCAACGCGCAGCGCCTTCGTAAGCTCGGGAACATAGGCAATCGATCCGCCGCCTGCGCCGACAGTCTTGACGTCGAGCGCCGAGGCGCGGACCGACAAATGGCCTACCTCGGTGGTGCGCTGGCGGCGCGGTTCGAGGTTTTCGATCAGCGCGACGTCGGTCGAGGTGCCGCCGACGTCGAGGGTGAGAATATTCCTGATCCCGGCATTGCGGCCGACCCACAATGCTCCGGTGACCCCGCCGGCGGGCCCCGACATCAGGATGTTAACAGGATGTTCCTCGGCCTTTTGCGCCGACATTAAACCCCCATCGGAGCGCAGCAGGGACAATTTGCCCGCCATGCCGGCTGCGGCCAGACGGCTGCGCAGATTGGCGACATATTTGCCAACCACCGGCCGAACCGCGGCGTTAGCAACGGTTGTCAGTGTGCGCTCATATTCCTGCATCTCGGGCAGCACTTCATGGCTCAGCGACACCGGGACATCCTGCATGATTTCGCGCGCGAGTTCGCCCACCCGTCTTTCGTGCGCGCCATTGGCATAGGCATTGATAAAGCTCACCGTGATCGCCTCGACGCCTGCATCCTTGAGCTGGATCAGCGCGGCGCGCGCGTCCGCCTCGTCGAGCGGGCGCAATTCCTGGCCATCGGCGCCAATCCTTCCCTTGACCGTGACCGTATCCTCGAGCGCCGCGAGCGGCGTCGGCTTGGGCCAGATGATCCAGGCGGCCAGCCCGCCGGGCACGAAGCTGCGCGCAATCTGCATGATGTGGCGATAGCCCTCGGTCGTGACGAGCCCGACGCGCGCACCCTTGCCCTCCAGCACCGCATTGGTGGCCACCGTCGTGCCATGGAGGAAGGTGCCAATGTCGGCAGGCTGGATATTCGCAGCCGCGCAGATGGCTGTCACGCCGTTCAAAATGCCCTCGCTGCTGTCGTGCGGGGTTGACGGCGTTTTGTGGCGCCAGAAGGCGCCGCTATCGACGTTGAACAGCAACAAGTCGGTGAAGGTGCCGCCGACGTCGACGCCCAGACGAAATGCCATCGTTCGACTACTCCCTATGCTGCCTTGGGGAAGCGCGGTGCGCGTGCAACCATCCCGGGCAATTTGCGCCCCATGATATCCGAAAGCCAATTGCTGGCACCAATCAGCCGATCGAGGTCCATGCCTGTGCCAACCCCGGCGCGTTCGAGCATATAGACCACGTCCTCGCTGGGCACATTGCCTGCCGCGCCCGGCGCAAAGGGGCAACCGCCGAGCCCGCCGAGCGAGGCATCTACGCTGCGTGCGCCCGCTGCTACCGCCGCCCAGACGTTGGCAAGGCCCGTATTCCGGGTGTTATGAAAATGGACGCGGACCGGCAGCGGGCTGATCGCGGCGCGCACACGCTCGACAAGCCGCGTAACCTGCGCGGGGTTGCCAACCCCGATGGTATCGGCGAGCGCGACCTCGACCGGGCCGGCGGCGGCGAGGCGCGTTGCCATTGCAACGACCCGGTCCTCTTCCACCTCGCCCTCGAACGGGCATCCGAATGATGCAGCGATGGTCGCCTGCGCGCTGCGTCCCGCAGCCCGCGCCATGGCGATGATTTGGGCGGCAGCGTCCACCGAACCGTCACTCGTCTGACCCTGATTGGCCATGGCGAAGCTGTCGGTCGCAACGCAGACGGCGCCGAGTTGGTCGATGGTGCCGGTGGCGATCGCCCGCTCTGCCCCCCGCGCGTTCATCACCAGGCCAATATAGGTGACGTCATCGCGCGCAGTCAGCCCAGCGCAGACGGCCTCGGCGTCGGCCATCTGCGGCACTTTCTTCGGATTGACGAAACTTGTCACCTCGATCCGCCGTGCCCCGGCATCGATGGCGCGCGAAATCAGGGCAAGCTTGTCGGCGGTGGCAATCTGCACCGGCTCATTCTGCAGCCCGTCGCGCGGGCCGACTTCAACAAATTCGATCTTATCCGGAATCGGCATCCCGACCTGATGGCATAATTGTATACAAAATCAAAGCGCCTTTGCTGCTTCGGGTTCGCGCGCGCGCCGATGGGCATCAGCATAGGTGTGGAAGGCGCGCCGGATATGACCTGCCATGATGGCCTGCGCCCATTCGGTGTCGCGCCGGGCAAAGGCGAGCAGCAGTTCATCATGCTCACGCCAGGATCGCATCAGATCTTCGCGGTCATAATGCATTGCCGTGCGCAGGATGACCGGCTGTTCCACCAGCCGCGCCAGCATTCCCGACAGGCGTTCGGATCCCGCGGCCTCAAGGATCGTCGTATGGAAGGCACGGTTATGTTCCAGAAAGCCGGGCACATCAGGCTCGGTTCGATTGATCGCTTCGCCAATCGCGCGATTATGGTCCTTTAGCTGCTGTAGCTGCGCCGGGTCGATCCGCTTGGCCGCGCGTGCCGCGGCGTGACCCTCCAGCATTCCGCGCAGGGTAAAGGCGTCCTCGACATCGTCGATGCTCCAGTCGGCGACAAAACTGCGCTGCGAATCGGTGCGCCGGATAAACATCTCGGCCTCCAGCCGCCGTAACGCGTCACGCACCGGCGTGCGCGATACGCCGCAGCTTTCCGCCAGCTGCTCCTCGCTGAGCCGTGAACCTGATGGCAGATCGCCCGACAGGATCATTGCCCGGATCTGAAGATAGGCGCGGTCGGAGGCCTTTGACACAGAAGCAATCCCTAGCTTGACGAACCATATTTGTATACAATACGAAGGGCGACATACAAAGGGGTCAGCATCACGCCATCGCTCCGGGGACGAATAGGGGAGTTTCATCATGCGCGTAACGAGACTTTTTTTCGCCTGCTCAATCGCTGCTGCGGCCATTGCCGCCCCGCCAGCGCTGGCGCAGGAAGCCGAGGAGGGCGCAAGCTCGGGCGACGATATCATCGTGACGGCGCGGCGGCAGGAGGAGCGGCTCCAGGATGTGCCGGCATCGGTGACGGTGCTGACGTCAGATGCTCTTGAAAAGACTGGCGCCGACAAGGCGCAGGATTTTGCGCAGCTCACTCCGGGCGTCACCATTGTCACGGGGACCGCCGAAGCCGGCGATACGCAGGTCAATATCCGCGGCATTAATGGCGCGCGCGATGCCGAAAGTTCGATCGCGCTGGTGGTCGATGGCATCCTCAAGACCAACACCGCGCAGCTCAACCAGACACAGGGCACGCTGCGGCAGATTGAAATACTCAAAGGGCCGCAGGGCGCAATCTATGGTCGCAACGCCGCCGCTGGCGCGATCGTGATCCAGACGTTGAAGCCCGGCGTTGCGTTTGAAGGAGCCATCAAGGCCAGCTATGCCAACGAAAATACGGCCGAAGCGACGGGCTATGTTTCCGTGCCAGTGGGCGCGGACGCCGGACTGCTGGTCTCGGGCTATTACCGCCAGACCGATGGTTTCTACCGGAACACATTTCTCGACCGCAAAGTGGTCGATGACCAAAAAGTCTGGAGCGTCGATGGCCGCTTCGTCGCACGCCTCGGCGATGCGACCGAGATTGACGTCAAGGCCCGCTATGCCGATCTCACCGGCGCATCGATCAACTTCAATGCCGCCTTCCATCTCCCCAATTTCGGGGGCGCCTTCAACGAAGATGTCGATGATCATCCCTTCGGATATTACAGCAATATCCGGCCGACCAATGACCAGCAGAGTTTCGATGTGTCGGCCAAGCTCGAGCATGAATTCGAGACAGCGACGCTGACCGCCTGGGCGCTTTATTCAGACGTCAAACAGGATCTGGTCGCCGACGGCACTTCGGCCGATTTCGCGCGCTTTATCGGCGCAGCGTTGCCGAGCGGCGCGGCGACGGTCAACGCCTGCTTCGCATCGACCGCAGCCAACACCGGCTTTCCCGTCAACCCGCCAGGCTTCATCGGCGCCATCCCGGTTCCGTTTATCTTTGCCCCGGCCAATGGCTCGACCTTCGGGCCCTATAGCCCGACGACTTGCGATGGCACCCAGTATCAAAAGCGCACGCAGAAAGACATCAGCGCTGAAATTCGGCTGGCATCGAACAATGATGGGGCATTTAACTGGCAGATCGGGGCCTATTACCTCAACATCGACCGGTTGACCGGGGTCAGCATCGGCGGCGACACGGGGCAGGGGGTTATCCGCAACCTGTTCAACAGCGCAACCAGCGCCAATCCCACCTCGGTGCTGCTCGCCGACAGCTTCAAGACCGATGTTTACGCCGCCTTCGGATCGCTCGATTTCGAGCCGTCAGACAGCTTTAAGGCGGGCGTGGCGCTGCGCTACGACATCGAAGACCGCAGCACGGCATCGCGCGTTCCCACCGCTGTTGATCCCTTCAGTGGCGGCCCAATCAATCCGGGCCAGGCTTTTGGGGCGCTTACCCCTAAGTCGCAAAGCTACAAGCAGCTGCAGCCGAAAATCAGCATCAGCTGGAAACCGGGCGGCGGTGACACCAACATCTATGCCAACTGGGGCATCGGTTTCAAATCGGGCGGCTTCAACAACCAGGGGTCTGCGGCCATCGTCGATGCCAATTTCAACGCCTTTATCGGCGCCGGCGTCACCATCACCGACGATTATGCAAAAGAAAAGTCGAGCGCGTTTGAAGCCGGGATCAAGGGGTCGTTGCTCGATGGCCGCATCACTTATGATCTTGCCGGTTATTACACCCGCATCACCGACATGCAGTTTTTTGAATTTTTTGTCGGGACCTTCGGGTTGCTGCGCGTCGTGTCGAACATCGACCGCGTCGATGTGAAGGGGGCTGAGCTCAACCTCAACGCCCGCATCGTCGATGGCTGGAAGATATTCGGTTCGGTCAATGTCACCGACAGCGAAATCAAGCGCAACAGCTCGCGCACCTACACTGTTGGCAACAAATCGCCCTACACCGCCGACTATACCATCAACCTCGGCACGCAAATTGATCTGCCGGTCAACAATGATCTCGATATCATAATGCGTGCCGACTACCGGATCACTGGCGATACTTGGTTCCACACGGTGCAGGATCAGGAACGCCCGACGCTGTTCAGCGGACTGCTGCCGATTTCAGCGCTGGCGCTGCCTGCCTTTGTCGGCAATGCGCAATATAGTGCGGCAAAGCGCGATGCCTTTGGCGTTCTCAACATGCGCTTCGGCCTTGATGCAGAGCGTTGGAGCCTCGCAGTCTTTGCCGACAATATGCTCGACCGCAAATATATCGCCGAGGCCATCCCGGCGATCGAGTTTGGCGGCTCGTTTATTTCACCGGGCGCGCGCCGGCTGATCGGCGTCGAGGCAGGGTTTAAATTCTGACATCGACTTCGCTAGTTTGAGTCCAGGCCAGCGGCACGTGCCATCGCGCGTGCCGCCCAGCTGTTGCGCCAAGCTATGCGGAAAATTGGTCGGGACGAGAGGATTCGAACCTCCGACCCCCACACCCCCAGTGTGATGCGCTACCAGGCTGCGCTACGTCCCGACCGGCCCTTTTCGGGCAGAGCGCGCCCCTAGCGCGGCTGGCGCGGTGATGCAAGCGGGGCTTGCGTCAAACGCCGCGTACCACCAGGGGCTGGCCGCTGTCACCGCAGTCATAGCGATAGACGGCGATGGCTTCGGCCTGCGATGCGCCCAAGGCCGCCTGAAATGCTGCCATGTGCGGCGTGGTGAAATGATAGTCGAGCGCGGCCTGATCGACCCAGCGTTCGGCGATGCGCAGCACCGCCGGGTCGGTGAGGTCGATCGCCATACTGTAATCCAGGCAGCCATCTTCAGCGCGCGAGGCGGTGACCATCGTGACAATCGCATCGCGCATGCGTTCTATTTCGCCCGGCGCGATGCGCGCCCAACCTTCGACGATGATCATCGTGTCTTCCTCCCTTGATTCCCGTGGCGGTCATCCCACCTTCCAATTGGCTTGCAAAGGGGGATGGCCGCGCGGTTGCGCGGGCTGCGCCCCCGTGATAGGCGCGCCGCACATTTTTCAGGCTCGGGCGCTTGTCCCCAGGCCCAAACAGAATGACGGGAAGTCCGACTATCATGACTGATTTGCTGATTTCGACCCAGGCTGCGGCCGCTGGCGGGGGCGCGGCTGGCTGGCTGATGCTGGTACCCTATCTGCTGATATTCCTGGTCTTTTACATGTTCCTGATCCGCCCGCAGCAGGTGCGGATGAAGCAGCACCGCGCCAAAATTGACGCGGTCAAGGTGCGCGATCAGGTCGTTACCGCAGGCGGCGTGGTCGGCAAGGTGACCAAGGTTGATGCCGACTATGTCGATATTGAGATCGCGACCGGCGTGAAGGTAAAGGTGGTCAAATCGACGCTCGCCGACATCATCCTGCCCGGCGGCAAACCCGCCAACGATTGATGCGCGCGCACCGCCTGAACGGAATTCCCCAGATATGCTAGATTTCCCCCGCTGGAAAACGATTGGCATCAGCATCATCCTGCTGCTTGGCATCATTTTCACCATCCCCAGCTTCCTGCCCGAAAAGACGACCGAACAGCTGCCCGGCATTTTGCAGTCGCGCGTGAACCTTGGGCTCGACCTTGCCGGTGGTTCGCACCTGCTGCTCGAAGCCGACCTCAGCGACTTTGACAATGTCCAGCTGGAGAAAATGGAACGCAGCATTCGTCAGGCGATGCGCGGCGAGCCTGGCCCCGACGATGATGTCGCCATTGCCAATCTGACTCGCGGCAATGGCCAGATCAGCTTTGTCGTGCGTGAACTTACCCAGCTTGACGAGGCGCGCGAGCGCGTCAACCGGCTGACGCAGGGTGTGGCCACCGGCGGGCAATTGTCGGCGCAGCGCGACTGGGACGTCAGCTTTGTCGACACCACCCGCGTCGTGATGCGCGCCACCAACGCCGGGCGCGATGCCGCGATTGCCAGTGCAATGGATTCCGCGCGCGATATCGTCGACCGCCGCGTCAACGCGCTTGGCACGCGCGAGCCGACGATCGTGCGTGAGGGCAATGACCGCATCGTGGTGCAGGTGCCGGGCCTTCAGGACCCGCAGCAGCTCAAGGATTTGCTGGGGCAGACCGCCCGGCTCGAATTCCGCATGGTCGATGAAAATGCCAACCTCGCCGAAGCCGCGGCCGGTCGCGCGCCGGTGGGCAGCGAAGTCGTGCCCTATGCCGCGTCGAGCGGGCAGGAGGGCAGCTTTGAGGTGCTCAACCGCCAGGTGATGATCAGCGGCGAACAGCTGATCAACGCGCAGCAGCAATTTGACCAGCAATCGGGCCAGCCGGTGGTGACGATCAGCTTCGACAGCGGCGGCGCCAATACCTTTGCCCGCGTAACGACGCAGAATGTGAACAAGCGTTTTGCCATGGTGCTCGACGGTAAAATCTTGTCGGCACCGTCGATCAACGAGCCTATATTGGGCGGCACCGCGCAGATTTCGGGCAGCTTCACCGTCGATACCGCCAATAATCTGGCCATTGCGCTGCGCTCGGGCGCGCTGCCGGTGAAGATGGAAATTGTCGAAGAACGCACCGTAACCCCCGAACTGGGCGCCGATTCAATCCGCAAGGGCGCGCTGGCGGGCATTATCGCAACCGTCGCGGTGCTGGCCTTCATGATCATCGTCTATGGCCGCTTTGGTGTTTACGCCAATATCGCGCTCATCTTTAACATCTTCCTGATTATCGCCGTGATGGCGGCGTTCAACGCGACGTTGACGCTGCCAGGGATCGCAGGGTTCGTGCTCACCATTGGCGCGGCGGTGGACGCCAACGTGCTCATCAACGAACGCATCCGCGAGGAGTTAAAGCGCGGTCGTAAGATTATCGACGCCGTCGATACCGGCTATAAAGAAGCGAGCCGCGCGATCTTTGACGCCAACGTCACCAACGTCATCGCCGCGGCGCTGATGTTCTGGTTCGGGTCGGGCCCGATCAAGGGCTTTGCCGTGGTGCTGACCATCGGCATCGTCACCTCGGTCTTCACGGCCGTTACTGTCACGCGGATGTTTGTTGCGCACTGGCTGCGCCGCAACCGTCCCACGACGATCAACATTTAAGCGAAGGCCAAAGCTATGCGCCTGCTCAAACTTGTCCCCGACGACACCAACATCGATTTCCTGAAATGGCGCAACGTCGCCATGGCGATCAGCCTGTTGTCGATTATCGCCTCGATTGCGCTGGTCGCGACGCGCGGCCTGAACTTCGGGATCGACTTTGTCGGCGGCCAGTCTGTGCGCGTCGAATTTACCCAGGGCGCGCCCAATATCGATGAGCTGCGCAACAAAGTCGATGCCATCGGCCTCGGCGAAGCGACCATCCAGCAGTTCGGCAATTCGAACGCCGTCAACATCCGCACGGCGTTGCCCGAGGGCGATAAAGCTTCGGCTGAAGCGGCGGGGCGCCAGCTGGTCGCGGGCATCAAGGCGGCGTATCCCAATGCCAAAACGGGCGCAGTGGAAACTGTGTCGGGCAAGGTTTCAACCGAGCTGCTGCGTACCGGCGTGATCAGCCTGGCGCTCGCGATGCTCGGCATCAGCCTTTACATCTGGATCCGCTTTGAATGGCAGTTCGGCATTGCCGCGCTGTTCGCGCTGTTCCACGATGTCACGCTGACCTTCGGCTTTTTCGCGCTGACGCAATTGCAATTCGACCTGAATATCGTCGCGGCGATTTTGACGATCATCGGTTATTCGCTGAACGACACCATTGTTGTGTTCGACCGGGTGCGCGAAAATCTCAAAAAATATCGCAAGATGGACGTGATTGCGCTTTTGAACCTGTCGACCAACGAAACGCTGTCGCGCACCATCATGACCGCAACCAGCATCATTATGGCGCTGTCGGTGCTGGTGTTCCTGGGCCCCGACGTCATTTTCGGCTTTTCGGCGGCGATGCTGCTGGGGATTTTTATCGGCACCTATTCGTCCATCTATATGGCGGCACCGATATTGGTGTGGCTGAAGGTCGGCCCTGACAGCTTCGTGCCCAAAACCAGCGCCGCGATTGCCGGCGGCGAACGGGTGACGCGCAACGATGACGGCGCGGTGGTTTAACTGTCTCACCGTCATTGCGAGCGCAGCGAAGCAATCCAGAGCTGAGTAAACCGCCCCTGGATTGCTTCGCTCCGCTCGCAATGACGAATTAGAGAGAAACGATTCGACGCAAATGCTCCGCCAGTTCGCGCCCGTTACGCTCCCAGCTGAACCGGTCGCCCAAAGTGTCGGACACCGCGGCAGCATCGTGCGGGGTGGCGAGCAAGTCGCGCACCGCCATCGCAATGGCCTTTGGTGTGCGCTCGACAATTCGCCCCGCCACATCCGATGTCACCAGCTCTGCCGCCCCGCCCGCATCACTGATGACAATCGGCGTGCCGCATGCCAGCGCCTCGACCCAGGCATTGGCCAGTCCCTCGCTGACCGACGGCATGACGATGGCGTCAGCGGCGCGATAGAGCTGCGGCAGGTCGGCGTGCGCCACCGGCCCCAGAAAATGCACCCGGTCGGCAACGCCCAGCCGCGCTGCCATGGCACGATACTCGCCCTCGCTGTCGCCAGTTCCGGCCAGCAGATAGGTGACCCCGGGCAGTTCGGGTAATGCCTGGATTACCAATGCCTGCCCCTTGCGCGGGATGAGCGCGCCGACACTGGCAATCAACGGGCGATTGCCTGGTCCCAGTTCCAGTTCCCTTGCCAGCGCGGCGCGCGCGGCGATGCGATCGCCGGGGCAAAAGCGCGCACGGTCAATGCCGGTGTAATGGACGGAGACCTTGGCAAGATCGATGCCGATGGCGGCCATATCATCGCGCATCGCCGCCGACACGGCGAGCAATCCGGCCGCCTTAATCGCCGCATCCGATATTTGCGGCGCGGTCGCAGGTGTGTGACCAAAATGGCTGATGTCCGCCCCGCGCGCCTTGACCGAAAAGGGCAGCCCCAGCGCTGCAGCGATGTGCATCGCTGCTGGGCCGTCCGGGTAGAAAAATTGCGCGTCAACAACGGCGAAAGGCGCAACGGCATGGAGGCGGCGGGCGAGCGGCAACACCGCACGCGCAATTGCGGCTGGGTTGCGCGCGGCGCGGCCTGGAATCAGCCTGAAGCGGGGGCGGTGGACGTGCAAGCCGTGCCAATCGTCTTGCCGCGGCAGCATCCGGAGCGCGCGGTAGCGCAGATGTAGCGACAGCGGCCATGGCGGCACGCCGCGCGGCGCAACCACCGTCAGCTCGACTCCTGGCTGCGCCGCCAGCGCGCGCAGGCTTTGTTCCACGAATAGCCCGAAATTGGGCCGCGCAGCATCCGGAAACAAGGTCGCAAGCGACAGGACGCGCAGCGGCGTCACAGCGCGCGGATCAGCCGCACCGCCACCGCCGCCCACGCCGGATTGACGACTACCTGCTGCCGCTGCCCGGCGCCGAGGGGGAGCAGATGCAGTTTTTCGCCATCGACGTTCAGCAGCCGGGCGAAGATAAAGCGGCCCGCCGGGCGGGGCACCAATATGTCGCGGTTGAGCGCGGCGGCCCAGTCGCCCTCCAGCGGGCGGCACCAGATCTCATCGCCCGCGCGGTAATCGCCAATCGATCCGGTGACGCGCACGGCGACCAGATCGGGCGTCGCGCGCGTCGTCGCGGCCGCCTCGACGCGCGTTGGCGCCTGCGCGCCATCCGGGCCCAGCAGCGCGGTGATGGTCAGCTGCGTGTCGGTCGGCAATTGCACCAACTCGCTGGCATCGACCCCAAGCGCCGCTGCAATCCGGTTCATCCAGCCGAGCGAGAGCGTGCGCGTGCCGGTTTCGAGCCGCCCGATCGTCTGCGCTGTCGTTGGCGGCACACAGCGTGTCGCCACATCCTCCAGCGTCAATCCCTTGGCGCGGCGCACGGCGCGGATGCTATTGATCATCGCATTTTCTTTCGTAACCAAATCGGTTTCCTGTTTCCTACATTTATCGCCAATGTCAAGGGGTGCTGCCAACCATGAAGATGGAGTCGTCATGTCCCCCCGACCAATGTTTGCCAGCCGCATCCACCCGGACGACCAGCGCGATCCTGAGAAGCTGGCCCGCGCCGCCTGCCGCGTCGTCACCGTCAACCTGGCCGAAAGCCCGCTCGCCTGGCTGCATGCACGCGGCAAGCTCAGCGACCGGCAGCTGCTGGCGGGCGAAAAACTGCGCGCCGATTATGAACGCGCGGGGCTTGGTGCACGGGTCACCATGCGCTGGGATGCGCCGCCTGCCGCCGGCAAACGCAGCGGTGCGCGGGCCTGCGCGGCCGCCGACGGCCGCATCGACGCGCACGACCGCTTCCACCGTGCGCTGGTGGCCGCAGGGCCGGGTCTTGCCGACATCTGCTGGCGTGTCGTTTGTGCCGGCGAGCCGATGCCCGACGCCGAGCGCGGTCTGGGCTGGCCCGCGCGTGCAGGCCGCATCGTGCTGACGCTAGCGCTCGACCGGCTGGCGGAGTTTTACGGTTTATCCTAACTCCTCGACCATTTCCGCCAGCAGCAACCAGCGCTCCTCCGCTGCGTCTTTTTCAGCGCGCAGTGCGTCGAGTTCGGCGGTCAGCGCGACAAAACGGGCATGGTTGCGGTTGAACAGGCTGCCGTCCGCCAGTTCGGCCTCTGCCGCCGCGGCCTGCCGATCAATTTCCTCAATCCGCGCGGGGAGCAGATCATAATCGCGCTGGTCTTTGTAGGTCAGCTTCTTGCGTGGCGCGGCGGGGGCGGCAGGTGCGGGTGCAGCTTTGTTGGCGGATTTGGCGGCGCGCACCGGGGTGCGCTTTGCCTCCCAATCGGCATAGCCGCCCGCGACGATATCGACCTTGCCGCTTCCGTCGAGCCCCAGCGTCACGGTGACGGTGCGGTCCAGAAAGTCGCGGTCGTGGCTGACCAACAGCACCGTGCCGTCATAATCGGCGATGACTTCCTGCAACAGATCAAGCGTTTCCAGGTCGAGGTCGTTGGTCGGCTCGTCGAGCACCAGCAAATTCGATTCGCGCGCAAATTCGCGCGCGAGCAACAACCGCGACCGTTCGCCGCCCGACAGCGCGCCCACCTTGGCATCGACCAGTCCGGGTTCGAACAGAAAATCCTTCAAATAGCCGATGACATGCTTCTTCTCGCCGCGCACATCGACCCAGTCGCCACCGTCGGCCAAAATGTCGCGCACGCTGCGCTCGGGCGCCATCAGGCTGCGTTGCTGGTCGATGATGATGCCGTTCAGCGATTTGGCCAGCGTCACCTTGCCGCCGTC
>JANRIY010000008.1:0-325304 GCA_033764495.1 Sphingopyxis sp. | reverse complement strand
TCAGGCTGGCGAGCGCAGGCGTGTGGAAGCGGGTCACCTCCACCGGCGGCACGGCGGTGGCGCATGCGGTCAGCGCCAGCAGCGGGAGGGCGAGTGCGGCAAGCCGCAAATGGACGAGGCGGCGGGTCATCGGCGCATCATGCGCCAGCCCCGCCGCCTTGGCAATCATCGACCCGTCACGCGGCACAAGCGCCGCCGCGGATCAGCGATAAAAAATATGATTGTCGATCTGCGCGACGCGCGGACGGTTCCAGCCCGGCGACACATGGCGCGCGTGAAAGAACAACGCGCCCGGCGCGGCATTCTGCCAGCTGCCGTCGCGGGCGATTTGCGCGATGGCAACCGCGTTGCGCCACTGGCGATGCGCGGTGTTGATCGGCGGCATTTGCCCGCCGCGCACGAAGCTGAACTGGCTTTTCTGATAGACCACGCCGCACATTGTTCTCGGAAAGCGGCCCGATTCGGCGCGGTTGATCACCACATGGGCAACCGCCAGCTGGCCGGCCAGCGACTCGCTGCGCGATTCGAAATAAACCGCGCCGGCGAGGCAGCGCAACTCTTCGTCCATGGTTTCGGGCATCGCCGTTGCCGCGACCAGTTCAGCCAACGACGCGGCACGGACGGGCTCAGGGGCTGGAACCGGTTCGGCAACTTCGGCCGCGAGGGCTGGGTCTGCAGGGGTTTCTGGGGAATCAACAGGGTTAACCGGCGCGGTGGGCTGCGGGGCAAGCACCACCGGAGCAACCGAGGCGGCGGCCAGATCGCTGGCCTGACCGGGTTCGGTCAACGCCAACATGGCGGTGGCAGTCAAGGCGACCGCCGCCAGGCTGGCAACGTTCAAAATGCGACTCATTCAATCCGTCAACAAATGCGGCCGAAGGTCCGTGTCCGTGGCAGGAAAGTGCTGAAATATCAGCGGCCCGGGCGGATTTCGTCCGTCTGCGTGTCCACTTTCGTCAACATCGTACCGTCCGTTCCGGACCGGCAACGATGCAAAGCGACCTCCGCGGTTTCGTGACGCGCCCATCTTTGTGCAGCGCACAAAAGTCAAGCCCCGTGCGTCAACTCCGCGACGAACTGTGGCGCATCCGGGATATCCAGTTCGATTAACCATAGGTCCGGATCGGCGCGGCGACGGCGGGCAATATAGGCGTCGCGCTCGGCCGGCCCCGCAGCGGATTCGGGCCCAACCGGCTGCCACAAACCGTCAAACAGGCGTTCCAGCAGCGGGCCTTCGGCGCCGCGATCGCGGCACTGGATCAACACCGCGCCCCCATGGTCATCGCCGCGCGCCAGCACGGTCGCAAAGCCTCCGCCAGCAACTGCTGAGCGCAGCAACAAATCGACCAACAGCCGCGCCGGAAGCCGCGTCACGCGGCGTCGCGCGCCTCGCCATCGGCGAGCAGCGCATAAAGCGCCTCGTCGCTGCCTGCGCCGCGCAGCCGGTCGGCAACGGCCTCGTTGCGCAGCATGCGCGAGGCGCTGGCCAGCGCCTTCAAATGATCAGCCCCGGCATCGAGCGGCGACAAAAGCACGAAAAACAAGTCAACCGGGAGGCCATCGACCGCGGAAAAATCAATTGGCCGCTGCAATCGCACGAACAGGCCGCGCACCCCGCCCAACCCTTCAAGCTTGGCGTGCGGCAAAGCTATGCCACGCCCAAAGCCGGTAGACCCCAGCCGTTCGCGTTCGAGCAGAGCTTCGGCCACTTGCCCAGCATCAAGGCCCAGCGTGCGGCTGGCCAGATCGCCGAAATAGGCGAACAGCGCCTTTTTCGAATCAATCGCAACATGCGCACGCACCGAGGCGGGATAGACAAGCGTGTCGAGGGTCATGACGGTTCAGATCGGTCGGCGCAGGCGGCGGGCTACCCGATTGGGGCGGCGGGCCAACTACGCGGGAAACAACAGGCGAGCTGCCTTTTGCGACAGCCCCGGAAAGGCGGGCCGGATAGTCGGCATTGGGACAAAAATCCAGCCCTTTATTGCGGCTCGACCCAGCCGATCGTGCCATCACCGCGGCGATAGACCATATTATGGGTGCCCGACCGGCTGTTTACGAACAGCAGGGCATTGGTATTTCGCAAATCCATCATCATTACCGCGTCGGAAACGCTGGCGGTGGGAATATCGACCCGCGTTTCGGCGATGATCGCCGGCGCCTCGCCAACTTCACCTTCCTCATCACCGCCGTCGAAAACGACGTAGGCGGCATTGTCCGGTGCGGGTGCGGGTATTTCGCCATTGCCGCTGCGATCCTTGAGGCGGCGCATATAGCGGCGAAGTTGTTTCTCGATCCGGTCAGCGGCGCCTTCGAATGCCACATGCGCATCTTGCGCCTCGCCATGTCCCTTGAGCACCAGGCCCTGCATGACATGCGCCACAATGTCGCAGGTAAAGCTGTCGTGCGGACCTTTGCCAAAGGTGGCATGCGCGCTGATCGCGCGGGCAAAATATTTCTCGGCGATCGCGTTCATGCGGTTGCCGACATGCGTCTGCAACGCTTCGCCGGTGTCCATTTGATGGCCCGAAACGCGAATCTCCATATTTCTTCTCCTCGGCTTTGCCGGATACCGGCGCTTGGTCAGGCGCCTTCGTGCCAGAGCGGCTGCTTTAGCATGGCAACAAATTCAGCGTGGCGCGCTTGTTCGAGCGGCGAAGCGGTGTGCGGGCGTGGTTCGCGAAACGGTCGCCGCGCCGGCCTGGCCTCGATCGGCCCGCCCGCCCGATCGCCGCTGTGCAAACCGGTCCCGAGACCCAGACCAATCTGCCGCCCGCCCGTCATTTCGATATAGAGATGCGCGAGCAATTCGGCGTCGAGCAGGGCCCCGTGCTTGACGCGGTGCGACCGGTCGATGCCATAGCGGACGCACAGCGCGTCAAGACTGTGTTTCGCGCCCGGATGAAGCTTGCGTGCCAATTGGACTGTACAAATCATCCGGTCGAGGTCGAGGATGCCCAGCCCAACCCGCGCCAACTCGGCATTGACAAAGCCGAAGTCAAAGGCCGCGTTGTGCGCGACCAAAGGGGCGTCGCCCAGAAAGTCGATCAGTTCACCCGCCCGCTCGGAAAAGCGGGGTTTGTCCGACAGAAAGGCCAGCGACAGCCCGTGCACTGCTTCTGCTTCGCTCGGCATGTCGCGTTCAGGATGGAAATAGGCGTGAAAGCTGCGCCCGGTCTCCCGCCGGTCAACCAGTTCGATGCAGCCGATCTCGACCAGTCGGTGCCCGCTCTTGGGATCGAGGCCAGTGGTTTCGGTATCGAAAATTATCTCACGCATCGAAGCTGTAATATTCACCCGTTCAGCTTTGGAAACAAGAGACGATAGACTTTATTTGTGCCCGCATCATCGCTTTGGGCCGCCCGGTGTCGATCAGAAAGTCGGCGCGCGCGCGTTTGACGCGGTCGGGCGTCTGGAGGTGGCGGATCGCGCGCAGCTTAGCGGGGGTCATGCCAGGCCGCGCCAGCACGCGGCGGCGCTGAACCCATTGCGGCGCGCTCACCACCGCGATGGCGCCAACTTTCCGCCAGCCACCTTTTTCGAACAGCAAGGGAATATCGAGCACCACCAATGGTCGCGCACGATGGCGCAGGAGAAATCGCCGCTGCGCGCGCGCGACCAGCGGGTGGATGATCGCCTCTAGCGCTGCAAGCTCGGCCCGGTTCGCGAGCACCAGCGCCCCCAGTTTGGCCCGATCAACCCCCTGCGTCCCGGTCGTGCCTGGGAACCGCGCCGCAATCGCCGTCACCGCCGCGCCGCCGCGCGATTGCAATCGGTGCACTTCGGCATCGGCGTCGAACACCGGCACGCCGTTGGCAGCGAACATCGCCGCAGCCGTCGACTTGCCCATCCCGATCGAACCGGTGAGCCCGAGCAGGAAAGGGCGGCGCAGGCGCGAGGCAGGGCGCGGATAATGCATCAGGGGGCCAGCAAGAGGGCGCGCAGCTGCCCCTCGGGATCGTCGGGCGGCGGCGCACCAAAGAAAAGCTCGAACGCCACCGCCGCCTGCCCGACCAACATTTCGAGCCCGTCGATGGTCTCAAGACCGCGCGCGTGCGCTGCCGCCAACAAGGGCGTTTCAAGCGGGGCATAGACGATGTCATAAACCAGTGCGTCTTCGGGCAGCGGCGCCAGATCAGGCACGAACACCGGTTGACCCGTCATGCCAAGGCTGCTCGCGTTGACCAACAGCGCGGCCGGCGGCAACGCGGCATCCAACATCAGCGCCTGCCCCTTCAGCCCAAAATGGGCCAGCAAGGCGCTGGCTTTGAGCACGCTTCGGGCCAGGATGGTCACCGGTCCCACACCGATTTGCGCCAGCGCAAATAGCACCGCGCGTGCCGCACCGCCGCTGCCCACCACGACCACCGGCGCACCAGAAAGGTCAGCATCGGCAATGGGAGCATAGAAGCCCGCCGCATCGGTGTTGGTGCAGGCAAGTGACTCACCCTGGCGGAACACGGTGTTGGCAGCGCCGATGCTGGCCCGGATATTGCCCGGATCGGCCACCAGATCCAGCACCGCTTGTTTGTGGGGCAGGGTGACGTTGCAGCCGCGCCAAAGCGGGTCATCGCGTCGCGACGCAACATAATCGGCGAGACCTTCGGGTCGCACATGGCAGGCGCGATAGTCGGCCGCGATGCCCAGCTGGCTGAGCCAGAAATTGTGGATGAGGGGCGATTTGGAATGGGCGATGGGGTCGCCGATGACTTCGGCAAAGGGCCGCGCGCTGCTCATGATGCGATCTCCCCGCGCTCGCGCAGCCAGCCAAGCAGCGGCAGCAACGGCAGCCCGATGATCGTCCAACGGTCGCCTTCGGTTCGCGCGAACAGTTGCGCGCCCGCGCCTTCGATTTCGTAGCAGCCGACCGTCCAGCGAATGCGCTCCCAGTGCTGCGCAACATAGGCGGCGATGACGGTCTGGCTCAACGCGCGTACCCACAGCTGCGCCTCGCCAATGTGCCGCCACTGGGGCACGCCATTTTCCGCAACGACCACTGCACTGAGCAAGCGGTGGCGCTGGCCCGACAGGCGCGCGAGTTGAGCCTCGGCATCGGCAGGCGTTGCCGGTTTGGCTAGAATACTACCGTCGTCGAGCGCGAGTAACTGATCGGCGCCGATCACCAGTTGGCCGTGCCGCCGGGCCGACAATTTGAGCGCCTTTGCCTCCGCCAGTGCGTCGGCGATTTGCCGCGGAGACTGCCCTTCGGCGAGCAAGGCCCCGGTCAGCGCAGCCTCGTCAAGCGAGGCCGCTTCGACCGCAAAATCAAGCCCCGCATCGCGCAGCATTTGCGCGCGCCCGGTACTTTGCGAGGCAAGCAGCAAGCGTGTCATGCGCTGGAACCCGCCCGGTCTTCGGCTAGCTTGATAATCGCCGCCGCGGTTTCCTCGATGGACCGGCGGGTCACGTCGATGACCGGCCAGCCATTGTCTGCGAACATCCGCCGCGCAAAGGCCAGCTCGGCCTTCACTGCAGCCTCTTCGACATAGGCGGTTTCGGGGGCCTGGTTAAGCGACAACAGGCGGTTACGCCGTACCTGGACAAGGCGATCCACACCCGTCGTCAGTCCGACGACCAGCGGACGTTCAAGCCGGAACAGCGCCGGTGGCGGCGGCGATTCAGGAACGATCGGAATGTTCGCGGTCTTGAAACCGCGGTTGGCAAGATAAATGCTGGTTGGCGTCTTCGACGTGCGCGACACGCCAGCAAGGATGATGTCGGCTTCCTCCCAATCTTCCCAGGCAATTCCGTCGTCATGCGCGACGGTGAATTGGATCGCCTCGACGCGCGCGAAATAAGCGGCGTCGAGTTGGTGCTGACGACCGGGGCGCGCCTTTGCCTTCTGGCCCAGCATCCGTGACAGCGCGTCGGTGACCGCGTCGAGCACCGCCACGGCGGGAAGGTCAAGCGCAGCGGTCCGGCGTTCAAGACTGGCTCGCAAATCAAGGTTGACCAGCGTGAACAGGATGAGCCCAGGGCTTGCCTTCACTTCGGCCATAATCCGGTCGAGATGCGCTTCGGAGCGCACCATTGGCCAGAAATGGCGCACCACTTCGACATCATCGAATTGCGCAATCGCGGCCTTCGCCAGATTTTCAAGCGTTTCGCCGGTGGAATCGGATATGAGATGAACGTGCAAGCGCATGATAGGCCCCGTCTTTGCCCGCGCTGGACGCGCTGGCAAGCACCTTTGCGGGTGGGGGCAAGCTGGCGGGCAAAGCTGTGGATAGGTCAGGCATGGCACAATCCTCCACCGCCGCACCGATTCCCCGCGCAGCTTTTTCCACAGCCAGGCGGAATCATCCCCGGCATGTGGATAAGTTTGCAGCAATCCTTCGACTCGCGAAGCTTGCTTCCGCACGCCAGAGTCAAGTTGTTGGCAAAGGCGGGGTCGCGCGCTAAATCCCCGCTGGCGCGGCCCCCAACTATCCACCACAAGGACATTATAATGATATTGGAAATAGGGGAACGGAGCGCGTGACGGAAAAGAGCTTGTTGGCGGTGCTCAAGGGTGAGCGCCGCGATCCACCCCCTGTATGGCTGATGCGTCAGGCAGGGCGCTATTTGCCCGAGTATCGCGAACTGCGTGCGCAGAAAGGCGGTTTCCTCGAGCTATGCTATGATCCCGAGGCGGCAACCGAGGTGACGTTGCAGCCGATCCGCCGGTTCGGGTTTGACGGTGCCATCCTGTTTTCCGACATTTTGGTCATCCCCCACGCGTTGGGGCAGGATTTGTGGTTCGAAGCGGGCGAAGGACCGCGGCTGGCCCCGCCGTTGGCTCAAGCAGCATTGTCGGACCTGACCGCGGTGCCCGAGAGGCTCGCCCCGGTGATTGAAACCGTGCGGCGCGTTGCGGCAGCCCTGCCGCCCAGCACGACTTTTCTGGGTTTCGCGGGCAGCCCGTGGACCGTGGCGACCTATATGGTGGCCGGTCAGGGATCGAAGGACCAGGGCGCGGCGCGGACTATGGCCTATCAAGATCCGGCGCATTTCGGCGCTATCATTGATGCGATTGTCGATGCCACCGTTGACTATCTTTCGGCACAAATCGGTGCCGGGGTCGATGCGGTGCAATTGTTTGAAAGCTGGGCGGGGACGCTGAGCCCGGCCCAGTTCGAACGCTGGGTCATTGCGCCCAATGCTGAAATTGTCCGGCGTTTGCGGGCGCGGCATCCCGATACGCCGATCATCGGTTTTCCCAAAGGCGCGGGCGGCAAGCTCGTTGCCTACGCCCGCGAAACCGGTGTTGATGCCGTGGGAATTGACGAGACCGTCGATCCGGTCTGGGCTGACCAGGCGCTGCCCAAGGATTTGCCAGTGCAGGGCAACCTTGATCCTCTTGCCTTGCTGGCGGGCGGCGCTGCGCTCGATTCTGCTATTGATGCCATCGTGCAGGGGTTTGCCGGCCGTCCGCATATCTTCAATCTGGGCCATGGTATCACGCCGGAGGTGCCGGTGGCGCATGTTGAAGCGTTGCTGGCCCGGCTGCGCGGGGGTTGAGGCCATGGATGCGCTGATCGGCTTTATGGGGGCAGCGCAGCCATGGGTGAAGGCGGCGCATGTCATCTTTGTGATTTTCTGGATGGCCGGATTGTTCATGCAGCCGCGTTTTTTTGTTTATCACCACCAATGCGCGGTGGGATCGGACGAGGATGCGAAATGGATTGAGCGCGAGGACCGGCTGCGGCGGATCATATTAAACCCGGCAATGATCATTGTCTGGGGGCTGGGCCTGCTGCTGGCGTTCAACGGTGGCTATTGGTCGCAGGGCTGGTTTCATGGCAAATTGCTGATCGTGCTGGCGCTCAGCGGCTATCATGGCTGGATGTCAGGCTATTTCAAAAAACTCCGCGCGGGGGAACGCCCGCTGAGCGAAAAAGCCCTTCGATTGCTCAACGAGGTGCCGGGCGTTGCGGCCGCCGTCGCCGTTGTTCTGGCGGTAGTGCGTCCTTTTTAACGGCGGCTTGATTGACTTGGGTGGGCGGCGCGCCTAAATTAGCGACAAGCAATCGGCTTGGCGCGCGGTCCTCGCGCGACCGGGATCGGTAACGGCGAATTTTGGCGCCCCCGATGGTCCCAACCTCCTCCAACGCCGCTGTGGCGGCATTTCCACTTTCATTTTCCCACTTTGGAAAACATCATAATGCATCTGAAAGACCTTAAGAAAAAATCCCCCGCACAGCTGGTCGAAATGGCCGAGGAGTTGGGGGTCGAAGGCGCATCGACACTGCGCAAACAGGATTTGATGTTCTCGATCCTGAAAGAACTTGCCGAAGAGGGCGAGGAAATCATCGGGTCGGGCACTATCGAGGTGCTGCCCGATAGTTTTGGCTTTCTGCGATCGTCCGAAGCCAATTACCTTGCCGGCCCTGACGATATCTATGTCTCGCCCAACCAGGTACGCAAATATGGCCTGCGTACCGGTGACACGGTTGAGGGCGAGATTCGCGCGCCGCGCGATGGCGAGCGCTATTTCGCCCTGACGAAGCTGGTTAGCGTCAATTTCGACGACCCCGAAGCGGTACGCCACCGCGTCAATTTCGACAATTTGACGCCGCTGTACCCGGATCAAAAGCTGCGGCTCGATACGCTCGATCCGACCGAGAAAGACAAATCGGCGCGCGTCATCGATCTGGTCAGCCCGCAAGGCAAGGGCCAGCGCGCGCTGATCGTCGCGCCGCCGCGCACGGGTAAGACGGTGCTGCTGCAAAATATCGCCAAGGCGATTACCGACAACCACCCTGAGGTTTATCTGATCGTCCTGCTGGTCGACGAACGGCCCGAGGAAGTCACGGACATGCAGCGCAGCGTGAAGGGCGAGGTGGTGTCCTCGACCTTCGACGAGCCTGCCACCCGTCACGTCCAGGTCGCCGAAATGGTGATCGAGAAGGCCAAACGCCTCGTCGAGCATAAGAAGGATGTGGTTATCCTGCTCGATTCGATCACGCGTCTTGGCCGCGCGTACAACACCGTCGTGCCCTCGTCGGGCAAGGTGCTGACCGGCGGTGTCGATGCCAATGCGCTGCAACGCCCCAAGCGCTTTTTTGGCGCCGCGCGCAACATTGAAGAGGGTGGGTCGCTCTCCATCATCGCCACCGCGCTGATCGATACCGGCAGCCGCATGGACGAAGTGATTTTCGAAGAGTTCAAGGGCACCGGCAACAGCGAAATCGTGCTCGACCGCAAGGTTGCCGACAAGCGCATCTTCCCGGCGCTCGACGTCGGCAAATCGGGTACGCGCAAGGAAGAGCTGCTGCTCGACAAGGACAAGCTGTCGAAAATGTGGGTGCTGCGCCGCATCCTGATGCAGATGGGCACTGTCGATGCGATGGAGTTCCTGCTCGACAAGATCAAGAACAGCAAGACCAACGAAGATTTCTTCGATTCGATGAACCAGTAAGCCGGGGACGTTTGGCAAATGTTTGAATTTCTGATGGCCGCCACCGGCGCGGCAGAGGGTTTTGGCGGTCCCGCAGGGATGTGGGATGCGATTGTCAAAGACTTCTCCAACATCACCGAGCCGTCGGCCTTTGCGGCCTTCCTTCAGGTGCTGGCGATCGACCTGGTGCTGGCAGGCGACAATGCAATTGTGGTCGGCGCACTTGCCGCGGGGCTGCCCGCTGAGCAGCGCAAGAAGGTCATCCTGATTGGGATTATCGCCGCGCTGGTGCTGCGCATCGCCTTTGCGCTGGTGGTGACGCAGCTGATGGCGATTGTTGGCCTGATCTTCATCGGCGGCCTGCTGCTGGTCTGGGTGTCGTGGAAAATGTGGCGCGACCTGCGCGATCATGGCGGCGAATCGCCGGGGTCGGCCGAAATTGCTGGTGACGAGCATAGCGGTTTGAAACCAGCCAAGAGCTTTGCCGGCGCCGCCTGGGCCGTTGCTGTCGCCGACGTGTCGATGAGCCTCGACAATGTGCTCGCGGTGGCGGGTGCGGCGCGCGAGCATCCGGGGATTTTGATCGTCGGACTGGTCTTCGCGGTCGCGCTGATGGGCGTCGCGGCGAATATCATCGCCAAATATATCGAGCGTTATAAGTGGATTGCCTACATCGGCCTGGCCGTGATCGTCTATGTCGCGGTGAAGATGATTTACGATGGCTGGGTCGACCCGCGTGTGGGCGTGGGGACATTGTTCGGGTGACGGGAACGATGACGGACGGTGGGGATTAAGCCGTTATGGCCGATCTCCACCTCACCCGCGTTGCTTTTGGTTGCACCGATGTGCCGATGTTGCAGGCGCGGCTGGTTGAGCGTGCCAGTGACGGCGAAGTGTTTTTCACGACGCGCAACCGTCCGCGCCGGGCAGGTGAAGTGATCGGCGGCTATCTGCATTTCATCATCCGGCATACGCTGGTGGCGCGGCTAGCGATCCTGCGGTTTGACGAGGCAGCGGAGGGGCGCACCAACATCGTCTGCGCCGACCGGCTTGAGCTGGTCGTGCCAACCCCGCGCCGCGCGCATCAGGGGTGGCGTTATCTCGATGCCAAGGATGCCCCGCCGCTGCTCGATTCAGCATCTGGTGTCGGCGATCTGCCGCCCGCGCTTGCGCGCGAGCTCAGCCATCTGGCGCTGATTTAGCGGCGCGCTAGCTGCTTTGCGCGGCCAGCTGCGCGGCCATCATTTCCCACAGCTTGTTCATCGCCTTCATCGGGCGGACCATGACCTTAAAATCAGCAATTTTGCCGTCAGCATCCCAACGGATCATGTCGATACCGTTGACGTGGATGCCATCGACGGTGCGGGTGAATTCAAGGACGGCTTCGTCGCCGTCCACGATCTGGCGCACATAGGCGAAGTCGCCGCCGCCGAGCACATGCGCCGCGGCGTGGAGATAGGCGAAGACCTTGTCCGCGCCCGCTTGCGGGGTGTGCACCACCGGCGAGTGGAAGACAGCGTCATCGGCGAGCATGGCGCGTAGCGCAGCGGGGTCCTCGCCCCCGGCCATATAGGCGTGCCAGGCGGCGAGCCCTGCGGTTGCTGCGCCGCTCACCGCAAATGCTCTTCGAAAAAGGCCTCGGTGCGATTGTCGGCGAGGCGCGCACCCGCCTCGTTACGGCGGTTGCCGGTCTCGGCGGCAAAGCCATGATCGAGGCCAGCATAATCGTGCAGCGTCACGCGCAGATGCGGGTCGAGCGCATCGTGGATCGCGGCTTGCGCGGCAGGCCCGACAAAATGGTCGGCGGTGGGGATATGCAACATCAGCGGCTTCGCAATCGCGTGCGCTTCGTTGAGCATCGTGTCGATCATCACGCCATAATAGCCGACCGAGGCGTCGATGTCGGTGCGCGCGGCGGCCATATAGGCGAGCCGCCCGCCAAGGCAGAAGCCGACGAGGCCGACCTTGGCCGCGCCTTGCCCGCGCGCCCAGCGGATGGTGGCTTCGATATCCTTGACGCCGTCATCGGCATTATACTGGCCGAAATAGCCCAGCGCTTCCTGAAATTCGGCCTCTACATCGGGGTTGAGCTCGACGCCGGGGGCGAAGCGCCAGAAAATGTCGGGCGCGATGGCGAGATAACCTTTGGCGGCCCATTGGTCGCATTTGCTGCGGATACCGGCGTTGACGCCGAAGATTTCCGGGATGACGATGATGGCGCGCGTCGTTGGCGCCGCGGGGCGCGCGACATAAGCGGGGATTTGGCCTTCATCGTCGAGCGCGTCTATCTTGACTATCATTGCGCATATCGTCCCTTGGCTTGCCAAAATGGCTTGATGGCGCGAAGCTAGCAGGAGCAAGCCGCGCCGCTCAAGGGGGAAGGCGCAGCTTCTGGAGAGAACCGATGAAAATCAATGTCGAAGTCGATTGCACGCCCGAGGAAGCCCGCCGCCTGTTCGGGCTGCCCGACCTGACCCCGCTGCACACCATTTACCTGAGCCGCGTCGAGAAGCTGATGGAGAAGGGAATCACCCCTGACCTGGTCGAGAGCATGGTCAAAAACTGGGTGCCGATGGGCGAGGCGGGGATGGGGCTGGTGCAAAGCCTGCTCGGCCAGTTTGGCGGCGGCATCCTGGGCGGCGCGAAGAAGGCCGAAAGTGACGTCAAACCGCCAAGCAGTCGCAAGCGCTGACGGAGCCAACTATTTCAGAAGAGACGATTTTTGCACTGTCGAGCGGCGCGCCGCCGGCGGGCGTTGCGGTGGTCCGGGTGAGCGGACCGGCGGCGGGCGCGGCGCTGACCACGCTGGCGGGGAAGCTGCCGCCGCCGCGCCGCGCGGTGCTGCGCAGCCTTAGGGATCCGGACAGCGCCGCGCTGCTGGACCGGGCTCTGGTGCTGTGGCTGCCCGGACCCGGCAGCGCGACGGGCGAGGACATGGCCGAGCTGCACCTGCACGGCGGACGCGCGGTGGTGGCGGCGGTGCTGGGTGCGCTGGGGCAGATCGATGGCCTGCGCGCTGCCGCGCCGGGCGAGTTTACCCGCCGTGCGATGGACCACGGCCGGATTGATCTGGCCGAAGCCGAAGGGCTGGCCGATTTGCTCGCCGCCGAAACCGAAAGCCAACGGCGGCAGGCGATCCATGCCGCGAGCGGCCATGTGTCGGCGCAGGTTGCGGCGTGGCAGGCACAGCTGCTCGCGCTGAGCGCGCAGGTCGAGGCGGCGCTCGATTTCGCCGATGAAGGCGATGTCGCGGCCGAAGCGGCGGCGCTGGCGCAAGTCGCGCAGGCAAGCCGCGCGCTCCACGCCGAACTGGCGACCTGGCTCGCGCGCCCCGCCGCCGAACGCATCCGTGACGGGCTGGCGGTGGTGATTGCTGGTCCGCCGAATGCAGGAAAATCCACGTTAATCAATGCATTGGCGCAAAGAGAGGCGGCGATTGTGTCGCCGCTTGCGGGCACCACGCGCGATGTTATCGAGGTGCCGCTGGCGCTCGATGGCATAGCAATGCGCTTTGCCGACACCGCCGGGCTGCGCAATGCGACGCGCGACAGCATCGAAGCCATCGGAATCGACCGTGCGGCGGCGGCGGTAGCGGCGGCAGACATTTTGCTGTGGCTCGGCGCGGCGCAAGACTGTCCCAATCATCCGCATGCCATCACGCTGTCGCCGCAGAGCGACCGCCACCCGGTCGATCGCGCCGCCGACCTTGCCATTTCGGCGCAAAGCGGGGCCGGGATGGCTGAACTGCATGGCGCGATCGTCGCGATGGCGCGCGGCCTGATCCCGGCGGAAGGCGAGGCGGCGCTCCATGCCCGCCAACGCGCGGCGCTGCGCGAGGCAGCGGACTGGTTAAACCTGCAAAGCGATTCGTCCGAGGCGACGGATGCCGTCTTGCTGGGTGAACGGTTGCGACTGGCGCGCGCCGCGCTCGACCGCATCACCGGTCGCGCGGGGGTGGAAGATGTGCTCGATGCGCTGTTCGGGCGATTCTGTATCGGCAAGTAGCGCTGTTCCACGTGAAACAACAGCCCCCCTGCGTGGGAGGTGGATTCGCACGCGCCTTTGCGCTATGCGCCGCGCCACTCATGGACAGTAAGCACGCATTTGATGTCATCGTCGTTGGCGGTGGGCATGCCGGGACCGAGGCTGCGGCGGCTGCGGCGCGGCTCGGCGCGCGCGTGGCGCTGGTCAGCTTCGATCCGGCGCTGATCGGCACGATGTCGTGCAATCCGGCGATTGGCGGGCTGGGCAAGGGGCATCTGGTGCGCGAGGTCGACGCGCTGGGCGGCTGGATGGCGCGCGCGGCCGATGCAGCCGCGATCCATTACCGTATGCTCAATGCGTCCAAGGGCGCGGCGGTGCGTGGACCCCGCATCCAGGCCGACCGCAATCTTTATCGTTCGGCCATCCAACGGCTATTGGCCGCGGAGCAGCGGATCCGTGTGGTTGCGGGTGAAGCGGCGGCGCTGTGCCTGGAAGAAGGTGACAGCCAGATTGCCGGACTGAAGCTGGCTGATGGCACCGTTTTGCACGCTCCGGCGGTGGTCCTGGCCACCGGTACTTTTCTGGGCGGGACAATGTTCCGCGGCGAAGAGCGGATGGTCGGCGGGCGCATTGGTGAGGATGGCGCGCACTTGCTGGCAGCGCAGCTGCGCGGCGCTGAGTTGCCGATGGCGCGGCTTAAGACCGGCACCCCGCCGCGGCTCGACGGACGGACGATTGACTGGGCGGCGCTGGAGGAGCAGCCGTCGGACGAGGAGGGCTGGACTTTTTCCACGTGGAACAATTGCCGGAACGTGCCGCAGATTTTCTGTGCGATCACCCGCACCAACGCGCGCAGTCACGCGATTATTGCCGAAAATCTGCACCGCTCGCCGTTGTTCTCCGGGGCAATTGGCGCGGTTGGTCCGCGCTATTGCCCGTCGATCGAGGACAAGATTCACCGCTTCGCCGACCGCGACGGGCATCAGGTGTTTCTGGAACCCGAAGGGCTGGATAGCACCCTGGTCTATCCCAATGGCATTTCCACGTCGCTGCCCGCCGATGTCCAGCTGGCGATGTTGCGGACGATGGGTGGGCTGGAGCGCGTGGCCATGGTCGTGCCGGGCTATGCCGTCGAATATGACCATATCGATCCCCGCGCGCTCGACCGCACGCTGCAATTGCGCGCGATTGCGGGGCTTTATTGTGCAGGGCAGATCAACGGCACGACTGGATATGAGGAGGCCGCCGCGCAGGGGCTGGTGGCCGGCGCCAATGCTGCGCTGGCCGCGCTGGGGCGCGACCCCTTTATCCTCGACCGCAGCGAAAGCTATATCGGCGTGATGGTCGATGATCTGGTGTTGCAAGGGGTGACCGAGCCCTATCGCATGCTCACCGCGCGAGCCGAATATCGCTTGCGCTTGCGCGCCGACAACGCTGCGACGCGGTTGACGCCTCGCGGCATAGCGATCGGGCTGGTCGGTGGAGAGATTGCGGAACGCTTTGCCAAGCGGCAAGAGCATCGGGCAAGCGTAGAAGCCCTGTTGGCTGTCCCGGCGACGCGCGATGACCATGCGGCGATCGGCGCGCCCTGGCCCGCCGATGGGCTGGCGCGGGCGCGCGGAGACTTGGTGGGGAGCGGGGCGAAGGTGGCCGATCTGGTGGCGATCGTCCCTGAATTGGCAGAGATTCCGGCGGATATCGTCGCCGAAGTGGCCGAGGATGGGCGCTATGCCCCCTATGTCGCGCGGCACGACGCCGAGCTGCGCGCGTTGGCGGCGAACGAGGCCATTTTGCTCGATCCGGCGCTCGATTATCGCGCCATCGGTGGACTTTCGAACGAAATGATCGAGCGGCTGAGCCGGGCGCGCCCCGAAACATTGGGGCAGGCAGGCCGCATCGCTGGCGTTACCCCCGCGGCGTTGACAGCCATTCTGGTGCACAGTCGGCGGTCGGCGGCGTGATCGCCAGCGAGGCCGACGCGCGTAGCTGGATCGAAGCGGCGCTGCAGCCCAGCCCGGCGCAATGGCAACAGCTCGAGCGCTACGCGGCCATGCTGGTCGCGGCCAATGCGACGCAAAATCTGCTCGCCGCCTCGACCATCCCCGCGCTGTGGGTACGGCACATCGCCGATAGCGCGCAATTGCTGGTGCACGACCGGCGCGACGGGGACGGGCTGTGGCTCGACCTGGGGAGCGGACCCGGGCTGCCCGGGCTGGTCGCGGCGATCTTGACCGAGCGCCCGGTGTGGCTGGTCGAGTCCCGCGCTCTGCGTTGTCGCTTTTTGGGAGAGGTGATTGATTCGCTCGATCTGGGGAAACGCGTGACGGTGCAGCCACTGCGGCTGGAACGGGTTGCGACCACCGCTGCCGCGACGATCAGCGCGCGCGCCTTTGCGCCGCTGCCGCGCCTGATCGACTTATCAGCCCGCTTTTCCACAGCCACGACGCGCTGGTTGCTGCCGAAGGGACAAAATGCCGCAAAGGAACTGGCGCTGCTGACTCCGGCGTGGCACAAGCTGTTTCACGTGGAACACAGCCTGACCGACGCCGCCAGCGGCATCATCATCGGCACCGGCACCGTGCAGGAACGGCGGAAAAACAGATGATTCGCATTGCGATAGCCAATCAGAAGGGCGGGGTGGGCAAGACCACCACCGCAATCAACCTTGCCACCGCGCTCGCCGCATCAGGCTGGCGCACGCTGATTATCGACCTGGATCCGCAGGGCAATGCCTCGACCGGGTTGGGGATCCGGCAGGCGCAGCGCCATGCCTCGTCCTATGAATTGCTGCGCGGCGATGTGACGCTGGGCGAAGCGATTGTGCCGACGGCGATTCCGCGGCTCGCCATCGTTCCGGCGACGGTCGATCTGTCGGGTGCCGAAATCGAGCTGGTCGAGTTTCAGGACCGGTTGCACCGGCTGCGCGCGGCGCTGGCGGCAGCAGAGGCGGCGCAGTGGGACATTTGCCTGATTGATTGCCCGCCCTCGCTGGGGATGCTGACGCTTAACGCGATGATTGCCGCCGAAATGCTGGTGGTGCCGATGCAGTGCGAATTTTTCGCGCTCGAAGGACTGGGACAGTTGCTCACCACCGTGGAGCGGATTCGCGGACGCTTTAATCCCGGCCTGTCGATTCTGGGCGTCGCGTTGACCATGTTCGACCGGCGCAACCGGCTGACCGATCAGGTGGCCGACGATGTCCGCGCCTGTCTGGGTCCGATCGTCTTTTCGACGGTGATCCCGCGCAATGTGCGGCTGTCGGAGGCGCCGAGCCACGGGCTGCCCGCGCTCATCTATGACCATCGCTGCCCGGGATCCGAGGCCTATATCGCGCTCGCCCGCGAGGTCATCGGGCGTTTGCCGGACCTGCGAAAGGCGGCTTAAATGTCTGAAAAATATAATGAAAAATCCGACGTAGAGGCACCGCGCAAGCGCCCGACCGGCCTGGGGCGCGGGCTGAACGCGCTGCTCGGCGATGCGCTGGGCGAAGTGCGCGTCGACCCGGCGGGGATGGCCCCTGCTGGCGCGGTTGCGAGCGAAGAGCGCGGTGTCGCGCGCATCGCGGTTGCCGCCATCCACCCGCTGCCCGGCCAGCCGCGCCGCCATTTTGCCGAAGCCGCGATTGCCGAGCTCGCCGATTCGATCCGGCTGCGCGGGTTGCTCCAGCCGGTGATCGTCCGCCCCGCGCCTGACGGCAATGGCTATCAGCTCGTCGCAGGTGAACGGCGCTGGCGCGCGGCGCAACGGGTTGGGCTGCACGATATTCCGGCGCTGGTGCGGCGGCTCGACGATGGCGCAACCTATGAAATCGCGCTGGTCGAAAACATCCAGCGGCAGGATTTGAACGCAATCGAAGAGGCGCTGGCCTATCGCCGCCTGATCGCCGATTTCGGCCATGGGCAGGAGGCGTTGGCCAAACTGGTCGGCAAATCGCGCAGCCATGTCGCCAATCTGCTGCGCTTGCTCGATCTGCCCGACGAGGTGCAGCAGCTGGTGGTTGAAGGCGCCTTGTCGATGGGGCATGCGCGCGCGCTGATCGGCCATCATGATGCGGTTGGGCTGGCGCAGCAGGCGGTGCGCGAGGGCCTGTCGGTGCGTGCGGTCGAGGCGCTGGCGCGGCGGATCGAGACCAAGAGCATGAAGGGCGGGGCCAAAGTGCTGCCGCGCGCGCACGACGCCGACATCGCCGCGGTCGAGCGCCACCTGGCCGAGCTGCTCGGCGTGGCGGTGGCGATCCAATATAAGGGCGCGGGGGCCGGTGCGCTGACGCTGCGCTTTGCCACGCTCGACCAGCTCGACATGATCTGCCAGCGGCTGAGCGGCGAATCGATCTGATCGGGCGCAGGCGGGCACCGGTCCGAATCGGTGCAAAATCGGGTCCGGTGCAGGATCTGGCAAGCGACACAACGGTCGCGCCGCCATCGGTCCTTTTGGCTTACCCTATGAAATAGAACATCTTTGTGCGGAAGCGCGGTGCCGCTGGTAAGCCGATGTTAACTACACTCGCTTGCAAAAATGGAACCACTTCGGGGGTAAAGGGGCCTTCGAATGGGGTGGGATTTCCATTCGCCAACTTTTTCGCAAGGGACCAAATCCGATGGGCAAAATGAATTTCAAGCGCGCCATGATCGGCGCAGCGGTGGCAGCGGCGGCTCTGACCGTCGGCACCGCGCAGGCTGCGACCGCGACGGGTGATGCCCGCGCCCGCATCCTGCGTCAGCTGACGCTGACCAACACCAGCGACCTGCAGTTCGCGACGATCATCAGCGGCGCGACGGCTTCGACCGTGGCCGTATCGGTGGCCGGCGTTGCCACCTGCGGCCCGACGCTGGTCTGCACCGGCACCACCACCGCGGCCAACTTCGACCTGCAGGGCACCAACGGTGCGGTCGTGCTGGTCGGCGGCGACAACAGCGTGACCCTGAACGGTTCGCTGGGCGGCACGATGACCGCGACGCTCGACTATTCGACCAACTCGGTTACGCTGACCGCGGGCCCGGGCACTGTCGGTGGCAGCTTCCAGGTTGGCGGCACGCTGAGCGTGGGTGCGAACCAGACGTCGGGCGACTATGTCGGCACCTTCAACGTCACCGCCGACTATCAGTAAGTCCTTGTGCTGACCGGTCTTTCGGCCGGTTCGTACAAAACCGAACAGCAACGGGGAGTCATCGGCGGGCGCCGGTGGCTCCCCTTGCTTTTGGGTTAACCGACTTACCCGGAAACATGCTTAGCAAAATATCAACCATAAGGCGGCAATCCGTGCGGCTATGCGCGGGGGCGGACAATGGCCCCCGGCGTCCTTGCCGGAGAATGATGATGGACCGCCGCCTGTTTGCCCCGATGATTGCCGCACTGGCGTTGCTGCTGCCCACTGCGCCCAGCCATGCCGCGGGCGATCTGCTGGTTGCCCCGACGCGCGTGGTGCTCGACGGGTCGCGCGGCACCGAAGTGGTGCTTAACAATATCGGCAGCGCGCCCGCCACCTATCGCATCAGCCTGGAGGTGAAGCGCATGACGGGCGAGGGCGGGCTGCTGGAAATAGAGGAAACAGACGCCAATGCCGCCGAGCGCGCGGCGCTCGACATGATCAGCTTTTCGCCGCGCCGCGTCACTTTGCCGCCGAACCAGCCGCAGGTGATCCGCGTGGGCGTACGGCTGCCCGAAGGAATCGCACCGGGCGAATATCGCGCGCACATGTTGTTCCGCGCCATTCCCGACACCGTTGCCGCGACGGCACCAGCCAGCGGCGCAGCGGGCGGGGTCAATATCGCGCTGACCCCGATCTACGGCATCACCATTCCGATCATCGTCCGCGTCGGCGAGCTGTCGGCCACTGCCCAGATCGGCAAGGCGTGGATCGGCGATGAAGATGGCCAGCCGCACTTCACCTTTGATCTGGCGCGCAGCGGCAACCGCTCGGTCTATGGCGATATTGAAGTGACGCGTCCGGGGGTGAAGGATCCGCTGTTCCTGGCGCGTGGCATCGCCGTCTATCCCGAAGTCACCGACCGCCGCGTCGCCATTCCCGTGCCACCCGAAGTCGCCGCGGCGCTGAAAGGTCCGGTGCGCATCCGCTACACCGAAGACCGCGAACTGGGCGGCGGTACCATCGCCGAAGCCAATCTGACGGTGGAATAGGGACGGGCCCGATACCGGCCAGGCCGCGCGCCCATGGCTGAACCTAATCTCTTGAACTGGGGCCGTTTTACCGGCTTTGCGGCGATCGCGCTGATCGGCATGCGGCCGGTCGGCGCGGCGGCGGTTGAGGCGGCGCCAAAGCCGGCACCGCCAGGGCATGACGACTGGCAGGCCAATCAGGACGACCAGTGGCTGTTCGACCTGCGCTCGGGCCAATACCGACTGGGCGAAGGCGTGCGCGGCTATCAGACGCCCGAAGGGATGTGCGTCGATCTGGCCGACATGGTCATCGGGCTCGATCTTGCCGTGCGCATCGACAAAAAGTTGCGCCGCGCAACCGGCTGGCTGTTCGACGAACGCCGCACGCTGACCATCGACCGCGATGCCGGGACCGTCCGCATCGGCAGCCGTAACATGACGCTGGGCGCGACAACGATCCGCGACACCCCTGAAGGCTGGTGCGTGCAGCTGAACAGCCTGTCCGCATGGCTGGAAGTGCCGCTGCTGGTCGATCAATCCAACGCGGTGCTGCGCATCGACACCAAGGAAAAACTGCCCTTTCAGCTCGCCGCCGAGCGCCGCGCGCGGGCTGCGGGGATCCGTCCGGCGCAAAGCTTTGACCTTGCCAAGCTGCCAGCGGCGACGCGCCCGTATAAAATGTGGCAATTGCCATCGGTCGATGTTGCCGCAAGCCTGGCGTGGGTGAACGATCAGCGCGGCGGCAATAATCTGGCGGCGCGCTACGAGATTTTCGGGTCGGGCGAGCTGCTGCGCCACAGTTTTGATGCGCGACTATCGTCGGATGAAAACGGTCTGCCCGAAAGCCTGCGGTTACGCGCCTATCGGTCCGATCCGACAGGGCAGCTGCTCGGCCCGATGCACGCGACCCATTATGCGCTGGGCGATGTGGCGCTGCTCGCCACGGGGCTGGTGTCGCAAAGTAGCGTCGGGCGCGGCGCGGTCGTCACCAACCGGCCGATCGAGCGCCCCGAAAGCTTTGACCGCACCGATTTCCGCGGCGACCTCCCCGTCGGCTGGGACGCCGAGCTCTATCGCAACGGCCAATTGCTGGCCTTTGCCACGCCCAACGCGGCGGGGCGCTATGAATTTCTCGACGTCCAGCTGCTCTATGGCAGCAACCGGTTCGAAATTGTCCTTTATGGGCCGCAGGGGCAGGTCCGGCGCGAAATCAAACAACTGCAGGTCGGGATGGATTCCATCCCGCCACGCCAGACCTGGTACTGGGCGGGGATTGCCGAGGAGGACACTGACCTTATCAACCTTGCCAACGAGCGCGGCCCTTTCCGCCGCGGCTGGCGCGGGACATTGGGGATCGAGCGCGGCATCGATACGCGCACCTCGCTCGCCGCCTATGGCCACAGCCTGCTGATTGAAAATGTCCGGCGCCATTATGGCGAAGTCGCGGTGCGCCGGGCGCTGGGGCCGACCTTGCTCGAGCTGGCGGGAGCCTTGTCTTCGCGCGGGGGCAGCGCGCTGCGCGCCAACTGGCTGGCGGCGTTTGGCGATACCTATGTTCGTGCCGAGGCGCAGCGCGGCTTTGGCGGCTTTGTGTCCGACCGCCTGATCAAGGGCATTAGCGGCAGTTATTCGATTGGCGTCGATCAATCGGTGCGGCTGGGGCAAACCATTTTGCCGCTGCACTTCGACCTGCGTCACGTCACCCGCGCCTCCGGCGTCAACAGCGTCGAGGCCACCGCGCGCGCGTCGGTCGGCTTTCGCCGCATCAACCTTACTGGCCAGATCGACTGGTCGCGCAGCAATTCGCCCTTCGGGCCCGATCCGCCCGATCAGGTTACCGCGCGCCTGCTCGCCAATGCCAGTATCGGGCGCCTCCGCTTGCGCGGCGAGGCGCAATTCGCGTTGTCAGGGCAGCAGTCCGACACGCGCTTTGGCATGATTGGCGAATGGGCGGCGGGCAAGAACGCCGAATGGCGCGCCGAGCTGGGCTATGATGGCGGGCTCGATCGGGCGCGCGCCGGGCTGGGCTATACCCGGCGCTTCAAGGCCTTTGAGGTAACCGCCGGCGGTGAAGTGGCCAGCGACGGGTCGCTGGCGGCTTCGCTGGCGGTTGCCTTCAGCCTGGGGCCAAAGCCCGGCGGCGGCGTGCGCGCGTCAAGCAAGCGTCTCGCCACCGGCGGTCAGGTCGAGGCACTGGTGTGGCAGGACCGCAACGCCGACGGCGTCCGCCAGGACGACGAACCCGTCATGCCGGGGGTCGAGTTAACCGCCGGTAGCAGCTTTGTCGACGCCGCCACCGACAAGGACGGGCGTGCGATGATCGACGGCCTCGAACCCTTCCGTGCCGTATTGATCGGCATCGATGCCGCCAGCCTGCCCGATCCTTATGTCCAGCCCGCCCTGCCGGGCAAAGTCGTGACGCCGCGGCCCGGCGTGGCAACGCTGGTGGCGCTGCCGCTGGTGGCGGCGGGCGATGTCGATGGCAAGCTGGTGCGGTCGAGCGGCACCGCGCTGGAGGGCGTGGCGTTGGAGCTCGTCGATGCCGAGGGCAATGTCCGCGCGACCACGCTCAGCGAATTTGACGGCTATTTCCTGTTCGAAGGCGTCGCCTATGGCCGCTACGCCGTGCGCATCGCCCCTGCCTCGGCGCAGGCGGTGCAGGTTGATCCCGGATTTTCGGTCGCGGCCACGCCCGGCCCCAGCCAGCCACGTGCGCGGCTCGGCACACTGACATTACAGAGCCGCGCCCCGCCACTGGCGGAGGCGGCAGAGACAGCGGTTGATCCCCCGCCGACCGCCGACACGAGTGCGCGCGGACCGCCGCAGATGTCCCCCGCTGCGACAACTGCTGCGGCGTTAACCTTTAATTAGCCACGATGGTTGACAGAGGGTGCTGCAGCGGTGCGCCGCGCGCGCAAAACAGATGACGGACCAACCAAACCAAGGGGTTATCAACGTGACCAAATCGGCTACCAGCGCGGATGTGGCGATCATCGGGGCGGGACCGGCGGGGCTGACCGCCGCTTATCTGCTGACCAAAGCAGGCAAAAGCGTAACCGTGATCGAAAAGGATGCCGTTTATGTCGGCGGCATCAGCCGCACCGTCGAGCACGAAGGCTTTCGCTTTGATATCGGCGGCCACCGCTTTTTCTCGAAAAGCCAGGAGGTTGTCGACCTGTGGAACGAGATCCTGCCCGATGATTTTATTCAACGGCCGCGGATGAGCCGGATCTATTATGAAGGCAAATTTTACAGCTATCCGCTGCGCGCGTTTGAAGCGCTGTTCAACCTTGGCATTGTCCGTTCGACGCTGTGCATGGCGAGCTATGTCAAGGCCAAGGCGTTTCCGAACAAGAATGTCCGCAGCTTTGAAGACTGGACCGTCAACCAGTTTGGCTGGAAACTTTATTCCATCTTTTTCAAAACCTATACCGAAAAGGTGTGGGGCATGCCGTGCGACACCATGTCGGCCGACTGGGCGGCGCAGCGCATCAAGGGGCTAAGCCTGGGTGCGGCGGTACTGGACGGCCTGAAGCGCAGCCTTGGCCTCAACAAAAAACCCAACGACGGGATGGAGACCAAAACCCTGCTCGAAACCTTCCGCTATCCGCGGCAGGGGCCGGGGATGATGTGGGACGCGGCGCGCGACAAGGTCGTCGCGGGCGGCAACCAGGTTTTGATGGGCCATAGCTTCAAGCAGTTGGCGCAGGACCAGACCACGGGGCGCTGGCGGCTGACGGCCAGCGGGGCCGATGGCGATGTCGTTATCGATGCCGAACATGTCATCAGTTCGGCGCCGATGCGCGAACTGGCGGCGCGGATCCATCCGCTGCCCGATTGCGCCTTTACGGCTGCGCCGCAGCTGAAGTACCGCGATTTTCTGACCGTCGCGCTGATGATCAAATCGCCCGACCTGTTCCCCGACAACTGGATCTATATCCACGACAGCAAGGTGAAGGTCGGCCGCGTTCAGAATTTCCGCAGCTGGTCGCCCGAAATGGTGCCCGATCCCGAGATTGCCTGCGTCGGCCTCGAATATTTCTGTTTCGAGGGCGACGGGCTGTGGGCGTCGAGTGACGAAGCCCTGATTGACCTTGCCAAGCGCGAAATGGCCATCCTCGGGCTGTGCAATCCCGACCATGTCGTCGGCGGTGCGGTGGTCCGGCAGGAAAAGGCCTATCCGGTCTATGACGATGATTATGCCGCCAATGTCGAGACGATGCGCGCCGAATTGGAAGAAAAATATCCGACGCTGCACCTGGTCGGCCGCAACGGCATGCACCGCTATAACAACCAGGATCATGCGATGATGACCGCGATGCTGACCGCGCGCAATATCGAGGCAGGTGCGCGCGTCTATGACATCTGGGGCGTCAACGAGGACGCCGAATATCATGAAAGCGGGACCGAGGGCGAACAGGCCGCGCTGGCATCGGTACGCGAAGTGCCGAGCCGGATTGCCAAGGCCGCTTGAGCGGGATGTGGCAATGCTCTCCTCGCTGCTTCATCAACTTTGGACGCTGATCTTTTTCCGATATGTTGGCGCCAGCGTGGTCGCGCTGGTCGCCGACGTCGGCTTGTTCTTGCTGTTGCTTAGTGCCGGTTTGTTGGCCCCTGCAGCGTCGGCGATCGGCTTTTGCCTGGGTATAGCGGTTCATTGGCTGATGTCATCGCGGGTTGTTTTTGTCACCACAACGGCCCGTGGCGGGACGGAGCGTTGGCGCCAAAAATTCCTGTTTCTGTTGTCCGCCGGGGTCGGCCTGACATTGACGGTTGCGATTGTCAGCTATGGCGCAGTGGTGGGCATGGACCCCCGCGCAGCCAAAGGAATCGCGATTATCATCAGCTTTACCACCACTTATCTTCTTCGCCGCCTTTTCGTCTTTGCCGTGCGGTGATGCCGAAAGCCCCTTTGCCATGATGTCATCGCGTTCGAACCCTGAGGGCCGTAACCGTGCCGACTGGCCGCTGCTCGCTATTCTCTGGCTGCTGGTCGCATTGATGATGCTTTATGCCTATCGCGAAAGTATCGCCGACTTCACGCTGACCGATCCCGACGACTCGCTGCGCCTGGTTCAGGTGCGCGACCTGCTGGCTGGCCAGGCGTGGTATGACCATTCGCAATATCGGATTAACCCCGCCGAAGGTGGCGGAGATTTGCACTGGTCGCGCTTTATCGATGCGCAGATTGCCGCCACAATCATTGCATTTCAGACGTTAATGCCCGCCGCCGAGGCCGAGCGCTGGGCGCTGGTTACTTATCCGTTGTTGCTGATCGGGTTGTTGCTGATCGTGTTCCACCGGGTGCTTGGGCATCTTGGCGATACCGCCTTTGTCCGGGTCGGCATGCTGCTCGCGGCGACGACCTTTTCCTTCCTCCATTATTTCGTGCCGATGCGCATCGACCATCACAACTGGCAGCTGTTGCTATCGCTGATGCTGCTGTGGATGGCGTTGGGTACGGGCACGGTCGCGCGCGGGCTGGTGGCGGCGCTGGTGGTCAGCCTGCATGTCGAAATTTCGCTCGAAGGCCTGCCCTATCTGGTCATGTTTGGCGGTTTGTTTGCCTATGACTGGCTGCGCGACCCGGCGCAGGCACCGCGGCTTAGGGGCTTTGCGCTGGGACTGGTCTTCATTCCCACCTTGTGGGTGGCGGCAATGCGCGGCTGGAACGCAGTAACCGGCATCTATTGCGACGCCTTCTCGCGGCCTTATTTGCTGGGAGCGGCCGTTACCGGCGCGCTGCTGCTGGGCCTGATACGCATCCTGCCCGTGCGCGCTTCGATCCTTTATCGCATCGGCGCGCTGGCGCTGGCGGGCGGGGTTGGGGCGCTGCTTTTCGCGGCATCGGCACCGGCCTGTTTGGCCGGACCATTTGGCAATCTCAGCCCGCTGGTACGCGAATTCTGGTATGAAGGGATCAGCGAAGGCCATCCCATCTGGACGCAGACATTGTCGTCGGCGCTCAGCTTTGGTTTGCTCTCGCTGTTTGGCTTGATCGGCATTGCGTGGCAGGTTTGGCGGGGCGGACAGGCGGCCTATCGTGACGATTGGCACCGTTTGCTGCTGGTGTCGCTGGCCAGCTCCGTGCTTTCGGTGCTGGTGTTGCGCGCTACCTCGACCACCCATGCCTATGTCCTTGCCGGATATGTACCTGCCGTCATTGCAATTTTCCGGTGGGGACGATCGCATGCGTCGGCGCTGGTACGCATCCCAGCTACAGCAGCGTGCGTGCTCGCCACGCCGATCGCTTTATCAGCAGCCATCGTCTGGGTGATGTCGATGGTCACAGCGGACAAATCAACGGACGAACTTGCCCGCTGCATTAAGCGCGATCAGCTGACGCGGCTGAACAAACTACCAGAAGGCACGATTTTTGCGTCGCTGGACATGTCTTCGGGGTTGCTGGAAGCCACGCATCACAGCGTCGTTGCCACCGGCCACCACCGCAATCACCGCGCCATCCACCATGTCATCGCGGGTTTCATGGCCGAACCGGCGGCGGCTGAAGCCATGATCAGGAAAAGCGGCGCGACATATGTCGCTGTTTGTCCGCTTATCCCCGAGCTGCAGAATTTTGCACGTAATGCGCCTAAGGGACTTGCCAGCGCGCTGATCGACAACAAGGTTCCCGGCTGGCTTGCGCCTGAACCCGCCTTTACCAAAACGCGGCTGCGCATTTATCGTGTGCTGCCGGCTAAGCCCGAATAAAGACCATCGCCGCACCATTCATGCAGTAACGTTTGCCGGTTGGTTTGGGGCCGTCGTCAAAGACATGCCCCAAATGCCCGCCGCAGCGTTTGCAATGCACCTCGGTGCGCGGATAGCCGATGTCATAATCGGTCATGGTGCCGACGGCACCCGCCAGCGGCGCATAAAAGCTGGGCCAACCAGTGCCACTGTCAAATTTGGTGCCGCTGTCGAACAGCGGCAGTCTGCAGCCCGCACAGGCGAATGTGCCCTTGCGCTTTTCCCGGTCGAGCGGGTGGCTGAAGGGGCGTTCGGTCCCCGCCTGGCGCAGCACATAATATTGCTGCGGCGTCAGCCGTTTTTTCCATTCGGCATCGGTCAGTTGCCAGCCCTTCTGCCCCTTGGGGCGCGGGGCAGCGAGCAGTTTCGGGGCGATGAGCGTGGTCGATCCGGCGAGCATCGCGGCGGAGAAGAATGTGCGTCGGTTCATGCTGCTATATACGGAGCAGGGCGGACTTTGGTTTCACCCGCTCAATATCGCTCCAGCTCGACCATCATCTTTTTATAGCCGTGGACGAAGCTGGCGGGGACGCGCGTCGGTTCTTCGAGCACATTCACGCGCAAACGACGCTTTTGCATTTCGGAAATCAGCGCGGTCAGCTGCAGCTCGGCGACGCGCGCGCCGACGCAGCGGTGGATACCATAGCCAAAGGCCAAATGGCGGCGGGCGTTGGCGCGGTCGACGATGATGCGATCGCCATCGGGAAACACGCTTTCATCGCGGTTGGCCGAGGCATACCACAGCACCACATTGTCGCCCTTGCGGATCAGCTGGCCCTCGACCTCGGCATCCTCGGTCGCGGTCCGGCGCATGTGCGCCAGCGGGGTTTGCCAGCGGATAATTTCGTGCATCGCATTGACGGCCAACTCGGGGTCGTGGCTGGCCTCGAGCTTGGCGCGCTCTTCGGGGAATTGCGACAGGCCATAGGCATAGGCCGACATGCTGTTGCGCGTCGTATCATTGCCGCCAACGATCAGGAGGATAAGGTTCCCCATAAATTCCTGCTCGCTCATTTCCTTCATCGCGTCGGACTGGAGCATGATCGAGATAAGGTCGTGCTGGCCGGGGTTGGCGGCCTTGCGGTCCCACAATTGTTTGAACGCCGCGCCCATTTCAAAGGCGGTGGCGAGCCGCGCCTGGCGCTGCTCGAGCGTGTCACCATTTTCGATATCGCCCAGCTCGTCCGACCAATAGGTCAGCTTGTGCCGCTCTTCCCACGGAAAATCGAACAATATGGCCAGCATCTGCGTGGTCAGCTCGATCGACAATTTCTCAACCCAATCGAACGGCTGGCCAACCGGCAGGCTGTCGATCACCTTGCTGGTGCGCACGATGGTGTCGGCGCGCAGCCGTTCGGTTTCGCTGGGGCCAAAAGCGGGCGCGACGGTGCGGCGCTGCGCCGTGTGCTGCGGCGGGTCCATGGCGATGAACATCGGCATGGGGATCGCGCCTTCTGGCAGGTCCTGGACGCGCTGCCCCGCCACCACGATGCCGCCATATTCCCATGAGGAAGAGAAAATCTTGGGCAGCGCCTCGATATGCTGGATCGGTTTGTAGGTCGTGACGGACCAATAGGGGCCAAATTTGGATTCGGGACAGTAATTGATCGGCGCCTCCGCACGCATGCGGCGAAACGGTTCCTGCCAGCGATCCTCGGCCCAGATTTCGGCGCGGGACACATCATTGGGGTGCGGAATTTCGGGCGCCAAGCGAATCTGGGTGGCCATGATCGGGAGTTCCTTGCGCAATTTTCCGTCGGTGCGGAAATTCGGTTGCAGAATGCCACTATTTACAGCGATGTCAACGCCGCGCCCGCCGCCGCAGCGACCAGTTGCGCCCGCTGAGTACGCCCGAGCGGAACAAGCGCGCCGCAAGCCACACCACAATCGTCAACCACAAGAGCTGCCAGCCTAAGGCGGCAAAATGGATGGTCCGGTCGGGGTCGGTAGCGGCCCGCGCCGCCATGGCGAAGGGCGAGGAGAAGGGAAAGGCCTCGGCCACGCGGGCGAGCGGGCTGCCCGGCGTGCTCGACGCCGCCGAAGCAAGGCCGAACATGCCAACCTGGAAAATGGTGATGGGCAGCGACAGCATCTGGATTTCGCGCACGGTGGCGGCTTGCGACCCGACGCCGAGGAAAATCGCGCCAAGCAGCAGGAAGGCGAGCACGAAATAGGCAAAGCCGATGGCAATGAAAAAGCCCCAGCCAGTGGCGGGCGCGGCGGCGAGCAACGTTGCGGCGGCGCTGGCGTTGGCGGCGGCGGGGGCCGCCATGGTGCCCGCCGCGACCAGCGCGGCGACCGCGCCGAGCCCGACCCAGAAGCTGATGAACAAGAGCGCGACGCCCAGAAAGCCGATCAGCTTGCCGATGAACACCGCCTCCAGCGGCGCGGCGGCGGCCAGGATTTCGATCACCTTGTTGCTCTTTTCCTCGGCCAGGCTGCTGACCGTCTGCCCGGCGAGCAGCAGCGTCAGGAAAAACAGCACGAACACCGCGCCAAAGCCCAAGGTCTGGCGCAGCGCATTGCTGGGCCCACTGGTGCCGAGCTGGGCAAAGGTGGCGATGCTGCGCGGTGCGTTGACCCCCAGATCGCGCGCCGTGAGCGCCTGCTCCGCGAGCAGCGCGAGGTAGCGCCCAGACAGCGCGCCGCGTTCGCGCTCCCAGATTTCCGGGTTGCCCAGCGGCCCTGCCATCACCGCCAGCGTATCGCTCCCGCTTTCCGCAAATACGGCGCGGATAGCGGCGGCATCGGGGGTTTGATCGACGCTGCGCACCTCAAGCATGGGCGCGGCAAAGCGTCCCGTGGCACTGCGTAGCCGCGCATCGGTGTCGCGCAGCACGGCAACATGGTCCTCGGCCGCGAGCACGACAATGCGTCCCGTCGCGCGGTTGGCATCGGCAAGGCCCGCCGCGCCCGCCCCGCCGACCAACCCCATCGCCAGCATGAACAGCGGCGCCAGCAGGAAGAGCAGAAAGGTCGGCGTCGCGACAATCGACAGGAAATCGCGCCGTGCGATCACGAACATGGTGCGCAGAAAGGCGTTCATGCTGCTTCCTCCGCCGAATCATCGCTATTGTTGGCTTCGGCGTCGACATAGTCGGGCTCGCACTGGCGCACGATATGGACAAAAGCATCGTGCAGCGCCGGCCGCGCAATGGCGAGGCCCGCCACGCCCAGCCCGCTGCCAGTCAGGCGCACGAGCAAAGGTTCGACCGCGTCGGCGGCAATCGCAAAGCGCCATTGGTCGTGGACCGGCTGCGCATCTGCGGGCAGCATCGCCGCAACGGCCGCCGGATCGGCACCATCGCGCGGGGTATAACGCACCTGCATGGGGAGCAGCGCGCGCGCATCATCGACGGTGCCTTCGAAGCGGCGCTCGGAGCGCGCGATGATGGCGAGCCGGTCGCACAAGCGCTCGGCGTGCGCCATGACGTGGGTGGAGAACAGCACGGTCGCGCCGCGCGCGCGTTCACGGTGGACGAGCGCTTCGAGGCGTTCCTGATTCACCGGGTCGAGCCCCGAAAAAGGTTCGTCGAGGACGATCAGTTCGGGCTGGTGGACGATGGCACCGATCAACTGGACCATCTGCGCCATGCCCTTGGACAGTTTGCGGATTTTGGCGTCGATGACGCGCGCGAGGCCCAGCTCCTCCATCATCGCGCCGCCGCGCCGCCGCCCTTCGGTCCAGTCAAGCCCGCGCAACGCACCCATGAAGGCGATCGCCTCGGTGGTTTTCATCCCCGGATAGAGTCCGCGTTCCTCGGGCAGATAGCCGATGCGTGCCCGCACGCTGGCGGGGCGCGGGTTGCCGAACAGCCGGCGCGTCCCGCCATCGGGGTCGATGATGCCCAAGAGCATGCGCAGCGTGGTTGTCTTGCCCGCGCCGTTGGGGCCGAGCACACCGTAAATGCTGCCCTGCGCGACAGCCAGGCTGACGCCGTTCACCGCGACATGATCGCCATAGATTTTGAGGAGGCTGTCAGCCTCGACCACGATATCCTGCGGCATGATTTTCCGTTGCAAAGAAAAACGACCAATAATGGGCCGTATCGCCTAAAGGGCAGGAATGACAGCGAAGTTAATGCGCCAACTGTCTCCAACCGCTGGCCATCTGGCGACGCAGCTGGCCGATGCGGCGCGCGCGCACGGCTTTGTCGCCTTTGGCATCGCCGCCGCCGCTGCCGCACCGCAGACGCGGGGGAGGCTGCGCCAATGGCTCGCTGACGGCTGCCATGGCGAGATGCTGTGGATGGAAAGCCGTGCCGACCAGCGCGGCAGCCCCGTGGGGCTGTGGGCCGAGGTCCAATCGGTGATTATGCTGGGGATGAGCTATGCCCCCGCCACCGACCCGCTGGCGCTGGCGGAGCAGCCTTCGCGCGGGCGGATTTCGGTCTATGCGCAGGGGGCCGATTATCACGACGTGGTCAAACGCGCGCTCAAAGCCGTCGCGCGCGAGCTGGTTGCGCTGGCCCCCGAGGCTGCGGTGAAGGTGTTTGTCGACACCGCGCCGGTGATGGAAAAGCCGCTCGCGGAAGCCGCCGGGCTGGGGTGGCAGGGTAAGCATACGAACCTGGTCAGCCGCGACCATGGCAGCTGGCTGGTTCTGGGGGCGATTTACACGACGCTGGCGCTGCCGCCGTCGCTGACGGGGCGCGATCGCTGTGGTTCGTGCGATGCGTGCCAGCGCGCCTGTCCGACGGATGCCTTCCCTGCGCCCTACCGGCTCGATGCGCGGCGCTGCATTTCCTATCTGACCATCGAGCATAAGGGAGCGATCCCTGAGGAACTGCGCGCCGGCATCGGCAACCGCGTTTATGGCTGCGACGATTGTCTGGCGGTGTGCCCGTGGAACAAGTTCGCCGATGTGGCGGCGCGTCACCGCGCCTTTCTGCCGCGCGCCGAGCTAGCGGCGCCCGCGCTGGCCGACCTGCTGGCGCTCGACGACGCGGGCTTTCGCGCCGTGTTCGCTGGATCGCCGATCAAGCGCATCGGCCGCGCACGAATGGTGCGCAACGCAGCGATTGCGGCGGGAAACAGCGGCGATGCGGGGTTTGTGCCTGCGTTGGAACGGCTGCGTTACGACAGCGACCCGGTGGTGGCGGAGGCGGCGCTCTGGGCGCTTAGCCAGCTTGCCGCCCATGCAGCAGATGCACCGCCATCGCCGCGCCCAGCACCGGGGCGAGCAGATTGACCACGGGGATGACGAACAGCGCCGATGCCGCGAGCCCCATCAGATTGCGCTCGCGCGCGGACAGCGGCGGCATGCCCGGGTGGCGCGCCAGCACCATCGCTTCCAGATCGCGGCCCAGCACGAGCATATTGACGATCAGCACCAGCGCCAGCGTGCCGACGCCGGTGACCAGCAGAAGCAGGTAAAAGGGCGCCGCGACCAGATTCCAGCCGACCGCCCGCCGGGCCGAACGCAGCCCCATGCGCACGCCGCGCGTGAAGGTGACGGGCGTTGCGCGCGCGGCGGCGGCGGGATAATGATCTTCCTCGACGCTTTCGACGATCCCGTCGGTGAACAGACCCATCACCGCCATTGCCACCGCCCGGAACAGGAACCAGCCCAGCAAGACCGTCAGGCCGGCGGCGACCAGTGCGGAAAAACCCTCTGCCTCGGGAAACCAGCGCGGCAGCAGCCAGCCGTCGAGCAACGCCCACAGCCCCGCACCCAGCAGCACAAAGACCAGCAACGACAGCGCCGCCACCGCCGCGACGAGGCGAAAGGTGCGCGCATCACCCAGCTGGCGCAGCGACAGAGTGAAGGCGCGCAAAATCATCGCGCTGCTGTGCCACGGCGGGCCGGACTTGCGCAAGGTGCCGCTGCCGCCTAGGGCGCGCCAAACCCCCTCTCAGCGAAAGCCAGCCTGCGCATGACCAACCCCGCCCGCCTCGACGTTGTCGCCATCGGCAACGCCATCGTCGACGTTATCGCCCGTGCCGACGATGCGCTGATTGTCGCCGAGGGGCTGACCAAGGGGTCGATGCGGCTGATCGATGCGGGCGAGGCCGAGCGGCTCTATGCGGCGATGGGCCCGGCGGTCGAAATGTCGGGCGGATCGGCGGCGAACACGCTCGCGGGGATGGCCGCGCTGGGGCACAATTGCGGCTTCATCGGGCAGGTCGCCGATGACCAGCTGGGCGCGGTGTTCACCCACGATCTCACCGCCACCGGCGTCGAATATACCACCCCGCCATTGAGCGCAGGCGCGCCGACCGCGCGCTGTTTGATCCTCGTCACCCCCGATGGCCAGCGCACGATGAACACTTTTCTGGGCGCGAGCCATTTGCTCGAGCAGAAAATGATCGACGAGGGCATGATTGCCGACGCGGCGATCCTGTACCTCGAAGGCTATCTCTGGGATCCCGAATTGTCGCGCGCGGCGATGCGGCGCGCGATTGACGTGGCGCGCGGGGCGGGGCGCAAGGTCGCCTTCACCTTGTCCGACGCTTTCATCATCGATCGCCACGGTGACGATTTCCGCGCGCTGCTGGCCGAAGGGCTGTTCGACATATTGTTCGCCAACGAAACCGAAATTTGCGCACTGGCGCAGACGCAGGATTTCGAAGCAGCGGTCGCGGCCATCGCGCCGCTGGTGCCGTTGCTGGTCGTAACGCGCGGCGAACACGGGGCAATTGCAGTGGCCGATGGCGTGCGCACGACTGTCGGCGCCGAGCCGGTGCATGCGGTGATTGATACGACCGGCGCAGGCGATCTGTTCGCGGCCGGCTTCCTGTCGGGGCTGGCACGCGGGGAAAGCATGGAACGCTGTCTGATCAGCGGTGCGGTATGCGCAGGGGTGATTATCGCGCAAATCGGGCCAAGGGCGCAGACGGATTTGAAGGCGGCGGTGGCGAAGCGCCTAGACTAACCCGAAACTGCCGCGCAGGCCGTCGATGACGAATTGCGCGGCGAGCGCGGCGAGGAGCACGCCGAGCAGGCGGGTGATGACCGCCTCGGTCTTTTCGCCAAGCACACGCATCAGCGGGCCTGCCGCGACGAGCGCCGCCAGCGTCACGGCAAGAACCGAGCCCAGCGCTGCCAACACAATGAGGGCGCGGTCGAGCCCTTCATTTTGCGACACCAGCAGCATGATCGACGCGATCGAGCCGGGGCCGGCGATCATCGGCATCGCCATCGGGAAGATCGATACATCCTCGGTCTCGGGCGTGTCGATGATCTTCTGGGCGCGCTCCTCGCGCCGCTGGGTGCGCTTTTCGAACACCATGTCGATGGCGATAACGAACAGCATGATGCCCCCGGCGATGCGGAAACTGTCGAGCTCGATATGCAGCGCGCCCAACAATTGTTCGCCGAACAGTGCGAAAATGACGAGGATGACGCCCGCGACAAGTACCGCGCGGATGGCCATGTTGCGCCGCTGCGCCGCGCTCGCGCCGTGGGTCAGGCTGGCGTAAATCGGCGCGCAGCCGGGCGGGTCGATGACCACGAACAGCGTGATAAAGGCCGAGAAAAAGAGGTCGAGCATCTGGCGCGCGCCCTATTTTGCCGCTGCTGCCGCGACGTCATCGTCGATAACCGGCTGCATCGCACTTCCATCCCACATACGCACGGTAATCCGGCGCGATCCGTCGCGGCGGACCAGGCTGCGCCAACTTAGCGTCTGGTCGGCGGCAAGGCCGATCGACAGATCCTCGCCCTCGGCCCCGGCTTCGATGCCGACGGCGGGACGCGACCCGCAGACCGCCTGCTTTCCTTCGATAAATTCGGGGGCCTCGCGCGGGGTGTCGGCCAGCGGCACACCGTGATCGAGCACCCATTTGAAGCTGCCGTCGCGCTCGCGGAGCCACACCGTCGTGAAATAGCCAAAGCTGCCGCCCGGGCCGGTCCAGCCTCCGGTGGTCGCGCCCGCGCTGCCATCGCAGCTGGTGTACACCGCGTGCGGCGCCCAGCTGATGCCGCTTCCGAGGTTGCCGGTCTTCAGCCAGTCAAGCGCGCGCACGCGTTGCGGCACGAACATGACGGCATCCTTATGCGCGGTTTCGCGGAAGGCGGCGATCATGCCCTTGTCCTGCGCCAGCCGGTTGAAGGCGAGCTCGGCGGCGATGATGGCGCTGGGGTTGGCCGCCAAGGGTCGATTGCGTTCGGCGCGCGTCTGCGGGCTGACGCACCCCGCCAGCGCCAGCAGGATCAGTCCGGTCAGTGCAACTCGGCGCATTATAATCCCTCCGGTTCGGGCAAGCTGGCGCGGCGGTGCGCGGCAACGATGGTGTTGCGTAGCAGGCAGGCGATGGTCATTGGCCCGACGCCGCCGGGCACAGGGGTGATCGCCCCGGCAACCGCGCTGACTTCGGCAAAGGCGACGTCGCCGACAAGGCGCGTCTTGCCGGGCTCGCTGGCAGGCACACGGTTGATGCCAACGTCGATCACCGTCGTGCCAGGCTTAATCCAGCTTTGCTGCACCATTTCAGGCCGCCCGACGGCGGCGACGACAATGTCGGCGCGGCGCACGACTTGCGGCAGGTCTTTGGTGCGGCTGTGCGCGATGGTGACGGTGCAGCTTTCGTTCAGCAGCAGCTGCGCCATCGGCTTTCCGACAATGTTCGATCGCCCGATGATGACGGCCTCCAACCCGCTCAGGTCGCCCAGCTGTTCTTTGAGCAACATCAGGCATCCCAAGGGCGTGCACGGCACCAGCGCGCGCAGGCCGACGGCGAGACGGCCGGCGTTGACGACGTGGAAACCGTCAACGTCCTTGGCGGGGTCAATGCGGTCGAGCACCGCCTTGTCATCAAGATGCGCGGGGAGCGGCAGCTGGACGAGGATGCCGTCCACGCCTGCATCGGCGTTGAGGCTGTCGATCAGCGTCAGCAACGTCGCGGCATCGCTATCGGCGGGCAGGCGATACTCCCACCCCGCCATGCCCGCTTCGGCGACCGCCTTGCCCTTGCTCTTGACATAGACCTGGCTCGCCGGATCGTCGCCGACCAACACCACCGCGAGGCCGGGTGCGCGGCCGATCCGCGCCTTAAACTCCGCGGCGGCCACCGCCACGCGCGCACGCAAACCGGCAGCAAAGGCCTTGCCGTCGATCAGCGTAGCGGGCGGCATTGCCGCCATCAGAGCGAATTCAGCGCCGCAAAGCGGTAAAAATACCCCAGCACCGGCCCCTGCAAAATGATGATGATGATCAAGACAATCATCGGGGTGAGATCAAGCCCGCCGAAATCCGGCATGATGCGGCGGAAGGGGCGGTAGAGCGGCTCGCAAATGCGGTCGAGCGTCATCCAAATCTGCGCGACAAAGGGGTTGGTGGTGTTGATGACATTGAAGGCGATCAGCCACGATAAGATTGCCTGAATGACAATGAACCACCAGGCAACGGTGAGCAGGATATCGATGATTTGCAGAAGCATCAGGAGCACGGGAAAACTCGCCGAAAAAGGGATGTTGCCGCCTCTTAACGCCTTATCAGCGTTCCGGCACCCCTTGCCGTGAAAATTTCGATCAGCATGGCGTGGGCCACGCGCCCGTCGAGGATGACGGCGGCATCGACCCCGCCCTCGACCGCGGCGGTGCAGGTGTCGAGCTTGGGGATCATTCCGCCGGAAATCGTACCATCGGCCATCAGCTCGGCAATGCGCGGCGGATCGAGGTCGGTGAGCAGTGCGCCCGCTTTGTCGAGCACGCCCGCGACATCGGTGAGCAGGAACAGCCGCGCCGCGCCCAGCGCCGCCGCGACCGCGCCTGCCATAGTGTCGGCGTTGATATTATAGGTGTGGCCGTCGCTGCCAATGCCGATGGGCGCAATCACCGGGATGATGTCGGCGGCAATCAGCGTATCGATCACGCGCCGGTCGACCCGCGCGGGTTCGCCGACAAAGCCGAGGTCAACATGGCGTTCGACGCCGATCTGCGGATTGGCGTCGCGCCCGACCTTTTCGGCGATGACGAGGCCCGCATCCTTACCCGACAGGCCGACCGCGCGCCCGCCCGCTTCGGCAATCCAGCTGACAATATCCTTGTTGATCGCGCCCAGCACCATTTCGGCGACGCTGGCGGTTTCGGCGTCGGTGACGCGCAGGCCGCCGACAAACTGCGATTCGACCCCCAGCCGCGCCAGCATCTTGCCGATCTGCGGCCCGCCGCCGTGGACGACCACCGGATTGATGCCGACGGCGCGCAGCAGCACGACATCCTCGGCAAAATCACGCTGGCGCTCGGGATTCCCCATGGCATGGCCGCCATATTTGACCACGAAAGTTTGCCCGGCATAGCGCTGGAGATAGGGCAGCGCCTCGACCAGCGTTTCCGCCTTGGCAAGCAGCTCGGTCATGCGCGGATCGGCGGTCATTGGAAGCGATTGTCCACCCAGCGGCCGAGCGCGACGGCGAGCTGCACGAACAGCGGGACCATGATGATCGACAGGAAAATCTTGGCGGTCAGCGCGCCGATCAGGAGCTGGGGCAGATCATAACCCTCGACCCCGGCAAAGGCGATGGTGATGAACAAGGTGGTATCAACCAGCTGGCTGACGACCGCCGCAATCCCGCCGCGCAGCCACACCATCTTGCCGGTGCCGCTGCGCAGCCGGTCAAAAATATAGACGTTCAATGTCTGCGAAATGCCATAGCTGATCAGCCCCGCTGCCATCAGCCGCGACCCTTGCGCCAAGATCAACTGATATTCCGCCTGCTTGTCCCAGAAGCCCGCCGCTGGCAACGCGATGACGATCTGGATCAGCAGCGCCGACAGGATCAGCGGAATAAAGCCGAAGCGCACCAGCCGGTTGGCCGCTGCAGGACCATGGAGTTCATTGACCGCGCTCGACAGCACAACCAGCTGCAGGAAAGCGAAAATCCCGGCTTCGACCGTCAGCGGGCCGATGGCGACAATCTTGACCCCCAGTACGCCGGCAACAACGACCAGCCCGCCATAGACGACGGAAAAGAGCAGCAGCGACGGGGAAATGCCGCGCGGGTGCGGCGGAGCGGCGGTATCAGTCATCACCAGCGCTTATCGCCATTTGCTTGGACTTGGCAACATCCGCGCGGTGCAAACGAAAAAGGGGGCTGTCGCCAGCCCCCTTTTGCAATGCAATGCCAGACCGATGCTCAGGCGTAAGCGACCTTGGTGGTCACACCCGCCTTGCGGTTGCGCAGTGCGCCGCCGACCAGGCCAAAGCCCAGGATCATCATCGCCCAGGTTGCGGGTTCGGGAACGGCCGCAATCGAGCTGCCCGTGAACTCGACACGCAGACCGGCCGGGTTGCCGCTCGCCTGACCAAGGTTGGTGGTGGTAAAGGTGAGTGTATTGAGGCCGGTCACAAACCCGCTGTTTGCAGCGAAGGACGTCCAGCTGCCGAAGGTGCCGCCTGCGGCCGCCAGCGTTGTGCCATTGAGCTTGATGGTGGACACAAGGTTGTCGACCGCAAAGCGTCCAGCAAACGACGCGGTGCCGGGCTGAAAACCAGTCAGGTCAAAGTCGAGCTTGTAGATATAGGTGTTGTTGGCCGTCGGGTCGAGCGACTGGTTGGGGTTCGGTGTCGGCGTAATCCAACGCGAGGTCGTGTTGTTGGCAAGCCAGTTACTATTGATGCCATTATTGGCATAGGCAGTGCCACCGACCAGTGTCCAATTGGCATCAGGGCCGGTTGTGGTGGTGCCGCAGGAGGGCGACGCCGTTACATCGGTGCGGCCGGTGTTGCACAAGCCGACAATTGTCGCCGCCTGCGCGCTGGTGGAGGCCATCAGGCCGGTAACAAGGAGAGTGGCAAAAAGACGCATGTTTTTTCCTAGGTTGGTAAAGTGCGATTGCGACCCGCGCTTTTGTCGAGCGGCGCCGTTAACAGGCTGGCAACCATATGTCACCTGCATGCACGGAAAAAATGCGAAAATTCTATGTGGTTATGGCACAAGATGGGCCTGCCGCCCGTTTCTTCGCTCAATCGGGTGGGTTATGGCGGCGGACAAACGTCCCGATTGCCTCGAGCAGTGCCAGCCGGTCGGCCTCACGCGTGAAATAATGGTAGGCGAGCGGCAGCGACAGAAATTCCGATGATTTGCCGGCCTTGCGCATTGCGGCGTGCATCTTCTCGGACTGACGGTGGTCGACGGTCACATCGCGCTTGCCGTGGATCAGCAGCAACGGGGCAGTGATGCGATCGACGGCATAGATGGGTGACACAGCGGAAAAGTCATTGCTCATCTTCGCCCATTGGCTGCGGTACAGATTTTCGCGCGACGAGTTGCCAAAGTCGGAAGCTTCCTTGCGCAGGTTTGACACACCCGCGATGGAAACGGCGCAGCGATAGAGGTCCGGGTCCTTGGCCAATCCCCACATGGCGGCATAGCCGCCGTAGGAGGCGCCAACGATGCAGACGCGTTGCGCGTCGGCCAGCCCTTCGGCCACCGCCCAATTGAGCGCGTCGGTCAGATCGTCCTGCATGGCAAGGCCGATCTGGCCATGCGCCTTTTCCACAAAGGCCTCGCCATAGCCGGTCGAGCCGCGAAAATTGGGCTGGATCACGCCATAGCCCTGTTCGGCTAGATATTGCGCCCAATAGTCATAGGTCAGCGTGTCCTGCGCCCAGGGCCCGCCGTGCGGCATGACGATGAAGGGAAGCGCCTTCGCCGCTCGCCCGCGCGGCAAGGTCAGCACCGCTTCAATTTCCAGCCCGTCGCGCGCCTTGTAGCGGACGAGCTTGGCGCGCGACAGCCGCTTGCCCCCAATCACATCGTTCATGGCGGCGAGCCGCGCCATTTCGCCCTTGGTCGCATCGAAAAAGAACAACAGCCCCGGATTGTCGGGCGTGCTGATGCGCAACAGTATTTTGGTCTGGTCAGCGCTCAGGTCGCTAATGTCCACCCGCGCGGCGGGGGACCGCGCGCTGAGCGCTTTTTGATGCGCGGCCAAAACCGGGTCAAGCCAGTGCATCGGCACATCGGGATCGGAATCGAGCACCCCAAGCAAACGGCGGCCGTCGCGTGAGGTCAAAATGCCGGCGATATTGCCCTTGGCGGATGTGAAGAGCAGTTTCTTCTGCTCCCCGGTCAGCATATCGACTTCGGCCACCGCATCTTCGCCCGCTAGCGTTTCGGCGAAAACCCAAGCATTGTCACCACCATCGACGAATTCAAGCGGTATGGTCAGTCGCTCTTCATCACGCAGGCTGGCCCGCCCGGCGATGCGCATCGGCCCGCCATTTTCGCCGCGATAGAGCAAGTTCGAGCGCGTCGAGGTGTCGCGATAGCTGATCGCGTAGCGCACCCGCCCCAGCCGATCGGCGCCCCATGCGAAGATATTGACGCGCCCGGCCTCCACCATCCGCTTTTTGCCGGAGGCAACATCGACGCGATACACGGAGGGCCAGTACCCATCGGCGTAAATGGAGCTCTGCGCCGCAATCAGCACTTCGGTTGACCCATCGTGCGGTACCCAGATGAGGTCGGCGGACTGGCCCGCCAGATCCCACAGCAGGCGGGTTGGCTTTCCCGTCGCGCGCTCCACGCCGATATAGCGCGTCACATACCAGTTGTCCCCGGCGACCGGCATCAGCGTGTAGAGCTGGACGATCACATAGTTATCATTGACCCAGCGCAGTTCGCCGACTTCGGTCAGCTCGGGTAAGGCAATCATCCGGCCAGCGCTGCGATCTCCCAGCACCGGCATGATTGCCAGCCGCTGTTCGCCACTGACCCCGAGCAAACCGGCGATGTGCGTGCCATCGGGCGACAGGCGCGGCCGTTCGATAAATGGCAATTTGGCAAAAGCGCTGGCGGGCAGTTTCTCGGTGGCTGCGGGTTTCGGGGATGCGGTCTCTTGCGCCGCCACAGGGTTGGCAAGCAGCAGGGCTGCACCCATCACCAGACGCCCGAGCACCGTCCCCAACTGCCTGACCATATCCATTGCTCTCCGGCTGCGGGGATGGCCCCGGCATCGCCAAGCAACTTATTTAAGGCGAATTTTCTTGTCCAGCTGCGCCGCGGCCTTTTCATCGCGTTTGCGAGCTTTGAAGACGCGCAGCATGTAGCGCTTGTCGGCGTCGGTCAGGGTCTTTTCGGCAGCGACGAACTGTTCCTGCTCTTCCTCGCGGATGTGATGGAGATATTTGTCCTTGAGCGCCTCGAAGCGCTTCAGCCAGCCTTTCTTGCCCATGTCGCGTGCAGCAAGATCGGCGAGCATGTCGTCAATCTGCTTATGCTCGGCGACCGCGTGGCGGCCGTCGTCGGTGGTCTTGGGGTTGCGCAGCACGCTTGACCACAGGGCCTGCTCCTCGGCGGCGGCATGTGCCTTGAGCTCGCGGTTCAGCTCCTTGAACAGGCGTGTGCGATCCTTGCTGCCCGCGTCGCTGTCCGCGATCATGGCGAGCAGCGCGCGGTGGCGGTCATGATCCTCGACCAGTTGGCCGAAAATTGCGGGGTCGCCGCGAAATTTGGTCGCGGGCGTGCTGCCGATGCGCGCCGCGCGGGTGGGCGCAACCGCTTTGGCCTTGGCGATACCCTTGGCTTTCGCAGCCTTTTCATCGGCACCGGCCGATGTGGTCGCTGTCTTGATTGCTGCCATCGCGGCCTCCCATGCTGCGGCGCTACCTTCCCTCTCAACGCCGGGCATGGCGCAAGGGTTGCCAGCGGCCATTCAGCGGCTAAACCGGCCCGACGCACTTTGGGGGAAAAACAGCTTCATGCAAAGCCTGATAGGACTGGTCGGAATCCTTGCCATATTGGCGATTGCCGTGCTGTTTTCGTCAAACCGCCGCTGGATCCGGCTGCGCGTTGTCGTCCCGGCCTTTGCGTTGCAGGCGGGGTTTGCGCTCTTGGTGCTGGGGACGCCGTGGGGGCGTGCGATCATTCAGGGCATGTCCGACGGCGTGTCGAACCTCTTGAGTTATGCCAAGGCGGGGACCGATTTCATCTTCGGCCCGCTCGCGGGGCCCGAATTGGGCGGCAACAGCTTTGCCATCGCCGCGCTGCCCGTCATCATATTTTTCGCCTCGCTGATTTCGATCCTCTATTATTTGGGCATCATGCAGCTGGTGATCAAATGGGTCGGCGGCGGCATCCAGAAAATCACCGGCATTACCAAGGTCGAAAGCCTGGGCGCGGCGGCGAACATCTTTGTCGGGCAAAGCGAAAGCCCGCTGGTGATCCGGCCCTATCTGGCGGGGCTGACCCCGCCGCAGCTGTTCACCATCATGTGCGTCGGCATGGCGGGGGTGGCGGGGACGATTTTGGGGGCCTATGCCAGCCTGGTCGGCGAACAATTATTGCCCTATCTGCTTGCGGCGAGCTTCATGTCGGCCCCGGGCGGCATTTTGATGGCCAAAATCATCATGCCCGATAATCCGCAGGATGTCGGTATCGAGCCCGTGATCATGCCCGATGCCAGCCATGACGAGGAAAAGCCCGCCAACATCATCATGGCGGCGGCGCAGGGCGCGCAGACCGGCGTGAAGCTGGCGGTCGCGGTCGGCGCGATGGTGCTGGCGTTCGTGGCGCTGGTCGCGCTCGCCAACGGCTTGCTTGGCGGGCTGGGCAATATGCTGGGGCAAGAGGGCTGGTCGTTCCAAAGCGCGCTGGGCTTTGTCTTTGCGCCCGTCATGTATTTGGTCGGCGTGCCGTGGGAGGAAACCGGCGCAATTGGCGGGCTGTTCGGCACCAAGGTCGTGCTCAACGAATTTGTCGCCTTTATCGAACTCAGCGCGATGCAGGGCACATTGTCGCCCGCAGCGGTCGCCATCGGTACGTTTGCGCTGTGCGGTTTTGCCAATTTCAGCTCGATTGCGATCCAGATGGCGGTGACCGGCGGCCTTGCCCCCAACCAGCGCCCGATGATCGCGCGGCTGGGGCTGAAGGCGCTGCTGGCGGGCAGCCTGGCCAATCTGATGTCGGCGACATTGGCGGGGCTGATTTTGAGCTTCACCGCGCCGCTGACGCCCGCTGCGCCGCCAGCGGCGCCTGCCGCGGCGCCAACGCAACCCTGACATGGCCAAGCCCGCTTTCCGGGCGCAGGGCAACATGCTACCATTTGAAGCATAACAAACATCCCGGAGTCGCAAGCGCTGCAAGGGAGAGAGTTATGCAACGTTTCAAGAAGGCCGGACTGGTGGCCGTCGCTGTTCTTGCACTGGGCGGCGGTGTCGCGGTGACAGTGGCGCAGGACAAGATGTGGCGTCCGGCCGAAGCGACGATTTACCGCGATGTGGGTTACAACGGCCCTGCCGTCGCCATGCGCGATAGCAACCCCGACATGGGTCTCGCCTGGCCGGTCAACGCCATCCGCGTCCAGTCAGGCGTGTGGCAATTGTGCGAACAGCGCAACTATCGCGGGCGGTGTCGCACCTATGATCGCGACACACCGATGCTGGGATCGCTGCGGCGCGGCATAACGGTGCAATCGATCCGCCTGCTCGGTGGCGGGGGCAGCGGCGGGGGCGGCTATCCCGGCGAAATGGCGCGCGACCAGACGGTGCGCGGCAATTTTGCCCAATTCCACACCCAGCCTTCGATGAATGGCTATCGCGTCGAATCCTGTCCGGTCGGCAACGCTACGGCGGCGTGCATGAAGCGCAACGCCGATGCCTTCTGCCGCGCCACCGGCTGGAACGGCAGCGGCAAGGCGCATCAGGAAACGGTGCGTGGCCGCGTCTATCTGGCCGATGTGCTGTGCGTGCGCAGCGGTTATTGACGGGAGAAGGCCGAAACAGACGCGGATTTTGACCGCTGCCGAGCTGGCAGCGGCGCGGCCTACGAAAATGGCTTTGGCTGGCGATTGTACACCAAGGGCAGCGAGGTGCTCTGGAACACGGCGGTGCGTTCAGCGCCGGAAATCTGTCGGCCGGTGGCGGTCCCGCGCTAAAGGTCCATCTTCGCCAGTGCGGCTCTAACCTCGCTGGCGAAGATTCCGGGCTCTTCCCACGCTGCAAAGTGTCCGCCTCGCTCGGGTTCGCCCCAATGGACGATGTTGGTATAGCGCCGCTCGGCCCAGCGGCGCGAGAGGCGGAAAATTTCCTGCGGAAACAGGCTGCATCCCGTGGGCACGGCAACTTGCGCGCCGGCGAAATTGCGGAAGCTGTGCCAATAGAGCCGCGCGGACGAGGCCGCGGTGGCGGTGAACCAGTAAAGGCTGACATTGTCGAGCATCGCGTCGCGGGTCAGCACGCGCTCGGGATGCCCACCAACCGATTGGCCGCCGGGTTCGTGCCCGCAATCGGTCCAGCCGTGCATTTTTTCCACGATCCAGCACATTTGCCCGACCGGCGAATCGGTCAACGCATAGCCAATGGTCTGCGGCCGCGTTGCCTGGATCGTGGAATAGCCATTGTCCTTGGTTTGATACCAGCCAAAGCGCGCCAGATAGGCCTGCTCTTGCGGCGTGAGGTCGTTCATGGTCGCCGGGTCGGGCTGGCCCACCACCATATTGATATGGATGCCGGCGCAATGGCCCGCATGGTGCGCCCCCAGCGCCGAAGTCACCGCGCTGCCCCAGTCGCCGCCTTGCGCGAAATAGCGCGGGTAGCCGAGCGCGACCATCAGCGCATTCCATGCGGCCGCAATATGCTCAACCGACCATTTGGCAACCGCAGGTTTGCCCGAGAATCCAAATCCCGGAAGCGATGGAATTACAAGATGATAGTCATCGGTCAGTGACGCCGTGACGTCAAGAAATTCGAGCACCGAACCCGGCCAGCCGTGCGTCAGGACCAGCGGGCGCGCGGCGGGATTGGCCGAACGGATATGGAGGAAATGGATGTCGAGCCCGTCCACGTCCGCGACGAATTGCGGCAGCGCGTTGAGGCGCGCTTCAATCCGCCGCCAGTCATAGTCGTGCTGCCACGTGGTGGCGAGCTCCTGCGCATAAGCGAGCGGGACGCCCTGATCCCAGTCATCCACGGTCTCGCGCTCGGGCCAGCGTGTATTGGCCAACCGCGCCTTAAGGTCAGCGATGGCGGCATCGGGGACATGGGCCCGAAAGGCGCGCGGCGGGCCGACCACCACCTTCACGGCCGCGCCGGAGCCTTGCAGCCGCGCGCCAGGCCGACCCCTTTCAGGAAACCGCGCCGCGCCGTTCCGGCCTGCACGGCGAGCGCATAGCGGCGGCGTTCGGCATTGGCGCCGCTAACCTCGCCGACGATACCGCTAAAGGGGATCAGGCTTTTGCCCGCCGAGCCGATCAGCCGCCCAGCGGTCGCCTCGCGTTTCTCCGAGAGGCTCTTTTCGACCGTCTCGTTGACATCGGGGCCAAGTACGGCATCGAGCTCGCGAATTTCGGTCGCAATCGCCGCGCATTTCGCCATGCCATCAAGCGCATAGGGATTTTCCTGAATGGACGCGAGTTTGGCCGGGATTTCCTTGCCGTCAAATGGCTCGGTCACGGTGTTGCCCACGTCTTTGACCATCGGGTCTTTCAGGATTTCCTCCTGCGCGGCGGCGGGCGCGGCGGCCCCGACTGCAAGGCACAATGCGCCGATCATCCACTTCGCCATGTGCTTTGCTCCTACAGCGCTGATTCCCCTTTATCTTGTCGGCACTGGTTCGGGTCCTGTCCAGTCGTAAAAGCCGCGTCCTGCTTTCTTGCCGACCCAACCTGCCTCGACATATTGCACCAGCAGCGGCGCAGGGCGGAATTTGGGATCGCCGGTGCCCGTGAACAGCACGCGGATGATTTCAAGGCAGGTGTCGAGCCCGATGAAATCGGCCAGCGTCAGCGGCCCCATCGGGTGGTTGAGACCGAGGCGGCAGGCGGTGTCAATGTCGCGCATGCTGGCCACGCCCTCGCCCAGCGCGAACACCGCCTCGTTGATCATCGGCATCAGCACGCGGTTGACGATGAAGCCGGGGGCGTCGTGCGCATGGACGATTTCCTTGCCCAATTTGCGCCCAAAGGCCTCGACGGCGCCCAGCGTTTCCCCGCTGGTGGCGAGGCCGCGGATAAGCTCGATCAGCCCCATGACCGGCACCGGATTGAAGAAATGCACGCCGATGAAGCGCGCCGGATCGGGCGCGGCCTGCGCCAGCCGGGTAATCGGGATGCTGCTGGTGTTGGTGGCAAGGATGGCGGTGGCGGACAGGTGGGAGCCAACGCTGGCAAAAATCGCGCGCTTGACTTCCTCGCGCTCGGTCGCGGCTTCGATGACCAGATCGCACGGGGCAAAGGCGGCGTGGTCAGCGACCGGGGTGATGCGGGCCAGCAATGCATCAGCGTCGCCGGCTGTCATTTTATCCTTGGCGACCAGCCGGTCCAGCGCCTTGCCAATCCCGGCCTTGCCCGCCTCGGCACGCGCCAAATCGACATCGCCGAGCACCACAGCATAGCCCGCACCGGCACTCACCTGGGCAATACCTGCGCCCATTTGCCCTGCGCCGATAACGCCGATCATGTTCATGCAAGCCCCCGAAATTTCCGTTCAGCGCGACGCGCCCGGCACCCACAGCACGTCGCCCGCGCCATTGCCGTTGGCGGCGCGGCAGGCCACGAACAGCCAGTCGGACAGGCGGTTTAAATAGGCGAGTGCCGCCGGGTTGAGCGCGCGTTCGCTTGCTGCCGCCACGGCGCTGCGTTCGGCGCGCCGCGTCGCGGTGCGGGCAAGGTGCAGCCGCGCCGCGCCCTCGCTGCCGCCGGGCAGAATGAAGCTGGTCAGCGGCGGCATGCCCGCGTTCATCGTGTCAATCTCGTCTTCCAGCCGCGCGACCTGCGATGCGACGATGCGCAGCGTCATCTCGCCCGGCGCAAAGGGATCGGCGCTGTCGTCAGCCGGGGTGGCGAGGTCGGCGCCAAGGTCGAACAGGTCATTCTGGATGCGGGTCAGCCACGCGGCCATTTCGGCATCAGCCAGCGCCAAAATGGCAAAACCAATCAGGCTGTTGGCTTCATCGACATCGCCGATCGCCGCCATCAACGCGTCATCCTTCGCCACGCGCGATCCATCGACCAACCCAGTGGTGCCGTCGTCGCCGGTGCGCGTATAGATTTTGTTGAGCTTGACCATGCCGAACGCCCGGTCAGGCGGCGGCGGCGAAAATGCCGATCAGGATCAGCAGCAAGATGGTGATGGCCTGCCATTTGACGCGTGCCATCATCATGCGGTTCTGCATCAGCTGATTTTCTTTGAGCGTGCCGTTCATCTCAGCCTGGTGGCTTTGCGTGAAATGAAACAGCCCGCGGCCCAAAGCCACGAGCACCAATGCTGCGGCGACGACCACGCCGATGATGAGAAGTGCGTTCATGTCGGTTCTTTACCCCAACGCCAGCGAATATCCAGCGGGCAGTTGTTGAACGCGCAAGCGTGCGGCCAGTTCCGCCCCGTTCACGCCTGCAGCACGCAGCGCCGCGAGCGTCGCGGGCCGGTCGCGCTTGGCGAGCCGCCGCCCGTCGGGGCCGCACACCAGCGCATGATGATGATATTCGGGCGTCGGCAAGCCGAGCAGGCGTTGCAGCAGCAAATGGACAGCGGTTGCCTCCAGCAGATCGGCACCGCGCACCACGAGGCCAATGCCCATCGCGGCATCGTCGATGGTGCTGGCGAGGTGATAGCTGGCCGGCGCATCCTTGCGCGCAATCACGACATCACCGTGCGGCAGCGGGTCAAAGGCCGTCGCGGCACCATTGTTGATGGCATGAAGCGGTCCTGCCGCCGCCGCCGCGCGGGCCATATCAAGCCGCCAGGCAAAGGCCTTTGTCCGCATCTGTCCGGCGCGTTGCTGGCCCGAAAAGGCGCGGCACGTGCCCGGATATACAACCCCGGACGGCCCGTGCGGCGCGGACACGCTCGCGGCGATGTCGGCGCGGGTGCAGAAGCAGGGATAGGCAAGTTCCATGGCAACGAGCCGTTCGAGCGCGGCGGCATAGGCCGCCAGATGCGCGCTCTGTTGCCACAGGGGCGGCACCCATTCCAGCCCCAGCCACGCCAGATCGGCAATCGCGGCATCGACATAGTCCGCGCGTGAGCGCGTGCTATCGATATCGTCGATGCGCAGCGCCATCGTGCCGCCCAGCATCGCGGCCTGCACCGCGCTATAGGCATGGCCCAGATGCAGCGGGCCGCTGGGGCTGGGGGCGAAACGCGTCAGCATTTGTGCCGCACCGATTCCAGATGCGGGGTTTCGCTTGCACGAATCATGCAACATCTGGTGGCAATTCCCCCCTTGACGTCATGAATCGCATCGCGTTGTAATGGCTCCGTCATCAGGCCGCGTCACAGGACGCGCAGGATAGATAGACAGGGGGCGAAGCGCGAGCGACCATGTTCCATCCCGAACTGACCCGACATCCCGATGCTTGTCCTGCGCTGGTGCTGAACGCCGACTATACGCCGCTCAGCTATTATCCCTTAAGCCTGTGGCCGTGGCAGACCGCGGTCAAGGCGGTTTTCCTGGATCGTGTCATCATCGTCGAGAGCTATGCCCGCGAAATCCATTCGCCGACGCGGACAATGGCCATCCCCAGCGTGATTGCACTGAAACAATATGTGCGCCCGTCGCAATATCCGGCGTTCACGCGCTTTAACCTGTTCCTGCGCGACCGGTTCCAGTGCCAATATTGCGGGTCGCCCAAGGATCTGACTTTCGACCATGTCGTCCCGCGCCGCTTGGGCGGCAAGACCAGCTGGGAAAATGTGTCGACCGCCTGCGCGCCGTGCAACCTCAAAAAAGGCGGACGTACGCCGCAGCAGGCGCATATGCCGCTCTATCGCCAACCGTGGCGCCCGACGAGCTGGCAATTGCAGGACAATGGCCGCGCCTTCCCGCCAAACCATCTGCACGAAAGCTGGATGGACTGGCTCTATTGGGATGTCGAACTGGAGGCGTAGGCACGCCTGCGGTTACGTCTGAAACCAACCCCTGCTTGACCCCGCCGATGGTGCGGCGCAACAAGGGCGGCGCATGTCCGACACCCGCGCCCCCATCACGCAAAACCCCGATATCCGCTACCTTGGGCGCATCCTTGGCGATGTCATCCGCGCCTATGGCGGCGAAAAACTCTATCGCCAGACCGAATATATCCGCTCCGCCAGCGTCGACCGGCATCGCGGCGTGGCGGGGGCCGATGCGATTGATCCGGGGCTCGATGCGCTCGGCCTTGATGACACCATCGCCTTTGTGCGCGGTTTCATGCTCTTCTCGATGCTCGCCAACCTCGCTGAGGACCGGCAGGGGGTTGCCGCCGAACCCGGGGCGAGCGTGGCTGAGGCGCTGGCGAAACTTGAAGATGAGGGCATTGACGCCGCCGCCGTGCAAGCGCTGGTCGAGGTGGCGCTGATCGTCCCCGTCCTTACCGCGCACCCGACCGAGGTGCGGCGCAAATCGATGCTCGACCACAAAAACCGCATCGCGCGGCTGATGCTCGCGCGCGATCGCGGCGATACCCAAAGCGAGGAAGGCGACGATATCGAAGTCGCGATCCGGCGGCAGGTCGCGCTCTTGTGGCAAACGCGCCCGCTGCGCACCGAAAAGCTCGTGGTGGCGGACGAGATTGACAATGCACGCACCTATTTGCGCGATGTCTTTGTCCCCGTACTGCCGCAGCTCTATGCGCGGTGGGAAGCGGCGCTGGGCCACCGTCCCGCACCCTTCCTGCGCGTCGGCAGCTGGATCGGCGGCGACCGCGACGGCAATCCTTTCGTCACGGCGGAAACGCTCGATTATGCCGCGCGCTCGGCGGCGGGGGCAATCCTTTCGCACTACCTTGATGCGGTGCACGCGCTGGGCGGTGAATTTTCGGTGTCGGCGGGGCTTGCCCCTGTGTCGGACGCGGTGCTCGCGCTGGCCGAAGCGAGCGGCGACACCAGCGCCAGCCGCAGCGACGAGCCCTATCGCCGTGCGCTCGCGGGTATTTATGCGCGCCTCGCCGCCACACATGTCGCGCTGACCGGTCAGCCACCGCAGCGCCCCTCGCGGCTGGTGGGGGCGCCCTATCCCGACGCTACCGCCTTGCGCGCCGATTTGGTTGCCATTGCGCACAGTCTGGCGGCGGGGGGTGACGGTATATTGGCGGGGCCCGGCGATCTCGGCCGCCTGATCCGCAGCGCCGAGGTCTTCGGTTTCCATCTCGCAACGCTCGACATGCGCCAGAACAGCGCTGTCCACGAACGCGTGCTGGCCGAACTGCTGCGCGTCGCGGGGGTGCGGGATGATTATGCCGCGCTGGACGAAGACGCGCGCGTCGCATTGCTCACCCATGAGCTCCCGAAAGACCGCCCGCTCGGCGCGGCATGGCACCAATATAGCGAGGAAACGGCGGGCGAGCTCGCCATCGTCCACACCGCCGCCAAATTGCGCGCCGAATTGGGGCCAGGGGTGATCCGCCAGTGGATTATCAGCAAGGCCGAAAGCCTGTCCGACCTTTTGGAAGTGCATGTGCTGGCGCGCGAAGCGGGGCTGTGGCGGCGCGATGCCGGCGCGGATGATGCGCTGATGGTCGTGCCCTTGTTCGAAACCATCGCCGACCTCGATACCGCGCCGGGGATTATGGCCGCTTACTTCGCGCTCCCCGCCATCGCTGCGGTGACGCAGGCGCGCGGGCATCAGGAAGTGATGATTGGCTATTCTGATTCGAACAAGGACGGCGGTTATCTGACCTCGACCTGGGGGCTGCATCAGGCGTCCAAGGCGCTGACGCCGGTGTTCGAAGCGGCGGGCGTGCGGATGCAGCTGTTCCACGGGCGCGGCGGCGCGGTGGGGCGCGGCGGCGGCAGCGCCTTTGCCGCGATCCGCGCGCAGCCCGCCGGCACGGTGCAGGGCCGCATCCGGATTACCGAACAGGGCGAGGTGATCGCGGCGAAGTTCGGCACCAAGGACAGCGCGGCGCGCAATTTGGAAGCGATGGTCTCAGCGAGCCTGCTTGCCAGCCTCGAACCACCGGTGTCGTCGGTCGCGGGAAAACGCTTTGCCGCCGCGATGGACGATTTGTCACGCCAAGCCTTCGCCGATTATCGCGGCCTCGTGTACGACACGCCGGGCTTTCGCCAGTTCTTTCGCGCGATGACACCGATTGCCGAAATTGCGACGTTGAAAATCGGCTCGCGTCCGCCGAGCCGCACCAAGAGCGACGCGATCGAGGATTTGCGCGCCATCCCGTGGGTGTTCAGCTGGGCGCAGGCGCGCACTATGCTGCCCGGCTGGTATGGCATGGGCGCGGCGCTGACGGGCTTTGCCGACCAGGGGCTGTTGCGCGCGATGGCGGCTGAATGGCCTTTCTTCGCGTCAGCCTTGGCGAATATGGAAATGGTGCTCGCCAAATCGGACATGGGTATCGCCGCGCGCTACGCCGAGCTGGCCGCGCATGTGGACGGCGGCGAGGCGATATTTGGGCGTATCCGCGATGGCTGGCACCGCGCCCACGACGGGCTGCTCGCCGCGACCGGCCAGACGCATCTGCTGGAAAAATCGCCGTCGCTTGACGCCTCGATCCGGCTGCGCTTGCCCTATATCGAACCGCTCAACCTGCTGCAGATCGAACTGATGAAACGCCACCGCGCGGGCGAAACCGACCCGCGGATCGCCGAGGGGATTCAGCTGACCATCAACGCGATCGCGACCGCGCTGCGGAACAGCGGTTAGCCGCTGATCTTGACCTCGCCCTTCGACCCCGTGCCGTCGGGCGTCAGGGTGAAAGTGAAATCATCGCCATCCTTGGAGGTGCCGGTCAGCGCCGACCCTTTCAGCGTGGTGGCGACGCCCTTGGCGGCAAAGGCCTTGGCATACCAGTCGAGCACCACAGCGGGCGCCGCCGGGGCGCTCAGGCCAAAGCGCACGATGCCTTGTTCACCCTCGGGCTTGCTTGCGTCGGCGCCCAGCTTGAAACTGGTGATTTTGGCGCCGGGGTAAAGTTTGACGCCGTCGATATCGAAATCGCTTTTGATATCCAGATCATCAAGACCCGGAATATCGGCCTTGATCGATACGCCGTCGGCGTTGATCGACACGCTGCCGCCCTTCTCGTCGGCCTTGACCGAAACATCGTCGCCGTCAGCGCCGCCAATCGCAATGTCGACGTTCGGCTCGTCGCCCTTGCCCGCTGTATTGCTGTCGCCGCAGCCGGCCAAAACCAGGGCGGGGAGGATCAGGATCGAAACGCGCTTCATTGGTTTCCTCCAAGGGGTGAATTATATAAATAATACACCAAATGGATCTGCAATCAAGGCTCCAAACCGGTCTTCAAATCGGCATGAACCAGCCCGCCATCGACGGTGATCGTATCGCCGATGACATAATCGCCCGATGGTGCGGCGAGGTAAATGGCGGCGGCGGCCATATCCTCGGGGATGCCGATGCGGCGTGCGGGAATGTTTTTTGCCACCGCATCGCCATGATCGCGCGCGGCCTTGTTCATTTCGGACTGGAACGCGCCCGGCGCGATGGCGGTGACGATGATATTGTCGTGGATCAGCCGCGCGGCGAGGCGTTTGGTCAAATAAAGGATCGCCGATTTCGACGCATGATAGCTGTAGGTTTCCCAGGGGTTCAATCGCTGGCCGTCGATCGACCCGATGTTGATGACCTTGGCGGGCTGGCCGTTCGCACCTCCGGCCTTGAGCAGCGGGTAGAGCGCCTGCGTCAGGAAAAAGGGCGATTTGACGTTGAGGTCCATCACCTTGTCCCATCCGGCCTCGGGGAAGCCTTCGAACGGCTCGCCCCACGCTGCGCCGGCGTTGTTGACGAGGATGTCGAGCCGCTCCTCGCGCGCTTCCAGCTCTTTGGCCAGCGCGCGGCAGCCTTCGACGGTGGACAGGTCAATCGGCAGGCCAATCACCTTGCCCGGATAACGGCTGTTGAAATCGGCGACGGCCGCCTCGACCTGCGCGGTCTTGCGCGCGCTGATGTAGATGCGCTCGCACCCGGCGGCGAGATAGCCTTCGACAATCATCGCGCCAATCCCGCGCGACCCGCCGGTGACGAGCGCGATGCGGCCGGTAAGGCCGAAGAGTTTGTTCAAATCCATTACCAGAACTCCGTTTCCATCCATTTCGTCATTGCGAGCGGAGCGAAGCAATCCAGGGGCGGCACTGCACCGCTCTGGATTGCCGCGTCGCTTCGCTCCTCGCAATGACGCGAATCGCTATTGGCCAGCCTGTTCAATATCCGTTCAGCCGCGCGACGCGGTCGGTGTGGTAGTGCGCGTCGCCCATAAATTCGGCGAGAGCGCGGTCGCGCTTCATATACAGGCCGATGTCATATTCGTCGGTCATGCCGATGCCGCCGTGCATCTGCACGCCCTCGCGCACCGCCAGATTGCACGCGCGCGACGCTTTGGCTTTGGCGACCGAAACCATCAACGTGGCACCGGCATTATCTTCGTCGAGCAGTTGCTGCGCCTTCATCACGGTGGCGCGCGCGACTTCCATTTCGCCATAAAGATGCGCGGCACGGTGCTGCAGCGCCTGAAACTCGCCGATCAATTTGCCGAACTGCTTGCGCTGTTTCAGGTAATCGACCGTCATGTCCATCGCGCCCTGGCCGACGCCGATCAGTTCAGCCGAGGCGCCGGTGCGCGTCGCGGCGAGCAGCGCGTCGAGCACCGCCTGTCCCTGACCCACTTCGCCGACAACAGCGTCGGCATCGACCATCACCCCGTCGAGCGTAACATGGCTGGCGAGGCTTGAATCGACCAGACGACGTGGATCGGCGGTCACGCCGGCGCTGTCCTTGGGCACCGCGAACAGGGTCACGCCATCGTCGCTTTGCGCTGCGACCAGCATCAGGTCGGCAACATGGCCGTGGAGTACAAAGCTTTTCTTGCCGTCGAGGCGAAAGCCGTTGCCGCTGCGCGTCGCGGTGGTCGCTATGCGCTCGGGCCGATGCTTCGCGCCTTCGTCAATGGCCAGCGCGGCAATCGCCTCGCCCGCCGCAATCGCGGGCAGCCAGCGCGCCGCCTGCGTCCCGCCCGCTTTCGCCAGCGCCGCAACCGCGCCAACGCTGGTCGACAGAAAGGGCGACGGGGTCAGGTTACGGCCGATTTCCTCGAGCACGATGCCGGCTTCGGCATGCCCCATGCCCAGCCCGCCATGCGCCTCGGGCACCAAAATCCCCGGCAGGCCCATTTCGGTGAAACTGGCCCACAACTCGCGCGAAAAGCCGGTTTCATCCTTGGTATCGCGCAGTTTGCGCAGGTGCGCCACTGGCGCACTGTCGGCAATGAAGGGCGCAACGCTGTCCTTCAGCATCACCTGATCGTCATTGTGGTAAAGCGGCATGTCTGTCTCCAATTCCCCTCCCGCTTGCGGGAGGGGTTAGGGGTGGGTGCGAGCGGAGCGAGCCGACAGGCCCACCCCCGGCCCCTCCCGCAAGCGGGAGGGGAGAAGAGCTAAGCCCCCGGCAAATCCAAAATACGTTTGGCGATGACGTTCAGCATCACCTCGCTCGTCCCGCCTTCGATTGAATTGGCCTTGGTGCGCAGCCAGCTGCGCGCGCGCGCGCCGCCACCCGTTTCGGCGCTGTCCCATTCGAGCGCGGTCGAGCCACCCCCCGCCATCACCAGCTCATGGCGGCGCTTGTTGAGCTCGGTGCCGACATATTTCATCATATTCGAGCTGGCCGGATGCGCGCGGCCGGTTTTCCACATGTCCATGAAGCGTTCGCCCATCGCGCGATAGGCGAACACCTCGACATCGAAGGCCGCCATTTCGGCGCGCAGGATCGGGTCGTCGAGCTCGCCCTGCGCGTTCAGCCCCAGCGACTTCGCAAAATGCCCGCCGACGCTGACCATGTCGCCGCCCGCGCCGCCACCCGAAATCATCTCGCGTTCGTGGCCCAGCAGATATTTGGCGACGTCCCAGCCCTTGTTGATCTCGCCGACATATTGCGTTTTGGGCACCTTCACATCGTCGAAGAAAGTCTCGCAGAAGGGCGAATTGCCCGAAATCAGCAGGATCGGCTTGGTCGTCACACCGGGCGATTCCATGTCGAACAGCATGAAAGTGATGCCCTGATATTTGTTCGCCTTGTCGGTGCGGACGAGGCAGAAAATCCAGTCGGCCTTGTCGGCATAGCTGGTCCAGATTTTGCTGCCGTTGACGACCCAGTGATCGCCCTGATCGTCGCCATAGGTCTGCAAGCTGACAAGGTCGCTGCCCGACCCCGGCTCCGAATAGCCCTGGCACCAGCGAATTTCGCCGCGCGCGATCTGGTTCAGATAATGGACCTTCTGTTCCTCGGTGCCGAACGCCAGCAGCGCGGGGCCAAGCATCCAGATGCCAAAGCTGTCGAGCGGCGAGCGCGCCTTGATGCGCTTCATTTCCTGCCGCAGCACCTTGGTCTCTTCGGGCGTCAGCCCTGCGCCGCCATAGGCGCGCGGCCAATCGGGAACGGTGTAACCCTTGGCAACGCAGGCCTCGAGCCAGGCTTTCTGGGCGTCATTCTTGAACACCCATTTGCGCCCACCCCAGCAGACATCATCCTCGTCCTTCACCGGCAGGCGCATTTCGGGCGGGCAGTTCGCCTCCAGCCAGCTGCGCACTTCGGCACGGAATGTTTCAAGATCGCTCACGGTCCCGGCTCCTCTCCAATTGACGTTTACGTAAAGCGAATCGGGCTTGCCATGCAAGCACCGCTTTGCGCCGCGTTCGTGCCGTAGCGTCATTCGCGCCGCCGTTGACGGGGCGTGCGCCGCGCCTAAGCTGGCAGCAACGGAGCGGGAGGGAAATGCGATGCGATTCGCCGGAAAAACGGCGGTCATCACCGGTGCTGCCTCGGGCATCGGGCGGGCCACGGTGCTGAAGCTGGCGGGCGAAGGTACGACTGTCTTTGCCGCCGATATCGACGAGGCCGGCGGGGCCGCCGTCGCCGCCGCGTCGAACGGTGATGTCCGTTTCCAGCGCTGCGATGTCACCCATGTGCCGGATATCAAGGCGCTGATGGACCGCGCGGCAGCCGAGACGGGCGGCATCGATATCGTCTTTAACAACGCAGCGGCGGGCGGCGCGCGCGCCAAAATTGACGAGATTGAGCCCGACGACTGGGACCGCACCATGGACCTGGTGCTGCGTTCGGTGGCGATGGGCATCCGCTATGCCGCGCCGCACATGAAGGGGCGGACCGGCGCGAGCATCGTCAACACCGCCAGCATCGCCGCGCTGGGCGCGGGCTATTCACCCACCGCCTATGCCGTGGCGAAGGCAGGCGTGCTCCACCTCAGCAAGATGGCGGCCAATGATCTGGCGCAATATGGCATCCGCGTGAACGCGATCTGCCCGGGCTTCATCAACACCAACATCTTCACCGAATCGCTCGCTGTGCCGGAGAGCAAGAAGGATGAGGCCAAGGCGATTATCGCCGCCATGTCGGCGCAGGCGCAGCCGGTTGCGCGCGGCGGCCAGCCCGAGGATATCGCCAATATGGTCGCCTTCCTCGCCAGCGACGAAGCCGGGTTCATTACCGGCGCAGAAATGGTGGTCGATGGCGGTATCACCACCGGCCAGCGCCACGCCTGGGACCCCAATATGCCATCGATGTTCGACGCCATCATCGCGATGGAGGAAGCGGCCAAGGCGGAAAGCGCCGCATGAAGGTGGGCGCCATGCCAGCGCCAGCGGGCATGGCGGCGCACATCCCGGTACCGCTGCACACCCGCATCTTCTATGGCATGGGCGCCATCGCTTATGGCATCAAGGACAACGGCTTTTCGGTTTTCCTGCTGCTGTATTACAACCAGATTATCGGGCTCGACCCGGGGCTGGTCGGATTGATGTTGCTGCTCGCGCTCTTGCTCGACGCGCTGATCGACCCTGCCGTTGGCCATTTTTCAGACCGCACGCGCACGCGCTGGGGTCGCCGCCATCCCTGGCTTTATGCCTCGGCGCTCCCGATTTTCATCGGCTGGCTGGCACTATGGATGCCGCCCGATGCCCCCGATTCGGTCCAGCTGCTGTGGCTGCTTGGCTTTGCGACGCTGGTGCGGATGAGCGTGTCCTTGAACGAGGTGCCCTCGATCGCGCTCGCGCCCGAAATGACCTATGATTATCATGAGCGCACCTCGATTATCGGGCTGCGCTATTTTTTCGGCTGGTTCGGCGGCCTTGCGATATTGGCTGCGGCTTACGGCATTTTCCAGCTTGCCGACCCCAAGCTCGCCACGGCCGAAGGTTTCCGCAGCTACGCCGTCGCCGGGGCGATCATCATGCTGGCCTCGGTGCTGATTTCAGCCATCGGCACGCACCGTCGCTTTGCCCGCCCGATGGACGCGGCAATGCACCAGCCCTCGCTGCGCGACATGGTTGCGTGCCTGCGCTTCAAACCCTTTCTGATCCTGCTGCTCGCGGCCTTTTTTGCATTCGCCAACCAAGGGGTCACCTTCGCGCTGTCCAACTATCTGCTCGCCTATGTTTGGAAATTCGGCTGGCAGGAGCAGGTGATCTACGCCATCTCGCTGTTCTTCGCGGTGCTGCTGGCGCTGGCTGTCGCGCGCCGCGCGGGCGAACGTTATGGCAAACGTAGCGCCGCCGTGCGCTTTGCCATTGCTACCAATATCATCAGCATCGCCCCTTATGTGTTGCTGGTCGCGGGCCTGTTTCCCGAGAGCGGCACGACCGCCTCGCTGTTCGCCTATCTGCCGCTGGTGATGCTGGCGACCACCTGCGGCATAGCGGTGATGATTACCGCCGCCTCTATGATGGCCGATGTCACCACCGCGCACCGCGCCATCAGCGGCAAACAACAGGAAGGCGTGTTCTTTTCGGGCCATTTCTTCATGCAGAAATGCGTGACCGGCATCGGCATCTTCCTGTCGGGCCAGATTTTGGTGCTGGTCAGCTTTCCGGCCAAGGCCGACCCGGCGACCATTGATCCGGCGGTGGTGACGCGGCTCGCGCTGGCCTATGCCGCGATCACCATCGCGCTGGGCCTTGCCACCGCTTGGGCCCTGGCGCGCTATCCGCTTGAGGATCGGGGCCCGGCGGCAGCATTCGCTTAGGGGGGTTGGCAAGCGGGGGCGAATCGGTCCAAAGGGTTTACGTGAACGTAAAGGGAAGGATGCGGCATGGAATTCGATCTCACCGACCGGCAGGTATATTGGCGCGACCGGGTGCGCGATTTCATCAACCGCAAGGTTCGCCCGGCGGGGCCAATCTATAAAGAGCAGGACCAGGCTGGCGAGCGCTGGAAGGTCATTCAGATCGTCGAGGATCTGAAGGCCGAGGCCAAGGCGGCGGGCATCTGGAACCTGTTCATGCCGCCGCGCAACGGCGGGCATCACCATGTCGACGAGACATACGAGTTTGAAGGGCCGGGCCTGACCAACCTGGAATATGCGCTATGCGCCGAGGAAATGGGCCGCATCGGCTTTGCATCCGAAGTGTTCAACTGCTCGGCACCCGACACCGGCAATATGGAGGTGTTCCACCGCTACGGCACGCGCGCGCAAAAAGACAAATGGCTGACCCCGCTGATGAACGGCGAAATCCGCTCGGCCTTTCTGATGACCGAACCGGCGGTTGCCTCGTCCGATGCAACCAACATCGAGTGCCGCATCGAACGCGACGGCGATGTTTATGTCATCAACGGCCGCAAATGGTGGTCGTCGGGTGTGGGGGATCCGCGCTGCAAGGTCGCCATCGTGATGGGCAAGACTGATTTTGCCGCCAAGCGCCATGCCCAGCAATCGATGGTGCTGGTGCCGATGGACACGCCGGGGGTTAAAATCCTCCGCCATCTCCCCGTCTTTGGTTATGATGACGCGCCGCACGGCCATATGGAGGTCGAGCTTAAGGACGTGCGCGTCAATGCCGAGGAAGCGATGCTGCTCGGCGAAGGGCGCGGGTTCGAAATTGCGCAGGGCCGCCTCGGGCCGGGGCGCATCCACCATTGCATGCGCACCATCGGGGTTGCCGAAGAGGCGCTCGAAAAAATGTGCAAGCGGCTCCAGTCGCGCGTCGCTTTTGGCAAGACGATTGCCGAACACAGCATTTGGGAACAGCGCATCGCCCGCGCGCGCATCGACATCGAAATGACGCGCCTGCTCTGCCTCAAGGCGGCGGACATGATGGACAAGGTCGGCAACAAAAGCGCGGCCGCCGAAATTGCGATGATCAAGGTGCAGGCCCCGAACATGGCGTTGCAGATCATTGATGACGCCATTCAGGCCCATGGCGGCGGCGGGGTGAGCGATGATTTTGGGCTTGCCAGCGCCTATGCGCACCAGCGCACGCTGCGGCTGGCCGATGGTCCGGATGAGGTTCACGCACGCGCCATCGCGCGCATCGAGCTTGCAAAACATGCGGAGGTCAAGGGCGCGAGCGGATTTTCGTCGGGCGACGTTGGGGTAAGCCGTTAGAATTTAACGCCGTCTGTCCTCAGCCTGTCGAAGGACCGTCCTTTTCACCTGCTAAGGTCAAGAGAAAGAACGGCCCTTCGATAAACTCAGGACAGACGGGTTTGGGAACAATAGCATTATGACCAAAGCCGCCATCCTGATTGCCCCCAACCAGCCGCTCGCTATTGAGAGCGTGGTGGTCGCCGACCCCGGCCCGCACGAGGTGCGCATCCGCACCGCCGCGTGCGGGCTGTGTCACAGCGATCTGCATTTCATCGAGGGCGCCTATCCGCACCCGTTGCCCGCCATTCCCGGACACGAGGCGGCGGGAATTGTCGAAGCGGTGGGCAGCGAGGTGCGCACGGTGAAAGTCGGCGATGCGGTTGTCACCTGCCTGTCCGCCTTTTGCGGCCACTGCGAATTTTGCGTCACCGGGCGCATGTCGCTGTGTCTGGGCGGCGACACGCGGCGGGCCGCGGGCAGCGCCCCGCGTATCACCCGCCCCGACGGCTCGCCGGTGAACCAGATGCTCAACCTCTCGGCCTTTGCTGAAATAATGCTGGTCCACGAACATGCCTGCGTCGCGGTGAATCCCGACATGCCATTGGACCGCGCCGCCGTGCTGGGCTGCGCCGTGACGACCGGCGCGGGCGCGGTGTTCAATACGTGCAAAGTCACGCCCGGCGAAACCGTGGCGGTGGTTGGCTGCGGCGGGGTCGGGCTGGCGACGATCAACGCGGCGAAAATCGCCGGGGCGGGGCGCATCATCGCCGCCGACCCGGTGCCCGAAAAGCGCGCGCTCGCCCAGAAACTCGGCGCGACCGACGTCATCGATCCAATGGACGCCGATGCCGCCAAGCAGATTATCGAGCTGACCAAGGGCGGCGTCGATCACGCTATCGAAGCTGTGGGGCGACCAGCATCGGCCGAACTTGCGGTCAAATCGCTGCGGCGCGGCGGCACGGCGACCATCCTTGGCATGATGCCGCTCAGCGAAAAGGTTGGCCTTGGTGCCATGGACCTGCTTGGCGGCAAAAAACTTCAAGGGGCGCTGATGGGGGGCAACCGTTTCCCCGTCGATCTGCCGCGCCTCGTTGATTTCTATCTGCGCGGGCTGCTCGATCTCGACAGCATCATTGCCGAACGCATCCCGCTCGAGGCGATCAATGACGGGTTTGAAAAAATGAAACGGGGCGACAGTGCGCGCAGCGTAATCGTGTTCGCGCAATGACCATCGACGCGCAGGCTGCCTTCACCGGCACGGTCGAGCCCGAAGGGGCGGACCGGCTCGACGAAGCGCGGCTGACCGAATGGATGGCGGCCAATGTCGAGGGCTTTGTCGGCCCCATCCACCTCACCAAGTTCAAGGGCGGGCAGTCGAACCCGACCTACAAAATCGAAGCGGCATCGGGAAATTATGTCCTCCGCCGCAAACCCTTCGGCCCGCTGCTGCCCTCGGCGCATGCGGTGGACCGCGAGTTTCGCGTGCAATCGGGGGTCGGCAAACTGGGCTTTCCCGCCGCGCGCCAATATGGGCTGTGCACCGACGATAGCGTCATCGGCAGCTGGTTTTATGTGATGGGCATGGTCGATGGCCGCACTATCTGGGACGGGGCGATGCCGGGAGCCGACCCCGGCGAACGCCGCGCGGTCTATTTCGCGATGATCGATACGCTGGCGCAGCTGCACAGCATTGATATTGAGGCGGCGGGCCTCGCTGATTTTGGCAAGCCCGGCAATTATTTCGGGCGCCAGGTCGACCGCTGGACCAAGCAATACCGGCTGTCCGAAACCGAGCTGATGCCTGAAATGGAGCAGCTCATCACCTTCCTGCCCGCCACGCTGCCCGAACAAACGCGCACCAGCGTGGTCCACGGCGATTACCGCATCGACAATATGATTTTCGCGCACGGGTCGCCCGAAGTGCTGGCAGTGCTCGACTGGGAATTGTCGACCTTGGGCGATCCGCTTGCCGATTTCACCTATGTCGCGATGGCGTGGGTCACCGAGAATGGCGGGCGTTCGGGGGTGATGGATTTGGACCGCGCCGCGCTGGGCATCCCTGAACTCGACGAGGTGGTCGCGCGCTATTGTGCGGCGACGAACCGCGACAGCGTGCCCGACATGAACTGGTATTTCGCCTATAATTTCTTCCGCCTCGCCGGGATTATTCAAGGCATCAAGAAACGCGTCATCGACGGCACCGCCTCGTCGCAGCATGCCAAGGATATGTCGGCGCGGGTTCAGCCTTTGGCGGCCACCGCCTGGGCCTTTGCACAGAAAGCGGGCGCATGAATTTGTTCGACATGAAGGGCCAAGTTGCCCTCATCACCGGCTCGTCGCGCGGGATTGGCAAGGCGATTGCCGAAGCGATGGCGGCGCAGGGGGCGAAAGTGGTCATTTCCAGCCGCAAGCAGGACGCCTGCGACGCGGTTGCTGCGGACATCAACGCGCGCCACGGCGACGGCACAGCCATCGCCATCGCCGCCAGCATTTCGGACAAGGCGGCGCTCGAACGGCTGGTCGCCGAAACGCAGGGCCAGTTTGGGCCGGTCACCGCGCTGGTCTGTAACGCTGCGTCCAACCCCTATTACGGCCCGTCGCTCGACATTTCGGACGATGCTTTTCGCAAGATTCTCGACAACAACATCTTGTCGAACCACTGGCTGATCCAGCTGTGCGCGCCCGACATGATCGCGGCGAAATCGGGGTCGGTGACGATCATCAGCTCGATTGGCGGGCTCAAAGGCTCGCCGATATTGGGCGCCTATTGCATTTCGAAGGCCGCCGACATGCAGCTCGCGCGCAACTATGCGCAGGAATTGGGGCGCCATAACATCCGCGTCAATTGCGTCGCGCCGGGCCTGATCCGCACCGACATGGCGCGCGCGCTATGGGAAAATCCGGAAACGCTGAAACGCTCGACGGCGGCGGCGTGTCTGGGGCGTATCGGCGAGCCGCACGAGATCGCCGGGGCGGCGGTGTTTCTGGCCTCGCCTGCCGGAGCCTATACCACCGGCCAGACCATCGTCTGCGATGGCGGCGCCACTATTTCAGGAGGGGCATGATGGGTTTGCTGTCGGGCAAGGTAGCCGTGATAACCGGCGCGGGTAGCGGCATCGGCCGCGCCAGTGCGCTGCGTTTCGCCAGCGAGGGCGCGCGGCTGGTGATTGGCGACCGCGCCGAAACCATCCACGAAACCGCGCGGCTGGTGCAGGACGCGGGCGGTGAGGTTGTCGCGCAGCAAATGGACGCAGGGTCCGAACCCGATGTCGCCGCCATGGTCGCGGCGGCGCGCCAAACCTATGGCCGCATCGACATCGCCTTTGCCAATGCCGGCGTATCCGGCGGGCTGCCCGGCGTGTTCGACGAAACCCCTGAGGCTTTTGCCGAGCTCTTGCGCATCAACCTGATCGGCCCCTGGCTGATGGTCAAGCACGCGGGCAAGGCGCTGTGGGACCAAGGCGAAGGTGGTTCGATCATCCTGACCGCCAGCGTCGCGGGCATCCGCTCGGGTGCGGGGGGGCCAGCCTATTCGGCATCGAAAGCGGGCGTCATCAACCTCGCGATGGTGTCGGCGCAGCAGCTTTGCGAAACCGGCGTGCGCGTGAATGCGCTATGCCCGGGGCTCACCGAAACCGGCATGACCAAGCCGACCTTCGATTATGCAAAGGCCAAGGATGTGACGCACAAATTGGGCCGCCTCAACCCGCTGCGCCGCGCCGCGCAACCCGAAGAGCTCGCCAATGTCGCGCTGTTCCTTGCCTCGGACCTCGCAAGCTATGTCAATGGGCAGGCGCTTGCGGTCGACGGCGGCCTCTCGTCCTCGCACCCGGTGACGCGCCAGCTGACGGGGCAGACGGCGGTATGAAGCACGGCCTCAATCTCGACCGATTGGCCCGCATTCCCGCTTTCCTCGCGGCCAAATATGTGGACAAGGGGCGCCTGCCGCACGCCGCCACCTTGGTCGCGCGGCATGGCGAAATTGCCCATATCAGCTGCGTGGGTGAGGCGCGCCCCGGCCTCGTGCTGAAAGACGATGCCATTTTCCGCATCGCCAGCATGACCAAGCCGGTCACCAGCATCGCCATCATGATGCTGGTCGAGGAAGGGCGCATTGCCTTGTCCGACCCGCTCGTCAAATATTGCCCCGAATTTGCCGATACCGGCGTGTTCGTCGCGGGCGGCGGCGCGATTCCGTTTGTGACGCGGCGGCCGGCGCAGCCCATCCGCATCCTCGATCTGCTGCGCCATACGGCGGGGCTGACCTATGGCTTTCAGGAGCGCAATCCGGTTGATGCCGCCTATCGCACGGCAAAGATTGATGATTTCGACGCCGATTTCACGATGGACGGCTTCATCGCCAAGCTCGCCAGCCTGCCCCTGCTGTTCGATCCCGGCGCGCACTGGAATTATTCGATGGCCACCGACGTGCTCGGCGCGGTGGTCGAACGGGTGGAGGGCAAAGCTTTTGCCGAGGTGCTGCAGGACCGCATCTTCGCCCCGCTTGGCATGGTCGATACCGGCTTCAAGGTGCCCGCCGACCAGCAACACCGGCTGACCGATGCCTATCACTTCCACCCGCAGCACAAGATGGTGCCCTTCGACAGCGGCGACCGCAGCCGCTGGGCCAAGGACCGCAGTTTCCATTCGGGCGGCGGCGGCCTTGTCTCGACGCTGGCCGACTATCATCGCTTCTGCGCGATGCTGCTCGGCCAGGGCAAGCTTGGCGACACCCGCATTATCAGCCGCAAGACGCTCGATTTGATGACGGCCAACCATCTGATGGGCGGCGGCGACTTGACGCAGCACAGCGTCGGTGCCTTTTCCGAAAGCGACAGCGCGGGTTCGGGTTTCGGCCTGGGCTTTGCCGTCACCATCGATGCCGCCCGCACCGGCGGTCTGGCCTCGAATGGCGATTTTTATTGGGGCGGAATGTTCTCGACTGGCTTTTTCGTCGATCCGGTCGAACAACTGAGCATGGTGTTCATGACCCAGCTGATGCCCTCTTCCACCTATGCCGTGCGGCGCGAGGTCAAGACGATGATCCACGCCGCGATTGATGATTGAAAACAAAGGAGCCTTTCCCGATGTCCGAAGACACCCCCATCAGCGTGACCCTGCAAAAGGACGGCGATGTCGCGCTCGTTATTGTCAGCAACCCGCCGGTCAATGCATTGAGCTGGCATGTCCGCGAAGGGCTGGAGCGCGAATTTGCTGCCGCGCTTGCCGATGATGGCGTCAAGGCGATCGTGCTGACCTGCGACGGCGCGACCTTCATCGCCGGGGCGGACATCAGCGAATTTGGCAAACCGCCGCGCGGGCCCGATTTCAACGCGGTGCTGAACAGCATCGAAATGGCGACCAAACCGGTCGTCGCCGCGATCCACGGCACGGCGCTCGGCGGCGGCCTCGAAACCGCGCTCGTGTGTCATTACCGTGTCGCTGTCCCCTCGGCGAAGCTCGGCGTGCCCGAGGTGAAGCTTGGCCTGCTCCCTGGCGCGGGCGGAACCCAGCGGTTGCCGCGCATTGTCGGCGTCGAGGCGGCCGCCACCATGACGTCACTGGGCGACCCGGTCCCAGCGCCCAAAGCCAAGGATATGGGCCTGGTCGACGCGCTCGCAGGCGAGGATTCGCTCCGCGCCGACGCCATCGCCTTTGCCCGCAGCAAAATCGCCGATGGTCCGCGCCCCTCGCGCGACCGCGCCGTGTTCGGCGATGTTGCCGTCATCGAACAATTGAAGGCCGCCAACGCCAAACGCTGGAAGGGCTTCGAAGCGCCCTACGCCAACCTCGCCTGCGTCGAGGCGGCAACGCGCCTGCCCTTTGACGAAGGGCTCGCCTTCGAACGCACCGAATTCATGAAGCTGATGTTCGGGTCGCAATCGGCGGCGCAGCGCCACATCTTCTTCGCCGAACGTCAGGCGGCCAAGATCGACGGTCTGCCCAAGGATACGCAGCTGCGCGACATCAAAAAAGTCGGCGTCATCGGCGCGGGCACAATGGGCGGCGGCATCATGATGAACTTCCTCCAGAAAGGCATCCCCGTCACCATCGTCGAAATGCAGCAGGACGCGCTCGACCGCGGGCTTGGCGTGGTGCGCAAAAATTATGACGCCAGCGCCGCCAAAGGCCGCTTCAAGCCCGAGCAAGTGGACCAGATGATGGGCCTCATCACGCCCACGCTGGGGCTGGAGGCGCTCGCCGACTGCGACCTCATCATCGAGGCGGTCTACGAAAATATGGACGTGAAGAAGGATATCTTCGGCAAACTCGACAAGATTGCCAAAGCCGGCGCGATCCTCGCCTCGAACACCAGCTATCTTGACGTCAACGAAATCGCCGCGGCCACGTCGCGCCCCGGCGACGTCGTCGGCATGCATTTCTTCTCGCCCGCCAATGTCATGAAATTGCTGGAGGTGGTGCGCGGCGATGCGACCGCGCCCGACGTGCTGGCGACCGCAATGGCGATTGGAAAAAAGATCGGTAAGGTCGCGGTGGTCGCGGGCGTGTGCCACGGCTTCATCGGCAACCGCATGCTCGCCCCGCGCCAGATCGAGGCGCAGAAACTGCTCTTGGAAGGCGCAACGCCCGCGCAGGTGGACAAGGTCCACACCGAATTCGGCATGCCGATGGGGCCGTTCCAGATGGCCGACCTCGCCGGCACCGATATCGGCTGGCACCGCGACCCCAACCGCATCGAAAATATCCGCGATGCGCTGTGCGCCGAAGGGCGCTGGGGACAGAAAAAGCAGGCGGGTTTCTATGATTATGACGAGCGCCGCACGCCATCCGAAAGCCCGCGCGTCGCCGAAATCATCGAGGAATTCCGTACAAAAGCGGGCATCACCAAGCGCGACGTAAGCGATCAGGAAATCGTCGAACGCACCCTCTATCCGATGGTCAACGAAGGCGCGCTGATTTTGGCCGAAGGCAAGGCACAGCGCGCATCGGACATCGATGTCGTGTGGATCTACGGCTACGGCTGGCCGGTCTATCGCGGCGGCCCGATGTTCTGGGCGGGGCTCGAGGGCACCGACAAAATTGCCGCGGCGCTCGAAAAGCACGGCTTCGCAGTCGCCCCGCTGCTCGCCGAGAAAGCAGCGGCGAAGGCGGGTTTCTGACGCCAAGCCCTTCGCACCAGCAATGGTCCCCGGCGAAAGCCGGGGTCCAGGGGCAGCCTTGCGCCTCCAAGCGCAGGACCCCGGCCTGCGCCTGCGGAACAAGTGCAACCGACCCCACTCTGCCCCCATGCGGGACAGAGTGGCGGAACGCCGCTCGGCTCGTCGCAAAACACCCTGGCCAATAGTTAACAAAAGGTAAATTTCGCTAAAGACAGCGGGCGGTCTGCCGTAAACACAGGCATGGCCAGCCTTGCCGCCCTGCTCCTGCTCACCAGCGCGCCTGCCCCGGCGGCGACCCCGCCCGCCGCGTCGCCCCCCGCCGCCCCCGTCAGCGCCGTCGGCATCGCCCGCGCGCGCATCCTGCGCCCGGTCAAGGTGACGCGGATGGGCCAGCGCAGCATCGGCGATCCGGCCCCGCTCGTCACGCACAGCGCGTCCCGCCGCGACGGCGCGCGCGTGGTGGATTGTTATTGAAATATTGGAGCAGGTTTCTGAAATCTTGCGCAGAATCAGCGCCTGTATGCCAAGGGTTGACTCTCGGGAAAAAATGAGTCCGGTTGCCGAAAAATCAGTTGCGTTTCGAGTCGATTTGGGCCATAGTGATTTTGCTAAGTGGACTGGGGGATCTCGGTCGGCGTCATAGCCTCGGTGAGTTTCATCGAGGCTATTCGCTTATTGGGATGGGTAGATTTTGAGGCCCCAATCCTGAAATCCAGTCCCGACATTTGGTCGTCCGCCGCTGCAGAAGAATTTGCGTTTTAAAATATTGAAGGCTCGATTTGTTTGCATCGGCCGGAGAACATGCAATCCTACTGGGCGGGCTACGAGATCAGCAAGCTGAAGGCCGGCGGAGTTCGCCTTTTTGTCGGCCATCACTACGTCAAAGGGAAGAACGGTCTCTCGTTTGTTCGCGCCCGCGCAAATGCGTCGAAATTCAAGCTCAAGATCGCGATCCTCGTTTTTCCCCCTACATTCAAAGATCACGTGTGTTCGCTTGTCGGCCTGTCCCTTTTCCTCCATAAATTCGTAAAGGGTCTCGAGGCAGAAACCGAGCGCCAAATGGTACAAATTTGCCGATTCCGGATCGAGTTGTTGCAATTTAGTTTTGTCGATCACGCATGAAACGAGAATGAAGTTGCTACGGTCAATAATGTCCGTAAGCTCGCCCAAGAATTCATTTCTATGTCGAGCGCTTGCAAGTTTAAACGGGCCTTTCTCCTTCCTGATGTCACGTTCATGCAGAATGATGATGTCATGGCCGAAATGATTGAACTTGAACTTTTGGAGGGCTGGCACCACCTTTTCGCTATAATGCTTTTTGTAGAAAATGCAGAATGCGAGTACAAAAAGCGGATAATCGGGATCGACATTCTGCATCCCGTGATTGCCACTTTCATCGACATAAACGACGAAGTTGCTGAATTTGCCAACAGGTCGCGAGCGGCTTTTCGTCTCTTCGATGTCTGGCTCATGGTCGAACTCAAAGAGGGAGAACTGTCGTGGCGGTTTCATTGCTTGTGTCTCTGCCCTCAATTGATCATCTCCCATGCTACGGGTTGCATGAAAGGTTGCATGAAGCAATGTTGATGCAGTTGGCGGTTGCTAGGAAGCCCTGAGGATCAGTCCTGCTCGCCATGTAGAGTGCATGATACATAAAGACCTGCGTAGCGCTTGCTGGTCTTACGGAAAAAAATGGCGCACCCGACAGGATTCGAACCTGTGACCTCTGCCTTCGGAGGGCAGCGCTCTATCCAGCTGAGCTACGGGTGCTTCGCCGAAGCGCGGCCGTAGCAGCGCTTCCTTCAGGCTTCAAGCTTGCCGTGGTTCAGCCTTGGCAGCACATGCCTTGCAAACAGGTCGCATTCGGCGGCGTGGGGATAGCCTGACAGGATGAACGCCTCCATTCCCACCGCGCGATAGGCGTTGATTTTGGCGAGCACCTGGTCGGGATCGCCGACAATCGCCGCGCCGCAGCCCGATCGCGCGCGGCCGATACCGGTCCACAGATTGTCCTCGACAAAGCCGTCGCCGCCCGCTGCGCTGCGCAATTCTGCCTGGCGCTGGACGCCGAAATTGGCGGCGTCGAGGCTCTTGTTGCGGATCGCCTCGCCCGCTTCGGCGTCGAGTTTGGACAGCAGCCGGTCGGCATAGGCGCGCGCTTCGGCCTCGGTCTCGCGCACGATCACATGCGCGCGGTAACCGAATTTCAGGCTGCGCCCCTTGGCGGCGGCGCGCGCCTTCATGTCGGCGACGACTTCGGTGACCTTGTCCATCGTGTCGGGCCACATCAGATAGACGTCGGCGGCTGCGGCGGCGGCATCGCGCGCGACGGGTGACAGGCCGCCGAAATAGAGCGGCGGGCATTTGCCCGAAACCGTGGAGATGCGCGGCGGATCGAGCTTCAGCTTGTAGAATTCACCCTGATAATCAAGATGTTCGCCATTGAGCAGGATTTTGAGGATCTGCATCGCCTCAACGGTGCGCTGATAGCGCGGGCCACCGTCCAATGTCTCGCCGGGCAGGTCCGACGAGATGATGTTGACGGTCAGGCGCCCGCCCAAAATGCGGTCGAGCGTCGCGATGCGGCGGGCGAGCTGCGGTGGCCAATCCTCGCCAATCCGGACCGCCATCAGCAAGCGGATCTGCTTCACCAGCGGCGCGATGGCGGCCGCGAACACCGTGGTATCGACCCCCAGCGCATAGCCCGAGGGCAACAGGATATTGTCATAGCCGCATTTGTCGGCGGTCAGCACGATGTTGCGGCAATGCTCCCAGCTCGAGGCGAGCGCGGGGTCGGGCACACCCAGAAATTCATAGTCATCATCGCACAGCGCCGAAAACCAGCTGACTTCGCACGGCGGCAAGGTGTCGGTCATGGCAGGGGTTCTCCTCTCGCAGCAACGAGCACATTATACCAGTCGGTGCGCGTCCAGCGAACCTGGGTCGCGGTTGCGGCCTCGCGGATCCGGCCGGCATTTTGCGACCCGATGATCGGTATCGGCCGCGCCGGATGCGCCATCACCCACGCAAAGGCGGCGGTGGTACGCGACACGCCTTGCGCCGCCGCGACGCGGTCAAGTGCCGCCGCGACCGCCTCTTCACGCGCGTTGGTGGGGGCCGCGATGCGCCCGCCGCCAAGGGGTGACCAGGCAAGGGTCGCCATCCCCATCCGCATCGCGAGATCGAACTGCCCGTCGACCAGCGGGCCCAGGAACAGCGGCGAGAATTCGGGCTGGTTGCTGGCGAGCGGAAGGTCAAGGAAATGCGCCAGCGCTTCAATCTGCGCCGGGGTGAAATTGGACACGCCAATGGCGCCAATTTTGCCTGCTGCATGCGCCGTCTCAAGGCTGCGCGCGACCTCTTGCGGGTGGGTGAGGATGTCAGGCCGATGCACCTGCCACAGCTCCACGCGCTCGACCTGCAGCCGGGTAAGGCTGTCGTCGATGGCGCGGGTCAACCACGCCGCGCTCGAATCATAGGGCATGGGCGGCGTGATCCCGCCCTTCGTCGCCAGCACCATGCGGTCGCGCAGGCCCGGGCTGGCGGCGAAGACGCGCCCAAGCAATGCCTCCGCCTCGCCAAAACCCTGCTCGCCGAAGCCATAGATATCGGCTGTGTCGAACAGGGTGATGCCGGCGTCCAGCGCGGCTTCGACCAGCGCCTGCGCTGCGGCCTCGCTTTGTCCGGCAAAGCGCCACATGCCCCACGCGATGGGGGCAACGGCGGGGCCGTCGGGCCCGATCGCCACGGGTGCGGGTGCGGGCAGCAACTGGCTGGCGAGGGGCGGGAAGGTTTCGCTCACGTTGTTATCGTCCTTGTGGCTGGTTTGGCGACCTTGGTGCCGCTCGGCGGCGGTGCGGTCGAATCGCGGATGATCAGGTCATGGCCCAGCCGCTGATGCTCGACCCCGTCTTCGCCGCGCAGCAAGATGTCGGCGGTGGTGAATGCGAGCTCGCGTACCGGCTGGCGGATGGTGGTAAGGGGGGGCCACACGACGCGCGCAAGGGTGGTGTCGTCGAACCCCGCCACCGACAGGTCGTCGGGAATCGTGATCCCGCGCCGATGCGCCACCGCCAGCACCCCGGCGGCCATATCGTCATTGCTGGCGAAAATGGCCGTGGGTGGTTCGGCCAGGTCGAGCAGCGCGCGGGCGGCAGCGACGCCGCTGTCGAAATCAAACGCCCCGGGCACCACGAGAGCCGGTTCATAGGCAATGCCGGCGCGGTCGAGCGCGCGGCGATAACCAAACAGGCGTTGGTCGCTCGCCATATGCCCCGGATGGCCGATGATAAAGCCGATATGGCGATGGCCGAGGTTGATAAGGTGCGTCGTCATATCGTCCGCCGCCTGCGTGTCGTCCATGAACACCGACGAGGTCAGCGCATGGTTGGTGCCTGGCGAAATGCGGACAAAGGCGATGCCCTGTTCCTCGAGCGCTGCAAGCACCTTGGGGCAATCGGTGACGGGCGAGGATAATATGATGCCGTCGACGTGCGTTTCGGCGATTAATCCTCGCACCTTTTCGCCCACCTGCGGGTCCGCGACATCGACCGGCTGCGCCAGCAAACGAATGTCCCCGGCCTGCGCCCGCGCCCAGCATCCCTCTTGGATCTGGTGAATATAATAGGGGCTGTGATTGTCATAGAGCAGCGCGACTTGCCCCGAACGGGTGCCCGCCAGACTGCGTGCGGCGATGCTGGGGCGAAAGCCCAGCGCCTTAATTGCCGCCTCGACCCGCGCGCGCGTGTCGGCGGTGACATAGCGGTGGTTGTTGATGACGCGCGACACGGTCTTTACGGACACGCCCGCGCGTGCCGCCACGGCGCGGATGGACGCGCGTTCGTTGCCAGGGCGTGGACCAGGGCTCATGCCAGCGCCTCGGCGGCAGCGGCATGCGCGCGCCCGATGGCCAGCAGATCGGCGCACTTCGCGGCGGCGGCCCGGACGAACACCGGCGGTTTGCCAATCGGTGCGACGACGTGGCGCTCGCCCGCCGCTACCTGCGTGCCGCTATAGAAATCCAGCCAGTCGTCGGCGGGCAGATAGACATCGCGCCCCGCCGCGCCCGCGTTCACCACCGGTGCAACCAGCAGATCGCGGCCATAAAGATACTGGTCGAAGAGGTCCCAGGTCGCCCGATCATCGGGATAATGCAGGAACAGCGCGCGCATCAGCGGCAATCCGGTCATGCCCGCCTCGGCCCCAGCCGCGCGGACATAGGGCGCGAGCGCGGCGTGCAGCCGCGTCATCAGCGCGAAATGGCCGAGCAGTTCGGCTGTTGAATCGATTTGCAGATTGTCGTCGGGCCGGTTGCCTTCATGCGTTCGCATGACCGGGGTGAAGGCGCAAAAATCGAACCAGCGGTGCAGCAGTTCCGCCGTCCGGACGATGCCGTGCAGACTGGTGTAACCGCCGCAATCGGCATGGTGCCAAGCGTTGCCGACCAGCCCGGCCGACAATGCGCCGGTAATCGCCGTGCCGATGCCGTCGTGGCGCGAGAAATCAACGAGCTGATCGCCCGCCCAGTGCAACGGACAATGTGCGCCAACCCCGGTCCAGCCCGCGCGCATGAAAAACACCGCCTTACCGGTCATGCCCCGGCTGGCGAGCGCATCGGCGTTGACCTTCGCCCATAGCACCGGCCAGCGGTTGTGCGCCTCCAGCGGATCGGACCCGTCATGCAGGCGCAGGTCCGTGGGCAGATATTCGCCAAAATCCGCCATCCAGCCGATCAGTCCGAAGTCCAGCATTTCGCGCCCGATGATGCGTTCCGCAAACCAGGCGGCGGCTGCGGGATTGGTGAAATCGACCACGCCCGCCAGAAACTCGCCGAAATCGACGTCATAGGGCACATCGCGGTCCTGCCGCAGCGCCAGATAGCCCGCCGCTTTCGCTTCATGATAAAGCGGGCCATCGACCGCCAGATAGGGGTTGGTATAGCCCAGAAAGCCAATGCCCCCGGCCTTTAGCGCGGCAATATGGGCGGGCAGATCGGTGTAACGCCCGGGGTTCCACTGCCAATCCCAGAACAGCCGGCGGCCGAAGCTGGTCTCGCGGATGCCGCACCAATCCTCGCACCACAGGCCACTGAGCGCGGCACCGGCGGAACGGATGGCATCGAAGCGCGCAAAGCTGGCGTCGCCGGCCTTCAGCCCGACGATCGCGCCGCTAATGGCCCAGTCGGGCAGCATCGGCTGCCGCCCGAAGCGCGCCGACAGCTGCGCGACCAGCTCGGCGGGGGCGCCAAGTGTGAACTCAATGGCCTGCGGGATCGCCCAAGCCTCCAGCACATGGGCATCATCGGCGGTAAAGTCGAAGAGCTGGTAGGCGTCGCAATCGACATGCAGCGCATAGCCTTCCGACGAAAGGAAGGTCGGCTGCGGATAGTTGGTGGTCCAATAATCGCCCCCGGCCATGCCGAAATCGTCCATGATCCGCGTGATTTCCCGGGCTTTGTCGCGCCCGACGCCGGGTTCGCTGGTCCACAGCGGAAAGCGGCGGCCGCGCAGGCCCAAATAGGACATTTGTTCGCCGCAGCCCCAGATTTGCTCGTCGGCGGCGGCGGGCAAGCGTAGTTTCCAGCGATTGAGCGCGGGGCCGAGCGCGGTCACCGCCAGCCGTATGCCGTCGATGGTCAGACGGATCAGCGGCGCACTGCCAGGATCGACGGCAAATTCGATGCTGTCCTTACCGGCGGGGCGCGCGTGACGAAGGGCAAGGCTGGTTTCCGACTGGTCGGTCATCCGGAAATTGCCATTGACCATGATAACGTCGGCGGTACCGCTGCCGACCGTCAGCGCCGGCCTGTCGGGGTGGTGCTGAAACATGGGGCGCATGCTGCCCACGGCGCGGAGTTCCAATCCCCCATCGATCCAGCAAAACTCTAGCATTGCGGAATCAGATCCCCTCGCGTTGGCGGCCGTGGACGGGTGTGACAACGATGACACAATACAGCTGAATCTGACTGACGCAAGATTGACATGCGCCACGACTTTCACCTATTCCTTGCGCCAGTTTCGCAACGAATTTCCTAACTATGCAGGAAAATCAAATAACTATAGCGAATTTCAGGAGGGACGACCCATGATCAATTTGCCTGCAACTCCCGCTCGAGCATCGCGCCACATGACAGCGATGACAGTGCGCCGCTTCGCGGCTGGTGCGTCGCTGGCCGCGCTGGCCGTCGCGACCCCGGCAATGGCACAGGTCGAAGAGATTATTGTGACCGCCAACAAGGTCGCTGAAAATGTGCAGGACGTGCCGATCGCGGTGTCCGCGGTGACCGGCGACGCGCTGGAGGCGGCAGGCACGACCAGTCTGGAAAATATCGGCGATCTCGTTCCGTCGGTCACCTTCCGCAAGGGCACGACCAGCGCCAACAGCGCCATCTTCCTGCGCGGCGTCGGCACCATCACATTCTCGATTGCGGCTGAACCCAGCGTTTCAACCGTGGTCGACGGCATTGTGCTGTCGCGTTCGGGGCAGGCCTTTTCGGACCTGGTTGATATCGACCGCATCGAAGTGTTGCGCGGACCGCAAGGCACGCTGTTTGGCAAGAACGCCTCGGCCGGTCTGGTCAGTATCATCTCCAAAGGTGGCAGCGACACATTCGAAGGCGAGGCTAATCTGGGCGCTTATGAAGGCGGCGAATATCGTGGCCGCCTGACCGTCGCAGGGCCGCTTGCCGAGAATCTGACCGCGCGGGTCACCGGCTTTTACGGCAGCTTCAAGGGCCACATCACCAATGTATTCACGGGTGAGGACGTCAATGGCTATGAACGTTATGGCGCGCGCGCGATCGTCGACTGGGAAGGCGACGGGGCGAAGCTGCGGCTGATTGCCGACGGTTTCCGCGCCAATGATGATTGCTGCGCCGAAATCACCGGGGTGACGCGCGGTGCGGTGCTCAACCGCGAGCTGAACCTGCCCGGCCTCAACATTGCCAGCGGCATTTTCCGCGGCGAGAATGAGCGTTTCGTCAATCATAACCTCACCACCCGCACGCAGGACCGCCAGTGGAGCCTGACCGCGCAGGGGGATTTCGACGTGTTCGAAAGCCACACTTTCACGCTGATCGGTGGCTATCGCAACTGGCGTAACGTCGAGTTCCGCGAAGGCGACTTCCTGCCGCGCGCGATTGTCGGCACCGCACAGCTGCACGACCATGGCTCGGTCGAAACCGACCAATATAGCGTTGAGGCACGGCTCGCCTCGGATCAGGCGCTGCCCTTCCGCTATCAGGCCGGCGCCTTCTACTGGCGTTCGGACAATAACCAGAAGTTCCGCCGCGACGACATCACCTGCGCTACCTCGACGCTGCCGGTTGATCCCGTCACCGGCGCGACGCCGTGCAACCTCAACGACACGGTCAACACGCTGTTCCCGACCGCCATTTCGAACAGCGACGTCGAAGTGCGCAACTTTGCGCTCTTCGGCCAGTTCACGCTCGACATCACCGAGCGGCTGAGCGTGACGGGCGGGCTGCGCTGGACCAAGGACGAGCTGGACTATGTCCACACCCGCGCGCCCGGGTTCAACCGCGTGACCGGCGCTCCCGCCACCGGCCCCGGCATTTCGGGTGTTGGTGCGGGCGGCACCATCGCCAGCGGCGGCAATGGCACCAACGTTTCGGCAGGCAGCTCGAGCAATGACAATTTCTCGGGCAAGGCCGTGGTGCAATATGAAGTTGCCGACGACGTCAACACCTATGTCAGCTACACCCGCGGCTACAAGGGCCCGGCCTTCAACGTCTTCTTCAACCACACCGCGCCCAACAACGCGGTACCGATTGATGAAGAAACCTCGGATGCCTACGAATTCGGCATCAAGTCGCGGCTGGCCGACAACCGCGTCCAGCTGAACCTCGCCGTGTTCCGCGCCGATTATAAGGGGTTCCAGGCGAACAACTTTGTGCTGCTGAACGGCGCCGTAATCACCAACCTGACCAATGCCGGCTCGGTACGGACCGAAGGTTTCGAACTCGACGGCTTGTTCAATGCTGCCGATGGGCTGGATTTCAACGCCAGCATCGCCTTTGCCGATGCCAAGGTGCGGCGCTTCAACCCCAATCCGTTGACCAACGCGCCCAGCGCGATCAACGGCACGCGCCTGCCGCTCGCGCCGAAGTGGAGCCTGACGATGGGCGCCAATTATGAAGCGAGCCTCGAAGGTCTGGGCATCGGCGCGATGGTCTATGCCAATACCAGCTTCAATTACACCGGCGATCAATTCTCCGATCTGGGCAATGCCGGGCCGATTGACAGCTATGGCATCTGGAATGCCTCGCTCGGCTTTTCCGATCCCGATGACAAATATCGCCTGACCTTCCACCTGCGGAACATCACCGACAACAGCTATGTCCTGCTCAACACGACGGCGGGCCAGCGGCTTCACATTCCGCGCGACGCTGATCGCTACGCCGGCGTGACGCTTCGCGTTGGCTTTGGCGGAAACTGAAGCCCTCGGGATCGCAATGGGGCCGTCGGAGCAATCCGGCGGCCCTTTGCTTGCCCGCCGCTATGCAGCGATGATAGGAGGTTGAGGCCGTGAAGATTCTCACCCCGCAACTGCGCTGGACGCTGTTCGGCATCCTGTGCATCGCGGGAATCTTCAACGCGATGGACCGGCCCATCATTGCCATATTAAAGCCCGACATGTCGGCTGATTTTGGCTGGGATGACAAGGATTTTGGCGACCTAGCCTTTTATACACAGGTGGCCGCCGCGGTATCCTTTCTGTTCACCGGCTGGCTCGTCGACCGGCTCGGCGTGCGGCGGTCGATGGTTGCCGGGGTGACGGCGTGGAGCTTCGCGGCAATGGCGCACGGCTGGGCGACGACCATGGCGCACGTTATCACCGCGCGGGCCGGCCTGGGTGCCACCGAGGCGGTGCAGACGCCGCTGACCATCAAAACCGTTGCAACGCTGTTTGAGCCCGACAAGCGCAGCTTTGCCTTTGGCGTCGGCACGGCGATTGCCAGCATCGGTACCATTGCGCTGCCCTTTTTCATTCCCCCCTTGGCGGACGCCTTTGGCTGGCGCGGCGCGCTGATTTTTGGTGGTGTCGGCGGCTTGCTGGCGCTGGTGGCGTGGTTGCTGTTGGCGCGCGGGATAAAGTTCAATGACGCAGCCGAAGACGAAACGCTCGACTATAACGACGATGCGGCGCCCTATGGCCCGGTGCTGCGCGAGCGGCGGACATGGGCGATCTGTATCGCCAAGGCAATTTCTGACGCGACCTGGTGGTTCATCAACTTCTGGCTCGCCGACTATTATCGTAAGGCCTATGGCCTGACGACCGAACAGCTGGCGGTTCCGCTGGCAATCGCTTTTGCCGGGTCTGCGCTGGGCGCGCTGGCGGCGGGGTGGGTTTCAACGCGGCTGCTTGAGCGCGGGTGGAGCGTCAATCGGGTGCGCAAATCGGTGATGCTTGCATCGGCGCTGCTGGTGCTGCCGCTGCCATTGGTGCTCCAGATCAACGCCTTCTGGCCTGTGGCAATCATGATGGGCGTGGTGATGGCCGGTCATCAGGGTTTTTCCCTGTCGATATTCTCGACCATCACGGACGTTGTCCCGCGTGCCAAGGTTGGCCGTGTGACGGCGTTCGGGGCGTTCTGCGGCAATATGGGCGGCGCAGGCATCGTCAAGCTGACCGGGATTTTGGTTGCGGGCGGCTACGGGTTTATGCCCCTGTTCCTGTTTGCGGCGGTGTCCTATCTCCTCGCGCTCGGATGGCTGCACCTGCTGCTGCCCGAAATCCGCCGCGATCGCGGTGCACAGCCAGCTTTCTAAGCCATGGCCAAGCTGCCCCCTCCTGCCATTCCGCCAGTTGCCGATCTCTACGGCGATCTGTTGCTTGTCGAAACAGGCCCACAGCCACTCCGCATCGCCGATTATTGGCCGGGGGTAGCGGTGGTGGCGGCAGCGGCGCTGGCGGCGGCATGGCTTGCCGATCATTATGCCGTGCCGCTGGTGCTGATGGGTCTCCTCATCGGCCTTGCGCTCAGCTTTGTGTCGCAGGACCGGCGCACGCACGCCGGACTCGACCTGATGTCGCAAACCGCGCTGCGCTGGGGCATTGTGCTGCTGGGCGCGCGCATCACGCTCGACCAATTTGCCGCACTGGGTTTTGCACCTTTTGCCGCATTGGCGGGCATCATGTTGCTTGTGATCATCGTGACGATCGCCAGCGCGCCGCTGTTCGGCCAGAGCAAGCCTGCCGCCTTGTTGGCGGGCGGCGCAACGGCGATTTGCGGGGCGTCGGCTGCGCTCGCCCTCTATAGCCTCATCGGTAAACAGGCCGTCGACCAGTCGCGCTTTACGCTGACGCTGGTGGGCATTACCGTCGCCAGCGCGCTCGCCATGTCGCTCTACCCGGTGCTCGCCGTGCAGTTGGGGCTGACCGATGCCCAGGCAGGCTTCTTGATCGGCGCGTCGATCCACGATGTGGCGCAAGCCATTGGTGGCGGCTTTTCGGTGTCGGCGCAGGCGGGCGAGACAGCGACGATCGTCAAGCTGACCCGCGTTGCCCTGCTTGCGCCTATGCTCATGCTCGCGGCGCTGTGGCTGGCGCGGCAAGGCGAAGGCGTGGCGTCACGGGGCCGCGTGTCGCTCAAGCTCCCCTGGTTCATTCTTGCCTTCCTGGGCGTGGTGGTGGCGGGCAGCTTTGCCGAAATCCCGGCGCCCGTGCGCGACGGCGCGGCAACAGGGGCGCAGGCGCTGCTGCTGCTGGCCATCGTGGCAACCGCAATGAAAGCGCAGCTGCAATTGCTGCTTGGCCAGGGTTGGCGGCCCTTTGCGCCGGTGGCGGTGGCCACGCTGACCAGTTTCACCGCTGCGCTTGGCGCGGCTCTGGCACTCTGACATGGCGCCGCACTATGACCTGGCCGTCATCGGCGGCGGCATCAACGGCGCGGGGATCGCGCGCGATGCCGCTGGGCGCGGCGTATCGGTCGCGCTGATCGAACGCGGCGATCTGGCGCAGGGCACCTCGTCGGCTTCGACCAAGCTGATCCACGGGGGGCTGCGTTACCTCGAACATTATGAATTCGCTCTGGTGCGCGAATCGCTGGTGGAACGTGAGCGGCTTTGGGGCATCGCGCCGCATATCATCTGGCCGCTGCGCTTCGTGCTGCCGCATGTGCCGGGGATCCGGCCGCGCTGGTTGGTTCGGCTGGGCCTGTTCATCTATGATCATCTTGGCGGGCGCAAACGGCTGCCTGCCGCGCGCAGCCTTGATCTGGCGCACGATCCGCTGGGCGCTGCACTACAACCGCGGTTTCGCAAGGGCTTTGAATATAGCGACTGCTGGGTCGATGACGCGCGGCTGGTGGTGCTCAACGCGCGCGATGCGGAAAATCGCGGCGCAACCATCCTACCGCGCCACGACGTCATCGGGCTGGAAAGAACCGGCGACCATTGGCAGGTGACGATGCAGCGCCCCGATGGCAGCCAGCAGCAGTTGACGGCCTCGGTGTTGGTCAACGCCGCTGGTCCCGCAGTCGCGCAATTGCTCGATGCCCAGACGCTTGTTCACAAAACGCAGGCCCGGCTGGTACGCGGCTCGCACATTGTTGTGCCGCGCAAATATCAGGATGAACGCGCTCTCTTCTGTCAGAACCGCGATGGCCGGATATTCTTTGCCATCCCCTATGAGCGCGATTTCACGCTGATCGGCACCACCGATGCCGATCATCATGGGCCGATCACCGATGCGCGCGCCAGCGCCGAGGAGATCGCCTACCTGTGTGAAAGCGCCAGCGAATATTTCAGCGAGCCGGTGACTCCGGACCAGATTGTCTGGAGTTATGCCGGAATCCGGCCGTTGATCGACGATGGATCGGGGCGGCCCGAAGCCGCGACGCGCGGCTATCGGTTCGAAATCGATCGGGGACGGGGCGCCGAAGCGCCAATCCTGTCGATATTCGGGGGCAAAATCACGACCTATCGCCACCTGGCGGAAAGCGCGGTGGCCGAATTGGCGGCCTTTCTACCTGCGCTTGCCGGGCCGGGCTGGACCGGCGACGTGCCGTTGCCCGGCGGTGAATGCGGCATCGACGGCGTGGCGTCAGCAAAAGCGGCGCTCACCGCCCGCTATCCCTGGCTGGCGGATGGCGAGGTCGAGCGGCTGTTTCACAGCTACGGCATGGAATGCGAGCATTTTCTGGGGGGCGCAAATCAGCGCGCCGACCTGGGCATCGATTTCGGTCATAACCTGAGCGAAGCCGAAGTCCGTTTTCTGGTGACGCGCGAGTGGGCGCAGAGTGCCGATGACATATTGTGGCGACGCACCAAATTGGGGTTGCACTTCAGCCCGGCGGAAACCGCAGAGCTTGCTGCCTTTGTGGCTGCGTCGATCAGTTCGAGCCCGTCGCCCAGCTGACGGTCAATTGGGTTGATCGGCGCGGAATGTCGAGTTTGGCCTCGCTAAACGTCGCTTTTTCATTGGGCGGTAAGGTCCGCACCGGGGGCTTGATCGTCCAGCTATAGACGATGGTGCCCTGCGCATCGCGCAGCTCGGCCAATATGGGCGGAACGCGCTGTTCGCGGTCGGTGGGGTTGATGATCGTCCCGCTGGCCGCGAAATAGATGGTCCCGTCGGCCAGCTCGCGATAATCCTGCGCTTCGGGCAACTCGATAACCAGATCGGGCTCGCTGGCGAGGCCGGGGATCAATCCTTGCGCCCAACCGGGCAAACCGAACCAGTAAAGCGCCGCGGTTGCCGCGATCATCAGTGTTGCCGCTACTGCCGCGATGATGGTCAGGCGGCGCGCCGGATTCCGGCGCGGGCGGCGAAAGGGCAGCGGATCGGGCTCGGTCGGTGCCTCGGGCGACGGCGCGGCGCTGGCTGCCGCGGCGGCAAAGGCCCCCGGCGGCGGCACGTCAGCCCTGCCGTCATCGCCGGCGGCTTCGGCAACCGCTTCGGGTGGCATGGCCGGAATGGTCCAGCCGGAAACGGGCTTGACCGGCGGCGGCTCGACCGGTCTTGCGACGTCCGGCGGCGTTTCCGGTTCAGGCGATGGCGCGGGCGGCGGTGGGGGTGGTTCGGTCGCCGCAACCGTTTCTGGCGCAGGTGGCTGGAACCAGCTGTGGCGGCAATTGGCGCAGCGCACCGTGCGCCCCGCCGCGCCGATTGCCGTATCGGGGACCACATAGCGGGTGTGACAAGACGGGCAGGCAAGGATCATGATCGGTCTCTAAGCCGTTCGCGGCGAATCTGGCAAGCGGCGCGGGAATTTGGCAGTGGATTGTTCGATGCTCGGCGCTTTACCTTGCCCCCTTTGCTGTGCAACAGCCGCAGCGATGTTGACCGTAGGGCCCTCATTTGCCGACGTTGCCATCTACGGCGTCGGAGCGAACCGATGAACGTACCGCCGCGCATCCGCGGCGGCGGCGCTATGGTCGAATTTGACCATGTTGGCCTTCGTTATGGCCCCGATGCCGAAGTGCTGGCCGATATCAGCTTTGTGCTGCAACCCGGCAGCTTCTATTTCCTGACCGGCGCCTCGGGCGCGGGCAAAACCAGCTTGCTCAAGCTGCTCTATCTGGCGCAGCGGCCCAGCCGCGGTATCGTCCGGCTGATGGGCGAAGATGTGGTGGCGTTGCCGCGCGAACGGCTGCCCGGCTTTCGGCGCCGGATTGGCGTGGTGTTTCAGGACTTTCGCCTGTTGCCGCACCTGTCAGCGCGCGACAATATTGCTTTACCGCTGCGCATCGCGGGGGTTGAGGAAGATGATCTGGCGGGGCCGGTCGGCGAAATGCTGCGGTGGATCGGGCTCAGCGAGCGCGCGCATGCTCTGCCTGCAACCCTCTCGGGCGGTGAGCAGCAGCGCGTTGCCATTGCGCGTGCGGTCATCGCCCGGCCGCAGCTGCTGATTGCCGACGAACCCACGGGCAACGTTGACCCTGAGATGGCGATGCGTCTGCTTGGCCTGTTCGAGGCATTGAACCGGTTGGGCACAACGGTGGTGGTTGCAACCCACGACATCCATTTGATCAGCAAGATCGACAACGCCCAGATGATGCGGCTGGAAAAGGGCCGCCTGTCCGACCCCACCGGCGCGCTGCGCTATCCCCCGGCGAACAAGGCGTGACGGGGCAGCCGGCATGATCATTCCGCGCGTCCCGCCGCAGCACCGCGCCATGCTGGCGCAAAGCCGGATGAGCGGGCCGACGCCGTGGGTGCTGGCCTTGCTGATGTTGCTGACGCTGCTTTCCGCCGCCGCCGGGCTGTCGCTGGCGCGCGCGGCCAATGGCATCGGGGGCGCGATTGCGGGGCGGGTGACCGTGCAGGTCGTCACCGCCAACCCCGAGCAGCGCAGCATCGAGGCCGGGCGAATTCGCCGCGCGGCGGCCGCCGAACCCTATGTCAGCGCTGTTCGCGCCGTGCCGCGCGACGAAGTGATTGCCAGTATGGGCCGCTGGTTGGGGAGCGCCGGCGGCGAAAGCGATCCGGTTATTGCTTCGCTGCCGCTTCCGGAGCTGATTGACATTGATCTGGTGGCAGGCAGCGGCGCGGCGCAGCAAGCGCGGCTGGCGGCATTGGTGGCGCGCGCATCCCCCGGCGCACGGGTTACGCCGCACGCCGACTGGCTCGGCCCCGTGGCGAGCACGATCCGTACCCTGGCCTGGCTAGCCGGAGCGCTGGTCGTGCTGATGGCGCTGGCCAGCGCAGCGGTGGTCATCATGACCGCCCGTGCGGCGCTCGGCAGTCATTTTGCTACCATTGAGATGCTGCACCTGATTGGCGCGACTGACCCGCAGATTTGCCGCCTGTTCCAGCGGCGCATTGCAATCGACTGCGCGCAAGGCATTTTGCTGGGCGCGCTGGTTGCGGCGCTGCTGATCGGGCTGTTTTCCTGGCAGTTTGCCGGGGTTTCCGCTGGACTCGGTGCCAGCGCCGCCATCGGCGCGGGCGGGTGGATTTTCTTGGCAATGTTGCCACTCCTCGCTATCGCGCTGGCGGCGTTAACGGCACGGGTCACCCTGCTGCGCGCCCTGACTATGATGCTATGATCCAGCGGTTGCTCTCTCTCCTCATTCTCGGCTGGGTGCTGGGCTTTGCTTGGTTTGCCCTGTTGATGCCCATGCCCGCGGCTCCGCAAAAGACCGACGCCATCGTGGTACTCACTGGCGGGCCGGGGCGGATCGACCGGGCGCTGGAACGGCTGGAGGCGGGTGATGCCAAACGGCTGCTGATCAGCGGGGTCGACCGCGACGTCAAACCGCACGAACTGGCGCTGCAATATGGACGGCCGCGCCGCTTGTTCGATTGCTGCGTGGCGCTGGGATTCGAAGCGACCGATACGCGCACGAACGCCGCCGAGGTGGCAGGCTGGGTTGCGCGGCGCAACTATAAGAGCATCCGACTGATCACCACCGACTGGCATATGCGCCGCGCCCATTATGAGATTGGCCGCCTGCTTGATCCCGAAACGACGGTGGTGACCGACGCGGTGCGCAGCCAGCCTGATATGTGGACGCTGGTGCGCGAATATCACAAGTTTCTGCTGGGCTTGGCCGGCGGGCTGATTGGCGTATGAGCTATGCCATCGCGGTGATGCGTTCGGCCCTATTCTGGCTGGGCTTTGTGCTGTGCAGCAGCACCAATTCGATCGCCGCCGTGCTTGCCATGCCCTTTTCACGCCGTGCGGTGGTCGCCTGCGTACGCGGCTGGTCGCGCTGGCACCGCTGGCTGTGCCATTTCGTACTGGGGCAACGTATCGTGGTCGAAGGCGAAATGCCCGATGGCCCCTATCTCTATGTCTTCAAACATGAATCGGCGTTCGAGACGATCGAGCAACCGCTTCTGTTCAAGCATCCCGCCGTGTTTGCCAAGGAACAGTTACTCAATGTCCCGGTCTGGGGACAGGCGGCGCGCTTCTATGGCCTTATCCCCGTCGACCGTGACGGCGGGTCAAGGGCGATGCGCGCCATTTTGGCGGCGGCGCGCGCTGCGCTGGATGAAGGCCGTCCGCTGGTGCTGTTTGCCGAAGGCACCCGCGTGCCCCGCGGCACGGCTCCGCCGCTGCGCGCCGGCTTTGCAGGGATCTATCGCATGCTGGGCGTGCCCGTCATCCCGGTGGCGGTTGATAGCGGTGACGCCAATCCGCCGCGCCAGTGGGTCAAATATCCCAGAACCATCACCTACAGAGTTGGCGAAATGATCGCGCCCGGGCTGCCGCGCGAGGTGGCCGAGGAGCGGGTTCGCACCGCGATCAACGCGCTCAATCCGCCGGAAGCGCTGTTGGATTAGTTTCAGCGGGTGAATTAATGCTTCCGCCCGAAATCGGGTGCCGGGTCATCCTGGCCTTCGGCGATAATCGAGCGGCGGATGGCGCGGGTGCGGGTGAACCAGTCTTCGAGCAGTGCACCGTCGCCGCGCCGGATTGCGGCCTGCAGCGCGGTCAAATCTTCGTTAAAGCGTTGCAACATGGTAAGCACCGCGTCGCGGTTGGCGAGGAACACATCGCGCCACATCACCGGATTGCTGGCAGCGATGCGGGTGAAATCGCGGAAACCGCCCGCGCTATATTTGATGACCTCGCTCTCGGTCACTTCCTCCAGTTCGCTCGCCGTGCCGACAATGGTGTAGGCGATAAGGTGCGGCAAATGGCTGGTCACCGCGAGCACCAGATCGTGGTGCGCGGCGTCCATCACCTCGACGCGCGCGCCGAGCGCGGTCCATAGCGCGTCAACGCGCGCGACGGCTTGGGCGGGGGTGCCGTCGACCGGGGTCAGAATGCACCAGCGCCCGGCGAACAAAGTCGCGAACCCGGCTTCAGGCCCGCTATTCTCGGTGCCTGCAACCGGATGCGCAGGGACAATGGCGTGCAGCGGCAGCGCGCCGGCGAGCGCGGCGGCGACGTCGGCCTTCGACGATCCGGCGTCGCTGACCACGCAGTCGGGGGCCAGCGCCGGAGCAATGGCGGCGGCGACGTCGGTCATGCGTCCGACAGGCACGGCCAGGATGACCAGATCGGCCCCCGCCACGGCGGCTGCTGCATCGTCCATGACGTCATGGCAAAAGCCAAGGTCGCGCGCCGCCGCATTGTTCGCAGGATCGACGTCAAAGCCGGTGACGCGGATCTGCGGCAGACAGGCGCGAAGTGCGCGCGCGATCGATGATCCGATCAGCCCCAGCCCAATGATGGCGACATGTTGAAATGGCGCGGTCATCCGGGCCTAGCCCGCGTCCACTAGCGCGCGGATGGCGGCGGCGACGCCGCGCGTTTCCTCCTCGGTGCCGATGGTGATGCGAAGCCCGTGGGGCAGGCCCTGACCGGGCAGCCAGCGGACAATATAGCCCGCCTCCATCAGCCCCCTATAGACAGTCTCGGCACTGACCGCGCCTTCGAACAGCACCAGCAGAAAATTGCACGCCGACGGAATCACGCGCAGCCCGTGATTGCCCAGAGCCGCCAACTCGCCCGCCAGCCATTCGCGCCAGATGCGGTTGTGGTCACGGCTGAATTTCACGAAATCATCGTCGTTGATGGCGGCGATGGCCGCCTTTTGTCCGCAAGTGGTCACGTTGAATGGCGCGCGGATGCGATGCAACGCGGCGATCACCTCGGCGCTGGCATAGCCCCAGCCGATGCGCTCGGCGGCAAGGCCGTGGATTTTGGAAAAGGTGCGGGTGATGAAGACATTGGGTGCGCTGGCGGCAAGCGCCAACCCATGATCATCCTCATCCTCCTCAAGATATTCGGCATAGGCTTGATCGAGAACAAACAGCACGTCGGCGGGCAGCCCCGCGTGCAGCCTTGCAATATCGGCGCGGCTGGCCAGCGTGCCGGTGGGGTTGTTGGGATTGGCGAGGAAGACGACGCGGGTCTTCGGCGTGACAGCGGCGAGCAGCGCGTCGACATCGGTTGCATAATCCTGGTCGGGCGCAATCACCGGCGTCGCGCCGACCCGCCGCGCGGCGATATCATAGACGGCAAATCCATAGCGCACATAGACCACCTCGTCGCCCGGCCCGGCAAAGGCGCTGGCCGCCAAGTGCAGCAGCTCGTCCGAACCGGTGCCATAGATGATGCGCGCGGGGTCAAGCCCATATTTGGCGGCAATCGCCCGGCGCAGCTCGGCCGCGCCGGGATCGGGATCGCGGGCCAGATCCTCAGCCGCCGCCGCCAAGGCCGCGCGCGCCGCAGCGCCGGTGCCAAGCGGGTTTTCGTTGGCGCTCAGTTTGGCGAGCGGCCGCCCGTCGTCGCCCTTGGCTTTGCCGGGCACATAGGGGGCAATGCCCATGATCCAGGGCTTGGGGACGGGCGCGGTAAGGGTGTTCGTCATACCAGGGGCGTTAGAGCAAGCGGCGGCGCGGGGCAAAGCCCTTGTTTCTGCGCGCCTACTATGGCCGATGCCCAGCACAACTTTATTCCAACGTTCACAAAGTACGCGCCCTAAAAAAAGAAAAAAGAAAAAATCAGAGCGCAGCATTGGCGGCAGCAGACGTCGGCGAGATTGCGCTGGATGGAGAATTGCTCGTGCATTAGGCCAAGCCAGCATTGCGCGATTTAGGAAAGGGGTCTTTTGGGGGTCAGGCTGCCTTTTTTCCGGGATCAATGGCTTCGCAGCGCAGCTGAATGCCGAGCGCGGTCATGACCTTGAGCAATGTGTCGAGCGTCGGATTGCCGTTCTCCGACAGCGCCGTGTATAGCGCCTGACGGTTGACGCCAGTCTTGGCGGCCATTTTGGTCATCCCTTCCGAACGCGCTACATCGCCTAGCACCGCCGCGATGTAGGGTGCGTGCCCGCTTTCAAGCGCGTCGTTGAGGAAGTCGATCACATCGTCCGCCTCGGTGATATATTTGGCCGCATCAAACGGCGTTTTGACCAGTTGGGTCATGTTTACTGCTCCAATAGACTAGGTTTCCTCCCGAGCTCAGCCAATGCTCGCATGAACTTACAGTGTTTTCGCCAGTTCCTTCGCCAGTCTTATTGCCCTATCCTGATCGCGCCCTGTGCTGCCACACAATAGGATGACGATCACTTGATCGCGCATAGTGTAATATAGTCGGTACTTCGGCCCATAATCGATGCGAAACTCACTGACGCCTTCACCGACTGGCTTCCAGTCGCCCAGCAGTCCGGTCTCAATTCGCCGGATGCGCATGGCAATGCGTTTCTGCGCTGTCCGATCACGCAGTCCATCAAGCCAGTTTTCAAACTCGACAGTGCGCGCGACTTGAAACATTGTCGGTTAAATACGACATTGTTGCTGTTTGTCAATCGCGGCGCCTGTATCTCTCCACCGTCCTGCGGATTGTCCCCCTCCCCATGGCAAGGCGATGGGGAGGATAGGCTCGGCAACCACTGCATTGACACCCTCGTACCCGCAACCTAGCCCCGCCGCTTATGGCCACCCAAATCCGCCAGCTTGAGCATCAACATCTTGTGCTGCCGAACCCGCTGCGGCTCGATGGCGGGGCGGAGCTTGCGGGTGTGGTGGTCGCCTATCAGGCTTATGGCACGCTCAATGCCGCACGCGACAATGCGATTTTGCTCTGTCATGCGCTGACGATGGACCAATATGTCGCCAGTCCGCACCCGGTCACGGGCAAGCCGGGGTGGTGGGACCGGGTTGTCGGGCCGGGGCTGACCATCGATACCGACCGTTACTATGTCATTTGTGCCAATGTGCTGGGCAGCTGCATGGGTTCAACGGGGCCCGCGAGTATCGATCCCGCGACCGGGGCGCCCTATGCGATGCGGCTTCCCGTGGTCACCATCGCCGACATGGTACGCGCGCAAATGGCTTTGCTCGATGCGTTGGGGATAGAGCGGCTGCACGCGGTGATCGGCGGGTCGATGGGCGGGATGCAGGCGCTGTGCCTCGCGGCGCATTACCCGGACCGGGTGGGCCGCGCGCTGATCATTGCGTCGGCAGCACGGCACTCGGCCCAGAATATCGCCTTTCACGAGGTCGGGCGGCAGGCGATCATGGCCGACCCCGATTGGCAGGGCGGCGATTATTACGCCAGTGGGCGAGTGCCGACCAAGGGCCTCGCCGTGGCGCGGATGGCGGCGCACATCACCTATTTGTCCGAGGCCGGATTGACCGAGAAGTTCGGGCGCAACCTGCAGGATCGTGACGTCAAGACGTTTGGCTTTGACGCTGATTTTCAAGTGGAATCCTATTTGCGGCATCAGGGGATCAGCTTCGTCGATCGGTTCGATGCCAACAGCTATCTCTATATCACCCGCGCAATGGATTATTTCGATCTCGCCGAGCCGCACGGCGGGCGATTGGCCGAGGCCTTTCGCGGCTCGCCGGTGCGCTTTGGCCTGATCAGCTTTGATTCCGACTGGCTCTATCCGACGGCCGAATCGCGCCGGATTGTCCAGGCGCTGCACGCAGCCGGAGCGCAAGCGAGCTTTGTCGAATTGTCCTCGCCCTTTGGCCATGATGCCTTTCTGCTCGATTCGCCCGAGCTATGGGCGCTGATTGGCGGCTTCATCGGGGCGGTGCGGTGAACGGCGCCGGACTGAGATCCGATCTGGCGCTGATTGCGGCGCAGGTGCCGGCTGGCGCGCGCGTGCTCGATGTCGGCTGCGGTGACGGCGCGTTGCTGGCGGCGCTGCGCGACGGGTGCGGGGCCGATGCGCGCGGGCTGGAAATTGATGCGGCCAATGTGGCGGCGGCCATGGCCCAGGGTCTGGCCGTGGTGCAGGGTGATGCCGATCGCGATCTGGCCGACTATCCCGACGACAGTTTCGATATCGCGATACTCAGCCAGACGCTGCAAACGACGCACCGCCCGGACATGGTGGTCGGCGAGCTGCTGCGCATTGCGCCGCGCGCCTTTGTCAGCTTTCCGAATTTCGCGCATTGGCGGGTGCGATTGTCGCTGCTGTGGCACGGGCGGATGCCGGTGACGCGCGAGCTACCGGTCAGCTGGTATGAAACGCCCAACATCCACCATCTGACGGTGCGCGATTTTAAGGGTTTCGCTGAAGAACGGCGGCTGGTGGTCGATGGGGCCTGGTATCTGGCGGGCGGTGTGCCGATCCGTACAGCAGGGGCCAATTGGCGTGCCGAACAAGCGGTGTTCGGGCTGCGGCGGGGTTAGTCGCGTTGGCGCAGGCCCTCGGCGATTAACCGGTTTGCAGAGGCGGCGATCGTGCTGACCGGGGCGCTGGTGTCCCACACCCCATAGCGCAGCCCCAGAAAAACGTTCATGCCCATCAGGGCCCAGGCCTCGACCTCGCCGACATTGGCGCGCAGTTCGCCAGCATCGGCCCCTTTGCGCAGCCGCTCTACAATCCGGCGTGCCGTTGATTCATAATGGGCGCGAAAGCTGGCCGGATCGACAAATTCGGCTTCGTCGATGATGCGATAGATCTCGGTATGCTCGCGCGCGAAATCGAGGAAGGCGGCGAGCGCCGCGCCTTCGCCAGCGAGCGTGCCGCGGGCCGCTGCCAGCGCTGGGCCGACATGGTCGCGCACCCGTCCTGACATGTCCGCCACAAGTGCGCGGAAGATTGCGTCCTTGGAATCGAAATAGGTGTAAAAACTGCCGAGCGCAGTGCCGGCACGGCGGGTGATGCCGCTGATGGAGGCGTCGTGAAAGCCGCGCTCGCCAAATTCGACCGCAGCGGCATCGAGCAGTTTGCGCAGCGTGCGCTGGCCACGGTCGGTCCGCGGCGCCTTGATACCCGCAGCTTTTGCCGCCGCTTCTGCGCTGGTGGCCATCGCCTTCTCCCTACCCCTGATCCCTTGTTGTGCGCCACTTGCCAAAAAAAGCGAGTCCCGCGCAACAGTAAAGTTGAAAGTCGGTTCAACTTTCATTATGGCGCAAATCAGACCGGCGATGCAACGCTGACGATTTGGCTCAGGGGAGAGTGACGATGACTGATTTCGCGCGTGTTTCGAAGGCTATGCTGCTGGCGGCAGCGGCATCCGGCACGTTTTTCGTGGCACTGCCTGTTGCCGCACAGGACGAGGTGGCGGCCAGCGAGGAAGAAAGCGGCGAAATCATCGTCACCGCGCGTCGCCGCGATGAACGGCTGATCGATGTTCCGATCGCCGTGACGGCGATCAGCGGTGAGGCGCTCGAGGCGCGCGGTGCACTCGACCTCACCGACGTGCAATCGGTCGCGCCCAACGTGACCCTCGAAACCAGTCGCGGCACCAATTCGACGCTGTCGGCCTTCATCCGCGGCATCGGCCAGCAGGACCCCGTATCGGGCTTCGAACAGGGCGTCGGCATCTATCTTGATGACGTATATTTGAACCGGCCGCAGGCTGCCGTGCTCGACATTTATGACGTGGAGCGCATCGAGGTGCTTCGCGGACCGCAGGGCACGCTCTATGGCCGCAACACTATCGGCGGCGCGGTCAAATATGTCACCCGCCGCCTGCCCGATGCGCCCGAGCTTAAGCTGCGCGGCACTTTCGGTACCTTCAAGCAGGCCGATTTGATCATCAGCGCCAGCGCGCCGATTGGCGATGTGGTGCGTATCGGCGCGTCGGGCGCGCGGCTGTCGCGTGGCGGTTTTGGCGACAATCCGACCACAGGGCTCGAGAATTACAACAAAGATGTGTGGGCCGGGCGCGGCACGATCGAGCTCGGCGGTTATGGCGCGCCGGTACTGATCCGCATTTCAGGCGACTATACCCGCGACAAATCAAACCCGCGCGGCGGCCACCGGCTGATCCCATCGCAATTCACCGCCGCGCCGGTGCTGGACGATGTGTTTGATTCGCGCGGCGCGCTCAACAGCCCGGTGCAGGATGTCGAGGCCTATGGTATCGCCTTCAATGTCACCGCCGAGCTCAGCGACAATCTGACGCTGCGCTCGATCAGCGCCTGGCGCGAGGACGAAAGCGCTTCGCCGATTGATTTCGACGCGCTGCCGACTGTCGATCTCGACGTGCCCGCACTCTATAGCAACAGCCAGATCAGTCAGGAATTTCAGCTGCTGCTCGATGCCGGGCGTTTGAACGGCATGGTCGGTTTCTATTATCTGTCGGCGCAGGCCGACACAGCGTTCGACGTGCGGCTGTTCTCGACCGTGGCGGGGCTGACCGCCTTCACCAACGCGCAGGTCGATACCGAAACCTATGCCGTGTTCGGCGACTTCACCTTTGATTTCACCGATCAGCTCAGCCTGTCACTGGGCGGGCGCTACACGTGGGACGAGCGTGAAGCCAAAATCCTGCGGCAAAATTATCTGGGCGGCGGATCGCCAGTGTTCGGTGGGGCAGGGGTGCCGTTCGGCGCACCGGGGACCAATTTTACCGGTAACCGCAGCTTCAACAAATTCACCCCGCGCGCGTCGCTCAGTTTCAAGCCGACCCCCGATCACAATATCTACGCCAGCTTTTCGCAGGGCTTCAAGGGCGGAGGGTTCGACCCGCGCGGCGTGGGGGTGAATGCCCCCGACCTCAACGGCAATGGCATTCGCGAGGACAGCGAAATTGCCGCTTTCCTGAGCTTCCGCCCCGAATCGGTCGACAGCTACGAAATCGGCTACAAGGCGTCACTGTTCGACCGGCGACTCAGCCTCGCACTTGCGGCGTTCCGGATGGACTATAGTGATGTCCAGATCCCCGGCTCGTCGGGCTGTGTTGTGAACGGGCTGCCAACCTTTTGCGGGGTCATCACCAACGCCGGCAAGGCGCGTTTTCAAGGCGTCGAACTGGAAGCGACCGCCCGGGTGACCGATGGGCTAACGCTGTCGGGCGCGCTCGGCTATATCGATGCGGAATATAAGGAATATATCACGCAGATCGCCGGGCGCGGCCCCGTCGACGTTGCCGATTTCCGCGAGGTACAGAATACACCCAAGATCACCGCGACAGGCACGATCGCCTATGCAACGGCACTGGGATCAGGCGATCTGGGGCTGAGTTCGACGCTGTCCTACCGCAGCAAGACCTATCAGTTCGAGATTCCCAACCCCTTCCTCGATCAGGACGGCTATGCGCTCCTCGATGCCAGCATTGTTTATACTGCCGAAGGTGGGCGCTGGAGCTTGGGGCTGCACGGCAAGAACCTGACCGACAAGGAATACAAAACCTCGGGCTATACCTTTGTCGCCGCCGATCCGGTGACCGGGGTGCTGACGCGCAATGCGGCGGGCAATCTGGTGCCGTCGCTGGGGCGCGAAGGGACGCTGACCGCCTTTTACGGCAACCCGCGGCAGATTTTTGTCACGGGGACGGTAAAGTTTTGAGGTCCGGTGCGGGGGGTGGCTTACGCTACCCCCCGAACGCCGAAATGCCCGTAATCGCGCGGCCCAGGATCAGCGCGTGGACGTCGTGCGTGCCTTCGTAGGTGTTGACGGTTTCCAGATTCACCGCGTGACGGATAACGTGATAATCAGCGGAAATGCCGTTGCCGCCGTGCATGTCGCGGGCGACGCGGGCGATGTCGAGCGCTTTGCCGACATTGTTGCGCTTGATGATGCTGATCATGTCGGGAGCAAGATGACCTTCGTCGATCAGCCGACCGACGCGCAGCGCCGCTTGCAGGCCCAGCCCGATTTCAGTGAGCATGTTGGCCAGCTTCAGTTGAATCAGCTGGTTTGCGGCGAGCGGACGGCCGAACTGCTGGCGCTCGAGCGTGTAACTGCGGGCGGCCTCCATACAAAACTCCGCCGCGCCCATCGCACCCCAGCCAATGCCATAACGCGCGCGGTTGAGGCAACCGAAGGGGCCTTTCAGGCCTTGTACTTCGGGAAGCAGCGCGTCTTCGCCAACTTCGACCCCGTCCATAACGATTTCACCGGTGATCGAGGCGCGTAGCGAGACTTTGCCTTCGATCTTGGGCGCGCTGAGGCCCTTCATCCCTTTTTCGAGGATGAAGCCGCGGATACCGCCGCCATGCGCCTCGCTCTTCGCCCAGACGACGAAGACGTCGGCGATGGGCGAATTGGTGATCCACATTTTGGCGCCCTTAAGGCGGTAGCCCCCGGCGACCTTCTCGGCGCGGGTGCGCATGCCCGCAGGATCGCTGCCCGCGTCGGGCTCGGTCAAGCCGAAACAGCCGACGAGTTCGCCCGCGGCGAGGCCGGGCAGAAAACGCATTTTCTGCTCCTCGCTGCCATAGGCGTTGATAGGGTGCATCACCAGGCTGGACTGCACCGAACAGGCGCTGCGATAGCCCGAATCGATGCGCTCAACCTCGCGCGCGATCAGGCCATAGGCGACGTAATTCAGCCCGGCGCCGCCATATTTGGAATCAATCGTCGCGCCGAGCAGGCCCAATTGGCCCATTTCGCGCATGATTTCACGGTCGAAACTTTCGTCGAGGAAGGCGCGGGTGACGCGCGGGAGCAGCGCATCGGTGCAATAGGCGCGCGCGGTATCGCGGACCATGCGCTCTTCTTCGCTGAGCTGCGCGTCAAGCAGGAAGGGGTCGTCCCACTGCAAAGCAGTCACACGCTGCGGATCGGCGAGAGCCATGTCGGTATCCTTCGTTGTTCAGCGCCGCGCAGGGGCTGGTGTCAGCGCTCTTTCTTGCGGCGTCAGTATCGCCGCGGTCTCGATAAGGTCAAGCGCGCGCCGCGCTTCATGATAGCGCCGCGCCTCGACAACCCACGCGTCGGCAAGCCGTGCACCAGGCAGCGACTCAACCTCGCGGATGGCGGCATCGACCAGCCCCGCATCGAGCAAACGCTGCGCCCGCGCGGCGCGCTGCTCGGGGCGCGTTGAAGGCGCGTCGGCGTCGCGCAAGGTAAACAGCCCGCCAATTTCGCGCCTGAATCCGCTGAACAGTCCTTCGTCCGGGGCGCCGCCCGACAGCGCCGGGACCAATTTGGCAAATTCGGTCTGCAACCAATCGAGCGTGACCGGAGTGCGGGCGACCTCGATGACTGTGCGCACCGCGTTGGGTTGGGCATCGCCAAAGCGCAGCCGCAGCTGGCTCTCTAGTGTTCCCAGAGCCAGTCCGCGATCAAGCGCGCGGCGGGCAGCAAAGGCAATTAGCAGCCCTTCTGCGCGCGCAGCATTGCCTGCGGTGCCACCAGTAGCAACGCTAAGCTCGGCGAGCCGTGCTTCTAGCAGACGCACCCGAGTCGCAAGGTCAGTGGGAGGCGGCGCGGGCTGAGCCGGGCCGACGACAGCTGCAGTGGGTACATCGAGCAAGGGCGTGTCGCTCGCATTGCGTTCGACTAACGCGGGTGCGGACGCAGGGGTGCTGCGCCATCCGCGCAGCTGGTCGATCGCCCAGCTGCCCGCCAACGCACCGGTCAGCAACAGCAGCATGGCCCCCAGCACATACCAGCGCAGCGCGGTGCGCCGCTGGGTCGGGGATGCCGGGAGCGAAGCGGGCGGCGGCGCGGTGGAGCCGCTTTCAACCATGGACAATCTCGCTTGCTGTTGACCCTACGGTTTCTTGGCGCCCGCTCATGGTGTCGGCGTCTGGCATAGCTTGGCGGCGATTGCCAGTAAATCGGCATCGGTGGGGCCGGGTGCGACTGCCAGCTGCTCCCAGTCGGGGCCGGCGGCGGCGGCCACAGCATCGCTGATTGCAATAGCAATCAGATGCTTGCGGGCATCGCCGGCAAGAGCGCTGGCCCGCTGTGCCGCACGAGCCGAATGGAGCAGCAGAATAGCAGGCACCACAACGGCTTTGGACCAACCCAAAGGGTCGGCAATTTCGGCAGCGTGGTAACAGACCAGCGGCATGATCTGCGCGCCATCGCTGCGCAGCATTGTGCGATCTTTTCCCGTCAACCACAACAGCTTGCGGTGGCCGTGTGACGTCATGCTATCAACCAGCGCCTGCGCCCCAGCGGTGCCGATGTCGGTGACCGTCAGCCCCGCCGCACCTGCGGCGGCGGCGGTGGCCGCGCCGACGCAGTGGCAGGGCAGGCTGGCGAGCGCTGCCAGCTGCGGTCCGGCATGGCGCACCGCATTGGCACTGGTGACAAGCAGCGCATCGAAATCCCTCACGTCAGGGGCGTGCCAGTCGAGCGGCTCGACGGCGAATAGCGGAACACATAGCGCGTTGAGCCCGAATTCCGCGGCGCGCCGGGCGGTTGCGCTGGCGCCCGGTTCGGGGCGGACAATGATCAGGGGACGCATCAGCCGCCGCTGAACAACGCGGCGATGGCGGACGGAGCGTTCGCAAGCAGTGTATGGGCCAGCTTGGCCGGTGCTCCGGGTGTCAGTTCGGTCTGGTCTGCAATTTGTACGCTGCCATCTTCGGCAAATAAAATGGCGCGCAAAACCCAGTTTCCGCCTGCATCCCGGCTGGCGTGCGCCGCCACCGGCGAGCGGCAATCGCCGCCGAGCGCCGCAAGGAGGGCGCGCTCGGCCTCGACTGCAACGCGGGTGGGTGCGTTGTCGATGGCAGCCAGCAGGGTTCGGACGCGTGAGTCATCGGCGCGGCACTCGATGCCGACGGCGCCCTGCGACGCAGCCGGAAGCAGCGTTTCGATGGCGATGGCAAAGCCAACATCGCCCATGCCAAGCCGGTCAAGCCCGGCGGCCGCGAGCAAGGTCGCATCCACCGTGCCGTCGGCGACACGCCCTAGCCGGGTCTGGACATTGCCGCGCAGCAATGGCGTTTGGAGGTCGGGGCGGATAGATTTAAGCTGTGCCGCGCGGCGCGGGCTGCTGGTGCCCACGCGCGCGCCGTGCGGCAGGCCCGCAATGCTCGCCGCACTCCAGTCGCTGCGCACGATCAGTTTGTCGCGCACATCGGCGCGCGGCAGCATCGCCGCGAGGTAGAATTGGTCGGGCCGCAGCGTTTCGACATCCTTCATAGAATGTACTGCAAAATCAATAATATACTCTCCAAGCGCCGCATCGAGCTCGCGCGTCCACAGCGCCTTGCCCCCCACCTCGGCGAGCGCGCGGTCGAGGATGCGGTCCCCCGTCGCGGTCATCGGCACGATTTCGATGGCAAGGCCGGGGTGCGCGGCGGTCAGCGCCGCGACTGTCAGATGCGCCTGGGCCATGGCGAGCGGGGAGGCGCGCGTGCCGAGGCGCAAGGGGGCGTGGTCAGTCATGGGAGTGGGGCCTAGCGCGGCTTGGCGGCACGGTCTAGGGCGCGACCGATGAAGCTGATCCTTGGCATCGAATCGAGCTGTGATGAAACGGCGGTGGCGTTGGTGACCAGTGACCGGCGCGTGCTGGCACAGCATATTGCAAGCCAGGACACCGAGCATCGCCCCTTTGGCGGAGTGGTGCCCGAAATCGCGGCGCGCGCGCATGTAGAGCGGCTGGCGCCAATGGTCGCCGCGGTGCTGGACGAAGCGGGGGTGAGCCTCGCTGAAGTCGACGCCATCGCTGCCACCGCCGGGCCCGGACTGATTGGCGGGGTGATGGTCGGGCTGGTAACAGGCAAGGCGCTAGCGCATGCGAGCGACAAGCCGCTGATCGCGGTCAACCATCTGGAGGGGCACGCATTGTCGCCGCGCCTGACCGACCCCGACCTTGGCTTTCCCTATCTGTTACTGCTTGTATCGGGCGGGCATTGCCAACTGCTGCTGGTCGCCGGGGTGGGGCAATATCGCCGCCTTGCCACCACCATCGACGATGCGGCGGGCGAAGCGTTTGATAAGACAGCCAAATTGTTGGGCTTGGGCTTTCCAGGCGGCCCGGCGGTCGAGCGTGCGGCGCGCAGCGGTGATCGGCGCGCGGTGCCGCTTCCTCGTCCGCTGGTCGGTAGCGCCGAACCGCATTTTTCTTTCGCCGGCCTCAAAAGCGCGGTCGCGCGCGCCGTGGCCAGCGGCGCGCATAGCCGCGACGATATCGCCGCATCGTTCCAGCAGGCGGTGGTCGATTGTCTGGTCGATCGCAGCGCGCGGGCGCTGGCGCAGGTTCCCGAAGCAACCGCCTTTGTGGTCGCCGGCGGCGTCGCTGCCAATGGCGCGATTCGTGCGGCGCTGACGGGGTTGGCTGCTGCCCATGCGCTGCCGTTTGTTGCGCCGCCGCTGTGGCTGTGCACCGACAATGGGGCGATGATCGGCTGGGCCGGGGCCGAACGGTTGGCAGCGGGGCTGACCGATGGGCTTGAAACGCCCGCGCGCCCACGCTGGCCGCTCGACCCGCATGCCGAAACAGTGCGCGGCGCGGGGGTCAAGGCGTGAAGCGGTTTGCACCGCGCGCGGCGCGCCGCTAGACCAGCATCCGGGGCGTTGAGGGAAAAGGTTTGACCGGACCGGCCAGCACGGCAGTAACAGACGCAGGCGACCCGGCACGCGACGATGTCGCGGCGCTGGCGAAGGGCGGACGCACCAATGTGTTCGGCTTTGTCCTGCGCCTGGTTGCGCGGCTACCGTTCCTCTATTTTGCCGGTCGTTGGTATGGACCCGAAGCGCTGGGGCGCTTTGCCTATGCGATTTTGGTCGTGGAATTTGCGGCGCAAATTGCGACGCTGGGCCTGAAACGCGGCCTGGCCGAGCAGCTGAGCAAGCCCGGGGCTGACCCGCGACTGGTGGTCTGGGACGGGCTGTTTGTCGCGGCGCTGGTGTCGGGGCTGGCCTCGGCGCTGCTGTTCGCTGTGCCGTGGCTGATGTTTCCGGCTGGAGACATCAGCGCGGTTGACCGCCTGTTGCCGCTGGTCATTTTCGCCATCGCCGGCACCGAAGTCGCGCTGGCGGCCTGCGCTTATCGCTTTAATGTCGGGGCAACGGTGTGGGCGCGTGCAGTGGTCGAACCCTGGGCAATCAGTATTGCGGCGTTCGTTTTTGCCTATGTCACGCTGCGCAATGGCCTGATCCTGTCATACATATGCGCGATGGGCGCGGCGTTTTTGACTGCGATGGTCCCGACCATCCGCAGCTACGGCGGTCCGGCAGGCTGGCGGCCGCACCCCGTCGGGCTGATCATGGTGGCACGGCGCAATGCCCCGCTCGCCGCCGCCGACGCCATTGAATGGGCGACGCGGCGGCTGGATCTCGCCATCTTGGGCCTGTTCGCAAGCCCGGCGATTGTCGGCATTTATTATATCGCGCAGCAGGTGGCCTCGTTGCCGCAAAAGCTGAAAACCAGTTTTGAACCCATTTTGGGCCCGGTGATCACCCGCAATCTGGCCGAAGGGCGCAAAAGCGCGATTGCGGCGCAGGTCAATCAGGTGGGCTTCTGGATAATCGCGGCGCAGATCGGCGTCGCGCTTGCGCTCGGCATCCCGGGTGAGGCGGTGATGGGGCTCGTCGGCCCTGAATTTGTCAGCGGCAATGCTGCGCTCGCTTTCTTGCTTGCCGCCGAAGCCGTGGCGGCAACGGCCGTCGTGAGCGAAGCGGCGCTGGTTTATATCGCGCGCCACCGCAATCTGTTGATCAGCATCGCAACGCTGACGGTGCAGGGGCTGTTGTCGGTGGGCTTTATCTTGCTCGCGCGCTCGCTCAATCTGCCACCCATCAGCTATGCGATCGCGGTAGCCGCTGCCTTGTTGCTGGCGTTAGGGTTTGCCTCGCTCGTGAAAGCGAGGTTGCTGGCACATTTGCTCGGCGCGCCGATCAACAATCTGCGCTGGGCCCTGGTGTGGGCGACAGCAGGGGCGACGGTGCTGGGTTGGGCCGCAACGCAATTGCCCGAATGGGCCGAATTGATCATCGGGGTCCCGTTGATCTTGGCGGTTTATTGCTGGCTGATCTGGACCCGCGGCTTTGGTCCGGAAGACCGCGAATTGTTCCGCAAACAGCCGCCGGCTTAACGCGGGCATTGCGAAAAGCGGCAAAATACCGCATTGGGCGGTAATGGACGCCGTTCACCGACGCGGGCCACGCAGCGGCGTGGCCTTGCCAGCATGACCCCATTCCCCTGGACCGATGTCGCAATCATCGCCGTGCTGGTGCTGCTGAACGGCGGCTTTGCCATGTCCGAACTGGCCATTGTCTCATCGCGCGAAGCGCGGCTGGTTGCGGCCGAACGCAAGGGCAGCGCCGGCGCGCGGGTGGCGCGCGAGCTCGCCGCCGATTCAGGGCGCTTCCTGTCGACCGTGCAGATCGGCATCACGCTGATCAGCATTATGGCGGGCGCCTATTCGGGCGCCAGCCTGGGCGCACCGGTGGGCGACCGGTTACAGGCTTGGCTCGGGATGGGTGACGATTTGGCGCTGACGCTGGGTTTTGGCCTGGTGATCGCTATTACTACCTATGCTTCGCTGATCATCGGTGAGCTGGTGCCCAAGCAATTGGCACTGCGCGCGCCCGAAGCCGTTGCGATCATCATTGCGCGGCCGATGTCCTGGCTGTCGCGCGCGGCGGCGCCACTGGTGTGGCTGCTCGACCGCAGCTCGGCACTGGTATTCCGTTTGCTGCGCCTTGACCGCGATTCAAAAGAAAAATTGACTGCAGAGGAATTGCATCTGGTCGTCGCCGAAGCCAGCAAATCAGGCGTGATAGAGGAACATGAGCGCGCCATCATTTCCGGCGTAGTGCGCCTTGCCGACCGCCCGGTGCGCGAGGTGATGACGCCGCGCACTGACGTCGATTGGCTGGATGTTGAGGCCGATGCGGCGGCGGTGCGCGATGCCCTGCTCGCCTCTCCGCACACACGGCTGCCGGTAGCGCGCGGTTCGGTCGATAACATCATCGGCATTGTGCAGGCGCGCGACATTGCCGGTGCGCTGTTTCGCGGTGAGCCGCTGGATTTAGAGCGGCTGATGCGGCCGCTGGCGGTGGTGCATGATCAAATCGACGCGATGGACGCGCTGACCACGCTGCGCCGTGCCGATGTGCCGATGCTGATGGTGCATGATGAATATGGCCATTTCGAAGGGCTGGTAACGCCCGCCGACCTGCTATCGGCCATTGCGGGAGAATTTGCCTCGGATCAGGATATCGGCACCGAACCTTTCGTGGTGGAACGCGACGATGGCAGCTTGCTGATCGCGGGATCGATGCCCGCCGACGCCATGGCCGAACGATTGGGCATCAGCCTTGACGAAGACCGCGACTATGCCACTGCTGCGGGTCATGCTCTGCATATCCTGCGCCACCTGCCGGTGGAGGGCGAGCATTTCGCCGATCAGGGTTGGCGGTTTGAAATCATCGATATGGACGGGCGCAAGATTGACAAGTTGCTGGTGCGATTAGTCGACCGGCGCGAGGTCGGAACCGACCTGCTATAGTTCGCCTCCGAGCGCGCCATATTTTGCCTCGAACCCAACCTTGTCGCCGCGCGCCAGATAGCCAGCCTGATCGACCCAATTGTCGCGCGCAGGACGCCCGGCAAACGCGCCAAGCTGCGCGTCGATGGCGGCAAGGTCGGCGTCGGACCAGCCCGCAATTTGCTCAAAGCGCGTGACGCCAAGGCCGGCCAAAATAGTTACCAGCTTGGGACCCAGCCCTTTGATCAACGTCAGCTTGTCAGCAGGGCCAGCCGCCGCGGTGATGGCGGGTGCCGCCGCAGGCGGCGGCGCTGAGGTGGTTGCAGGTTCGACGGCCGCGAATTGGGCGGGCTCGGCGGCGATAATGTCGGGCTTCACCGGTTGCAGCGGCGCGCTGGGAGCCTGTCGCAGCACAGGTGCTGCACCGCCACGCCCGCGCAGCACCAGCCACACGATGATGGCCACTGCCAGCAGCGCGATAGCGCCGAAAATCCAATATTCAGTTGGAATGCTCGCCATAACTCAACCCTCCGCTTGTTCGCGCGCAACCTCGCGCCAGCCGATGTCGCGGCGACAGAAGCCATCGGCGAAATCGAGCCTGTCCACAGCAGCATAGGCGCGCGCCTGCGCGTCGGTGACCGATGCACCGCTGGCGGTGACGTTGAGCACGCGCCCGCCCGCCGCGACGAGCTGGCCGCCCGTGAGCGCGGTTCCGGCGTGGAAGATTTTCGCTCCGTCGGCCTCGGCGGCGTCGAGATTGGTGATTGTCCCGCCCTTTGCGGGCGTCCCGGGGTAGCCGCGCGCGGCCATCACTACAGTCAAGGCATAATCGTCGCTGAAGGCTGGCGGCTGGGCATTGGCCAGCTGCCCTGTCGCCACGCCGAGCAGCAGTTGTGGCAAATCACCCTGAAACCGCAGCATCAGCACCTGGCATTCAGGATCGCCGAAGCGGCAGTTATATTCGATCAGCTTGGGTCCAGCATCGGTCAGCATCAGGCCCGCAAATAGCACGCCGACATAAGGCGTGCCTGCAGCGCCAAGCGCCCGCACGGTGGGTTCCACAATGTCTTTCATGGCGCGGTCGGTCAACTCGGGCGTCATCACCGGCGCAGGCGAATAGGCGCCCATCCCGCCGGTATTGGGGCCGGTGTCGCCGTCGCCGACGCGTTTATGATCCTGCGCAGTGCCGAACAGGCGGACGCTGTGCCCGTCACTCAATGCAAACAGGCTCGCCTCTTCGCCTGCCATAAATTCCTCAATGACCACGCTGGCTCCGGCGCTACCGAATTCGCCGCCGAACATATCTGCGATAGCGGCTTCGGCCTCGTCCGCGCTTTCGGCAATGATCACGCCCTTGCCCGCTGCCAACCCATCGGCCTTGATCACCACCGGCAAACCAAAAGCGGGCAGCGCCGCGCGCGCGTCTTCGGCGCTGGTGCAACGGCGATAGGCGGCGGTGGGAATCGCATTGGCGGCGCACAAGTCTTTGACGAAACCCTTGCTCCCCTCCAGCTGCGCGGCGGCGGCGCTCGGGCCAAACACGGCAATCCCCTCGGCGCGCAGCTTGTCGGCAAGGCCCAGCACCAGCGGTACTTCGGGGCCGACCACGACCAAATCGATGGCCAGCTTATGCGCGGCATCGACCAGCGCATCGATGGCGTCAGCAGCAATGGGCAGCAACCGGGCATATTGACCGATGCCCGGATTGCCGGGCGCGGCGAACAGTTGGTTACAGCTTGGCGATTGCGCCAGCCGCCACGCCAGCGCATGTTCGCGCCCGCCCGAACCGATAAGCAGGATTTTCAAATGTCCGATCCCTTTGCCGACGAAACTGATGGCGCGCCCGCGCGGCTGTTAGCCGAAGGCGCGGCGGGCGACAATGCGCCCGCGCTATCGGTCAGCCAGTTGTCCGCGGCGCTCAAGCGCGTGGTCGAGGACGGTTTTGGCCGCGTGCGTGTGCGCGGCGAACTGTCGGGGACCAAACGCGCCGCGTCAGGGCATCTTTATGGCGCGCTCAAGGATGACAGCGCGCTGATCGACATGGTGATGTGGAAGGGGCAGGCGGGGCGGCTGGCGTTCCGGCCCGAGGATGGTGTCGAGGTAATCGCCACCGGGCGGCTGACCACCTATCCCGGCCGGTCCAAGTATCAGCTGGTCGCCGACAGCCTGGAAGTTGCGGGCGAAGGCGCGTTGATGCTTCTGTTTGAGCGGCTGAAGGCGCGATTGAGGGCCGAAGGGCTGTTCGATCGCGAGAAACAGCCGCTTCCCCGACTGCCACGCACCATCGGCGTGGTCACATCGCCGACCGGCGCGGTGATTCGTGACATCTTGCACCGCATTGCAGACCGCTTCCCGGTGCGCGTCATCGTCTGGCCGGTGCTGGTGCAGGGTGAGGGCGCGGGGAGCCAAGTGGCGGCGGCGGTGCGCGGCTTTGATGCGCTGCCCGCGAATGGGGGCGCCGTGCCGCGTCCAGACCTAGTCATCGTTGCGCGCGGCGGCGGGTCGATCGAGGATTTGTGGGCGTTCAATGAAGAAGCTGTGGTGCGTGCCATCGCCGATTGTCGCATTCCGACGATCAGCGCGGTGGGGCATGAAACTGACGTGACCCTCGCCGATCATGCTGCCGATGTGCGCGCGCCGACGCCAACGGCAGCGGCCGAACTGGCACTGCCGGTGCGCAGCGAACTGGCGGCGGCGCTGGCCAGCATCCATGCCCGCGGACTACAGGCGGCGCTGCGACTGCGTGGGCGCAGTACCGAGCGACTGACTGCGCTCGCCCGGCTGCTGCCGCGCCGCGACGCGCTTTATGCGGGACAACGCCAGCGGCTTGATGAATTGGCTGAACGGCTAGCGCGCGGTGTGGGCGGGATTACGCGAAGCGCGCGCGACCGGCTGACGCAGCGCGTGCTGCGCCCGGCGTTGCTGCGGCGGCGGATCGAGGGCGAGCGCGGCGCGCTTGGCGGGCTGGTGCGCCTGCTCATATCGCTCGATCCGCGCGCTTTGCTGGCGCGCGGCTATGCAATGGTGCGCAGCGAGGATGATGCACTGGTTACCACGGCCGCGGCCGCGCGACGCCTAGCAGCGATGCAACTGGTCTTCGTCGATGGCACGGTCAGGGTCAGCACGGTTGGCTCGGCGAACCCTGCGCGGCGTGCCCCGCCCGCAGCGCCGCAAGCCGATCTGTTCGGTGATTGAGGGGGCTTAGCAAGCGGCCGCGAAGTTGCTAGAGCTCAGTTCTGAAGGAAAAACCATGCTTGTTGCCTCAACCCAGCGCCCCGCGCGACTCCATTATCAACCCAATGGCTTTCGCGTGCTCACCCCCGGCGATCATGTTGTTTGCGCGGTGTCGGGCCAGCCGATTGCCCTCGACGAACTGCGCTACTGGTCAGTGGACCGGCAGGAACCCTATGCCAGCGCCGCCATCGCCACCGAAGCGATGATTGCCGCCACGTCGGCGCGCGGATGAGCGTATGGCGGTGGCGAGCCGCAATCGCCGCGTTGGTGATCGCGCTGCCCGTTAGCGGCCTGACCTTCGCGGCCCCTGCAAGCAAACGCGCGCTCGCCAATGGCGACGCTTTTGTCCTGCAGCGGACCCTGCGTCAGGGGGTAGTAACGCGCGCGCGCGCGCCGGCGGGAACGAGGGTGCTGACGCTCGATGGTGCGGCGCTGCCGCTTGCCGATGATGGCATGTTCTTGCTCGCCTTTGACCGCGACGCCCGCCCAACCGCCATATTGCGCGCCGAGCGCGGCGTTGATCCACCAATCGAGGCAACGCTCACTATCACGCCGGGCAATTGGCGGATCCAGCATGTTGACGCGCCCTATCGTGGCAGCGCGGCCAGCGATGCCGAATTTATCCGGCGTCGGACGGCAGAGCTTGATCAGATTGAAACGGCGCGCCGCGCCAATGCGGCCAGCGACGGGTGGCGACAGGATTTCATCTGGCCGGTGCGCGGGCGGCTGTCAGGCTTTTTCGGGTCGCAGCGTATCTATCAGGGCAAGCCCGGCAGCTATCACAGCGGTCTCGATATTGCTGCGCCTGCGGGCACATCTTTTGTCGCGCCGGCGGACGGGGTGGTGGTATTGGCGGCTGCGCAGCCTTTCACGCTCGAAGGGTATTTGCTGCTGGTCGATCACGGCATGGGGCTGACCAGCGCCTTCCTTCACGCATCGCGGCTTGATGTGGTGGCTGGACAGATTGTCCGTCAGGGTCAAACACTTGGTGCGATCGGCGCGACCGGGCGGGCGACTGGACCGCATCTGCACTGGGGGCTGCGCTGGCGCAGTGCGCGGCTTGACCCGTTACCGCTGCTGCCTAACTAGCGTAACTTTATTTCAATCGCCGCGTGTTTGACGCAGTGGTGCTGCGTCACGGCCTCCGCGCTGTTGCAAATCCGTCACAATGGCCGCCGAAACGCCTTTGTCTGCGCTGCTTTCCCTTGCCTCTTGCCCCGGCAAGCGTCACTCCGCACCTTATCGGGGTGGAATTGCGCGCGCCGAAACCGTCGCGCGCTTTTTGCATCCGGGTAGTTTAACCACCAGAGCAAGGGACTGCACTGTGAAAAAAACCCAAATTTCGAAGCTGAAGATGGGCGCCGCACCGCTGGTGCTGGGCATCGCCCTGATTTCGGCCCCTGCCTATGCGCAGGATGCGGAAGAAGCGACGGATGAAGGCGAAATCGTCGTCACCGGTACGCTGATCCGCAATCCCAACCTGGAACAGTCGACCCCGGTCAACGTGACCACGTCGGACGCGATTGAACTGAAGCAGTCGAACACGGCTGAAGAAGTTCTGCGCGAAATTCCGGGCATCGTCGCCAACATCGGTTCGGCGGTGAACAACGGCAACGGCGGCGCTTCTTACGTCGACCTTCGTGGTCTGGGCTCGACCCGCAATATCGTGCTGCTCGATGGCAACCGCCTGGTTCCCTCGCAGCTCGCTGGCCGCGTCGACCTTAATAACATTCCGCTGGCGCTGATTGAGCGCGTCGACGCGCTGACCGGTGCGGCAGTGACCACCTATGGTGCCGACGCCATCACTGGCGTCGTCAACTTTGTCACCAAGCGCGATTTCGCTGGTTTCGAATTGCAAGCCTCGAACCAGTTGACCGAACAGGGTGATGGCAACTTCTTCCGCGTTGACGCCACCATTGGTGCCAATTTCGACGACGGTCGCGGTAATGCCGTGCTGAGCATCGGTTACCAGCAGTCGGACCCGGTCTATCAGGGCGCGCGCGATTTCTCCCGCTTCCAGATTTCCAGCTACACCGGCGGTCAGGCCGGTTCGGGCACTTCGGTTCCGTCGCGTTTCTCGGGCACCCGCCCGCTGATCGCTGGCACCAACACGCCCGATACCACTACCTTCTCGGCAACGAGCAACGGCAACGGCGGCGTGCGTCAGGTTAACGCGGCCGGTCAGGCTGTCGGCACCTTCGCCACCTTCAACTTCAACCCGTACAACGTGTTCCAGGTGCCGTTCGAGCGCTTCAACATCTATGGTGCGGCGAACTATGAAGTCTCGGACGATATCGAGATTTACACGCGCGGCATGTTCTCGAAGAACACCGTGTCGACCATCATCGCGCCGTCGGGTTCGTTCGGCGGCACGGTCGACATCAACCTTAATAACCCCTATCTGCCGGCGACGCTGCGTAACCAGTTCTGCGCCTTTAACATCGCGCCGCTGGGTGGTGGTTACACGCCGCGCTTCACGCCTGCCGAATGCGCCGCCGCTGCGACCGCAACCGGCCGCACCGACCCCAACTATCGTCAGGTGACGGTGACGCTGAACCGCCGCACAGTCGAAGTTGGGCCCCGTATCTCGGAATATCAGACGACCTTCTTTGACTATCGCGTTGGCGCTCGCGGCGCGATTTCCGAATCGATCGATTGGTCGATCGAGGGCGCCTATGGTGAATCGGAAAATCTGGAAACCATCCAGAATTACACGCTGCAGTCGCGTTTCCGCGCGGCGTCGCTGGCCGATAACACCACCACCTGTCAGGGTGGCCAGGCGGGCTGCGTTCCCGTTAACCTGTTTGGTCCCGAAGGCTCGATTACCCCGGCGATGGCCGATTACCTCAGCGCCAATTCGACGTCGATCAACCGCGCCACGTTGGCGCAGGTGCGCGGCGTCGTGTCGGGTGACTTCGGCTGGAGCATCAGCGGCGGCGAAAATGTCGCATTCGCTGTCGGCGCCGAATATCGCAAATATGGCGCGACCCAGACCTCGGACCTGCTGGCGCAGACCCCGGGCGAACTGGGCGGTGCCGGTGGTGCCGACCCCGAAATCGACGGCGGCTATGACGTTTATGAGGCCTATGGCGAACTTGTCATTCCTCTGATCCAGGACAAGCCCTTCTTCGAAGATCTCACCCTCGAAGCCGGTGCGCGTTATTCGGATTACAGCATCCGCGGCGCGGGCGGTTATGACACCTTCACCTGGAAGGCCGGCGGCAGCTGGACCCCCGGTGCAGGCTTCAAGCTGCGCGGCAACTACAGCCGCGCGGTCCGCGCGCCGAACATCGGTGAATTGTTCACGCCGCAGACGGTTGGCCTTACCAACCTCGGCGTCGACCCGTGCGCCGGTGCGGCTCCGACCACCAACGCCAACCTGCGCGCCATCTGTATCGCACAGGGCGCTCCGGCCGGCACGATCGGCGCGATCACCAACCCGACTGCGGCGCAGGCCAATATCACCGTTGGTGGTAACCTGAACCTGCAGCCGGAAAAGGCAAACACTTGGACGCTGGGCTTTGTCTGGCAGCCAGAATTCGCGCCGCGCTTCTCGATGTCGCTTGACTATTACAACATCAAGGTCACCGACGTGCTTGGCACGCCGCTGCCGGGCGACATTATCGACGCCTGCTTCGGTAACATCACGGCGGCGAGCGCGGCCGACCCGGCCTGTACGGTTATCCGCCGTAACCCGATCACCGGCGGTCTCGACGGTGACCCGTCGATCACCGGCGGTCTGTTCGGTCTGACCAACAACCTTGGCCGTTTGTTCACCGACGGTGTCGACCTGATTATGAACTACAACACCGATGTCGGCTTTGCTGACCTCGCGCTGTCGTTCGTGGGCAACTGGACGAACAGCTCGAAGTATCAGGCAGACGTCGCGGCGGGATCGCTCAATCGCGAGTGCGTGGGCTATTACAGCGTCAACTGCTCGTTCACTGGCTCGATCCAGCCTGAACTGCAGTTCTCGCAGCGCACGACGCTCAGCTTCGACGATTTCGACCTGTCGCTGCTGTGGCGTTGGATCGATGCCGTCGAGTTTGAACCGGCGCAGATCGCGGCCGATGGTGGTCCGGCCAATACCGTTCAGGAAGAATTCCGCCGCATTGGCGCGGAACATTATTTCGACCTGACCGGCCGCTGGAACATCACTGACAATGTCACCTTCACGGTGACGGTGCAGAACCTGCTCGACAACCAGCCCAAGGTCGTCGGCAACACCATCGGTTCGACCACGTACAACAGCGGCAACACCTTCCCGTCGACCTACGACGCGCTGGGCCGCCGTTATGCTGCAGCGGTGAAGCTGAAGTTCTAAGCTTCGTGCACTGTTGAATTGGGAAAGGGCGGGCCTTCGGGTCCGCCCTTTTCCTTTGGGCGCAGCACACTCTTGACAAATGCAGGTGGCAGCGGCCCTGTCGCGACGTGATTGATCCTGCGCTCGAAACCGCCGCAACCGAGGCCCGCGCCAACTTCGCGCGCGGCACCGCCGATGCCTATGACCATGTTTTGCTGGCGCTGGAGCACAGTGCGCGCCGCGAATTCGCCGAGGCCGATGCGCTGTTTGCGCGCGCACAGGTGCTTGAGCCCGGCAATCCGGCGACGCTGACGAGCCTCGCAATTCACTACCGGCGGCAGGGGCGCTTTCGCGACGCCGTCTTGGCCTGCGACGAGGCCATCCGGCATCATCCCGATTACCCCGACGCCTGGCTGGAACGTGCCTCAATATTGGCCGCTGGCGGATCGGGCGGATTGGCTCGCGCCAGTTACCAGCGCGCCGTGCAGCTGGCCCCCGGCAGCGCAGCCGCGCACGCGGGCCTCGCTTCGCTGGCCGCGCGCGAAGGCGACTATGGCGCCGCGCGCAGCCATGCGCAGCACGCGCTGGCAATCGATCCAGTTAATCCCATTGCTACCAACGCACTGGCCAGCGCCGAACTGGGCAGCGGTGCCCCCGAAGCGGCCGCGGCCCTGCTCGAACCGCTCATTGATCGCATCCGCGTCCCGACGCTTGAGCGTAGTTTCGCGCACAGCCTGCTCGCCGATGCGCGCCACCGCGAGCGGGATCATGTTGCTGCTTTTGCACATTATCAGGCGGCCAATGATGACTTCGCCGCCATTCACGAGGACGATAGCTCCGGGCTTGATCAGACCAGCTTCATCGAGGCGCTGCTCACGGGCTTTACCGCGACCCCCGACGCCGTCTGGCGCGATGCCCCCGGCGGGCAGCCCGCCGATGCGGCGCAGCGCCATATTTTCCTGCTCGGTTACCCGCGGTCGGGCACGACACTTGTCGAAAACATCCTTGCTTCGTTGCCCGGCGTTGCCGCGCTGGAGGAGCGCCCGACCTTTGCCGCCGCAGACATGGACCATATCGCGGGCTCGCACGATGAAATCGTGGCGGGCCTAGCGCGCTTCGCCGAATATGGTGCAGATGAGCTCGACCAATATCGCCGCGCCTATTGGGAAAATGTGACTGCATCGGGCGTCCCTTTGCGCGCGCCCGCTTTCGTGGATATGGATCCGATGAAGGGCACGCGCCTGCCTTTCATTGCGCGCATGTTCCCCCAGGCGCGCATATTGGTGATGCGCCGCGACCCGCGCGATGTCGTGTGGAGCTGTTTCAAGACCAGCTTTGCGATGAGCAGCCAAACGCTGGAATATACGACTCTCGAACGCACCGCGCGCCATTATGATGCGCTGATGCGGCTGACCGAAATGGCGCTCGCACGGCTGCCGCTGGCCGTCCATATCGTCGATTATCATCGGTTGGTGCGTGACTTTGACGCCGAGACGCAGGCGATGTGCGCGTTCGCCGGTTTGGAATGGAGCGAGGCGGTGCGCAGCTTTGACCGGACGTCCAAGGCGCGCGGTGTCAGCACCGCCAGCGTCGCGCAGGTCGGGCGCGGGCTGTATGACGGCACACGCCAGTGGGAGCCTTATGCCGAAAATCTGGAACCGGTGCTGCCGATCCTAGCGCCGTGGATCGAAAAATTCGGCTATAGTGACTAGACAGACAGCGGCGCGGCGCCCTCTAGCCTGACCCCGGCCGTGTCGGCGACCGCCTCGGCCCAGCCAAGCACCTGCGCAATTTCCTCGCCATAGGCAGCTTCAGCGGCGGCCAAGTCGGCGTCGCGCTGACCGGTCGCAAAGGTCGCCCCCGACTTCGAATCGCGGCCCAGTGCCGGATGGCCCGCAAAGACGAGACCGGCGATGCCATAATGGCGGGCGGCCGCGGCCGCCGCTGCGACCGGATCGCGCGTCAGGGTGACGCTGTCCAGCGTCGCGATGCGCGGTCCATAGCGTTCGGCGAGCCGCACGAAGGCGGCCTGCTGCGCCAACCAGCCGACGGCGGCGACCTGCAGGTCCGACTGGCGGAAAAAGTCGCGCGGATCGAACCCCAGCTGGACAAAGCGATCCTGCAAATAACCCTCCAACAACTCGCGGCACCACAGACGGCACCACAGGCCTTTGCGCGCCACCGAAAGCAGAAAATGCCTAAGCGGCGCATGGAGCAGTATCGCGCGCGCCTGAGGCCGCAGCGCCAGCGCGGCGGGGGCCAGCGCCGCGAAGACGTTAGATGGCTTGACGATGGTCGCCGCTTCGCCCGGAAAGGGACGCGCCAGCAGCGAGAGCGCTGTCCCCATGACGGCGGCATGGTCGGGAATGGGCGCGCCGCGCCTTCGCCAGCCGGTCATATCGTTAAGCAGCTGCGGCTCTGATAGCCCCATGGTGCGCCCCGGCTGGTCGAACAAGCGCACCAGCATGGTCGACGCACAATATGCCGAATGGAACAGGAAATGGGTGGGCGCGGTCGGTGAGTCCGGCAAGGCCGCCTCGATCTCGTCGCGCCGGATAACCAGCGGATCGGCCGTTCCCAAATGCTGGTCCGACAGGAACGGCACGCTGACATGGATAGCGCGTTCGACGCGACGGAACTGAAAGGCGTCCTGCGCCTCGTCATAACGGTGCGCCAGCCATTCGGGCGAATGCATTATGGCGCTCAGATCGGGGCGGGATGCCATGGCTAGACCTTGCCCAGCCGCGCGCGCGATGGCAAGCACGGGGCATGATCATGCCTGCACCCAATCCCGCGGCTGCCGCCGCCAACCGGCTTGGCATGGCCGCGTTGCAGGCCGGCGACGGTTCAGCCGCCGCCGCACATTTTCGCGAAGCCGTGACGGCCGACCCGCGCTCGGGTGCGTTGCAGCGCAATCTGGCGTCGGCCTATCGGCTGGCAAATGACGACGCAGGCGAGCGCGCAGCGCTCGAGGCCGCCATTGCCATCGACCAGCGTGATTTCATGGCGTGGCTGCGCAAGGCGGAACTGCACGAACGCCAAGGGGAAAACGCGTCGGCGCTCGCCGCATGGAACGCAGCGGTGCAGCTGGCGGCGGGACTTAATCCTCTGCCGCCGCCGCTTGCGCCGCTGATCCAGCATGGCCGCGACTACATCGCCCGCGCAACCACAGGCATCGCCGCTGCCGTCGATGATGCTTTGGCGCCGATGCTTGCCGACGCCGATCCGGCCAGCGCTCGGCGCGGCGCGGCTTTTGCGGCGCATGCGCTGAAAGGGCGACCGGTTTATCAGAATCAGTGCGCGGGGCTATTTTATCCCTTTTTGCCCGCCGACGAGTTTTTCGACGATCATCATTTTCCCTGGTTCGCCGCTTTCGAGGCGAAGACAGCGGCGATCCGGGACGAATTGCAGGCGCTGCTCGCCGACCCGGGCGATGCGTTGCGCCCTTATGTGCGCATGGGCGAAGGGGCGCCAGACAGCATCTGGTCGGGGCTCGACAACCGCCTCGACTGGGGGGCTTGCTTCCTGTGGGAATATGGTGTGCCCAACCAGTTGGTGCTCGATCGTTGTCCGGCGACTGCAGCCGCGCTGGCCGCAATCCCGGGATCGCGCATTGCCGGACGATCCCCCTCGGCCTTTTTCTCGCTGCTGCGCCCACGCACGCGCATTCCGCCGCACACTGGAGTGACGAACACGCGCGCAATTGTTCATTTGCCGTTGATTGTCCCGCCGGGCTGCGGCTTTCGCGTCGGCGGCGAAACGCGGGTATGGGTGGAAGGAAAAGCCTTCGCCTTTGACGATACGATCGAACATGAAGCGTGGAATGACAGCGATGAATTGCGTGCAGTGCTGATTTGCGATGTGTGGAACCCGCACCTAAGCGCCGCCGAGCAGGCAATGATCACGGCCTATTATGCGGCCGCCGATGCGACCGGTTTCAGCATGCTGCCTACTGGTTGAGCACCGTCATTCGTCGAAAATGGCGTGTCATTCGCGGCGGCAAGATGTTACCAACGATGCTTCAACGGTTGGACGATTGCGGACGGCCTGAAATCAAGGACAAGCTATCCATGAAAAATCTCTCCTGCGCCGCTTTAGCGCTTCTGGCATTGGCACCTTCTTTCGCGCTTGCCAACGATGCAGCGCTCGACCGCGACCCGCCCGAAAAAGCGCCCTCGGCCATGACCAACAAGGAAATTGCGGCCTATAATGAAGGTCTGAACGCCAGCCATCCCTATTACATCAAATGCCGCAAGATCGAGGAAACCGGCTCGTTGGTGAAAAAGGCACGGGTGTGCCGCACCAATGAGGAATGGAAGAAGGCATTTGCCGTCGGCAACCAGAATTCGCGCGACACAATCGATGCGATGACCAACAAGTCGCTGACGTCGAACTGACGGTCATTCTAAGGAACGGGGGCGTGAAAATGGCTGGACGCATATTCACGGTGGTCGGGGCTTTGGCCATTGCCACATCGCCAACCTTTGCGTTGGCCAGCGAAGGGATCGTGCCGACCATTGCGCGCAAAATCCCCGAAGGCCCGCCATCGGCGATGACCAATGCCGAGATTGCCGCGCATAATGAGGGGCTGGAACTGCGCCATCCCGATTTCATTAAATGCCGCAAAATTGAGGAAACCGGCTCGCTGGTGAAAAAGGCGCGGGTGTGCCGCACCAATCAGCAATGGGCTGAAAGCTGGCAAAAGGGCAATCAGAATGTCCGCGACACTGCGGAGGCGCTCGCCCCTAAATTTATCGATTGCCGCAACCCTGGTGCCTGCTGAATCCAAGCGTCAGGCGGGCTGGATCACCAGCCCGCCGTCGCCTTCGTCCACTTTCAGCGTCATGCCGCCGACCACCTCGCCTTTGAGGATCAGGTCGGCGAGCGGGTTTTGCAGATAGGTCTGGACCGCGCGCTTGAGGGGCCGTGCGCCATAAACTGGATCATAGCCGACACGCCCCAGCCACGCCCGCGCCGCATCTGTCAAATCAAGCGTCAGCTTGCGGTCGGCGAGCAGTTTCTGCACGCGCGCTACCTGAATATCGACGATGCCGCCCATATGCTGCTGTCCCAGTCGGTGGAACAGCACGATCTCGTCCAGCCGATTGAGAAATTCGGGGCGGAAGTGGGCGCGGACCTGCTCCATCACCGCCGCTTCGGCCTTTTCGACCGGGTCATCGTCGGCGAGCGCGGCGATATGCTGGCTGCCGAGGTTTGAGGTCAGGATGATCAGCGTGTTTGTGAAATCCACGGTGCGCCCCTGCCCGTCGGTCAGGCGGCCGTCGTCGAGCACTTGCAGCAGGATGTTGAAGACATCGCCGTGTGCCTTTTCAACTTCATCGAACAAAACCACCTGATAGGGTCGTCGGCGTACGGCCTCGGTCAGCACCCCGCCTTCTTCATAGCCGACATAGCCCGGCGGCGCGCCGATCAGCCGCGCAACGCTGTGCTTTTCCATGAACTCGGACATGTCGATGCGCACCATTGCGGTGTCATCATCGAACAGGAAGCCTGCCAAAGCCTTGGTCAGTTCGGTCTTGCCAACGCCCGTAGGGCCGAGGAACAGGAAGCTGCCCAGCGGACGGTTCGGATCCTGCAGGCCCGCGCGCGCGCGGCGCACTGCGGTCGACACGGCACGCACGGCTTCGGCCTGGCCGATGACGCGCTGGCCGAGCGCTGTTTCCATTGTCAGCAATTTCTCGCGCTCGCCCTCTAGCATGCGGTCAACGGGAATCCCGGTCCATTTGCTGACCACGGCGGCGATATCGTCGGCGGTGACTTCCTCTCGCAGCATGGCGTTGCCGGCCGCGGCCTCGGCTTCGGCGAGTTGCTTTTCGAGCGTCGGGATAGTGCCGTAAGACAGCTCCCCGGCTTTGGCGAGGTCGCCCGCGCGCTGCGCCTGCTCCAACTGGCTGCGTGCGGCGTCGAGTGCCTCTTTGATCTTGGCCTCAGCGTGAATCTTTTCGCGCTCGGCTTGCCAGCGCTGTGTCAGCTCGGCGGACTGCTGCTCCAGATTGGCGAGCTCCGACTGTAGCGCGGCTAGCCGCTCCTTTGATGCGGCATCGCTCTCTTTCGACAGCGCGGCCTCCTCGATCTTCATCTGGATAATGCGGCGGTCGAGCGTTTCGATGGCCTCGGGCTTTGATTCCACCTCCATGCGGATCCGGCTCGCCGCCTCGTCCATTAAGTCGATGGCTTTGTCGGGCAGAAAGCGGTCGGAAATATAGCGGTGAGACAGGGTAGCGGCGGCGACGATCGCGCCGTCGGCAATGCGCACACCATGATGCAGCTCATATTTCTCCTTCAGACCGCGCAGGATCGAAATGCTGTCTTCAACGGTCGGTTCGCCGACGAACACCGGCTGAAAGCGGCGCTGCAGCGCGGCGTCTTTCTCCACATGTTTGCGATATTCGTCGAGCGTGGTTGCGCCGATGCAATGCAGCTCGCCGCGCGCAAGCGCGGGTTTGAGCAGGTTCGACGCGTCCATCGCGCCCTCGCTTTTTCCTGCGCCGACCAGCGTGTGCATTTCGTCGATGAACAAAATGATTTCGCCTTCGGCGGCCTTGACGTCATCGAGCACGCCCTTGAGCCGCTCTTCAAATTCGCCGCGATATTTGGCCCCGGCGATCAGCGCACCCAGGTCAAGCGACAGCAAGCGGCGGCCCTTCAGGCTGTCGGGCACGTCGCCATTGGCGATGCGCAGCGCTAGCCCCTCGGCGATTGCGGTCTTGCCGACACCTGGTTCGCCGATCAGCACCGGGTTATTCTTGGTCCGCCGCGCCAATATCTGCACCGTGCGGCGGATTTCCTCGTCGCGACCGATGACCGGGTCGAGCTTGCCGCTGCGCGCAACGGCGGTGAGATCGCGGGCGAATTTTTCGAGCGCCTGATAGCGATCCTCGGCACTGGCGCTATCGGCACTGCGGCCGCCGCGCAGCGCGTTGATGGCTTCGTTGAGCGCCTCAGGCTTCACGCCCACATCGGCAAAAATCTTGCCCAGCGGCGTGCCGCTGGCCAGCACCATCGCGAGCAGCAGTCGTTCGACCGTGACGAAGCCGTCGCCTGCCTTGGTCGCCACCTGCTCGGCTGCGTCGAGCAAACGCACGGCATCGTTGTCGAGCCCCGGCGTCGCTTGCGCGCCCGATCCCGACACAGCGGGAATTTTGCTGACCAGCGCGTCAATCGCCGACCGCGCCGCCTTGGCATCGCCGCCCGCCCGCGTGACCAGCCCAGCGACCATGCCCTCGCTATCGTCGAACAGCGCTTTGGCGATATGCTCGGGCGCAATGCGTTGGTGGTTCAGCCGGATAGCGATGGTTTGCGCGGCTTGCAGGAAACCCTTGGCGCGGTCGGTAAATTTTTCGAGGTTCATGGACGATTGGCCCCTTTCTCAGCCGACAAGATAGTGTTGCGTCTTTGCAACACAAGGGGTTGGCCGGTGCGGCGGTGACTTGTCACATTTTGCTATTTCAATCGTCATCATTACGTCCCGATTTGCAACTGGTGTCGTCACACTGCGGGCTTAGCGCCGCCTCCGCCAGACGGTGCAGAGGGCCTGCACCGGCAATTTTGATAGGGGCCAGACCAATATGAAAATCCAGTCGCATATCATTGCCTTGCTTGGAACCGCTGCCATCGTCGTGCCGGTCGCTGCCGCTGCCCAAGACGTCGCCCCGGTTCCCGAGGCCGAGGCCGGTGACGCCGAAATTGTCGTCTATGGCCGCGGCGAAACGCGGCAGGTGCAGGAATTGGACAGCGCGGCGCTGACCATTTTGGCCGCGGGTACCAGCCCGCTCAAAGCGATTGAAAAGCTGCCTTCAGTCAACTTTCAGTCGGCCGATCCGTTTGGCAATTATGAATGGTCGCAGCGCATTTCGATCCGCGGCTTCAATCAGAATCAGCTGGGCTACACGCTTGATGGCATCCCGCTGGGCGATTTTACCTATGGCAACAACAACGGCCTGCACATCAGCCGCGCGATCGCGCCCGAAAATCTCGGCGTGACGCGCGTGTCGCAGGGCGCGGGTTCGATCGGGGCGAATTCGACCAACAATCTGGGCGGCACGCTGGAATTTTTCTCGGTCGATCCGTTCGACACCATTGGGCTTGATGTCGATGCGACCTATGGGTCGGAAAACACCATTCGCGGCTTTGGGCGGTTCAACATCGGCAGCGCCGACGGCGCGCGTGCCTTTATCTCTGGCGTCTATCACGATGCTGAGAAGTGGAAGGGCGACGGGTCGCAGCGCAACTGGACGGTCAACGCCAAAGCCATCGTGCCCGTGGGTAGCGTCGAATTTGACGCCTATTTCGCCTATAGCGACCGCGCCGAGCAGGACTATCAGGATCTCAGCCTCGAGATGATTTCGCGGTTGGGTTATGATTGGGACAATTTCTTCCCAGACTATGCGACGGCCGTGCTGGTGGCGGACATTGCTGCCAATCGCGGTGATTCAGGTGCGACGCCATCCAATCCGGCGGCGGGGACGGTCTATCCTTCGCCGATCCAAACGGTCGATGACGCCTATTACGACGCCTCTGGCCTGCGCAAGGACACGCTGGCGGCGGTCGGGCTGACCCTGCCGGTGGCCGAAGGCGCGAGCATCAAGGTCAAGGCCTATTATCACGAGAATGACGGTCAAGGCACCTGGGGCACGCCCTATGTCCCCAGCCCGAATGGCGTACCGCTGTCGGTGCGGACGACCGAATATGACCTGCAGCGCACGGGGGTGTTTGCCAATCTGTCAGCCGAGGTTGGGATGCACACGGTCACCGCAGGTGCCTGGTTCGAAAACAATGATTTCATCCAGGCGCGGCGCTTCTATGCCTATGCCAGCCGCACCAATCCGGGCTACAACCACCGTGATTTTGCCCGAAATCCCTTTTTCACCCAGTGGGAAATTGACTTCAATACCCAGACTTTTCAATATCATGTGCAGGACAAGATTGACCTTGGTGACCTGACCGTCAACATCGGCTGGAAGGGCTTTGATGTCCGCAACGAGGCCAACGCCATTGTTCAGGGCGGGCGTGCGACGGGCGAGATCAGCGTTACCGACTGGTTCCAGCCGCACGTGGGCGCCGCCTACAAAATCAATGACAATGCCGAGGTGTTTGGCGGCTTTACGCAAGCCACGCGTGCCTTTGTCTCATCGACCACCAGCGGGCCGTTCTCGACCACACAGGCTGGCTTCGATGCGATCCGAAGCACGCTGAAGCCCGAAGAATCGGACACTTATGAACTGGGTGCGCGTTACAACGACAGCACCGTCAATGCCGTGGTTGGGGTTTATCTGGTCAACTTCCGCAACCGCCTGCTGGGTATCACCACCGGCGCCGGGATCGTCGGCAATCCGTCGGTGCTCCAGAATGTTGGCTCTGTGCGCTCTTATGGTTTCGAAGCGGCGGGTGACATCCGCCTTGGCTATGGCGTGACGCTATTTGCCTCGTACAGCTATACCGATGCCACCTATCAGGACGATGTCGTCAATGCGGCGGGCGTGGTTGTCGCCGCGACTGATGGCAAGACGGTGGTCGATACACCCAAGCATCTGCTGCGCGGTGAGGTCGCCTATGACAGTGAAACGATTTTCGCGCGCGTCGGGGCCAATTTCAACAGCAAGCGCTACTTCAACTATCTGAACGACCGGTCGGTTGGGTCGCGGTTGCTGGTCGATGCAACGCTGGGATATCGCTTCGACATTGGTGCGCGCGAGCCGGTTGAGATTCAGCTGAACGCCACCAACCTGTTCGACAAACGCTATGTCGCGACCATCGGCTCGAACGGGTTCGGCAACAGCGGCGATAACCAAACGTTGCTAGCGGGCGCGCCGCAACAATTCTTCGTGACGCTGCGCGCGGGTTTCTGATGGACCGGACACTGGTGATCGGGGGGCTGCTGCTGATCGGCAGCCTCCCGTCGTCAGCGCTGGCCGAGCCGGTGCTGCTGATTGCAATCGACGGGCTGCAACCCGCCGATGTCATCGAGGCCGACACGCGTGGGATCGAAATTCCCAACCTCAAGCGCTTTGTGACCGAAGGCAGCTATGCCAGCGGCGTCATTGGCGTGCTGCCCACCGTAACCTACCCGAGCCACGCGACGCTGGTGACGGGCGTCAGTCCGGCTAGGCACGGAATTATCGGCAATACGACTTTCGATCCCATGCAGATCAACCAGAGCGGTTGGTACTGGTATGCCAGCGACTATAAGGTGCCGACGCTGTGGGATGCGGCGGCGAAAGCTGGCCGGACCACCGCCAGTGTGCACTGGCCGGTCAGCGTGGCCGCGCACAGCGTGCGGTGGAACATCCCGCAAATATGGCGCACCGGTCACAGCGATGACGGCAAGCTGGTCAAGGCGCTGTCGACGCCCGGGCTGGTAGAATCGTTGGAAGCCGGCCTTGGCGACTATGCGCCGGGCATCGATGAAAGCATCACCGGCGACGAGACGCGCGGGCGATTCTCGGTCGCGCTGATCGAACGCGAAAAGCCCTATTTCACCACCGTTTATCTGACTGCGCTTGACCATGAGCAGCATGGCGAGGGGCCCGACACGCCGCAGGCACATGCGATTTTGCGGCGCATTGACGCCATTGTTGGCAAACTGGTGGCGGCGCAGCGGCGCGCGCATCCGGACAGCGTCATCGCGGTTGCATCGGACCACGGCTTCGCGCGTGTCGATACCGAGGTCAATCTGTACCGCGCCTTCATCGACGCCGGGCTAATCAGGCTGGATGACAAGGGCAAGATCGCCAGCTGGGACGCGAGCCCGTGGAATTCGGGGGGATCGTCGGCGATCATGCTGGCGCGGCCGAAGGATGCGGTACTGCACGCGCGGGTCGCCGATGTGCTGGCGAAGCTGAAGGCCGACCCCGCCAACCGCATCGCACGCATTGCCGATGCCGCCGAGATCACCAAAATGGGCGGCAATCCGGCGGCGAGTTTCTATGTCAATTTCGCGTCCAATGCCTATGCCGGCGGCTTCAAGGGCGCCGATGCGCCGCTGGTCGGGCCATCGGGGTCAAAGGGCACGCACGGCTATTTCCCCGATGCACGCTTCATGCGTTCGACCTTCATGCTGATGGGCCCCGGCATTGCGCGCGGGCGCAATCTGGGCGATGTCGACATGCGCGCCATTGCCCCGACGCTCGCGCGGATTATGGACGTCGCGTTGCCCGACGCCGAAACAGCGGCGATCGCGCGTTGAGGGCCAGGGCGTCTCGGCATCGCAGGCAGCTATCATAGCTTCGACGCAATGAAGTTGATCAAACTGAAAAGAAAAAAGGCAAAGCCAATCCATTGCACCACCGTCAAGTCAGGCAGCTTATCGGCGAACGGAATTTTCTTTCTGGCTTCGATCTTGGTTTGCGCGGCATCAGCGAGATATTGATCCCAGACGGCGACATGGCGGTGGTTCAACTCGACTTCGACCGTTGGATTATGGAAACGGATGCTGTCGAGCAGCCGCGAGACTTGCTTGCCCATCCTTTTCTTTTCCTTGGCGTCCATTACATCAGCGGGTTGACCCTGCAGATAGCAAAAAATCTGATGCCATTCATGCCTCGGGCTGCGCAGCCCCGCGCTGCATGCCATATCGGTCTGACGTTGCAGAACGTTTGCGAGGCCGTAAAAATCATTGATGCTCCCCTCCAGCTGGCGCCAGCTATAATGGTCGATCAGCATGTCTATGATCGGATCGGACCGGGGAATATTTTCCGAAGCGACGGCGGCGAACCAGCGTTCGGTATCGTCGGCCACGTCAATACGGTCGAGCACGGGCAGCGCCAGCAGCCGCTGTGTGACGGCCGCCAAGTTGTTGGCTGACCAGGGATTGGCATCGGCAACAACCAGCATATCCCAGATTTGCTGGCGCAGATTATCGAGCTCGGCAAAGGGACTGGGCGCATCGGCCGACGGTGCGGGCTGAGACTCCAGCGCACATTCTTCATCAAATTCGGCAGATTCTTCGTGGGCGACCACGATTTGGCCACTCTCTTTCGTCCGGATATTGTTCGCCAGTTGCAGCGCACGATCATGCAGCGCGCGCAGGGCTTGAAAGGATGCGGGATCCGCATCGACGTCAATCAACTTCAGCTTTGCCGCGTAGGCCGAACGGATCAGGCGCACGTCGCTGGTTGGCGCAATGCCCAATTGCTTCCACGGCGCCCGCGAACTCACAGGAAAGCCTTCCCCTCAAAGGCGTCAAGTTTTTTGCCCACTTCGGCGCGAACTTCGACGATGTGCCTGGGGTCCTGGCTGTCGTAGGCGCTTTGCAGGGCGGCAATCAGCATCCCGATATGCTCGCGCTCGTCGCCCAGCGACTCTTGATAACAGCGGTTGGCCCGCGCCAATATTGCGGCATTGTCGGCGTCATCGCGCGGATGCACCTTCAATTTGGCAAGCGATTCACGACGCGAGGCGATGGCGTCCGGGGTCATGCTGTCCGCATCGTCCATAATGACAAGTTGGCGGGTCACCCCGGTTGACGGAATGCTGACATCCACCTCCAGCAAACCACTGGTGTCATAACTGAAGCGGCATTCGATATCGACCCCGGCCTTGGCCGGCGGAATCGGGACGGTGATGGTGCCCAACTTGACATTTTCAGCCACCGAGCGCGACTCGCCCTGGTAAACGTTGAGTTCGATCACCCTCTGCCAATCTTCCATGCTGGAATAATGGTGCGAACGGCTGGCGGGAATGACCAGATTGCGCTCGAGGATTGGAGAGAAAATGCCGGTCCGGATATGGCCGCTGTGGTCCTTTTCGGCAATTTCCACGCCCAAGGTAAATGGGCAGACATCGGTTAGGCGGATTTCGTCGAGCGCCGCATCGCGCGATTTGAGCCCGGCCTGCACCGCCGCGCCAAGCGCCACCGCATGGTCGGGATCGAGCGTCAGATTGGGAAAACGGCCGAACATCTTGGTGACGGCGCGGCGCACGATCGGCATGCGGGTGGCGCCGCCGACCAGGATGATTTCTCCCAAGCCCTCAAGCGGAATATTGCTGTCGCGCATCGCACGCAGCACCGGACCGCGCAAGCGCGCAATGATCGGCTTAAACGCGTCCTGAATGGCTTGGTTTGTCAGCTTGCCTTGATAATCCTTTTCCTGCCATCCGAAAGCGAAGCTGGCGTCTTCAGCGTCGCCCAAGCTGCGTTTGAGGCGCTCTGCTACGGCAACGAGATGCGCTTGCAGTGCGTCCGCCTCGGCCGGTCGCACCGGATCGTCGATGCCCAGCGCGGTCTGGATGGCTTTGGCCAAGGCGGCGGTGAAATCGTCGCCGCCAAGAAAATTGTCGCCTGCCGAAGCGCGCACTTCAATAATGCCGTCGAACATTTCGACCAGCGAAATGTCGAAAGTGCCGCCGCCCAGATCGAAAACCAGAAAGGGCAGATTGTCCTCACGCTGGTGGATGCCATAGGCTAGAGCGGCCGCCGTCGGCTCGTTGATCAGCCGTTCCACCTTCAGACCGGCTATTTCCCCGGCAATCCGCGTGGCGCGGCGCTGTTTGTCATTGAAATAGGCGGGAACGGTGATGATCGCTCCGGTCACGGCATGACCCGTTTCGCGTTCCGCATCCTCTTTCAAGCTGTGCAAGACGAGCGCAGAAAGGTCTTGAGCGCTGAATTTCTGTGACCCCAGGACCGTGGTTTGCTGCGACCCCATATAGCGTTTGAAGCTGGTCGCGGTACGCTGCGGATGGGTCGACCGTCGATCGCGCGCGGCGCGCCCGACTAGGATCGCGCCATCGTCGCCAATGCTGACGGCCGAGGGTGTCAGTAACTCGCCAAGGGCATTGGGGATCAGACGGGCCGTGCCATCGTCCCACACCGCGACCGCACTGTTGGTCGTACCCAAGTCAATTCCGACCAGCATTGCAGCCCCCGATTATCGCCCATTCGCAAATGAATATCGTCGGCTCCCGCCTTTTCAATGAAGATTTGGACGCAATCGGCTCAATCGGCCTTAAGGTGTCTCCGCGTCGCGGGCGAGCTGGTCGAGCAGGCGCACGCCAAAGCCGGTCATGCCCTTGGGCACCAGCGCCGAACCGCTGCTCGTGTCATTGACCCCGGCGATATCGAGATGCGCCCACGGCATTTTCTCATCGACAAAAAAGCCGATGAAATGCGCGCCGAGGCTGGCGCCGGGGCCTTGGCTCGGCGCGATGTTGCGGATGTCGGCGATGTCCGACTTCATCCGTTCGGCATATTTGGGGTGCAGCGGCATGCGCCACAGCCGCTCGCCGCTGGTCTCGCCCGCCGCGAGCAGCTTGGCGGCGAGTGCCTCGTCCCGCGCAAACAGCCCGGCAAACTGGTCGTCGAGCGCGCCGACAATCGATCCCGTTAGCGTGGCCATATTGACGATGGCGCGCGGCGCATATTGGCGCGCAGTATATTCATTGGCGTCGGCCAGAACGAGGCGACCTTCGGCATCGCTGTTCAGCATTTCGATGGTCTTGCCCGACAAGGTGCGCACGACATCGCCCGGGCGCTGGGCATTGCCGTCGGGCATATTTTCGGCGAGCGCCGCGACCGCGACGACATGCACCGGCGCGCGCGATTTGGCGAGGCTGAGCGTTGCACCCATCACCGATGCGGCGGCGGACATGTCGCCCTTCATCGCCCACATCCCCGCGCCGGGCTTGAGCGAAATGCCACCGCTATCAAACGTAATGCCTTTGCCGATCATCGCTAGCGGCGCGGCATTGCTGCCGGGGCCGCGATAGCGCACCAGCATCATACGCGACCCGCGCGGGCTGCCCTGACCGACCCCGACAATTGTGCCCATGCCGAGCTTGCGCATCGCGGCCTCATCGAGCACTTCGATCGACACGCCTGCGGTGTTGCCGAACGCTTTGCGCACTTCCGCTACGAAGCTTTCAGGGTAGATGACATTGGCGGGCTCGTTGGCGAGGTCGCGCGACAGTCGCACGCCGTCAACCAGCGGCGCTTGGCGGCTGATATAGGCAGCGCGTGCGGCGACAACATCGCCGCCGACAAGGGTCACCGCATCCGCAGGCGGGGTCTTGTGATCGACCGTCTTGTAGCGGTCAAAGCGGTATTGGCCGAGCGCAAAACCATAGGCGACATCGGCGGCCTCGGTGCCGGTGAATGCGCCAGCAATTGTCACGGGCGCTGCCTCGCTGCGCAGCTCCTGCGCTGCCTTGCCGCCCGCCTCAGCGCGCGCCAGCATTTTCGGCGCGGTGCCGGTGCCGACCAGCAGGATGCGGCTGTGGTTGCCAATCCCACGCAACGACAATGTGCTGCCTGCTTTGCCTTCAAATTTGGCCGATGCAATGGCTGCCGTTACCGCCGCGCGCTCGGCTTCGGTCATCGCGATGCCGGGCAGTGCGGGCAACGATGCATCGGTCATCAGGATGACGAGCGCACCGCCCGCCACTGCGCTGTCGGCAAAGGCAATAGGCCGCTCTGCGCTGTGGCCGACAGTCGCGGGGGCCACGCCCGATCCGACAAAATCCTGCGCCTGAACGGAAGGAACGGATGGCGAAACGGCAAGACAGCTGGCAAGCAGCGCAAAACGGATGCGCATTCAAATTTCTCCTCTGGGCTTTGACCTTATGGGATGGCCATTGATGGGCGCTTGGTAATCAAGCTGTCACGATGCGCAAGATGGCGTCGACAAACAACCGTGGCTTGCCAACCGGCGACAGCGTCCGCATGAAGACGCCAAAGCATGGGAGAGTGAGGTAATGCTGCGCAAAGCTGCGATCGGGTTGCTGCTATTGTTGCTTGCGGTGTCGGGCGGGCTGGCGCTGTGGGAACCGCTCAGCGTCAGGCAGACGGTCGCTGCGACCTACACACCCAAAAATGTCGAAATTGTCCGCGACGGTTTTGGCGTACCGCACATCTTTGGCGATACCGATGCTGATGTCGCTTACGGCGTCGCTTATGCCCATGCCGAGGATGATTTTGCGACGTTGCAGGAAGTGCTGGCGATGACACGCGGGCGCGCGGGGGCGATGCTGGGCGCCGACGGGGCGAAGATCGATTTCGCCGCGCATTTGCTGGATATCCGCAGCACGGTGGACCGCGACTGGGATAAATTGCCCGCCGACGTGCGTGTATTGTTCGACGCCTACGCCGCCGGTCTCAACCGTTTTGCCGATAAGCATCCCGACGAGGTGCGGATGGCGCGGCTGTTCCCAGTGTCGGGGCAGGATGTGGTGGCGGGCTTTGTCCTGCGCTCGCCCTTTTTCTTTGGGCTCGACCAGACGCTGGGCGCATTGGTCGAGGGCAAGCCGCGCGGGCGCGAAGGTGGGCCAGTGCTTACGCCGACGGCGGGCGCGCCCAAGAGCGGGGTGACGCCGGTCGGCAGTGATGCCCCGGACAATGGATCGAACGCGTTCGCCGTCGCCCCGGCGCGCTCGGCCGATGGCGCGACGCGCCTCGTTTCCAACTCGCACCAGCCGTGGGAGGGCGGGGTCGCCTGGTACGAACTGGTGGTGCACAGCAAAGAGGGATGGGATTTCGCAGGGGCCAATTTTCCGGGCTCGCCCTATCCATTTCTGGGTCACAACAAGTTTCTGGGTTGGACCAACACGGTCAACCGGCCGGACCTGATCGATATCTACAAGCTGACGTTGGATGCGGAGGGCAAACGCTATCGCTTCGGTGGCAAATGGCTGCCGCTGACGACCAAACGCGTTTGGCTCAAGGCGAAATGGGGGCCGTTCGTCATCCCCGTGCCGCGCACCATCTACCGCTCGGTGCATGGGCCGGTGATCATTAACGAGCGCGGCGCATTTGCGATACGCTATGCCGGGATCGACCAGCTGAAAATGGTCGAACAATATTATCGGCTCAACAAAGCGAAGAATTTCGCAGAATGGCGCGCGGCCATGGCGGGGCAAGGCGTGCCTGCGACCAATTTCATCTATGCCGACGCGGCGGGCAATATTGCGCTGTTCTACAACGCCATGTTCCCCGACCGCGCCGAAGGTTTCAATTGGCGCGGCGAGTTGCCCGGGGACGACCCGCGCGCCTTGTGGACCAGGACGCTGCCGTTTGAACGCGTGCCTGCGTTGGTCAATCCGGGTTCGGGCTATGTGATGAACGCGAACAACAGCCCTTGGGCTGCGGCGGGACCCGGCGACGAGCTGGATCCGGCGGCCTTCTCGCCGTTGCTGGGAGTTGAGGATGATGTCACCAACCGTTCGATCCGCGCCATCGAGCTGTTCGAGGAATCGGGCCAGATCGACGAGGCGCGGCTGAAAGCCATCAAGTTTGACACCGGCTATGCCAAGGCGAGCTATGCCAAGGCCTGGATGGACAGGTTGCTGGCGCTCGATCCCAAGGGCGACAAGCAGGTGGCGGCGGCGCAAGCCCTGCTCCGCCAATGGGACTGGACGCTCGACGGCAGGGGTAAGGGCGATGCGCTGGCGCTGATGGTGCTGCGCCCGGGCAACCGTGCCCATTATCAGCGCACGAAGGAAGGACCCGACCCGCGCGAAACGCTGAACGAAATGGCGGGGCATCTTCAGAAGAATTTTGGCGCGCTTGACCCGCCGCTTGGCACAGTGCTGCGGCTGCGGCGCGGCAAGGTTGATTTGCCCCTCGATGGCGGCAACGACACGCTGCGTGCCTCGACGCTTTGGGATGTCGAGGACGACGGGCGGTTGAAGGTGCGTCACGGCGACAGCTTCCTGATGTTCGTGACCTGGGACCGGGCGGGCAAGGTCAGGTCCGAATCCATTCAGCCGTTCGGCGCGGCGACGACGCGGCCCGACAGCCCGCATTATGCCGACCAGGCGCCGCTGTTCGTCGAAAAACGGCTGAAGCCTGTGCTGTTCGAACCGAGCGCATTGTTCGCCACCAAAGTGCGCCGCTATCGCCCTTGATTGGCAAGGCGGCACTGACTAGCCTCGTCTCCAGTAATGAAAATTCGGAAGGATGCCCATGACCCCCATTCGCTCGCTGGCCGTCGCGTTCGTGCTCTCGACTGCGCTCGTCGCAGCCCCGGCGGTGGCGCAACGCAAGGCCGCGCAGCCCGCGCCGGTTTCCGAGCTGGTGAAGGCGGTCGCGATTCCGCACGAAAGCTTCACCCTGCCCAACGGACTGCGCGTGATCGTGCACGAGGATCGCAAGGCGCCGGTGGTTGCTGTGTCCGTGTGGTATCGCGTCGGATCGAAGCATGAGCCCAAGGGGAAGACGGGATTTGCCCATCTGTTCGAACATTTGATGTTCAACGGGTCGGAAAACGCTCCCAATGATTTTTTTGAGCCGCTGCAACAGGTTGGTGCGACCGATTTCAACGGCACCACCTGGCTCGACCGCACCAATTATTTCCAGACGGTACCGACGGGCGCGCTCGATCTGGCGCTGTTCCTGGAAAGTGACCGGATGGGCCATTTGCTGGGCGCAGTGACGCAGGAAAAGCTCGATAACCAGCGCGGCGTGGTCCAGAATGAAAAGCGTCAGGGCGACAACCAGCCCTTTGGTCTGCTTTTCTATGACATTCAGGAAAATCTGTTCCCCAAGGGGCACCCCTATCACCACAGCACCATCGGTTCGATGGCCGACCTCAACTCGGCATCGATGGACGATGTGCGCAAATGGTTCACCGACAATTATGGCCCCAACAACGCCGTGCTGGTGCTGGCGGGTGATATTGACGTGGCGACAGCCAAGGAGCGAGTGACCAAATGGTTCGGCGATATCCCGCGCGGCCCGGACATTCCGGTGGTCAACGGCGGGGTGCCGACGCTGCCTGCGCCGCTCGCTAAGACGGTGAAGGACCAGATTCCGACGACGCGCATTCATCGGCTGTGGACCTATGGCGGGCTCAACGAAAAGGACGCGGTCGATATGCAACTCGCGGCGTCAGTGCTCGGTGGGCTGTCATCGTCGCGGCTCGACAATAAGCTGGTGCGCGGCGAGGCGATTGCGGTTGGCGTGTCGGCCTTCACCCTGCCGTTCGAAGATGCCAGCATCTTCATGGTGCAGGCCGATGTGAAGCCCGGGGTCGATCCGGCGCATGTCGCCAAGCGGCTCGACGAAGAAATCGCTGCCTTCATGGCCAGCGGACCGAGCGCCGACGAGTTGCAGCGCGCAAGCGCGAGCTTCCTTGGCGGGGCAATTGGCGGGCTTGAATCGGTCGGCGGCTTTTCGGGCAAGGCGGTCGCGCTGGCCGAAGGCGCGCTTTATTCGAATAATCCAGGCTACTACAAGGTTGAGCTTGAGCGCATGGCGGCAGCTACCCCGGCCAGTGTTACGGCGGCGATGCAGAAATGGCTGAGCCGCCCCGTGTTCGCGCTAACCTATGAACCCGGCGAGCGCGTCGCGGGCGGCGAAAATCGTGGCGGTGCGGCGACGCCGGAAGCTCTGGACGTCAAGGCTAATCCGGCCGCGCCTGAATATTATGCCAATCCGGCCCTTGGCGAGGCTGCCTTCGGTCCGCAGGCGCAGGTCGACCGGTCAACCTTCCCGCCGGTAGGCGAGCTCAAAGGGCTCGATTTTCCGGCGGTCGAGCGCGGCAAACTCAAGAACGGTATCGAAGTCGTCTTTGCGCGCCGCGCGACGGTGCCGACGGTCAATGTCGCGGTTAGCTTTGACGCGGGCTATGCCGCCGATCCCAAGAATGCACTCGGCACCCAGTCGCTGATGCTCAGCCTGATGGGCGAAGGCACCACCACCCGGGATTCCACGGCCCTCGCCGAAGCGCAGGAGCGGCTCGGTGCGCGCATTTCGGGCACAGCCGGCAGTGACGAGACGGTGTTTTCGCTGTTCGCACTCAAGCCCAATCTGGCGGCGTCGATCGATCTGCTCGCCGATTATGTCCGCAATCCGGCGTTCGACGCCAAGGAACTGGAGCGAATCAAGGCCACCCAGCTGACGCGGCTGCAGGCCGAGCTGAACAACCCCAATGCGCTGGCAACGCGCACCATTGCGCCGGTGCTGTTTGGCAAGGACCATCCCTATGGTATCCCCCCATCGGGGCTGGGTGAAGCTGCTGCGGTTCAGGCGGCAACCCGCGATAGTCTGGCTGCATTTCACGCCACCTGGTTGCGCCCAGACAATGCGCGCATCTTTGTGGTCGGCGACACCAGCCTGAAAGAAGTGGTAAAGCTGCTCGATGCTAGTCTGGGCCAATGGAAGGCACCGGCAGCGCCCAAACCGGAAAAGGATTTTTCTGCTGCCATTCCAGCGCCGCAGCCGCGCATATTGTTGGTCGACCGGCCCAAGGCGCCGCAGTCAGTGATCGTTGCGGGCAAGGTATTGGCCGCGAAGGGCACCGATAGCCTGGAGGTGCTGCGTGCCGCCAACGAGATTTTCGGGGGCAGCTTCCTTTCGCGGTTCAACATGAACCTGCGCGAGACAAAGGGCTGGTCTTATGGCGTGCGCAGCCAGGTGCTGAACAATCGCGACCGGGTTGCCTTTCTGGCGGTGGCTCCGGTGCAGGCCGACCGCACGGGCGATTCGATCCGCGAACTGCAAAATGATCTGCGCGGATTGCTGACCGACAAGGGCGTGAGCCCCGAAGAGCTGACGCGCATGGCCAACGGCAATATCCGCGAGTTACCGGGCAGCTTTGAAACGTCGGGAGATGTGCTTGGCGGCTTGCAGAATAATGCGCGTTTTGGCCGACCCGACGATTATTACGAGAAGCTGGCCGATGTGTATCGCGGGATGACCGCGGCACAGATTGACGCTGCGGCGCGCGCCGCGCTGAGCGTCGATGACCTGACGTATGTAGTCGTGGGCGACCTCGCGACGGTCAAACCCCAGCTTGACGCGCTGGGGCTGCCCGTGGAAGTGGTGCCTGCAGCAGGCGCGCCTGCCCAGTGATTCCAACCCGGTCTTGAGGAGAGAAAGAATGTCGAACGTCGCGGGCAGCTATGACTGCGTGACCAAATCGCCGATGGGCGATCAAAAATCGGTTTTCACCGTCAATGTCGATGGCGACAGCTTCACCGGCAGCAACGCCGGGGCCATGGGTGCGCTCGATGTGGAAAATGGCAAGGTCGATGGCAACAAGCTGACCTGGACGATGAATATGAAGGTGCCGATGCCGATGACGCTGGAATGCGAAGCCACGGTGGATGGTGACACGCTGACCGGCTCGATCAAGGCGGGCCCCTTTGGCTCGATGGCGATGACCGGTACTCGCCAGGGTTAATCCGCTAGCGATTTTTTGGGGAGAGCCCGTGCCAGCGGATCGTTGGCACGGGCTTTTTCTTTGCCGGCGGGGGTGGTCCTGACAGGCACATGGGCGCATAGCCGCTGCCTATGTCTCGCACCGATCCTGTTCCACCCGCAGCCCAATCACGCCCCGGCCTGCCCGGCGCGCGCGAGATGACGGCGATGATGGCGATGCTGATGGCGTTGAACGCCATGGCCATCGACACGATGCTGCCCGCGCTGCCCGACATGGCGCGCGACCTGAACATCCGCGTGGACAATCACCGGCAATATATCATCGCCGTCTATTTGATCGGCACGGCGGCGGGGTCGCTCTTCTATGGTCCGCTCGCCGACCGGTTTGGGCGCAAGCCCGTGCTACGCAGCGCGCTGCTGGCTTATGCGGTGCTGGCATTGGCGGGGGCGCTGGTCAACGGATTTGAAATCATGCTGGCGCTGCGGCTGGGGCATGGGCTGGCCGGCGCGGCGCTGGGTGTGGTGGTGACTGCGATCATCCGCGACCTGTTCGCGGGCGATGCGATGGCGCGGCGGATGTCCAGCATCATGCTGGTGTTCATGGTGGTGCCGGTGATCGCGCCGACGATTGGCGCCGGGATATTGCTGGTCGCGAGCTGGCGCGCGATTTTCGTGGTGATGGCGGCGTTGGGGCTTGTGATGCTGCTGTGGATCCGGCGACTGCCCGAAACTTTGGACCCCGCCAATGTGCGCAGTCTCGACGTGCGTACCATGGCGTCGGGCTGGCTTGCAGTGACACTGCATCGCCGCGCGGCAGGTTATATGGTCGCCGCCGGGGTGATGCAGGGCGCGCTTTATGGCTATCTCAACAGCAGCGAGCAGATCATCAGCGAGGTGTTCGACGCGCGCAGCGCCTTCCCGCTGGTGTTCGCAGCGGTTGCGGTGGGCATCGCCGCCGCCAATTTTTCCAACTCGCGCATCGTCGAGCGGTTTGGCGCACGGCGCGTCTCGCACAGCGCCCTGTTTGCGTTTCTGACCTTTGCCTTGCTGCAGGTGCTGGCGGCGGACAGCGGGCGCGAGACGCTGGCGCTGTTCACGTTGCTCTTGGCCTTCAATGTGGGTTTGATCGGCTTTGTCGGTGCCAATTTCGGTGCCATCGCGATGGAGGATTTTGGGCGCATGGCGGGCGTCGCCAGCAGCTATCAGGGTTTTGCGCGCGGACTGATTGCCGCGCTGGTCGGTGTCGGTATCGGCCAGCAATTTGACGGCACGACGATGCCGCTGGCCCAGTCCTTCACCGTCGCGGCAGTGATCGGTATCGCGCTGGTGCTGTGGGCCGAGCGGGGGCGCTTGTTCACCAGGCCGGGGACCGCGCCCAAGGATCATTTCTGACAGGCAAAGAAAAGGGGGCCGCAGCCCCCTTTTCCGTTAGCGTTCCAAACGCGCCTCAGCTGCCAGCAACCGGGCCCGGAAATTCGGGCATGTCAGGCGCATCATCCTGAACATCGCCATGCTGCAGGTTGGAATTGCGCATGCCGTAGATGAAGTAGAGCGCAACCGCACCGATCATGAACCAGACAAAGAAGATGAGGACCTTGGGCGGTACCGTGGTGATCAGATAGAAGCACGACAAAATGCCGAGTATCGGCAGTACCGGATAGAATGGCACCTTGAACCCACGCGGCAGATCGGGGGCAGTGCGCCGCAAAAAGATGACCGACAGGCATACAATGGCAAAGGCGGCCAGCGTTCCGACCGAGGTCGCGTCGCCGAGGACGTTGATGTCGAAAAAGCCGGCTGCCACGGCAGTGATCAGGCCAACAAGCAGTGTGTTGACATAGGGGGTCTGATATTTGGGGTGCACGCGGGCGAACACTTTGGGCAGCAGACCGTCGCGCGCCATGGTGTAGAAGATGCGCGTCTGCGCATACATCAGCACCAGCACCACCGAAGTGAGGCCGATAATCGCCCCGATCTTGATGATCTTGGCAAGCCAGCCCCATGTCGGGCCAAAATTATCGACCACCACCGCAACCGGATCAGGCACGTTGAGGGTCGAATAGGGCACCAGCAGCGTCATGATCGCAGCGACGAGCATGTAAATGACCGTGCACACGATCAAGCTGCCGATAATGCCGAACGGCATGTCGCGTTTGGGGTCTTTGGCTTCTTGCCCAGCGGTCGAAACCGCTTCGAAGCCGATATAGGCGAAGAAGACAATCGATGCCGCGCGCATGATGCCATCAACGCCGAATTCGCCAGGGCCGGTGTTTTCCGGGATGAAGGGTGTCCAATTCTTGGCCACCAATTCGGTGAAGTTGGACAAGACGATCAGGCCACCGACGACGATGAAGGCCGTCAACACGCTGACCTTGATTGCGACGATGATGTTGTTGACCTTGGCCGATTCCGACACGCCGAGGACGAGCAGGAGCGCGAGTGCCAGGCAAACAAGGAAGGCAGGCAGGTTGAAGATGGTTGTGACCGTCTGACCATCGATCAGCACCGGCGCCCCGTCTTTCATCAGCGTCATGCCGGTAGGGCCAGTAAATTGTTCGGGTATGTGGATGCCGAAATCATTGAGCAAGCTGACGACATAACCGCCCCAGCCGACCGCGACCACCGACGCGGCAAGGCCATATTCGAGGAGCAAAAGCGCGCCCATCACCCAGGCGACGAATTCGCCTAATGTGGTGTAGCTATAGGTATAGGCCGAACCAGAGACCGGTAGCGTTGATGACAGCTCGGCATAACACAGGCCCGCGAAGGCGCAGACCAGACCGGCAACGACGAAGGAAAGAAGTACCGCCGGACCAGCGTGCAACGCGGCTGCGTTGCCGGTGCGCACGAAAATGCCCGCGCCGATGATGCAACCGACGCCCAGCAGCAGCAGGTTCCATTTGCCCAAGGTGCGCTTGAGTTCGCTCTTCTCGGTTTCGCGTTGCACTTGGGCGATGCTCTTGCGCGCCATCATGCGCGCCAGCACTCCCCCCGACCCGTTCGTCGCCATTTATAGTCTCCCCTTGGGCGTTCGTAATGACCGGCGACCCTAGTCGCTTGCCAACTTAGCGCAACTTAATTTCGGCGCGGCTTAACGCACCGTGAAGCGGATGCGGTCGACGGTCCGACCGCCCGGATCGACCAAGCTGATCAGGTGCGATCCAGGGCGCGGGGCGATGCTGGCACCGACCTCGGCATCGCCGAGCGGCTGTTTGCCGATCAGCAGGCGGTGGCCCGCTGCTGCCCCGCTGACGCGTATGGCGAGGCGCTGGCGGTCTGCTGGAATGTCGGGGTCGCGCGCATAGATGCTGCCGTTGGCGGGACTGACGATGCGCGGCGCGCGCGCGGTGGCTGGGGCGGCGGCGACCAGCGCCTGTCCCGTTCCGGTCAGGAAGTACTCCCGGCGCGGCGGCTCGCGTGTGCCTGGCAGCGCAATCTGGCGCGCTTCGACCCCGTTGGGCATGGCGGGCGCCCGGCCAGGGCGGCCTGCGTGCAATGCCAGCATCACATCGCGCCACACTGGCGCAGCGCCGCTGGTACCCGATACCGCGCGCATCGAATCGCCCTCGAGATTGCCGACCCACACCGCGACGGTGAAGCCATCGGAGTAGCCGATGCACCAATTGTCGCGCATCGCCTTGGACGTGCCGGTCTTCACTGCCGCCCAAAAGGGCAAGCGCAGCGCGCTGTCGGCGCCAAAGGCATCGGCGCGTGCTGAAGCATCGGCGAGGATATCGCCGATGATAAAGGCGGCGGCAGGGCTGAGCACCTGCCGCGCATCGCCCGGTTGTGCCGCCTGTGTCAGGCGCAGCGGCGTAAAGCGCCCGCCATTGGCCAGTGTGCGAAAGGCGTTGGCCTGCTCGAGCAGCGAGACTTCGGCCGAGCCGAGCGCGAGCGAAAAGCCATAATATTCGCCGTCCTCGACGATGCCGCGATAGCCCAGATCCCACAGCCGATCGCGGAAATCCTGAACATCACCAAGAACGAGTGCGCGCACAGCAGGGACGTTGAGCGAACCCGCGAGCGCCGCGCGCACGCTGACTGGACCGCGAAAGCTGCGGTCATAGTTTTTGGGCACATAGAGCCCCGAGGCGGTGTCGAGTTGGACGGGGCTGTCGTCAAGGATCGAGGCAGGGGTCAGCCAGCCGCGCTCGATCACCTGCGCGAAAAGATGCGGCTTCAGGGTCGATCCGGCCTGTCGCTGCGCGCTCGCCCCGTCGACGGCTGCGGCGGTCGACTTGCCGCCCACCCCGCCAACATAGGCAAGTACTGCGCCGCTGGCGTTGTCCAGCACGACCACCGCGCCGTCACGGACGCGCGTTGGCCCAAGCGCTTCGAGCTGGCGGCGCAGAGCCTTTACCGCGGCGCGCTGGATCGCAGCGTCAAGGGTAGAAGTAATGCGTGCCCCCGGCTTGTCGAGCAGCCGCACGGCGAGGTGCGGGGCGAGGCCGGGGTCGAGCGAGGCGGCCCGTTCGCCGCTGGTCAGAGTGGCAGCAGCGCTGGTCAACGCCTCGCACTGTGCTGCCTCGGCACTGCGACAGGCACGGCGCGCCAGCGTTTCAGGACCGGCGGCGGGATCGGGGAGCAGCGCGGCGAAAAGCCGTGCGTCGAGTGCGCCCATTTGTGCCGGGCTTTTGCCGAACAGCGCGCTTGCCCCTGCCCCGATTCCTTGCGTCTCGCCGCGCAGCGGTACGAGATTGAGATAGGCCTCCAAAATCTGGTCGTGTGTCCAATCATGGCCGAGTGCCTGCGCGGCACGCATCTGGCGCAGTTTCTGCAGCAAATTGCGCTGGCCGGGCGCCGCGAGTTCGGGAGCGAGGAACGCGGCGAGCTGCATAGTTATGGTCGATGCACCGCGCGAACGGTCGCCGGTCAGCCGCGCGCGCGCAGCACCGGCCACGGCAAGCCAGTCGACACCATTGTGGCTGCGAAAACGGCGGTCCTCGGCGCCGATAACGGCGGCGGGCACGGCGCTGCCGATTCTCTCCAGCGGCACCCACATACTGCGTCGGCGTTGAAAATCGATGCGCTGGCTGTCTAGGAGAACACCATGGCGATCGTAGAGCCACGCCTCGCTGGGCTTCCACGCGGCGCGCACTTCGGCATAGGCAGGCATCGGCGGTGGGCGCGTCCACCATATTAGGGTCAGCAGCGCTGCGGCCAGCAAGCCCGACACCAGCCACCGCCAGCGTACGCGGCGCGGCGGCTGAATACTGCCGGTCGGTGGTGTCGTGGCAAGTGGATCAGCGGCCATTGCCGGCGGAGATGGTCATGGGCTGATTGGGCCATGCGCCGCTGACCGCTGGCGAATACATCGCCTCAACGCGCGTCGGCGGTAGGCTGAAGCGCCCCGAACCGTTGAGGCGGACGACATATTCGACGCTGTGCGTACCTTGCGGCAGCCAGGCGAAATAGCCGCGCCAGCTATCGCGCCCGCGCTCGACATAGCTAGGCTGCGAACCTTCGCCTTCGGCCTCGGCGGCCAGCAGTTGCGACTGGCCACCAAGATTGCCGACAATTGTCGCGCCGGGCGGGACGGGGTCGGCAATGACAACCCAGGTGCGGCCTGCCGTCGCGGTCACTTCAATCCGCACTTTAATGACATCGCCGCGTGTCAGCCGATCCTTGTTTGCCGCCCTAACGATGCTGGTACTGCGCTTAATGCGGTATCCGCCGTTCAAGGGCTCTAACAACGGCACGGCAGCGCGGATCGCAATCAGCGCCCATGGAGTGCCGCCGCCCTGATGCTGGAGGTTTAGCGGACCTGCACTGAGCGGCAGACTGAGCGGTGCGGCATCTACGGCTGTGGGCCAGCTTTGCATCGCGCTCTGACCTGCCAAAGTGACGCGGGTTGTTCCGGCAATTGCGCTGTCAGGATAAAGCCCGGCAAAGCGCCGCACCACGACTGCGCCCCAGGCGTTAGCGGGAGTGGTGTCCCAGTGGCCGCGTCGCTGGCGCTGGGCGATGCCGACCATCAGCTTGCCTGCGTCAGCTTCCCAACCGCGTCGTCCGAGCACGGCGTCGAGCAGCTTGATCGCCATTTCATCGCCGCTGACCATCATCCACCATGGCGCATTGGCCGCGTCGATAAGGTCGAGGCGGGTGCCTTCGTAGACCAGACGCTTCCGCAGCTCGGCTTCGGCGGCCATGCGCAACGCCGCCGCGCCGCGAAGCCCAGGAATGCGGTCAATCGCCGTCAGCCAATCAGCGAGCAGGCCGGTCGGCATGGCAGCAGGGGCAATGTCGATACGCTGAGCCAGCGCTGCGCTGGCTGCGCCGTTACGGGCGAGCGCGGCGAGCGCAGTGAGGCTCACGAGCCGCAAGTCGCCTGGGCCAAGCGCTTCACGTCCCAGCCGCCCGTCAACCACCGCTTGCAGCGCCGCTATCATCTTGGCGCGCGGGCCATCGGGGATGGCAAGACCGCTAGCCGATGTAATCGACAGCACATAAGCGGTCAGCTCAGGCGAGCCTTTGACGCGGTCGCTGGGAAAATAGCGGATCAGACCGTCGCTATCCTGATAGAGCGGCAGCTCGCCCGCGAGCGCCTGCCAGCGCGCGGTGTCGTCCAATGCCACCGCACGCGATAGTTGCTGCTCGAAACAATTCCACGGGTAAAGCGCCATATAGTCGCGCACGCCACTAAGCGGGGGCGCTACCGTTGCCGACAGCCGGATATCGACGCTGCCGCCGCCGAGAGCGCCCCTGGGCATAGTGATGGGCAGGCTACTGTTCGCTCCGACAGGCGTCAGCGTGGCGGCCCAGGTTGCGACAGGGACAACTGGTTCGACCGTCTGTTCGACAACCACCCGGTCGCGCGTGCCGTCTTTCGTCACCGCATCGACCGTCCAGCTGACGTTTCCGGGGGTGTCGGGCGCGGTCATCGTCCAACTCACCGGAACCGCACCACCCGCCGGGATGGTGACGGTCAGCGGTTCGCCCGTGGCGACGGCAGGCGTAAGCGTTGGCGTCGCTGTGACCGTCATCGCTTTGTCGGTCCCGTTGCGAAGTGTGAAACGCGCGTCAAACTGGTCGCCGGTGCGCACCAATTCGGGAATCCCCGAAAACACGCCAAGATCCTGCACCGTGCGTACGCTCGTCTCCCCGGTGCCGAAAAGCGCAGGGCCAGCGGTGGCGATCGCGACAAAGCGGAAGGAGGACAGGCTTTCGGACAGCGGAACGTCGATGATGGCACGGCCCTTGGCGTCCAGTGACACGCGGCCCTTCCACAAAAGCATCGGGCGGAAATCTTCGCGCGCCAGACCCGACATATCCTCGCCGCCGCCGCCGCCTGGGGCAAGCGCCTTGCGGCCATAATGCCTTTTGCCAACCACCTGCATCTGCGCGGTCGAGGTAAGCACGTCCAAGGTGCGCTGCCCCATCATGGCATCAAGCAGTTGCCAACTGTCGTTGGGTGCAAGCTGAAGCAGCGCCTCGTCGACGGCTGCAAAGGCAATTTCGGCGTTGGCAGGCAGCTTGCCGCCGGGGGCGGTGACCTGCACCGCGACTTTGGCGGTTTCGCGCACCGCATATTTGGCTTTGTCGGCGGTTAACTTGACGCCAAGCTTATTGCCCTCCCACCCTACTTTGATGCGAGCGATGCCTAGGCGGTAGCTGGGTTTGGCAAGATCGACGAGCGCGGTTGGTGGTGCGCCCTCGCTGATGGTGATGTCAAAGCCCACGGCGCGCTTGGCCTTGCGGAACCAGCTTTCGTTGCCGGTCACGCGCCCGCGGACCGCCATGACCGAGACATAGACATCGGGGGCATAGCTGGCGGGCAGATTGACCGACACCACCGGATTGGTGCCCTTTAAGGGCGTTACAAAGCTCGACAACACGCCTTCGCGCTCGACCGTGACCAGCGCGGTCGCCTCGCGGAACGGCATTCGCACCTGAAAACGCGCCGTGTCGCCTGCCCGATAGCGCGGGCTTTCGGGGATCACATCCATGCGGTCGCCATTGTCGCCGCCGAACCACCATTCGTCATCGCCCGCGAGCCAGACGGTACGCACTGCGCGCGCTTCATTGCCCGCCGCGTCGCGTGTGGTCGCGACGACGGTGACCTCGCCCGATACACCAGGCGACAACGCACAGGCAGCGCGGCCAAGCTTGTCGGTTCGCGCGCTGCAAGCCGCCGGCAGCTGGGTTGTCGTCATTCGGTTGTCATAGGCATAAAAGCCACCAATCAGCCGTCGCCGCGCGGTGGTGATTTCGCGCCGATAGACGGCGACGTTGACGGTTTGGCCTGAGATCGCCTCGCCATCGAGGCCCAGCGCAACAAATTGCAGGCGCAGGTCACTGTCGCGCATCAGCCAGCCATCGGTCTTGACGCCGAGCTGGATCGCCGATGGGAACAGGCGGATGCGGCGGCTGGCGGTCAGCACCTCGCCATTGGCATCCTCATAATCCATTTCGACCGTCATCAAGGTCGGTTCGATAATCGGCTGGTCGATTTCGATGCTGGTCTGTGCGGTCCCATCGGAGCCGAGCGCAAGCGGCACGGTCCGCGCGAGCGGCAGCGGGGAAGAAACCTCACTGCCCGAATCGTCGAGCGGGACCGTGCCTTCGCTAACCGGCATTCCGCCAAAATCCCAACCGTCATAATCCTCCGGCGGTGACCAGCTTTGCGTGAAGGCGGTGCGCATGGTGACGGGCAAGCCGCCCGCGGGACCGCCTGACAGAAAGCCCACGAACAGGTTCAGCGGAACCACAGCGGGGCGCACCGGTGGCTCCTTTGGTCCGGTCACAGTGGCGCGCATGGTCGGCAGACGATATTCATCGACACGCACCGACTGGCGGGAAAAAATGGTGCGCTCCTCGCCAGTGGCGTCTTTGGTCACGAATTGCAGGTCATAATCGCCCATCGGTGCGGTGGCGGGAACATTCCATATATTCTCGCCTACGCCTCCCGCATTGATGGCGAAGGGTAGCTCGAAACTGGTGTCAGAGCCGCGATGCGCAAGCCGGAGCGTACCCAACAGCGTGGGCGCAAAGGCAAAACCCACGCCGACCGGGCGGCGCAGGATATGCTTCATGCTGACGCTCTCGCCTGCTTTAACCAGCGCGCGGTCAAATATGCTGTGCAAGATGTCGGTGCGTTCGGACCAACCATAGGCCAGGTCGAAATCATAGGGGCGCAGACCATCGCCCCAGTCAGTCAGGGTGAAGCTGAAATCATCGCCCGACCGCGCTGAGACCATCAGTGCATGGCCTTCGCTGGCGTTGGCGGCGGTCGCATCGTCAGGGCAATCCGAATAGGTTTCGGGCTTGGGAAGGCCGCGCGTAATCGCAAGCCGTCCGAGCGCGTCGGTAGTGCCGCTAGTTAGGCGTCGTCCGGTGCAGGCGTCGGTGACGCGCACTTCGGCTCCCGCGACCGGCAGCCCGGTGTCGAGCGAGGTGACCCAAGCCAGCGACGCCTCGCGCCCCCATTTGAAGTGCACCGCCATATTGGTGACTAGCGCTGCCGAGGTGACAAAGCGTGTCGCGTTGCGCCCCAGGAGTGCCGCGCCCAGTTCGGGGCTGGCCAGTTCGACAACATGAAAACCGGGCTCAGTCAGGGGAATGCCAACGACCTCAAACTCTTTGCCCTTACCGGGCAACGGCAAGGTCAGGGCGCTGCGCGCCGGAGTTCCGGTGGGCACGGCAGCGAACACCGATTTCGTCCCAGTATGATTGACGGTGACAGTCCCGCCTTTGCCATCATCCAGTTCGCGATAGTCGGTGTCGTCGGCGTCTTCGACACGGTCCAACCATTTGAGCACGGCGGCATCATCGTCGCCAAGGCGCAGAGTTGCCCCGGCAATCGACAATTGTTGGCGTTCCAGCTCGGGTTCGACGCTGCGCACGGTGACGGGCAGCACGCCGCCTTCGCGCGCTTCCAAAATGCCGAAAGGTGCGGCGAATTTGACAAGCGGCGGGGTGCGGTCGATGGCAACGGCTTGCGGGAAGCGCGCTGCGTTCTGGAGCAGGCGGCCTGACTGGTCCGCAAGGTCAGCAGGCAAAATCACCGAGGCCTGCTGCATTTGCGGGAAGGGACCGGTGAAGCGTACCTGGGTAAGGTACGCATCATTGTCGCCTGGGGCGGTTGCCGTGCGCACGCTGCCGTCGGCCATCCGCAGCGTCGCGGCGAGCGCAGCGCTGCGTGGGACCGGTGCGGTGAAGCTGACGATGATGTCCTTGAGCGGGTTGCAACCTGCAGCGGCGCGCACACGCGAGCAAGTGAAACGCGCGGAAAAGGCTGCGCGCACGCTGTAATCAAAACGTTGGTCGCGCCCTGCGGTGCGCGTCGGCGCCCCAGCCTGGGCTATACGAGCATCCCACACCAGCGCCATGTCGCGCCCTGGCGGCAGCGGACGACGGCATTTGGCGGTGACAATGCGGCTCAAGAAAATGTCACGCTCGGCGCCCGCAGTGGGGATTTGGGTTGGCAAACCGGCGGCGGTCAGAAAATCCTGCCGTTCCCAGTCAGCGTTGCCAAGACCGGTCAGGATTTCTCTCGCCGTCGCAGCGGGCAGCAAGTCGAGCGGGATTTTCTCGCCAATGCCGTCAACCGCACAATAGGCAAAGCGACTGATCGAGGGGTGATCAGCGGCGGCATTGGTCGCGATTAAGAAAATCTGGTCTTCCTCAATCCCGCTATACGAGCCGCCCGCCAGTATGGCCCGAACCGTGGGGCCGCCAGTGTCGATAGGAAAGCTGCGGTTGCCGGTGATTTCTGTGCCGCGTTGGGTGAACAGCTGGTCGGTCAGCGTCACTTCGCAGCTGTTGCCTGCCGGGATCGCCCGGTCGAATTCCAGCACCCAAGTTTGCTGATCAACCCAGCGGCCTGCGCCGGGGACGGGGCAGTTATGTTTTGCGGGCGCGCGCGCGCGCGGGTCGCCAAGCGGCACCATCGCCTCGGAGAAGCGCAGGGTGAAACGGTTGATGCTGGTGTCGCCCGCCGATGCGCTGCCGGGCGTGGCGAGCACAACTTGCGGCACCGTATCACCGCTAGCGGCGGTGGCGGCGAACAGCGCCAGCGGCGCGAGCAGAGCCTTGGGCCACCTCCGCGGTTTCGGCTTGTCCTGGTGCTTTGCCATCGCCCGCGAATCCCCCCGTCAAGCCGCAGCCACAGCTTGCGCCAAGGCCGGGTTGCTGTCTAGCGCGTCAGCATCGGCCCCAGCCACTGGCCGCCGAAAAGGTGGACGTGGAAGTGGGGCACCTCTTGCCCGCCGTGCCCGCCGACGTTGGCGAGCAAGCGGTATCCCGGTGCCGGCAGCCCCAGATCGCGCGCAACCTGCCCCACCGCGCGGATGAAGCCGGCAATTTCATTGGCTCCCGCGCGCGCCGAAAAGTCGTCCCAGCTGACATAAGCCCCCTTGGGGATAACCAAGATATGAACTGGCGCCTGCGGATTGATGTCGTGAAAAGCGAGCGCCCATTCATCCTCGTACACACTGTTGCATGGCAGTTCCCCGCGCAGGATGCGTGCGAAGATATTGCGGTCGTCATAGGGCTGGGTGGCGTCAATCGGCATGCGAGGCTCCCGTGCGTGCTGCCTTTTCGGTATGGCCCGAGGTGCCCGCGCGGCGCTCGAGTTCGGCCTCGATCGCGTCCCAGCCGATGCCGCGCGCAGCGAGCAGCACGGTGAGGTGGAACACCAAGTCGGTCGCTTCTGCCACAATCTCGGGCTCTTCTCCTTCGACAGCGGCGATGACCAGCTCGAGCGCCTCTTCCCCCACCTTGCGGGCGATATGTCCATGGCCCTTGGCGATCAGGCTGGCGACATAGCTTGCTTCCGCTTCCCCGGCCAGAATACGGTCGCGGACGGTGGCTTCGAGGCGGGCGAGGGCAGAATTGGGTGTTTGGATCATGGAAGCTGCCTATCGGGCTGCGTGCGCTACGACAAGTCGCTGGACAGCGCGCGCGCCATCGCCGAACGTCAGCGGATGGGCGAGGTCAAACTGCATCCTGAATGGCTGGCGCGCGTAGGCAGCGAATTCGATCAGCCCTACATGGCGCAACTGAGGGCGTTTCTGGCCGCCGAGCGCGCGGCGGGCAAGACAATCTATCCGCCCCCCCGCCATTGGTTTGCCGCGCTCGACGCTACGCCGCCCGACGCGGTGCGGGTCGTGATTCTGGGACAGGATCCCTATCATGGTCCTGGGCAAGCGCACGGCCTGTGCTTTTCCGTGCAGCCGGGAGTTCGGGTGCCGCCGAGCCTTGTCAATATTTACAAGGAACTCGTCAGTGATCTGGGTATTGCGCCACCGCGCCACGGGCATCTGGCGCATTGGGCGGCGCAGGGCGTGTTGCTGCTCAACGCCGTGCTGACGGTAGAGGCGGGGCAGGCGGCGTCGCATCAGGGACGCGGGTGGGAGCGCTTTACCGATGCCGTGGTCGCGGAGGTGGCGACGTCGCTGCAGCCGACGGTGTTTCTGTTGTGGGGCAGCCATGCGCAACGCAAAGCGGCCGCCGTGCCGCAGCTAGGCACAGGCAGCCCACATCTGGTGTTACGCGCGCCGCACCCATCACCACTGTCGGCGCATAACGGCTTTCTCGGTTGCCGCCATTTCAGCAAGGCTAACGCATTTCTGGATGCCCATGGACGCGGCGCTATCGACTGGCGTTTGCCCGAGCTGCCATGAAAGCTGATGCCCCGACGCTGGCAGCAATGGAGGCGTGCCTGATGGCTGTGGCCGACATGCGCGCCGTGTCGCGTCGGATGTTCGACCGGTTTCTGGCTGAATATCCCGACGAAGTGGCGCGCTTTATCAACGTCGATGCGGCGGTGCTGCGGATGACCGACGAGACATTCGTACTGCTGTTCGCACTGGCCAGCGGCGAGCGCTGGGCCGCGGGCAGCGCAGCACACTGGGTCGATTTGCACCGCAATTATGGACCGATCGCCAGTGCCCGCTATCGGGCTTGGACGGCGCTGTGCCTTGCCGAACTAAAGGCTGCGAGCGGGCCCTTGTGGGAAGCTGCTGCACCGGGGTGGCAAAGTGCAGTAACCCAGCTCGACGCCCTGCTCGTGGCCGAAAATGAGCGGCTTCAAGGAACAAGCCAATCTGCCTGCCATTGAACGCCCGTGCGTGTGAAAAGGGCGCGGCGGTGGCCGTCATGCGCGAGATAGAGCCAGTCGATGCGGTCGAGCGTCACGGTGAGCGTCGCGAAATGGTCGCGACCGGCCTCGCTTTCGGCCAGCGTTGGGAAGCGCTGTTCAAATTCTTCAGGCAGGCCGCTGGTGGGGGCATCCGCAGGGCTGCTGGGGGCGACCGGCGCCAGATAGCAGCGGCGGCTGGTAGCGGCGCTGCCGGCCCAGGCCGCGTCGGTCGCGGCGTCGGCGGTAGCGATCTGGCCGCTGCCCGAACAGCGCAGCTGAAGCTTTGCTCCCGGATCATAGAAAAGCACCGAGACGCGTGGGTTCACAGCCACCGCCCCAACCTTCGGGCTGCGGGCATCGGTGTGAAAGCGCAGCGTTGCTGTGCTCCGATCAACGTGGCGCAGCACCATGACCCGCAGATCGCCATCAGCGGTGCCGACCACGGGGGTGTGCCAAGGCGATTTGCGGTCGGCCTTGCCGCGCGCGAGCCGCGCCCACAAGTCCGACTCTATCGCCGCCAGATCATCGCGCGGAATGAAGGGATCGCTACTCATGCCGCCAGCCCCATGGCGACGGCCATTAGTCCCAGCCCCGCCGAGAGCAGCAGGCGCAGCCGCAACCACCATGGCGGCGCCAGTTCCAGCGCTGCGATGCGCCGGTCCACCAGCGGTGATGCGAAAATGCCGATGCCCAGCCAGACCAATGACGGACCCGGCCAAGGCTCGCCGATCAGCCACGGGGTCAATGATGCCAGCGCCACAAGGCTGGGCAGCACGCTGACTCCATAAAGCCAAGACGGTGCGCGCGTACGCGCCGCCGCCGCCAATCCCCACCACAACCCGCCAAGAAAGCTGAAGATCAGCGCGGCATAGAGCCAGCCGAGCGCAAGCGCGCCGAAGCGCCATCCATCGCCGCCGCCGATGACCACCGCCAGCAGCGCCGCCATCGGCAGCAATCCGGCAAGTCCAAGCGCGCGAGGAGGGGACGGAATCTGGTCGAGCATGCGCCTGCAATGCGCCAGACGGCGTGCGCGGGCAAGGGTCGGCCGGATTAGGACATTGTAAGGAAATGACGCTAGGCTTTGGCGCGTGGTTAGAGCCGAGAGCCCGATCTTGTGGTTCGAGCGCAGCGCGCGGCGCGATTTGCGCTGGTGGGGCATGTTGCTGGTCGGGCTGATTTTCGTCTATGCTGGCTGGACCGTAGATCCCGCGACCAATTGCAGCGCCGATGGCGAATGCGCGCCTTGGCTGGTGCCGGTCGCAGGCGGACTGGGCGTGGTGTTCGCGATGGGCGGGGCGGTCTCGCTGATCGTCAACCCCAGCCGCGGCAGCTTTATCGATCCTGCGACGCGTGAGCTGGTGTGGTGGCAAGGGCGGGTTGCCGATGGCCGCGCGACCGATGCTGGCAGGCTGAAGCTTGCCGAAATTGCGCGCGTTGTGGTGGTCGAGGGCAGCGATGCTGACGAGTTGTTTCTTTACGGCCGCAACGGCGAACTGCTGCCCTTTCCCAAGGACGAGGTCATGCCCTGGCCCTATCGCGAATGGGCGGCCGGGCTGGCCAACCATGTCCCGGGGCTGATGATCGAAGAGCGGCAGGGCTGAAACCAGCCCCGCCGCCCGTCAATCGGCCTTAGGCGTTGGTCAGATTGACCGCCGAAGCCTTGCCATTCTTGCCGACTTCGACGTCGTAAGAAAGGCGCTGGTCTTTATCCAGCGTGTGCATGCCGGCGGCCTGCACGGCGGTGATGTGGACAAAGCTGTCCGCGCCGCCGTCTTCGGGGGCAATGAAACCATAGCCTTTGTCGGTGCTGAAGAATTTTACGGTGCCGGTTGGCATAGGAGTGTTCCTTTCACGAAACATAGTAACCCGCCGTGCAACAGCGCACGTCGGGGGTAGCCAGGGTCGTGAAGTGGAGTTTGGGTGCGCCGGATTCGTTCCCCGAAAGGAGCAGCCCCTGCGCCGAAAATTCCGTCTGCGTCGACGATAGCGATTTGGGGTATAGGCGAAAACGCGGGACTTGGCAAATCGCGCGCCGGTCGCCGTGCGGACCTTGCCCCCGAATATATGCCGTGATTTGCCAAAAAGCGCCTAGGCTGGCCACCAGCCGACCAACCCGGTCCGGCGCGAAGGAAATAGACCATGGCCAAGAGCCAGAAGAAATCGAACCGCGAAGTGCGCAAGCCCAAGGCCGAAAAACCGCCCAAGCCCAACGCCTCGCAGCCCAGCCAGAAGACCGGCGTGGTCGCGGGGCTGGACAATATGAAGAAATAATCGCGTCGCCGGGCGGATAAGGCGAATTTCGGCTTAACAACCGGTCGCAAGCCGGGTCGACAGCAAGGCGCCGGGCCGATAGCCTTGTCCCATGCGCACCTTCATTGCCATCGCACCGATGTTGTTGCTGGCCGCTTGCGGGGGCGGCGGCAGTGGTGGCGGGGGCGGCAATCCGCCACCGGCCGCGAACCGTCCGCCGACGTTCACCTCGCTGCAGACCGCCGGGGTGACCGAGAACGCCACCGCCGCCTATCAGGCGACCGCCAGCGACCCCGATGGCAACCCGCTGACCTTCAGCATCACCGGCGGGGCCGACGCCGCGCGCTTTGCGATCACGCCCGCCGGCGTGGTCAGCTTTGCCAGTCCGCCCGATTTCGACCTGCCCGGCGATGCCGACGGCGACAATGTTTATGCCATCACGCTGCGCGTGTCCGACGGGCAGGCGAGCGCCGACCAGAATGTCAACATCACCGTCGCCAACAGCCGCGAGGGCATTGCCGTGCGCCGCGTTGGGACGGGCTTTTCGCAGCCGCTGTATGTCGCGGCGATCCCCGGCGACACGCGGGTATTGGTCGCCGAAAAAACCGGCGGCGTGTACCGGCTCGACCCCGCCAATGGCACCCGCACCCTGTTGTTCACCGCCGCGAGCCTGTCGACCGACAGCGAACGCGGGCTCTTGGGCCTGGCCGCGCGGCCCGATTGTGCCGCGAGCCAAGCGCTGCTCGCGGTCGCCACCGCCCCCGATGGCGCGGTGCAGGTGCGCCATTATGTGCTGGGCACCCCGGGCTTCACCACGGTACTGAGCACGCCGCACGCCGATTTCAGCAACCATAATGGCGGCTGGATCGGCTTTGGCCCCGACGGCCATGCCTATGTCGGCATCGGCGACGGCGGCGGCAGCGGCGACCCGCAGAACAATGCCCAGAACCTGAATAACCGGCTGGGCAAGATCCTCCGGCTGGCGCGCAACCCCGACACCGCGTCGCCCACGCTGTATGTCCCGGCGCCCGGCAATCCCTTTATCGGCGGCGGCGGCGACCCGTGGATCTTTGCCTATGGCCTGCGCAACCCGTTCCGCGCCTCCTTTTTCGGCAACCGGCTGATCATCGGCGACGTCGGCCAGGGCGCGCGCGAGGAAATTAGCGCGCTCACCACGGCGCAGGGCGGCCGCAACTTCGGCTGGCGCTTTCTGGAAGGGACCGCGCCGTTCAATGGCGCCGCCCCGGCCGGGCTGACCCCGCCCGTCGCCGAATATAGCCACGGCACCGGGCCAAGACAGGGCAACAGCGTGACCGGCGGCTATGTCTATCGCGGCCCGGTGACGAGCCTGCAGAACCGCTATGTCTTTGCCGATTTCGTGCGCGGCAATATCTGGACCGTGCCGATCACCGCGCTGGTCGACGGCCAGACGCTGGCATCGAGCGCATTCGAGCGCCGCAACGAAGATTTCGCGCCCGACGCAGGCAGCATCAACCAGCTGGTGAGCTTTGGCGAGGACAGCGCGGGCAATTTGTTCATCGTCGATTTCGACGGCGAGATTTTCATGGTGGTGGCGGGGTAGGCGGCGACGTGCCGCGGCGCGGGGGGCATCGAGCGATTTATATTCGACCGGCGGCTCATCATCGGGCCCCGCCTCGTCGTCGATTGCTTCCTCGTCGTCGGGCGCCGCCGCGTCCTCGTCAAAAAGCGCGGATTCATCACAAAGTAGAAGCGACCCCCTTACCCTGTCGCGCGCCTCGATCTCGCTGTGCGGCAGCGCGTCGTCGAAAAAGGCATTCCACAAGGCGGTGCCGCTGGCGCCGCGATCGATCAGCTCGACAAACCAGTCAAAGCTGGTGGCGACCGCCAACACTTCGGGCACGCTTGCCGCCGGATTGACGCGGTCGAGCAGCGCGAGCGACAGGCGCGTATTTTGGCGGTGAAAGGTGGTGACGCCCTCTTCGCGCACCCAGCGCGCCTGTTCGCCCTCTATCGCCGCGGTCATCAGCTTATCGACGACGATGCGCCGCGCGATGATCAGCGCCGCTTCCCAGCCCATGCTGAACGGATAGCCGCGCGCGGTGCGGCGCAGCGCATAGGCCCCGGCCAGCGACATGCCCACCGCGCGCGCGGCATCGGCGACCACGCCATGATCGGCCAGATGCGCCAGAAAAGCCGCCTGCCGCCCGGGAGACCAGCCGTCGGCGCGCAATTCATAGCGCAGGAAAGCCGCGGCAGGCCGGCGGGCGTCGGCGTCGCCAGCAAAGGGCGACAGGGGCGAATCGGGGGAGGGTGTAGTGCTCATCCACAAGGGTGGAACATAAAAGGAACATGTAGGAAAGGGGTTTTTGCGCGGAGGCGCGGAAGGCCGCAGAGGGCGGGGAGGTTCAGGCCGCCTCCAGCACCAACACGCGGGCGGCCGCATCACGTTTGGGGCGGACAATGATTTCGACATCGCGGCCAAGCGCGACCGCGAAATCCATCAATTTTTCGACCGAAAAGCCGTCGAGCCGGTAATTGACCAGCGCCGAAACCTTGGGCTGTGGCACGCCGAGCAGGCGGGCGGCATCGACCTGTTTCAGGCCCTGATCCTTGATGATCCGGTTGATGGCGAGCGCAAGGCGGGTCTTGGTCTGCCGCTCCGCCGGATCGGGCAGGCCTAGGTTGGCAAAGACGTTGGTGGTGCCGCGGGTGATATTGGTGTCAGTCATTGGTACGTCACTATATCAATTCTAGAATATGTCTTGCGGAAACCATTTTCAGCGTTTCGCCAGTGCGCCTGAAAGATCAGAACAGGCTGTCGCCAAGGGTAAGCAAATTATTGTAGGCCAAATGCCCGTCGATCTCGATTTTGGCTTCATATGTCCCGTCAGCAAGATCAGCGGCAACACGCCACCGATCTGCTGTGGGTGGCACTGGTTGTAGCTCAGTGTTTCTGAAATCGATTAGCTTTCGCCCAGTCTGGTCAAATAGGTCGATTGAAACATCAACCGTGCCGCCGCTTCGACGGGGATTGAGCTTGAAAATGAGCCCTTCACGCGACAGCGACACGTCCTGCACGAAAGCAAAATCTCGCTGAAATACCCTCAAGTCATCAGATACTAGAATTTTGTCAGCCCATTTTCTGGCGTCGTTTCCGAGCATAAAAAGCAACATTTCGCGTTCAGCATTTGAGCGGCAACAGACTGCCTCCAGAGTATCAGCCAACGAAATTGGTGAAGCCGCATGAACTTCTGCACAGCGATGTGATGTGATGCTGTGGTCGCCGGCAATGCCGCCTTCATGATAAACTTTATCAAACGGAATTGCAGCGAATTGAACTTCCTCGGTGCCGTAGACAGCAGCTCCCTGCTGAGCATTTCGGTCCGTAAATCCAACTGCTGGGTCACTTAAGATGGCTCGAGCTTGAAAAATCAGCATGACCAAGACCGCTGCGTGAGCGGCGTCGCCATATTGACATTCCCCGGGTCGCCTTATGCCCCCAACATGAAATTGTGTCGGCGTTCGCGGGCGAAAGTAGAACCTGACAACGTTGTGCGCATCTTCCCTTGCCTCAATAACCCCTGCGCCTGCTATGTCGCGCGGTCGGTTGTTCTGAGGGTCAGCACGCGAACGTAACACACCAGATGCCAGAATCGCTACGGCGTTCTCGATAGGTGAATGATGGAAGAGTCGGCTCGGCCAACGTACTCGATGCGGATAAGCATGTCTTTGGCGACACCAATCTTCCCATTGCGCGATATGACGATTAATAAACTCTGCCCTCAGTGCCATGCCAACTCGTGCTGTGCCTCTGACTGTGGTGCTGCCAAAATACGACGCGTCTCCGGAGTGAGTTCCACGGCCAGTTCAGATACGTCTGAATTACTGCGTTGAATTTCAATTGGTCGCACATGGGGCAAGACACTAAGAATTGAGAGCAACGGCCTTCCTCCGCCTACGACCGACCAACTCGCTTTTTCTTTTGTGACCAGCCCTTTTTGTAGACCGTACCAAACACCCCTAAGATCGTCTGGTTCGAATTCCCAACTACCTTCGGATGCTTCTATGCGAAGGTCACCTACATCATCCATAGAGGCAACAAACCTCTCGTGCGTGCGAAGCTCCACAAATTCCGAGCCACCCAATTCAACGGCGCGTTTCAGAGCATCCATAAATGTCTCAAAGGTGGGGTTTGCTGGGAGCGCACTTCTTATCGTTTCGGCGATTCTTTCAAGATGCTCCGGCAGACCGATATCCACAGAATAGTCATGGATGAAAATTGGAATTGGCAAAGGTAGCAGATAATGCTCCATCAGCGGACGCACATCTTCCCAATCCAGCCCGCCGTTGCCACATCCAAGTCTTGGAAATGAGATTTCCTTGATCCCTTGCGCCTCATAGGCTGCGGCAAACTTCTGCAAACCCGCTTCAACCCACTCTAATTTGGAAGGGTTGCGCCAATGCTTCTTTGTAGGAAAATTCAAAGTCCAGTTATCTGCGCCCCGCCACAACCAAAGTTTGCCAGGCTCCAAAAGCCCTTGTTCACAAACCTTTTTATAGGCTGAAAACATGGCAGGCTCGCGATCTTTAAACGCCTGCGCAAGACCCTTGCCCATGACGCCTACGCAATTCACGGTATTGACGAGAGTCTGAGCTGGAGACTCTAGCAGACTGGTTCTACGGTAGATCAACATAGGACTGTTATCGAACACTTGCCCGGCATCGCGTACAATCTGCACTTACAATCTGTGACATGCTCGGTCTCCCTTCGAAACTCGATGGAACATAAAGAGAACAATGTCAATTGGAACCCCTTCCAACAGCCTAAGGGAGAACCTAAGCAGACTCAACTCAATCATGCTCCCGATCGCCCGCGCCCATATATAGCTCGCGCCCGGTCTCATCATAAACCTTGCTCATCGCGGCCATGCCCGCCTCGGCTTCTTCCGCCGCGATGAACCCGTCGACTTCCTGATTCTGCAGCCGCGCGAATTCGCGCACTTCCTGTGAAATCTTCATGCTGCAGAATTTGGGGCCGCACATGCTGCAGAAATGCGCGGTCTTCGCGCCTTCGGCGGGCAATGTCTGGTCGTGATATTGCTCGGCGGTGTCGGGGTCCAAGCTCAAGTTAAACTGGTCGCGCCAGCGGAATTCGAAGCGCGCTTTGCTGAGCGCATTGTCGCGGACCTGGGCGGCGGGGTGGCCTTTGGCGAGGTCAGCGGCGTGGGCGGCCAGCTTGTAGGTGACGACGCCGACCTTCACATCGTCGCGGTCGGGCAGGCCGAGGTGCTCCTTGGGGGTGACGTAGCAGAGCATTGCCGTGCCGTACCAGCCGATCATCGCTGCGCCGATGCCGCTGGTGATATGGTCATAGCCCGGCGCGATGTCGGTGGTGAGCGGGCCCAATGTGTAGAAGGGGGCTTCGCCGCACACCTCGAGTTGTTTGTCCATATTCTCCTTGATCTTGTGCATCGGGACATGGCCCGGGCCTTCGATCATCACCTGAACATCCTGCGCCCAGGCGCGCTTGGTAAGTTCGCCCAGCGTGTAAAGCTCGGCAAATTGCGCCTCGTCATTGGCATCGGCGATGCTGCCGGGGCGCAGGCCGTCGCCGAGGCTGTAGGCGACGTCGTACGCTTTCATAATCTCGGTGATTTCGTCGAAGCGTTCGTAGAGGAAGCTTTCCTTATGATGCGCGAGGCACCATTTGGCCATGATGCTGCCGCCACGGCTGACGATGCCGGTGACGCGCTTGGCCGCGAGCGGGACATAGGGCAGGCGGACCCCGGCATGGATGGTGAAATAATCGACGCCCTGTTCGGCTTGCTCGATCAGTGTGTCGCGGAAGATTTCCCACGTCAGCTCTTCGGCGACGCCGCCGACTTTCTCCAGCGCCTGATAGATGGGGACGGTGCCGATGGGGACGGGCGAGTTGCGGATAATCCATTCGCGCGTGTCGTGGATGTTGCGCCCGGTCGACAGGTCCATGACCGTGTCGGCGCCCCAGCGGATCGACCAGACCATCTTGTCAACCTCGGACGCGACGTCGGATGCGACCGCGCTGTTGCCGATGTTGGCGTTGATCTTGACGAGGAAATTGCGCCCGATCGCCATCGGTTCGCTTTCGGGGTGGTTGATGTTGCTGGGGATGATGGCGCGGCCGCGCGCGACTTCATCGCGGACGAATTCGGGGGTGACATAATCGGGGATGGCGGCGCCGAAGGATTCGCCGTCGCGGACATATTCGCGCAGGCGCTCGCGGCCGAGATTTTCGCGCGTGGCGACATATTCCATTTCGGGGGTGATGATGCCTTTGCGGGCATAATGCATCTGGCTGACGTTCGCCCCCGGTTTGGCGCGCAGCACCATCTTGCGGACGTTGGGGAAGGGCTTCACGCCGCCGCTGCGGTCGGGGCCGAGCTGGCCATTGTCCTCGGGCCGCACTTCGCGCTGGGGGACTTCGTCGACATCGCCGCGCGCGCGGATCCAGGGGGCGCGCAGCTCGGGCAGGCCGGCGTCGATGTCGATGCTGGCATTGGGATCGGTGTAGGGCCCGCTGGTGTCGTAAACCCGCACGGGGAGTTCGCCGCTGGTCGGTTCCAGATGAATTTCGCGCATCGCGACGCGCAGGCCCATGGGCGTGCCGACATGGATCTTGCGCGACCCCCGGATCGGGCCGGTGGTGACGTTTGGCGTCTTTGGGGGGACTTCGGTGCGGGCGGGACGGTCGGCCATGCTATTCCTCCATTGATGAGCTGACCGTTTTCCGGCGCACGCCGGAATCCAGTGCTGCTCTGGGCCCCGGCTTGCGCCGGGGAACAATTCCGCTGGAACGGCCGAGAAGAAGTGGCGCAAAACGCTCCCTCCCTCCGCCCGTGCTAACGGGTTCAGGTTCGACGGGTCGGGCTGCGTGACCAGCCCCTCTCAGTCACATGACTCCCCGGGGATGGAGGCTGTTCTAGACCGTCGATCGCGCCATGCCAAGCAGGCGTTCGGTCGAATGTGGGGCGGGCCAACCCGCTAAACTTAGCCGACCTTTGGCCGTTAATCGCAAAACGGAATTCCAGGCTGCGCAGAAACAGGGGGCATCTTCGATGAAGGGGATAATTTTCAACATTGTCGAGGAGGTCGTCAACGATCGCTATGGCCCCGATGCCTGGGATTCGATGCTGACGGTAGCGGGTCTCGATGGCAGCTATACCTCGCTGGGCAGCTATGACGATGGCGAGCTGTTTGCGCTGGTCGAGGTGGCCTGCACCATGACCGGGGCCTCCGCTCCCGAAGTGCTCCGCCTGCTTGGCGCGGGGGCCATGCCCCGGCTGCACGCCCGCTATCCGCATTTCTTCGAGGCGGCCCCCGATGCACGGGCTTTCATCCTTAGCCTGAACTCGATCATCCATCCCGAGGTGCGCAAGCTTTATTCCGGCGCAGGCTGCCCGCATTTTCACTTCGGAGAGGATGATGGCGCGTTGACGCTGGGGTACAACTCCCCCCGGAAACTGTGCCATCTGGCCCATGGGTTTATCGATGGGCTGGCCGCTCACTATGGCGAGACGATCAGCGTCGTCCAGCCGCGCTGCATGCACGAAGGCCATCAGTCATGTCAGCTGCGGCTGAGCTGGCAATGAGCCAGAGGCTCGATTCGCCGGAATTTCGCCAGGACCCGAAGGACGAAGCGATTGCCCGGCTGGAACGGAGCCTGTCGCGCGAACGACGGGCCCGGCAGGATGCCGAAGCCATTGCCGAACGCGGATTGCGCGACCTTTATCTCAGCCGTCGCCGCCTGGAATTGCTGAACAAGATCGCCATCGTTGCCAACGAGTCGAACGACCCGCTTGCAACATTGCGGATGGCGACCAAAGAAATCTGTCAAGTGACCGGATGGGCGATCGGCACCGTCCTGTTGCGAACCGGCGAACCGGGCGACGAGCGGCTGGAGGGCACCAATGTCTGGTACGCAAGCAACCCCGACCTGATGTTTCCGTTTGCGGACGCGTCGCAAAGGCTGGTTGTCTGGCCCTCTGCATCGCCGCCGGGTTGCTTGTTCATCGACGCCCATCCGATCTGGGTCCCCGATATTCATGCCCAGCCCGGCTTCTCGCGCTCCGGGCCGGCGAAGCGGTGTCGGTTGCGTTCGGGCGTCGCTGCTCCCGTGCTGATGGGTCAGGAGCTTGTCGCGGCGATCGAGTTTTTCGGCACCGACACGACCGCGCCCGAGCCCGAATTTCTGGACCTCTTAATGCAGATCGGAACCCAGGCTGGCCGGGTGTTCAAGCGCCAGCAGCACCCGCGCAAACTGGTCGAAAGCGCCACGCGGGATCCCTTGACCGGGCTGCCCAACCGAGCGCTGTTCGAAATGCGGATTCAAGAGATATTCGCGGCAAATCGGGCAGCCGGGAAATACGCTCTGTCGCTGATCTACATCGACCTTGATGGGTTCAAGCTGGTCAACGACACGCTTGGCCACCAAGCGGGAGACCAGCTGCTTGTCGCCATGGCTAAGCGGCTGCAGAATGTCACGGAGGACATTGCGCGCCTTTACCGAGCCGGCACCATCTTGCTGGCGCGCATCGGCGGGGACGAGTTCACCATCCTGATCGACGCGGCGGACGCCGCTGCGATTGCCGACAAATTGGCCAGTGCCATCCACGACAGTCTGGATCCCGTGCACTATATCGGCGCGAGCGAGATCCGTGCCGCCGCGAGCATCGGAATCGCGCACGATGATTGTTCCTATGAGGCCCCTGATGCCCTGATGCGCGATGCCGATGTCGCGATGTATGAAGCAAAATATAGCGCCAAGGCCGACGGCAAACCCCGCACCGTGAGCTTTGATGCAAAAATGCGCGCCGTCGCCTAGGCCCGCCTGGCGCTGGAATCGAAGCTTCGCAGGGCAATCGACCAGCAGGAATTCCGGCTTTGTTATCAACCGATCGTCAAGATGGCGACGGGCCAAACCGTCGGCTTTGAGGCGCTGCTGCGCTGGCCGCAAGAGGATGGTTCGTACATCGCCCCCGATGAGTTCCTGCCGGTCGCCGAACAATGCGGCCTGATCGTCCCGCTGGGCACATGGGTGTTACGGGAGGCGTGCCGTGCCTCGTCGCGGTGGCGGGCAACGGTGCCCGATCTGCGGCCGTTTCCGATCAGCGTGAATGTGGCGGCAAGCCAGTTCCAATTGCCGGGCTTTGCCGATCTGGTTCGCGAAATTTTGATCGAAACCGATGCAAGGCCAGGCGAGATCACGATCGAGCTGACGGAAAGCGCTGCAGTTCTGAACCCCACCCATACAGCAAGGGTGCTCGATGAACTTCGCACCATGGGCATCCGTGTCAGTCTTGATGACTTCGGGACGGGCTATTCCTCGCTTGCGCACCTTCAGTCGATGTCGTTCGATACGCTTAAAATTGATCGTTCCTTTGTCATGAATCAGAGCGAGACCAACACGGGATGGACGCTGGTGGACATCATGATGAAGCTGGCCGCCGCCATGGGCTTGGCCGTGGTGGCGGAAGGGGTGGAAACCGAATTGCAGCGATCGCAACTGGAAAACATCGGATGTCGTCTGGGTCAAGGATGGTTGTTCCATACCGCGGTGCCTGAGGCGGAGGCTCTCTCGCTCCTAGCGCAGTCGCCGATGGACTGAGTGGCTTTGCTGGCGGCCGATTGACTTGGCCGATTGACTTGGCTGGGCGCGCTGCGCATCCCTTTGGCATGATGTCCCTGCCCGAAGCCGAGGTGAGCGTGCGCCGCATGGGGCGCGAAGGCGAGCCGCTGGTGGTGATCGACGGGTTCAGCGGGATGGCCGATGCGCTGCTGGCGGCGGGGCGCGCCGCGACATACCAGCATGCGGGAGCGTCCTATCCCGGCATTCGCGCGTGGGCCGACCCTAGCTATCTCGACCGGCGGCGCGCGCTGATGATGCAGATCATGCAAAGCGTGTTCGGCTTCACGCGCGGGGTGCGGCTGGATGCGTCGACCTTTTCGCTGGTCACGCTGGCCGAAGACCAGCTCGCGCCGCTCCAGCGCATTCCGCATTATGACCATGCGGGGGGTGAGGTGATTGCGATCATGCATTATCTGCTGGGGCCGGAAAGTGGCGGTACCGCCTTTTATCGCCATCGCCGCACCGGTTTCGAAACGATCACCCCGCCGCGCGAGGATGCCTATAATGCCGCGCTGGCGCAGGACGCGCGCGAGCATGGCACGCCGCCGCCGCGCTATCATTATGGCGACAATGACTGGTTCGAGCAGATCGACGAAGTCGAGGCGGCGCCCGACCGGCTGGTGCTGTATCGTGGGCGGCAATTGCATTCGGGGGTCATCCCCGACGCGGGGGCGCTGACCGCCGACCCGGCGCAGGGGCGGTTGACCATCAACATGTTTCTGGTGGGGTCGTGACCGCGGGCTTCACCCTAGCGGTGTAAACGTTGTCAGCCGCTGAAAACAGCCCGTTGCCCAGTCGGCGACGCGCCGGACATTGGGGTCGTGCTGCAGATCACGGTGCCAGGTGATATAGGGGGTGCGCGGCGCGATGCGCGGGCCCAGGGGCAGCGCGACCAGTTCGGTGTGGCGGCTGGCGATGACATCGGGCAGTAACGCTATGCCCGCGCCCGCCAGCGCCGCAGTAAGCAGCGCGCGCGTGCTGCCCGAGCGCAGCACCACGCGCTGAGACAAGCCTGCTGCGGCAATCCAGGTGGTTTCGGGGAGCGCGCCATAGCTGTCGTCATAGGCGAGCAGCGCTTCGCCAGCGAGATCGAGCGCGCCGGGCGCTCGGGTGCCAAGGTACGCGCGGGAAGTGTAGAGTGACAGGGCGATGGGCCGCTGCTTGCGGATGACCAGGCTGGCCCCGGTTGGACGCACCATGCGCACCGCGATGTCGGCATCGCGCGCGGCGAGGCTGATGACATCGGCCTCCGAGCGGAGCTCGACCGCGATGGGCGCTGGGCCGCCGAGCAGCGCAGGCAGCTGGGGCGCGAGCACATCGGACACGATGAACTCGGTTGCCGACAGCCGCACCGGACGCAGCGCCGCGCCCGATGCCAGCGCGGCAGCGAGCTGCGCAACGCGGTCAAGCTGACCCGACAGCGGAGCGGCGGCGGCGGCGACATGCTGGCCCGCTTCGGTCAGCTGAGCGCCGCGCGCATGCCGGGTAACCAGCTTGAGCCCGAGATTGACTTCGGCGGCATCGATGCGCCGCGACAAGGTGGACACGGCAACCCCCCGCCGCTTGGCCGCCGCGCTCAGGCTGCCATAGCGGGCCAGCGCAACCAGCGCGTCGAGGTCGGTCGCATCGGGTAAAGCCATGAGGGCGAAACCTGACACACTATTGCGATGATGCAAAACAGATTTGCGAAATCGCTTATAAGCGGCGCGCTCGCGCGTTGCTAAAGTCCGGCAGAGCAGGAGTCTGGACTATGTCGCTATCCCCTTCCCTTCCCTTTCCCTGGCGCAGCGCTGCCGTCTGGCTTTCCGCGCTGATCGCGGTGATGATGGTGTATAATGCGTGGCAGGCATTCGCCGCGCCGACGGCCTTTGCGGCGCGCTTCGGGCTGGCTGGCGCGGCCGATGCCGATGCCGGGTTCGTGCAGGTTTATGCCAGCAGGGCGTTGTTTCTGGCGCTGGTGACGGCGGCGCTGCTGGCATCGCGACAGTTTCGCGCGCTGGCGCTGTTTGCCGCCGTCGCGGTCGTCATGCCGGTCGCGGACGCCGCACAAGTCAATGCAGCGGGCGGCGCAAGCAGCATTGTCGTCCGCCATATCATCATTGCGGCCTATCTGGTGGTCACGGCGCTATTGCTGCTGCGGCTGACGAAGCAGCGCGAAGGGGCGGGGTGATGCGGCAGCTGACCTTCATCGCCCCTGGCAAGCTGGAATGGCGCGACGTTGCTGCACCGCAGCTGACCTGCGATACCGACGCGACGGTTCGCCCGCTGGCGGTCGCGCGCTGCGACCTCGATTATCATATCGTCACCGGGCGCGTGCCCTTTCCCGGCCCTTTTGCCTTTGGCCATGAGATGGTTGGCGAAGTTGTCGATGCGGGACCGAAGGCCGCGGTGGTGCCGGGGACGCGGGTGATTGTGCCGTTCCAGCTGTCCTGCGGGCGCTGCGACCCGTGCCGCAAAGGGTGGACCAACAGCTGCGCCGCCTTTCCACCCTTTGCCAGCTATGGACTGGCTGCCGGGCCGCGCCCCGACTTTGGTGGCGGCTTTGCCGACGCGGTGCATGTGCCCTTTGCCGACCATATGCTGGTGCCGATCCCTGCGGCGATGGATGTCGCGGTGGCGGCCAACATATCCGACAATATCGCCGATGGCTGGCGCGGGGTGGCAGGGCCGCTCGCTGACCGGCCGGGGGCCAGCGTGCTGGTAATCGGCGGGCTTGCGCAAAGCGTAGGGCTTTATGCCGCTGCTGCTGCGGTGGCGCTGGGCGCCGCGCGCGTGACCTACCTTGATGACGACGCCGACCGGCGCGCGCGCGCCGCAATGCTGGGGGCCGCGGCTGCGCCGCTGGCGCTGGGCGACGGCCGCAAGCCCGAACAATATGACATTGTGGTCGAGGCGGCGGGCGACGCCGCGGCGCTGGGCTTTGCGGTGCAATCGACGGCGGCCAACGGCGTGCTGACGGTGGTGAGCATCCATCTGGGCACAACCACGCCGGTACCGCTGCACCAGGCCTATTACAAAGGGATCAGCATCCACACCGGGCGCGTGCACGCGCGCGCCAGCGTGCCCGCCGTGCTGGGGTGCATCGCTTGCGGTAAATTGCAGCCCGAAGCCGTAACGCACCGCACCGCGGGCTTTGCCGATGCGGTGGATGCGATGGACGAAGCGGGGCCGAAGATTGTGTTTCTAGCCGACTAGCCGACTAGCCGACTAGCCGCTGCGGCATGGCCGGGGCCGGAGCCGGAGCAAAGTCGAGCTTGCCGGCGGCAAGCGCGCGTTCGAGCGCGGCAAAGCAGGCGGCGTCGAGCGCACCGCCGACTTCGCTGCGCATGATGCCGAGCGCGGCATCCACCGGCATGGCCGCGCGATAAGGGCGGTCGGCGGTCAGCGCGTCAAAGAAATCGGCGACCGAGATAATCCGCGTTTCCAGGCCGATGCTGCGCGCGTCGAGGCCGAGTGGATAGCCCTTGCCATCCAACCGTTCGTGATGCGCGGCGGCAACCATCGCCATGTCGGCCATCGCAGCAACGCGGCTCAAGATCGCGCCGGTTTCGGCGGCGTGGCTTTGCATGACCGCCCATTCCTGTTCATCGAGGCGGCCGGGCTTTTCCAAAATGTGGCTCGACACGCCGAGCTTGCCGATGTCGTGCAGCATTGCCGCCTGGCGCAGCCGCAGCCGCGCCGTCGCGGACAGCCCGATTTCGGCGGCGACGGCGTCGGCAATCATCCCGACGCGCTCGCTGTGCCCGCCGGTATAGGGGCTCTTGGCGTCGATCACCTGCCCGAAGGCGGAAACGATATCGTCCAGATAGACGGCATCGACGGGACGATCGACACGCGCGGGAGGCAGGTCGAACAGGCGGGATTCGAGGTCGGGCGCTGCGAGCGACGCCCAGAAAGCCGGCTCAGCCGACAGGGCGAGGAAAGCATCCGCCAGCGCGGGGTCAAGCCAGCTGCCGCTGCGCGCAGCGATTTCGGTGCGGGCTTCCTCCGGGCCGTAAGCGGTGAAAAACACATCGGCGATCTGCGCCAGCAGCGCGATGCGCCCGCCCATGTGGATCGCCTCGCCCGCGATGCCGAGCGGCAGGCCGCTGCCGTCCCAATGTTCGTCGAGATGGGCAATGGCCGCCGCGACATCCTCTGAAAAGCGCAGCTGCCGCGCGATATCGGCCCCGCGCGTGCAGCGGGTGGCCATGATGTCGGTCATTTCGGTCGGGGCGTTGGCGAGCAGATGGTCGATGGCCGAAGAGCGGATATCATCGATCGCGCCGACGCCCACTTCGGTCATAATAAAGCCGCCGAAATCTTCAGGCTTGGGGCCGATCAGCTTGAAATTATGCTTGAGCTGGCGGTCGTCGCCGACGAACAATTGCGCGACGCGTGCGGCGTTGGCGCTGCACCCCAGATCCTTGAGCAGCACGGCGTAGTAAATGTCGCTGAGCGCCGCGCCGGTGATGCCGATGTGGCTGGCGAGCGCGGTGCCGATCCAGCAGGCGCGGATGCTGTGCCCCGCCGGCTGCCCCTCGGTCATGTCCAGCGCGTAGGAAAAGGCCCCCAATATGCCCGCCAATGCGCTGTCGCCGGTGCCGCCGGATGCTGGTGTGAATTGGTCGCCGTGCCGCTGAAACATGGTCCGATTCGCCTTTCACAGCGATGATTGCGACGTTAAGGTTTGCAAGGTGTTAAGGGGTGTTGCGGTGGGACAAGGGGCTGTCCCGTTGTGCAACAGCCAAAAACGAGCGCGGGGGGAGTGGGGCAATGGCGGCAGTCGAAGCACGTACGGGGCTGGAGCCATGGAACCGGGCCGATCTGCCCGCACCGCCGCCGACGCAGGGATTGCAGATACTGGCCGTCATCGGCCCGGGCGCGATTTTGCTGGGGAGCGCGATTGGCAGTGGCGAATGGCTGGTTGGCCCGGCGGTGTTCGTCAAATATGGGCTGACCCTGCTGTGGGTGTCGAGCATCGCGATTTTCCTGCAGACGGTGCTGAATACCGAGCTGGTGCGCTATACGCTCTACACCGGCGAACCGGCGGTGATCGGTTTCATGCGGACGCGGCCGCACGCGCGTTTCTGGGCGTGCGTTTACGCGCTGCTCTATCTGGCGCAAACGGGTTGGCCGGCGTGGGCGGGGGCGGCGGCGGGCGCGATATTCTATCTGTTTGCGGGCAAGCTGGCGGACGAGGCAGCGAGTGGGCAGGTCTATTGGATCGGCGTCGGCGTTTACCTCGCCTGCGTCGCAATCTTGCTGGTCGGGCGGCGGATCGAACATACGCTGGAGATATTGAACTGGATTTTGGTGTCGACCGTGCTCGCCGGGCTGTTCATCCTGTGCGTGATCGTCGCGCCGCCCGAACGCTGGGTGGCCGCCGCAACGGGCTTTGCGGGGTATGACTGGCTGAACGGCGGGTTCAATTTCATGCCGCAAGACGCCGACTGGTTTTTGATCGGGGCCTTCGCCGCCTATTCGGGTGTCGGCGGGGTGGGCAATCTGACGCTGTCAAACTGGTCGCGCGACAAAGGGTTCGGGATGGGCGGGGTGGTCGGCTTTATCTCGGCAGCGGCGGCGGGAGAAAAGGCCGCACCGCTGGCGCATACCGGCAGCGTGTTTGCGCCCGACGCCGCCAATATGGACCGTTGGCGCGGCTGGTGGCGCATCGTGCGCGCCGACCAGTGGGGCGTGTTCTTTGTGGGCGCGCTGCTGGGCATGGCGTTGCCCGCCATCCTCTATACCTCGGTGCTGAGCACGGGCGAGGACATTCGCGGGCTGGGCGTCGCCGCCGCGCTGGCCAACGGATTTGGCGCCGGCACGGGCCTTGCCATCGCGGTTGCCTTTATGGGGGCGTGGCTGCTGTTCAAAACGCAGCTCGACATTTTGGAAGGCACGACGCGCGCCGTGACCGATATTTTGTGGGCGGGTAGCCGCAGGGTGCGGCGCTGGAGCAAAGGCGATGTGCGCGGCGTCTACTACAGCGTGCTGGCGATTTTTGTCGGCTGGGGGCTGATCGCCATGGGGCTGGCCGCGCCCTTTTTCCTGCTGCAGATCAGCGCCAATGTTGCGGGGGTGGTGATGGTAATCTCATCGCTGCACATTCTGTATATCAACACGACGATGTTGCCGCCCGAGCTGCGCCCGCCGCTGTGGCGGCGGGGCGCGCTGGTGGTGATGGCGCTATTCTATGGCTTCTTCGTCATCTTGTGGCTGACCAGTCTGGGTAGCGGTGGATGACGCCGATTCCGCGCCGTATTGGCTGGATACTCATGTTCGCCGCATTGGGCGTCGCGGTCGCGGCACGGCAGTTTGGCATGAGCAATTATGGGCCGTTTCCGGCGCTCGTCATCGTGCTGCTGGTCGGCGGGATTGGCGTGATGCTGGTGCTCACCGACATGATGGTACGCGGGCTGTACGCGCAGGTGGATGCAGCGGCCGGAGCCGACGCCAAGAGTGTAGCGGACAGTCCCCACCCCAACCCCTCCCCTGAAGAAGAGGGGCTTCCAGGGTCAGAAGCGGCCAAATCAGAATCTGTTGCTGCGGGTGATGCTCCGGTCAGCGGCGATGGTGATGACGTCGCCGTCGGCGGCAATTTTGACCGGACCTGAATAGGTTGCGCTTGCGCCGTTGACCAGCATCCCCTCCATAAACCCCGGCACGGCGGGGACGATGTGGGTGAAGACCAGCTGACGCGCACGCGCCTGATGCGCGGCCTGCCCCGCCTGTGCCGGGGTGATGTGATAATCGATGATGTCGGCAAAGATTTTGGCGCGCTGTGGCTGGCCGTTTGCGGCAGCAGCAGCCGACATGCGCTTGACGAGTGCGGGGTTGAGCATTTCGGCCACGAGGATGTCGGTGCCCACTGCCGCCTTGGCGAGCGCGGGCGTCGCGGCGGTGTCGCCGCTGATCGTCACGCTGCGCCCGTCCCAGTCGAGCCGGTAGCCATAAGCGGGGCTGACCGGGTCGTGCTTGACGGCAAAGGCGGTGATGCGCACGCCGCCGGCATCATAGACGACGCCGGGGTCAACCTCGCGCGGTGCGAGCCCGGCGCCAGACGGCGGCGCGACACCTGCGCCATGGTGCGCGGTGCGGTAACCGGCATCGATGCGATAGGCCGCGTTGAAGGCGGCGCCGACTTCGGCCGTGCCGACGGGGCCGAGCAGCGGTAGCGGTGCCTTTGCCGTACTGCCGACCCAGCGCAGCAGCGCGAGATTGCCAAGGCCGTTGATATGGTCGCTGTGCAGGTGGGTGAGGAAAACCGCCTGCGCGCGGCCCAGCGGCGCGGCCATGCGGCTGAGGCTGCGGCCGGCGCTTTCGCCCGCGTCGAAGATGAAGAGCTGGCCGTTTGCGATCACCGCAGTGCAGGCTTCGCCGCGGTCGGGGCTGGGCAGCGGCGACCCGGTGCCGCAGAACAGGATGTGAAGCCCGTCGCTGGCATAGGGTGGCGGCGACATCGCCGTCGCGACCGCGCGGTCGAAGAGGGCGAGCATGATGCGTTCACGCATGGCAAAGGCGACCACGATTGCCGCGACCAGCAACACCGCCACCAGCCCGCAGCCGGTTGCCACTTTGCGCTGTGCCATCTTCTGCCTCCCCCGATTGTCTGGTTTCGGCACTTTGCCTTTTTGTTCGACAGTTACAATGGGGGCCGATATGCTGGCGTGATGACCGAAGGCCTTTCGACGCCGTTACTCGATACGGTAAATATCCCCGCCGATTTGCGGAAACTGCGCCCCGACCAGCTTCGCCAGCTTGCCGATGAACTGCGCGCCGAAATGATCGCCGCCGTCGGCGTGACCGGCGGGCATCTGGGCAGCGGACTGGGTGTGGTCGAATTGACCACCGCGATCCATTATGTGTTCAATACCCCCGATGACCGGCTGGTGTGGGATGTCGGACACCAATGTTATCCGCACAAGATATTGACGGGGCGGCGCGACCGGATTCGCACGCTGCGGCAGGGCGGCGGCTTGTCGGGCTTCACCAAGCGCAGCGAGAGCGAATATGACCCGTTCGGCGCGGCGCACAGCTCGACCAGCATTTCCGCCGCTTTGGGCTTTGCCGTCGCCAACAAGATCAAGGACCAGCCGGGGCGCGCCATCGCGGTGATCGGCGACGGGTCAATGTCGGCGGGCATGGCCTATGAGGCGATGAACAATGCGACGCAGGCGGGCAACCGGCTGGTCGTGATTTTGAACGACAATGATATGTCGATTGCGCCGCCGGTGGGCGGGCTGTCGGCCTATCTGGCCAAGCTGGTATCGTCGCGGCCCTTCCTGGAACTGCGCGAGATCGCCAAGAAATTCGCGCGGCGCTTGCCCGAGCCGCTGCATATCGCCGCCAAACGCACCGACGAATATGCGCGCGGCCTCGCCATGGGCGGCACTTTGTTCGAAGAGCTGGGCTTTTATTATGTCGGGCCGATCGACGGGCATAATCTCGACCACCTCATTCCGGTACTCGAAAATGTGCGCGATGCCGCCGAGGGGCCGTGCCTGATCCATGTCGTCACGCAAAAGGGCAAGGGCTATCGCTTTGCCGAGGCGGCGGCCGACAAATATCATGGCGTCCAGAAATTCAATGTCGTCACCGGCGAGCAGCAAAAGGGCCCTCCGGGTCCGCCCGCGTATCAGAATGTGTTCGGCGACGCGCTCGCGGACCTTGCCGACAGCGACGCGCGCATTGTGGCGATTACGGCGGCGATGCCGAGCGGCACGGGCGTCGACCGTTTTGCCAAACGGCATCCCGACCGCGCCTTTGACGTCGGTATCGCCGAACAGCATGCGGTGACCTTTGCCGCAGGACTCGCCGCACAAGGCATGCGGCCATTCTGTGCGATTTATTCGACTTTCCTGCAGCGCGCCTATGATCAGGTCGTGCATGATGTGGCGATCCAGAATTTGCCCGTGCGCTTTGCCATTGACCGCGCGGGGCTGGTTGGTGCCGATGGCTCGACGCATGCCGGCTCGTTCGATGTCACCTATTTGGCGACGCTGCCCAATATGGTGGTGATGGCGGCGGCGGACGAGGCCGAACTGGTGCACATGACCTATACGGCGGCCGAATATGACGATGGGCCGATTGCGTTCCGTTATCCGCGCGGATCGGGCACCGGCGTGCCGCTGCCCGAAGTGCCGCAACGCCTGGAAATCGGCAAGGGTCGCGTTGTGCGCCACGGCAAAAAGGTGGCAATTTTCTCGCTCGGGACGCGGCTCGCCGAGGCGCTGAAGGCCGCCGACACGCTGGAAGCGCGGGGCCTGTCGACCAGCGTCATCGACCTGCGCTTTGCCAAGCCATTGGATGAAGAGCTGATCCGCCGCACGCTGGCGACGCACGAGGTGTGCGTGACGGTGGAGGAAGGCAGTATCGGCGGCCTTGGCGCGCATGTGCTGACGCTGGCGAGCGACGAGGGGCTGATCGACGCGGGGCTGAAGCTGCGCACGCTGCGCCTGCCCGATGTGTTCCAGGACCAGGATTCGCCCGACAAACAATATGACGCGGCGGGGCTGAATGCGCCGCAGATTGTGGATTGCGTGCTGAAAGCGCTGCGCCACAACAGCGCCGGGGTGGTGAGCGAGGTTGGCGGGGTGGCGTGAGCGCCTTGCGCTAAAGTGATCCTTTGGATATACATTATCGAACTGTATATCCAAGGAGCCAGTCCATGCAGATCGCCAAATGGGGCAATAGCCTGGCCGTGCGGATTCCGGCCGATGTGGCGCGCGCCTTGGGCTTGAAAGAGGGCGACGAGGTCGATTTGTGCGCGCTCGACGGCAAACAGCTGGCGGTCATCAGCGCGGCGCAGCGGCGCGAGGCGGCAGTGGAGGCGCTCAAGGCATTGGCGCGGCCCTTTCCCGAAGGCTTTCGCTTTGACCGTGACGAAGCCAATGCGCGGTGACGCGCGCTTTTGACAGCAATGTGCTGGTCTATGCGGTCGAGGCGGGACCAAAGGGCGATACCGCGCGCGCTTTGCTGACGCGCGGCGGGGTAATGAGTGTCCAGAACCTCAACGAATTCACCAATGTGGCCATCCGCAAGCTCGGCTTTGACTGGGGCGCTGTGGAACAGGCCATCGCCAGCTTTATCGACCTGTGCGGCGTGCCGACGGCGATCGATTTCGGTACGCATGTAACGGCGCGCCAGATTGCAGAACGCTATCAGCTGTCCTTCTATGACGCGCTGATTATCGCAGCGGCAATGACCGCCGACGCTGAAACGCTTTTCAGCGAGGATATGCAGGACGGGCTGGTGATTGCGAACCGGTTGACGATCCGCAACCCCTTTGCCTGAGCGGCTTACCGCCCCGGGATCGCTGCCTGCGCGCTTTGGCCGTCGCCTTCGGGGGCGGCAAGGATGTCGCGGACGATCAGGCCCTTGTCGACGACTTGCACACCCGGATCGGCGACCTGGCTGCGGATGCCGGGGTCAGCGCGCGTTGCGCCGGCGGCGGCGACCACTTGCGCTTCGCTCGCGCTGCGCGCCGAGGGGCCGCCGAACAGCGCGCGCAGTGTTTGCTCGGCGGTCGATTCGCTGCCCGGGCGCGCGGCGCCGGGGGCGGGCGGGGTGAGCGCGAAATCGGGCGGGACGACCAAAGGCGCCTGCCGCTGCACCGCCATTTCATCGGGGCGGTCGCGGTTGAACAGGCTGGTCGAGCCGCAGCCCGCCAAGGTGGCGGCGATCAACGTAGTGGCGGCAATTTTACGCTTGGCAGTCACGTGGCATTTACTCCTTGGCCGCGCTGGCCGGTTTGCCTTTGTCGACTTCACTATCTGACTTGTCGCTTAACAGCAATGCGCGCGCGACCAGCAGCAGCACGCCGATGGTGATGCACGCGTCGGCGACGTTGAAAATCAGGAAGGGGCGAAAATCGCCAAAATGCAGGTCGGCGAAATCGACGACATAGCCATAGCGCACCCGGTCAACGATATTGCCGAGCGCGCCGCCGAAGATGAGCGCGAGCGCGGCGACATCGCCCTTTGACCTTTCGCGCGTCATCCAAACGAGGACGGCAATCGCGACCGCCCCGGTCAGTGCGACCAGGCTCCAGCGCGTGGTGTCGTTGCATTTGGACAAGAGCGACAGCGCGATCCCGCAATTTTCCGCCCAGGTGAGGTCGAAAATCTCCACCACCTGAATGCTGCCGCGCCGTTCAAGCGTCAGCACATCGACGATGACGAATTTGGTCAGCTGGTCGAGGAAGAAAGCCAGCGCGGCGATGGACAAACCGGTCGACAGGTGGGGGGAGCGGGTGGTCATGGGGCAGCATTGGTCCTGATGATATCACCGTAGCCCTGAGCCTGTCGAAGGGCGTCCAGCGGGCTGGAGCAGTCGTCGCGGCCGGCGCATGAACGCGCCACTCCCTTCGACAAGCTCAGGGCTACGGTGTTGGGATTAGCCCAATACATCGGTGCAGCGATTGCACAAGGTGCCGTCCTCGGTCACTTCGGGCAGGTGCCGCCAGCAGCGGCCGCATTTGTGGTGGGTGGTGCGGGTGATCTTGGTCTCACCGCCGTGTTTCGCTGACGAGACAATCAGGATTTCGGCATAGTCGAGGTTGCCGACATCGTTGGTGTGCGTCACCTCTGCTTCCAAGCTGGAGCGGATGATCTTGTCACGACGCATTGGTTCGATCAGCTCGTTGATGAGCATGCGCGAGGCACGGATCTGTTCCCACTTTTCCAACAATTCCGTTCCCCGGCGAAAGCCGGGGCCCATCTCCGGGTCTGTCGTAGCCGCACCATCGGGTGATGGACCCCGGCTTTCGCCGGGGAGCAGGTTAGGCAACACCGGCCATTCCAGCAAATGCACGCTCCCGCCATCGGGATAGCGCGTCCCCCACACTTCCTCCGCCGTAAACACCAGCACCGGCGCAGCGTAGCGGATCAGGGCGTGGAAGAGCGTATCGAGCACGGTGCGGTACGCGCGGCGCTTGGCGGTGCCCAGCGGCGCGGCGGGGCCGATGTCGCAGTAGAGGCTGTCCTTGCGGATATCGAAATAGAAGGCCGAGAGGTCTTCGTTGCAGAAATCGCTCAGTGCGCGGGTGTAGCTGTTGAAGTCATAGCTTTCCGCCGCCTGCTTCAACGTCGCGTCGAGCTGCGCGAGAAGGTGGAGCATATAGCGCTCGAGCTCGGGCATATCGGCCACCGCGACGCGCTCATCCTCGCCAAAGCCATCGAGCGCGCCGAGCAGGTAGCGGAAGGTGTTGCGCAGCTTGCGATATTGGTCGCCGACGCCTTTCAGGATTTCATCGCCGATGCGGTGATCTTCGGTGAAATCGACGCTCAGCGCCCACAGGCGGATGATGTCGGCGCCGTACGTTTCCATGACCTTATTGGGATCGACCGTATTGCCCAAGGACTTCGACATTTTCATGCCCTTGGCATCCATGGTGAAGCCGTGGGTCAGGATCTGGTTGTACGGCGCGCGGCCGCGCGTGGCGCAGCTGTGCAACAGGCTGGATTGGAACCAGCCGCGATGCTGGTCGGAGCCCTCGACATAGATATCGGCGGGCCAGCTCAAATCGGGCCAGCGCCCGCTTTCCAGCACATAGGCGTGGCTGGTGCCGCTGTCGAACCACACGTCGAGGATGTCGGGCACGGCCTCCCAATCGTCAGCGTTGTACGCGTCGCCAAGGAAACTGTGCGCGGTTTCGGGGGTCCAGGCGTCGATGCCCTGCGCGCGCACCGCGGCGACGATGCGGGCGTTGACCTCTGGGTCGACCAGATAGTCCCCGGTTTTTTTGTTCACGAACAGCGTGATCGGCACGCCCCAAGCGCGCTGGCGGGAAAGCACCCAATCGGGGCGCCCTTCGACCATGCTGCCGATGCGGTTGCGGCCCTTGTCGGGGGTGAAGGCCACGCGCGCGATTTCGGCGGTCGCGGTCTGGCGCAGCGTGCGGCCATCGGCGAGCGGCTTGTCCATCGGCACGAACCATTGCGGCGTGCAGCGATAGATGACCTTGGCCTTCGAGCGCCATGAGTGCGGATAGCTGTGCTGATAATCGGCGCTCGCCGCGAGCAGCGCGCCCGCCGCGCGCAGGTCGGTACAGATCGGGCCGTCGGGGGCGTTGAATTTGGGGTTGATGACGCTGCCCTGCCCGCCGAGCCAGGCCCAGTCGGCGCGATATTTGCCGTCGCCCTCGACCGCGAAAACGGGGTTGAGGCCGTGCGCCTTGCACAGGTCGAAATCATCTTCGCCATGGTCGGGCGCCATGTGGACGAGGCCCGTGCCGCTGTCGGTGGTGACGAAGTCGCCGGGCAGGAAGGGGCGCGGGCGGAGGAAAAATTCGGCGAGGGGAGAGGTTGGGTTGAGGTTGTTTTCCCCTTGCTCTCCTGTTCCCCCGCGAAGGCGGGGGTCCATCACCCCATGGTCCAAGGTCGCACCTTCCGGTGATGGGCCCCGGCCTTCGCCGGGGAACAATTTGGCCATCGGATGCCGCGCGATGGTTCCGGCGAGATCAGTGCCTTTGCCAATGTAGAACGAGTTCATGACTAGACACGGCTCGGTTCCGGTCGCCTGACGCAGACCAGAAACCAGACGCCATTCGAACTGCTCTCTGAGTTCGGCAGCAATTAAGTAACGGCCTATGGCTTTGTCGTAGTTCGAGCACTCGTAGAGAACATACTCCACATCCGGCCCATAGGCGATCGCCTGGTTCACCGGGATCGTCCACGGCGTGGTGGTCCAGATCACCGCGTGCGCACCGACCAGTTCGGGGATGGGCGATTCCACAATCTCGAACGCCACGTCGATCTGCGTCGAGGTGATATCCTCATACTCAACCTCGGCCTCCGCCAGCGCCGTCTTTTCGACCGGCGACCACATCACCGGTTTGGCGCCACGATAAAGCTGGCCGTCGGCGGCGAGCTTCAAAAGCTCCGCGACAATCGTCGCCTCGCTCTCGGGCTGCATGGTGAGATAGGGGTGATCCCAGTCGGCCATGATGCCGAGGCGCTTTAGCTGGCTGCGCTGCACATCGACCCAATGCTGGGCATAGGCGCGGCATTCGGCGCGGAATTCGAGCAGGGGGATTTGGTCCTTGTCCTGCTTTTTCTTGCGATATTGCTCCTCGACCTTCCATTCGATGGGCAGGCCGTGGCAATCCCAACCGGGCACGTATGGCGCGTCACGCCCAAGCAGATTTTGCGTGCGGCAGACCATGTCCTTGATGGTGTGATTGAGCGCATGGCCGATGTGCATGTCGCCGTTCGCATAGGGCGGGCCGTCATGATACATGAACTTGGGCCGCCCGCGGCGGGCATCGCGCAGCTGGTCGTAAAGCTTTTCAGCCTCCCATTTTGCGGCAATCGCCGGTTCCTTCTGCGGCAGCCCGGCTTTCATCGGAAAGTCGGTGGTCGGCAGGAAGACGGTGTCGCGGTAATCGACGGGGGCTTTGGCTTCGGTCATGGTGCGCGGGCTTTAGGGGCAAAGCGCCGCTCTCTCAAGCGAAAGGCTTGGGTTGGGCGCTGGACCCCGGCTTTCGCCGGGGAGCAATTTTGTCGGCTGACGTTCCCCGGCGAGAGCCGGGGTCCATTGCACCAAGCACCGCCCGCGCCACATCACAGTCACTCGCCATTTGCGCGATCAGCGCGTCCAAATCGGCGAACTTCGCCTCGGGGCGGATGAAGGCGTGGAAGGCGACGTCGATTTCTTGGCCATAGAGGTCTTCGGCAAAATCGAAGAAATGCGGCTCGAGCAGCTCCTTGGGGGGCGTGAAGCTGGGGCGGATGCCAAGGTTGGCGGCGCCGTTCAGCACGCGGCCGTCGGGTAGATGCCCAGTGACGGCGTAAATGCCATAGCGCGGGCGCAGATAGCTGCCCATGTCGATGTTGGCGGTGGGAAAGCCCAGCTTGCGGCCGTTCTTGTCGCCGTGCTGGACGGTCCCGCGCACGGTGAAGGGGCGGGTCAGCAGGCGCGTCGCGGTGGCGCAGTCGCCCTCGGCCAATGCGGCGCGGATGCGGCTGGATGACACCACTTCGTCATCGTCATCGACGGGTGCGACCATTTCGGTGAAGAAGCCGAGGCGGCGGGCGTGGTCGGCAAGCGTGACGACATTGCCGCCGCGTCCCTTGCCGAAGACGAAGTCCGCGCCGGTGACGACGCCCGCCGCACCATAGCGCGCGAGCAGCAGCTCGGTGATGAAATCCTCTGCGCTGGTCGCGGCGAGGGTGGCGTCGAACGGCAGCACGAGCATGGCGTCGGCCCCGGCGGCGGCGAACAGCTCCTGCCGCTGGTCGAGCGAGGTCAGGCGAAAGGGCGGGGTGTCGGGCTTGAAATGGCGCACCGGGTGCGGGTCAAAGGTGGCGACAATCGCGGGGCGGCCTTCGTCCTGCGCGTGGCGCACGGCGCGGCCAACGACGGCCTGATGCCCTTTATGAAAACCATCGAAATTGCCGAGCGCAATGACCCCGCCGCGCAAGCGATCGGGGATGGCATGGTGGCCGTCGAGGCGTGTCACGGGGCCATGGCCATCGGCACGATCCCCGCGCCAATCACCCGCAGCGCATTTTCACCCATTACGCTGCGGATTTCGGCTTCGGTGAAGCCCGCATCGACCAGCGCCTGGGTGACCTGCACGAGGCCGTCGGTACCGAAGCGCACGGTGGTCGCGCCGTCATAATCGCTGCCGAGCGCGAGGTGCTGGATGCCGACGAGGTCGCGGACATGCTTCATCGCGCGCGCGATGCTGGCGGGCGACGTGTCGCACACCGCGCCGTCCCAATAGCCGATGGCGATGAGGCCCCCGTTGGCGGCGACGCGGCGGATCTGACCGTCATTGAGGTTGCGGTTGACCTTGCACGTCGCCTGCACGCCGCCGTGGCTCGAGACGACCGGGCGGCGCGCCATGGCGAGCACGTCGCTGACCCCCTGCGGCGACAGGTGGGCGATGTCGACGATCATGCCCAATTCTTCCATGCGGCGTGCGACCCGCCGGCCAAATGGGGTGAGCCCGCCCTTGACCTCGCCATGCATCGACCCGCCGAGTTCATTGTCGAAGAAATGGGTGAGCCCCGCCATGCGGAAACCCGCGGCGTGGAGTTTGTCGAGGTTGGCGAGCTGGCCCTCGAGGTTATGCAGGCCTTCGATACTGAGCATCGCGCCGACGGGCGGATTGGCGCCGCGCCGGGCGGTCGGCAGTGCGGCGATCTGCGCAGGCGTGTCGACGGCCAGCAGCGCACCGCCCGACGCCGCGACGGCGCGGTCGCGCTTCGCCGCATGCCACAGCGAGCGTTCGAGCAAGCTGCCCCAGGTGCGCACCGGTTGCAGCTGGGCGATCACCAGCGGGGTGATATTGTCGCCGTCGGCGCTGTTGGCGTCGTAATTCTGGTTCGTCGGCGTCTTGGTAACGCTGGAGAAGATTTGCAGCGCAACATTGCCGCTTTGCAGGCGCGGCAGGTCCATATGCCCGCGCTGCGCGGGGTCGAGCAGGTCGCGCTGCCACATCAAGGTGTCGCTGTGCAGATCGACGATCGTCAGGCTGGCATGGAGCTTCGCCACCTCGGGCCGGATCGCGGGCAGCGGCTTGCCGTCAATGCGGTTCATTTGGCCTTCGACATAGCCCGGCGCAATGCCGAAAAAGCCGGCGGCAGCGAGCGCGACAAGGGCAAGCGGAATCCAGACGCGCTTTTTCATCTCGACCTTCGCAAATAGGTGACGAAGGCAAAGGCGGGGCGGCCCTTGTCATCGGCGTCATGTTCCTCGCGCGCCGCCTCTTCCCAATCGGCAGGGTCGGGCCCGTCGATGCGGGTGTCGCCATCCGGTTCCAGTGCAATCTCGGTCAGCTCGATGCGGTCGGCTATGGCCAGGAACAGCCGGTAAATTTCGGCCCCGCCGATCACCATCACATGCGGCGCATTGGCCAGGCGCAGCGCGTCGGCGACGCTGTGCGCGACCTCGGCCCCGTCGTCGGCCCAATTTTCGTCGCGGGTCAGCACGATGTGCCGCCGCCCTTCGAGGAGCGCGGGCAGGCTGTCAAAGGTCTTGCGCCCCATGATCATCGGGCGGTCGGTGGTCAGGCGTTTGAAGCGCCTGAGGTCAGCCGGGATGTGCCACGGCATTTTGCCATCGGCGCCGATGACGCCATTGGCCGCGCGGGCGAGCACCAGAGTGACTTCGGGGTGGTTCATTGCGGGTTGCACCCCACCCAGGTGACGTGCCCCAGCTTGCGGCCTTCGCGCACCTCGGCCTTGCCATAATGGTGGACATGGGCGTGGGGGTCGGCGAGCAAGTCGCCGACGCGGTTGATGTCTGCGCCAATCAGGTTGTGCATCGTCACCGGCAAGGCGCGCGTCGCGGTGTCGCCCAGCGGCAGTCCCGCGACGGCGCGGATATGGTTTTCAAACTGCGATGTCACCGCGCCCTCGATGGTCCAATGCCCGCTGTTGTGCACGCGCGGGGCCATTTCGTTGAAGACCGGCCCTTCAGCGCTGGCAAAAAATTCGCACGTCAGCACCCCCACATAGTCGAGCGCGGCGGCGATGCCGGCGGCGATGGCGCGCGCCGGTTGCTGTTGTTCCAGCACGATGGCGGGCGGCGGAAGCGCCGCGCTGGCGAGGATGCCATCGGCATGGACGTTGTGCGGACTGTCCCAACAGCGCACCTCGCCGTCGATCCCGCGCACGAGGATGACGGAAAATTCGCATTCAAAGTCGACAAATGCCTCAAGCACGGCGGGGTGTTTGCCGATGCTCGCCCACGCCGCGTCGGCGTCGGCGGGGGTCATGATCCGCGCCTGCCCCTTGCCATCATAGCCCATGCGCACCGTTTTGAGGATGGCGGGGGTACCAAGGTCAGCGAGCGCACCGTCGAGCGCAGCGCGGTCGGGCACCGTAGCAAAGCGCGCCGGTCGCCCACCAAGATCGGCAACGAAATTCTTTTCGGCCAGCCGGTCCTGCGCGACTTCCAGCGCGTTCGCGCCGGGGCGCACGGCGACATGGCCCGACAAAAAATGCACCGTATCGACCGGCACATTTTCAAATTCATAGGTAACGGCGTCACAGTCGGCGGCGAAGGCGGCAAGCCGCGGTTCATCATCCCAGGCCGCCTGCGTGTGGCGCGCGGCCACATCGGCGGCGACGCTGTGCGCGTCAGGGGCATAGATATGGGTGCGATAACCGAGCTGCGCTGCGGCAAGCGCCAGCATGCGGCCGAGCTGGCCGCCGCCCAATATGCCAATGGTCGCACCCGGGGCCAGCACGGTCAGGCGTGCCCTCCGGTATCGTCGGCGGGGGTGGCGGCGACGCCAGCGGACTGACGCGCGCGCCATGCGTCAAGCTTTTGGGCAAGCGACGCATCTTCATTGGCGAGCATCGCGGCGGCGAAGAGCGCCGCGTTGATCGCGCCCGCTTTGCCAATCGCAAAGGTTGCCACCGGCACGCCGCTGGGCATCTGGACGATGCTGAGCAGGCTGTCCATGCCGCTCAGGGCCGCCGACTGCACCGGCACGCCCAGCACCGGCACGCGCGTCATCGCCGCCACCATGCCGGGCAGATGCGCCGCGCCGCCCGCGCCGGCGATGATCGCCTTCAGGCCGCGCGCCGCTGCGCCCTTGGCATAATCCGCCATTCGGTCGGGGGTGCGGTGCGCCGACACGATTTGCACATCGTGCGCGATGCCGAATTCGGTCAGGATTGCGGCGGCATGCGCCATGGTCGCCCAGTCGGACTGGCTGCCCATGATGATGCCCACTTGCGGCGAAGCTGTTGCCATCTCTCGTCGCGCCCCTGTTGCTGCTCCGTGTCGCCTCTAACCCGTCCGCCGCGCAGGGGAAACAGCAAATCGGGCGTTTACGGCTTGGTATCGCTTTGGCGCTAGGGAACAAGTTGGACAAACCGGGGTTGCGGACCAGAAGCGCGGCTACGGAAAATGCCCGGAGATGACGGGCGAGCGGATGGAACGGCGCATGGATGGCATTGCAGCAAGGGCGGTCGACACAGCGATGCTGGGCGAAATTGCCTCCGACCCGCGCGACGAACGCATCCGCGAACTGCGCCGCGAGCTTGACGCGCTACGCCGTGAAAACCGCATATTGAAAATTTCGGTCGCCGAGCTGGAGCGGGTGTCCGAACGCGATACGCTGACGCCGCTCTATAACCGACGTTATTTCATCACGGCCTTGCACCAGCGCATTGCGCGGGTGGCGCGCGATAATATCTGTGCGACGCTCGTCTATGTCGACGTCAATCAATTAAAAGCGATCAACGACGAATATGGCCATGCGGCCGGGGATTTTGCGCTGATCGAGATTGCCAGTCGGCTGGCGGGCGCGATCCGTGGTAGCGACATCGCTGCGCGGATTGGCGGCGATGAATTCGGGCTGCTGCTCGACCATATGACCGCCGACGACGCCAAGGCACAGATAGCACGCTTCGCCCATCTGCTCAGCGACGTGCCGACCGAGTTTGAGGGGCGCACCATTCCGTTGTCCGCCTGTTTCGGCATTGCCACACTCGAAGGCGATATGAACGAGACCGACGTGCTCGCCGCCGCCGACCGCGATATGTACCGGGCGAAAGCCGCCGAGCGCCGCGCGGCGTGACGTGCTCGCCTACGCCGGGGAACATGCAGCATTCGCCCGATAACCCGGGCTTAACCATATGCGCGCATGCTGGCGCGATGAACCAAGCCGTGCACGACTTTCCCAGCGCCGCACAGCGCCAATTGGGCGAAGCCATTGCCGTGCTCGCCGGGGCAGCGCAGCATTGCCCGCTGGGCCAGCTGGTGCGCACGGTCGACGCGATCCGCGCCGAGGCGCGGCGCGAAGGGCTGGCGCAGGTGGCGATGCTGGCTGGGCAGCTGGAATCGGCGATTGCGGCGCGCGGGCGCAGCGCGGTGATCCTGACCTACCTTGACGCCATGGCGGCAGCGCTGGCGCAGCCGGGCGACATCGACGCTGCGGCGGCGGATGAGGCCTGGGCGGCGCTGGTCGCCGTGCGCTTTACCAACTAAACGTCCATGGACGCGATCATGACGGTGCTGGCGGCGGTGCTGCTGGCCAACGCCGATGGGCGCAGCGCGCAGCTGTTGCACACATTGATTGCAGGGCGACCGGATCAGCGGCGCGTGGTTGCCATTTTCTTCGCTTGCTTTGTCTTGCTCGCCGTCGTTTCGGTTGCTGGTGCGCTGATTGCCGCCTACACCCTCGGACTTGGCGTCCTCAATCTGTTCGCGGCAATGGCGCTGGGCTCGGCGGCAGGTGCGCTGCTGTGGACCGGGCGGCCGCCCCATGATGCAACGGCGCTTGCCGACGCTTCGTCCTTGGGGCTTGCCGGTCGCCTGGGCCTGATTCAGCTGGGCGATCGCAACCAGTTTCTGATATTTGCGCTGGGTCCGCTCTCGGGGGCCGTGCCGTGGGCCATGGCGGGCGGACTGATCGGCCTGTTGCTGGCGATGCTGCCGGTGCTGGCGCTGGGGCCGGCGCTGCTGGAACGCCGGGGCGCAAAATGGGTGCGCTGGGGGGCGGCGGCCGTGCTGTTGCTATGGGCAGCGACGCTGCTGCGCCGCGCTTTCGGGGTGTAATCGTCCCGTCCGATCAGGCTGACAATAGCGATGCTGGCCCTTTGGACGCTCAGATGTGTTACAAGCGGGCAGAGTATCGAGGAGAATCGTGATGAGCCCCACCGACAACAGCCGCGCCGCAGTCGCTGATCTGCTCAACGGCCTGCTGGCCAACGCCTTTGCGCTTTACCTCAAAACCAAGAATTTCCACTGGCACGTCACGGGGCCGCAGTTCCGCGACCTGCATCTGTTGTTCGACGAACAGGCGACACAGATTTTCGCCATCACCGATTTGGTCGCCGAGCGCGCGCGCAAGCTGGGGTCGCCTGCGCTGACCTCGATCGGCGCGATTGCGGCGCGCCAGACCATCACCGATCAGGATGATGCGGGCCTCGCCCCGCAGGCGATGGTGAAGGAACTGGCCGCCGACAACGGGCGGTTGGTCGAGCAGCTGAAAGCGCTGAAGGAGGCCGCCGATGCGGCGAGTGATGTTGCCACCAGCGCGCTGGTCGACGGCTGGGTCGATGAAGCCGAGCAGCGGATCTGGTTCCTGAAAGCGACGGCGGAATAGCGCACTCGACTTTGGTCCTTCGCGCGTTATGGCTGCGGCCATGGCAGCGATTGGAATCATTGGCAGCAAGGGACGCATGGGCGCGGCGCTGGGCGCGGCGATTACCGAAGCCGGGCATAGCCTTGCGGGCGGCGTCGACCGCGATGACGACATCGCGGCGCTGGCGGCGGCGAGCGATGTGCTGGTTGATTTTTCGGCGCCGCAAGCACTCGAGGCCAATCTGGATGCTGCGCTGCGGGCGGGTACGCCGATCCTGGTCGGCACCACCGGCCTTGAAGAGCGCCACCATTATCTGATTGACGATGCCGCGCGCGATATTGCCGTGCTGCAGACCGGTAATACGTCGTTGGGGGTGACTTTGCTGGCGCATCTGGTGCGCGAGGCGGCGGCGCGGCTGGGGCCCGACTGGGACATCGAGATCGCCGAAATGCACCATCGGATGAAAATCGATGCGCCAAGCGGCACTGCGCTGCTGCTGGGGCAGGCGGCGGCGGACGCGCGCGGGATTGATCTGGCGGCGACCAGCGAGCGTGGGCGCGATGGGGTAACGGGCGCGCGGGCCGATGGGGCGATCGGCTTTGCCAGCTTGCGCGGCGGCACGGTGGCGGGCGATCACAGCGTGATTTTTGCGGGCACCGAGGAGGTCATCACGCTGGCGCACCGCGCCGAGAATCGCAGCATTTTTGCGCGCGGCGCGGTGCGCGCGGCGGTGTGGCTGCTGGATCAGCCGCCGGGACGGTACAATATGGGTGATGTGCTGGGGGTTTAGGCCCCAAACCCCTCGACCAAAAACCTCTCCGCCAGCGCCGCGTGCAAGGCCGCGCCGCGCGCCATCACGCTGTCATCCATCACCATATGGTTCGAATGCAGCCCGCAGCACGCCCGCCAGTCGCTGCCTTGATGGCTCGCGCCCAGCCACAGCATCGCGCCGGGCACTTTTTCGAGCACATAGGCGAAATCTTCGGCGCCCATCACCGGATGCTCCATCGCGCGCCACCCCGCCTCGCCAAACTGGTCGATCACCACATTCTCGGCAAAGGCGGCGGCGCGTGCGTCGTTGATGGTAACAGGGAAGCCCTCCACTATTTCGACCTTGGCCGTGCAGCCGTGCGCAGCGGCGATGGCGGGGGCGAGTGTGTTGAGCTCGTCCGCCACCATAGCGCGGCGCTTGGGGCTCAAGGTGCGGATGGTGCCGTGCAACTCGGCGCTTTCGGGGATGATATTGTTGGTTGTCCCCGCCTGGATGCGCGCGATGGTGACCACCGCCGGGTCGAATACGTTGATGCGGCGCGTGACCATCGTCTGGATGCCCTGCACAATGGCGCAGGCGACCGGAATGGGATCGATTGCATCGTGCGGCATCGAGGCATGCCCGCCCGCGCCCTTGACCGTGATGGTCAGCACATCGGACGAGGCGAGCAGCGGCCCGGGCTTGGTCGAAAAAACCCCGTGCGGCGCGTTGGGCATGATGTGCAGCGCAAAGGCCGCATCGGGCAGCGGGTCGATCAAGCCATCGTCGAGCATGAAGCGCGCGCCGTGATGCCCCTCCTCGCCCGGCTGGAACATGAACATAACGGTGCCCGCCAGCCGCTCGCGCGCGGCGCACAGCAGTTTCGCCGCACCGACCAGCATCGCGACATGGCTGTCGTGCCCGCACGCGTGCATCACGCCAGGGGTGGTGCTGGCGTAGTCGAGATTGGTATCCTCGGTCAGCGGCAAGGCATCCATGTCGCCGCGAAGGAGGACGGTGCGGCCGTTCGCTGGACCTTTCAGGATGCCGATCAGGCCCGTGGTCGAAGGCCCTTGCCGCCATTCAATGGGCAACCCGTCCAGCGCGGCGAGGATCTTGTCGCGGGTCAGCGGATTGTGCAGCCCCATCTCCGGCTCGCGGTGTATCGCGCGGCGCAGCGAGACGAGATCGGGCAGGATCGCCTCGGCGGCGGCGGGGAAGGGGGTGTGTGCGTTCATTGCGCCAGCAAAGCAGTTGGGCGGCTTTTGGACAAGTTAAGGGTGGGCGGTGAACGCAACATGTTAACGCCCGCCCCCGAACAACTGCCGTCCCGCCAGATCGAGCATGATCTCTTCGCTGCCTCCCCCAATCGCATTTACGCGGACTTCGCGGTAGATGCGTTCGACTTTGCTGCCGGTGATGTAGCTCGCGCCGCCCAAGATTTGCGCGGCTTCGCGCGCGACGGCTTCGAGCATGCGGGTCGCTTGCACCTTGAGCATGGCGAAGTCGGCGGGGCGGTCTTTGCCTTCCTTGACCTGCCAGGCGCACAGATCGACCCAGGCCTGCGTCGCGTCGATCTGGCGCGCCATGTCGGCGAGTTTGATCCGGATCGACTGGTGGCCGACCAGCGGCTTGCCGAAGGTGACGCGGTTTTGCGCCCATTCGGCGGCTTCGGCGAGTGCGACGCGGGCATAGGCGCAGCAGCCCATTGCCATGCCCAGCCGCTCGCCATTGAAATTGCGCATGATGCCGATGAAGCCGCCATTTTCGGGTCCGATCAGATTGGTGGCGGGGACGCGGACGTCGCTGAAATGGATCGCCGCGGTGTCGCTGCAGCGCCAGCCCATTTTGTCGAGCCGGGTGCGTTCGACGCCAGGTGCGGTCATGTCGATCAGCAGCAGCGAAATGCCGCCCGCGCCCGGACCGCCGGTGCGTACGGCGGTGGTCAGCCAGTCGGCGCGCATGCCCGACGTGATGAACATCTTGCCGCCGTTGACGATATAATCCGCGCCATCCTTTGCGGCGGTGGTTTTGAGGTTGGCGACATCGCTTCCGCCGCCCGCCTCGGTAATGCCGAGCGCGATGATCTTGTCACCGCTCAGCACCGGCGGGGCGACGCGCTGCTTCAACTCATCCGAGCCGAGCGCAAGGATGGGGGGCAGGCCAATACCGTGCGTCATCAGGCTGGCGGAAAGGCCGCCTGCACCGACGGCGGCAAGTTCTTCAGTCACCACCAGCCCGTGGAAGGCGTCAAAACCCTCGCTGTGCCCGCCATATTGCTCGGGGTAGCGCAGGCCGAGAATGCCTGCCTGCGCCGCCTTTTTGTGGAGTTCGCGAGGTAGTTCGCCCTCTGCCTCCCAGCGGTCGATATGCGGAGCGATTTCCTGCGCGACGAAGCGGCGCACCGACTGCGCCAAAGCCTCATGCGTTTCATCATAATAGGGTGAGCGCGCGCGCCAGTCGTCGAAATGGGTCATGGTGCAAAGGCTGGGCGGGATGGGGCTTGCCGTCAAGCCACTGCCAGCTATGACAGCGGCATGACCAAATACGCCCTGCTCAGCGGCCTCGCCGCGCTCGCTCTGATGTCCACCCCCGCCTGTGCGCAAGGCAGCAAGTCGGCACCGAAAACGCCCGAGGCCGTCGCCGAGGCGGCGCTCAAGGCCGCGCCGGTGTTCGATGGGCATAATGATGTCCCTTGGGCGCTGCGCCAGCGGGTCGGCAATGTCATCAACGACTTTGATTTTGTCGACACCACCGACACTGCCGATGCCAGCCGCACCCCGCCGCGCATTGCGATGCACACCGATTTGCAGCGACTGCGGCGCGGCCGCGTCGGCGCGCAATTCTGGTCGGTTTATGTGCCGTCGAACGCCAATGAGCAAATTGCGGTGCAGCAGACGATCGAGCAGATCGACGTAATGAAGCGGCTGATTGCGCGCTATCCCGCCGATCTGGGTTTCGCCGAAAACAGCAGCGAGCTTGCCGCGCAGATGAAGGCGGGCAAGGTTGCGGGGATGCTGGGCATCGAGGGCGGACAGAGCATCGGCTCGTCGCTCGCGGTGCTGCGCGAAATGCACGGCATGGGTGTGCGCTATATGACGCTGACGCACAGCAAGAATGTGCCCTGGGCCGATTCGGCGACCGACGCGCCGCAGTATGGCGGGCTCACCGATTTCGGACGGCAGGTGGTCGCCGAGATGAACCGCATCGGCATGATCGTCGACCTGAGCCACGTCAGCGAGGAGACAATGTTCGACGCGCTGGCGGCGAGCAAGGCCCCGGTGATGTTCAGCCATTCGGGGGTGCGCGCGGTCAACGACCATCCGCGCAATGTGCCCGACAGCGTGCTGCCTGCGGTGAAGGCCAATGGCGGCGTTGTGATGGTGGTATTCCTGCCCGCTTTCCTTGACCCCGCGGTGCGCGAGCATGGGCTGAAACGCACCGCCGAGGATGCGCGCTTGAAAGCGCAGTATTCGGGCGATCCCAAGGCGGCAGCGGCGGGGCTGGCGGCGTGGGACCGGGCCAATCCGCCGCCCCGTGCGCTGGTGGGCAAGGTGGCCGACCATATTGACCATTTGAAGCGCCAGATCGGCATCGACCATATCGGCCTGGGTGGCGATTATGACGGGATGGACTCGGCGCCGCTGGGGATGGACGATGTCGCGGGTTATCCCGTGCTGTTCGCCGAACTGGCGCGGCGTGGTTATAGCCAAGCCGATCTGGAGAAGATCGCCAGCGGCAATATGCTGCGCGTGCTGAGGGCGGTGGAGGCTTATGCGGCGAGCCAAAAGGGCCAGCCGCCGGTCGAAGCGGCGGTGAAGTAAGCCGCCCTATCCCACAACCCCGTCGTCCTGAGCTTGTCGAAGGACCGTCCTTGCTTCCTTGGCTAAAGAAAAGGGCAGCCCTTCGACAAGCTCAGGGCAAGCGGGGTTTGGTTGAACCGAACGGCCATTCGGTCACCTCGCCCACCCACAGCGCGAGCCAGATGATCAGCGGCTGCGCGATCAGGCGCGGGCCGTGGTAGGACCAGTCGAGATCGGTACCGCTGATGGCGATGTCGTTGAAGGCGTGGTTGAAATTGGCGGGCCAGACGCACAGCGCATAGAGCGCGAGGCCGATGCCGGCCCAGCGGCGGACGGGTTTCCACAGCAAGCCGACCGCACCGGCGATTTCGGCAACGCCGGTGAGTGCAACCACCAGTTCGGGCTGCGGCACCCAGGCGGGAGTGATCGCCAGAAAGCCTTCGGGACTGTCCAAATGCGCCCATCCCGCGACGGCATAGAAAAGTGCAAGCAGCCAGCGCAGGACCGTGCGGACCCGCGCGCGCATCACCCGCGCGCCGCCGCCAGCATCGCCTCGACCGAGACGAATTTTTCACGCGGGTTGCCATCGAGCGCGCCCGCAATCTCGGCCGCGTCAATCTTGCGCCAGTCGCGGAAGGTGACGGGGGTGACGCCGCGCGCGGCGAGCAGCGCGTCCAACCCGGGCCGCCCGGCCTTGCCCGCGCCGCGCCCCACGTCTTCCAGCACCATTTCGGCAATGCGCGCGCCGTCGGGCTTGTTGGTGCCGATCGTCCCGCTGGGCCCGCGCCGCGCCCAGCCGACGCAGTAAAGCCCCGGCAAAATGCGTCCCTCGTCATTCGCAAAACGGCCGCGGCCATGCTCGTATGGCACGCCCGGGATCGGCGGGGTCTGATAGCCGATACAGGCGATCACCAACCCGGCATCGATGGCGTAGCGCTCGCCAGTGGGGACCGAGCGCAAATCGGCGTTGAGCATGGTGCGTTCAACGATCACCCGCTGGACCCTCCCATCCCCCTCGATCGCGACTGGCATGGCGAAGAAGTCAAATTCGATCGTCACCGGCCGCGCGACCGGATTGGCGGCAAAGGCGCGCAAATGCGTCACCGATTTGCGCATGCCGGGCTCGAGCAGTGCATCGTCACCCACATCGGGCAGATCGGCAGGGTCGACGCGAGGGCTTGCGCGCTCGAGATGGCCAAGTTCACCCAGTTCCTTGGGCGTCATCGCAATCTGGTGCGGGCCGCGCCGCCCGAGGATATGGATGCGCTGCACGGCGCTGCTGGCCAGCGCGGTGCGCGCGTGCGCGACAATATCGCTCCCTACCAATTCGGCGGGCGTCTTGGCGAGGATGCGCGCAACATCGAGCGCGACATTGCCGTTGCCAACGACCACCACACCGCGCGCATCAAGCGGCGGATCAAGATCCGCAAAATCGGGGTGACCATTGTACCAGCCGACAAAGGCCGCGCTGCCGATGACACCGGGCAGGTCGGCGCCGGGAATGCCGAGCGGCCGGTCGTCGGGGGCGCCGGTGGCAAGGACGACGGCGTCATAGAGTTGCGCGAGTTCGTCGATGCTGACGTTGGTCCCGACCGCAACATGGCCGACGAAACGGACGTTGTCGGTCAGCGCGACGCTTTCGTAGCGTTTGCTGACCGCCTTGATCGACTGATGATCGGGCGCGACCCCGGTGCGGATCAGGCCATAGGGCACGGGCAGCCGGTCGATAACATCGATGGCGATGTCGCCCGCCTTTTGCAGTGCCTCGGCGGTATAATAGCCCGCCGGTCCCGAACCAATGATGGCGATATGACGCATCGAAACTGGCCTCCCCGCCAATCCGGAACTGTCACGCTCCTGACGCGATTGATGCTAGCGCGGAAATGCGGCTGAGCAAGCGGCTTGCGCGGTGCGCAATGCGGTGCATGGGTTGACACAGCGGACCGCCAACCCTAGTTGCGCCCCCCGATTGCCCCGTCGTCTAATGGTAAGACTACGGATTCTGATTCCGTCTATTGAGGTTCGAATCCTCACGGGGCATCCATTCTTCTGTCAGTTTTTGGCGCTGCCATAGACGCCGTGCACCAGTGCAGCGATGGCCGCCTGCGTGCGCGCTGTACCCGCGGGATCAAGCACCAGGCCCGCAAACGGCTGGCCCGCAGCAGCGGCGAGCGCGAGCTGCTGGACGCCGCCAATCAACAGCGCGTTGACCGCTGGGGCGTCGATGCCAGCTGGTGCGGCCAGATTGCCGCGCATGTCTGCCACCCATTGCTGCAGGCCAGCCGAGCGCGCGGCGGCCAGCGGCAGCGTCAGCGGCGATGGATCGGCAAGCTCCCAAGCGGCGATGCGGCGCACCAGCGCATCTTGTACAAGCAGGTCGAATAAGCGCCGCAGCAAAGCTTCGATGAGCGCGGCATAGCTGGCAGGCGGCGGATCGGGCTGGGTCAACCCGTCAGTAACCCGATCGGCCAACGTTTCCCCGATTGCGGCAACCAAGCCGTCGAGGCCCCCAAAATAACGGTAGATAAGCTGTTTGTCGCAGCCCGCGGCGCGCGCGACGGCGTTGACACCGAAGGCGGCAAATCCGTCCTGCGCCAAGGTTTCGCGGGCGGCATCCAATATCTGCTGGCTCATACCGGCGCGGCCAATGCGCGGGCCTTTGGTCGAGGATTTGGGCTGGGTCATGGGGTGAACATGGCCGGACAAGATGCGCTGCACAAGCAAATTGTCACTGCTCGGTGATTTTCTGCTTGCAATGTCACCGAATGGTGATACATGCGCTGTCACCAACCAGTGATAGGAACCAATTCATGCTCTCCCGCCAACTCGATAATCCGGCCACCGGCGACCGGACCACCATTTTGACCTCGCCGCTGACGGGCCAAGCGGGCCCTTTGCGCTTTCGCACGACGCTGCCGCCGGGTGCAGCGGGCAGCCCTGTGCACCGGCATGGCCGGTTGACCGAGAGCTTTGCGGTCGAGGCCGGCACGCTGGCTTTCTGGACCAAGGGCCATTGGGAACAGCTGTGCGCCGGCGACAGCATCACCGTCCATCCCGGCGAGGCGCATGGTTTTCGCAATGACAGCGACGCCGATGTGACCTTTGTGTGCACCGTTGCGCCGGGGGATGGTTTTGAACGCTTCCTGCGGATCATGACCGGCCTTGCTGTCGAAGGGCGCACGCGCGCCGATGGCATGCCACGCAGCCTGGCCGCGCTGGCGCTGGCGATCCGTCAAGCCGATCTGACGTTGGCGGCGCTGCCGGGCTGGGCGCAGCAACCGTTGCTGGCGATCATGGCCCGCCAAGCCAGCAAACAGGGACTCGACCGCTTTTGGAGGCAGTCATGAACCGCGCGCCGCTGACCGGCTGGGCCGCGATCGCGCTCGGCGTCGGGTTCAACCTGCCCTATGCGTTGCTGGCGCTGCGTTTTGATTATCCCGCGATATTGCGGCGCCCTGCGGCCGACATTTTGCAGGCCTTCTCCGCAGGTGGGCCCGCGCTGGTGCTGATCTGGTGGGCCTTCATGCTCGCTGCTTTGGCGCTGGTCCCGCTGGGGGCGGCGCTCGCGATCACGCCGCGGCGGATGGTGACGCGGCCAGCGTTGACGCTGGGTGCGGCAGTTTTTGCCGCGCTGGCGGGGACGCTGCAAGCCGTTGGGCTGGCGCGCTGGGTTTTTGTCGTTCCGCATTTGCACGGTACGACTGCGGCCGCCGAACTGGCGCTGATCAACGCCTACGGCGGCGTCGCGATTGGCGAGCATCTGGGACAGCTGCTGACCGCATTGTTCGTCGCCGCGCTGGCGGTGCTGCAATGGGGCGAGCGCGTGCGCCGTCTCGCTATTGCGGGCGGCCTGACCGCGCTGCTGCTGGCGATCGGCACCGGCGAAGGGCTGGCATTGGCGCTGGGGGTATCAGGCGACCGTTTTGCGCTCGCCACTATCGGCGGATTTCTGGCGCTGACCGGCTGGCTGGTTGCAACTGGCACAGCGCTGATCCGGGCCCCGCGCGCGGCCTGACCTGCATCTGAAAATTTACTGCATCGGGCGCGCCGCCGACGGCAGCGGCACGCTTGGCTCTCTCTGCCGTGTCACAAGGAAAACATCATGTTCAATACTCTCCCCACCACCAAGGCCAGCCAGATTGCTGGCGTTGCCATCGCCATCATTGGTGCTGTGTTGTTGCCGCAGCTGGCGCAAGCAGCAGAAGGCGAACCCAAAGCGCAAACCGACGCCATCAGCGGCGAAGTCGGCGGCGGAATCGCGATTGCGCCGGATTATATGGGTTCGAACGATTACCGCATCTCGCCGCTGGCCATCGGCACAATCAGCTGGGAAGACCGCAGCCTTACCTTCGATGGCACCGCGCTGTCGGCGGATCTGCTGAGCAGCGAAGCCTTGGAGTTCGGCCCCATCGTCAACTGGACCTTCAAGCGCGACCCCAAAAACGTCGAGAGTGCTGCCGTGAAGGCGCTGGGGCGTATCGATGATGCCTTCGAAGTCGGCGCGCAGGCGGCCGTTTGGGTGGACGGCCCTATCGGCAATGGCGACCGGTTACGCTTCTCGCTTGCCGCGATGCGCGACGTGTCGGATGTCCACGACGGCTGGCTTGGCGATGCAACCATTCGCTGGACCATTCCAGTCACCGGCAAGCTCGGCGCATCATTCGAAGCAGCGGCCAGCTATGCCGATGCCGCTTATGCCCGCACCTATTTCGGCGTGACCGATGCTGCGGCGCTGGCCAGCGGCCTCGCCGCTTATCGCCCCGATGGCGGGATCAAGGATGTCGGCGCGACGGTGAGCCTGCGCTATGCGGTCACCGACCGCTGGTCGCTTGTTGCCGAGGCAGGCTATCGCCGCCTGCTGGGCAATTTTGCCGACAGCCCGATTGTGCAGAGCGAAGGCAGCGCTGATCAGTTCCACGCGGGCGTGGGCGTGGTGATTGGCTTCTAAAAAAATACTATGATCTCGTGCATCCAATCGTCCGCTTCGTCCCGTCTCACCATTGTCCCGGCGCTGATGCCGGGGCGTCGGTGGCGGGCGGCGGGCTTTGGCTTTGCCTCTCCACAAACGGACCGGGTGCGTCCCGTCTGTCCGCCACTGGCGCAACCATGGCTTGCGCGCGGCGCGCCGCGCGGACAGGAGAAGACAGATGTTGACGACCCAGATGATTGTCACCCAGGCCGGAGCGGTGCCGGTTGACGCAGCGGCCCAGGCCGCCGAGGCGGCGCGCGCCGGTGTGGCGGTGCAGCCGCCGCAGCCGCCGATCACCGCTGAACAAGTGGCGCAATATGTCGATCCGTCGCAGGTCGCCGCCTATCTGCCCGCCAAACCGCCCGAGTCGGATGTGGTCATTATTTTTGATCAGTTGTTCGAAGTCTTTAACACTGCGGTGATTGCTTCGATGTTTTTGGTTGGGATGTTCCTGCTGGCGCGCATCATCCATGCCTTCATGATCCACCGCTCGGTGCGCAAGGCAATCGAGACCAAGTCGGGCGACGCCGGGGCGCTGATTGATAAGCTCAACAAGCCTTATGATCTGGCCAGCGAAGAGACCAAAAAGCCCAAGGGTGGTGACGACCGGCTGGCACTGGTGCTGATCGCCATCGGCTTTGCCATCGCCGGCTTCGGACTGGTTCTGGGCGCGGAAGACGTCATCCGTGGTTCGCTGGGCGCGGCGCTGTTCCCGCTGCTTGTCGGCGCGGCGCTGATGCTCAGCCGCCGCCTGCAAAAGCGCGAGCAGGCCGAGGAGCAGGCCGCTGCGCGCGGATGATGACGCGTCCCTTTCCCGATTGGCGGCGGCGGGCGACCGCCGCGCCTTTCACCAGTTGGTGCTGCGCCACGAAGCGCGGCTGCGCGGCTTTCTGGGCCGCGTTGCGGGCGCGGCGGAAGGCGATGAGCTGGCGCAGGAGGCCTTGCTGCGCGCGTGGCAGCGCGCGGGCGATTATCGGGGGGAGGGCAGCTGGTTTGGCTGGGTGGCGGGCATCGGCTGGCGGCTGTTCCTGGACCGCCGCCGCCGCGATGCGCGGCGCGCTGGCTGGCTGGCGAGCGAGTATGACACCGATGCGCAGGCGGTTGCCCCCGAAAGCGGCGCGGCGCTGGACCTTGAACGGTTGTTCGGGCAACTTGGTGACGCAGAGCGTGCAGCCATGACCCTGTGTCTGGGCCATGGCCATTCGCACGGCGAAGCCGCGGCGATATTGGGCGTGCCGCTGGGCACGGTCAAATCGCTGGTGCTGCGAGGGCGCGAGAAATTGCAGCGGCTGGTCGCCGCAGGAGAGCGCGAATGACCGAGCAGGATTTCGACGATGCGCTGGGTGCGCTGCTGGCCCCGCCTCCGCGCGCGCCTGACCGGCTGTTTGCCGCGCGGGTGGATGTTGCCGTTAACGAGTTGGCGCGGCTGCACGCCGCCGAGCGCCGCTATGCGCGCGGCCTTCTCCATGAGGTGGCGGCGCTGTTCGCGGCGCTTTTGTCGGGGGTGGTGCTGGCGCGCGCGCTGGGGGTAGCGCTTGACGGCTGGCTTGTCGCGCTGCCCGTGGCCTTGGTGCTGCTGGTGCTGCTCGGCGGTGGCGGCGGTCGTCAGTCGCGCGCCGGATCGTCCCCCGCGCCCTGATATTTCAGCTCGAGGTAGCGCTGGCGCGTGGCGAGCTCGTCAAGCTTGCCCGCCGCCAGAGAGCGGGCGGCGCTGCCGATTTCGCGCTCAATCAGTTTCAGGCCCTCGACCAGCTGGTCGTCGGGGGTACGTCCGGCATGCGCCTCGCGGCGGAGCGGTTCCGGGATACGGCGGTAACCGCCGACCAGTTCGGGCAGATCTTCGCCCACCAGCTTGCGGATGCTCGCCGCCGCCGGGAGTGTGGGGTCGAGCGCCTGCAACTGCGGCGCAAGCAGGTCGAGCTGGACGCCGATGTCGTCGACCAGCGTCTTGGCGGGGGCGGGCAGCGCGGGGCGCTGCGCCTCGAGCCAGATTTCGGTGCGCCCGGCGAGTTGTTTCAAATCAACCTTGGGCAATTCCTCGGCGCGCTGTTCGGGGAATTTGGGCCAGACCGCGAGCGCGAACACCGCGCCGCAAATGGCGATAAGGGTCGCCATCGTGCCGAGGAAGCCAAGCGGCTGGATGATCGCCCCGAACAGCCCCGCACCCACCACAATCGCGCCGACGGCAGCAAGCATCCGGCCAAGCTTCTTCCAGCCATGCTGGCGCTTCAGCGCGCGGCTCTTCATTCCGATATGATGATTGCGCCAGCGCATCGAATCGATGGCGGCGTCCGCCTGGGCGACCACACGGTCGACTTCGCTGACCATGGTGTGCGCCTTCAACCTTCGAGCGAGGCAAGCGGGCTGTCGGCCCCGCCGACGCTGGCCTGCGCCTGTGATGCGCCTTCGGCGCGCGCGATATAGCCCTTGGATTTGGCGACCTCGCCCTCGAGCGTGGTCACGGTCGCCTTCATCGTATCGAGCGCGCGCAGCTTGAAGGTGTCGATGGCGTCCATCGTGTCATAGATATTCTGGAAGGCGCGCTGCAGCGTTTCCACCGGGATGGTGCTGGTTGCGGCCTGTTCGTGGATGCGCGCAGTATTGTCTTTCAGCATCTTTGACGTGCCGTCGATGATGCTGGCGGTGGTGGTGTTGAGCGCGGTGATCTGTTCGAGCACCAATTTCTGGTTGGTCATTGCCTGCGCAACGGTGATCGCGGTTTTCAGCGCGCCAACGGTGGTGGTGCTGGCGCGATCGACGCCCTTCACCAGCTCGACATTATTCTTTTTGACCAGATCAAGCGCCAGATAGCCCTGCACCGTCACCGCCATTTGGGTGAGCAAATCCTGCGTGCGCTGGCGCGCATAGAACAGCGCGCTTTCGCGCAGCACCTTGGCCTTGGCCGGGTCGGTGCCGTCAAGCTCGGCGGCCTTGGCCTCCAGTCGCTCGTCTAGTGTGCGGCTGATATGGACCATCTGTTCCAGCTTGCCCATCGCCTCCCACAGCTTCCTGCGTTCGACGTCGATCGCGGCATTGTCCATGATCAGCTCGTCCTTGCCGTTGGCAAGTGCGGTCAGGATGCCGCTGATGTGCGTCTGCGCCGAGCGATATTTGGCGAAATAATTGGTAACGCCGCTGCCGAAAAACTTGTCGAGGAAGCCGCGCTTGGAGAGCAGCTTGCCGTTCGCCGACGGGTCGAGCCGTTCGACGGTGTTCCTGAGTTCGATCAGATTCTGGCCAATGTCGCTGTCGCGGTCCATCGCCTTGACCGGGCGGTCGAGGAAGCGGTTGGACAGGCTGGCGGCCTCCAGCATTTCCTTGCGCCCCATATTGGTGATCTGGTCGACCTTTTGCCCGAAAGCAGGCGAATTGGGATCCTGCGCTACCAGATCGTCGATGAAGCCATCGACGCGCTCCTCCAGTTTTGATTTCTGCTCGCCCGACAGCGGCACAAGGCCGGCGGCCTTTTCGGGGCTGACGGGGGGCAGCGGATCGGGCGGGGTCAGCACCAGATCGTCGGTGGCGGTGGCCGTTGCGGTCGGTTCACTCATGACTTGTCACCTTTCACACCCCTTGCACGCGCCGATATGGCATGGTGCACTGTATTATTCAACTAGAACGGTTGAGGAGGCATCAACGCGCGCTGCGATATGCGGCGCGAGCCAAGCTGCGACCATCAGTTGCGCCATATGATAGCCAAGGATGACGACCAGCACCATGCCCGCCGTCGCCGGTGTGAACAGGGTGGACGCCAGCGGCGCGCCAACCGCGATGCTTTTCTGCGCGCCCGCGAACATCAGGCTGGCGCGCTGCGGCAACGCGAGGCCAACGCGCCGGCCCAGCGCCCATGCGCCGCCGTAAGCCAGGGCCAGAAAGATCGTGATCCCGCCGCTGATAATGACGATGTCGCGCGCGCTCAGCCGGTCCCACAGGCCGCCGACGACCGCGCCCGAAAAGGCGACATAGACGGCGATGGCGATGGCGCTGCGGTCGAGCGTGCGCACCAGCACCGGTCGCGCCGTCACGGCATCGCGCAGCCAGCGGCGGGCGATCTGGCCAAGGATGAAGGGCAAAAGCAGGATCAGGACGATGCGCAGTTCGGCGTCGCTGTTCATGGCCGCCGCGCGTCCGTCGAGCAAGGCGAACAAGATGGGTGAAAGCGCCACGCCCACCAGATTGAGCAGCGCGGCCAGGACCACGCTGGCCGCCACATCGCTTTTGGCCATGCCGGTCGCGCCGGTAGCCGACTGGACGGTCGAGGGCAGGATGCCGCAATAGAGAAAGCCGAGGGCGATAAGGTGCGGCAGCAGCGGCTCGGTCGAGCGGTACAGCAGCCAGCCGATGGCGGGCATGGCGATGAAGCAGAAACCCAGCGCAGCGCCAATCAGCCGCAGGTTGCGTGCGGCGGCGAACACCTCATGGCGCGGCAGGCGCACGCCGTTGAGGAAGAACAGCAGCACGATGGCGGCAGTGGCAATCGCTTGGGCCACGCCGACGGTGGCCCCCCGGACGGGCGCCAGCGATGCGGCCAATATGGTCGCGAGCAGGATCAGCACGAAACGGTCGGGGAACAAGCGCGCAAGCATCGCGTGGCGATGGCGCGCCTAACTCCACTTGGCAAGCGTGCGCCGCCAGCTATGACGCTGGCATGCCGCACCAGCTGATTCTCGCCGCGCTGCCCGAAGAGGCGGACGCGCTGTTCGCGGGGCAGGGCGAGGCCATCGCCGCTGCGCCCTTTGCCCTGCGGCGCGTGGGGGATGTGACCATCGTCACCTGCGGGCTGGGCAAGGTCAATGCCGCCACGGCGGCGGCGCTGTGGGCCGAGCGGGTGCAGCCTGCAGCTTTGCTGATGAGCGGGACGTGCGGGCGGCTGACCGGCATTGCGGGCGATACCTTCTGGCTCGCCGAGGCGGTGCAGCATGATTATGGCGCGGCGCGGCCCGACGGCTTTGTCACTTATCCGGCGGGTGACTGGCCGATGGGCGATGCTGCCGACCGGCCCTTTGCGGCGATGCCCGATCCCGGTCTCTGCCTTCCCCACGCGCGCATCGCCAGCGGCGATGCCTTTGTTGAAGATCCCGCGCTCGCCGCGCGGCTGGTGGCAATGGGGTGCCACCTGGTCGACATGGAAGTTGCGGCGGTGGCGCAAGTGGCGACGAAGCTGCGCCTACCCTGGGCCGCAGTGAAGGCAACCACCGACGACGCCAACGGCGCCAGCGCGGGCGATTTTACCATCAATCTGCGCGCGGCGGCGGCGCGGGCCGCGGCCGCCGTGGAACTGCTGGTCCGCCGCCTCAATAATAGCTGAGCTGCGTTGCTTTCCCGCGGAAAATCCAGTGGGCGAGCAAGGAATAGCCCAAGATCACCGGCAGGACGAAGATGGTGCCAATGAGGATGATGCTCAGCGCCTCGGGGCTGGCGGCGGCCTGCCAGATGTCGAGCCGGTCGGCGATGAGATAAGGATAGAAGCTATAGGCGATGCCGATAAAGCCCAGCGCGAACAGGATGCCCGCGACCGCCAGCGGCACCCAGGACAGCGCATCGTCAACACGCTGGGGGCGGCGCAGGAAAATGGCGAGGCCGACGAATAACGCGGCGGCGGCGAGCGGGATGGGCAGCAGCGCGATAAACTCGGGCAAGCGGAACCAGCGGTCAAATATCCGCTCGGACAGCAGCGGCGTGGCGATGGAAATCACCGCCATCGCGAGCGCAGTGAGCCACAAGGTCACCTCGGCCCAGCGCGCGGCGCGGCGCTGGAGTTCGCCCTCGACCTTGTAGATGAGCCAGCAGGCGCCGACGAAGATATAGCCCACAGCCAAGCCTGCTGCAGCGAGCAGGCAGAAAAGGACAGCGGCAAGGCTCTGGTCGAAGCCCAGTACATAGGCCCCCAGCATATAGCCCTGACACAAGGCTGTGAGCAGCGAGCCGCCGAAAAAGGCGTTGTCCCAGTAATGTTTGTTGATGGGTTCAGCCTTGGCGCGGAATTCAAACGCGACGCCGCGCAGGATCAGGCCGACGAGCATCAACGCGACCGGGATGTAGAGCTGTGTCAAAATCTCGCCATGCGCGACCGGAAAGGCAACGAGCAGCAGCCCGATGCCCAGCACCAGCCAGGTTTCATTGGCGTCCCAGAAAGGGCCGATCGAGGCCACCATCAGGTCGCGGTCATGATCGGTCGCAAGGCGGCTGAGCATGCCGACACCCAGGTCATAGCCGTCGAGGATGACATAGAGCAGGATCGACAGCCCCATGAGCCCCGCGAAGATGACGGGCAGCCATTCGGGCGGCAGAAAGGGCGTCACGCGCGTGCCTCCACCAACGGCTCGGACTGGCCGCGCGCGGGCCCTTCAGCGACGCCGGGCAGCGGGAACATGGGCTTGCCCTGCGGCGCATGGCTGCCCAGCCGCGCCAGACGATACAGCACGGCGATATAGGCGGCGAGCAGCACCACATAGACAGCGAGATAAAGCGTCAATGAGCCCGCAATCATCGTCGCGCCGACCGGCCCCGCCGCTTCGCCGGTGCGCAAGATGCCGGTGACCAGCCACGGCTGGCGACCGATTTCGGTGACATACCAGCCTGCCAGCGTCGCGACCCAGCCCGAAAAGGTCATCGCGACCAGCGCATAGGCATACCAGCGCGGCAGGCCATCAACCCCGCGACGCCGGATCAGCCAGGCGCCGGTCCACGCGACCAGCAGCATCAGCACGCCGATGCCGACCATGATGCGAAAACCCCAAAAGACGGGAGCGACGGGCGGATGCTCGCCCTTGAAATCGTTAAGGCCAGGGACAACACCATCGGCTTCATGCTTCAGGATCAGGCTTGCGCCATTGGGCACGGCAATTTCGAACTTGTTGCTGCGCGTAGCCTCATCGGGCAGTGCGAACAGGACGAGCGGGACTTGCCCTCGCGTTTCCCAATTGGCCTCCATCGCCGCGATCTTGGCGGGTTGATGCTCCAGCGTTTTGAGCCCGTGCAAGTCACCGACGAAAATCTGCACGGGGATCAGCAGCGCGGCGGCATAGACGCCGGTTTTGAGGGCGCGGCGCACGCCGTCGCCGCCGCCATCGCGCAGCCAGCGCCACGCGCTGATCCCGGCGAGCAGGAAGGCCACGGTGAGCGCCGAGGCAAGCAACATATGCATCAACCGATAGGGCATCGACGGATTGAAGATAATCGCGCCCCAATTGGTCGCGTGCGCGACGCCGTCGCGGATCTCATAGCCGACGGGCGTATGCATCCAGCTGTTGAGGACGATGATCCAAAAGGCGGAGAGGGTGGTACCCGCGGCGACCAGAAAGGTTGCCAGCGTGTGCACCCAGCCAGGCACGCGGCGAAAGCCGAACAGCATGATGCCGAGGAACACAGCCTCGAGGAAAAAGGCGGTCAGCACCTCATAGGCGAGCAGCGGTCCGGCGATATTGCCAACACGCTCCATGAAACCCGGCCAGTTGGTGCCGAATTGGAACGACATGGTGATACCGCTGACCACGCCCATGGCGAAGCTCAAGGCAAAGACCTTCACCCACAGCTTATAGGCGTCCATCCACGCCTCGTTGCCGGTGCGGTTGTAGGCGATTTTGAACCCCAAGAGCGCCCAGCCAAGCGCGATGGTGATGGTGGGGAAGAGAATGTGAAAGCTGATGTTCGCGGCAAATTGGATCCGCGCCAGCATCAGCGGGTCAAGGCCGTCCATCGTCAAGCTCCAACCACTGGTCCGCAGCGCCCTTGCCGCGTCCAAGCATTCTGTCCTTCATTTCGAGCAATTTGACGACACGCGAACCGAGCCGCAGCAGCTGCAGCAGGCGGTCGGTGTCGAGGTGGCGCATCTCGTCATACCAGTCGGTCAAAAGCTCGATCTGTTCGTGCATTTCCGCCATCCGCGCCTGCGCAAACCGGTCGCTGGCATTAGCGGCGGGCTCGATCATCAGGCTGCGCAGCGTGGTCAGGGTCGGGTCAATCTCGCGCTTCTTGCGCTCTTCCACCAGCGTGCGGAAAATCGCCCACACGTCGCGCGGCGTTTCATAATAATCGCGCCGGTCGCCCGGTACATGGCGCAGGCGGACAAGATTCCAGCTGGCGAGCTCCTTTAGCCCCATCGAGACGCTGCCGCGCGACAGGCTCAATGCCTCGCTAATTTCTTCGGCATGCCGCGGCGCTTCGGCCAGAAACAGCATGGCGTAGATTTGTCCGACGGTGCGGTTGATGCCCCAGCGGCTGCCCATTTCGCCGAAATGCAGGACAAAGGCCTGTGCCAGCGGCGAGAGGCGCAGCGGCGCGGTCATGTCGCTCGGCGCAGGCGAATCGGGGGTGAGAGCAAAGTCCATGGCTTGCACATATGAATACATTTCCGAAGTTTCAATAAATATTGAAACTTCGGAAATGTAATTTCTTCGCCCTGCTGGCGATCAGGCTTTCACGGCAAGCGGCGCGATGATAGCGTCGCGTCTGCGCGGGGGCGAAGGAGAGAGAGCCATGACCGAGTCGCGTATCATCTTCCCCCTGCTGGCAGCCGCTTTGTTGGCACCACTTCCGCTCCTTGCGGCCGGCGGCGGCGGGGGTGGCGGATCGGCACCCAGCCCGTCGATCCCGGCCTATGACCCCATGGTCGAATTTCAAAAGGGCACGACGGCCTATCGCGCCGGCGATTTCAAGGCGGCGGTTGACCATTTCAAGAAGGTGGTGGCAGCTGCGCCCAAGGAGGCGGGCGCGCAATATTTGCTGGGTGCTAGCCACATCGGCCTTGGCGATTTCAAAAAAGCGGTGAAGCCACTGGAGGCTGCCATCAAAATTGACGGCAAGCTGATTGAGGCGCGGCGCGATTTGGCGATTGCCCATGCCCGCTCGGGGCAAGCGGAGAAGGCCAAACCGCAGATAGAGGCGCTGAGCGCCATGCAGACCGCCTGCGCGGGCAGCTGCGCCGACGCGGCCAAGCTGGCCGATGCCATTGCCAAGGCGAATGAAGCAGTGGCGGCAGGGCCGCAAGCCGCGCTGCCCTATCGCCCCGATGTGCAACTGGCAGAGGCCAAGGCGGCCGACGGAGTTTATGTAACCGCGGTCAGCTTGATCAATGAGGCGCGCTATGAAGAGGCGATCGCCTATCTCGATGCCGCGCGCTGGGCGGCGGGGCCGCATCCCGACGTCCTGACCTATCTGGGTTTCGCCAACCGCAAGCTCGGTCGTTACGCGGTCGCCGAGGGCCATTATCAGGCCGCGCTTGCCATCGCGCCTGATCATCGCGGCGCGCTGGAATATTATGGCGAGCTGAAGTTGGAGCGCGGCAATGTTGCGGGGGCGAAGGCGCATCTGGCGCGGTTGGAGGCACTGTGCGGCTTTGGCTGCAACGAGGCGGATGAACTGCGGCGTTTGATCGTCAAGGCGGGGATCGCAGAGAAAGCGCCATCCGCCAGCTGATCGCAGGGCTAGGTCTGGCGGGCGCGCTGGCGGCAGCCGCTCCTGCCGCTACGCCGCTTCCATTTGAAATGCTCCGCTGGACCGCGCCGGAGGCAGCGAAGGACGCACTGACGACGCAGCCTGCCGTTTGCCTGACCAGCCAGACGGTGGACGTGCGGGCGGGCGAGGCTTTGTTCAACAGTCCAGCGTTGCTCGGCGGACAGGCGGCGAAGGGCGGGCTGAGCTGCGCGAGTTGCCATGTCAATGGTCGCGGCAATGGGCATTTTGTGATGGCAGGGGTGTCGGACGCACCGGGCACGGCCGATGTCACGAACAGCTTCTTCAGCGCCGCGCGCGGCAACGGGCGTTTCGATCCGGTAGCGATCCCCGATCTGGCGCTGCCCGGCAAAGTGTCGCGCGATCCGGCTGCGGCGGCGCTCGAGCCCTTCATCCGCACGCTAATTGTCGAGGAATTTGCCGGACAGGAACCGACCCCGGCCATGCTCGACGCGCTTGCCGCCTATGTGCGGGCAATCCGGCCCTGTGCAAGCGGTGTAGCGTTCATGCCGCGCACGCTCAGCGGGCAGTTGCGGTTGGTCGATGCTGCGCTCGACGGAGCGGTCGGCTTGGCGCGGCGCGGCGACACGGTTGCGGCGGGCGTGCTGGTTGCTGCGGCGCGGCACCAGCTGGGTTTGATTGCCGAGCGCTATGCCGCCACACCCTTTCGACCGCAGCAACGCGAATTGCTCGCCGCCTCGCGCGCGCTGCAGACATTGGCGGGTGAAGCCGTAGACCCGAAGCAATTCGCGATTTCAGCGTCGGCGTGGCGCGCGCGATTCGCGGCGGGCTTGGCGCAGCAGCTGCGCGAAAGAGAGCGGTTGTCACTCTACAATCCCGCCAACCTCGCTTTTGTTGCGCCGCAGCGCGATAGCCGCTAAGGGCGCGCGCAACCGGCGGCAATGCTGCCCCCCGCTCCCATAAGGCTTGCTCCCCCATGTCGCTCCGCAATATTGCCATGATCGCGCACGTCGATCACGGCAAAACCACCCTCGTTGACCAGCTGTTCCGCCAGTCGGGCACCTTCCGCGACAACCAGCGCGTTGAAGAACGCGCGATGGATAGCAATGACCTCGAGAAGGAGCGCGGGATCACGATTCTGGCCAAATGCACCAGCGTCGAGCGCGAGCATGATGGCGACATGGTTCGCATCAACATCGTCGACACCCCGGGCCACGCCGATTTCGGCGGCGAGGTGGAGCGCATCCTGTCGATGGTCGACGGCGTCATCCTGCTGGTCGACGCCGCCGAAGGGCCGATGCCGCAGACCAAATTCGTGACTGGAAAGGCGCTTGCGCTGGGCCTGCGCCCTATCGTCGTCGTCAACAAGATCGACCGCAGCGACGCGCGCGCCGCCGAAGTATTGGACGAGGTATTCGAACTGTTCCTGACGCTCGAGGCCAGCGACGAACAGCTCGATTTCCCGATCCTTTACGCCTCGGGGCGCGCTGGTTTTGCGAGCCACGACATGAATGCGCGCGATGGCGATCTGGCGCCGCTGTTCGACACCATAATCAACCATGTGCCGCCGCCGGGGCTGGATGAAGATGGTCCGTTCAGCTTCCTCGTCACCCTGCTCGACCGCGACAATTTTATTGGCCGCGTGCTGACGGGCCGCGTCCAGTCGGGCAGCCTGAAGGTCAACCAGCCGATCCATGCTCTGGACGCCGAGGGTAAGGTCATTGAAACCGGGCGCGCGTCGAAGCTGCTCGCCTTTCGCGGGCTCGAGCGCGTTCCCGTCGACGAAGCGCGCGCGGGCGACATCGTCGCCATCGCGGGGCTGACCAATGCCACCGTCGCCAACACCATCGCCGACCCCAGCGTCAGAGCCCCCATCCCGGCGCAGCCGATCGATCCGCCGACGCTGTCGATGCGCTTTGCGGTGAATGATTCGCCGATGGCGGGGCGCGAGGGGACAAAGGTGACGAGCCGGATGATCCGCGACCGGTTGATGCGCGAGGCCGAAACCAATGTCGCGATCCGCGTCACCGAAAGCGCCGACAAGGACAGCTTCGAAGTCGCCGGGCGCGGCGAATTGCAACTGGGCGTGCTCATCGAAACGATGCGGCGCGAAGGCTTTGAACTGGGCATTTCGCGCCCGCGCGTGCTCTATCAAACCGATGAAAATGGCCAGCGCACCGAGCCCTATGAAACGGTGGTCATCGACGTGGATGACGAGCATTCGGGCACGGTTGTCGAAAAAATGCAGCTGCGCAAAGCCGAGCTCACCGACATGCGCCCGTCGGGTGGCGGCAAGACGCGCATCAGCTTTTCAGGCCCTTCGCGCGGCCTGATCGGCTATCATGGCGAATTCCTGTCCGATACGCGCGGCACTGGCATCATGAACCGGCTGTTCGACCGCTATGGCCCGTACAAGGGCGTGATTGCGGGGCGGCAGAATGGCGTGCTGATTTCGAACGGTGCGGGCGAAGCGGTCGCTTATGCGCTCGGCCCCTTGGAAGAACGCGGCATCCTGTTCGTTTCCCCCGGTGAGGCGCTGTATGAAGGGATGATCATCGGCGAAAATGCCAAGCCCGAAGACCTTGAAGTTAATCCGATGAAATCGAAGCAGCTGACCAACTTCCGTTCGACCGGTAAGGACGACGCCATCAGGCTAACGCCTCCAAAACGCATGACGCTGGAACAGGCGATCGCCTATATCGACGATGACGAAATGGTCGAGGTGACGCCCAAAAACATCCGCATTCGCAAGGCCATCCTCGACCCGCACGAGCGCAAGAAGGCGTCGCGGAAGAAGGAAGCGGCGTAAAGAGCGCTAAATCTGCGCAGCGCGCAATTGCGCGCTGGTTTCTTCGATAAAGGCTCGCAGGCGCGCAGACATCAGCCGGCGGCTGGGGAAGATGATCCGCAGCTCGGATTCGGGCAGCGCCCAGTCGGGCAGGATGTGCACCAGCTGACCGGCGGCGATGGCTTCGCGCGCCGCAAAGGCAGGGGTGGCGGCGATTCCAGCCCCCGCCAGTGCAGCATCGCGGCACAAGAGTAAGGAGTTGGCGGTCATCCGACCGTCCAGTTCGATCTGCGCCGTCTCGCTTCCTTTTGTCAGTGACCAGCGCGTTCCAAAGCGCCCACTGCCGAATCCTATCGCCGGCCAGGCTGCCAGATCGGCGGGCGTCGCTGGCAAGCCGAAGCGGTCAACTAGCGATGGCGCCGCCACCAACAATGTGCGCGGACGACCGATCAGGCGGCTGACCAGACTGCTGTCGTCGAAGCGTCCAACACGGATGGCGGCATCAAAACCCTCTTCGACCAGATCGACGCGGCTGTCGCCCAGCACTATGTCCAGCCGCAACTCGGGGTGACGCGCCAGCAACGCCGCGGCGACCTGCCCCAGCAGCGCCTGACCCAGAAGTTTCGGCGCGGAAATGCGCAGCAAACCTTCGGGTTCGTCGCGCCGCCGGGTCAGCAGCATTTCGATCTCAGCCAGATCGGCAACGATGGCCTGCGCGCGGTGGTGGAGCAGTTCTCCCTCGGCGGTCAGACGCATGGCGCGCGACGATCGGTCAAACAGCCGCGTGCCAAGCTGGCGCTCAAGATCGAGCAGGCGGCGCGAGATAGTCTGCTTCGCCTGACCGCGCTGCCGTGCGGCAGCGCTGATGGTGCCCGTCGCGGCCACAGCAAGAAAATCGGTCAGCGCATCGATCTGCATAACGTCAACAATAATGGGACGAATTGTCCATTTTGATACCACTAGTCCCAATTAGTTACCAGTCCTAGCTTTGGGTGGAGCAGGAGCACATATCATGACGCCACGATCGGTTGCGCTTATCACCCGTCCCGGAATTCAGCGCCACGGGTCTGGTCTGGTCACTTATGACGTCGGGGCCGACCATATCGGCGCGGCTATCGAGCCGTTCATCTTTGTGTCGCTTTATGACATGACCGGCCCCACTTTTCCGCCGCACCCGCATGCCGGATTTTCGGTCGCAACCTATATCCTGCCTGAAAGCCCGATCGGCTTCATCAACCAGGACAGCCTGGGCAACCGCAACCGCATCGCGCCTGGCGCACTGCACGTCACGGTGGCGGGCAGCGGGGTGATCCATGAGGAGCAACCTGAAAAGCCTGGCGCCGCCGCGCGCGGGTTCCAGATCTGGATCGACCACCGCGCCACCGATCGCGAGATTGTGCCGCACGCACTGCACGTTCGCAACGATGCCATGCCCAGTGTCAGAGATGCAGGCATGACTGGCCGGGTGGTGCTGGGTGAAGTGCTCGGAAACACAGCGCCAGTGGCGGCACCGACCCCAGTCCATATTGTCGATGTCGAGCTCGAGGCCGGCGGCGAACTGCGGCTGCCTTTGCCGGGTGGCGAGAATATATTCCTGTTTCTCCATCGCGGCAGCGTGATGGAGGCCGATCAATCGCTAGCCGCACCAGCGGTCATCGTGCTTGCCGACGATGGAGATACAATCACCGCGACCGCGGGACCCGACGGAGCCCGATTGACACTGTTCGCTGGCGCGCCCCTGGGCGAAGCACGGGTTCAACAGGGCCCCTTTGTGGGATCGGATTATGGCCAGCTCGCTCGCTTTTTCGGCAACTATCAAGGCGGCGTGTTCGGGGCGCTCCCCCCGATCGCTGCTCAGCCCGACTGGACCCCCAATGATGGCCAGGTCATTCCCTGACCCGTCCGCGCTTTGACACTGGGAGGCACCTTCTACACCGCCTCCCCCGCCGCGACCGCGCTGGCCCAGGCCCATTGGAAATTATAGCCGCCGAGCCAGCCGGTGACGTCCACCGCCTCGCCAATGACATGCAGGCCGGGGACGCGTTTCGTCTCCAGGGTCTGCTGCGACAGTTCGGCGGTGCTGACGCCGCCGATGGTGACTTCGGCTTTGGCGAAGCCTTCGGTGCCGGTAGGGGCAAAGGGCCAAGCTGCTAACTGTTCCTCATGCGCGGCGAGCGTGCGGTCGGGGGTGTCGGCAAGGTTGCCCGCCGCGCCCAGCCGGTCGGCGAGCACATCGGCCAGCCTTGCGGGCAGTGCCGCGCCAAGGGCGGCGCGTAGGGTAGCGCGCGGGGCACCACGCTTGGCGGCGACGAGCCAGCCGGTGCGATGATCGGGCAACAGGTTAAGCGCGACGGCCTCACCATGCCGCCAATAGCTGGAGATTTGCAGAATCGCGGGGCCGGACAGCCCCTTGTGCGTCAGCAGCGCGGCTTCGCGAAATTGGGCTTTACCACAGCGTGCGATCACATCGGCAGAGACGCCCGACAGTTCGCGGAACAGCACATCATCGCCGCCCAGCGTCAACGGCACGAGCGCGGGACGCGGCTCGACGATTTTGAGCCCAAACTGACGGGCAAGGTCATAAGCGAAACCGCTCGCGCCCATTTTGGGGATGCTCGGGCCGCCGGTGGCAATGATGAGGCGGGCGGCGCTGCTCTTGCTGTTGCCGTGGTCCACGCGAAACCGCTCGTCGGCGTGGGTTACGGACGTGATGGGTGCGCCGTAGGCGAAATGGACCGCACCGCCGCTCGCCGCACCCTTGGCACATTCGTCGAGCAGCATCGCAACGATCTGCCGCGCGCTGCCGTCGCAGAACAGCTGGCCCAGCGTCTTTTCATGAAAGGCGATGCCGTGCGCGGAGACGAGGTCGATGAAATGCTGCGGCGTGTAGCGGCCGAGCGCTGATTTGGCGAAATGCCGGTTGGCCGACAGATAGCGTTCCTCGGCATGGTTCGCGGTGGCATTCACATTGGTAAAGTTGCAGCGCCCGCCGCCGGAGATCAGGATTTTCTTGCCCGGTGCATCGGCATGATCGACCACCAGCACGCGCCGTCCGCGCTGCGCGGCGGTAGCGGCAGCCATCAGCCCGGCCCCGCCCGCGCCGAGAATGATCGCGTCATATGGTGCGGGTGCGGCAAGCATAAGGCGGCTTTGGCCGCTGCGCGCCATGGCGGCAAGCTTGATAAGCATGCGCACTTGCTCTAGCCGCCCGCCAACAACGGAGATTGCAAACCATGACCGATACGCCGCCCGACCATCTGTCGACCAATCCGCGCTCGCCGCATTTTGATATGGAGGTGCTGCAGCGCGGCATCGGCATCCGCTTCAAGGGCAAGGTGCGCACCGATGTCGAGGAATATTCGATCTCGGAAGGCTGGATCCGCGTCGCGGCGGGCAAATCGAAGGACCGTTTTGGCCAGCCGATGACGATCAAGCTGGCGGGCGAGGTCGAGGCGTGGTTTGAAGATATCGCCGATGGTGATGCGGCACCGGCCGCAGAAGCCGACTAAGCTCAGGCGGCGCTGACAATGCGGCCATGGCCGCTGCCGAACATGGCCATCACGTCGGCGGCGGCCATTGGGCGGCCATAATAATAGCCCTGGATTTTGCGGCAACCGAGCGCGCGGATGGTTTCGACCTCAACCTCGGTTTCGGCCCCTTCGGCCGTCGTCGACATGCCGAGCGCGTCGGCGAGCGCGACCACCGCGCGGATAATCGCGATTGATTCGGGTTTGTTCTTGGCCGCCCCTTGCACGAAGGTGCGATCCACTTTGATCGTCGAAAAATGCGTCTTGCGCAGATAGCCGAGCGAGGAATAGCCGGTCCCGAAATCGTCGAGGCTGAGCCGGACGCCCAAGGCTAGCAATTGGTCGAGCAGCTGCGTCGCGCCGCCGCCATCGCGCAGAAACACGCTCTCGGTCACTTCAATTTCCAGCCGCGCCGGGGATAGGCCGCTTTGCGCCAATGCCGACACCACGACCGAGGCAAAGCGCGGATCCGTGAGCTGTTCGGCCGACACATTGACCGCGATTTTGAGGTTAGAGGGCCAGCGGCACGCCTCCATGCAGGCGGTGCGCAGGACCCATTCGCCGATCGGGCCGATCAACCGCGCATCTTCGGCCAGCGGAATGAATTTTGCCGGCGAGACGACGCCCAGCCGCGGGTTGGTCCAGCGGACCAGCGCCTCAAACCCATCCAGCGTGCCGTCGGCCGCCTCGACGACCGGCTGGAAGTTGAGGTGGAATTCGCCGCGTTCCAGCGCGCCGCGCAATTCCTGTTCCATGACGCGCCGTTCTTCGGCCTGCGCGTGCAGCGAGGCATCATATTGCGCCACGACATTGCCGCCGCGATCCTTGGATTTGTAGAGCGCGAGGTCGGCGTTGCGGGTGAGCGTTTCAACCGACGCGCCGTCCTGCGGCCCCAGCGCAAAGCCGATGCTGGCGCCGACGAAAAGCTGGTGATTGTCGACGACATAGGGGCGGCTGACCGCCTCGATGATGCGCTGCCCCAGTTTTTCGGCATGCGATGCCTGGTCGAGTGCCGCCATAACGACGGCAAACTCGTCACCGCCGAGGCGACCGCACACCGCGTTGCGCGGCATCAGCGCCTTGAGCCTGGCCGAGACCTGCGCGAGCAACTGGTCACCCACCGGATGACCCAGCGTGTCGTTGACCGCCTTGAACCGGTCAAGGTCGATGATCAGCAGGGCGCAGCGCGTGCGCGTCGCGGTGGCATCCTTGAGCGCAATTTCGAGCGATTCATTGAGGTGCAGGCGGTTGGGCAGGCCGGTCAGATTGTCAAACCTGGCCATGCGCGCGATTTCGGACGCCGACTGATGCTCTGACGTGACATCAGAGCCCACGCCGCGAAAGCCCAGGAAACGGCCATTTTCATCGACGCGCGGGGAAGCGGCAAGCTCCCACCAGCGGCGCTTGCCGTTGATGGTGACGGGCACAATCATTGCCGAAAAGCTTTCGCGCCGTTTCATCCGTTCGGCCATGTCGTGCATCGCCGGGGGAAAGACGCCACTTTCCCAGGCATCGCCCGAAATCGCCTGCAGCAACGGCATACCGTCGAGCTGTTCGACCGTCATCCCCAGCGCATAGGCAAAGCGCGGCGACACATGTTCCAGCCGCCGGCCAGGGTCGGTCTGCCACAGCCAGTCGGCCGACGCGTCCTCAAACTCCTTGAGCAGCAGGCTGACCGTTTCGCTCTTTTCATGCAGCGTCGCTTCGGCGCGGCGAAACAGGACATAGCCTTGCGCCGATCGCACCGTCGCCAGCCCTAGCGCGGCGCCGATGATGAACACGACAAGGCCCAGCACCGGCTCGCCCGCCATGGCAAAGGCCAGCGCCGCCGACAGGCTGACGGGCAAAATGAAGATGATGCAGGTCAACGGGATGCTGTTGACCAGGATCGTCAGCGCGACCATCAACAGCAGCGCCATGGTCCACAGCGGCAGGATATGCGTGACCGTGGGACTGAACCCCTGCAGCCAGAAAATGGGCACCCACAGCAGCGTCGTCATCGCCGCATGGCGGTTGCATTTGGCAAATTCGTCGCGGACCGCAAGGTCGCTGTTGCCAGTGTGCATGGCCTTGAAATCATTCCAGGACCACAGCGCGAAAGCAATGCTGACAGTGAACCACACCCCGGCGAGGACCGGGCTGGCGGTGCGCGCGATGTTGGTCGCGCCCACGAGCGCGACGATCAGATTAAGCACGAGACGCAGCGCGCCCTTGCCCTTCAGCGGCGCCATTTGCAGCGCGCGCAGCGCCGTGACATCCTCACCGCGTGGGCCGAAGCCCAGCAAGGTGCGAATCGGCACTTGCTGCAACTGGTGCGCGGTTGAAGGATTCTGGCCCGTGGTCACCCCGCCGGTGTAGGCCAGAGTGGTTACCGAGGCGTAAGCAAGCCTAGGAAAATGTCCCTTTTTGGGGCAGTTGGCGAAAAAAAGTCCGCCCGCATTACGCCGCCATGCGGAAAGGCTGGATCTCGCCCGACAGATATTGTGCGCGCGCCTTTGACCGGCTGAGCTTGCCCGAGCTGGTCCGCGGCAAGGTGCGCGGAGGAACCAGTTCGATCAGACAATTCATGCCGGTGATAGCGCGTACCCGATCGCGGATGGTTTCGCGCAGGATCAGCCGTTCCTTTTCGTCGCTGGTGCGGCACTGCACGAGCACCGCGGGGGTCTCCTCACCGCCGGGCGCGGTGATAGCAAAGGCGGCGATATCGCCCGACTTAAAGCCCGGCAATTGTTCGACCGCCCATTCAATATCCTGCGGCCAATGGTTTTTGCCGTTGATAATGATCATATCCTTGGCGCGGCCGACGATATAGACGTAACCCTTTGACATATAACCCATGTCACCGGTGTCGAGCCAGCCGTCTGCCATGCAGGCTGCGGTCGCTTCGGGGTCGCGGTAATAGCCGGTCATCAGCGACGGACCGGTGCACCACACTTTACCCACCGTCTGGTCGGGCAGGGCGTTTCCGGCCTCGTCGCGCACCTCGATGGTCATATCGCGAGCCGGCTTGCCACAGTTGACAATGGCACGATAGCGCGTGGGGCGTTCGCTATCGTTGGCTGCGCCCGAAAGCTCGGTTTCCTCGACCAGTTCGACGACAATGCCTTCCCCCGGCGGCATGATTGATACTGCCAGCGTGGCTTCGGCGAGCCCATAGCTGGGCAGAAAGGCGCTGGCCTTGAACCCGGCATCGGCAAAGGCGTCGACAAAGGCCTGCATCACGTCGGGACGGATCATGTCGGCGCCATTACCCGCGACCCGCCAGCGCGACAGGTCGAAACGGTCGGCGACATGGCTCTGGCTGGAAATGCGGCGCGCACAAATGTCATAACCGAACGTCGGCGAATAGCTGAGCGTTGTGCCCTTGTTGCGGCTGATCAGGTCGAGCCAAGCGAGCGGGCGGCGCGCGAAATCTTCGGTCTTCAAATAATCGACCGACACCTGGTTGGCCACGGGTGACAGGAAACAGCCGACGAGGCCCATGTCATGGTACCAGGGCAGCCACGACACGCAGCGGTCGGTCTCGCACACCTCCATGCCGTGACTGTGCGCGGCGAGATTGTTGAGCAGCGCGGCGTGGGTGACGGCGACGCCGTGCGGGAAGCGAGTCGAACCGCTGCTGTACTGGAGGTAGCAGGTTTCATCGCTGCGCTGCTGCGGCAGCTCGGCAACCGGCGCAGCGCGCGTCGCAAAACTGGCCCAATCGATGCCGGTTACGCCCTTTGCCACGGCCGCATCGCCCGCCATGCCAGCGATTTCGGGCGGGTAGAACAGGATGGCCGGATCGCAGCTGTCAAGCTGGACGCCGATCTGTGCGACATAATTGTCGCGCCCGCCAAATGAGGTCGGCAGCGGTAGGGGAACTGGCCAAGCCCCGGCGTAGATGGCGCCAAAAAACAAGGCGGCAAATTCGGGGCTGGTTTCGGCGATCAGCGCGATTCGGTCGCCCGGCTTGATGCCCGCCGCCATCAGCCGGTAGGCGGCCGCCAGCGCGTCAGCGCGCAGTTCGGCATAAGGATAGGGGCGCGCCAGATTGCCGCGCGGATCGTGGAAATTGAGCCCGCGGGCGCCCTTCGCCGCATAATCCAGCGCTTCACCCAGCGTGGCAAAATCGGAAAAGCGGCGGGGCAGGCTGTCGGTCGTGGCGGTCGGCGCAAGCGCTGTTTCGGTCGTGGTCAATGCGGTTTCCTTGGGGGGTGATCGGTCCGTCAGCGACGCGTCCGTTGCGCGATCCATCATGATGACCAACCTCCCGCGACATTATCTTGTTGGGGGCGACCCAAGGGAGCCGCCGTCGGTGGATGTGGGAGATGCCGCCGACAATCGTTCGCAATCAGGCCCGACTGTGGCATAAACATGGCGATGGCCCGCCGCACATTTTCCGATCTTGCTACCCGCAACAAGCCGCGCCCGCTGGATCGAGCCGCGCTAGAGGCGCTGGCGCTGCATTATGTCGGCCGCTTCGCCACCAGCGAGGCGCGACTTGCCCGCTATTTGGGGCGAAAGCTTTTCGAGCGCGGCTGGGACGATGCAGGCTCTTCGGGCGATGCGGTGCAGGCGGCGGTCGCGAAATGCGCGCGGCTGGGCTTTGTTGATGATGCCGCCTTTGCGGCGCAGCGTGGCGGTGCGCTGGGCCGGCGCGGCCTCGGCGAACGGCGGCTTCGGGCGCAGCTGAACGTCGACGGGATCAAGACCGAGGTGGCCGCGCCCGTGCTGGAACATGCCCGTGATGAGCGGCTGTCCACCGCGCTTGCTTATGCGCGGCGGCGGCGGCTGGGACCATTCGGCGCCGGGATGCCTGCCGACCCCAAGGCCCGCGACAAGATTTTGGCAGCATTCCTGCGTGCTGGGCATGACAGCGCGACGGCGCGGCGCATCTTGGCAATTGCGCCGGGCGACGCCGCCGCGCTCGCCGAACTGGACGATGAAGGCAATGCGCGATAGCGTGCAGCAATGATCCGAATTCTTGCCTCGCTTCGTTTGATCCTGATGGTGCTGATGGCGGGCTTTGCATTGCCGCTTACCGCCTGTGCCAGCGGTGGAAGCGAAGCGGGCGCGGCGGCCGAGACGGTGGTGACGGTGCGGCAGGGCGACCAAGCCCACCGCTTCACGGTCGAGGTAGCGCGCACGCCCGAGGAGCAGGCACGCGGGCTGATGCACCGCACCAGCCTGGCCCCCGACCGCGGCATGTTGTTTCCCTTTCCCACGCCCAAATTTGCAAGCTTCTGGATGAAAAATACCTTCATCCCGCTCGATATCATCTTCATCCGCGCCGACGGCAGCATCGACCGCATTGCCGAAAACACGATCCCCGAGTCGCTTGAGCCGGTGGTCAGCGGCGGCGAGGTGGCCGCGGTGCTGGAAGTCGCGGGAGGCACGGCGGCGCGGCTGGGCCTGGATGAAAGCGCGACGGTCAGCTGGAAATAGTTGGGCCAAAAAGGGCAGACTATTTCCCCTTTCCATCACCATCCCCAACCTGTTTCAGGGTAACGCGCAGTCGGGAAACGCGGGCGCAAATTTCTCGACGCTTGCCCTTGGCCTACCATAGCGGCTAAGCGCCGGGCCATGGGTTTGCTCGGCAAGATTTTCACCTGGTGGGATGGCGCGACCATCGGCACGTTGCTCGACAGCTGGCGCCACGGCGAGGCTGTGGGCGAGGATGCCGAGGGCAACCGCTATTTCCGCAGCCGCGAAGGCAAACGGCGCTGGGTCATCTATAATGGCAACAACGACGCCAGCCGGGTGCCGCCCGAATGGCATGGCTGGCTGCACGGCACGTTCGATGAATTGCCCGATGCCATCCTGCCCGCGCCGCGCGCGTGGCAGGCTCCGCCTGAGCCCAATCTGACCGGCACGGCCGCGGCCTATCGCCCGGCCGGCGCGCTTGAGCGTGGCGGCCGGCGCGCTGCGGCAACCGGCGATTATGAAGCGTGGCAGCCGGGCAGCTGATGCGGCGGCGGCTTTGCGTTGCTGTTGGCCTCGCCACACTGCTGCTGGCGGGGTGTAATCAGGCCCGCGACGGCGGGCCGGTGTCTTCCAAGATTGAACCCAAAATCGCCCGCGCGCAGACGCCCAAACAGCAGGGCGGCACCGCTGGAGTGACGCCGATGGCCGAGCGCGTCGCCGTGATCGCATTGCTCAACAAGCGCAACGGGTTGGTACAGGATCTGGAAATGCGCCCCGGCGACAATGCGCGGGTGGGCCGTGCCATTGTCCGGCTGCGCGCCTGCGAAACGACGCCGCCATGGGAATCGCCGCCCGAAACCGGTGCGTTCGTGCAATTGAGCGTGCAGGAGCAGCGCGACGACCAATGGTACCGCGTCTTTTCGGGCTGGCTGTTCAAGGAGCGGCCCGACCGCAACATTGTTCAGCACCCGATTTACGATGTGTTCGTTAAAAGCTGCACGATGCGTTTTCCAGGCGGCGAGGCGGTCGAGCGCACCGTGCCGGGGGCTGCACCCAAGGCCACTCCCGCGGCATCCAGCGCGCCCCAATCCCCGGCGGAAAATGGCGGCGAGGGTGGTGTGTCCGCGCCTGTCGCGCCGCCTGCTCCGGCTGCACCCGAGCCGCCCGCCAAAGCCGAATAGAGCAGTTTCAGATAGTCGCGCTGGGGCAGTTCAATTGCGCCCAGCGAAGCGAGGTGCGGCGTGATGAACTGGCAGTCGAGCAATTGCCAGCCCCCCACCCGCAACCGCGCAACCAGATGCGCCAGCGCGACTTTCGAAGCGTCGCGGGCGCGGCTGACCATCGATTCGCCGAAAAAGGCCCGGCCCAGCGTGACCCCGTACAGCCCGCCCACCAGCGTGCTGCCTTGCCAGCATTCGATGCTGTGCGCGTGGCCACGGGCGAACAATGCGGCATAGCTTGCCTGGATGACGCTGTTGATCCAGGTCGAAGGCCGGTCGGGCGCGGCTTCGGCGCAAAGCCCGACCATCTCGGCAAAAGCCGTATCGGTGGTGACGGTGAAACGGTCGCTCGCGATGACCTTTTTCAGGCTGGTTGACAGCCGAAAGCCGTTCAGCGGCAAAATGGCCCGAACGCGCGGCTCGACCCAATGCACCGACGGGTCGTCCGCGCTATCGGCCATGGGGAACAGCCCCTGCGCGTAGGCGCTGAGTAGCAGCGCGGGGTCGATGACTTGTGGCGGCATCGACCCCGAACCGATTATTTCGCCGGTTTGACGAACTTCAGCGTCATGCGGTCCGATTCGCCAATGGCGAGATATTTTTCGCGATCCTTGTCGCCCTCGCGCAAATTGGGGGGCAGCGTCCACACGCCCTTTTCATAATCCTTGGTATCTTTGGGATTGGCGTTGATCTCGCTCTTGGCGACCAGCTTGAACCCAGCGGCCTCGGCATAGGCGATGACCGAACTTTCCTTCATATAGCCCGATTTTTCTTCCATGGTGACGGGCTGATCCTCGTTCAGCCGGTGCTCGACCACGCCCAGCGTGCCGCCAGGCTTCAGCATGGCGAAGATCTGGCGAAACGCGTTGGCGGTATTGTCCGCGCCGCCAAAGCGCCAGTTGTGGACGTTGCGGAAGGTCAGCACGACATCGGCGCTGCCATCGGCGACCTTGGGATTGGTGCCGGCATTGGGAAATTCGGCGAGCTTGATATTGCCATACAGCTCGGGTTTGGCGCCCTGCCATTCCTTGATACGGTTCAGGCCGCGTTCCCACGGCGCGGCGGCGTAATAGGTGCCGCCGCCGGCGTTGGCATGCGGGGCCAGAATCTCCGTGTACCAGCCACCGCCCGGCCACAGCTCGACCACCGTCTGCCCCGGCTTTAGTCCGAAAAATGCCAGCGTGGCGGCAGGATTGCGATATTGGTCGCGCGCCAGATTGGCGGGCGTACGCGTGGGGGCGGCGACGGCGGCGTCAATTGCGGCCTTGGCGCTCGCGGTGCTCTTTGCGGCAGGGGCTTCGTCGGCGTAACTGGCGCAGGCGGCCAGTCCGGCGGCCAGCGGCAGGATTGCAACTTTGGCTAAAAGGCGCATAGCGCGTCTCCCGTTGAGTATGTGCTTGCGCGGCATCCCGGCCGGGACCCGCAAGGTCGTTACAGTGGAGCAACGAAGGTCGCCATGCAAGGTTCCATGCTGACGCTTGGGGTTGCCGCGACGGCGCTGACTGCAATCGCGGCCCTTGCCGATTACCGCCGCCGCAACCGCGCCGATCTGGATCGGGTCGGCTTCATGCCCTGGCCGCTGATCAGCGTTGTGGGCGTGATGACGGCGCTGTTTGCTTTTGCGCTGGCGCTGAAGGCATAGGCCCTCTGTTTGGGCTGCTGCACAAAGGTAGGAAGAGCATTACCAAGCGGTGGCGGATCAGTCAGTTGCGAGATACGCTTTCGATGGACTGCGAACTGTGCTAATCGCCAAAAGATAAGAGAAACGTCACCGGGTCCGGAGGAATATCAGTGTCATCGATAAAGGCCGGTGTGTGCCGTGTCGCTCAAGTGGAGCAGCTTGTGGGCGATATCGAACGATGCATTGCCACAGCCGACCGGCTGGATCTTGGTCTAGTCGCGGCGCGATTGACCGATGTTCGCGAACAAATACTGCTTGTTACGGATGCTGATGCACAGGCGAAACTGCATTCGGCATCAGGTTTGCCATCTCATTCGTCAAGGATGCAATAGCTTTCAGATTATTGCCTGCCGCTTCGTCGCTCAGCAGATACGCCATTTTTTCAATACCCAAGGGCGTCAGCTCGACAAAGACACGGCGCCCGTCCCGGCTGTCCGCTATCTTGCGCGCAAATCCATCGCGTACGATCAGATCCAAATAGCGCAGCATGGTTGTCTGTGGAACGCCTGCTACCAAGCCTAGGGCCGTTGTGCTAACCGGCTGCTGCTTCAGGTGGGCGGCATAAAGATCAAGTAGAATGTCCCATGCCGGATCCGAAAAATATCCGGCTGGAAAGAGTTGGTCACGCCTTTGCTTAAATTCAATCTCTCCTTTGCAATGTCTTCGCTCTACTGATCTGTTCAGCGTCTGGCTAACGCTTTCCTCCAGCTTCTGGACCAAGCGCAAAAGTTCTCGCAATTGCTGCTTTTCGCTCTCGGAATATATCATTATCCCTCCATAGCCGTTGGGAAACCCCTCCACGTTGGTATATATGTCGGCACAGCAACAATCGACATTTTTTTTGTCACGTAATTGCGGGACGGTAATTCCCCGTAGAACGATCTTGCAAAACTGCGGCGGCAAGCGCTAAATGTCTGTGCCAAATTGAAACGAATGGATCGCATTGCGCATGAAGTGTCGCAAGTAAGGCTGTTTTTCTGGGGGGCGACCATGAGGCAGACAACCGGCGAAGTCACGTTCTCCGATATCGCGTCAACCGAAGAAGTAATCAGCGCGTTTCAGAATGTCGCGGTGGGGATGGAAGTCAATCGGTGCGCTATCCTCGCGCCCCAGCCGTTTCATTTCAGTGCCGCCACTGAAACATGCATTTTTCATTGGGGCCTCGATGACCATTGGGTGTCCAAATACCGCGCAATATTGGCAATGCGGATCGATCGCATTCCTGACGCGATAATTGATCGAGCACGGCCAATCTTGTGGCGCGACATGGCTAAGTGGTCAGCGATTTCCAGCGAAAATATGCAGGTGCTAAACGAGTTCTTCAGCGCCCACGGCCGGGGCGGAATTTCCATTCCGCTCTATGGCCCTTATGGGCATCAGGCCTTGCTCTCTTTGTCCTTTGCGACGCCAATTGAGAGTATTGATGAGCCTCGCGTGGTAGAATTGACCCGCATCGCCATGCTCGCGCACCGCCAATATGTTAAGTTGAAGCGCAATAAGCTTGTTCCCAGCCTCGCTTTGTCAGACCGGGAGCGGCAGGTACTGGCACAAATCGCAGGGGGTTGCAGCAAGAAGCAGGTGGCCAGGAATCTGGGCCTGTCCGCAAGCAGCGTCGACACCTACCAACGGCGCATTTTCTTTAAATTGGAGGTCGAGGACCGCACTTCTGCGGCGATCAAGGCCTTGTCAATGGGCCTTATCAAACTGTAATGTTTTGGAATATTGCTAGTGAGTAACCATGATTGGTTAGAGTTCGGACAGGATTGGAACTCACCACTTTGCACCGAGTTATAGCTCAGTCGCTCGGAAGGCAGAGATGGTTTTTCCCAAGCAAAACAGCTTTGCACATTACGCAGATCCAGAAGAGGTCATAGCCGATTTTCGGCGCGCGGCTGAGTCCATGGGTGCCACCAGGCTGAGTGTGACGGTGCCGGTTCCGTTCCATGCGTCAGCAAATGCCGGTACGTATTTTTACAATTGGAATTTTCTCGGTTCCTTAGCGGATCGATATCGCGATGCGCTGCGGCGCGGAACAGCTTTGATTCCCGACCTCATCATTGATGGTGGCAAGCCTGTGCTTTGGCGCGATATTGCAGATGGCGCCGCGTTCAATTTGTCGCCGGAACGGCGGAAAATTTTTCGTGATTTCGTGGGCCACCACACCGAGGACGGAGTTTCCATCCCGCTCTACGGACCATTTGGCCACCGCGCCCTGTTGTCGATCACCTTTGCGCCACCCGTGACCGATCCTAGCGACCAGCGCATCGATGCAATCACGAGCTTGGGGACAGCGGCCTATGCGCGCTATGTCGAGCTGGTCCGGAGAAGCCAAAGCAGAAAAGTCAATCTGTCTGCTCGCGAGCAGGAAGTTCTGGCGCATGTGGCAGCCGGAAGGACAACCAAAGAGATGGCGCGCCTGATGGAGCTGTCTCCCTCGAGTGTGGACACATATTTGCGCCGAATATTCGAAAAGCTTGAGGTCGATGATCGCACTGCTGCAGCGGTGAAGGCGCTGTCGCTGGGCTTGTTCAAACTATAGGCACGCCTCGAGGTAGGGCTGATCGAACCCATATTGGCGCGCTTTTTCGAGCGTGTAGGGGCGCAGGCCCATCGCGCGATACTCGCCGACAATCTTGCCGTCGGCCGACTCGTCAAGATATTCGAACTTGAACAATTCCTGCGTGACGATGACGTCGCCTTCCATCCCGATCACCTCGGTGACGTTGGTGACGCGGCGCGAACCGTCGCGCAGGCGCTTGATCTGGATGATGAGATCAACCGAATCGGCGATCTGTTTCGAAATCGCCTCTTTCGGAATTTTGATGTCGCCCATCAGCACCATATTTTCCATACGGCCAAGGCACTCGCGCGGGCTGTTGCTGTGCAGCGTACACATCGATCCATCGTGGCCGGTGTTCATTGCGGCGAGCAAATCGAAACATTCGGCGCCGCGAACCTCACCCATGATGATGCGATCAGGGCGCATACGCAGCGCGTTCTTGACGAGGTCGCCCATATGAATGGCGCCGTTGCCCTCTAGGTTCGCCGGGCGCGTTTCCAGCGGCAGCCAGTGCGGCTGCTGCAGCCGAAGTTCGGCAGCGTCCTCGATGGTGAGCACGCGTTCGCCGGGGTCGATCATTTTCGACAGGGCATTAAGCATCGTCGTCTTGCCCGAACCCGTGCCGCCCGAGATGACGATGTTGAAGCGGCTCGCGCCCGCGATCTTGAGCGCGGTGCACATTTTCTGGCTCATCGCGCCCCACTGGCACAGCATGTCGAGCGTAATCGGCTTTTCGGAAAATTTACGAATGGAGATGGCGGTGCCGCGCAAGCTGAGCGGCGGCACGATCACGTTAACGCGGCTGCCGTCCTTCAAACGGGCGTCGGCCAGCGGAGTGGTCTGGTCGACGCGGCGGCCGACCTGGTTGCAGATGCGCTGGGCGATCTGGAACAGATGCTGTTCGTCGCGGAACTGGATTCCTGAAAGCTGCAGCTTGCCCTCACGCTCGATATAGGTCTGGTAGGGACCATTGACCATGATGTCGCTGACCTTGGGATCCGACAGCAATTCTTCGAGCGGTCCGAACCCCAGCAGCTCGTCAACCAGCACTTTTTCCAGTGCAAATTGTTCGCGGCGATTGAGCGTGATGCGCAGCTCAGCGAGCACCTCGAGGATGATCGGGCGGAATTCTTCGGTCAGCTCGTCCTTCGACAGCGTGGCCGCCGCTTCGGGGTCGACGCGTTCGAGCAGGCGCGGCAACACCTGTTCCTTGATCTTGTGAACGCTGGCTTCGAACCCTTCAACCCGCGCGGGTTCCATCGCCTCGGCGGTTGAGCGCGCGTTCAGTCGGTCAATGGCATCGCTTTGGGGATCGGCGGGTCCGGCATCACTGATCGGCAGGGGAACGGCATCGAGCGCCGGGAACTGGGCACCGCCGGCAGGTGCGGCTGCGGCTCCCGCCGGGCCGCTGCCTTGCATCGGGCGGGCCACGCCAAAGGCAGGGCGGCCAGCGGCTCCGGGGCGACGTCCAAATGCGCTCATCGTTTCCTATCCCGCTTCTTCAATCCATCAGACGGCTTGTGCCGCCAAAGTGCCGCACAAACCTCTCCGATAAAGGTGAATAAGCCGGAAACTTTGACATTATCCTAATGCACCTCCACTGCCCTTTACGAAGGGTGAAATGACGCAAAACTTGGATATTCGCGCGGCCTGGATGCTTGGTCTGAGCGGCTTTGCGCTACTTTCGTTGGGCGACAGCGTGGTTAAATCCATCGCGGGTGAATGGCCGGGAACGGCCGCAGCGGCGCTGCGTTTTGCGCTGGGTGCGGCTGGACTGGGCGTGATTTTGTGGCTCCGCGAAGGCCGCGCCGGATTTGCTGCGCCACGTCTCGGGTTGCAGGCGGCGCGCGGCGCGGCGCTGGCGCTCGCTTCGTGCATGTTCTTCTTGGCGGTCTATGCCATGCCGCTGGCCGAAGCGACGGCGATCCAATTTGTCAGCCCAATGCTTACCGCGCTCCTGTCGGCGTGGTTGCTCCATGAACGCATCGGTGCGCGAACATGGGGCGCGATCCTGCTGGCCTTTGCTGGCGTGCTGATTGTCCTGCGTCCCAATGTCGCGGAAATGGGCCCCGCCGCGCTGCTGCCACTGGGCGCGGCGGTGGGGATGGCGGCGCTGGTCCTGCTCAACCGGCGCAGCGGCGCAGACGTATCGCCGCTCGCCGCGCAATTTTTCGTTGCTGTTTTTGCAGCTCCCTTTCTGCTGGTGGCGGCGGTGGCAGGGCATGTCACCGGGGCGGAGGCTTTGACGATTGGCTGGCCCGACGCCGGCGTAGTGGCGCGCTGTGCGCTGGTTGCGGTGACCGCCTCGACCGCCCACTGGCTGCTCTATCGCGCCACACTGCGCGCTTCGGCGGCGGCGATTGCGCCGACTGTCTATATCCAGATTGTTGCTGCCACGCTGATCGGCATTGTCTGGTTCGGCGACTGGCCTGATGCGGTGGCGATTTCCGGCACCGCGCTGATCATCGCCGCCGGGCTATGGCTGTGGTATGGCGGGCGTACCGGGGGGCAGGAGGGCAAGTCATAATGCTGCGGATGATTGTGGTTGCAGGTGCGCTGGCGCTGGCCGCCCCGGTGCTGGCAAGCGAGCAGATGGCACTGCCCGACTGGTTGCACGGTGCCTGGAGCGAAGCGCGTGAGGGCGGAAGGTGGGCCGACGAGTTTTGGACCCCGCCGCGCGGCGGGCTGATGATCGGCGCGGCGCGCATGGGCGACGGCGACCGGGTTACGGTGTTCGAACATAGCCGGATCATGCGATTGCCCGATGGCAGTCTCGTGTTCATCGCCCAGCCTTTTGGCAATGCGGCGGTACATTTCCCGCAGGTGGCGTCGGGGGACCAGATGTTGGAGTTTGCCAACCCGGCGCATGATTATCCGCAGCGCATCCGCTATTGGCGCGAAGGCAAAGAGCTGCGCGCGCGCGTGTCGTTGATGGACGGGACCAAGGCGATGGAGTGGCGCTACCGCCCGATGGGCGCGCGGCCGGATTAACTGCCCTCGGGTAATGTGACTTCCGGCGGGACGGGGTTTACGGTGGTCATGACGCGCAGCTGGCTGCCGGGAACCGATCCCACGAACATATTGATCAGCCAGGGCTGACCGCCCGCGCCATCGACCTTCAGGAAGATGCGACGCTCGACATTCGGGGTTCGCTGCGACGCGGAAACTTCTTTCCAGCCGCTGGCGACAAGCGCCGTCGCTGTGCCATCGCCGTTGGTTGCCGGGTCGTTGCTCAGCAAGATGGTGCGGCATCCGGGCATCCGGCCGCCTGCGGCAAAAACCACCACATCGTCGCCGCTCGCGCGCTGGCCGATAAACGAGTTCGAGATCAGGCCAGTTGCATCGCGCCCCAGCGCGTCATAGGCCGCTTTCTGCAGCCCGACTTCCAGCCCGACATCAATCAGCACCTGATTGTCTTCGACCAGGCCTTTTCCCAGCGCGATTTCGCCAGCTATCAGCCGGTAACAGCCGCGTAAGGTGATCTCAGCGAGCGCTGCGCCGCTGTCCGGTGCTGCTTCCTGCGCGGCCAGCGGTTGCGCGGCGAGCGCCAGCACCGCCGCAGCGGCAGCGCGCTTAAGCGACAACCCGTTCGGCCAAAATGGTCAGGCCCGTTTCGCTCACTTCGGCAAAGCCGCCCTCGACATTGATCACCTCGGGCGCAGACCCGGCGCTGGCATAGACCGTCACTGGCCCGTTGCGCAGCGTGGACATGAACGGGGCGTGGCCCTCCAGCACCGAAAATTCGCCCTCGGTCCCCGGCACGGTGACCATATGGACGCTCTCGCTGCGCTCAAGGCGGGCGGGGGTGACGAGTTCGAACTTGAGGGGCATGATGCTTACGCCGCGTCCGCTGCCAGCTTCTGTGCCTTGGCGATCGCTTCGTCGATGCCGCCGACCATATAGAAGGCGGCTTCGGGCAGATGGTCATATTCGCCGTCGACCACCGCCTTGAACGATTTGATCGTGTCTTCGACCGCGACAAACTTGCCGGGGATGCCAGTGAACACTTCGGCGACGTGGAACGGCTGCGACAGGAAGCGCTGGATCTTGCGCGCGCGCGCCACGGTCAGCTTATCTTCCTCGCTCAGTTCATCCATGCCCAGAATGGCGATGATGTCCTGCAGCGACTTATATTTTTGCAGCGTTTCCTGCACGCGGCGGGCGGTTTCATAATGTTCCTGACCCACAACGCGCGGTTCGAGCACGCGGCTGGTCGAATCGAGCGGGTCAACCGCCGGATAGATGCCGAGTTCCGAAATGGCGCGCGAGAGCACGGTGGTCGCGTCCAAGTGAGCGAAGGAGGTTGCGGGAGCGGGGTCGGTCAAGTCGTCCGCCGGCACGTAAATCGCCTGCACCGAGGTGATCGAGCCCTTGTTGGTCGAGGTGATACGCTCTTGCAGGGCGCCCATGTCCGTCGACAGGGTCGGCTGGTAACCCACCGCGGAGGGGATGCGGCCGAGCAGCGCCGACACTTCCGAACCCGCCTGGGTAAAGCGGAAGATGTTGTCGACAAAGAACAGAACGTCCTGTCCTTCCTGGTCGCGGAAATACTCCGCCATGGTCAGGCCCGACAGTGCCACGCGCGCGCGTGCACCCGGCGGCTCGTTCATCTGGCCGAACACCAGTGCCACCTTGCTGCCCTCAGGGGTCGGATTGCCGTCGGCGTCCTTGGCGATAACGCCCGCGTCGAGGAATTCGTGATAAAGGTCGTTGCCCTCGCGCGTGCGTTCGCCAACGCCTGCGAAGACGGACACGCCGCCGTGGCCCTTGGCGATATTGTTGATCAGTTCCTGGATCAGCACGGTCTTGCCGACGCCCGCGCCGCCGAACAGGCCGATCTTGCCGCCGCGCGCATAGGGGGCGAGCAGGTCGATCACCTTGATGCCGGTGACCAGAATCGCCGCTTCGGTCGATTGATCGACAAATTCGGGGGCCTTGGCATGGATCGGGGCCGACAGCTTGGCATTCACCGGGCCACGCTCGTCGATCGGGTCGCCAACGACATTCAGAATGCGGCCCAGCGTTTCGGGGCCGACCGGCACGGTGATCTGCGCACCGGTGTCGGTCACTTCCTGACCGCGGGTTAGGCCGTCGGTCGCATCCATCGCGATGGTGCGGACGGTGTTTTCGCCAAGGTGCTGCGCGACTTCCAGAACAAGGCGGTTGCCATTGTTGGTGGTTTCCAGCGCCGACAGAATCGCGGGCAGTTCATTGTCGAAACGCACGTCGACGACGGCGCCGATCACCTGCGCGATGCGGCCGACATTGTTGCTGGTCGCCTTGGCGGCGGCGGGCTTCTTGGTCTTGGTGGCGGTGGCCATGATAACTTCCCTTCTTGCCTTTTCGGGCCCCGGCGAAAGCCGGGGTCCAGACTGGGGTTGGACTGGACCCAGGCTTTCGCCGGGGAACAGTGTGGATTAGAGGGCCTCGGCCCCCGCAATAATTTCAATGAGTTCGGTGGTGATCGCCGCCTGACGCTGGCGGTTGTAAACGATGGTCAGCTTGCTGATCAGGTCGCCGGCGTTGCGCGTGGCATTGTCCATCGCGGTCATCGACGCGCCCTGTTCGGATGCGGCATTCTCCAGCAGCCCCTTGAAGATCTGGATGGCGATGTTGCGCGGCAACAGGTCAGCCAAAATTTCTTCTTCGCCCGGCTCATATTCGACGGCGGCACCCGATGCGGCGGGCGCGTCGGCGGGCGGCGCGACGGGGATGATCTGCTGTCCCGTGGCTTCCTGCACCAGGGCAGAGCGGAATTTGCTGAAAAACAGGTGCGCGACGTCGAACGCGCCCGCTTCAAACATGCCCATCAGCTGGTCGGCGATGGCGCGCGCCTCGTCAAAGCCGATGTTGCGAATGCCGGTCGTTTCGAAATGCTCGGCAATCTGGCCGGGGAACAGGCGCGCGATGACCGGGCGGCCCTTGCGGCCGACAAGGAAGAAGCGGACGGTTTTTCCCGCCGCCTGCAGTTCCAGCGCTTTGTCGCGTGCGGCTTTGACGATGTTGCTGTTGAACGCACCCGCAAGGCCGCGGTCGCTGTTCATCACCACCAGCAAATGCGTTTCCGACTTGCCGGTGCCCGCCAGCAGCTTGGGCGCGCTGTCGCCGCTGACCTTGGCCGCCAGGCTGGCCACCACGGCTTCCAGCCGCGCCGCATAAGGGCGCGCGGCTTCGGCGGCGGCCTGCGCCTTGCGCAGCTTGGCGGCGGCGACCATTTTTTTGGCCTTGGTGATCTTCTGGGTCGATTTGACCGAGGCGATCCGCCCTTTAAGTTCTTTCAACGATGCCATTTTGGCCCCTTGTCCCTCTCGCAGGCGAGAGGGCTAAAGCTTACGCAAAAATCTTGGCGAAGGCGGTCAGCGCATCCACCAGCCCGGCCTTGGCCGTGTCGGTCAAATCGCGCGTGTCGCGGATTTCCTTCAGGACGCCGGCATGGTCGCTGCGCAGATAGGCGAGCATCGCCTGTTCATAGCGCGTCACGTCGGCCACCGGCACGGCGTCGAGATAGCCGTTGGTGCCCGCGAAGATCGAAGCGGTCTGTTCTTCGAACGGCATCGGCTGGAACTGCGCCTGCTTCAAAAGCTGGGTCAAGCGCGCACCGCGGTTGAGCAGCTTCTGCGTCGAGGCATCAAGGTCCGACCCGAACTGTGCGAACGCTTCCATTTCGCGGTACTGGGCGAGCTCCAATTTGATCGAGCCCGACACCTTCTTCATCGCCTTGGTCTGCGCCGCCGAACCCACGCGCGACACCGAAAGACCGACGTTAATCGCAGGACGGATGCCCTGATAGAAAAGGTTGGTTTCGAGGAAGATCTGGCCGTCGGTGATCGAAATCACGTTGGTCGGAATATAGGCCGACACGTCGCCCGCCTGCGTTTCGATGATCGGCAGCGCGGTCAGGCTGCCGTTGCCATTGGCGTCGTTCATCTTCGCCGCGCGCTCGAGCAGGCGGCTGTGCAGATAGAACACGTCGCCTGGATAGGCTTCGCGGCCCGGCGGGCGGCGCAGCAGCAGCGACATCTGGCGATAGGCGACCGCCTGCTTCGACAAATCGTCATAAACGATCACGGCGTGCATGCCATTGTCGCGGAAATATTCGCCCATGGTGCAGCCGGTGTACGGCGCCAGGAACTGCAGCGGTGCAGGCTCCGACGCCGTCGCGGCGACGACGATCGAATATTCCATCGCGCCATTTTCTTCGAGCTGGCGGACGATCTGCGCCACGGTCGAGCGCTTCTGGCCGACGGCGACATAGATGCAATACAGCTTCTTCGATTCGTCGTTGCCCTTATTGGCTTCGCGCTGGTTGATGAAGGTGTCGATCGCCACAGCGGTCTTGCCGGTCTGGCGGTCACCGATGATCAACTCGCGCTGGCCGCGGCCGACGGGGACGAGCGCGTCGAGCGCCTTCAGGCCCGTTTGCACCGGTTCGTGCACCGATTTGCGCGGGATGATGCCGGGGGCTTTGACTTCGACGCGCATGCGCTTCTCGGCGACAATCGGGCCCTTGCCATCGATGGGGTTGCCCAGGCCGTCGACCACGCGGCCCAGCAGGCCCTTGCCCACGGGCACGTCAACGATGGTGCCGGTGCGCTTGACGGTGTCGCCTTCCTTGATCTCGGCGTCGCTGCCGAAAATCACGATACCGACGTTGTCGGCTTCCAGGTTCAGCGCCATGCCCTGCACGCCATTGGCGAATTCGACCATTTCACCGGCCTGAACATTGTCGAGGCCGTGGACGCGGGCGATGCCGTCGCCGACCGAGAGAACCTGGCCGATTTCCGACACCTGGGCATCGGTGCCAAAATTGGCGATCTGGTCCTTGATGACCTTGCTGATTTCAGCGGCGCGGATTTCCATGACTTAGCCTTTCATCGCTTGCGCGAGGGTGTTGAGACGGGTGCGGATGCTGGCGTCGATCAGCTGGCTGCCCAGCTTGACCACCAGCCCGCCAAGGATGGCGGGTTCGACTTTAGCAATAACGGCAACATCGCGGCCAACACGGCTGCGCAGTTGCTGCTTGAGTGCGACAAGCTGGTCATCGTCCAGCGGGTGCGCGGTGGTGACCTCGGCGGTCACTTCGCCGCGATGCGCTGCCACGATCATGCCAAATGCCCGAATCATCGCGGGCAGATCGGCCAGGCGGCGGTTGTCGGCGAGCACGCCGAGGAAACGGGTGGTGAGGTCGTCTAGGCCCATGGATTTGGCGACGGCGGCGATCGCCTTGGCGCCATTGGCGCGGCTGATCAGCGGGCTCGAAACCAGCGCGGCAAGGTCAGCCGATTCGGCCAGCGCGGCGCTGAGCGCCTTCAGGCTCGATTCGACCGTCTCGATGCTGCCGCCATCGCGCGCCAGATCGAACAGCGCCGACGCATAACGACCGGCCAGCCCTGCCGTGATATTGGCCTGATTGCCGCTGGAATTATCCACGCGCGAACGTCCTTGATCAATGATCCCGAGGGGGGATTGGGGTTGCCGCAAAGGGAGGCGCAAAAAGCACCCCAGCGGCAAGGTCGCGGCGCGCCTAGCAATGATTATGCTGCATTGCAAGGTGGGTTGGCAGCGCCGTCGTGCCCCAACCCCGCCTGTCCTTCGACAAGCTCAGGGCGAACGGATAAGGGGGTAATGATGGCCGTCTCTTTCCGCCTCGTCTTTATCCACGGTCCCGCTGCCAGCGGCAAGCTGACCATCGCGCGCGAACTTGCTGTGCAAACGGGCCTGTCGCTGTTTCACAATCATCTTGTCGTCGATGCCTTACTCGCGGTCTTCCCGTTCGGCAGCCCCGGCTTTACATCCTTGCGCGAGCGCATGTGGCTTGACGTGTTTGCCGCCGCAGCCGCCGAGGACCGCTCGCTCATCTTCACTTTCCATCCCGAAGCCAGCGTCGCCCCCGATTTCCCGCAGCGCGCGTTGGAATTGGTTGAGGGCATGGGCGGGCGTCTTGATTTCGTGGCGGTCACCTGCCCCGCCGATTTGATTGCCGCGCGCGTCGAGGCACCGTCGCGGCAGGCGAGCGGCAAATTGTCGTCGCTGGCGCAGCTTAAGGAATTGGAGGCGGCGGGAGCGTTTGATTATCCGGAACTGCCAGCGGCGGTGGTGGTCGATTCGGGTGCGTTGTCGCCGGGCGAAGCGGCGCGGGAGATTATAGAGTCGCTGCGTATCTAACGCCCCAGCATCAAGGTCCAGCACCAAGTCCCAGCACCAAGCCGATGCCGTGAAGACAAGCTGAATCTTCTAACGCTTTGTAAACCAAGGAAACGTTATCGCAGGGCTACCCCATTGGAGTCGCCCCCATGTCCTTGCTTGCTGCGTGGCTGTTGCTGTCCGGCACGTCGGTCGAACTCGATCCGGCGTGGCAGCCAGTGGCCGACCCCAAGGCGCTATTCTCGGCCGCAAAAGTTTACTGCAGCGATCCCAATCCCGAAAGACGCACCTGCGCAGGTATGACGTGGTTTAGTGCGGCGCCAGACGGCAGCATGCGGCACCGATCCGTGGAAGCGCTCAGCAATCAGCACAATCTTGCCGTTCAATCGACGGGTCGGCTGCGCTGGGATGGCGACACGACCTGTTTCGTGTTGGGCGAAGAATCGTTCGCTGCCGCCCAACTGGTCACACTGGCCGCTCCGCACACACCGATCAGCAAGCAACGCTATCAGCTTTACTTTAAGGAAGAGCGCGTCCTTCCGCTCCTAGATCGCACTATTTGTGCGCGCATCTATCGCCACCGCGATACCGGCGCCTATTTGAGCGTGGGCACCGTCGACGGCGAGTTCGCCGGTGAACTGATGTATAGTTTCTCGTTCATTGATGCCCAATCGGGATACCGCCTGCGCGCCGCCAATGACTGATCAATTGTCTGGCGAAGCCCCCGTGCACCCATAGACCAGCCGCTCGTTGGGCGCCTCGTTCAGCGCGGCGCGGATGGCGGCCTGGGTCGCGCCCAATTGCTCCAGCGCCGCCGGGTCGCTGGTGCAGCTCGCCGCGCCGCCGCGCTGCAATTCGCGCAGCTTGGCCAGCGTTGCGGCGTCGGGCAGCCAGCGTTCGACGCGGTAAGTCGCGCCGTCGGCCGACAGCGTGGCGATGCTCGCCGCCCCCGCATCGCTTGCCACCGTCGCGCGCGTCCAGCCGCCGTCAGCATCGGGAATGAATTGCGCGCCTGCCGCGCAGCCAGTCGCGGACAGCGCCAGTTCGACATCATCGGCCTTCGACACCGTAATCCGGCTGCGTTCGGGACGCAGGGTGCAGACGCGCTTGCCCACTGGCGCGGCGGTGACCAGTTCGGGGCCGGTTTCGGCAGGGGTCCCTGCCTCCGGCGTCGCTTCGACCAGCGAAGGCCGGGTTACGAACAGCGCGACCGCACCCAGTGCCAGCAACGCGCCGGCGCCCATCCCGGCCCCCGCTTTTCCATCGCCCTCGCGCCGCCACACCCAGCCCGCGCCGCCCGCCATCGCCGCCAGCACCAGCGCAAGGCCCGCCAGCGCCAGCCGGTTCTCGCGCGCTGTTAAGGCCGCCTCGGTCGCGGCGCGTTCCTGCTGCTTCAGTTCTTGCGCGCTCGCGGCTTCGCGGTCGGCGTTGGCGGCGCTGGCGGCTTTCGCCTCGGCTTCTGCCGCCGCGCGGTCGCGCGCTTCGGCCTCGGCCAGGCTGATGCAGGGCGTGCCGACGCCACTATAGGCTTGCCGCGAATCGGCCAGAAACGCGGTCAGCTCGCGTGCGCTCACCGCAAAGGCGAACCCCGCATCGCCCTCGTCGGCGCGCGTCAGAAAACTGTTGATGCCCAGCACCCGCCCGCATCCATCGACCAACGGCCCGCCCGAATTGCCGCGCGCAATATTGGCGGTGTGGAGCAAAGTCGCGACGCCTTGGACAGCCTGCAGCGCCGATACATCGCCTTCGGACCGCACCGGCGCGCGCGGGATGATATAATCCTGCGCGGTGCGCGCGCTGGCGAGGTCGACATTGCCGGGATAGCCAAGTGCCACCACGTCCAGCCCCGCCGTCACCGGCCCGGTGTAAATGGTCGCAGGCGGAAGCCGCCCTTCGGTCAGCTCGATCAGCGCCAGATCGCGCCGCGCGTCGACCGCCACCAGCCGGGCGGCATAGCTTTTCTGCCCTTCGGACGGCACCACGCCGACAGCGACATTGGCCGGGTAACGCACCGCCGAATCAACCACATGCGCGTTGGTGACAATGCGCGTCGGCGACACCGCAACCCCGCTGCCATGGCCGAACCCGACAACCTCGCCATCGACCATCGCGACGGTGACAACGCGCACAACCCCGCGCGCGGCTGCGCCGACATCATCGGCGGCGAGTGTTGGCGCCGCGAATCCAACAAGGGCGCAAATCAGGGCAATGAAACGCAACATGCACCCTCGCTATGCGGCCATGACCGCCTAGGAAAGCGATTTCTTGCACGCGTTGCGGACCATCGGGAACGCCGCCGCCCGGTCATTCGTTAAACCGGAAACCCAATTGTCAGGAGCGACCAATGCCCAACCATAATGGCCCCATGGCCTGTCCCATCGACGGCACGACGTTGACCATGGCCGAGCGTCAGGGGATCGAGATCGACTATTGCCCCACCTGCCGCGGGGTGTGGCTCGATCGCGGTGAGCTCGACAAGATCATCGAGCGGTCCAGTCGCGACGATGATGACGATCGCCGTCCGCGCGCCGCTCCGCCGCCCCCGCCGCAACAGCCGCACGGCTATGCCCCGCCCTCGCCGGGCTATCCGCAGCAGGGCTATGGTTATGGCAAGCCGTATAAGAAGAAGCATTGGCTGCACGATATTTTTGACTGAGGGGGGAATCGTAGAAAAATAGCCAATGTTTCGTCATCCCGGACTTGATCCGAGATAACACGCCCCTGTTGCTCGTTATCCCGGATCAAGTCCGGGATGACGATTGGGAGGCAATTGGCGTTTGACCGCAAGGTGCGGGACGGCGCGGGCGCAGGCGCGGGCTAGAAAGCGGCATCACCCCAACAGGAGACGCCGCCATGACTTATCGCATCGCTGGGCTCGACCCCGTGCCCTTTGCCCCCTTGTTCGCTTTGTCTGACGCGGAACTCGCCGCGCGGGGCGCGCGCCGTGTCACCGCATCCGCCGACAGGGGCTTTCCCTGCCGCGTGAGTCTGGACGATGCGCGTGCCGGCGAAGACCTGATTTTGCTCCACCACGTCAGCCACGATGTCGCGACCCCGTATCGCAGCGCCTATGCCATTTATGTGCGCGAAGGCGCGGCACAGGCGGACCATGTCGGCGAATTGCCGCCGGTATTCGCTGGCCGGCCGCTGGGGCTGCGCGGGTTCGATGCGGGCGGCACGCTGCGCGACGCGCGGCTGGCGCTGCCCGGAGAGGCCGAGGACAAGATCCTGGACCTGTTCGCCAACCCTGCCATCGCCTATATCCATGCGCACAACGCCGCGCACGGGTGCTTTGCGGCCAAGGTGGAGCGGCTGGCATGACCATCTCCGATGATGATCGCTGGGCGGCGGTGTTGCGCCGCGACCGGGCGCTCGATGGGCGCTTTGTCACCGGTGTGCTGACCACGGGGATATACTGTCGCCCCAGTTGCGGCGCACGGCATCCGGCGCGTGGCAATGTGCGCTTTTTTGCTGATGGTGCGGCGGCGCGCGGGGCGGGGCTGCGCCCTTGCAAGCGCTGTCTGCCCGATGATGTTGCGCGCGACGAAGGCGCAGTGCTCGCCGCCATTGCCGCGATCAAGGACAGCGAAGAGCCGCTGGCGCTCGCCGACCTGGCGCGGCGCACCGGCTATTCCGCGACCCATTTCCAGCGCGTCTTCGCCCGCGCCACCGGCCTGTCCCCCGCCGCCTATGCCCGTGCGTTGCGGGCCGAACGGGCGCGGCAGGCGCTGGCCGGTGCGGATCGGGTCACCGATGCGATATATGATGCAGGCTATTCGGCGCCGTCGCGCTTTTATGATGAACAGGCTGGGCGCCTCGGGATGACAGCGTCGGTGTGGAAAGACGGCGGGCGCGGGGTGACCATCCACTGGGCGGTGGTGCCGACGACGCTGGGCAACATGCTGGTTGCGGCGACCGACCAAGGGGTGTGCCGCCTTGCCTTCGGGCTGACCGGTGATGATCTGGCGGTGCAGTTTCCAAATGCCACTTTGGTCGAAGGAGCCGCCGAATTCGCGGCCTTGCTCACCGATGTGGTTGCGGCGGTCGAAAGCCCCGCGCGCGCCAACAGCCATATCCCGCTCGATGTGCAGGGCACGGCATTTCAGGAGGCGGTGTGGCGCGAATTGCGACGGATTCCGCCCGGCGAAACGCGCAGCTACGCTGACATCGCCGCCGCCATCGGCAAACCCGCGGCGGTGCGCGCCGCAGGCACGGCGAACGGCGCCAACCAGGTGGCAGTACTCATCCCCTGTCACCGCGTCGTGCCCAAGGGCGGCGGCGTGGGCGGCTATGCCTGGGGCCCGGATATCAAAGCCGAGCTGTTGCGGCGAGAAGGGGCAGGCGGGGCGCGACTGCTTTAGTCGTCGGCAGTCTTGTCAGATTCGGTATCAACGCCCGACGCCCGGTCGCGCATCGCCTCCAGCTGTGCGATCAATTGTCGCCCATCACCGCCGCCATGCGGGTCGAAGGCGATGGTTTTGGCAAGCGCGATCGCTGGATCGAAATCGCCCTTGCGCGCCAGATCAAAGGCATAGCTGAAACGCATTTGCTCATTTTCTGGTGCCAGCAGGAATGCGCGTGCCAGCCCCTGATGCGCAATGTCGGGCGGATTGACGCCCTGCTGCTGAAAGCTGTTGTACCAGCTGTACAGCGGCCAGGGATCATTGGGGGCCAGCCGGTTGGCGCGGGTGATCGGCTGGCGTACACTGCGCCATGCGACCGCCGAAAAATCGCCCTTCGCATCCAGCTCCTCAGCGAGCGCCAGCCCGGTCAGGACATTGGCGTGAATATGATCGGGATTAATTGCCAGCGCCCGTTCCAGACCCGACTTCAGCATTGCCGCATCGCGCTGGTCCTTCGGCAAGTCCCATTCCAGCGCGGCGCGCTCATACCAAAAGGCAGCATCGCTGCTCAGCTTGGCTTCAGCTTTTGCATGCGCTGTGCGCAGCTTGACCAGCCGTTCAGCCTCGCCATGCGCGCCGAGCCTCTCCATCCGCAGCGGCATCAGAAGATCCTCTGCTGCGGTCAACGGACGGATGGCAATGTCGCCGACAATGGCAATCGGCTGGTTGGTCGTGCGATAGGTCAAGGGGCGCGACAGATAACGATTCAGATCTTTGTCAAGCTGGTCAAGGTCGCCAAAGGCATCAATCGCGGCCTGAGCCGGTTCGGTCCCCGCATTGATCGCGCTGATATATTTGGTGAGCTGGCCCGCGCGCTCCTCAGACGTGTATAGCATGTGGGTCAACAGCCAGGCGCGACCGTAAAAGACTTCGACCTGCCCGCTGTCCTTCAACTCCCCCGGCCGAGTCGCCAGCAAAGTGCGCACAGGTATCTTGGGCATTTCGAGCAGGCCATAGGCGCGGTGATGGGCGGGTTTGCCGATTTGCGCATGGCCTTCTTTGGTGAAATCGACCGTCGCATAATATTCGGCAAATCCCTCGACGAACCAGGCCGGATAGGCGTGCGGCGCATAGCGCAGCATGAAATGATGGGCATATTCGTGGAACAGCACAGTCGTGCCGTCGAGCGAGCCGCGCCCAGCGTCGGGTTCGCGATTGGATACCGCGAAAGTGCCCTCGGGGTGAGTCGCATAAAAACCCGCGGTGGTGCTGTTGCCCTTCCCGCTTTGCATCCGCCCAGCATCTTCTGCGCGCGGCAAAAGATAGATGGTCAGGCGATTTTCCTCGGGTTCGCGCCGGGCATTGAACCGGCCACGCAGTGTGGCGTCGAGTCTTTCGACCTTCTCAGCAAAGCTACGCAGCGATTGCTCGTTGCCCTCGCTAAAAATGATGAAGTTGGCGGTGTCAGCGCGCAGCCATTTGGCCTCGGCAGGAGCCACCGACGCGACCAGCACCGCAACAGCTCCCCCAACAAGCCTGCCGTACATAGTGATTCCCTCAATCCCATATTGAATAATCAAAATACCGAGATGAACTGCTCAGTAAATAGACAATATTGCACAATTACAGAAAGCTATAGGGATCAATATCAATCGTCAGCCGCACCTTGGCGGGCCAGTCGATCCGCGCGGTCCACTCCGCAATCATTTCTTGCAGCGCAAAGCTACGCGGTGCGTGGGCGAGCAGGCGGAAACGGTGGCGGCCGCGCAGCATCGCCAGCGGCGCGGGGGCGGGTCCATAGATATCCGCGCCCACGCCGCGCGGTGCGGCGGCGGCGAGCTGGTCGGCGGTGCGGCGCGCGACTTCGGCATCCTCGCTCGAAATGATTATTGCGGCGAGCCTGCCATAGGGGGGCGATCCGGCATTTTTGCGCGCCGCGGCTTCGGCGGCGTAAAATCCGTCGCGGTCATTCGCGACCAGCGCGGCGATGACCGGCGCGGTTGGTATGCGCGTCTGCACCAGCACCGCGCCGGGCTTGACCCCGCGCCCGGCGCGCCCTGCGACCTGCTGCACCTGCTGGAACGTCCGCTCGGCGGCGCACAAATCGCCGCCGTCGAGGCCAAGATCGGCATCGACCACGCCGACCAGCGTCAGATTGGGGAAGTGATAGCCTTTGGTGACCAGCTGCGTGCCGATGATGATGTCGATCAGGCCCGCCTCAACATTGTCCACAAACTCCGCCGCGCGCGCGGGCGACCACAGCGTATCGGACGTGACGATGGCCGTGCGCGCCTCGGGAAAGCGCAGCTTGACCTCATCCGCCACGCGTTCGACGCCGGGGCCGCAGGCGACCAGCGCATCCTCGTCGCCGCATTCGGGGCATTGGGCCGGCGGCGGCATGACATGGCCGCAATGGTGACAGGCGAGACGGCGAACCAGCCGGTGCTCGACCATCCACGATGTGCAGTTGGGGCACTGGATGCGGTGGCCGCAAGTGCGGCACAGGGTCAACGGTGCAAAGCCGCGCCGGTTGAGAAACAACAATGACTGTTCGCCCTTCGCCAGCCGGTCGGCGAGCGCGGCGACCAGCGGTGGCGCGAGCCAGGTGCCGCGGTCGGGCGGATTATCCAGCAGGTTGAGCGCGGCAATGGTGGGCAGGCTGGCCCCGCCAAAGCGCGCGGGCAGGGCGAGTCGCCGGTAGCGTCCCGCCTCGACCTGCGCCAAACTCTCCAGCGCCGGCGTGGCACTCGCCAGAATCACTGGAATTGCCTCGATCTGGGCCCGCATCACCGCGACGTCGCGCGCATGATAATGGACGCCGTCCTCCTGCTTGAAGCTCGCCTCATGCGCTTCGTCGACAATGATGACGCCTAGCTGGGTATAGGGCAGGAACAGCGCCGAGCGCGCACCCACCACGATAGTGGCATCGCCGCGCGCAATCGCATGCCATGCGCGGCGGCGTTCGCTCGACTTGAGGCCCGAATGCCATGCCACCGGTTCAACGCCGAAGCGTGCGGTAAAGCGCGTCAGCATCGGCTCGGTCAGCGCGATCTCGGGCAGCAGAACCAGCGCCTGTCGACCGTCGCGGATGGCCGCCGCCACCGCCTCCATATAAACCTCGGTCTTGCCCGATCCTGTGACCCCGTCGAGCAGCACCGGGTCAAAGAACCGCGCGGCAACAGCAGCGGCGAGCGAGGCGGCGGCTTCGGCCTGCTCTGCCGATAGTGCAGGCGGGGCGAAATCGGGATCGGGCGAAGGGTAAGGGGTGTCGCTGCTGATCGCGACCGCCTCCGCCGCGCCGACTTCAACCAACCCCCGAATAACGGCTTCGCTCACCCCTGCCTTGGCGGCCAGCTCGCGTACCGTCCCTTGTTCGCCCGCCAGCGCGTCAAGCGCGACCTGGCGCTGCGCGGTCAGCCGCGTTGGAACTACGCCGGTCAGCCGATATTCGATAATCGGGCGGCGCGCGTCGGCAAAGGCGACGCCGGGCAGCACCATACGCAGCACCGCGCCGGGCGGGGCCATGTAATAGCTGCTGACCCATTCGATCAGGCGGCGGAGCGGTGCCGCGAGTGGCGGCACATCGACCACCTCGAGCAGATTGCGCAGCCGGTTGTCGCCAACGGGCTCGGGCGCGCCAAAGGCTTCGTCCTCCCAGATTACCCCGCCAAGGCGGCGCGGACCCAGCGGGGCGATGACGACGCTGCCCAGCGCGACGACCTCCCCTTGCGGCACCCGGTAATCGAGCGGACCCAATGCAGCGGTGAGGAGGAGGGTGCGGGCGCGGGCCATGGCCGCCCGCTATAGGCACGTTCAGCTACGCAGCGCCAGATAGCGCGCGACGGCGTGCGCACGGTTGACCGCACCCAGCTTGCGCCGTGCATTGTCAACATGGAAGCGTGCGGTGGTTTCGGATAGCGATAGGATCACGCCGATTTCCCAATCGGTCTTGCCCTCTGCAACATAGGCCATGACGTCGCGTTCGCGCCGGGTAAGGGCGGGGCCGGCGTCTTGCGCGGCGCCGACCGTCGGCAAAAAGGCTTCCGCAATCATTAGCGCGGCGATTTGGATCGCTTCGGCCTCGCCCGGTGCAAATTCCTTGCGGTCGAACCCGATGTGAAAGGATGTGATGCGCCGTCCGCTGCCATAGGCGGTAGCGCACAGTGCCTCGGCCATATCGGCTTCGGCGAGCGCTTCCCAATAGCTGGCGTTGCTGCGCGCGCCGTGCGGCGCGAAATCGGAAAAGCGATAGCGCGTCAATGACTGGGCGATGGCATCGACCAGCGGGTTTTTCTCGAAGCAGATATAGTTGAAGGCAGCGCTGCCCTCCCAGCCCGATTTGGCATGGCGCGCGACAAAGCCGCCTGCTTGCCAATGCCGCTGCGACGTCAGCGGGCCAAAGGGCCGATGATAAGCGCGCGCCTGCAAATAGGTGACGTCATGCGGTCGCAGCGCAGCGTGAAATTGGTCGGCGGCCTTGCCCAAATTTGGCGCAGCAAGCGCGGCCTCGGTAAGCGGGAGAATCGTCTGCAGCATCGTTCGGCCCCCTGACGGAGCCACGGTTATCCGCATCTTTCGTACCGGCCGCAAGGGGGTGCCTGACATTGTCCCGTGTTCGGACGCCAATTCAAACCTGTCGGATTCGAGAGGCGCGGGCGCAGGCGAGGGATGGTAACCAAAACGTGAATTCAGGCGGTCCCGCCGATGCGACAACCGACAAACAACAGGAGCGTTCATGACCTTCGCCACTCCCCAAATTTTCCGCAGTGCGCTGTTTGCGCTGGCTGGTATTGCCGCATTGCAAGCCGCGCCGGCGACGGCCACCGTCCACATCATCACTGCCACCGCCAATCCGGTGAATGCGACGACCGGCACCTTTACCATCGGGACCAGCGTCTTTAACGTTGGCAATCTGGTGTTTGATCCGTTCGACGAATTCACCGTCGAGGAAGGCGATACAATCGAGCTCACCTTGACACTGGCAGGCGCTTTTACCGTGCCCGGATCAATGGAACAATTGTTTGCGATCAATTTCTTCCGCGCCGATGGCGTTGATCCGCTGATCACGGCTACGGGACCCGAAACCACGGTCTCGGGAAGCAGCCTTTACTCCTACAGCATGGGGCCGACGGGATTGTCGTCGGATACGCAGGGCGGCGCATGCGGCAATTGCCTGAGCGCGATCAACGGCCAGATTCCTGGCGGCCCCTTCACCTTTGACGGCATCAAGCTGACGCAGACCATCGACAAACTTGGTGCGCCCTATACAGTTGACCGTGCCAGCTTCAGCTATCAGCTTCGCGATGTCGCCGGCGCGATCCCCGAACCCGCGACCTGGGCCATGATGATTATGGGCTTTGGGTTGATTGGCGGTGCGCTGCGCCAGCGCAAGGCTGCAACAGTCCGCTGCGCCGTCGCCTGACTTGTCAAACCTTGCGGCGGCCGCTTGCGACCCGGCCGCCCGCGCCCCGCGCCCGCCTTGCCAACAGGCGGCGCGGGGCATAGCGTTCGCGCGTGCGCGAAAAGGAACTCCGCCTCGCTCTTATTTGTTACGGCGGCATCAGCCTGGCCGTCTATATGCATGGCATCACCAAAGAGGTGTGGCGACTCGCTGCTGCATCGCGCCGCGCGCAGGATGGCGGTTCGGCGCTGACGGGCAGCGCAGGCGTCTATCAGCGCTTGCTCGAAGAAATCGGGCGCGCGCGCGGCGTGCGGTTGCGCGTTTTCTCTGACATTGTCGCCGGTGCCAGCGCAGGCGGGATCAACGGGATTTTTCTGGCGCGCGCGCTTACCACTGGCCAGTCGCTCGACCCCTTGACCGAAATGTGGCTGACGCGCGCCGACCTTGATGCATTGATCGACCCTGACGCGCGCCCGCTGTCGCGCGCCACCAAATTCTGGGCCGCGCCGCTGGTGTGGATGGCGATGAAGCGGCGCGGCAACGCCATCGACCGCACCGTCGCGCGCGAGGCGCAGGACGAGGTACGGATGAAAGTATCACAACTGGTGCGCGCACGCTGGTTCGCCGCCCCCTTTGGCGGCCAAACTTTTTCTCACCTGCTCCACGACGCCTTTTCGGCAATGGCTGCTGGACCGGTCGGTCCGGTGCTGGTGCCTGCGGCGCAGCCTTTTGACCTGTTTGTCACTGTTACGGACTTTGCGGGGTATCACCGCCCGCTGGCCATCAATTCACCAGCTATGGTGGAAGAACGTGAACATCGGTTGACGCTCGCCTTTCGCAAAGATGGTGCGGCGGGGAGCGATCTTGGCGATACGCCAGCGCTCGCCGCCGCGGCGCGCGCAACCGCCAGCTTCCCCGGGGCTTTCCCGCCCTTCACCCTGGCCGAGGCCGATGACGTGCTGCGCCACCGCGGCATGGCGTGGCCGACGCGCGAGGCCTTTATCGCGGCGCAGCTGCCCCCGTGTGACGAGGATCCGGCAACACGCTGCTATATCGACGGGTCGGTGCTGGCGAACGCACCCTTCCGGCCGGCCATCGCCGCGCTCAAGCAACGCCCGGCGCGGCGCGAGGTGGACCGGCGCTTCGTCTATATTGACCCCAAGCCCGACCACCGGGCGGTCAGCCTGGGCAGGCCCGCGCTAGGCAGCACCGACCCGCCGGGTTGGCTCAGCGTCATATTGGGCGCCCTTAGCGAAATTCCCCGCGAACAGCCGATCGGTGACAATGTCGAAGCGCTCGCAGGGCTGTCGATGCGGATCCGCCGTATGCAGCATGTCAGCGACGGCATGCGCGTCGAGGTCGAGGAACAGGTTGAGGGGTTGTTTGGCAGCAGCTTCTTCATCGATACGCCAACTCCCGCGCGGCTCGCCAAGTGGCGCGCGCGCGCGCAGGAGGAAGCGGCAACGCGTGCGGGCTATGCCTATGCTCCCTATGGCCATCTCAAGCTGTCGGTGGTGGTGGAGGACCTGGCTGCGCTGGCAGCGCGGCTCGCTCCGGCCCAGGATGCTGCCGTGCTGCGCGCCGCGCTGTGGGCGGCGGTGCGCGCGCGCGGGATCGACCGTATCGGCGGCAAGCGCGGCGCGGGGGCAAGCGCGCCGGTGATCGATTTTTTCCGTCAGCATGACATCGGTTTTCGCATCCGCCGTCTCCGCTTTCTGGCGCGGCAACTCGATACGCGCGTCGAATCGCGGCGCGCCCAGCCCGATCCTGCGGCTGAGGCGCTACGCACCGCCATCTATGCGGCGCTGGCGCTGTTTTTGGAGCGCGAAGGCGACGCCTGGTTCGCGGGCCTGCCAGCGGCTGAAAGTGCGGCATGGCTCGATGCGGTGGCGGCGCGGCGCGCGCTCGCCGAAACCGATGGCGACGTTGATACCCTGTTGGCTGCACCGCTTGCGGCGTTGCCGAAGGACGAGCGACGGGCGATGCTGTTCGCCTACCTCGGCTATCCCTTCTACGACATTGCCACATTGCCGCTGCTGCAGGGCGAGGGGCTTGACGAATATGATCCCATCAAGATCGACCGCATCTCGCCCAGCGACGCCAATGCCATCCGCGCCGGCGGCGCGGTCGAGGTGCTGAAGGGCATCGAATTCAACAGCTTCGGCGCCTTTTTCAGCCGCGCTTACCGCGAAAATGACTATCTGTGGGGGCGGCTCCACGGTGCTGACCGGCTGGTCGACATTGTCGCCTCGACATTGGGGGATGAGATGGCGCTGCCGGAAGCCGAACTGGCGGCGTTCAAGCGCGATGCCTTTCGCGCGATTTTGGACGAAGAAGAACCACGCCTGACGCAGGTGGCGAAGCTGGTTGCAGAGCTGCGCTCAGAAATCGAGGGCTCAGACCGTCAGGGCTGAGTTTGTCGATCGCCGCTGCGCACGACCGCGCCGTGCACTTCGACAGGCTCAGCGCTACCGTTGGATCAATGCTGATGTCCGCCCGGTCCATGATCGTGTGGCTTGCCGGTGCCATGGTCATGCTCGGGGCGACCGAGGCTGTCATAAATAGCCGCGACAAAATCATCACCCTTGATAAAGGCGTTGGGGTTGGTGTCCCACCGCGCCGCCGGCTTCATCGCCTGCACCTCGGCCAGCGTTTTGCCTCCCGACTTGGCGGCCTCGACACTCGCAATCACGCTGGCCAGCATGTCGCGATAGGCCGTAAGGTCAGCCTTGGTCGCGACCGGGCCGTGGCCGGGAATGACAACAGTCTTGTCGTCGATCATCATCAGCACCTTGCCGATGCCAGCGAGCAAACCTTTGGCCGACCCGCCACTGTCGAGGTCGATGAAAGGCAGCGTGACCTGATGGAAAAACGTGTCGCCCATGTGGATGACATTGGCCTTTTCCCAAATCACCACCGAATCGCCGTCGGTGTGCGCATGCTTCAGATGCACCGTGCGCACGCGGTCACCATTAAGGTGCAGGCTGATCCCGTCATGATAGGTGATGACCGGCAGCGCCGCGGGGGGCGATGGCGGCGTGATGCCGAACCGCGTCTTCTGTTCGCTCGCCATCCGGTCGCGAACATGGTCGTGCGCCAGGATCAGCGCGCCTGCCTTGCCAAAATTCTCGTTCCCGCCGGTATGATCGAAGTGCCAGTGGGTGTTGATCAGATATTTCACCGGGCTCGCGCCCAGCGCGGCGACAGCAGCCTGAATCTTGGGGGTCAGCGGCGCGAACTGGTCATCGATCAGCACGGTGCCGTCGGGGCCATGCGACACGCCGATATTGCCGCCCGCGCCGAACAGCACCGCAATGCCGGGGGCCAGCGCTTGCGTCTTGATCTCGACCTTGGAAAAATCCTGCTGTGCGGCGGCGGGGCCGACCGCCACGAACAGGGCGGCGACGACGAAATGAAATGGACGCATGGCTGGACTCCCCTGTGCTTTCAGCATGGTTAGCACAGCATCGCGATGGCGCACCCTCAATTTTTTAGGTCAAATCTTCCCACATACCTTTAAGCCGGTCAAAAAAGCCGCGCGATTGTGGGCATTCTTCGCCGGTTTCGGTTTTGCGAAAGGCTTCAAGCAGCTCGCGCTGCTCGGCGGTCAGCTTGGTGGGCGTTTCGACATCGACCTGGATCACCAGGTCGCCGTGGCCGCGGCCGTTGAGCACGGGCATGCCTGCCCCGCGCTGGCGCAGCTGCTTGCCCGACTGGATACCCGGCGGAATACGGATTTCGTGGCGCGTGCCGTCGAGGCCGGGAATGGCGATATCGCCGCCCAGCGCAGCGGTGGTGAAACTGATCGGCGCGCGCGTGAACAATGTGGTGCCCTCGCGCTCGAACAGGCGGTGGCGCGCCAGATGCAGGAAGATATAGAGATCGCCGGAAGCGGTGCCGCGCGCGCCCGCTTCGCCCTCGCCCGACAGGCGGATGCGCGTGCCTTCGTCAACGCCGGCAGGAATGTTGACCGTCAGCGTCTTGCGCTTTTCAACCCGCCCGTCGCCATCGCACGCGGGGCAGGGGTCTTCGATAATCTCGCCCGCGCCTTGGCAGGTCGGGCAGGTGCGCTCGACCATGAAAAAGCCTTGCTGCGCGCGCACTTTGCCCGCGCCGCCGCAGGTGGAGCAGCGCCGCGTGCCGGTGCCCTTGCGCGCACCGGACCCATCGCAGGTGTCGCAGCGCGCGGCGACATCGATCTGGATTTCGCGGTTCACCCCGGCAAAGGCATCCTCGAGGCTGATTTCCAGATCATAGCGCAGGTCCGCGCCGCGCGCCGGACCGCGCTGACGCTGCGCGCCGCCAAAAGCGCCGCCGAAGATCGATTCGAATATGTCGCCAATGTCGCCGAAATCGGCGCCGCCGCCGCCGGGGCCGCCGCCATTCTGGAACGCCGCCTTGCCGAAACGGTCATAGGCCGCGCGTTTCTGCGGGTCTTTCAGGCAGTCATAGGCCTCGTTGATCGCCTTGAAGCGCGCCTCGGCCTGCTTGTCCCCCGGGTTGCGATCGGGGTGATACTGCATGGCGAGCTTGCGGTACGAGGATTTCAGCGTGGCATCGTCGGCGCCGCGCTGAACCTCGAGCAATTCGTAATAATCGATGTCGAGTGACATGCGGCCCCCAAGCCTGTTCCCCAACCCCGCCCGCTCTGGCTCCCGATAGGTCGCTGTCGAAGGGCCGTCTTTTTTCTTCCGGCATTGCCAAAAGAAGAACTGTGCTTCGACAAGCTCAGCACGGACGGGGTTAGGTTGACCTCAATTACTTCTTGTCGTCCTCGACTTCCGAAAACTCGGCATCGACGACATCTTCGTCGGCCCCGGCTTTCCCGGCACTGCCATCGTCGGCGGCGGGCGATGCCGCGGCGGCCTGTTCCTTTTCGTAGATCGCTTGGCCCAGCTTCATCGCGACCTGCGCCAGCGCCTGGCTCTTCTCGCTCATGGCTGCGGCATCGCCGCCTTCGACCGCGCTCTTGGCTTCGCCTAGCGCAGCTTCGATTTCGGCCTTCAGGCTCGCATCAACCTTGTCGCCATGTTCGGCCAGCTGCCGCTCGGTGGTGTGGATCAGCGATTCGGCGTTGTTCTTCGCCTCGGCGGCCTCGCGGCGCGCCTTGTCTTCTTCGGCGAACTTTTCCGCGTCCTTGACCATCGCCTCGATGTCGGCGTCCGACAATCCGCCCGAGGCCTGGATCTTGATCTGCTGTTCCTTGCCCGTGCCCTTGTCCTTGGCGTGGACCGAAACGATGCCGTTGGCGTCGATGTCGAACGTCACCTCGATCTGCGGCACGCCGCGCGGCGCCGGCGGGATGCCGACCAGATCAAACTGGCCGAGCAGCTTGTTGTCCGCCGCCATCTCGCGTTCGCCCTGGAACACGCGGATGGTCACTGCCGACTGATTGTCATCAGCGGTCGAATAGACCTGCGACTTTTTCGTCGGGATGGTGGTGTTGCGGTCGATCATGCGCGTGAACACGCCGCCCAGCGTTTCGATGCCCAGCGAGAGCGGGGTAACGTCCAGCAGCAGCACATCCTTGACGTCGCCCTGCAGCACGCCCGCCTGAATGGCGGCGCCGATGGCGACGACTTCGTCGGGGTTCACGCCGGTGTGCGGTTCCTTGCCAAAGAAATCCTTCACCACGTCGCGCACGCGCGGCATGCGGGTCATGCCGCCGACCAGCACCCCTTCGTCAATCTCCTTGGCCGAAACGCCAGCGTCCTTGATGGCCTTGCGGCACGGCTCCAGCGTGCGCTGAACCAGATCTTCGACCAGCTTTTCCAGGTCAGCGCGGGTGATCGTCTTGACCAGATGCTTCGGACCCGTCGCGTCGGCGGTGATGAAGGGCAGGTTGATTTCGGTCGTCGCTGCCGATGACAGCTCAATCTTGGCCTTTTCCGCGGCTTCCTTCAGCCGCTGCAGGGCAAGCTTATCGCCGCGCAGGTCGATGCCTTCGTCCTTCTTGAACCCGTCGGCCAGGAATTCGACGACCTTCGAGTCAAAGTCTTCACCGCCAAGGAAGGTGTCGCCATTGGTCGACTTCACCTCGAACACGCCGTCGCCAACCTCGAGGATCGAAATGTCGAACGTGCCGCCGCCAAGGTCATAAACGGCGATGGTCTTGTTCTCGGTTTTGTCGAGACCATAGGCGAGCGCCGCCGCGGTCGGCTCGTTGATGATGCGCAGCACTTCGAGACCCGCAATCTTGCCCGCGTCCTTGGTCGCCTGGCGCTGCGCATCGTTGAAGTAAGCGGGCACGGTGATGACGGCCTGCGTCACCGTTTCACCAAGATAGCTCTCGGCGGTTTCCTTCATCTTCTGCAGAATGAAGGCCGAAATCTGCGACGGCGAATAATCTTCACCACCCGCCTTGACCCACGCGTCACCATTGGCGCCCTTGGCAATGCTATAGGGGACGAGTTCCATGTCCTTCTTGGTCATGGGATCATCGAAGCGGCGGCCGATCAGGCGCTTCACCGCAAAAATGGTGTTTTCGGGATTGGTCACGGCCTGCCGCTTGGCGGGCTGGCCGATCAGCCGCTCGCCATCCTTGGCAAAGGCGACGATCGAGGGCGTGGTGCGGGTGCCTTCGGCATTTTCAATCACCTTGGGCTTGCCACCTTCCATCACGGCAACGCAGCTGTTGGTGGTGCCGAGGTCGATACCAATTACTTTGGCCATCGTGTCTTTCTTCCTTGCAATATCTGCGCGGCGCCCGGTTTCGGCACGCCGCATTCCCCACATGATGGGGGCGATATAGGTGGGCTTTGGCTTGGCACAAGGGCTGCGCCGCCCTATCTGAAGCACTGGATTTACCCCCGGACAGGACATCGCCGCCATGACTATGCTTCGCCTTGCCGCCCTCGCACTTGCCGTGACCAGCCTCGCGGCCTGCAACGAACAGGGTGAAAGCCGTCAGGTCCTGCGTGTCGTGAGCGGGCATATCGTGCTGCCCGCAACGCCCGACCGTCCGGCGGCGGGCTATTTCACCGTCGAAGGCGGCAGCGCGCCGGTTGACCTGGTCGCGGTTACTGCGGATCTCGCGCAGCGCGTCGAGATGCACCAGACGGTGAAGGAAGACGGTATGACCAGCATGAAGGAATTGCTGCGCGCGCCGGTGCCGGTGCAAGGCAAGCTGGAGTTCAAACCCGGGGCCAACCATCTGATGATCTGGAGCATCAACGGCGCGGCAGTGCGCGCGGGGCGTTTGCCGATGGTGTTCATCTTTTCGAACAATGACCGCATCGTCTTTGACCTGAAAATCAAGAAACCAGAGGATGCCGCCAAGGCGGGCGAGGAGCACAAGGGCCATTAATGCCCATCGACCGGCCGCTCACCCCTGGCGAAATCACGCTGGCGCGCAGCGTCTTCGGCGATGCCATCGACTATGCACCTGTGCGCATCCGGACGCGCAAATGGGCCTTTTTCCAGCCGCGCAGCATCGTGATGGCGCCGATGGGGCATCTGCACTTCCACCCCGACGGCGATAGTTATTGCGAGGATTTTTCCTGCCCGCCGGGCGATGACCGCGACGCGGTACGCCGCGCCAAGGGCTTGTTCCTGCATGAAATGACGCATGTGTGGCAGGCGCAGACGCGCGGCCGCTGGTATCTGGTGCTGATGCGTCACCCGTTTGCAAACTACAGCTACAGCCTGAAACCCGGCTGGCCGCTGGCGCGCTATGGGCTCGAACAGCAGGCAGAAATTGTGCGCCACTATTGGCTGCTGACGCAGGGCGTCACCGTGGCGGGCGCGCCGGGGGTAGAGGCCTATCGCGCTGTGCTGCCCGCCGCCTTTGGGCAAAGCTAGCGCACGTCACTGCGCTTGCCGTAATTGGTATCATTTGATACCAATTACGGCAGAGGCGGCCGAACCCGCGCCTCACCCATGAGACAATCGATGAACCTTTCCGACTATGCGATGACCGCAGAGCGCGGCTTTCTGTCGCCGTTCGAGTTGCCCGAAATCGCGCTGCCCGACGAATGGGCCCCGGTGCTGCACGCCGCCGAAGACCTTTCGGCGCTGCTCACCAGTGGCCGGGTCCGCACTTTTCTCGACCGGCTGCCTGACCCTGGCGTTGCGCAATGGGTGGAAACGGCCAGCGATGCAGAACTGCGCGCCGCAATGGTGCGCTATGGCTTTCTGATCCAGGCCTATGTCTGGGGCGAAGCCGATGCGCCCGCCGTGCTGCCAGCCAACCTCGCGGTCCCGGTGGTCGCCATCGCCGACGCGCTGGGGCAGGCGCCGCTGCTGCCCTACTCATCCTATGTCCTCGACAATTGGGCGCGGCTGGATGAGGCTGGTCCGATCGCGCTCGACAATATCGCGATGGTCCAAACCTTTCTGGGCGGCGCGGATGAAAACTGGTTTGTGCTGGTCCATGTCGCGATCGAGGCCGAAGCCGGCCGGGCGCTCGCGCTCGCCTGTCAGCTGGTCGACTGCGCGGCTGCAGGGGATGTCGCGGGTGCGACCGCGCGCCTGACCGAAATGGCCGCCGTTTGGGCGCGCATCAACGCGATCTTCGACCGTATGCCCGAACGCTGTGACCCCTATATCTATTATCAGCGGGTGCGGCCGTATATCCATGGCTGGACGAACAATCCGGCGTTGCCCAATGGGCTGATTTACGAAGGCGTCGAAAAATTCGGCGGCAAGGGGCAGGCGTTTCGTGGCCAGACCGGATCGCAGTCGAGCATCGTGCCCGCGATGGACGCGCTATTTGGCGTGGTACACAGCAACGACCCGCTGCGCGCCTATCTCGACGAACTGCACAGCTATCGTCCGGTGCCGCATCGCCGCTTCATTGATGATTTGAAGGCGCAATCGACGCTGCGCGCCTTTGTGAAGGCCAGCGGCGATGCTGCGCTGCGCGATGCGTTCAACGCGAACCTGACGCACGTTGCCGATTTCCGTACCCGCCACCTTGAATATGCGGCGAGCTATATCAACAAACAGGCCTCTTCGGGCGCGGGCAACGATCCTGATGTCGGCACCGGCGGAACGCCGTTCATGAAATATTTGAAAAAGCACCGCGACGAAAATCGTGCGCAACTGCTGGAAAATCTGATCGCATAAATAGGCTCTAGCCAAGGCAGTGACGTTCGTCCTATGTTCTGTCCATGGATGGAACGTCGCTTCTTGTCGCTGTCGCCGCGCTGCTCGTCGGTGCGCTCATTGGCTGGCTGGTCGCGGCGCGCCAGTCGGGTGCGCTCAAAGTCGAACGCGACAGCGTGACCCAGCGCTTCGGCGCAGCGATTAGCGATCTGGAGCAAGAGGTGCGGCGGCGTGAAACTGCCGAGCTGCGCCTCGCCACCATCGAGGCTGAACGTAGCGCGCGTGAAGCGGCACTGGGCGAACAAATTGCGCAGCTCAAGGACGCGCAGGCTGCGCTCACCGCGCAATTCCGCGAGGTTGGACAGGCGATGCTCGACAAGGCACAGGCCGATTTCCTGACCCGCGCCGAAGCCCGCTTCAAGGAAAGCGAGGCGACGGCGGGGCAGAAATTGTCCGAGCTGCTGGCACCGGTCAACGAACGGCTGGGGGCCTATGAAGCGGCGGTGCAAAAGGTCGAGGCCGACCGGCGCGAGGCCTATGGCAATCTGACCGGGCTCATCGAAACGATGCGCATGGGGCAGGAGGAGGTGAAATCTGTCACTGCCAGCCTGAACAATGCGCTGCGCAACGCGCCCAAGGCACGCGGGCGCTGGGGCGAACAGCAACTGCGCAACGTGCTCGAAAGCTGCGGCCTCGCCGAGCATGTCGATTTCACCACCGAAGTCAGCCTCGACACCGACGACGGGCGGCTGCGCCCGGATGCGATCATCAATGTCCCCGGTGGCCAGAAGCTGGTGGTCGATGCCAAGGTTTCGCTCAATGCATTTCAGGATGCGGGCAGCGCAAGCGACGAGAGTGAACGCGCGCGCTACCTTGCCGCGCACGCCGCCGCGATGAAGGCACATGTCACGACATTGGGGGCCAAGGCCTATCAGGACCAGTTCGACGAAGCCCCCGACTATGTCATCATGTTCGTCCCCGGCGAACATTTCCTCGCCGCTGCGCTCGAACAGGACCCCGGGCTATGGGACTATGGCTTTGGACGGCGGGTGCTGCTCGCAACGCCGACCAACCTCGTCGCGATCGCGCGCACCGTCGCGGGCGTGTGGCGACAGGAAAAGGTCGCGGGTCAGGCGCGCGAAATCGCTGCGCTCGGCAAAGAGATGTACAGCCGCCTCGCTACCATGGCGACGCACATTGTCCGGCTTGGCAAGAATCTGGATCAGGCGACGGGATCATACAATAGTTTCATCGCCAGTCTGGAGGCACAAGTACTGCCGCAAGCGAAGCGATTCGAGGCGCTCGATATCGATACAGCAGGGAAGAATATTCCCGATCTGCTCCCGGTTGAACAAGTCGCGCGGCCACTCACCAAATTGGCTTCTGGCGACACACTGCGGGTGGTCGGCAACGAAGATTAGGGCTAGGCGCGGGCGCCATGGAAGCCTTTCTCGCCTCAACCCTGCTTGTCGCCATCGCCGAAATTGGCGACAAGACCCAGCTGCTCGCCATTGTGCTCGCGGCGCGGTTCAACCGGCCATTACCGATTATCGCCGGGATTGCCGCGGCGACGCTGGCCAACCATGCGCTCGCCGCCTGGATCGGCACGCTCGCGGCGGGGTGGTTCGACGGACCGGGCTTTCGGTTGGCGCTCGCGGCGGGCTTCATCGCTATGGCGGCGTGGACCTTGGTACCTGACAAGCTGGAAGAGGATGAAGCCCCGGCTGTCAGTGCGCGCGGCGCCTTTATCACCACGCTGATCGCCTTCTTCCTCGTCGAAATGGGCGATAAGACGCAGATTGCCACCGTCGCGCTGGGGGCACAATATCAGGCGCTGTTCTGGGTCACCGCCGGAACCACGCTAGGCATGATGATTGCCAATGTCCCCGCCGTGCTGCTGGGGCAGGCGCTGGTGAAACGTATCCCGCTGGCAATGGTTCGGCGCGTGGCGGCCGGCTTATTCTTGGCCACCGGGCTGTGGTTCGGCGCCGATGCGCTGGGGTGGGTTTAGCGGCGCCGCTGGTTCAGCACTTCATAGGCCATCACCGCCGCCGCAACAGCCGCATTCAGGCTGTCGGCCTTGCCGAGCATTGGCATTTTGACGCGCACGTCGGCAGCAGCGGCATATTCTGCGGGCAACCCCTGCGATTCGTTGCCGACCAGGATGAAGGTCGGCGCATCATAGCGCACCGCCTGATAATCCTGTGCCGCCTCCAGATGCGTCGCGACCAGCTGGCCCGGCCCGCTGCGCAGCCAGCGCAGGAACTCGGCCCATGGCGCCTGTACCAGCCTTTGCGTGAAAATCGCCCCCATGCTCGCGCGCACGGCCTCGACGCCATAGGGGTCGGTGCATTCGTCGATCAGGATGAGGCCGCCTGCGCCCACCGCATCGCCGGTGCGCAGCATCGTGCCCAGATTGCCCGGATCACGCAGCCGTTCGGCGACCAACCAGATCGGTGCAGCATTCCGGTCGATATCGGCAAGCGTGGTGCGCGGTTCGCTGTAAATGCCGACAACGGTCTGGGGATTTTCCTTGCCCGACAATTTGGCGAGCACCGGTTCGCTGGTGGTCACCACCTCGCCGCCCGCCGCCAGTGTTGCGTTCGCTAGCGCGGCCGCCAGCGGGTGCGCCTCGCTTGCCGCGGTCAGGAACAGCCAGCGGGGCAGCACGTCGGCCTCGCGCGCTTCGGTGGCGATGCGTAACCCTTCGGCCAGAAACAACCCTTCGGCACGGCGATGGCGCTTTTCGCGCAGCAGCCGCAGTCGCTTGACCAGTGGATTGCTCAAACTGTCGATGTGGCTGCGGCGGCCGGGCGGGATCACGACGCGCTCAATCCTCGCCGAAGCTGTCCTTGACCAGCCCGACCAGCTTGGTCAGCGCCACCTCGGCTCCTTCGCCCCGGGTGTGGATGGTGATGCTGTCGCCCTTGGCGGCGCCCAGCATCATCAATCCCATGATCGACGTGCCGTTGACGCGCGATCCGCCCTTTTCCACCTCGACCGCTACGCCTTCGGGCAGGCGGCTGACAAAGGTCACGAATTTGGCGCTGGCACGGGCATGCAGGCCGCGCTGGTTGGTGATTTCGACGGTTTCGGACAGCTCGGTCATGGCGTCGCGCCCAACAGTTCGGAGGCAACCGAGATATATTTCTGCCCGGCCTCGCGTGCGGCGCGCACCGCGTCCTGCACCGACATGGTCTTGCGCGCGCTTTCCAGGCGGATCAGCATGGGCAGATTGATGCCAGCAATCACCTCGAACCGCCCGCTGTCCATCAGGCTGATCGCCAGGTTCGATGGTGTCCCGCCGAACAGGTCGGTCAGGATAATCACGCCGCGCCCGCCGTCGACCTTGCGGATTGCTTCGGCGATTTCGGCGCGGCGCGCCTCCATATTGTCATTGGGCCCGATGCATACGGTGGCGATGGCGCGCTGCGCGCCGACAACATGCTCCATCGCCGTCACAAATTCCTCGGCCAGTCGTCCGTGGGTCACGAGCACCAGGCCGAGCAGCGGCATTGCTTTGGTGTCAGGCATAGATGATCGACTCTCGGCTCATGTCGCGCGCGGCGGAGGGGGTGCGCCCTCAAGCCCATCTTGGGGGGTCGAGTCAAGATTGCGGTGTGCCACGATGGGACTATGGCCATGCGCGCGCAGCGTTTCCGCGATGCGTTCGGCGACATGGACCGAACGATGGCGCCCGCCGGTGCAGCCGATGGCAATGCTGATATGGCTTTTGCCCTCGACAGCATAACGCGGCAGCACAGTGAGCAGCAGGGTTTCGATTTGTCCCACTACCGCAGCATAATAGGGATCGGTGGCAACATAGGCGGCAACATCGGGGTCCAGCCCGGTTTTGGGTTTAAGCGCAGGGACCCAGTGCGGGTTGGTCAGAAAGCGCATGTCGAACACCAGATCGGCGTTGCGCGGCAGCCCGCGGGCAAACCCAAAGCTGGTGATGGTCAGCGCGGGGGTGCTGGCCTCGCCAAGTTGAAAGCGCTGGCGGATTTCATGCTGCAAATCATTGCTGCTGTAATTGGTGGTGTCGACGACCTGCTCGGCCCAGCGCCGCAACGGTTCGAGCAGCTCGCGTTCGCGCGCGATTCCGTCGGCCACCGGGCGGTCATCGGCCAGCGGGTGGCGGCGGCGGTTTTCGGAAAAGCGGCGCTCCAGCTCGGCGCCGGCGCAGTCGAGAAATAGCACGCCGATATCGCGGTCCTGCTCGGCACGCATGGCCTTCAGATCGCGCACCAGCGTGGCGGGGCGAAAGCCGCGCGAGCGGGCATCCAGGCCGACTGCGAGCGGGCGTTCGGTCGCGCCGCGCGGCTTGGGCGTCATCAACAGCGCCTCAAGCAGCGACACGGGCAGATTATCAACAACCTCCCAGCCCAGATCCTCGAGCACCTTGAGCGCGGTCGATTTGCCTGCCCCGGCAAGTCCGGTGACGATTAGCAGCGGCGGTTCATGCGCTTTCATGGCGCTAGTTGCCGTGCCAGCGCCAGTTCAACCTTGATCGGCGCGCTCGCCTCAAGGGCATTGATGCGGAAGGCGGGCAGGACATGTCCGGCAATCTCCTCAATCACTGGATCGGGCATACGCTCGGTGCGATCGGTCAGGCGCACGGCGAGCAACAGCGGCACCGGCCCTGTCCATGCGCGTTCAATGATCCCCAACCCCCGGACCTCGATTCGTCCGGCAATGGTTGGGGGCGGCGCGCAATGCAATTGCCCCGTAATTTCGGCCAGCTCGCACTGGTCGTCGGCCACCAGGCTGGCGCCGCGGTCAATCAGGCGCAATGCTAGGTCGGATTTGCCCGCTCCCGATGGCCCCAACAACAGCACGCCGTGCGCGCCGATGGCAACGCAGCTGGCGTGAATGGTGGTCACGGACGGAAGTGGCGGAGCCATGCTGCGGTGTATCGGGCTGCTTGCCCCGTCGCAAGCGTGGCTGCTGTGTCCAATTGGCTCAGGCCGCGGGCAGGCTGATCAGGATTGACGCCCCGCCCTTGCCATCCTCGCGATCGAGCGCCGCGATGCTGCCCTGATGGCCCTCCACGATTGTGCGCGCAATGGCAAGGCCAAGTCCACTGTGTTTGCCAAAGGCTTCACCCGCCGGACGTTCGCTGTGGAAACGGCGGAACACGGCCTCGCGCTGGCCGATGGCAATGCCGGGGCCGTCGTCATCGATGCGAATGCGGACCTGATTTTGCGTCGCGGTGGCCGATACGCAAACCAGTCCGTCTGGCGGTGAAAACGACAGTGCATTGTCGATGATATTGTTGATGGCGCGTTCCAGCCGGTGACCGTCGCCCATTACCTGTGCGGTGCCCTTGCGTGGGCGGGCAAAAGCGATGCGCGGACCCGTCTCGCCCGCGCCGCGCCGCGCCGCGCGCCCTGCCAGCATCGCCTCGATCATCGCGCCGACATCGATTCGTTCAAACCGGGTGCGCGACAGCTCGGCGTCCATCCGTGACGCTTCGCTGATGTCGGACACCAGCCGGTCCAGCCGCCGCACATCCTCGCCCGCGATGGTCAGCAATTGCTGGCGTTGGCCGGGGTCCGTCACGCGCTCCAGGCCTTCGATAGCGGACCGCAATGAAGCGATGGGGTTTTTAAGCTCGTGGCTGACATCGGCGGCGAAATGTTCGCCGGCGTCGATGCGCTCGCGCAAAGTCTGGGTCATGTCCGACAATGCACGCGCGAGCGTGCCGATTTCATCACGGCGCGAGGGCAAGCGCGGGACAATAACCTCGCGCGCACGCCCCAACCGGACGCGCACGGCCGCGCGCGCCAGTCGCCTGAGCGGATCAACAATTGTGCGCGCCAGGAACAGTGACAGCAGCACCGATGCCAGTGTCACCATTGCCAGCACCACGCCCAGCCGCCAGCGCTCTGCGCGGACGGTGCGCGTGATGTCGCGTGCGTTCACCGTCATCAGCATCAGCGCGCGGTCGTCAAAGCGGACGGGCATTGCGGCGCTCAGCATCGGCGTGCGGTCGGGGGCATAGCGGTAGCGGTGGGCCAGTGTGCCGCTGGCCTTTGCCGCGCGCAGTTCGGGCCAGCTGTTCACCGTATCGACGCGCGGTTCGACAAAGCGCGACGGAATTGGCGCGCCCACCACCCAGTCGAGCGCGCGGTCCATGATACGCGCGGCTTCGCGAAACCAAGGCTGACCATCCGGATCGCGGAGCATATAGGCGGGCGGTGCGTCCTTGAAACTGTCAGCAAGCAGGCGGCCATCGGCGTGGTAGAAGCGCAACCGCGCAGCATTGGTGCGGGCAAATTGGCGAATTAACTGCGGCCGTTGGTCCGGGCGAGCGGCCTCTAAGGCCGGCGCGAGCAGTGACAACTGGCTGTCGAGTGCGGAGGTTCGCATGTCGATGAGGCGCGTGCGATAGCTGTCGAGGTAGAAAAATCCCACTGCAAGCAGCGCAATGGCGAAGATGTTGACGGCCAATATCCGCGTGGTCAGCGACCAGCGCGCGGACCAGACGAGCCGCTGCGGCTCGTCGCGGGGCAGCGCCGCGTCAGCCGTCATCAGAGAAGCGATAGCCCGCGCCATAGAGCGTTTCGATAGCATCGAATTCGCCGTCGACTTCGCGGAATTTGCGTCGCAACCGTTTGATATGGCTGTCGATGGTGCGGTCGTCGATATAGACATCGTCCTGATAGGCCGCGTCCATCAACTGGTTGCGCGTGCGTACAATGCCGGGACGCGATGCCAGCATCTCAAGGATCAGAAATTCGGTGACGGTCAGCGTCACCGCCTGGCCGTCCCACAGCACCTTGTGCCGGGCCGGGTCCATCACCAGCCGCCCGCGCTCGATAGGGTCGGCCACGGGTTCGTCGCCGGGTGCATCGGGGGTGCGATTGAGCTCGACGCGGCGCAGGATCGCCCGGATGCGGGCAATCAACAGCCGCTGCGAAAAGGGTTTGGCGATATAATCGTCGGCGCCCATTGCCAGGCCCAACGCCTCGTCAAGTTCGTCGTCCTTCGAGGTCAAGAATATGACCGGCAGTTGGCTCTTCTCGCGCACGCGGCGCAGCAGCTCGAGCCCGTCAAGCCGCGGCATTTTGATGTCGAACACGGCAAGGTCGGGCGGATTATCGATCAACGGCTTTAGCGCCGCTTCGCCGTCGGCATAGATGCGCGTCACAAACCCCTCGGCCTGCAGCGCGATTGACAGCGATTGCAAGATATTGCGGTCATCATCGACCAGAGCAATGGTAGCGGTCATCGGCGCGATAATTCCTGTTCCCATCCTTTTAGCCCAGCACCGTGCGACGCACAACCAAGGCACTTCGCCGCATCGATGACAGCAGGCGCAGCGTGGGACAGGCCGCAAGCGATAATCGTTTTGACAAGCGTGGTGGCGGGTGGCTAACGGGCGATCACGCGTTTTTCTCGAATGGCTTCGCGGCGGACCACTGCCGGTGCCTTCGGCCCTGTCCGTCGAGTGCATACGAATGCAGGCGGGCCGGACGGACAAAGGATTAGAGGGCATGACTGAACTCAAAATTGGCGAAACCAGCATCAAGTTGGCGGCAGATTTGCTCGAAAATCTGGGCACTGCGCCGCTGATCGAGGAAGCGGTACGCCACGGCGAGGGGTTATTGGCGAAAGACGGTCCGCTGGTCGTCGCTACCGGCAAGCACACCGGCCGCTCGGCCAAAGACAAATTCATTGTCCGCGATGCGACGACCGAATCAACGATCTGGTGGGGCAAGACCAATGTCGGTATGACGCCCCAACATTTTGCCGCGCTGAAGGCTGATTTCTTCGCGGCCTTGGCCGCCCAGCCGCGCCTCTATCGCCAGCAACTGTTCGGCGGCTCGCAGCCGGAACATCGCGTCGATGTGCAGGTCGTCACCGAATATGCCTGGCACAGCCTGTTCATCCGCACGCTGCTGGTGCGACCGACTGCTGCCGAACTCGCCGCGCATAGCAGCGAATATACGATCATTGACTTGCCCAGCTTCCGCGCGGATCCCACGCGTCACGGTACGCGCAGCGAAACGGTGGTCGCGGTCAACTTCGCTGAGAAGCTGATTCTGATCGGCGGCACCGCCTACGCCGGCGAAATGAAGAAGTCGGTGTTCGGCATTCTCAACTATCTGTTGCCCATGGACGGGGTGATGCCGATGCATTGCTCGGCCAATATTGGCCCGAACGGCGACACCGCTGTCTTTTTCGGCCTGTCGGGCACGGGAAAAACCACGCTCAGCGCCGATGCGTCGCGCACGCTCATCGGCGATGATGAACATGGCTGGTCGGACACGGCGGTCTTTAACTTTGAAGGCGGCTGCTATGCCAAGATGATCCGCCTGTCGCCCGAGGCCGAGCCGGAAATTTACGCCACCACCAAACGCTTTGGCACGGTGCTGGAAAATGTGGTGATTGACCCGGTCAGCCGCGAGATCGACCTCGACGACAATAGCCTCGCCGAAAACAGCCGCGGTTCCTACCCCATCGAATTTATCCCGAACACTTCGGAAAAGAACATGGGCCCCGTGCCCAAGAATATCATCATGCTGACCGCCGATGCCTATGGCGTGTTGCCGCCGATTGCGCGGCTGACCCCCGATCAGGCGATGTACCATTTCTTGTCGGGCTACACCGCGCGCGTTGCGGGGACCGAAATTGGCGTGACCGAGCCTGAGGCGACCTTTTCAACCTGCTTCGGCGCGCCCTTCATGCCGCGCCACCCCAGCGTCTATGGCAATTTGCTGAAAGAGCGGATTGCGCGCGGCGGCGTCACTTGCTGGCTGGTCAACACCGGCTGGTCGGGCGGGATGGCGACCATGCCAGGGATTAGCCGCATGCCGATCAAGGCGACGCGCGCGCTGCTTAACGCCGCGCTCGACGGCAGCCTGAACGACGCGCAATTCCGTAAAGACCCGTGGTTCGGTTTCGAAGTGCCCGTTGCGGTGGCCGGGGTGGACAGCAAATTGCTCGATCCGCGCAGCGCCTGGGCCGATGCCGCCCAATATGACGCGACGGCGCGCCAATTGGTGCAGCAATTCATCGACAATTTCGCGGAATTTGCTGCGCATGTCGACGAAGGCGTGCGGCAAGCCGCACCGATCGCCGCTTAATTCACCTGGCTCTGACCGGGTGACCAATCACCCGGAAGGACCAAAGCATGACCACCGACCACCCGATCCGCCTGTTTGCCGAAGCCGCCGCTGTGCGCCGTGTTGGCGAAGGCCTGCTCGCCCGCACCCTGCCGCGCGCCGAATGGACGCACGAAGCGCATCTCGCCGCCTGCCTGTGGCTGGTGCGCGAGCGGGGCGATATCGCGCTAGAGGCCGAGTTGCCCGCGATCATCCGCGCGTACAACGAAAGCGTTGGCGGGGTGAATGACGATACGCAGGGCTACCATGAAACGCTAACGCAGTTTTACATCGCCGAGGTGCGCGCGCACCACGCGGAGACCGCGGCGCTTCCCTTGGTCGAGGCCATCAATGCTTTGCTTAGTGGGCCCCGAGGGGCGCGCGATTGGCCGCTCAACTTCTACACCCGCGATCGCCTGTTTTCGGTCGCGGCCCGGCGCAAGCATCTGCCGCCGGACCGCGCCGAACAATGACTGAATGCGATGGCTGGAAAGCTGGAGAAAAGGGGGCCGCAAGCTTACGCCGCCGCCAGCCGCCATTCCTCGCGCAGTGTTTCGGGCCATCGCATGGCCGGGCCGGTAAGCGATACCCCGTCATTCTCGCCCACATCATTGCCGGGCGCGGCAATGTCGCGCGTGAATTCGGCGGTCGGGGCGGCTTTGCCGCGTCCCTTGCTCAGGCGTTCGACGATGCGCCCGGTGGGGCGGAACCCCAATTTGCGCAGCACGCTGCCCGACGCCGGATTATCGGTGAAATGGCTCGCCGTCAGCCGCCGGATGCCCAAGGTGCACGCCAAATCGATCATGTGCCGCCCGGCTTCGGTGGCATAGCCAAGGCCCCAGAAGGGCCGCGCGATCCAATATCCCAGCTCGGTTTCGCCATCCTCCATTCGGTCCATGCCGATGCAGCCGATCAGGCGCGGCTGCGCGGCGGTGCGCTGGACCATCACAAAGCGCGGCAGCGGCGCATCGGCCCAGCCCGCCAGAAAGGCGCGCGCATCATCCTCGCCATAGGGCCAGGGCGCGCGCGCAAGATTGCGGACAATGCCCTCGTCGGCGATGGCGGCGGTCAGCGCGGCTGCGTCTTCGGGCCAGCCCGGCCGCAGCAATAATCTTTCGGTACGCGCAAACATAGTATCACTCCCAATCTTGCCGTCCCTTTGGCGTGCGCAAATGACGCTTTCGGGTCAGTGTTTTAGCGAGGGAGATGAGCGGCCCGATTTTCGCGGGCGTCGGTTCCGCGCCCAAGAAAAAAGGGAGCCCGGGGTGACCCGTCTCCCTCGTTTCGATCAGGCTTGCCTTGGCGGCAAGGGCTGGTCCGGGTCATCCCTGGTGGGACGCGCCGGACGGCTGGTCCCGATTATTCGGCGGCGTCCGCCATAGTGTCGACCGACACATATTTGCGGCCAAGCTTGCCATCATGGAATCGCACGCGGCCATCGGCGGTCGCGAACAGCGTGTGGTCCTTGCCCAGCCCGACGTTCACGCCCGGATAGACGCGGGTGCCGCGCTGGCGCACGATAATGTTGCCGCCGATCACTTCCTGACCGCCGAACTTTTTGACGCCAAGGCGCTTGGCCTGCGAATCGCGACCGTTGCGCGACGAACCGCCTGCTTTCTTATGTGCCATGACCTAAACTCCTTCGTTGCCTGTGCCGAGCTGCGACGTGCGCGCTCAGGCTTCCTTCTTGGGGGCTGCCTTCTTGGCAGCGGGCTTCTTGGCGGGGGCCGGAGCAGCGTCTGCAGCGGCTTCAACCGGTGCGGCTTCCGCCTTCTCGGCCTTTTTCGGCGCGGCCTTCTTTTCGGCGGCACCGATGGCGGTGATCTTCAGCAGCGTCAGCGACTGGCGATGGCCATTCTTGCGGCGATAATTGTGGCGGCGACGCTTTTTGAAGACGATCACCTTTTCGCCGCGCGCCTGCGCGATGATTTCGGCGGACACGACCACGCCCTCGGCGCTCTTCACCTCGCCGCCGTCACCGGCCAGCAGGACATCGCCCAGCGTCACCGTTTCGCCGGCTTCGCCAGCCAGCTTTTCAACGGCGATCTTGTCTCCGGCGGCGACGCGATATTGCTTGCCGCCCGTGCGCACGATTGCGAACATGGTCTTATCATCCATTACAAACAAAGTGACCCGCGCATCCATGCGCCCGCCAAAGCAGGGCATTTTTCCGGACAGGCAGGAAAGAAGCGCGCCCTAGCGACCGGGGGCCAAGCTGTCAACCGCCAATTTCCGCGCTTTTCGGCTCGGCAAAGGCCGATCGACGGTGGCCCGCCCGCGACCAACCCGATTCGGCGCTTGCCGCCCGCCGGTGGCCGCCATATCAGCGGGGGCGATGCTGCACCGCCCCATGTTTTTTCTGACGCCGTTTGCCGCGCTGGCGCTCGCCGCCTGCGCCAGCGGGATGAGCGGCGCAACCCCCACCCTGGAAAAACGCGCCATCGAAGACCGATTCGCCGTGGTTGCAACCACCCCGCTGCCGCCGCCGGGGCCATTGCCCGCCGATCTGGCCGGGCGGCTGGCGCGCTGGCGCAGCGACGCGGCGGCCGCCGACAGCGCTTTTGCCGCACAGCGCGGGGAAGCCGAAGCCGCCGTCGCCGCCGCGCGCGGCGCGGCTCCGGCCAGCGAGGCATGGGTCGTCGCGCAGCAGGCCCTCTCGCGCCTCGCCGTCGCGCGCGGCCCGCTGACGGTGGCGCTGGGCGACATCGACGCGCTCTATGTGGCGCGGCAAGACGGCGATGCGATCGACGGGCTTCCCGAGATTGTGGCGCTGCGCGATAATCTGGTGCGACGCCTTGCCGAACAAGATGCGATCCTCACGAAATTGGCCGCGCAGTTGGCTGAATAATGGACTTTGTCCCGCTCTGAACCGGGCCTGACGGCAGCTTCGGATGTCTCGATGCCAAAAGCAGCTTATCGGGAATCGACCCCATTGCGGACATTCGCCACCTTGGCCACTATGCTCCGATGAACGCTATCCAATATGCCCTCGCGGTTGCCTCCCTGTCAGTGACAACGAGCTCTGCAAGTGCTTGGACGCCAGCCAGCTGTCCGCTTGCGAACATCGAAAGCCAGAGAGAGCTGCACGAGCTTTTGAGCTTGCGTGCCGTCGAAATCGTGAAGCTTGCCATGAGTGGCGACCGCGAGCGTCTCGCGGAGTGGGTCACCCCATCTGCGAGTTTCAATCTCGGCGCCGGAGATGTCGGTCGGCCCCTTGGGACCGGTATTCAGGGTGCTGAAACGCTTGCAGCCACAATGAACGCCGACACTTACCGTTACCTCGGCTGGGACTATATGGATGGGCCCGCGATGCCATGTGCTTCGCAGAAGGTAGCGGTTGAGTTTGTGGACAGCCAGAGCAAGAGCATGTCGCAGGTCCAATTCACCTTTGTGGGCGGTCGCCTAGCAGACGCCATCGGGTGGCAACGTTCGTTCAAAGGGGACTCTCTGATTGCTGCCAACCCCATCCAATAGCTGACGGCAGCAATCCACCCACCTTCCGCCATTCGGCTTGCCCTTCATGTCCGCCGAAAGCCGACACACAATGCCAAGAACAGGCATCTATCCCGTCTGGTTCAGCCCATGCTTCTTCAGCGCGTGGCGGATCTGGTCATAGCTTAGCCCCAGTGCCTCCGCCGCAACCTTCTGGTTAAAGCGGCAGCGTGCCATGGTGGCTTCCAGGATCGACTTTTCATACCCGTCCACGGCAGCACGCAGGTCGCTCACCGTGCCACCCGGCGGCGACGGCGCGGTTGGTGTGGCCGGTTCGGCCCCGTCGGCGGGCGGCGCTGGGGTTGCTGCGCGCGCCGGCGTGCCGCGCGGGGCCCAAGGGCTGGCGAAGGGGTCGAATTCGACCACATCGACCGGCCGCTCGGGCTCGCGCCAGCGATACACCGCGCGCTCGACGCAGTTGCGCAGCTCGCGGACGTTGCCCGGCCAGTCATGCCCTTCGAGCGCGGCGAGCGCGCGCGGGCCGAAGCCCGGCCATTCCTCCCACCCCAGCTCGGCGGCCATGCGCTGCCCGAAATAAGTGGCCAGCTCGGCAATGTCGCCCTCGCGCACGCGCAGGGGGGGCAGGGTGATCACCTCGAACGACAGCCGGTCGAGCAGGTCGGCGCGGAACTTATGCTGGTCCGCCAGCGCGGGCAGATGCTCGTTGGTTGCCGCGACAATGCGCACATCGACGCGCACCGGGCGCGACGATCCGACGCGCGTCACCTCGCCATATTCGACCGCGCGCAGCAACCGTTCCTGCGCCGCCATCGACAGCGTGGCGAGCTCGTCGAGGAACAAGGTGCCGCCGTCGGCCTCTTCAAACCGGCCCGCGCGTGACCGGGTTGCCCCGGTAAACGCACCCGCCTCATGCCCGAACAGCTCGCTCTCGATCAGCGTTTCGGGCAGCGCGGCGCAGTTCATGACGATATAGGGCTTGTCCCAGCGCTGCGACAGGCGGTGGAGCCGCTCGGCGATCAATTCCTTGCCCGTACCGCGCTCGCCAATCACCAGCACCGGGCGGTCGAGGCTGGCGGCCAGCGCCGCGCGTTCGACCGCATCCTGAAAGCTGGGTGACTGGCCAATGAACTGGGTTTCGCGTTCCATTGGCACTAGATGGGAAAATTTCCCAACTATTGGCAAGTAAAATTTCCCATCTCGCCTGCGCCACGCGTGAAAATGGCGGAAATCCTCGCTCTCCGCAAATTGGCACGGCTTCTGCATAACATCATTCGAACCGGCGCATCAGGCTCCGGCCATCACGAAGACAGCAAAAGAGGATTGACCATGACCAGCCCCATGTCGCGCATTGCCGGACTTGCCACGACGGCTTGCCTCGCACTCGCCATCATCGTCGGTGTGATCGATTCGGCGCAGCTCGCTGCGCACAGCGCGGGGACCCCCGCGGTGGCGATTGCCGCCTTTGTGACCGAAACCCCGGCGGTCAGGACTTTGGCCTGACCGGCACTGGCGCCGGGGCACCTCTCCCCCCTTGCCCCGCCCCGGCGCCATATTTTTCACCGGCCCTGACAAGAGGGTCAATTTGGAGTGAACTTACGATGGGTATTTTTTCTCGCACCCGCGACATCATCGCCGCCAACGTCACCGACCTGCTCGATCGGGCCGAAGACCCGGAAAAGATGATCCGCCAGATCATTTTCGAAATGAACGAGACGCTGGTTGAAGTCCGTGCCTCGGCCGCGCGCACCATCGCCGATCAAAAGGAAATGCGCCGCCACATCGCCAAGCTGGAAAGCCTCCAGGCGAACTGGCACGAAAAGGCCGAACTGGCGCTGTCGAAGGACCGCGAGGATCTGGCCACCGCCGCGCTCGTCGAAAAGCAGAAGGCTGGCGACATGGCCGAGCGCCTGAAAAGCGAGATTGCCGTGCTCGACGACGCGCTCAAGGGCTATGAAGATGACATCGCCAAGCTGCAGAAAAAGCTCGCCGAAGCGCGCGCCCGCCAGTCGAGCGTCGTCAACCGCCTCGAAAGCGCCGAAAACCGCATCCGCCTGCGCGAAATGACGCATGGCGACCGGACGCAGGATGCTTTCGCCCGCTTCGAAATCCTCGAGCGCCGCGTCGACGAAGCCGAAGGCCGCGCCGAAGCGCTGGGCCTGGGTCAGAAGAAGAGCCTCGAAGAAGAGTTCGCCGATCTGCAGGCGGCTGATAAGGTGGCCGAAGAACTGGCCGCGCTGAAGGCCGCGCAGAAGAAGGGGTAAGTCCGATGGAAGAGGTTATTATCGCTCCGATTGTCATCGGAATCCTCTTCCTCGGCCTCCCTTGGCTCATCCTCCACTATGTCACCAAGTGGAAACAGGCCAAAACGCTGACCGGTGAGGATGAGCAATTGCTCGATGAACTTTACGATACGGCGCGCAGGCTGGAGGGCCGCCTGCACACCATTGAACGGATTGTTTCGGCCGACCATCCCGACTTCCGCCCCTCGGTGGGCAGCGATGACACGATGGCGCAGATCGAACGCAACAGGAGGAACTGACATGTCTGCCAGCCGGACCAAATTCTACCTCGACAAACAAAACGCCAAGTGGAGCGGCGTGTGCGCGGGGATCGCCGATTACAGCGGGATTGATGTTGTCTGGATCCGCGTCGGCGCCGTGCTGCTGACGATCATGGGATCGGGAATGACGCTGATTGCCTATTTCCTGATCGCCTGGTTCGCCGATGCCAAGCCCTATGCGCTCTATGCCTCGAACGATGAGGCGCGCTTCTGGCAGGGTGTGCGTTCGAACCCGTCGGCCTCGACCCGCGACATCAAGTCGCGCTTCCGCGATCTCGACCGCCGCCTGGCTGATATCGAAATGTATTACACCAGCCATAACAAGCGGTTGGCCGACGAAATCGACAGCCTGCGCTGAGCGTGCGGGTTGATGCAGGGGAAGCAAGATGAGTTTTCAGGGACCCGGCTTTGTTGTCGCCATCGTGCTGGTTTGCACCATGGGCTGGATGTTCACCACCTGGATCCGTGCCAAGCATGGCTATCCGGTGGAAAATGAATGGGGCGGCATGGTCACCCCGACCAGCCCCGACACCGATCGCAAGATCGAGCTGCTCTCGGCCGAGAATGGCAAGCTGACCGACAAAATCACCCGGCTCGAAGACCGCATCGCCGTGCTCGAGCGGATTGCCACCGAAAGCAACAGCCGCGCCGCCCAGCTGGGCGAGCAGATCGACAGCTTACGCTGAAACAAGGACGAAAAATGATGTTGGAAAATCCTGTAATAGTTGAAGCGCTTGTTCCGTCCGTCGCGATCCTTGGCATCCTTGCCATCGGCGGCTGGGTGCTCACCACCTGGCTGCGCGTGAAACATGGCTATCCGCTCGACGGCGCATGGGGTCAGGCTGTCTATCCCAAGAACAGCGACGAAACGATCGAACGCGTCAAATTGCTCAGCCAGGAAAATGCCCAGCTGCGCGCCGAACTGGGCGCGGTGAAGGACCGGCTTGCGGTGGTCGAGCGCATCGTCACCGACGAAAGCAGCCGCGTCGCGCGCGAGATTGAAGCGCTGCGCGGTCCGGCGAATTAAGGAGCGCGTGCCATGAACGAGTTTTTCATTCTGGGCTTTTTCTTCATCGTCGTCGGTATCCCGGTAATCGTCGGGGTGGGCGGCGACATGTATAAGCGCCACCTCAAATTCAAAGAGCGCCAGCTCGAAGCGATCACGAACGAAACCGCCGAAAAGGCCGCGCAATATGCCGCGCACACCGAACGGCTGGAACAACGTGTCCGCGTCCTCGAACGCATCGCCACCGACAAGGGCGTCGATCTGTCCGCCGAAATTGACGCGCTGCGCGACGAACGCCCGCTGAACTGAATTTGACCAACAGGGAGTTTGACCATGGGTCCGTTTGAAATGGTGGTTGCGATTGTCGCCATCGTCATGATCGCCAGCGTCGTAAAGGCGCGCTACGGCATCCGCAAAGACGCCAACGGCAATGAGGTGATGGTGAACGACAGCGCCGAAACCAAGGCGCTACAAGCCGAAATCCGCGCGCTGAAAGAGCGCATCCAGGTGCTCGAACGCATCGCCACCGACAACAACCGCGCCATCAGCCTCGATGCCGAAATCGAACGGCTGCGCGACGGGACGCCGCGCTAAGCCGCGGAAAACCAACAGGAGGAACACGCCATGTCCCCGATCCTGCCCCCCGACCTCCCCCTCGCCACCGCGCTGGTAATGCTCATAGGCGTAACCATCGTCACCTTCGCCGCATTGAAGGCATGGCGCGACTGGATCGCGCTGAAGCGTGACGAATTGGCGCGTGCGCATGGCCCCGCCACCAACGGCGACGCAGGCGTGCCCAGCGCGGCATCGCGGATCGAGCTTGCGGACCTTAAGGAACGGCTGCGTAAGCTGGAAGCGATTGCGGCGGGGGTCGACCTCTAACCGCCGCTGTGGCAGGGGCATGCGCCATGCGCAGCCTCTCCGACATTCTCGACGAATATGACTTCCTTGACGGCGACGATCGCTATCGGTTGCTGATCGATCTCGGGCGCAGCCTTGAGCCTATGCCCGATGCGCTCAAGACCGACGCCACGCTGGTGCGCGGCTGTTCGGCCAGCGTGTGGGTTTACCCGCTGCCTAGCGAAAACGGACGCCTGCATTTCCTTGCCGACAGCAATGCCGCGATCACCAAAGGTATTGTCGCGCTGGTGCTCAGCGCCGTGCAGGACAAGCCCGCCTCCGAGGTCGCCGCGATGGACATCGCCGCCGCGCTCGCGCCCTTTAATCTGACGGCGCAATTGTCGTCGAACCGCACGCAGGGCGTGCCCAACATGATCGCGCTGGTGCAGGACACCGCACGGCGGATCGCGGCTAGCTGACAAAGAAAGGGCGCCGGAGTTTCCCCCGGCGCCCTTATTACTTGGCCTTGCGGCGTGGTGCCTAAAAGCTGACCGTCGACGCAGTACAATTCAACCTAAATTAGCAAATTTGCTGAATTGAGTTTGATTGACTCAGCATAGAATAAATGTATCCTTAGCTATGCGAGAATCGTGCGCAATAATTTTGAAATATAAATAAATAGAATGGAATATTCGTACTACGTAATAGTACGAGTTAATATGCATTGTGTATCTTTCTCATATGACCAAATCAAAGGAGATTGAGTGTGAGACACTTGGCTATACCAGTCTTTTTGCTGTCTGTTTGCAGTACGTTTCAGGCGAACGCGCAGGCAACTGTGGAGCAATGCAACAGTCAATGCTATCAAACTTATGAAATAAGATCAAACTACTGCATATCTAGATACGGAGGAAGCAATTACGATTCTGAAATATGCATCATGAACGAATATGAAGTTCTGGTCGATTGCTTGAACAATTGTCAAGCAACATATGGTGGAAGCGGTCTATCATTCATTAGTAATTTAAATAATACTGATAAAAACTATGCTCCTAAATTAGTAGAAATTTCTAACATCTCAAAAATGGATATCCAATTTGCTCAGATTGGAAATTCGTTTTTTTCTGAAAGGGTCTTTAGCCCGGAGGCTGTTAGGAGCATTAGAGTAAGATGTAGACAGTCAAGTTAGTAACCGCCGACAACGATACGTGAAAAAGGGCGCCGGAATCGCTTCCGGCGCCCTAGTTTGTTGGCCTTGCGGCGCGGGTTAGAAGGAAACCTTCACCCCAACGCGGATACCGTAAAGCGACTGGCGCGTGACCAAATTGACGTTCGGATTGCGCACGCCGGAGTAGCGATACTGGGCGCAAGTCTGGGTCGACGCCGTATTGACAACGCCTGCCCCCGGAGCCGTTCCAGTAGGAGTTGCCGTGGTCAGACACTGGACGCTGACCACGCTGGCGGTCTGCGGGAAGCCGACCTGACGCAGCGCGCCCCAATCACTGTCGATCAAGTTGAGGACGTTTTCAACATCGGCAAACAGCTTCAGCTTGGCGTTGCCCACAAACAGCGGCAGTTCCTGGCTGACGTTCAGGTCGACTTTGAAGAAGTCGGGTGAAGTCTGGCTATTCTTGGGCAAAATCTTGCCGCGGAACTTTTCCAGTCCTAGGTTGGTGACCAGCGTGTTGAACGCCGTTTCCGATGCGGCCGAGTCAAAGCTGACGCGCGCATCACCCACAGTCGGGACATAGAGCAACGGTGACCCATTGGTGCCGACGGTGCCGAACACCGGCAAACGCCCGCCGCCCAGATCGTTCATTGTCAGGCTGTAAGGACGGCCCGAGCGATATTCGCCGAACAGGTTGAAGCGCGTTTCATTGTCACCAAACAGCTCGGTCTTGAAGCCAAGGTTGAACTTCCACTGGTCCTTGATTTCGTAGATCGAGCGGCCATAGGTGGCGCCGTTCGCACCGACCATCGCGTTGGCGTTGTACAGCGATGATGCGGTGGCCGACGTGATGGCGTTGACGTCCTTCACATCCGAACGGGTATAGCTGCCGCCGATATCCAGGCCGAAATCCCAAGATTTGGCGAAGCGCAGCACGCCGATGTATGACCGGCCGCGGCTGTCATTGGTCATCAGCAGGTCCTGGTTGTTCCCGGTGGTGCCGGGCAGGTTGCCGAAGCGCGGACGACCGTCGGGCAGCGTACCGATCTGCACCGAACGAATGTCGGTCCACGTATAGGCATCGATCACATTGCCATAGAGGAAGTTGGCACCGAACAGCCAGCCATCGCCCAATGGGCCAAGGTCGGCGTCATAATCGACCGAGATTGTCGCGCGCAGCTGGCTGGCGAGATCAAGATCGGGGTCAATCGCGTTGACCGGCGCGACGGCCAGCGATGCGGTGTTGGTGGTCAGGAAGTTGCTGACGCTGGGATCGAAGTTGCCAAGGTCAACATTGTTGAGAGCGTCGCTGCAAATCTGCGCCGCGTTGGCAACCGTCGCGGGGACGTTGCAGCCAGCGGCCGATGTGTTGCGGTCGATGTTGATCTGGTTAGTCAGCTGGCCCGTGTTCGAAAAGCTGTTCGACAGGAACACGTTAGGCGAACCACCCGCGAACACGCCAACGCCGCCGCGGACCACCAGTCGATCGGTCGCATTCCAGGCAAAGCCAAAGCGCGGCTGGAGTACGCCCTTGCCGGCGAAGGTTTCGCGGTTGGAGAAGCCATGGCGCTGGACAAAATTGCTATTGAGCGGCGGACGGTCACCGCTGCCGAGCAGGTCATAACGGGCACCGATGGTGACGGTCAGGTCATCGGTGACCTGCCAATCGTCCTGCAGGCCGATAGTATAAGTTTGCGCCGAAAAATCAGCCGCGCCATCGTCAGGGTTCAGGCTGGGAACGGCGTTCTGATAGATAAGCGACCCGGCGTTGCGATTCTGGAAGTCGGCGATCGAGTCGAAATAATAGACGCCCAAGCTGTTCGGCACGAACAGGTTGAAAGTGCTGAGGTCGGTATAGCCCGCCAGCAGTTTGAAGCTGTGGGCACCGGCATCGAGCGTTGCCTTGAATTCAACGCCCAGATTTTCGGTGTTGAGTTCGTTGGCGTGGCGGAACTGATCGGGACCAAAGATGACGCGCGGCACGCCGGTCGAGCAAGCGAGCAAGCTGCCGGTCGAAGTCGCATCGGTACACACCGAAATCTGGCCCAGCGTCTTTTCACCAAACGGGATCTGACCACGGTTATAGTCAGTGTAACGCACGCGCAGTTCGGTGGAGAAGGCATCCGACCAGGTCGAGTTCAGCTGGAACACGCCTGAATTGACCTCTTCGGTCAGCTGATAGCCGGTCGAGAACAGGCCGATGCTGGGCGAGGTGCCACTGGTCGAAGTGTTGCGCTGGAAACTGTTGTCGCCGACGCTGCGGAGATAGGTGAACGAAGCACGCTGCGTTTCCGACAGGTTCCAGTCCAGCTTAACCGCCAGCTTTTCGTCGGTTTCGTCGGCGTTGCGGATCACACCGAGTGTATCATAGCCATAAACGGTGTCGGCGATGCCGCTGACCGTGTCGATCTGCGCCTGGCTGAGACCCGGGATCGGCGCGGCAAAGCCCTGGCCTTGCGGGCCGCTGTCGAAGGGAACCGATTCTTCGGTGCGTTCATACGCCACCATAAAGAACAATTTGTCCTTGACGATCGGGCCCGACAGAATCCCGCCATATTGCTTCGATTCCAGCGTCAGGTTGACACCAACACCCCGGGTCGAATCGCCGGTCAAGCTGTCGTCGGTATAGGTGAAGAAGCCAGTGCCGCGGAAGTTGTTGCCGCCCGAACGCAGCACGACGTTAATGGCGCCGCCCTGGAAATTGCCCTCGGTAATGTCGAACGGGGCAACCTTGACCGAGAATTGCTCGATCGCTTCCAACGGCACGGGGCCGCGGTTGGTGGGCAAGCCGCCATTGTTTAGGCCGAAGTCGTCACCAAAAGCGACGCCATCAACTGAGAAGCGGTTGAGGCGGCCGTTCTGGCCGGCGATTTCGATGGTGCGGCTGTTGGTCAGGTCGATGGTGGCGAACGGATCGCGGCGGGCAAGGTCGCGAACGTCGCGATTGATCGAGGCGACGCCTTCGATTTCTTCGCGGCCGAGCGCGGTAATCGGACCGGTTGAGGTCGCGAGCGCACCTGAGACCGACGATGCGGTCACGACAATGGCAGCCTGTTCCTGCAGCGTTACCGGCAAACGGAAAGGCGAACCGGCCTGAAGATTAAGGTCAGTCACCTGCGCCGATTCAAAACCCTCAGCTTCGATCAAAATCGTGAAGGGGCCGCCGATGCGCAGGCCGTTTGCGGTAAAGTTACCGGCCGAGTCGGTCGAGGTGGTGAAGACCGTGCCCGAAGGTTCGTGCGTCAAGGTGACATTTGCGCCGACGACCGGACCGCTAGCAGAGTCTACGGTCCCGCGCACAGCAGCGGTGGTTTCCTGCGCATAGGCCGGAGCGGCCATCGCGGCGGCAAAGCTGATCGCCGCGACGCTCGCGGCCAGATAATGACGGATATGCATGTTCGGTCTTCCCCTGATGTTTGTGGAACAGTCGGGGCGCGGAATTGGGAGAGCGCGCACGACGGGTCACAGGCCCATAAGCGGCGCTCTATGGCATGATTGTGACAGTGCAAGGCGGGAGTTGTAACAAACCGTGCCCGCTGAAAATTAGCGAACTAGAATCAGCCGGTTAACATAGCTGCGGCGTCAATGCGTCGCGCAAGTTTTTTTGCACTGTTGCTGCGACGCAACATAATTGCGCGCTCCCGCCGAATCAGCAGACCGCAAACCGTCAGGCGGCGTCGCCGGCCTCCGCCTTTTTGTCGGCATAGACGCGCACCGGTGCCTTGCGTCCGTCGACGACATCCTTGTCGACTACCACTTCGACCACATCGGCAAGGTCGGGCAGTTCGAACATGGTATCGAGCAGGATCCCCTCGACAATCGAGCGCAGCCCGCGCGCGCCGGTTTTGCGTTCGATCGCACGCTTGGCGATGGCAACCAGCGCATCGTCGGTCAGCGTCAGCTGGACATCTTCCAAATCGAACAGCTTCTTATACTGCTTCGCCAGCGCATTCTTGGGCTCGGACAAAATCTTGACCAGCGCGTCAATGTCGAGATCCTCGAGCGTCGCGATGACCGGCAGGCGGCCGACAAATTCCGGGATCAGGCCGAATTTGAGCAAATCCTCTGGCTCGATTGATCGCAGCATCGCGCCGGTCTTGCGCTCGTCGGGGGCAGCAACATGCGCCCCAAAGCCGATCGATTTGCGCTGCAAACGGTCGCCAATAATCTTGTCGAGCCCGGCAAAGGCGCCGCCGGCGATGAACAGGATATTGGTGGTATCGACCTGAAGGAATTCCTGCTGCGGATGTTTGCGCCCGCCCTGCGGCGGCACGCTCGCCGTGGTGCCTTCCATCAGCTTGAGCAGCGCCTGTTGCACGCCCTCACCCGACACATCGCGGGTGATCGAGGGGTTTTCGGCTTTGCGCGAAATTTTGTCGATTTCGTCGATATAGACGATGCCGCGCTGCGCCTTCTCGACATTATAGTCTGACGCTTGGAGCAGTTTCAGGATGATATTTTCAACATCTTCGCCCACATACCCCGCCTCGGTCAGTGTGGTCGCGTCGGCCATAGTAAACGGCACGTCGAGGAAGCGCGCGAGAGTTTGTGCGAGCAGCGTCTTGCCACTGCCGGTCGGGCCGACGAGCAGGATGTTGGATTTGGCCAATTCCACATCATCGCCGCGCCCCGAATTGGCGAGCCGCTTGTAATGATTGTGCACCGCCACGGACAGCACGCGCTTGGCGACATTCTGGCCGATGACATAGGCGTCGAGATGCTGGCAGATTTCCAGCGGTGTCGGCACGCCGCCATCCTTACGCGCGGCGACCCCGCCCTTGATTTCCTCGCGGATGATATCGTTGCACAGCTCGACGCATTCATCGCAGATGAACACCGTTGGCCCGGCGATCAGTTTGCGGACCTCGTGCTGCGACTTGCCGCAGAAAGAGCAATACAAGGTGCTCTTGGAATCCGAGCCGGACAACTTCGTCATTATCTTCCCTTGTGGGGCGAACCCATGGTCGTTCGCCCGCAAAATGCTATCGTAGAGGCTGGCGACCCAAATACAATATGGCAATTGGGTGACGCGGCCACCTGCCCCTTTAGGGCACAAGCGGCAAAATCGGCGTCAAGAAACGCGGTTACCAAAGGCCTGCTGGCGGCGGACCCGATGGCTATTCGCCTTTGCTCTCTGCGCCTTCGCCGTCGGTCGGGCGGCTGCCAAAAACATGGTCGACCAAGCCGAATTCCTTGGCTTCCTCGGCCTCGAGGAAATTGTCACGGTCCATCGCCTTTTCAATTTCTTCGAGCGATTTGCCGGTATACTTCACATAAAGATCATTCATTCGCGCGCGGATACGCAAAATTTCACGCGCCTGAATTTCGATGTCCGACGCCTGGCCGCGCGCGCCGCCCGACGGCTGGTGGATCATGATGCGCGCATTGGGCAGCGCAACGCGCATCCCCGGCTCACCCGCCGCAAGCAGGAAACTGCCCATCGAACAGGCCTGACCGATGCAGAAGGTGCCGACGCGCGGCCGGATATATTGCATGGTGTCATGGATCGCCATACCCGCCGTGACGACCCCGCCCGGCGAATTGATGTACATGAAGATATCTTTTTTGGGATTCTCCGATTCCAAGAACAGCAATTGCGCGACGATCAGCGAAGCCATCTGATCCTCCACCTCGCCGGTCACGAACACGATCCGTTCGCGCAGCAGGCGCGAGAAAATGTCAAAGCTGCGCTCGCCACGGCTCGTCTGTTCGACGACAACGGGCACCAGTGCGCTCAGCGGATCGATCATGAATAAACCTTCATACTATTCAACGGCAGATCAGAACGAACGCCGCACCCCAACAATTCACGCAGATGGCGACGCCGCCCGCCGCCTTCAAGGGGTCAGTCGCCGCTGCCGGGCTCGGGCGAGAAATGCGCGTCGAATTTGCCCTCGACGCCCTTGAAATCATCGGCGTCGGCGGGGCTGTCCTTCTTGGAGGTGATGTTCGGCCATTCGGCGCTGAACTTGCTGTTGAGCTCCAGCCATTTTTCCAGCCCGCTTTCGGTGTCGGGCAAAATCGCCTCGGCGGGGCATTCGGGTTCGCACACGCCGCAATCGATGCATTCATTGGGGTTGATGACGAGCATATTCTCGCCCTCATAGAAACAATCGACCGGGCAAACCTCGACGCAGTCCATATATTTGCATTTGATGCACGCGTCGGTGACGACATAAGTCATGGCTCTTCAGCTCCGCTTGGCGGGTGCCCCCATGGCTCGCCCGCCCTTCCCGCTGGCCGTCCTAAGGCGGCAGCCGCGCCGCCGTCAATGACTTCACCATGTTGCGAATCACTTTCAATGCGGTCGCGGTAGCATTCGGTTGCCTCAGCAGCGGGGCCACGCCGCGCCGGAACCGTGGTGATTTCGATGACGCGCACGCCCCCGCGCAGCGGCAGGGTCAGCACATCGCCTGCCTTTACCGGCTGCGCTGGCTTGCTTACGCGCTGGCCATCGAGGCGGACATGCCCTGTCTCGACCAGTTTCTGCGCGGCACAGCGCGACGGCGCGAGGCGCAAGAACCATAGCAGCCGGTCGATACGCAGGCTGGTCACGGCTTGCGCGCGGCTGCCATTAGTTCGGCAAGTCCCGCGAAGGGGCTGTTGACGCCCCGCTGCGGTGGACGCGGTGGGGGCGCAGCTTTGGCGGTTGGCGTAAGCCGCTGTGCTGGCTTGGCCTCGCGCTGGTTGGCGTGGCGCGCCGGTGCTGCTGTGGCTGGCACGCGCTGTGGGCGGGCTTCGCGAACCTTGGCGCGGCGCACCTTGCCGGTCCAGCGCCAGCGCTCGGCGGCGGGATCACCTGCGGTGCGAAAGCCCAGCGCGCTGAGCAATTGTCGCCGCGCTGTGTCGTTGAGTCCGAGCGAAGTGGCGAGCGCAGGGTCGATGGCAAAGCCGGGCAGCGGTTCCGGCTCGGCGCCAACTTCTGCTGTGTCCGCATCAACCGGCGCCGGAAGCGCGCTCACCGGCGCTTCGGCCTGAAGCCGGGCGGCGTGCGCCTGGCGTGCCAGGCGCTCGACCATATCGGCGCGCAGCCAGCCATCGCCCACGGCGCGGAAGCCGGCAATGCGCAGTCCATGAGGATCACCGCTGGCCACCTGCACCGCACCGGCCGGGGGGAGCGCAGGCAGCATTTGCCCGCGCCACGCCGCGAGCAGCGCCGCGCGCCAGCGCACCGCTTCGGGCTTGAGCAATTGCGGGTGATAGAGATCGAGCGAACCAATCAGCAGCCCATAGGTCCGCAGCGTCTTGCGGTCATCGGGGGTCAGCGCGCCGAGCGCGGCATCGACCAGATGGCGCGACGCCTGCCCGCCGCCGTCCGTAAGCGCGGCGAGCAATGCGCGCACCGCGGGCGGGGTGAACAGGTCGCCGCTGGCGTCGGCCATGGCAATCAGCGGCGCAGCATGTTTGCCAAGGTTCGACGCGACGTAGGCAGCCAATCGGTCGCGCACCGCCTGTCCCAGCGCGGGGTCCAGGCGTTTCAATGCGGGCTCAAGCTGGACCAGCGGGCGGGTGAGCGAAGGGCCACGCGCCAGCCGCGCGACCCGCTGTCCCTGCCACGCGAGCATTGGCGCCTCGCCGCGCGCGCCGACCAGAGCCAGCGCGCCATCCTCGCACGCTGCCAGCGCCTGCATCCGCCGCGCCAGTTCGGCGTGCAAATGGCGCTCGGCGGCGGCGAGCAGCAGCTTGTGATCGCCCGCACGCGCCGCCGGATCGACGCGAAACTGGAAACCTTCCAGCGTTCCAATGGGCTCGCCATCGACCGCGACCGTGCCTTCGGGACCGATGGCGACGGGCAGCTCGCCGCCGCGCCGTCCGGCATCGCGCAGCAGCAGCGCCAGCCGCCGGTCGACAAAGCGCTGTGCCAGCGCGGCGTGCAGCGCGTCGGACAACCTGGCTTCCTGCTCGGCGGTCGCTTCAGCCCAACCCGCAGCATCGGCGATCCAGTCGCCGCGCTGCGCGATGAAGCACAATGTCCGCACGGCGGCGATCCGCGCGGCGAGCGCACCGATATCACCATCGGTGCTGCTGTGCCGCGCCAGCCGAGCGGCGAACCAGTCGCGGTCGATCTGGCCGTTACCCTGCATCCGCCATTGCCACAATTTCAGGACGGTGCGGCTGTGATGCTCGGCGCCCAATTGTTCGAAATCGGGCAGGCCGCAGACATCCCACAGACGGCGCATCCCATCCGCGTTGCGGGCTGCCGCGCTGACATCAGCATCGCCCGCCAGATGCTTGAGCACCGCAAGATCGACCGCCTGCGGTGCGGCGCGCAACATCGGCTGGTCGGGCAAAACTTCCAGGCTTGCGACCAGATCATTGAGGCTGGTGAAATCGGGATCATGGTTGCGCCAATAAAGGCTGGGCAGCGGGGCGAAGCGGTGCGCCTCTAGCCCCTCCACCTCCTCCGGCGTAAAACCGCCCTGCGGCTGGCCGATGGTGCCGAAGCTGCCGTCCTGCTGGTGCCGCCCGGCGCGCCCGGCGATCTGCGCCATTTCACTGAGGTGCAGGCGGCGGTGGCGGCGGCCGTCGAACTTGGACAGGCTGGCAAAGGCGACGTGCGTGACATTCAGGTTCAGCCCCATGCCGATGGCGTCGGTGGCGACCAGATAATCGACCTCGCCGGCTTCGAACATGGCGACCTGCGCGTTGCGGGTGCGCGGGCTGAGCGCGCCCATCACCACCGCCGCGCCCCCCGCAAAACGCCGCAGCATTTCGGCGATGGCGTAAACTTCCTCTGCCGAAAAAGCGACGATGGCCGAGCGTTTGGGCAGGCGCGACAGCTTGGAATGGCCCGCGAAGCTGAGCGTCGAAAAACGCGGCCGCGCGGTAATTTCGGCATCGGGCACCAGCGCGCGGACAACGTCGGTGGCGCTCGCCGAACCGAGCAACAATGTTTCTTCACGCCCGCGCGCGCGCAGCAACCGGTCGGTGAACATATGCCCGCGTTCGGGATCGGCGCCCATCTGCACCTCGTCGACCGCGACGAACGCCACATCGCGCTCGACGGGCAGCGCCTCGATGGTGCCGAGCAGATAGCGCGCATCAGGGGGCAGGATTCTCTCTTCGCCGGTGACCAGCGCAACCTGTTTCTCGCCCTTCAGCTTGACGACGCGGTCATAAACTTCGCGTGCGAGCAGGCGCAGCGGAAAGCCCACCATCCCGCTCGAATGCGCACACAGCCGCTCGACGGCGAGGTGGGTCTTGCCGGTGTTGGTCGGGCCCAGAACGGCGCGAACGGGGGAAGAGCGGGTGGCCATGGCCTTGCCCATTAGCTGGCATGGCGTGGGCACGCGCGCAAGGGGGTTCGCGGTGGGTGGGGGTGGGGTCAAGCGCGCTTAAAGATACAAAGGATACCGTCAGACGCACTGAAACTGTATCCTTTGTATCCTTAAGTGAAGATAGTCAGCGGATCGTGGCGGCGCGCGGAGCCGACGACTGACGGGCGGGAAGGACGATGGGAAAGAGCCGTTCGCAGCGGCATGGCACGGGCTAGGGGTGTAGGAAAGCGGTTTCGCGCGGGGCGATGGCGCTAAGATCGCGCGCGGGGCTCATGTCCCACTTGGTTCACGTGCGTAGGGAGTTCAGGGTTAAGTAATGCGTCTCCATGATCCCCACCCAATTTGTGCACTGTCGCTGTGATTCCGATCACTGACTCACTAACCTATAGTCCTACGAAAAGCTAAATCATTAACCAAAGCTGCAGCCACGAGTACAGCAAACAAAATACCGACTTCGCTAGCAGCATATTTGTATCGAGAAAATCCAAGACCGAACAAAGTGAGAAAAAACCAGACCAATCCTCCAAATGAAAGTACACCAGAAATAGTTTTCCATCGATTGTCCATTTTAAATCCTCCAATATAGATTTGAGATAATTAAAAGGCAGGGCACGATAGAGTGTGCCCTGCAATCAGGATAATAGATAAACGGCGTATCATTATAGGAACATATTATCATAACCATGATTTTCCGGATTTTGTACTTTATCCAAGTTTGATCTGAATGATGCATCAAGAAAGGCGTTCCAAGCAGCGGTGCCTGGCGGCACCCCTGCCGCCACCGCTGCTGCATAAGCTGCCCGTTCGGTAACGGAAAGGGCCGCTACCCACTCAGCAAGAAACACCGATAGCCCGGCGCCTAAAATTCCCCATTGATATAGTTCAAAGCTAGTCAACTCATTCGCGGCCCGGATTTCAGAAGTGGATGCATTAGAGGTTACAACAATTTCAGGAGTATCCTTTACCCCATCATCGTTGGTATCAACCCACTCATCCGGGTTATACGGAATCGGCTCTCCAATCTGCACGGTAACAGAGTATCCATCAACATGCTGAATTGCACGACGCATTTCGCTCTCGAAATTTGCTCTCTCCATCTGGTACACCCACGCACCGTCATCTATTGTTGAGCCACTGGGCCTTTGGCCATTGACGATAATATCATCATCAATATTACCGCCCGAAACCAGATCCATCTCTCCAGTATCGATTTCCCTAAGCATAATATGTCCCTTTCAAAGATATTATAATCATTGCAATTTTTCATGCGCCAATCCATCGACAATGATAAATACTCGCTTTGCGTTTTTGATAGATTTAGCTCGATGAGCTACTGCAATTATGGTTATATTTAAAGATAACAGTGACTTCAATAGGGTTTCTCCGATTTCTGGATCAAGATGAGAGGTTCCTTTATCTAGGAATAATATTTTAGGGGTATTATATAGAGCACGGGCGATCAACACGCGCTGCTTTTGGCCGCCCGATAATACAGAGCCCATATCGCCGACCATGGTGTTGAAACGCATCGGCATCTTTTCGATGTCATTGTGGATGCAGGCCAGCTCTGCAGCCTTTTCAACGCGCGCTAGATCGATGTCAGGGTCAAAAAAGGCTATGTTTTCAGCAAGCGATCCAGCGAATAGGCTGTCACTTTGAGCGACAGAGCCAATCATCTGTCTTGCTTTGCGCTTGTCAAAGGAAGCGAGACGTTGGCTCCCTAGTGTTACGGCGACACTTTATTAAACCCCCCAAACTCCGTCTGCGCCACCCCCACGGCAAGCCAACATGTTACTGCCAAGCACATTCAACGATCTCGCTCGCGAGATTTGTCTCGCAACAAAAAGTAAATGGAGCCCATCAGGAATGGAAAAGTAAATATGATATGAAATGCATTAAATGCTATATTTCCATAAACCATATAGCGCGCCGTCAAAAAAAGGGCGGCGATAACTGCAATTATAGATAGTTTACGCAGCATAGAAATCCTTGCAAATAACTCCATCGTAAAGCGCAAGAATTACAATAGCAATTTAATTAACCGCTAAATTTTCATCGTTGTCGTAAACTGCTCCACATCTTCAGGACTCCTGTGAGTTCAGGGGTTAAGTAAAGTGTCACCGTAACCCTGTGCGCCATAATTGGGGACTTGGTGAGGCCTTGCCTCAATCTACAGCCCAGATTAGGCACGGCGTACCTATCACTGTAAATCTTCCTTCTCGCACAACTCAATTTTTTTCGTGATGTGAATGGACTCATTCTCCTCACCAAAAACAAACGATAAATTTACGCGCTTAGGAATGCTTTTGCTTGCAGAAACAAAAAATGCCTTTTTTGAGCTGGGCCAGAATCCATCGACAGATTTTCCAATCCACTTTTCATAGAGTGATCGCGAAGGCACATAAAATGCGTACTTAAAGGCGACGCCTGCGAAATCCTGATCACCCGTATTTTCAACTATACATATCGGTTCTAACTTCCAAATACTATTTATTAAAAAATTAGCATCTACACCTAAATCAGAGTAAAAAGAATTTTCTATACTAACTAACGTTTCATATTTTTGTGAATAACGTTCAAATCCGCTGACTTTTAATAAATAACCCAACGTTAAAGGGCTATTGTGCATTGCTATAATGGCATCTCTCTCAATATAAATTGATCTGGCTGCCGGAAGTATCATCTGAGAGCAGGCAGATAAACAATATCTAACTACGTCAACGTCGATATTTCTTTCTTTAACGAGGCGGGCTATCTTCGATGCGGCTACTATATCTCCCCCTTCACTTGTTATTGATATTCTATCAAATTTGTCGATATCCGAGATAAATCTAATCAATAAATCATTATCAATTCTGCCAATTATTCTAAAGGTTGCACCTTTAGATGCCGCCGAGCTGCAGCTCGATAACATCACACAGGCGGCAATGGTGCTAAAAATAAGGTGGCGCTTCATAGTATGGAATGCCCATTAAAATATGATACAATTTTAAAAGCAAACAATTCTGTTTAAATGAAAATAATTCTCAGATTACAATCGGCTCCTTGCTTAACCCTGTTCAGGAAATGGTTCTGCATCGAATTCGCTCTTGAAATGGGGCGGGGCATCTAATTCATGCGGATATAGATACATCTTATGCTGTTCACTCCAAACTTGCCCGGGAACATAATAATCCCCTTTTACGGGATCATAAAAGACGGGCGTGGCGGGCGTAATAGGAATTTTGCCGGACTGATAAACGACCCCGTCTGCGCCAAATTCCCAGCCGCCGTCGGCCGATGGGTCGCTTCCATTCCCATCGCCCGACGCATCTTGTCCCGCCCCTATGTAAAGCCCGGGACGAGCGAGGCCAATGAATATTCCTACTCCGTCGGAATAACCGGTAATTCCACCTGCAACAACAAAGCTCCATCCAGCTGAGAGGTAGAAGGAATTGGCTTCGTCCCTTAATTGACCTATCATGCGTTCAAAAGCGTCGGCTAAGGCAGAGCCTTGTGAAATAGGTACTACATTTGCAGCTACCATTGCTGTAACAACGATTTCGCTGTAACTAATCCAATTATCTTCGTCCGATTGATCTTGGTTATTTTCAGCTGAAAAACACCAGTAATCAATTGCGTTAGGTTTTTCCCATTCGTGCGGAGGTTCATCTTTGAAATAGCCACCGCAAACCTCAGAAAGATCGTTTCTAGTCAAGTTCTTCAACATATTTCATTCCTTCCATTTGTAGTAGGGGGTTTTATGATCGATGAACAAACTCCGTTGTCGATTGGTATGATCCGATGAGCGTAAGTCATAAAACTTTCGCGATGTGAAATTAAAACTGTGGTTATTCCAATTAAAGAAATAGAGCTTAGAACATTATGCTCATTTGACTAATCAAGATGAGTGGTGCCTTCATCAATAAATATAACGTTCGGTCTTGTATACAGAGAGCGAGCAATTAATATTCTTTGCTTTTGCCCGCCTGAAAGTGCCGATCCCAAGTCGCCGACCATAGTTTCAAAGCGCATCGGCATTTTATCTATGTCGCCAAGAATACAGGCGAGCAGCGCCACTTCCTCAACCCGTGCCATGTCAATTTGAGGATCAAAGAAGGCGATGTTCTCGGCGATCGAGCCTGCAAAGAGCTCGTCGTCCTGCGCCACCGAGCCAATCATTTGGCGTACTTTTCGTTTCTCGAACGATTGCAACGATCTGCCGCCGACCAAAACTTCACCATAAGTTGGTTCGATCAAACCCATCATGATTTTCATCAAGGTTGTCTTGCCACCGCCAGATGGCCCAACAAGTGCAACAATTTCGCCGGGTTGCACGGTCAAATTGATGCCTTTGAGTACCTCGGCCTCTCCAACCCCGTACCGATAGCGAACGTTGCGGAGCACAAAGCCCTGAGAATAGTCGGGCACACTATGGTCGTGTTGTTTGCTACCATCCTCTATTTTGGAAAGCGCAATGTCGGATATACGGGTCAGATGGACCTGAATGATCTTGAAGTTGATGGCTTGTTCAACCAGCCGCATTCCCGCCCCGAGAAACTGGTCCTTGTACGCCTGGAACGCAAAGATCATCCCAACGGATAGTTTGGCATCAAGCGCAAGCCGAATGGCGAGGTAAACAAAGACCACCTTTTCGAGCGCAAGCACGAGCTGGCCGATGGCATCAAACCCGGCCGTCAATCGGCCAAGCTTAATCTGGGCGTTGACGGCATCGGCCTTTTTCTTTTGCCACAAACGCTGCCGATTGCCTTCCTGGCCGAAAGCTTTGATGGCCGCGATGCCGCGCACCGTTTCAATAAAGCTGCTGTTCTCATTCGCCGCTGTTGTGATTACGTCGAGATTGCGCAGGCGCAGCGCTTGCAGGAACGCGAGGCGAACCACGATATAAAGGGTAAGGGCCGCAACGGCCACGCCGCCCAAAACGCCCGAGTAGATGAACATCAGTGTGAGCGTCAGCAGCGCCATCGCACCATCAATGAAGGCGGCGATCATGCCCTGGCTGAGCAGTTGGCTGATTGGCTGCGTCGAACCGAAACGCGAAACAATGTCGCCAACATGGCGTTTTTCGAACCAGTCGAGCGGCAAGCGCACGAGATGGCGGAAAAGGTTGACGATAACCTGATAGGACAGCGAATTGCTGAGCGTCACCAGAATGAGCGAGCGCAGCCAGCTCGCCATGAAATTGATGATGGTCAGCCCGCCAAAACCAAGCGCCAACATCAACAGCAGGTCATAATCAAAGCTGGGAAATACGGTATCGATAGAAATTTGCAGGAAAAAGGGCGTTGCCAGCACCACAAATTGCAAAACCAGCGACAGCAGGACGACCTGGCGAATGGTTTGCCAAAAGCCCGACATCGATGACCAAAGCTGGCCAATGCGCAAATCGCGCCGGTCGATCTTGGGCTTGAAGCTCTCTGATTTGAGGAGGTCGAGCGCAACGCCGGTGAAATGCCGCGAAAATTCGTCCCTCGTTAGGATGAGAGCACCGCGTGCCGGGTCGTGGATATGATAGCGGGTACCGCGAATTCCGGTGCTGATCTTCGTCAGCACGACGAAGTGGTTCAGGTTCCAATGCAGGATCGCCGGGAGCGAGAGGTGCGGCAAATCTTCAATCTCGCCGCGCAAGGGGCGTGCGTTGAAGCCAATGTCCTCAGCCACCTGAATCACTTGCTTCAGGTTCGCGCCCTTAAGCGACATGCCATAGCGCTGACGCAGTGCAATCAGGTCAGTTTCATACCCATGAAAGCTGGCGACCATGGCGACACACGCCAAGGCGCATTCGCTGCCCTCGCTTTGCGCGATATAGGGGGTGCGTCGCTTGCCACCGAGGTGCAGCAGATCAACAGCGGCGGTCATGCGGTGCGCTTCAAAACCGCGTTGAGCGGTTGCAGCAGCCAGGCCAAAAAGCTCTGCCGTTCGAGCACGATATTGGCTTTTAGCGTCATGCCGGGCTGTAGCGGGACATTTTCACCATAGGCCGACACGGCTTGTTTATCGAGCGCCACGGTGACGCGGTAGACCGTTTCCTCAAGCTTGATCGGAACCTCGGTTTCACGCGGATCGACAACAATGCGCGACACGGACTGCACCTTTCCGCCGAAACTGCCGAAGCGTTGGTAGGGGAAGGCATCGAACAGGATACGGGTTTCCTGGCCCGATTTCACAAAGCCAATGGCGCGCGTTGGCGCGTAGAGTTCGGCGCGAAGTCCGCTATTTTCGGGCACGATAACCATGAGTGGCACATTGGGGCTGGCGGTGCGCCCCTTCGCGGTTTGCAGCACGGTTATGCGCCCAGCAATGGGAGCTGAAACGATATAGCCCTGCTCGCCCTCCAGCTGTGCTTGCTGTTGAGCAACGCCCTGTAACCCCGACTGAATGTCGGAAACCGTTTGAGCCGATTCAACGGATAGGCTGCGCATCTGCGCCCGGGCCTGGACGGAATCAGCGAGCCGCGCTGCTTCCTGCTGTCGCAGAGTTGCCAATTGCTGCTGTGAAGAAATCAAACTTTGGCGACGGCGTTCAAACTCGACTTTGCTGACGAAACCGCGATCGACAACGGTGGCAATCTGGTCAAACATATTCTGGTTCGACAGGACCACCTGCTTTTGCAGTTCGATCTGCTCTCGCAGGCTCGCTACTTGCTGTTCGGCCGCCGCAATCGTCGCTGCCAGTCGCGCCGATTCGGCTGACGCGCGCTGCGCCGACAGCCCGACCTGTAACTCGGCGAGTTCCCGCCGTGCCGCGAGCGCGCTCAAGCTCCGGCTAGCGACCGTCTCGCCACTGGCAGCTGTGCGATCAAGATTGATCACGGCCAAGCGATCACCGGCCTGCACCAACTTTCCTTCGCTGGCGTGCAGCTCCGTCACGATGCCAGCTTGCGTGGCAACAACCTTTGCAGATGGAACATCGGTGACAAGTATACCTGGCACGGTCTCAATTCGTGCGTAAGTTCCAAGCGAAACCCATGTTGCGGCGATGGCGATGATGCCAAACAAAGCGAGCACCATGACCCGAGTCGAAATTGGCTGGGAAAGCACAACATCGCCGTGAAGGCGAGTTTTGCGATATTCTGATACTTCTTCCCGAAATAGACCCATTACCATTTCGTATCAGGGCATTGTACGAAATTACAGAAGAGCATTATTTCAGAATTATAAATTGTCTTTTTCAACATCGAAAGCGATGCGTCGTTTTTTCGGCAGGGCGCTTTCTCTAAAATGGAAATGCCAAAATTCCGGCGCCACTTTAAATTACGGTCACCATTTGCGTTATTCCCGAACTCGGGCGGTACGCGAGACGGGAACACGGCAAAGCGTATTCCCATGGCACGGTCGAACAACCGCACCCCCGCCACGCCCTGCCGCACCCTTGCCCCGCCCCGAATCCGTTAAATTGACTTTAACCGTCAAACTTTACACTAAAGCCGCAGTTTGGAGGGTCGTTGCCGCTGGCTGCACCGCGATGACGCGGGCGGCGCGGTTGATCGGGCAGGGGTTGCCATTTGTTTCAGCGGCATGAGCCACTTGCGGGGATGACGTCGGGCACGGCGGCGCTGACCATGGCTGACGCTATGGCCTTTGCGCCGGTGGCGCAGGCGCCTGCGCGCCATGGGCGCGGCGGCGGACGTTTGGCCGAGCTGCGCGACTGGATCGATAGCGTCGATCTGGTCCCAGACCTAGGCAGCGATATCGGCTCGCGCGATTGGTGGCGCGGACTGGGCACGCTTGTGCTGCTGTGCGGCGCGGCGCTGTCGACCTATCCCGGTATGCCGCCGATTGTTGGTGCGAGCCCCCCGGCGGCAAGCCCGCGCGACTTTGACGAGGCACGCGCACTGACCATCACCCCGCTGGCCTTTGGCAGCGACACCGGGCGGCGCATGGCGGCGACCGATGCGGTGCGCCCGCTGGCGCAGACGCCCGAACGCCCGCAGATCGAACTGACCGCTACCATGGGGCGCGGCGACAGCTTTGCCCGCGTGCTCGAGCGTGCCGGGGTGGGCAGCGCCGATGCGCGCGCGCTGACCAGCCAGTTGAACGCAGCGGGCGCGCTTGGCCAGCTTGCCCCCGGCACACGCATTGACCTGGTGCTCGGCCGCCGCGCCGCGCGCACCATGCCGCGCCCCGTTGACGCGCTGGCCATGCGCGCGCGCTTTGATTTGCGGGTAGAGATGGAGCGCATCGACGGGCGGCTGGTGCTGCGCCGGATTCCGATTGCGGTCGACGCAACGCCGCTACGCATTCGCGGGCGGGTGGGCGACAGCCTCTATCGCTCCGCGCGCGCGGCGGGAGCGCCTGCGAGCGCGGTTCAATCCTATCTGCGCGTTATCAACCAGCAGATTGCGGTCGGCAGCGAGGTACTGGCCGATGACGAATATGACATCATCGTCGCCCACCGCCGCGCCGAAACGGGCGAAAGCGAGGTGGGCAAGCTGCTCTATGCGGGCCTCGTGCGCGGCGGACGGCAAAAGGTCGCGATGATCGAATGGACGACCGGCGGCCGGACAAGCTGGTTCGAGGCGTCGGGCGTGGGCCAGACGCGCGGCGGCATGGCGCGGCCGACGGCGGGGCGCGTGACCTCGACCTTCGGCATGCGGCGTCACCCGATTCTCGGCTATCTGCGTATGCACAGCGGCATCGATTTCGGCGGCGGTTATGGCGCGCCCATTTATGCCGTGACCGACGGCACCGTGACCTATGCCGGACGCAACGGCGGCTATGGCAATTATGTGCGCATCAACCATGGCGGCGGGCTGGGGTCGGGCTATGGCCATATGAGCCGCATTGCCGTGTCGGGCGGCCAGCGCGTATCGCGCGGCCAGCTGATCGGCTATATCGGCTCGACCGGCCTGTCGACCGGGCCGCACCTGCATTACGAACTGTATCGCAACGGCCGCGCCGTCAATCCGGCGTCGGTGACGTTCGTCACGCGCGCGCAGCTGGAGGGCAAGGAACTCGCCGCCTTCCGCGCGCGTATCCGCGAGCTGACGGCGGTGAAGCCGGGCGCGGCGCTGGCGCCGGTGGCAGCGGCGCCGGTGCTGCCGCAGCCGCTGCTCGGCTCGCTCGCCGATACGGCGGCCAAGCGCGCGGGTGGCGGCCTTTGAATCCGTTTGAGCGCGCGCCTTGCGCTCCTGCCGATAAACCGTATCAAGCGGGCATGAGCGATGGAGCCTATCCCGCGACGCGCCTGCGCCGCACCCGCAAAACCCCATGGAGCCGCGCGCTGGTCGCCGAAAATGCGCTGACCACCGCCGACCTGATCTGGCCCTTGTTCGTCACCGATGGCCAGGGTGTCGAAGAGCCAATTGCGACGCTGCCCGGCGTGTCGCGCTGGTCGGTGGACCGGATCGTCGAACGCGTAGGCGAGGCGATTGCGCTGGGCATCCCCTGCGTCGCCTTGTTCCCCAACACGCCCGCCGAAAAGCGCAGCGCCGATGGTTCGGAAGCGCTGAATCCCGATAACCTCATGTGCCGCGCGATCCGCGCGATCAAGGCGGCGCATGGCGATGCCATTGGTGTGCTGACCGATGTCGCGCTCGACCCCTATACCAGCCACGGGCAGGACGGGCTGGTCGATGCGGCGGGCGCGGTGGTCAATGATGCAACGGTGGCGATGCTGGTGGGGCAGGCGGTCAACCAGGCACGCGCCGGGGCCGACATTATTGCGCCGAGCGACATGATGGACGGGCGCATCGGCGCCATCCGCACGGCGCTGGAGGCCGCGGAGTTCCATGACGTCCAGATCATGAGCTATGCCGCCAAATATGCGAGTGCCTTCTATGGGCCGTTCCGCGATGCGGTGGGCTCGCGCGGGCTGCTGAAGGGCGACAAGCGCGGATACCAGATGGACCCAGCCAATTCGGACGAGGCGCTGCGCGAGGTGGCGCTGGACATCGCCGAGGGCGCGGACAGCGTGATGGTGAAGCCGGGACTGCCCTATCTGGACATTGTGCGGGGCGTCGCCGAAGGGTTCAAAGTGCCCGTATTCGTCTATCAGGTATCGGGCGAATATGCGATGATCGAGGCCGCGGCTGCGGCAGGCGCGGGCGACCGTGACGCGCTGATATTGGAAACGTTGCTGGCGTTCAAACGCGCGGGAGCATCGGGCATTTTGACCTATTATGCGCGCGACGCCGCGCGGTTGCTCAATGGATAATTGATGACAGTAACGGCCACGACCAGCGCCAGCCGCTGGCTTTTCACCCTGACCATCTTTGTTGGCAGTTTCCTGCTGTTCATGGTGCAACCGATGGTGGCGCGCATGGCGTTGCCGCAACTCGGCGGCGCGCCCGCGGTGTGGAACAGCGCGATGCTGGTGTATCAGGCGTTGCTGCTGGGCGGCTATGCCTATGCGCATTGGCTCGGGCGTTTTGCGGTGCGGCGGCAGGCAATTGTGCATATTGCGTTGCTGGCGGTTGCCGCATTGTGGCTGCCCGTGGGCCTTGCCAATATAGCACCGCCCGCGGCGGGGCAGGAGGCGCTGTGGGTGCCGCTGTTCCTCGCCGCATCGATTGGCCCGGTGTTCTTTGCGGTGGCGGCGCAGGCCCCGTTGATGCAGCGCTGGTTCGCGGCCGATGGGAATGCGGCGGACCCCTATGCGCTCTATGCCGCGTCGAATTTGGGCAGCTTTTCAGGGCTGCTGAGCTATCCGTTGCTGGTCGAACCATTGATGCCGCTCGCCACGCAAAGCTGGGGCTGGGCGGTCGGTTATGGCGTGCTCGCGCTGCTCGTGCTGCAGGTCGCCCGCGCGCGCTGGTCGGCGGGCGGCGCGGTGCATGCAGCGCCCACCAGCCCGCGCCCCAGCGCAGGGCGTATGGTCCACTGGCTGCTGCTCGCCGCCGTGCCGTCGGGGCTGATGCTTTCGACCACGACGCACCTGACCACCGACATTTTCGCGATGCCGCTGCTGTGGGTGATCCCGCTGGGGCTCTATCTGCTCAGCTTTGTCTTTGCCTTCGGCAACTGGCCGCGCACGGCAGACACCATCCGCATGATCGCGCCCGCCTTTCTGCTGATTGCGGGCGGGCTGTCGATGCTCAGCCATTCGAACGGCTCGCTGCTGGTGGCGGGAGCCAGCCTCGTCATGCTGTTCGTGGTGTCGACGGCGCTGCACAACCATCTGTATGAACTGCGCCCCGAAACCGATCGGCTGACGCTTTTCTATCTGGTGATGTCGGCGGGCGGCGCGCTCGGCGGGTTGTTCGCGGCGCTGTTTGCGCCGTTGCTGTTCGACTGGGTGTACGAACATCCGATTTTGGTGGTGGCGGCCGCGCTGCTGCTGCCGCTGCCTGCGCTGCTGCCCTGGGCCGAACGCTTCAAGCTGCACCCGACCACGGCGCGGCTGGCGGTGGCGGGGCTGGTCGCGCTCGCGGCGGTGGTGGCCATGCCCTATGCCAATCGCTGGGACGCCGGCAATATGCAGCTTGCCGCCATCGGGCTGGCGGTGCTGATCGGGTTGCTGGTCATTCCCTGGCGCTGGGCTTTCGCGACCAGCCTGGCGCTGGTGATGTTTACGGTTGGCGGTGCAACCACGATTGCGAAAAGTATCGAGGGCAACCGCACGCGCAGCTATTTTGGCGTGTATACGGTGCGCGACGATGACCAGCTGAAGCGCCGCATGCTGGCGCATGGCACGACGTTGCACGGACTGATGCTGACCGCCAAGGGGCGCGAGCTGACCCCGACGACCTATTATACCGGACAGTCGGGCATCGGCATTGCGCTGCGCGCGGCGCCAACATTGTTCGGCAGCGGTGCCAGCATCGGCATCGTCGGCCTCGGCACCGGCACGCTCGCCTGTTATCGCCAACCGGGCCAGGCGTGGGATTTTTATGAAATCGATCAGGCAATGGTCGATATTGCCAAGGATAGCGGCCAGTTCCTGTTTGTCCCCAAATGCACGCCCGACGCGCGGATGCTGGTGGGCGATGCGCGCATCGAACTCGCGAAACAGCCCGCTGGGCGCTATGATCTGCTCGCCATCGATGCCTTTTCATCCGACGCCATCCCGCTGCACTTGCTGACCAGCGAGGCGTTCGGGATCTATAACCGGTCGCTGAAACCCGGCGGCATATTGCTGGTGCATATCTCCAACCGTTTCTTCAATCTGGAACCGGTGCTGGCGGACGAAGCGCGGCGGCGCGGCTGGGCAACGGCGGTGCGGCTCGATACCCCGACCAAGAAGGCCGAGGCCGATGGCGCAACCGGGTCCACCTGGGTGGCCTTTTCCAGCGATCCATCGCGGTTGGCGGCGCTCACCGGGCCGCTGGTGGAGCGCGACAAGGCGGACCTGCCCAACGTCTGGACCGCAACCGAGGCCAAGCCGGGCTTTCGCGGCTGGACCGATGATTATGCCTCAATTCTGCCCATTGTTGAATGGGGCGGGATGTTCCCAGGACTGGGGGATTGAGGATGACACACCGTCCCGATGTCTCGATCATCCCCCTGCACGGCAAGACGCCGCGGATCGATGCGAGCGCGTTCATCGCGCCCGGGTGCCGCATCATCGGCGATGTCGAAATCGGACCGCAAGCGAGCGTGTGGTATAACTGCGTCATCCGCGCCGATGTGAATGTCATCAAGATCGGCGCGCGGTCGAATATTCAGGACGGCACGGTCATCCATTGCGACGGCCCGGGACCGGGCCGTCCGCCCGAGGGCTATCCGACGCTGATCGGCGAAGATGTGCTGATCGGTCATATGGCGATGATCCATGGCTGCATCCTGCACGACCGCGCTTTCGTCGGGCTGGGCGCGATCGTGATGGACGGCTGCGTGATCGGCAGCGAAGCGATGCTGGGCGCGGGCGCGCTGTTGCCGCAGCACAAGCAAATCGGCGCGCGCGAGCTGTGGACCGGACGCCCGGCGCGGCTGGTGCGCGAAATTGACGATATGATGGCCGCCGGCATGGCCATGGGCGTCGCGCATTATGTGCACAACGCCGCTGACCATGCCGCGGCAGTGGCGGAAGGCCTTACCCCCCGTTGAACGCGATCATCGCATATAGCATCGGGATCGACAGCAACGTGTTGGTGCGCGAGAAAATCATCGCGCGCGTGGCGGCGGCGGCTTTGGTGGCGTCATCGGCCTCGACCATGCCCAGCGCTTTTTGCTGCGCCGGCCAGATCACGAACCACACGTTGAACGCCATGATCAGGCCCAGCCACATGCCGACGCCGATCAGCCGGTAAGTTGGATCTAGCGTCAGCGCGGGAACCAGATATCCGGCGCGCGCCGCGATGATCAGCCCCATCAGTACCGTCAGCGCCGCGCCCCAGCGGAAAAAGAACAGCGCCTTGGGTGCAATATATTTGGACACGCCGGGTTTCAATTCGGCGGGCACGGTCGGCATCGTCGGGATTTGCACAAAGTTGAAATAATAGAGGAGGCCGATCCAGAGGATGCCGAAGAAGGTATGGAGCCAGCGGATTGCTTGTTGTTCCAGATCGCCAGCGGGGGCGATCCCCACCATCAGCAGAATCGCGGCGACAAAACCCACCCCGAGCACCGCGTGCAGATTTCCGAAAAACTTCGCCATATATTGCTCCCCTGTTTGTGATTGAATGTGTCGCGCTATGCGCGCGTCCCCGGCGATGCTCAAGATTTTTGCGCGTCGTCCGCATTTTCGGGCAATGCCAGCCCATGGCGCATCATCAGCGGCAGTTGCGACATGGCGAACAGGAAGGTGACCGTGGTGACGCCCCACACCTTGACCGTCAGCCACAGGTCGAAATCCATCGCCGCGCGCATCACCTCGTTCGCCAGCGCCAGGCCTGCGAAGAACAGTCCCCAGTTGCGCGACAATTTCATCCAGCCGGCTTCATCAAGGCCGTCATAAGCCGCCTCGAGCAGAAATTTGAGCATCGCTTTGCCGCGCCACCAGCCGCCGAGCAGGATGGCGGCGAAGCCCGCGTAAATGATCGTCGGCTTGATCTGGATGAATTTGGGGTCGTTGAGGTAAATGGTCAGCGCGCCGAAGCCCAGCACCAGCACCGCCGACATCCACAGCATCGGCGACACGCGACCCAGCTTCCATTTGGAAACCACCAGCGCGATCGTGATCGCCACCATAAAGGCCAGGGTACCGCGAATGGCGGCGGCAGTGGCGGCAAAGGCGCCATCGCCGTCCTGCGTCAATTTGAACACCGCAAAAAAGACCAGGAGCGGCCCGAAATCGATCAGAAAGGGGAGGAAGCCGCCTTTCTTGGGAGCAGCGGCAGCGGTTTCTTCGGTCATCTCAAATTTCCAGCAATGGCATTGGCAAGCTCGGCGGGCTTGAACGGGCGCAGATCGTCCATCTTTTCGCCGATGCCGATCGCGTGGATGGGCAGGCCGTGGCGCTCGGCGGCAGCGACCAGCACCCCGCCGCGCGCGGTGCCGTCGAGTTTGGTCATGACCAGCCCGGTGACGCCGGCGACCTCGCGGAACACGTCGATCTGTGACAGCGCATTTTGCCCCGTCGTTGCGTCGAGCACCAGCACCACATCGTGCGGCGCAGCAGGGTTGATGCGCCCCAGCACGCGGCGGATCTTGGCGAGCTCATCCATCAGTTCGCGCTTGTTTTGCAGACGGCCCGCGGTGTCGACGATCAACACGTCGATGCCCTCGGCGGTCGCGCGCTTGACCGCGTCGAAGACAATGCCCGCCGCATCGCCGCCCTCGGGACCCGCGACGATGGGCACCCCCAGCCGCTCGGCCCAGACCTTGAGCTGGCCGATGGCGGCGGCGCGGAAGGTGTCGCCCGCGACCAGCATGACGCCATAATCCTGTTCCTGGAACAGATGCGCGAGCTTGGCGATGGTGGTGGTTTTGCCCGACCCGTTGACGCCGATGACGAGGATGACCTGCGGGCGCGGGAAGGCATCAATCTCCAGCGGCTCTGCGACGGGAGCCAGCACGGCGGTGATTTCCTCCGCCAGTATCGCGCGCAGCGCGGCGTCATCGAACGGCTTGTCGAAACGTCCGGCGGCGAGCCGCTCGCGGATGCGCGCGGCCATGGCCGGGCCGAGGTCAGCGGTGATCAGCGCCTCTTCGATGCGGTCGAGATCGTCGTCATCCAGCGACGCCTTGCCGGTCAGCCCGGCGAGATTCTCGCCAAGTCGTTCCGACGTGCGCTTGAGGCCGCCGAACAGCCGCTCGGTCCAGCTGCTGCTCATGCCGCGGCCATTTCGAGCGCGCGGGCATTGCCCGATTTGTCGGTCATCGTCACCGGCAAGATTTCCCCTGGGCGTGCCGCAGCATCAAGCGTTAGCTGCACAAAATTCTCGGCATGGCCGCTGTGTCCGTCATTCTCGACCAGCATCATCTGGCGCGTTCCGATCATTTCCAATTTCAATGTCTCAAGCTGTTCGGTGCATGCTGCCCGCAGCCTTGCCGCGCGCTCCCGCGCGACCGCCGGATCGACCTGCGGCATGCGTGCGGCGGGCGTGCCGTGGCGCGGGCTGAAGGGAAAGATATGGCCAAAGGCAATCGCGCAATCACCAACCAGCGCCAGCGTGTTGGCAGCCATGGCGTTGTCCTCTGTGGGGAAGCCGGCGATGAGGTCGGCACCGATGGCAATTTCGCTGCGCGCGGCCTTCAACCGCTCGACCAGCCGCACTGCATCGGCGCGGGCGTGGCGACGTTTCATGCGTTTGAGGATCATATCGTCACCCGCTTGGAGCGACAGATGCACATGCGGCATCATCCGCGCCTCACCGGTCAGCAATTCGAACAGCAGCGGATCGATCTCGATGGAATCGAGTGAAGACAGCCGCAGCCGGAGCAGCGCGGGAACGGCCACCAAGATGCGCTCAACCAGCGCGCCCAGGGTCGGCGTGCCTGGCAGGTCGTGGCCATAGCTGGTCAGGTCCACGCCGGTCAGCACCACCTCGCGCTGGCCACGCGCCACGACCTGCTCGATTGCGGCAATGACGTCGGCAACTGGCGCCGACCGGCTGTTCCCCCGGCCAAAGGGGATGATGCAAAAGGTGCAGCGGTGGTCGCAGCCGGTCTGGATCGCAAAAAAGGCGCGCGCATGGCCCGCCCCGCTGACCACCGGGGCAAAGGCGTCGCGCCGGTCCATCAGCGGCGTGCTGACCAGCGCGCCCGGGCGCGCCCAGGCGGCGGGGTGCGCTTTGTCGCTGTTGGCGACGACGCCTGCGACTTCGGGCATGGCGGCAAAGGCGGCGCGCGATGTTTCAGCGGCGCAGCCCGTGACATAGATGGGGCGGTCCGGGTGCGCGCGGGCGGCGCGGCGGACGGCACGCGCGGCCTCGCGTTCGGCGGCGTGGGTGACGGCGCAGCTGTTGATGATGGTCGCGGCGCCGATGCCCGTCGCGGCGCGGCGCATCGCTTCGCCCTCGGCGATATTCAGGCGGCAGCCGAAATTGATGACGTCGGGGCCGCTCATCCGAAGCGGTTCCAGTCGGTTTCGCCCTCGAACACCGGCGTGGCCGGCCCCGCCATGCGGATCGGCCCGCCCGCCGACCAGCCGATGGTGAGCCGCCCGCCGGGCAGGTCAACCGCAACCGGGCTGGTGACCCGCCCGCTGCGGATGGCGGCAACGGCGGTGGCGCAGGCGCCCGTCCCGCAGGCCTGGGTCAAACCAACGCCGCGTTCCCAGACGCGCAGCTTCAGCGCCGCAGGGCCAGTCACGCTCGCAACATTGACGTTGACCCGTTCGGGAAAGAGCGGGTCGGTTTCGATCTGGGGCCCAAGTTCGCCGAGCGCAACGGTGTCGGCGTCGTCAACAAAGAAGACGACGTGCGGATTGCCGACATTGACCGCCACCGGGCGTTCCAGCGTGCCCCAGCCGACCGGCATGTCGGCGGTATCCATTGGCATGGCGAGCGGGATATGTTCCCAGTCGAACAAGGGTTCGGCCAGTTCAACCTCAGCCAGGCCCTCGTTGGTGCTGACATGGAGCAACCCGCCCAGCGTTTCGATGGTCGCCGGGCCATCGAGCAGCGTAGCAACGCAGCGCGTGGCGTTGCCGCACGCCTCGACCTCGCCGCCGTCGGCGTTGAAGATGCGCATCTTCACGTCGGCGGCTTCAGAAGGTTCGAGCAGGATAACCTGGTCACAGCCGATGCCATGGCGGCGGTCGGCAATGGCATGCGCGCGGGCCGGGGTCATGGACACCGCTTGCTGGCGCGCATCGACAATGACGAAGTCATTGCCCAGCCCGTGCATTTTGAGGAAATGGTCCGCCATTGACGGCGGCATTTAGGGGGTGGGCGGGTGCAAGTCCAGCGCGCGTCAGGCCGAGCGGCGCGCTCGTTCGGGCTTGGCCGCGTCGTCGTCGGCGCTGACCGGCGCGGCGCGCGCGGGCAGCAAGCCGCGCGCCGCGAGCATCCGGCGCGTGTCCGATGCCGACGCAGGTTTGCCATAATGCCACCCTTGCGCCTTGGAACAGCCGAGTTTGGCGAGCTCGCGAGCGATGGCTTCATCCTCCACGCCCTCGGCAGTGATCGGCATGCCCAGGCTTTCGCCCAACCGCACGATGGCTTGCACAATGGCGGCGGCGTCTTCGCTTTCCTTCATCGCGGTCACAAAGCTGCGATCAACCTTGATCCGGTCGAAAGGAAGTGCGCGCAGATGCGACAGCGAGGAATATCCGGTGCCGAAATCGTCCAGGCTGAGCGACACGCCCTGATTTTTCAGGCTGGTAACGATGGATCGCACCAAGGCCATATTTTCGAACAACGAGGTTTCGGTGATTTCGACCTCAAGCCGGTTCGACGGAAAGCCGGTTTCGACCAGCAGCTTCATCAACTTTTGCGAAAACCAGGGGTCTTTGAGCTGTTGCGGCGAGATATTGATGGCCAGCGTCAGCGAGGGATCCCAATGCTTGGCAATTTCCAGCGCCCGGCGGGTGACGTCGGTCGACAGTTCGGCAATCAGCCCCGAGGCCTCGGCGATGGGAATGAAGCGGTCGGACATGACCAGGCCAAGCTGCGGCGAATGCCAGCGCATCAGCATCTCAAAGCCCTTGAGCGCGCCCGTCGCAATGTCGACCTGCGGTTCGAAATAGGGAACAAATTCGCCGCGCGGCAGGCCGTCGCGGATGCCATTTTCGATTTGGTTGCGGTCCTGAACGGCAAGTTCCATGCCGGGTTCGAACCAGCTGAAGCGATTCCGGCCCAGTCCCTTGCTGTGGTACATCGCAATGTCGGCGCGGCGGATCAGCGTTTCGATGCTGCTGTCATGGTCATCGGCGCGGGAGATGCCGATCGATGCGCCGACGCGCACGGCGCGTCCCTGCGAGGTGATCGGCGCTTCCATCGCGGCGATCAGCTGGCCGGCCAGCCGCTCGACCATGTCATTGTCGGTTTCGTGGCACATCAGCGCGACAAATTCGTCGCCGCCCAGCCGCGCAATCTTGACCGAAGCGGGAAGCGTGCCAGCTAACCGCCGCGCCGATTCCTGCAGCACCAGATCGCCGACGGCATGGCCATAAACATCGTTCACATTCTTGAACCGGTCGAGATCGACCAGAAACAGCGTGACTTCGCGCCCCGCGGGCAGCGCTTTGGCCGCGACTTCGGCGCCAGCTTCCATGAAGGCGCGGCGGTTAAGGTAACCCGTCAGCGGATCGACGTCGGCCAGATGGCGGGCGCGCTCCTCGGCGGCGCTGCGTTCCTGCACCTCGACCAGCAGGTCGCGGTAACGCCGCCAGCCGAACAGCATCAGCGCAATGTTGAGGATGAGCGCGGCGGCCAGCACCCGGTCGGGACCGCCGCCGATCCCGGCGACCGATTCCACCACCTGGGTGAGCACCGAGCTGCCCGTGCCGACAAACAAAATGGCCGCGGCGACGATGATACCGCCGGTAATCACGTCGCGGCGCGCTTTTATAGCAACGGGCGCTTCCTGTTCGCTGTAAAGTTGGTCGGCATAGCCCGTCATGGCAATAAATGAGCCCCCGCTGGTCCTGCGACCGGAGATGCCCGTCAGATATGAGGATTTGGTAAATTTCGCCTTTGTTCTGCCATCCCGACCCCAGCTTGCTTTTGCGGGCCGGTTGCTTTAGGGGCGCCGCGTGTCGGCAGATTCGTGTCTGCCGATGAACAGGATCATCCGCGACGGTAAGTCTGTCCACGGATAGCCGCTGGTTGGCGAGGTTTCGCTCACCGGCGCGCTTTGCGTTGGGGCGCCGGAACGGACGAATCAAACGGGATTTGGACCTATGTTCGACAGTCTGAGCCAGCGGCTTGGCGATGTGTTCGGAAAGCTGCGCGGTCGCGGTGCGCTGACCGAAGCCGACGTGCGCGCCGCGATGCGCGAGGTGCGCATCGCGCTGCTTGAGGCCGATGTCGCGCTGCCGGTGGTACGCAGCTTTGTCGATCAGGTCACCGAAGTGGCCGTTGGCCAGAATGTGCTGCGCTCGGTCACGCCGGGACAGCAGGTCGTCAAGATCGTCAATGACGCGCTGACTGACATGCTGGGGGCAGAGGCGGCCGAGCTGGATTTGAACGTTGCCCCGCCCGCTATCATCATGATGGTGGGTCTGCAGGGGTCGGGCAAAACCACAACGACTGCCAAAATCGCCAAACGGCTGAAGGAAAAAGAGCGCAAAAAGGTGCTGATGGCGTCGCTCGACGTCAACCGCCCGGCGGCGCAGGAACAGCTGGCGACGCTGGGTGGCCAGGTTGACGTCGCGACGCTGCCGATCATTGCGGGCCAGCAGCCAGTGGAAATCGCCCGCCGCGCGTTGCAGGCGGCAAAGCTGCAGGGCTTTGACGTACTGATGCTCGACACGGCGGGCCGCCTGCACGTCGACCAGCAGCTGATGGACGAAATGCGCGCCGTGTCCGACGTGGCCGCGCCGACCGAGACGCTGCTCGTCGTCGACAGCCTGACGGGTCAGGACGCGGTGCAGGTGGCGCAGCGTTTCACCGACCAGGTGCCGCTGACCGGCGTCGTGCTGACGCGCATGGACGGCGATGCGCGGGGCGGCGCGGCGCTGTCGATGCGCGCGGTGACGGGCAAACCCATCAAGTTCGCCGGCACGGGCGAAAAACTGGATGCCATCGAGCCCTTTCATCCCGGCCGCATCGCCGGGCGCATCCTGGGCATGGGCGACGTCGTCAGCCTGGTTGAGCGCGCCGCCGAGACCATTCAGGCCGACGAGGCCGAGGCGATGGCGGCCAAGCTGGCGAAGGGGCAGTTCGACCTTAACGACCTGCGCGCGCAGCTGGGCCAGATGCGCCGCATGGGCGGGCTAGGCGCGCTCGCCGGGATGATCCCGGGCCTTAAAAAGGCGCAGGCGCAGATGGCCGCCAGCAATATGGACGACAAGGTGCTGCTGCACCTCGACGCCATCATCTCGTCGATGACCCCCAAAGAACGTGCGCGGCCCGAAATCGTCAACGCCAAGCGCAAGATCCGCATCGCCAACGGGGCAGGGCGGACGGTGCAAGAGGTTAACAAGCTTCTGAAAATGCATCAGGAAATGTCAACGGCGATGAAGAAGATCCGCAAAATGGGTGGATTGAAGGGCCTGGGTGCAATGTTCGGGCGCGGCGGCGGTTTGCCCGGAATGGGCGGCGGTATGCCCGGCGGCATGGGCGGGATGCCCGGGCTTGGCGGTGGCGGCGGGATGCCGCCGGACCTTGCAAATTTGCTCAAGAAAAAATGATTTCAACCAACAAACTGAATTAACACGGAAAAGGACTTACTAATGGCTACCTCAATTCGTCTTTCGCGTGGCGGTTCCAAGAAGCGCCCCTATTACAAGATCGTGGTTGCGGATTCGCGCAGCCCGCGCGACGGCAAGTTCATCGAGCGCATTGGCAGCTATAACCCGCTGCTCGCCAAGGATAATCCCGAGCGCATCAAGCTCGACACCGACCGCGCCAAGCATTGGCTGAGCGTCGGCGCGCAGCCGACCGACCGCGTCGCGCGCTTTCTCGACGTTGCCGGGGTGAAGGAACGCGCCGCGCGCAACAACCCGAACAAGGGCGTTCCGGGCCAGAAGGCCAAGGACCGCGCGGAAGACAAGGCCGCCAAGCTGGCCGAAGCTGCTGAGGCTGCCGCTGCCGCTGCCGCCGCGCCGGTGGTGGAAGAGGTCGTCGAAGAAGTGGCAGCTGAAGCTGCGCCGGAAGCGACCGAAGCCGTGACCGAAACCGCCGAAGTCGAAGCGGTCGCCGAAGAAGCTGCCCCCGAAGCGGCCGCCGAAGAAGCGCCGGTTGCCGAAGAAGCGCCTGCTGCCGAAGCTGCGGAAGAAGCAGCGCCTGCTGCCGAAGCTGCCGAAGAAGCCGCTCCGGAAGCGGCCGCCGAAGAGGCACCGGCTGAAGCAGCTGGCGAAGAAAAGACCGAAAGCTGAGCCTTGGTTGATCCCAACCGCCCCGTTACGCTGGCCGCCATTGCTGGTGCGCACGGCGTGCGGGGCGAGGTGCGGCTGAAATTGTTCGGCGATGATGCGGGCAGTCTGCGCCGCTATTCCGCATTTGCTGCAGGCGACCGCCGACTGACGCTGAAATCCATCCGCCCTGCCAATCAGGGCGCCGTCGCGGCCTTTGCCGAAATCGCATCGCGCGATGCCGCCGAGGCGCTGCGCGGCACTTTGCTGACCGTTCCCCGCAGCGCATTGCCGCCGCTGGGCGAGGGCGAATATTATCATCACGACCTGATCGGGCTTGCCGCTGTTTCGACCAGCGGTGACGCGCTGGGCCATGTCGTCGCGGTCGAAAATTTCGGCGCGGGCGACATCCTCGAGATCGAGCGCCCCGCGCTGCCGGGGAAAAAGCCCCAGCGCTTCATGGTCCCGATGACGGCGCAGGCGGTGCCCGAATGGGGGGACAGCGTCACCATCAATGCCGACTTCATTGCCTAGCCGCTGATGCAATGTTAGCCCGCCTGCCAATCGGTCGGGAGAATGGACATGCGGGCAGGATGGTTTGTCGCGGCGCTGCTTTTGGCATCGCCCCAAGCGGTACAGGCGCAAAGCGATGTCACCGCCGCGACCATCGAGCCGCTGCGCGGCGAGATTGATGCGCTGTTCGCCGAGTTTCAGTCCGCCGCGCATGTTCCCGGCCTTGCCTATGCGATTGTCACCACCGACGGGTTGACGCTGGTCGGCACACGCGGGGTGCAGGATCTGGACGCCAAGCGCCCGGTGACCCCCGACACGCGCTTCCGTATCGCTTCAATGACCAAGGCCTTTACCGCGCTCGCCATCCTGAAGCTGCGCGACGACGGCAAGCTGCGGCTCGATGATCTTGCCGAGACGCATGTGCCCGAGCTCAAGCGTTGGACCTATCCGACCAAAGACAGCCCGCGCATCCGTGTGCGCGATCTGCTCCACCATGTCGGCGGGCTGGTGACCGATGATCCATGGGGCGACCGGCAGCAAGTGCTGACGCAGGATGAATTTACCGCGCTGCTGCGCCAGGGCCCGCCGTTCAGCCGCGTGCCGCAAAGCCGCCATGAATATAGCAATTATGGCTATGCGCTGCTGGGGCGTATCGTCGCGCGCGCATCGGGCATGCCGTATCGCCGTTATGTCGAGCGCAACCTGCTCGCGCCGCTTGGTATGACCGCCAGCGGGTTCGAGGTGACCGACGCCCCCATTGAAGCCCGCGCCATCGGCTATCGCTGGGAAAATGACGCCTGGGCCGAAGAACCCACCATGCGCGACGGGGCGTTCAATGCGATGGGCGGCCTGCAGGTTACGGCCAATGACTATGCCAAATGGGTGCAGTTTCTGCTGTCGGCCTGGCCCGCACGCGATGATGCCGAAATTGGTCCGGTCCGCCGCGCGACGGTGCGCGAAATGGCGCAGGGGCTGAATTTCGTCAGCGTGGTCAACCGCACCGGCACAAGCGGTGCAAGCGCGTGCAAGCTGGCGCTCGCCTATGGCATGGGCTGGCGCGTAATGCAGGACTGCGACCTTGGCCTGACTCTGTCGCACGGTGGCGGCTATCCGGGCTATGGCAGCCACATCATGCTGATGCCCGACTATGGCGTCGCGGTGTTCGCGCTCACCAATCGCACCTATGCCGGGCCCAGCGCCCCCGCGTGGGACACGGCGGTAAAGCTGCATCAGGCGGGGCTGCTGGTGCGCCGTGCCGAACCCGTCGCGCCGATCCTGACCGAATTCGTCGCCGCCGCGCGTGCCGCCTATGACGCGGGCGACCTCGGCCCGCTCGAAGGGCGGCTCGCGAACAATTTCCTGCTCGACCGCAGCGCCGCCAATTGGGCGAAGGAACTGGCGGCGGTGAAGGCGCAGGCGGGGACATGCACCACCACCGACCCCCTCTCGCCGCGCGGCGCGATGGGCACGGTGTTCCGCTGGAATTGCGAGAAAGGGTTTGTCGATGGTCAGCTGCTGCTCGCGCCAACGACGCCGCTGACGGTGCAAGCGCTGGGGCTGCGGTTTGTGGCGCGTTGACGTGTTTTGCTGCCGCATGTATATACGGTGAAGATATACGGAGCCGAACATGCCCCGCGAATGGAAAGCCAAGACCTTCAAATCCGGAAACTCTGTCGCGCTGCGCCTGCCGAAGGCTGCGGGATTTGTTGAAGGCGAGGACGTGATCATCGTCCCGCATGAAAATGGCCGTTTTTCGATTTGGAAGGAAAGCGAAAGCCTCAATGTCCTTATGAGCCTCTATGGCAGCATGTCGCCGGGATTCATGAAAGACGGGCGCGGCGACATTGAGCAGGATGATCGCAGCTGGGATTTGCCGTCCGCTAGATCAGCGGCCTGATGTATCTGCTCGACACGAATATCTGCATCGATTTTGTCGATGGCCGCAACGACGTGGTCAGAGACCGGATTCGGGCGATGTTTCCATCGGGCTTGTCGGTTTCATCGATAACGGCTGCCGAACTGTTGGTCGGACCGAGAGAGTCGCAGGATCCCAAAGAGAATCGAGAACGAGTGGAGAAATTTCTTTCCGTTATCGGGGTTGTTGACTTCGATCATGCAGCGGCCAACGCCTACGCTGCTTTGGTCCAGCAAGTCGGTATGAAGCGCCGCAGTTTTGACAAGTTGATCGCGGCGCACGCTCAGTCGCTCGGCCTCATTTTGGTTACGAGCAACACGAAGCATTTCGCCGACGTGCCGGGACTGAAGGTTGAGAATTGGGCCAAGGCATGACGCCCGGTCTTTTCTGGGCCGTTGTCATCATCGTGATGACGTTGGCGCGATGCTGTTTGGCTTGGCTCTACCTTAAATCTTCGTCTGGAAAAGCTCGCGACTCAGGATATTGGCGGATGACAAACTATACGCCTGTTTTTGGCATGGTCGGAGTTGCCGCCTACTATCTTTTCTTCGCCGACATGTCCGTCCCTTCTGACTTTGAAGTCGGTGTAGATCTGGATCCTGGGCCAGCTTCATTCGCGACGGCTGTCGCGTGGGGATTGGTGTATCCGCTTCTCTACCTTGGCGCAGCTTGGCCTGTGTCTGAGTGGATCATGCGCCAATTGCCCAGCCCATGACTTTCGCCGCCCACATCCTCACGCTTTACCCCGACATGTTCCCCGGGCCGCTGGGGCACAGCATGGCGGGGCGCGCGCTGGCCGAGGGAATTTGGTCGTGCGCGGCGACCAACATTCGCGATTTTGCGACCGACAAGCATCGCACGGTCGATGATACGCCGGCGGGTGGCGGCGCGGGGATGGTGCTGCGCGCCGATGTGCTGGCGCGGGCGGTGGATGCGGTGGCGGCTTCCCCCCTCCCCTTCAGGGGAGGGGTTGGGGGTGGGGGCTGTCCGTCTGGAACTGAGTATGCTGACAATCCCCACCCCAACCCCTCCCCTGAAGGGGAGGGGCTAGTCTCAATCCCCATCCTCGCCATGACCCCGCGCGGCACCCCTATCACCCAAGCGCGCATCCGCGAGCTGGCCCAAGGCCCCGGCGTCATCATCCTGTGCGGGCGGTTCGAGGGGTTTGACGAGCGATTGTTCGAAGCGCGGCCCCAGATCGAACAGGTCAGCATGGGTGACATCATCCTGTCGGGGGGCGAGGTCGCGGCGCTGATGCTGCTCGATGCTTGCATTCGGCTGCTTCCCGGCGTAATGGGCGCGGCTTCCAGCGGGGACGACGAATCGTTTGAAGGCGGTTTGCTCGAATATCCCCACTATACCCGGCCCACGACATGGGAAGGGCGCACGATCCCCGAAGTGCTGCGATCGGGGGATCATGCGAAGATCGCGGCCTGGCGGCAACGCCAATCCGAAGATCATACACGGTTACGCAGGCCGGACCTTTGGGAGCGCCATATCGGCGCTCGGGCCCGACCTGCCTCTGGCGCGCGGCATGAAGATAAGGACTAGGTCATGAACCTCATCCAGACGATTGAAGCCGAAGAAATTGCCAAAGCGGCAAAGGCTGTTCCCGAATTCCGCCCCGGCGACACGCTGAAGGTCGGCGTGAAAGTGGTCGAAGGCGAACGCACCCGCGTCCAGAATTTCGAAGGCGTGTGCATCGCGCGTTCGAACAAGGGCATGGGATCGAACTTCACCGTGCGCAAAATGTCGTTCGGCGAAGGCGTCGAGCGCGTCTTCCCGCTCTATTCGCCCAACATCGACAGCATCACCGTTGTCCGCAAGGGCGCGGTGCGCCGTGCGAAACTTTACTATCTGCGTGGCCGCACCGGTAAGTCGGCGCGTATCGCCGAGCGCCGCGACGCCGAATAAGCGCTGCGCCAAGCGAAATGCAAAAGGGCCGGGAGCGATCCCGGCCCTTTTTCGTTGGGGTCAAAAACAAAACTTTCGTCGTCCCGGATTTAATCCGGGACAACGCACCGCCGTCCGCTTGTTGTCCCGGATCAAGTCCGGGACGACGAGAGGGGTGGCTAAGCCGCCAGCTTTTGTCCGGCGGCCACCGGCTTCCTGAAAATCCCCCATTGCGACAGACCCGCGACGCGGCGGATTTCGACCGCTTCGAACAGCGGAATGGTGCGGAAATCGATGAGGTGGTCGTGCGGGCTGGTGCGTTTCTGGTTGAGGCCCACCGCTTCCAAAATCTGCATCGCCCAGTCCATTTCGGGCACTGGCGAGGTCAACAGCAGCGTGCCGCCGGGTTTGAGAAGGTCATAGGCCTCCTGAAACAGATCGACATGCTCGACCACTTCGAACGCAACGATGGCGTCGAAACTCTCGGCCTTCAGCCCCAGCTTGGCCCATTCGCGAATGTCGCCGACGATATCGGCGGGCGGGAACAGGTCGTTGCCGACATAATTGGTATAACCGGCGCTGCGCAGATGATCGCCGACCCATTTGGCGCCGCAGCCGATCTCCAGTATCGCCGCATCCTTGGGCAGCGGCGAGAGGAAATAATCGATCTTCTTCTTCTGCGCGATATCGCTCAGCATGGGCATGGTGCGGTCCTTTTGCAGCTAGCTTTGCTGCATCTCTTACCCAACAGGGTTAACAAAGCGTAAGCGCCGCCGCGCCGGCGCAACACTGGTTCCGCAAAAAACATTTGCATAGCGGGACCAAAAGCCCAAAAGGCGCGCCGCTTTTGCTGGAGTTTTCAAACATGGGTTATCGCATCGCCGTCGCCGGGGCCACGGGCAATGTCGGGCGCGAAGTGCTCGCCATCTTGGCCGAACGCGAATTTCCGATTGCCGAACTTGCCGCGCTCGCCTCGTCGCGCAGCCAGGGCGAGGATGTCGAGATCGGCGATACCGGCAAGACCGTGAAGTGCCAGAATATCGAGCATTTCGATTTCACCGGCTGGGACATGGCAATTTTTGCCATCGGCTCGGACGCGACCGCCATTCACGCGCCGCGCGCGGCCGCGGCGGGCTGCGTTGTGATCGACAATAGCTCGCTTTACCGCATGGATCCCGACGTGCCGCTGATCGTGCCCGAAGTGAACCCTGATGCGATCGACGGTTACCGCGCCAAGAATATCATCGCCAACCCCAATTGCTCGACCGCGCAGATGGTCGTCGCCTTGAAGCCGCTGCACGATGTGGCGAAGGTCAAGCGCGTTGTCGTATCGACCTATCAGTCGGTTTCGGGCGCGGGCAAGGCCGGGATGGACGAGCTGTGGAACCAGACGCGCCAGATTTTCGTCGGCGATGAAAAGGATGTGCAGAAGTTCACCAAGCAGATTGCCTTCAACGTCATTCCGCACATCGACAAATTCCTGGACGACGGTTCGACCAAGGAAGAATGGAAGATGGTGGTCGAGACCAAGAAGATCCTCGACCCCAAGGTCAAGGTCATCGCCACTTGCGTGCGCGTACCCGTGTTCGTCGGGCACAGCGAGGCCGTGCATGTCGAGTTCGAGGAAGAGCTCAGCGCCGAAGATGCCCAGCGCATCCTGCGCGAGGCGCCCGGTGTGATGCTGATCGATAAACGCGAGGACGGCGGCTATATTACGCCCGTCGAATGCGTCGGCGATTACGCCACTTTCGTCAGCCGCGTGCGCGATGACGCGACGGTCGATAATGGTCTGGCCTTCTGGTGCGTGTCGGACAATTTGCGCAAGGGTGCCGCGCTGAACGCGGTGCAGATCGCCGAACTGCTGGGGCGGCGGCACCTGAAGAAGGGGTGATGACCGACCCCACCCGCTTGACGCATGCCATCGTGCGCACGCCCGCGTCCTCGGCGGTGCACGGCTTGCGCGCCGGTGACGGGCCTGACCCCGATTTTCCGGCGCTGCTGGCGGAACATTCCGCCTATGTTGCGGCGCTCCGGCAGTGTGGGCTGGCCGTCACCGAACTGCCGCCGCTCGATGACCATCCTGACGCACTGTTTGTCGAGGATGTCGCGCTGACCTTTCCGCAAGGCGCGATCCTGCTGCGCCCCGGTGCGCCCGCGCGCGCAGGCGAGGTCGCGCACATCGCCGCCGCCCTGCGCGGTCATCACGCCATTGTGCTCGCTATGAACGGCCCCGGACATGTCGATGGCGGCGACGTGCTGCGGCTGGCTGACCGCGTGCTGATCGGCCTGTCAGGCCGCACCGACCGGGCGGGCGCGGAGGAACTGATCGGCCTGGTCGCGCAGCTTGGTTTGCGCGGCGCAATCGCCGAAACGCCGCCCGGCGTGCTGCATTTCAAGACAGGGTGCAGCCTGATCGACGAGCGCACGATTTTTGCGCTGCCGCAGATGGTGGATTTGCCGGCCTTTGCCGGCCTAACGGTGGTGCCGGTGCCCGACGGCGAAACCAAGGCCGCGAACAAGCTGCGCGTCAATGATGTCGGGTTGATCGGGGCGAACTTTCCCAAAAGCCGCGCGATTATCGAAGGCCTGGGCATCAAGACCATCGCGCTGCCGGTTGAACAGATTGGCCGCATCGACGCAGGGCTGTCGTGCATGTCGCTGCGCTGGTAGGAGTAAGCCATGACTTTAACCGCTGACCTTTATTGGTCCTTCCGCTCGCCCTACAGCTATCTCGCCATCGGCCGCTACCGTGCGCTCGGCGAAAGCCATGCTGTCGATATCATCGTCCGGCCCGTCTATCCGCTCGCCATTCGCCAGCCCGATTTCTTCGAGAAAAACCACCCCAACTGGCTCGGCTATACATTTCGCGACATGATGCGCGTGGCACAGTTCCACGGCATCCCCTTTGGCCCGCCGCGCCCCGACCCGATCGTGCAGAATGTGATGACGCGCGAAATTTCGGCAGAGCAACCGCATATCTTTCGCCTGACGCGGCTGGGGCAGGCAGCGGCCCGGCGGGGCAAGAGCCTAGCCTTTTGCCACGAGGTCGGGATGCTGATCTGGGGCGGGCAAGAGGGCTGGAACGAGGGCGATCATCTCGCGGGGGCGGCGGCACGGGCTGGCCTCGATTTCGCTGAGCTGGAAGCCGAGGTGGCGGCGGATGCCGATGCGCTCGACGCCGAAATTCATGCCAACCAGGCTGCGCTCGAGGCGGCAGGCCATTGGGGTGTGCCCACCTTAGTGTTCGACGGCGAACCCTTCTTCGGGCAGGACCGGATTGAGATGGCCAAGTGGCGGATGGAGCAAAAGGGGCTGACGGCGCGCTCTTGAGAAGATGATAGCAAAATGCTATCATTGGCCCATGGGTCAACTTCTCATCCGCAACCTCAACGATGCTGTCATTGAACGCTATAAGGCTTTGGCCGAACTAAATCAGCGTTCATTAGAGGCCGAGGTTCGCGCGGCTCTGGAAGGTGGCCTCGCTGACCGCAAGGTTGATCTTGCCGAACTGTCGCGCAAAATTCGCAAGCGCACGGCAAACAAGCCCGGTTCGATTGAATCGTGGAAGCTGATCAACGAAGGCCGCGACGAGCGGTGAAGCTGGTTGATGCCAGCGTGGCAATGAAATGGCTGGTGGACGAGGACGGCAGCGAAGCTGCGGCTGAGCTCGCCAACACTGTCCCACTTGTTGCGCCCGAACTGCTGCGTGCCGAGGTTGGCAATGCACTGGTCACGAAGTTGCGACGTGGCGATATCAATGGCGAAGAAGTAATGTCTGCATTTAATGCAGTCGGATATTTTGTGGCACGGTGGATCGCAATGCCGACACTGGCCGATCGCGCGTTAGCAATCGCATGCAATTTGCGGCACCCGATTTATGATTGCTACTATCTCGCAGCCGCCGAGTCCGAGGTATTGGAATTGGTCACGGCTGACCAACGTCTGATTGCTGCCGTGCGCGACACAGAGCATGCGCGTTGGGTTGTGCCGCTTTGATCCCTGAGACCGCCCCCACCGTGCACCGCTTCGCCGCGCGTGACGGCATCCAGCTTGTCTGGCGGGAATTGGGAGAAGGGCCGCCGGTCGTCCTGCTGCACGGCCTGTTTTCCAATGCGACCGTCAACTGGTTCAAATTCGGTCACGCCGCGCGTGTCGCCGCCGCTGGTTACCGCGTCATCGCGCCCGACCTGCGTGCGCACGGCGACAGCGGCGCGCCGCATGACGCGGTTCATTATCCGCCCGATGTGCTGGTCGATGATCTCCATGATCTGATCGACCATCTGGCGCTTGATAGCTTTGACTTGGGCGGCTTTTCGCTGGGCGCGCGGACGAGCGCGCGCGCGGTGGTGGCCGGACTGCGCCCGCAGCGGCTGGTGCTCGGCGGTATGGGGCTGGCGGGGTGGCAGCGGCGCGGTGGTTTCTTTCACCGTGCGATTGCCGAGTTTGAAACCGCCAAGCGCGGCGATGACACTTGGCTCGCCATCCAGTTCATGAAAACGATGGGGGTCGATCGCATTGCGGCGGGGCACTTGCTGCACAGCTTTACCGATACCGATCCCGCGCTGCTGGCGCGCTTGACCATGCCGACGCTGGTGGTGTGCGGCGCCGATGACCGCGATAATGGCAGCGCGCCCGAGCTGACCGCCGCGCTGCCCGACGCGCGCTATGCCGAAGTGCCGGGCACGCATATGTCGAGCGTGACCGAGGCGGCGCTGGGCGAAGCGATAGCAGCCTTTCTGACGGCTTGACCCCCGCTGGTCTTTGGTCGAAGCCTCTGCGCCATTGGTCGCAGCCGGACTCGACCTGCGCCCTGCGCGCGGCATGACGGCGGCAATGAAATCCGGGGAGAAGAATGTATGAAAAGCTTTGTTTCCGCGCTGGCGCTAAGCGTCGCGCTCGTCGCCGTGCCCGCCACCGCACAGGACGCCGCGCCCTCTGCGGCCGACGCCAAGACATTTGTCGCTAATGCCGAGGCCAAGCTGCTCGCGCAGTCGAACCGCGCGTCCAAAGTCTATTGGATCAACAACACCTATATCACCGACGATACCGACGCGCTCGCCGCGCAGCAGGGCGAGGAAGATACCAAGCTGGCGGTCGGTCTGGCGCTCGCGGCGGCGAAATATGATCAGGCGGCGGGGCTGGATGCCGAAACCAAGCGCAAGCTCTTGATGCTGCGCACCGGCATCGTCCTGCCCGCGCCGACGCGCGACGGGGCGGCGGCCGAACTCGCCACCATCGCGACCAAGCTCGGTTCCATCTATGGCAAGGGCAAGGGAACGCTGCGCGGCCAGCCCATCAGCGGTTCGGATATCGAGGCCGAAATGGGCACCAATCGCAACCCCGCCGAGCTCGCCGAAATGTGGGCCAGCTGGCACGACAATGTCGGCAAGCCGATGAAGGCCGACTATGCCCGGCTTGTCGAGATTGCCAACGAAGGCGCACGCGAATTGGGCTTTGCCGATACCGGCGCGCTATGGCGTTCCAACTACGACATGCCGGTCGAACAATTCGGCCGCACGATGGACCAGCTGTGGCTGGACGTGAAACCACTCTATGACGAGCTCCACACCTTTGTTCGCCGCAAGCTGAACGAGAAATATGGCGACGCGGTGCAGCCCCGAACGGGCGCGATCCGCGCCGACCTGCTCGGCAATATGTGGGCGCAGGAATGGGGCGGGATTTACGATATTGTCGCGCCGCCGGGCGCGGGCGACATCGGCTATGACATTGGCGAGTTGCTGACCGCCAAAGGCAAGACGCCGCTGGACATGGTCAAATATGGCGAAGGCTTTTTCACCTCGCTGGGCCTCGCACCGCTGCCCGACACCTTCTGGACGCGCTCACAATTTCTGAAGCCCGCCGACCGCGAGGTGATCTGCCATGCCAGCGCATGGAACCTCGACAACAAGGATGATCTGCGCATCAAAATGTGCATCAAGGTGAACACCGATGATTTCATCACCATCCATCACGAGCTGGGGCATAATTATTACCAGCGCGCCTATAATGACAAAAGCTTCCTCTATCTGAACGGTGCCAATGATGGCTTCCACGAGGCCATCGGCGACATGCTCGCGCTGTCGATCACGCCCGATTATCTGGTGCAGATCGGCCTGCTCGACGCCAGCAAGGTGCCGGGCGCCGACAAGGACACCGGGCTGCTCTTGCGCCAGGCGATGGACAAGGTGGCCTTCCTGCCGTTCGGCCTGCTCGTCGACAAATGGCGCTGGGGCGTGTTTTCCGGCACCATCAAGCCCGGGGGTTACAGCCAGGCCTGGGGCGCGCTGCGCCTGCAATATCAGGGGATCAAGGCCCCGGTCGAGCGGCCGGCCGATGCCTTCGACCCCGGTGCCAAATATCATATCCCCGGTAACACCCCCTATGCCCGCTATTTCCTGGCGCGCGTGCTGCAGTTCCAGTTTTACAAGGCGGCGTGCGACGCGGCGGGGTGGAAAGGCCCGCTCCACCGCTGTTCCTTCTATGGCAATAAAGAGGTCGGCGCGAAGCTGAACGCGATGCTCGAGCTAGGCGCGTCCAAGCCCTGGCCCGATGCGCTGGAGGCGTTCACGGGGACGCGGCAAATGTCGGGCAAGCCAATGCTCGAGTATTTCGCGCCGCTGCTGGAATGGCTGAAAGAGCAGAATAAGGGCGAGGCGAAGGGGTGGTGAGCGCGGTGAGGCACGTGCAAGTGCCTTGCCAATGAAATGCTGGCTGGGCGGATTGCTGGCCGTTTGGGTCGTCCAGATATTTGGCACGAGTGCCATGCTGGCAGGAATGAATGCCGGAACGCTGCCAGCTCTGGCAACGGTATGGCAGCTCGCTGATGAAGTAGGCCCGGTCGCCAAGATTGCTTTCGTCGCCGTGCTGGCAGTGTTGCTGGCCGCCACGCGGCGACGTGATTACTCTGCGCCGGAACAGATCATCCTGTGGGCCGGCATCAGCGGTCTTGCGGTGCTTATGGTGCTGGCGCTCCTGCCCGCCGATTTCTCTCGCGGGTTTGGCATTGGATTTAGCGGAGTGCGGTTCGCGTCGGCAACTTTGCCCATCTACATTGGGGGCGCCGTTGTTGGGGGCATGGTTGGCGCGGTCGTTGAACGCCGCTGTCGCCTCACCGGAACGGCGGCTCGTTAAACGCGCGCAATTTCCGGCTGTGCAGTTTTGCGCCTTCGTCGCGCAGCATTTCGCAAGCGCGGATGCCGATTTGCAGGTGGGCGGCGATCGCCTCTTCATAGAAGCGGTTGGCTTGCCCTGGCAGCTTAAGCTCGCCGTGCAGCGGCTTGTCGCTGACGCATAGCAGCGTCCCGTAAGGCACGCGGAAGCGATAGCCTTGCGCCGCGATGGTCGCGCTTTCCATGTCGATGCCGATCGCGCGTGACTGCGAAAACCTGAGCGCGCTGTCGGTGAAGCGCAGCTCCCAGTTGCGGTCGTCCGTGGTCACCACCGTGCCCGTACGCATGCGGCGTTTAAGGTCCGCCCCGGTTTCGCCCGACACCTGCCCCGCTGCGCTGGCCAGCGCCTGTTGCACCTCGGCAATCGGCGGGATGGGGATTTCGGGGGGCAGCACTTCGTCCAGGATATGGTCATCGCGCAGGTATGCGTGGGCCAGCACATAATCGCCGATGCGCTGGCTGGCGCGCAGCCCGCCGCAGTGGCCGATCATCAGCCAGGCTTCGGGCCGCAGCACGGCAAGATGATCGCAGATGGTCTTGGCGTTCGACGGGCCGACGCCGATGTTGACCAAAGTAATGCCATCGCCGCCCGGCGCGATCAGGTGATAGGCCGGCATCTGGTGCCGCCGCCATGCGCTGTCGGCGACCTGCTGGCTGGCATCGACGCCGGGCTGGTTGACGTACAGCCCTGCCGCCCCGGCGAGCGCGGTATAGCGGCCTTTCCCCACCTGATCGCCCGCCCAGCGGACGAATTCGTCGACATAGCGGTGGTAGTTGGTGAAGAGGATGTAGCGCTGGAAATGCTCGGGCGCGGTGCCGGTATAGTGGCGCAGGCGCGCGAGCGAGAAATCGGTGCGCAGCGCGTCGAACAGCGCGAGTGGCTGATCGGCGGCCGCATCGAAACCGAATAGGCCGTCGGCCAGCTCGTCGCCGATATCGGCCAGCTCGGTCGTCGGGAAATGGCGCGCCAGCTCGAGCGGGGCGACGCCGCCCATGTCGGTCGATCCCGACGGGTCGAGCACATAAGGGAAGGGGATTTGCTGCCCCGACCCCGTCACCTCGATGCGCACATCATAATGGCGCAGGATCAGGGTCAGCTGCTCGGCAAGATAATCGGCGAACAGGTCAGGCCGCGTGATAGTGGTAACAAAATCGCCCGCGCGGTCGATTCGCCCGAAGGACAGATTATGGTCCTTGACGCCCTCGCGCAGCTTTCCCTCGGCGATGATGCGCAGCGCGGGATAATCGAATGGTGCGTCGGCGGGGGGCAGGGTGCCTTCGGCAACATAGTCGGCGATGGCCGATTTCAGCGCATCGACCGAGGCGCGAAAATGCGCGCGAAGCTCGCTCTGAATGCGGGTGATGGTGGCGGCGATCTCGGCATCGCCGGGGGAGATTGTCGATTGGTCGTTCATGACGCGGCTTGTGCCGCAAAGCGGGGGCGAGGGAAAGCCCCGCCCCGCCCGACAGCCTCAAATGTTTTCGAGCATATGGTCCGCGCTCGACACGCGGAATTCGCCCGGCGCTTCGACGAACAATTGTTCGACCACGCCGTCGTTGACGACCATCGCAAAGCGCTGGCCGCGTTTGCCCATGCCGAATTTGCTGCCGTCCATTTCCAGGCCCACGGCGGTGGGGAAATCGCCATTGCCGTCGGCCAGCATGGTGACGGCGTCGGTGGCCCCCGATGCTTTCGCCCAGGCCCCCATGACGAAGGGGTCGTTGACAGCGGTACAGGCAATTTCGTCGATGCCCTTTGCCTTCAGCTCGGCCGCGCGATCAACGAAACCCGGCAGATGCTTGGCCGAGCAGGTGGGCGTGAAAGCGCCCGGAACCGAAAACAGCGCGACGCGGCGGCCGGCGAAAAATTCATCGCTGGTAACCGGCTCGGACCCGTCGGTGCCGACTTTGACAAAGGTGGTGGTGGGCAATTTGTCGCCGGGTGCGATGGTCATCGGTGATTCTCCGCGAGATAGGGGTGCAGCGTTTGCGCGGCGGAAATCGGCTTCGGCGCGCTCACTGTCAAGGGGCGGGGTGGACCGTGCGGCTGTGCTGCGCCAAGGTAGTGGCGATGGACGAAAATGTGCCCTGGCTGACCGGCCAATTGTTGCTCGCGCTGCCCGGTGTTGGCGACCCGCGCTTTGACCGCGCGGTGCTTGCCATGGTGCGCCATGATGGCGAAGGCGCGCTGGGAATCGCCATTGGCCAACCGCATGCCGCGCTGACCATGGCCGATGTGCTGGGCCAGCTTGGCATCGACGCCGGCGGGGTTGGCGATGTCGCGCTGCTCGATGGCGGCCCGGTCGAGCGCCAGCGGGGCTTTGTGATTCACAGCCGCGATTGGGCGGGGGTCGATTCGGTTGACGTCGCCGGGCGCTGGATGGTCACCAGTTCGCCCGACGTGCTGCGCGCCATTGCCGCTGGGCGCGGGCCGTCGCAGTGGCATTTTGCGCTGGGCTATGCGGGGTGGGATGCCGGGCAACTGGAAAGCGAATTCGCGCGCCACGCCTGGCACGCCGCCCCGGCCAGCGCTGAATTGATGTTCGATACCCCGCCGGACGAGCGCTGGAGTGCGGCGTTCGCCAGCGTGGGGGTCGATGCACGAATGTTGAGTGCGGAGGGCGGAAGGGCCTAAAAAATGAGGGCGGCGACGGCCGCAGCCGTCACCGCCCTCCCCCTCCCCCGTGGATGCTGGGGTTGTGCGCGTCCGGCCTATTGGCTTTGCGCGATGGTAACGGTGCCGCGCGGACGGCTTTCGAGCCGGGCCAGCGCGATGCGCGCGGCCCACCGCGAATCCATAAATTCGCCGCTGGCCAATTCGACGTCATAGCGGATGGGGCTGGTGATGGCGGCGCGGAACATGGCGGCCGCTTCGGCGTCGCGCCCCTGACGCGCATAAGCGCTCCCCAGGTTGATGAGGCGCGACGGATCGCGCGCCGACACATCACCTTCGGCCTGCAATTTGGCAATCGCCGCCTCGGTCCGGCCGCTGCGCATGTCGTCAAAAGCGACCGGCAGCACCGTGACCCCGTCGGCGACCAGTTCGCGCGCCGTCGCCGGCGCCGTTGCCAGCGGGGTGGCCATGACCATGGCAACGCCTGCCAACATCAAATTTTTCATCGCAAATCTCCCTCTTCCTTGCTCAAGAAGATGCCAGAAATTGGCAGATAAGCAATAAAATCGCCTTTATGTAACAGTCGTGTCACATTGATGGATTATGCTTTCGCTAGGGCGTTTATAAGCTTTTGGAATCAAATGGTTGCTTACCTCGTGGCTATGCCTTCGGGGCCAATCGCGCTGTCATATTCTGTGCGCGCTGAAAATTTTTTCACTCGGTTCGTCGCATTTTTGGGTGCGGACGGGCCATATAAAGAAAAGTTTATATTTGAACGGGGCAATGGTTTCGGCTAGGGGCGCGTCATCTTTGGCGTGCGTCCAGCGGGCCGCGCCAGCCCGCCAGTTCAGGAGCATCGCCCGTGGCCTCTCTCGCCGCCGACACCCGTGATTATGTGATTGCCGACATCGGTCTTGCCGATTTTGGCCGCAAGGAAATCGACATTGCCGAAACCGAAATGCCGGGCCTGATGGCGCTGCGCGCCGAATTTGGCGCAGCTCAGCCGCTTAAGGGCGCGCGGATCACCGGCTCGCTGCACATGACCATCCAGACCGCCGTGCTGATTGAAACGCTGACCGCGCTGGGCGCCGAGGTGCGCTGGGCAACCTGTAATATTTTCTCGACGCAGGATCATGCTGCTGCGGCCATCGCTGCTTCGGGCGTGCCGGTGTTTGCGGTGAAGGGTGAAAGCCTGGCTGATTATTGGGACTATGTCGGCCGCATTTTCGACTGGGAAAAGGATGGCGACGGCACAACCTGTAACCTGATCCTTGATGACGGCGGCGATGCCACCATGTTCGCGCTGTGGGGCGCGAAGCTGGAGGCGGGCGAGACGATGCCGCCGCCGGAAAACGAGGAAGAGGTGGAGATGCAGCGCGCGCTGAAGGCGTTCGTCGCCGCGCGGCCAGGCTACCTCACCAAGACGGTGCGCAACATCAAGGGCGTGTCAGAGGAAACGACCACCGGCGTCCACCGCCTTTATGCCATCGCCAAAAAGGGCGAGCTGCCCTTCCCCGCGATCAACGTCAACGACAGCGTGACCAAGTCCAAGTTCGACAATCTTTACGGCTGCAAGGAGTCGCTGGTCGACGCCATCCGCCGCGGCACCGACGTGATGCTGGCAGGCAAGGTCGCGGTCGTCGCGGGCTTTGGCGATGTCGGCAAGGGCAGCGCGCAAAGCCTGCGCAACGGCGGCGCGCGCGTGCTGGTGACCGAGATCGATCCGATTTGCGCGCTACAGGCAGCGATGGAAGGCTGTGAGGTCGTGACGATGGAAGAGGCGGTCAAGCGGGCCGACATTTTCGTCACCGCCACCGGCAACGCCGACGTCATCACCGCCGAACATATGCTGGGCATGAAGAATATGGCCATCGTCTGCAACATCGGCCATTTCGACAGCGAGATTCAGATTGCCGCGCTCGGCAACTATAAATGGACCGAAGTCAAACCGCAGGTCGATCTGGTCGAATTCCCCGATGGCAAGCAGATCATCATCCTGTCAAAGGGCCGCCTGGTGAACCTGGGCAACGCCACCGGTCACCCCAGCTTTGTGATGTCGGCCAGCTTTACCAACCAGACGCTGGCGCAGATCGAGCTGTGGACGCGCGGCGACCAGTATAAGAACGAAGTCTATGTCCTGCCCAAGCATCTCGACGAAAAGGTCGCGGCGCTGCACCTGGAAAAGCTGGGGGTAAAGCTGACCCAGCTGAGCCAGAAGCAGGCCGACTATATCGGCGTGCCGCAAGCCGGACCGTTCAAGCCCGACCATTACCGCTATTGAGCATTGAATCCACACCGTCGTCGTCCCGGACTTGATCCGGGACAACGAGCGAAGGTTGGCTTGTTATCCCGGGTCAAGCCCGGGATGACGATGGCATAGGCTTTGCACCAACATTGAACTCGGCCCGCGCTCGCTTTAGGGCAAGCGCGATGCCCTGCGCCTGTCCCGCCACCACCACCCGCCCATGACCGGCGTGTTTACTGCGCCCGCGCTGTTCGGCATCGGCTTGTTTCTGATGCTGTGGCTCGCGCTGGCTTTGTGGGCCATCCTGCGCGGCGTGGCGATGCAGCGACGCGCATCGGTCGCCAGCGGTGCAACCATCAGGCTGGCCAGTCTGGTCGAAGCGAGCCCGCAAATCCCGGTCATTCTGCGCGGCGATTGGCGGCTGGAAGCGAGCGGACGGCTGGGCACCTGGCTCGGTCTGGCAGAGCCGCCCGCCAGCTTTGATGAGCTCAAGGGCGCCGACGAGGGCCTTGATGCGCGGACGCACGAAGCCCTACGGCAAGCGGTGATCGGGGCCCAGCGTGGCAGCAAACCCTTTACGCTGGTGCTGCGCCCGCTGGGCGGCGCGCGCGAGCTGCTGGTGCAGGGCATGGCTGCCCCGCCCGCCGTCGGTGGCCCCGGATCGGTGCTGTTGTGGATTAGCGATACCACCGAAACGCAGGCGGCGCTCAACACCATGCGGCGCGAGCGCGACGATGCGCTCGCCGCATTTGCAGCGCTGTCGGGGCTGATCGAGGCCGCGCCCTTTCCCATGTGGTTCCGCGACAGCGACGCGCGCCTCGCGCTCGTCAACGATGCCTATGTCAAAGCGATCGAGGCCGACAGCGCCGCCAGCGTCATCGATGGCGGGATCGAACTGGTTGAAAACGTGGCCGGGGTTGGGGCCATTGAGGCAGCCTATCGCGCCGCCGCCGCAGGCGCGGCCCTGCAGCGGCTGGTGCCCGTCACCATCGCGGGCGAACGGCGGATGATGCAGGTCGTCGACGTTCCGCTTGCGGGTACCGATGGCAAACCTATCGGCGTCGCGGGCTATGCCATCGACGTTCAGGAACTCGACAGCGAGCGCGCCGCGCATCGCCGCTTTGCCGAAACCCAGCGTGACATGCTCGATCGGATGTCGGCGGCGGTGGCCCAATTTGACGCCGACCGCAGCCTTGCCTTTGCCAATCAGCCGTTTCGCCGCCTGTTTGCGCTCGACGCGCAAGAGGTTGCCGACAGCCCGGATTTCTCCCGGCTGCTCGATGGTTGGCGTGAGGCCGGCAAAACGCCCGAAGTCCGCGACTATCCCGAATGGCGGCAGGCCCATGTCGACTGGTTTGCGCGCGCCGAGGCGGCCGAAGAAGACTGGCTGCTGCGCGACGGCACAAATTTGCGGTTGGTGGCCCAGCCGACGCCCGACGGCGGCCTGCTGCTGATTGTCGAGGACCGCACCGAGCAGGTCCAGCTCGCCTCGACCCGCGACACGCTGCTGCGCGTGCGAACCGCGACGTTCGACAATTTGTTTGAGGCGATTGCCGTCTTCGCGCCCGACGGTCGCCTGCACCTGTGGAACCAGCGCTTCCGAAAATTGTGGGCGGCGGAAGAAAATCTGCTCGCCGCTCACCCGCGCGTTGATGCGCTGATGGCGGGGCTGGCCGACCGGCTGGCCAAACCCGCCCAGGTCACCGTGGTGCAGGAGATTATTCGCGCCGCGACCCTCGAGCGTACCCAGCGCAGCGGCCAGATCCGCTTCGCCGATGGCCGCCATTTTGACTTTGCCGCGATCCCGCTGCCCGATGGCAACGCGCTCCTCATCATGCTTGACGTGACCGACAGCCGCCGGATGGAAGGCGCGCTGCGCGAACGCAACGAGGCGCTGGAGGCGGCCGATCAGGTCAAAACCGCCTTCTTGTCGCGCATGAGCTATGAACTGCGCACGCCTTTGACCTCGATTGGCGGCTTCGCCGAAATGCTCGGTGGCGGTTATGCTGGCGAACTTGCACCGGCCGCGCGCTCCTATGTTGCGGCCATTCTTGAATCGGTCGCGGTGCTGGGCCGTCATATCGACAATGTGCTCGACCTCGCGCAGGCCGAAGCAGGCACTTTGGCGATCGAACGTGGGCCGGTGGAGCTTGCGCCGCTGCTCGACGAAGTGCTTGCCACCGCAGCCCCCTTGGCGGTCAGCGAGCGGGTTGAAATTGCGCGCGATGTGGTGGGTGCGCTGGGCGTGATCGACGGTGACGCCGCACGGCTGAAACGGCTCTTTGCCCAGTTGCTCGACAATGCGGTGCGCTTCACGGCCCCGGCGCGGCGCAGTGGCGCGCGCGTGCTGTTGCATGCCGAAGGCGACGATGCTGCCGTCGAGGTCATCATCTCTGACAATGGGCCGGGCGTGCCCGATGCCGTCGCGCGCGCGCTGCGCGCCAAGGCGACCGGGACCGCCAGCGGCGGCATCGGTCTGGCGCTGTCGCGGCAACTGGTCGAGGCGCATGGCGGGACGCTGGAGGTGATTACGGAAAAGGGACAGGGCACGCTGGTGCGCGTGCGGCTGCCCCGGCATGCAGTCAAGCAGCCATGACCGGCGAATTCGACCAGGCAGCGATGGCGGAATTGGGCGCGCGGCTGGCGGCGCAGCTGCGCGCGGGCGACGTCATTGGCCTGTCGGGCGACCTTGGCGCTGGCAAGACCACGCTCGCGCGCGCCATATTGGCCGCGCTGGGGCTGGCGGGCGAAGCGCCTTCGCCGACCTTTGCCATCGTTCAGCCCTATGATGTGCCCGACGTCCGCTTACCCGTGGCGCATGTCGATCTTTACCGGCTCGACGATCCTGACGACGTCCGCGAACTGGGGCTGGAGGATTATGCCGATGGCGGCGCGCTGCTGATCGAATGGCCCGAACGGCTCCCTGCCGGGACATGGCCCGAACTTCTGCTGCTGCGGCTTGAAGGCACTGGCACCACCCGCCGCTTGACAGCCAAAGTGCCTGCGGCTTGGGAAGGACGATGGCCGCCCCGATGATCCCGCCTGCTGGCACCGACCTGTTTCTCTCGCAAAATGGCTGGGCGGGTGCGACCGTCGCGCCGTTGGCGGGCGACGCCTCGTTCCGCCGCTATTTTCGCGTGACAGACGGCGCGCGGCGCGCCGTGCTGATGGACGCGCCGCCGCCGCACGAGGATCCGCGCCCGTTCATCACCGTTGCCGAATGGCTGATTGCACAGGGGCTGTCCGCGCCGGGCATTCTGGCGCGCAACCTTGACCAGGGATTGCTGCTGATCGAAGATTTCGGGGACGCCCGGCTGCGCGAAACCGCCGATGCCGCGCCCGAGCGCGAGCTTGAGCTTTATGGCAAGGTAACGGACCTGCTGGTCCATCTGCATGGCCGCGAACCGCTTGCCGGACTGCCACCGCACGGGCTGGACCAATGGCTGGGCGAAGTGGCGCTGTTTACCGACTGGTATTGCCCGGCGCTGGAGCTGGACGTTGACATTGCGGGGTGGACAGCGGCCTGGCGTGACTTGCTCGCCCCGGTCGATGCAGATGGACTGACGCGCGTCACGGTGCTGCGCGACTATCATGCCGAAAATATCATGCTGCTGCCGGGACGCGCGGGGGTGGCCGGGCTTGGCTTGCTGGATTTCCAGGATGCGCTGATCGGGCACCCGGCTTATGATCTGGTGTCGGTGCTGGAAGATGCACGGCGCGATGTTTCGCCAGACGTCGAGGCGGCCATGCTGGCGCACTATATTGCCGCCACCGGCACCGACGATGCCTTCACCCGGGCCTATTGGGCGCTGGCAGCGCAGCGCAATACGCGCATTTTGGGGGTCTTCACCCGGCTGTGGCGGCGCGACGGCAAGCCGGGGTACAAAGCGTTCCAGCCGCGCATGTGGGGCCTGCTGGAGCGCGATCTGGCGCAGCCGGGGCTGGAACAATTGCGCGACTGGTTTGCGGCCAATGTGCCGTTCGCAGCGCGCGCCGCGGCGTGGGAAAATGGCCTGTGAGCGGTACCAAGCTGGAATCGGCGCTGGTGCTGGCGGCGGGGCTGGGCAAACGCATGCGTCCATTAACGGCGACGCGCCCCAAGCCGCTGGTGCGCGTCGACGGCAAGGCGCTGATTGATCACAGCCTGGAACGTATTGCCGCCGCCGGGATCGGCGCGGTGGTCGTCAATGCCCATTATCTTGCCGACGCATTAGAGGCCCATTTGGCAACCAGAAAATGGCCCTTTGCCATCACCATTTCCGATGAGCGTGAACAATTGCTTGAAACCGGGGGAGGCATGGTGAAGGCGGCACCGCTGCTGGCGGGCGATCCCTTCCTTACGGTGAACAGCGACAATATCTGGACCGATGGCCCTGCCGACACCATCCGCCTGCTCGCGCGTCAGTGGGATGCGGCGCGGATGGACGCGTTGTTGCTGCTGGTGCGCCATGCCAGTGCGGTTGGCCACGGCGGGCGCGGCGATTTCCACATGGACGCGCGCGGCCTGATCAGTCGCCGCAAGCCGGGGCGGGTCGCACCCTTTGTCTATACCGGCATCCAGCTGGTCAGCCGCCGGTTCCTGCGCGATGCCCCCAAGGGGCCGTTTTCGACCAACATCTTGTGGGACCGCGCCATCGCCGAAGGTCGGCTTTATGGGCTGGCGCATCAAGGCCAATGGTTCGAGGTCGGCACGCCTGATGCTATTCCGCTGGTCGAGGCGGCGCTGCGTGGCCACTGATCGCCGCGCGTCCGTCTACACCATTCCCGTTACGCGGGCGTTTGCCGATGCGCTGGCCGGCGGCCTGCTTGACCGTCATGGCGGCGATCCGCTGGCGCTCGCTGGCGCCATGGTGCTGTTGCCCAACCAGCGCGCCCGCGATGCGGTGCAGGCCGCCTTTGTGCGCGCGGCTGGGGCGGGATTGCTGCTGCCGCGGCTGGTTGCGCTGGGTGATGCCGAACTGCAAGACAGTGTGGGGCTGGCGCTTGACGAGGATGATCTGGTCGACCCGCTGCCTCCGGCTATCGAACCGCTACGCCGCCGCCTCATCCTTTCCCGCTTGATTATCAACAATTGCGCGGCGCTGAACATCCCGATCGCGGCGCCGGCGTCGCTCCGCATGGCCGATGCGCTGGCGCGGGTGATTGACCAACTGCATTTCGAAGGGCTGGACGCCAAGGCGCTGGACTGCATCGATCAGGAAAATCTGTCGCAGCATTGGCAAATCTCGATGCGCCACCTGCAACTGCTGCTCGACCAATGGCCTGCAACGTTAGCGCGCCTGGGCGTGATCGACCTTGCCGACCGGCGGAATCGGATGTTCGACCGGATCGTGCAACAATGGCGGGCGGTCCCGCCGGCGGGCTTCGTCGTGGCCGCGGGTATTACCGTTACGGCACCGGCCGTTGCCCGGTTGCTGCGTCTGGTGGCCGATTTGCCGCGCGGCATGGTGGTTTTACCCGGGCTCGATATCGCGATGCCCGACGCCGAATGGGAAGCGATCGGCCCGGCCCGGCCCGACCCCTTGGCCCCGCGTCCGCTGGACGCGCATCCGCAATATCAGTTCAAGCAGCTGTTGGACCATATGGGCATCGCGCGCGGCGAAGTGCAGCGCTGGCCCGATGCCGCCGATCACCCGACCGCCGCCGACCGGACCAGCCTGGCCAGCGCTTTGTTCATTCCGTCGCGCTTTACCGCCGATTGGCGCAGCCGCGTCGTGCCCGGGTGCGTGTCGGGCATCCGCATCGCCGAGTTCGCCGACGACATGGGCGAAGCAACGGGTATCGCTTTGCTGCTGCGACATGCGCTCGAAACGCCTGGGCGTACGGCCGCTTTGGTCACCCCCGACCGCCAGCTTGCCGAACGCGTTGCCAGCGCGCTCGCGCGATGGGGTATTGCGGCCGATGACAGCGCGGGCTTGCCGCTCGGCAAGACCCCGGCTGGCGCGCTGGCGCGGCTCGCGCTCGCTGCCGCGACCAAGCGCGATCTTGTCGGGCTCATGGCCTTGCTGGCGCACCCCCTGTTGGGACCGGCTGGCGATCGCGCCGGCTGGCTGGCGCAGGTTCGGGCGCTCGATCTGCGATTGCGCGGGCCGGGCAAGCCGGCCTCGCTCTTTGGCATTGCCGCCTATCTGCGCACAGCGCCGCGGGACGACCAGCCGCTCACCGCCGGCGACATCGCGCTCGCCGATTGGTGGGATTTGGTGGTAGCGGAGCTATCACCCCTTTGGGCCCTGACGCAGGATGGCATCGATGTCCCGCCCGCGCAGCTGTTCGCGGCGCTGGTTGATGTCATCGACCGGCTCAGCGATGGGTCTGTCTGGGCTGGACCGGCGGGCCGCCAACTGGCTGCGCTGTTCGACCGCTGGCAACTTGCGGCACCCGAAGGCCCGGCGCTCTTGCCCGCGCCCGCGATTGCCCGCCAGCTTGACGATCTGCTGGCCGGCGAAAGCGTGCGCCCGCCGTTCGGCCGCCATCCCCGCCTGTTCATCTGGGGCCTGCTCGAAGCGCGGCTGCAGCGCGCCGATTTGATGATCCTTGGCGGCCTGAACGAAGGCAGCTGGCCCGCCGAGACCAGCCCCGATCCCTGGCTCGCTCCGGGGATCCGACGGCAACTTGGCCTGCCCTCGATCGAACGCGCGCAGGGGCTCGCGGCGCATGATTTTGTCACCGCGCTTGGCGCGCCCGACGTGGTGGTAACGCGCGCCAAGCGGCAGGGCGGCGACCCTGCGGTGGCATCGCGGCTGTGGCTGCGGCTGCAAGCGCTCGCAGGACCGCTCGAAGAGGCGGCAATCGATGGCCAGTCGGTGCCGCAACTGGCGGCGGCGCTTGACCATGTTCCCGGTCCGCCGCGGCCCGCATCCAGGCCGATGGTTGCGGTAGGCCAGCGCCCGTCTATTGTCCGCCTGACCGCGCTCGACGTGCTGGCCAGGGATCCCTTTGCTTTTTACGCCGACTTCATCCTACGCCTGCGCCCGCTCGACCGTTTGGGCAAGGAGGCCGATGCGCGGTGGCGCGGCACGCGGGTGCACGCGTTAATCGAACAATGGGTGAAAGGCGGGCAGGATCCCGCTGCGCTAGAGGCCGCAATCGACGCGCTGGCGGCTGATCCGGCGCTGGGGCCGGTCGAAGCGGCCAGCTGGCTACCGCGGATCGCCCCGGCGCTGCGCTGGGTTGCGGCAGAGCTGGCCGCTGCCAAAGCGGCCGGACGCATACCGGTGGCGAATGAAATCAAGGGCCAATGGACTTTGGGTGGGATCGCTATCACCGCCAAAGCCGATCGCATCGACCAGACCGCCGAAGGGCTGGTCGTGATCGATTACAAAAGCGGCAGTGCGGCTAAGCCCAAGGATATCGCCGAACGAAAGGCAATGCAGCTCGGCCTGCTTGCCGCTATGATTGAGGCAGGGGCATTTAAGGGCTTGCCCGATATCGCACCCGTTGCGGCGGAGTATTGGTTGCTGAAGGCGAACAGGAAAAAGGCCGTCGATGGCGAGGCCGTCGTGCCCTATGGCGGCAAGCTGGTGCCCGATTTCGCATCGCTGGTTGAATACGCATGCGAAGGATTTGCAGCCCTGCGCGACGATTATCTGCTTGGCACCACCCCCTTTTCTCCCCGCGACAGCAATGGCGATTATGACCAACTGTCGCGGCACGAGGAATGGATCGGGCGCGCGCCGCTGGAGCGCGAGCCATGAGTGAAGGGGGCCGCCTTGCCCAGCTCAACCCGGCGCAGCGCATCGCCGTCGATCCCGCCGCGCACGTCTGGCTCAACGCGTCGGCGGGGACCGGCAAGACGCAGGTGCTGTCGGCGCGCGTGCTGCGGCTGTTGCTGCAGGGCGTGTCACCCGACGCGATATTGTGCATCACCTTTACCAAGGCCGGGGCGGCGGAAATGGCGCACCGCATCCACGAACGGCTGGCGCTGTGGGTGGGGTGCAGCGATGGCGAGCTTAACACCGATCTCGAAGCGATCGGGCTGGATTATGGCGACGACGTGCGTGGGCAGGCCCGCACGCTATTTGCGCGCGTCATTGACAGCCCGGTTGGCGCCATTCGGGTGCAAACGATCCACAGCTTCTGCCAGTCGCTGCTCGCCAGCTTTCCGTTCGAAGCGGCGGTTCTTCCAGGCTTTCGCCTGATCGAGGGCGGCGAGGCGAAGGCCGAGCGGCTGGCCGCGCTGGCCGACCTGTTGAGCGATGTCGGCGAAGGCGCGCGGCGGCGCGGATGGCTGGGCCAGCTTAGCCGCCGGCTGGGCGAGCAGGCAGCCATTGCCTTTGTCGAGAATGCGGCGGCTAGTTTCGCGCGGCGCGCTGATCCGCGCTTGGCGCCCCCCAGGCCGGAAGTGCGGAAAGCATTTGATTTGCCGGTTGGGGATGTGTCGGATTGGGCAAGAGCGGCGGTTGGCGAAATCGGCGATGCGGATGTGGCGGCTGTGCTGCATGCGGCGCAGAATTGGCGAACCCAAAAAGGCGAGGTGCATTTTCAGGCCAAGACCACCCAGTCGGCTGCGCAGCAATGGTTGGCTGCCAACAATGCGCAGCGCACCGGCCTGCTTACCACTTTGCGCAATGGCGTCGGCACCAGCGGAAGCACGGGGTGGCAGCTACGTGCCGCATTCACCAAAGAAAAAGAGATGGGCGCCGTCGGGCTTGAGGCCGAACGGCTGCTTGCGCAGTGCGACCATATCCTTGGAACAATTGCCGCCTGCCAACTCGCCGACGATCTGGTCGCTGGCTGGCAGCTTGCGGCGCAGTTTGCGGGGGAGTGGCAGCATCGCAAGGCTGCCGAAGGACTCGCCGAATTTGATGACCTGATCGCGCGCACGGCGCAGTTGCTGGCCAATGGCGATCTGGCCGAATGGGTCCGCTTCAAACTTGACCAGCGTGTCGACCATCTGCTGATCGACGAAGCGCAGGATACCAACGCAGCGCAATGGACCATTGCCGATGGGCTGACCGGCGAATTTTTTGCGGGGGAAGGCGCGCGCGAAGCGGGGCGCGTCCCCAGCATGTTCACCGTGGGCGATCGCAAACAGGCGATTTTCAGCTTCCAGGGCACCGACCCGGCGGCATTCGAAGCGGCGCGGCAGGATTTTGCCGCGCGCGCCGAAGCCGGGCCACGTCCCTTTGTTCCCGCCGACCTGACCAGCAATTTCCGCTCGGCACCGGCGGTGCTGGCCTTTGTCGATCGCTGGCTGGCCGATGGCGGGGTGACGGCGATGGGCGTTGCGCCGCCGGTGCCCGCCCACCACGCCTTTCACGGCAACAACCGGCCCGGACGGGTGGAACTATGGCCGCCGCTGGTGGTCGCCCCAAAGGCCGATGACGGCGACGAAGACGAAGAATTGGCGAGCAGCGACGACAGCCTGCGCGCCGCGACCGACCCCGCCAGCCTGAAACTGGCCCGCGCGCTGGCCGAACGGATTGCGGGCTGGACGCGCAGTGGCATCGACGGCGTGGCGGTGCGACCCGATGATATTCTGGTGCTGGTGCGCAAGCGGCGGTCGCTCGCGGCGCGGATCGTTGCCCAGTTGCAGACGCTTGGCATTCCGGTGGCAGGGGTCGACCGCTTTGACCTCGCCAGCCCGCTTGCGGTGCAGGATCTGCTCGCGGCGCTGCGCTTCATTGTTCAGCCCGACGACGAATATAGTCTGGCGGTGTTGCTGGTATCGCCGTTGATCGGCTGGACGCAGCAGCAGCTGTATGACGAAACCGCGCAGCGCGGGCGCACTCCGCTACGGCAATGGATCGCGGGGCAGAACACCCCGGCGTGCCATCACGCCAGTGCCCAACTGGAGTTGCTGCGCGGATCGGCGGAATTCACCACGCCCTATCGCCTGCTCGACACGATCCTGTCGGGGCCGCTGCAAGCGCGCAAGGCGATGGCGTCGCGGCTGGGTGAGGAAGCCAATGACGCCATTGATGCCCTGTTGGCCGAGGCGTTGGCTTTCGAAAGTCGCGAAATACCCTCGATCATCGGCTTCCTCGATCATATCGACCGCGCGCCGCTGGACGTAAAGCGCCAGACCGATGCGCGTGGCGGGCTGGTACGGGTGATGACCGTGCATGGCTCCAAAGGGTTGCAGGCGCCGATTGTCATTCTGGCCGATGCAATGGGCGAGCCCGATGCCAACCAGTTGCCCGTCAGCATCGACATCGCCGGTTGGCGCGGCCTGCCAGTATTTCGCGCGGCTAAAGAGGCGCGCCCACCAAAGCTGGATGCAGCATGGGCGACGGCGCGCGCGGCGCAACTGGAGGAGCATTGGCGGCTGTTTTATGTGGCCGCGACGCGGGCCGAACGGCTGCTGGTCATCACCGGCACGCTGCGCAAGGCCGATGCCGAACCGCCCGAGCATAGCTGGTATCTGGCCGCGCAGCGCGCGCTGGCTGCCATGGACGCTGCGCCTTTCGATCATGACTGGGAAGGCGGGCCGGGCTGGCGCACGTCCTCGGCGGCAGGGAACTGGTCGCGGCAGCCGCTGAATGACAAGAAGACGGGCACAAGGCAGGCGGACGCGGCGCTGCCCGGCTGGGCGACGCGGCGCGCTGCCGCAGAGGCGCGGCCGCCGAGGCCGCTCGCGCCATCGCAACTCGGCGCGGACGATGCACCGCAGCGCCCCGCCGGCGGCCAACGCGCTGCAGCGATTCAGCGCGGAATTTTGCTGCACAGCCTGATCGAACGGCTGCCGCACGTTGCCATGGAAGGCAGGATGGACGCGGCGCAGCGCTGGCTGGCAATCAACGCGCCCGGATTGGCCGCCGCCGCTCGCGCCGAAATGGCGGGGGAAGCCTGCCGGGTGCTGGACAATCCGGACTGGGCCGCAATCTTCGGCGCAGGGTCGCTCGCCGAAGCGCCCTTTTCGGCGGTGATCGACGGCGGGATTGTCGTTGCGGGCACGGTCGACCGGCTGCTGGTGACCAGCGAACAAGTGCTGGTGGTCGATTATAAGACCGGCGCGCATGTTCCCGCGCGCGCCGAGGATGTCGCGCCCGCCTATTTGCGCCAGATGGCGGCCTATGTCGCGGCGCTGGCCGTGATATTCCCTGGGCGAAGGGTGGCAGCGGCGCTGCTGTACACCGCCGCGCCCACGCTGATTGCGCTCCCCGCCGCGCTGCTGGCGCAGCACAAGCCGGACTTGGAGGGCGCGAAGGCGAATTTGCACGGACCGGGCCTTGAGCCGGACGCTGCGACACCCTAGCTTAGGCGAAACTGCACTTCAGGAGAATTTCCATGCCGACCAAGGCCATTTCCGACGCCAGCTTTCAGGCCGATGTGCTCGACAGCGACACCCCCGTGCTGGTCGATTTCTGGGCCGAATGGTGCGGTCCGTGCAAGATGATCGGCCCGGCGCTGGAGGAAATTTCGGACGAACTGGCGGGTCAGGTCGTCGTCGCCAAGCTCAACATCGACGATCATCCCGATGCCCCGGCCAAATATGGCGTGCGCGGTATCCCGACGATGATCCTGTTCAAAAATGGCGAGATTGCCGACACCAAGGTCGGCGCCGCGCCCAAGAGTGCGCTCAAGGGGTGGCTTGAGGGCGCGCTGTAATCCTATCCATTGGTGATCCCGGACTTGATCCGGGATGACGAACAACTGGATCGACTTGGCCGTGCTGCGCTCAACTCCGGTAATCCGCGTTGATGCTGATATAGCCGTGGGTCAGGTCGCAGGTCCACACCGTCGCGCGACCATCGCCGAGGCCAAGGTCGACGCCGATGCGGATGTCGCTGCCCTTAAGATGCGCGGCGACCGGTGCTTCGTCATAGCCATCGACTGGAAGGCCGTCGCGCGCGACCTGGGTGTCGCCGAAGCGGATGCTCAGCTTGTCGCGGTCGGCGGGTTCGCCGGCCTTGCCCACCGCCATGACGACGCGGCCCCAATTGGCGTCCTCGCCCGCAATGGCGGTTTTGACGAGGGGGGAGTTGGCAATGCTCAGCGCGACGCCTTTGGCGCTGGCGTCACTGACCGCGCCGGTCACACTGATGGTGATAAACTTGCTCGCTCCCTCGCCATCGCGCACGACCAGCTGCGCCAGCTCGAGCGCGACGGCATGGATCGCCGCATAGAGCGCATCGGCCCCCGGGCTATCCCATGACGTGAGCGGTGCGTTGCCGGATGCACCGGTGGCGAACATCAGTACCGTGTCGCTGGTCGATGTGTCGCTATCGACCGTGATGCTGTTGAAGGTGCTGGCGGTCGCCTGCGTCAGCATCGCCTGTAGCAACGCGGGCGCGACGGCGGCGTCGGTGAAGATATAGCCCAGCATCGTTGCCATGTCGGGCGCGATCATGCCGCTGCCCTTGACGATGCCCGCGACTGCCACGCGCGTGCTGCCAACCATCGCGGCGGCGCTCGCGCCCTTGGGGAAAGTGTCCGTTGTCGTGATCGTCGCTGCCGCTTCCTCCCACGAACAAGGTTCGGCAATCAGCGCGGCCGCCACCCCGGCGCGTGCCTTGTCCTGCGGCAGCGGCACGCCGATGACCCCGGTCGAGCTGACGAACACGTCGCCGGCCGCGCAGCCGAGGTGCGCGGCAACCTGCGCCTGAATCGCCTCCACCGCATCGCGCCCGCGATAACCGGTGAAGGCGTTGCTGTTGCCTGCATTGACGATCAGCGCGCGCGCGGCGCCGGATTTCACCTGCTCGCGGCCAAGTTCGACTTCGCTGCTGGGGCACAGGCTTTGCGTGAACACGCCCGCCACCGCGGTGCCAGGGGCGAGCTCTACGAATGTCAGGTCGCAGCGGTCCCATGCCTTATACTGCGCGCGCGCAACGCGCAGCGTGACACCGCCGATGGCCGGCAGGTCGGGGAAGGCGGCGGGAGCGAGCGGGGAACGGGTCATCGGCGGCTTACTCGTAAATGGGCATCACATGCTTGCGACCGGGGCGCAGATACAGGCCCAGCACCAGCGTGACAAAGAAAGCGGCATAGGCGGCGAGCAAATTGGGGAGCAAGAGCGGCACGCCGGTGAAGAGCATCGTGTCATTACCCCCCGGCACCAGCGTTGCGCCCAGCCCCATCAACAGCCCGCCCGCGACCGCCAGCGCCCAGTCGCGGGGCCGGCCCAGCCGCCAGCGCTGCATGCCCCCGATGCGCGCGGCAATCAGCATGCCGACGATGAGCGGCATGGGGGTGAGGAAAGTAGCGAGGGTCAGCGGCAGCGCGCCCTGCGCCAGCGCAGCGAGCTGGCTGGTGTAAACCCAGTGCAGATCAAGCGCGAACAGCGCGCCCGACGCCGCGCCGATCAGCGGCATGGCGACCAGCGGCGACCAGCCACCGCGCGGCTGCTTCCAGCCGAGGCGGCGGTAGATATAGGTCGCAGCGAGCGTCGCCAGCGCCACCCCGACGCCGATCGCCAGCGCGGGCTGGTCGGCAAACGGCGAGATGGTGGCGCTGCGCTCGGGCAGCATCAGGGCCGCGCCCGACATATTGGGGCCGAGCAGCAATGCGGCCACGAACATCGCGGCAATTGCCCCCAGCCGCCATAGCTCGCCCGCCGTAAGCGCTGCGAGCGTGCCGATGGCGCACTGCCCGCTGATCAGCGCGCCCAGCCCGAACACCACCCCGCCCGCCAGCGCCAGCGCGTCGGGCATCGCGCCCAGGATGGTGGCAAAGGGCCGCGCGCCCTCAAGCTCCGCCGCCGCCATAACCAAGGTCGCGCTCGCCGCCGCCAGTGCAAAGCCGGAAATGCGGTGAATGCGCCGCCGCTCGACGACTTCGCGCACCGCGCGCACCATGCACACCCCGCTGCGCTGGCTGGCATAGCCGATGAGGAAGAGAAGCGCGGCGACGGTAAGGGTCATGGGCATCGCTTAGCGCGGGTGGAGGTTGGGGCAAAGTGCAGCAGCGTCCAAACTTCACCAAAGTTCACTGATATTTCCGACTTTGCGGGGTGTGGTGCATTTTGCGCGGAAGGCGCAGAAAACTGCGCAACTTCACACACTATTTCACGGTGGGTGCGATTGGCGCCGGTCATCCATCAGGTTAAGCCAGATTGGCCGCGTGTAGGACAGCAAAAAGTGTCGGTCGCACGCTAAGGGCATAAAGGCGCTAAGTGTTCGGCGAGAGGACACGCTTTTGCCTGTCCCGGTCTCGCATACATCCGGTTAGTCCGAATGATCTATTTCAGACTGTTTGGCGGAACAACAATTTGCCTGAAACATGTTCCTGATTGCACAACTGTCATGACGGACGAAAGCGTTGTTTGAGTGTAAGTTGCATTCACTAAATCGCTGTCTTTAGTATAAGTTAATTCAACAATGCGGGTTACTCGAGGTATGTCCCGATGCGAAACCACTATACCACCTTCAGCTGGCTGCCAGACTAGCACGTCGCGATTGCGGCAGTCGTTTGTTCGACATTCACGAAACGCTTCTTTATCGATATCAATAATGAAATAGTCGGCCTCATCGAAGGTCGATTTCGCGCATTTTTTTCCGTTCAAGCAGCTATCCTGTACTTTTGCAGAGCATACGTAAGATGCAGCATTGGCTACCGAGACGTTACAAGTTGCCACAGCTGCGGCAAGGGCCAGCATCGTGTTTAATTTCAATTGCTTGACTCCGGGCTGGATCCTGTATCCGAGGACACCCAATAGGGTGTCCCCGCACTTGATTGCTTACGCCGGAATGCCCGAAATCGCCTTCATTTCCATGAAGTCCTTGAGACCATAGACTCCGCCTTCGCGGCCATTGCCGCTCGCCTTATAGCCGCCGAACGGCGCGCCCGGGCCGGGGCCCCAGGCGTTGACGGCGACCATCCCGGCGCGCAATTTTGGCGCGATTTCGGCGGCCTTGGCGGGGTCGCCGCTGATCACGCTCGACAGGCCATATTCGGTGTCGTTGGCGATTTCGATGGCTTCGTCGATGCTTGAATATTCCATGATCGTCGCAACCGGGCCGAAGACTTCTTCCTTCGCGATGCGCATGTCGGGAGTGACGCCGCTGAACACCGTGGGCTTGATATAGTAACCGCGGTTGACGTTCGCGGGCAGGCCGGTGCCGCCGGTCTCGAGCGTCGCGCCTTCGTCGATCGCCGACTGGATCAGACCCTGGATCTTGTCGTGCTGCGTTTTGTTGACGACAGGGCCGATGTGCATGCCTTCCTGCATCGGGTCGCCAACGGTTGTCTGGTCGAACATGCCCTTGATGACCGCGACGGCTTCGTCCTTGCGGTCCTTGTGCACCAGGATGCGGGTGGGGGCGATGCAGCTTTGCCCGGTGTTAACGAGCACGCCCTGCACCGTGGGGGGCAGGACGGTCATGAAATCGGCGTCGGGCAGGACGATGTTGGGCGATTTGCCGCCCAGTTCCTGATGCACGCGCTTGACGGTTGGCGCCGCTGCCACCGCCACCGCAATGCCCGCGCGGGTTGAGCCCGTGAAGCTGACCATGTCGATGCCGGGGTGCGCGCTGATCGCCGCGCCCACCGTCGGCCCGTCGCCCTGCACCAGGTTGAACACGCCCGGCGGTACGCCCGCCGCGTCGAGGATTTCGGCGAAGATTGTGGCGTTGCCGGGGCATTCTTCGGATGGTTTCAGGATCATGGTGTTGCCCGCCGCAATCGCGGGCGCGACTTTGAGCGCGATCTGGTTCAGCGGCCAGTTCCACGGCGTAATCATGCCGACGACGCCAATGGGTTCGTAGGCGACAATGCCGTTGGGATATTTTTCGGTGAAGCTGAACTCTTTCAGCGCGGCGATGGTGCCCATAAAGCCGCCGATTCCGGCGCCAACCTGCGCCATTTGCGCAAAGCTGACCGGCGCGCCCATTTCCATCGCCATCGATTTGGCGAGATCCGGCCCGCGCTTCTTATATTCCTCGACAATGCGCTCCAGCAGCGCCAGCCGTTCCTCGCGCGTGGTTTGGCTGAAGGTCTTGAACGCTTCCTTCGCGGCGGCGACGGCGGCGTCAACATCGGCGGCGGTGCCAAGCGTGATGGTGGTGCACACTTCTTCGGTGGCGGGGTTAATGACACCGTGCGGCGTGCCCCCGATGCTGTCGACCCATTTGCCGCCGATATAATTTTGCTTCAGGTGCGTTTCCGTATCGCTCATCGCGCTTGCTCCTCTTTGCCCGCATGGGGCCGAATCCACTCGGGCACCAAGGTGGTGGAAGCGGCGGCGGGATGCAAGCGCCTTGGGTTCGTTATTGCAACTAATCGGGCGAGTTCACGATGGTCCTTCCCCATTGTGGGGAGGGAGGGCCTTTACCCGTTGATCGTCACGTCGCCGCGATCGCGGGCCATGCGTTCGATCCTGTCGAGCGACTGGCGGGCAAGCGCGCGCAGTTCCAGCTGGTTGATGGTCAGGCCTTCGGTGCGCTCACCTTCCAGCGGCATCAGGTCGAACGACACTTTGGTGCCGCCGCCATCGACATCTTCAAAATGCCATTTGACGCCGGTCTTGACCTCGCCATCGTTGACCGAAAAGCGCAGCGTAGCGTCGCGCCGGTCTTCCAATTCCATGGTCAGCTTGACCTTTTTGGCGAAAGGCACCGCGTCGGGCTTCATCCGCTCCCAGCCGGGCGACTGTTCATCGACCACCAGCTCGAACAGCTGGTCGGTGCCGCCATTGCTGACAAGCGGAATGGACCGCTTGAGCTCGTCCACGGGAAAGGCGGTGTCAAACACCTCGGCGCGCGGGGCGTTGACCGTCATCTCGGTCTTGGCAAGCTCTTTAAGTCCGCCGCAAGCCGACAGCGCGAGCAGCAAGGGGGCGAAAAACAGCAAACGCATCGTCACGACTCCATTTGGGCGAATTGCTGCATCCATATGCCGCCAAAAGTTTAATTTTGTTCGACTAATGGCAGTTACAATGGCTTGACCGGCCCGGGCCCGGGCGTCACCATCAACCTATGCACCATCCGCGTTTTGCGGCGCTCGCCGCCCTCGCCCTGATCTTCACCGGCTGCGCCGCAGCGACGGCCAGCCAGGCCCCGGCGGTTCCCGCCGCCGCGATCGCGCCGGTGAGCCCGCACGATGCCGCCGCCAAAGCATGGGGGGTCGCGGCGAGCGACATCCCGCTCGACCCGGCGGTCAGGCTGGGTGTGCTGCCCAACGGGATGAAATATGCGCTGATGGCCAATGCCACGCCCAAGGACACGGTGCTGATCCGTTTCCGCTTCGATGTGGGCAGCTTTGCCGAGGCCGACGACCAGCGCGGCCTCGCCCATTTCCTCGAGCATATGGCGTTCAACGGGTCGACCAATGTGCCCGAGGGCGAGATGGTGAAATTGCTGGAGCGCAAGGGGCTGGCATTTGGCGCGGACACCAATGCGTCAACCAATTTCGATGCGACCGAATATAAGCTCGACCTGCCCAATGCGTCGGACGATCTGGTCGATACGGGCCTCATGCTGATGCGCGAAACCGCGAGCGAGCTCATCATCAGCGCTGCGGCGGTCGAACGCGAGCGCGGCGTGATCCTGTCCGAACGGCGCGCGCGCGATACGTTTCAGCTGCGCAATGTGCTGGCGTCGATCGGCTTTTATTTCCCCGACATGCTGGTCAAGGACCGCTTCCCCATCGGCACCGAAGAAGTGCTGAAGACCGCACCGCCACAGCGTATTCGCGATTTTTACGAGGCCTATTACCGTCCGGAACGTGCGACCCTGGTGCTGGTTGGCGACTTTGACGTGGCGGCGATGGAGGCCAAAATCCGCGCGCGCTTTGCCGACTGGCAAGGCAAGGGCGCGAATGGCGCCGATCCGGTGATTGGCAAGCCCGACCCCGCGCGCCCCGCCGCCGCCGATGTCTATGTCGACCCGGCAATTGGTGACGGCGTCGCGTTGACGCGGTTCCGCCCGTGGCAGTTCGAGGCGGACACGCGCGCACGGCGCATCCGCACTTTGGCCGAATCGCTGGGCAGCGCGATCCTCAATCGCCGCTTCCAGAAACTGGCGCTCGCGGAAGATTCGCCGATTCAGGGCGCCAGCTTTAGCCTCAGCCGCAACTGGGATGCGGTGGATCAGGCCGGGGTCAGCGCGGGCGTCAAGGAAGGCGCGTGGCAAGCGGGGCTGGCGTTGATTGACGCCGAATGGCGGCGCGCGCTGGAGCATGGCTTTACCGATGCCGAACTGGCCGAGGCCATCGCCAACCGCCGCACCAGCCTCGACAATGCCGTCACTGGCGTGACAACCCGGCGCAGCGAGGGGCTGGCGGCGGCGATTCTGGGCATGGCGGACGGCGACGGCAGCTTTGTCTTTTCGCGACCCGAAGTGGCGCGTGACCTGTTTGAGGAAGTGGCACCGACCCTGGCCGCCGCCAACGTGAGCGCGGCCTTTCGCGACCGCCATGCAGGCTATGGCGAACCGCTGGTGCGGGTGACCGCGAAAAAGCCCATCGACGGCGGCACCGATGCGGTGCTGGCGGCATGGCGGCAAGCGACCGCGGTGGCCGTCGCGCCGCCCGACGCGCAGGCGGTGCAGGCCTTTGCCTATACCGACTTCGGCACGCCAGGGCGGGTGGTGAGCGACGAACGCATCGAAGATTTGGGCATCCGCCGCGTCCGCTTCGCCAACAACGTCATGCTCAATATCAAGCGCACCGATTTTGAAGCCGACCGGGTGCGGCTCGGCGTGCGGGTCGATGGCGGCAGCGCGCTGGCGACGCGCGACGACCCGACGCGCATGGCCCTGGCGGGGGCGCTCAGCATCGGCGGGCTGGTGGCGCACAGCTATTCGGACTTGCAGACAATTTTGGCCGGGCGCTCGGTCTCGACCGGCTGGGGCAGCACCGATAATGGCTTTGGCGGTGTCGCGACCACCACGCCAAAGGATTTGCTGCTGCAGGCGCAGGTGATGGCGGCCTATCTGACCCAGCCGGGCTGGCGCGCCGACGGGCTGGCGCTGGTGCGGCGGATTTTGCCGCAGCAATATGCCGCCAATGACGCGACTCCCGGCGCGGTAATGGCGCGCGATGTCGGTGCAATTCTTGCCGACAATGATCCGCTGCTGGTCAATCCACCACTGGAGACCATGCTGGCGCTTGATTGGGAAGGGGTGAAGGCGGCCAGCGCCGAAATGCGTGCGCGCGGCGCGATCGAGATCGCTGTGGTCGGTGATATCGACGAGCAGGTTGCAATCGATGTCATCGCCAAAACCTTTGGTGCGCTGCCCGAACGCAATGCAGCCTTCAATGATTGGGCCGAAGCGCGGCGGCGCAATTTCGCCAAGGATCGCAGCACCCGCACGCTGATTCACAAGGGCCCCGCCGAGCAAGCCGAGGTGCGGCTCTATTGGGCCGCGCGCGACGACAATGATTTTCAGGAATATGTCCGCGCGCTGCTGTTGGCGCGGGTGATGCAGATCGCGCTGACCGACGAGCTGCGCGAGCGGCTGGGCAAAACCTATGGCCCGGGCGCGGGCGCCGATTGGGAGGATTTGAACCCTGGCTATGGCCATTTCTTTGCCGCCGCCAATGTCGATTTCGTCGACCTGGCGGCGACCGAAGCTGCGATCCGCAAGGTGGCGGCCGATCTTGTCGCCGCCCCGCCCAGTGCCGACCTGGTCGAACGCGCGCGCAAGCCGATGCTGGAAGCGATGATCAAATCGCGCCGCGAAAACGGCTATTGGGCCAATTGGCTGGGCTATGCCACCAGCCGTGCCCATCGGCTCGACCGCATTCGCACCGGCATTGCCTCTGTTGAAGCGATTACGCCGCAAGAGCTGCAAGCCGTTGCGGCCAGATATCTGACCGACGACCGCCTGCTCGTCATTCGGGCGATCAGCGACAAAGCGCCCAAATGAGGATTGGGGCGCTTGTTGCCGCGCTGCTGATCGGCGGTTGCGCGGCGAGCCCGCACAGCGTCCAGCCATCCGCGCCTTCACCGGCCAACCGCGATCTGGCCGAATGGTTCGACTGCCTGCGCCATCGCGGCGAGGCGGTGATCGGCGCGCACCGTGCGGGGCCAGCGCCGGGCCTGCCCGAAAATGCGCTGGAAACGATGGCTGCAACGCTGGCGCGCAATCCCGATGCTTTGCTCGAAATCGATGTACAGGTCAGCGCCGACGGCGTGCTGTTCCTGCTCCACGACGATATGCTCGACCGCACGACCAGTGGCAGCGGGCGAGCCAGCGAACTAAGGTGGGAGCAGCTGGCGCGGCTGAATCTGCGCGACAATGCCGGGACCCGGGTGGACGCGCGCATTCCTTCTCTGGCCGATGCGCTGGCGCTTGCGATTGCGCAGGGCGGGGTGGTGCAGCTGGATGTCAAGCGCGGCGTCGATTTTGCCGCCGTGGTGGCCGCCGTGCGGAAGGCCGGGGCAGAGCGCAATGCCATCATCATCACCTACCGCGATCAAGATGCGCTGACGGTTGCACGTCTGGCGCCGGAGTTGATGGTGTCAGCGGGCGTCAATTCGCTGCAGGCGGCCGATGCGTTGATCGCCGCCGGCATGCCCCGCGAACGCTTGCTGGCGTGGACGGGCACGCGCGCCGCCGATACGGCGTTGTTCGCGCAATTGCGCAGCGCCGGGATCGAACCGTTGTTCGGCACCTTGGGCCGCCCCGGTGAACGGCTGGACGACCGCTGGTTGGCGGACGGCGATGCCAGCGAATTTGCCGCGCTGGAACGCGACGGGGCGGTGGTGGTGGCGACCGACCGGGCGCGCGAGGTGGAAGCGGCGCTGGGCGCGCCGACCTGCCGCCGCTGAGCCTTGCCCCGCACACCAGATGCGGGCATAGGCCGCGCCATCGCCGCCGCGCATTCAGGACCCACCGCCCATGAAGATCCACGTCTATGTCACGCTCAAGCCCGGGGTGCTCGACCCGCAGGGGCGCGCCATCCACCATGCGCTGGAAGGACTTGGCTTTGCCGGGGTCAATGATGTGCGCGCCGGCCGCTTTATCGAACTCGACGTCGCCGATGGCACCACCGATGTCGCGCTTGATGCTATGTGCGCCAAATTGCTCGCCAATACGGTAATCGAAAATTACCGGATCGTGCGCCCATGAAAACCGCCGTCATCGTCTTTCCCGGATCGAATTGCGACCGCGACATGGCGGTGGCGCTCAAGGCCGCGACGGGCAAGGCCCCGGCGATGGTGTGGCACCGCAACAGCGAGCTGCCGCCGGGGACGGACTTCATCGCGCTGCCCGGCGGCTTTTCTTATGGTGATTATCTGCGCTCGGGCGCGATGGCCGCGCGCTCGCCGGTGATGGATGCGGTGCGCGGGGCCGCGGCGCGCGGCGTGCCCGTGCTGGGCGTCTGCAACGGCTTTCAGGTGCTGACCGAGGCGGGGCTGCTGCCGGGCGCACTGATGCGCAACGCGGGGCTGAATTTCGTGTGCCGCAGCGTTGGACTGACCGTCGCCAACAACCAGTCGCTGTTCACCAGCGGCTATGCCGCGGGCGAAGAGATCCGGATTCCGGTGGCGCACCACGACGGCAATTATTTCGCCGACGACGCCACGCTCGACCGGCTGGAAGGCGATGGGCGGGTGGCGTTTCGTTACAGCGAAGCCGTCAACGGGTCGGCGCGCGATATTGCCGGGGTGCTCAATGACACGGGCAATGTGCTCGGGATGATGCCGCACCCCGAACGCGCCTGCGACCCCGCGCATGGCAACCAGGACGGCGCACGGCTATTCGCCGCCGCCCTCGGCGCGCTCGTCGGATAGGGCTTCGGTCGGTCGCGGTGCAGGCTGCAACCAGCGGCCGACCAGCGCCAGCACTGTCGGCCAGAACATCGTATTCCAAACATCGTGCCAATGCGCGCTGTCGGGTTGCAGCGCGCCCGCCAGCGCCTCGCCGCGCAGGTCGAGCCATTCGCCGCCCACCGCCATTACCAGCACGGCAAGCCAGGCGAGCAGCCACCCACCGCGCCGCCGCCACACCAGGCGCACGGCCAGAAACAGCGCCAGACCGAAATAGACGTGCAGCGCATCCTTGGCGAGGCTCGTGCTCTCGACCAGACTAAATTTGACCGCCTGATAATCGGCGGACAGTTGCAGCATATCCATGGGGATCACGCTTTGACGTGAAAGGGCGAAAAGTCGGTGGTGTCGTCATAGACATCGACGCCCTCGCGCCGTTTCAGCCAGGTGACGATGGCGATGGTCACGGGCAGCAGCAATATTTCCCACCCCGTCTTGATCGCCCATTGCGACAGCACGGTCTGGAACAGCGCCTCGGTCGGCCAGCCGTCGAGCCCATAAAAAGCGACCGGATAGAAGATCAGGCTGTCCAACCCCTGACCCACGAGCGTGCTGGCGACAAAGCGCAGCCCCATGCGGCGGCCATTGTCTTTGAGCTTCAGCTTGGCGAGCACCAGGCTGTTGGCAAATTCGCCCACCCAAAAGGCCAGCATCGAGGCGATGACGATGCGCCAGCTGTTGCCGAACACCTCGACATAAGCCGCTTGACCGGTCCAGCCCGGTGCGGGCGGCAGCGCGACGACGACCCATGCCATGAACGCCATGAAGGCAAGCGCGGCAAAGCCGGTCCAGATCACCCGCCGCGCGCGGGCATAGCCGTAAACCTCGGTCAGCATATCGCCGATGATGTAGCTGATCGGAAAGAACAGCACGCCCGCGCCGAACGGCCATTCCCCGATCAGCGGCAAATCGACGACCGACCGCTTGGCCGCGCCGATGATATTGGACAGCAGCAGGATGGCGACGAACGCCGCCATGACAAGGTCGTAATAGCGGAAATGCTGAACAGTGGCAGCATTGGCGCGCGGCGGGGAGGGGGGGAGGCTCATTGGGCCAAGCGTTTAACTTGCCTTTTGCCGCAGCGCAAACGGGGCTATGGCGCTCGGCGGGCGCCCGTAGCTCAGCTGGATAGAGCACCCGCCTTCTAAGCGGGTGGTCGCAGGTTCGAATCCTGCCGGGCGCGCCAAATCGCCGCTGGTTGTGCAGCTATCGAAACCATGCGCCCTGCCCGCTATTTCGCGACCGTGGCGCGGTCTATTCAGGTTGGTGCGTGCCTGCGCCGCGGCGGGTGCGCGGCCATCTTGCATTTTTTTCGCAA
>JANRIY010000058.1:0-7202 GCA_033764495.1 Sphingopyxis sp. | reverse complement strand
TTCCGTCCCAGATGCGCCATGATCGCCGTCGTTACGGCCTGCTCAATCTCGGGCTTCATCGCCTCGATCATCACGTTCATTTCGCTGGCGACCAGTTCGGCGAAAGGGCCGCCGGCGGCGTCGAATTTGCGGCCTGCGGGTGAGGCACTGAACTGGATCAGCGCGGAAAGATCTTCCTTGCTGAGGCGCGACAGCGCCGCGGGGTTGACCATCGCCATCACCTGCTTGCCATCCATCTGCGGGATTTCGCCGGTTTCGCGGATTGTCTGGGTCAATGCCGATCCGTCGGCGGTTTCGGCCATGATGCGCTGCAGCCGCTGTCCGGCAGGCGAACCAAGATAGGCGTTGGTCACATCCAGCTCGGCGGGGCTCAGCCGCGTCGCGGCAAGTGCGCCGACGCGGCGCTGCGTTTCGGGGATGCGCGCGCGCAGCACGCGTTCCATCGTGCTGCGTCCGGCGTTGCCTGCAACCTCGATCAGGCCTGGAAAGCGCTGGTCCAATGCGACTACATTGGCGTCGGCGCGCATGGCAGGTTCGAACTCCTTGTTGAACCCGGCCACGGCCGTTTCGATGCTGAGCTCGGTTGGCACGAACAAGGTGCCAAAGCGCTGCGCGGCAGGTGACAAGGCCCCAGCCTCGGTCTGGGCTAGCGCAACGGGTGCTGCGAGGAAAACGGACGAAGCGGCGAGCGATGCGGCGAGCAACAATTTCTCGGACATGGGCTGGCTCCTCACTTGCTCTTGGCGGTCATCGCTGCACGCACTTTGGCAATGGCGGCTTCTTCGGCTTCGATTTGCGCGCTGATGGTGTCGCTGGTCTGCTTTTCCAATGCTTCGACGCGCGCACGATCGGCGGGGTCCCAGTTGGCGCGGTCGAACCAGGGCTCGCTGGCATCGCCCGCATCCATGGCGGCGGCATCGACAGCTTCACCTGCATCGGCGGCAGCATCGGCTGCCGATGACATATCGATCGTCACCGTATCGCTGTTGCTACTAAAATCCTTCAGCGCATCGACCGTAGTGTCCAAAATCTTGGCGAGCTGCGCCAGCTCGGCGTTGCTAAGTTCGGTCAGCTTGCGCTCTTGGGGCAGGGCATTCATCTGCTTTTCCAGATCGCCCGCGCTGCCCATCAGTTTGGTCATCATTACCGGAATGGCCTGAAAGGTCGCCGACAGCACTTCGGGGTCACCCTGAATGGCGAAACTCTCGGCGGCAAAGGCGCTGCCCGCTGGAGTCGCGAAAAAAGCGTTGACCGTGGTCAGCTGATCGGCGGTGAATTTGCGGGCATAGGCGCGCGCCAGACCCTCGCGCATGGGCCCTTCAAGCGCCTTGCCAACCTCAAGCAGCAGCGGAGTCATCACTTCGAACATGCCTTCATTGCGGGCCTTGCGGCCCGGATCCAAGATGGCCATCACCGCGCCGCGCTGTTCCTCGGTCAACGCATTTGCCTTTTCGAAATCGAGCCCGGTCTTCATCGCAATCTGGTTGCGGGACATATTCTCGTCGAGCTGCAGCATCGGCTTGATGAAGGATCCGATCATGTCGTTCATCATCTTGCCATAGGCGCCATCGGGCAGCAGCTTGGCCGCGGTTGCCTGACCCAGTGCGAGCTGCGCGGGCTCGATCGGCGTCTTGTCGCCGGTATCGAACAACTTGCTGAACATCTCCATCAGCGCAGCTTCGCTGTTCGCTGCGCCCGGTCCGCCCATCGCCGGATCGGCGGCGTGCGCGGGTACGGTCAGCGTCAGCAACGCCAGCGGGGCTGCCGCCGATTTTAGCAAGGATTTAAGCATCGTCATTTTCCCCTCCGGCCCGGTCAGGCCGCAACCTGCGCGGCGGTTGCACGCGCTTTCAGCCAGCGCTGCATCGTCTCGCTGACATCACGACCATCGCGAATGCCCCAGACAACCAGGCTGGCTCCGCGCACTATGTCACCGGCGGCAAAGACACCGTCAAGGCTGGTCATCATGGTGGCATGATCGACGCGCAAAGTGCCCCAACGTGTGACACTTAAGCCCGGTTCGCCAAACATGTGGGGCAGATCCTCGGCATCAAAGCCCAGCGCCTTGATGACGAGGTCTGCGGGCAGGGAGAATTGCCGTTCAGGATCGACCTCGGGCGCGCGGCGACCGGTGACGTCGGGTGCGCCCAGCCGGATGCCATTGGCCCGCACGCCGGTGACCCGCTCGTCGCCCAGCATCGCGGCCGGGGCGGACAGCCAGACAAATTCGACGCCTTCCTCCTCGGCATTGGCGACCTCCCGCTGCGAGCCCGGCATATTGGCGCGGTCACGGCGGTAGAGGCATTTGACCGACGCTGCGCCCTGCCGGACCGCCGTGCGGACACAGTCCATCGCGGTATCACCGCCACCAATGACCACAACATGCTTGCCCTTGGCGTCGAGCGCGCCGCTGTCGAAATCGGGCACGCTGTCGCCAAAGCCCTTGCGGTTCGACGCGATCAGATAATCAAGCGCCTCGACCACTCCGGGCAGCGCCACCCCGGGCGCGGCGATGGCGCGCGCCTTGTAGACGCCGGTGGCGATCAGCACCGCATCATGGCGCTGGCGCAGCTCGCCCAGCGTCGCCTCGCGCCCGACCGCAAACCCCAGGTGAAAGATAATGCCGCCCGCCTCGAGCCGCTCGATGCGGCGCATGACCACCGGCTTTTCCAGCTTGAAACCGGGGATGCCATAGGTCAGCAGCCCGCCCGCCCGGTCGTGGCGGTCATAGACGGTGACTTCATGCCCGGCAGCGCGCAAATATTCCGCCGCTGTCAGCCCCGCTGGGCCGGCGCCGATCACACCGACCGACTGGCCGGTCGCGCGGCCCGGGACAAGCGGCTCGACCCAGCCCTCTTCCCACGCTGTATCGGTGATATACTTCTCGACACTGCCGATGGTGACTGCGCCATGGCCGGAAAACTCGATGACGCAATTGCCCTCGCACAGCCGATCCTGCGGACAGATGCGGCCGCAAATCTCGGGCATGGTCGACGTCGCGTTGGACAGCTCATAGGCCTCGCGCAGCCGCCCCTCGGCGGTCAGGCGCAGCCAGTCTGGGATATGGTTCTGCAGCGGGCAGTGCACCGAACAATAAGGCACGCCGCATTGCGAGCAGCGTGCCGCCTGCTCATCGGCCTCGGCGGCGGCATAGCGATTGGCGATCTCCCGGAAATCCTGCGCGCGTGCCTGTGGCTCCCGCTTGTCGGGATAAGCTTGTCCTTGCTGGACGAATTTCAGCATGCGTTCGGCGGCCATCGGCGAAAATCCCTCAATTGGGGAGTTCGCTGGCGCGGCGCAGGCCTTTTGTCACGCGATAAATGCATATTAAGTCAGCGCCGCTGACCTAAAATTGACAACAACGGCGCGATGTCCGCTTAATTGCGCAACAATAGAATAATAAAAGGACCGATACGGACCTATTGCTTGGCTATCGCAGCGAAGCGGCCATGGCGGCGATAGGCGACCAGCCATTCGGGCGCGACCGCCTCAAGCGAAGTTGCGGCGATGCCGAGGTCGCCAATGGTCGCTGCGCCGGGTGCAACAACCGTGTCCTTTTGCAGCATCAGCCACTGATCCCAGGTAATCGGCGCGCCGGGCAGCCATCCGGTGAAGCGTGCCATCCCCGCTGCCACGGCAACGGGAACGGGCGCGAACAGCGGGTCGCGCCCGATTGCGCGCGCGATCCAGCGGAACAATTCTTCCATCGACAGGATTTGCGGTCCGCCGAGTTCATAAGTGCGCCCTGCTGCCGCATGGTCGGTTAACGCCGCGCGGACCGCACTGGCCACATCGCCGACATAGACGGGCTGGAACTTGGCCGTTCCCGCGACCAGTGGAACGACGGGCGTCATGCGGATCATCCCGGCAAAGCGGTTGATGAACTGGTCCTCGCGCCCGAAGACGGTCGATGGGCGCAAGATGGTCGCGGTCGGCACTGCCGCCAACACCGCGGCTTCACCTAACCCCTTGCTGCGGCCATATTCGGCAGGGCTGTTCACATCCGCGCCAATTGCCGACACATGCACCAGCTGCGTGACGCCCGCATCGCGCGCCGCATTGGCGATATTGGCGGCTCCGCGATGCTGGACCGCCGCCATGTCGCTAAACGCCCCGACCAGATTGACCACGGCATCGCTGCCTGCGACCGCGCGCGCGACCGAAGCGATATCGCGCACATCGACGGCAGCAAACTGCGTCTGCCCCAGATTGCCCAGCGGCTTTAGAAACTCGGCTAGCTTTGGCTGCCGCTGCGCAATGCGCACCCGCGCCCCGGCGCTGAGCAATTGCTGCGCCACATAGCGCCCGATAAATCCGCCACCGCCGAACAGGGTGATGAGCTGGCCAGAAAGATTGTAAGTCATGCCGCGCGATTAGCAGGAGCGGCCAAGCCTGTCAGCAACCAAGCTAAAGCTATCAGGCGTCAAGCGACAGAAATTCCGCGATATGCGCGTTGAAGGCGGTGGGACGTTCGAAATATGGCGAGTGCCCTGTGCCTGCGATCACCGCCTGCCGTGCATCGGCAAAATGTGGCACCAGCCCGGTGAGCGATTCGGGCGGCCAGATAGGGTCTTCGGCCCCCGACAGCAGCAGCACCGGCGCGGCAATCGCCGCCAGCGCGTCAGGCGATACCAGCAAGTCAGGGTCGAACAGCCGCTGCGCCAGCGCCGCATCCTGTTGCGGGTTAAACGCCCCCACTTCACGATAGAGCAGGGCCATCAGCGGCGCTTCGGCCTCGAACGCCGGGGTCAACCCCATAGACGCCGGTCCGCGCTCGTCCATCTGGGCAAAGGCTGAGGCAAAGGCTGCGAGTCCCGGGGGATGCGCGATGCCCGCTAGCGTGCAACACAGCACCAGCCTGTCAACCAGATCGGGCCGTTCGAGCGCCAGCCGCACTCCGGTCCAGCCGCCGAGCGACTGGCAAATCACATGCGCGCGCCGCGCCCCCGCCGCAGCCAGCACAGCCGTCGCTGCGCCGACCATTTCGGCGCGCCAATCGGCCGACACCAACGGATCAGACTGGCCAAAGCCGGGAAGGTCATAGGCGATGACATGATGCATCGGCGCAAAGGCGGAAAATTGCTGCCACCACGCCGCGCGATTGCCTCCGGCGCCGTGAATGAACAACAGGCTGGGCCGCGCCGGGTCTGGCACGCCGCTCGCCGACCAGTGGATCCCGTTCACTTTGCCGTCCATCGCGCTTTTTCCCACTTCGGAGCTCAAGGCGCGATTGTAGCGCTTGCTACGACACCTGTCGATGGCGTCACTGCGCTGGCAAAAAAAGGCCCGGACTTGCACCCGGGCCTTTCTCTATTTTCTTCAGTAAACGCCGATTAAGCGCTGTAATACATGTCGAACTCAACCGGGCTCGGCGCCATTTCCCAGGCGAAAACCTCTTCCCATTTCAGCTCGATATAGGCCTCGATCTGGTCCTTGGTGAACACGTCGCCCTTCAACAGGAAGTCATGGTCGTCGGCCAGCGCGTTCAGCGCCTCGCGCAAGGAACCGCATACGGTCGGCACTTCTTTCAGTTCCTCGGGCGGCAGGTCATAGAGGTTCTTGTCCATCGCATCGCCGGGATGGATTTTGTTCTGGATGCCGTCGAGCCCCGCCATCAGCAATGCCGCATAGCAGAGATAAGGGTTGGCCATCGCGTCGGGGAAGCGGAACTCGACGCGCTTCGCCTTGGCGCCCGCACCATAGGGGATGCGGCAGCTCGCCGAACGGTTGCGCGACGAATAGGCGAGCAGCACCGGTGCCTCAAACCCCGGTACCAGCCGCTTGTAGCTGTTGGTGGTGGGATTGGTGAAGGCGTTGAGCGCCTTGGCGTGTTTGATAACGCCGCCGATGTAGTAAAGGCACATGTCGGAGAGGCCGGCATAGCCGTTCCCCGCGAACAGCGGCTTGCCCTTTTCCCAGATCGACATGTGCGTGTGCATGCCGCTGCCGTTATCGTCCTTGATCGGCTTGGGCATGAACGTCGCGGTCTTGCCATAGGCGTGCGCGACCTGGTGCACGACATATTTGTAAATCTGCATGCGGTCGGCGGTCTGCGTCAGCGTGCCGAATGTCAGGCCCAGCTCGTGCTGCGCGGCGGCAACCTCGTGATGGTGCTTGTCGCACGGCAGACCCATTTCCAACATGGTCGAAACCATTTCGGCGCGGATGTCGACGGCACTGTCGACCGGCGCGACGGGGAAATAGCCGCCCTTGGCGCGCGGACGGTGGGCGAGGTTGCCGCTTTCATACGAACGCCCGGTGTTCGTTGGCAGTTCGATATCGTCGATCTCGAAGCCCGACTTGTTATAGCCGGTTTCAAAGCGGACATCGTCGAACATGAAGAATTCGGCTTCCGGCCCGACATAGACGGTATCGCCAATCTTGGTTGAGCCCAGATAGGCCTCGGCGCGCTTGGCCGTGGTGCGCGGGTCGCGGGTATAACCTTCGCCGGTCGAAGGTTCGACAATGTCGCAGAAGATGACGAGCATGGGCGTCGCCGAGAAGGGGTCGTCATACACCGCCTCAAGGTCGGGCTTCAGGATCATGTCGCTCTCGTTGATCGCCTTCCACCCGGCGATCGACGACCCGTCGAACATCAACCCGTCCTCAAGCGCGTCTTCATCGATCACGCCGGCGCACATGGTCAGATGCTGCCATTTGCCCTTGGGGTCGGTGAAGCGCAGGTCGACCCACTCAATTTCGTTTTCCTTGATGCGCTTGATAATGTCCTTGGGGCTGGTGGCCATGATATTGCGTCCTTTTCTGCGGTTATTGCGTATGTTCAAAAGGGTCAGATGGCGTCGCCGTCGCGTTCGCCGGTGCGAATGCGCAGCGCGCTTTCGATGGGGATGACGAAAATCTTGCCATCGCCGATGCGGCCGGTCTGGGCGGCGGCGGCGATGGCTTCGACCACCCGCTCCGCCAGACCATCCTCGACGACCACCTCCAGCTTCACCTTGGGCAGGAAATCGACAACATATTCGGCACCGCGATAAAGTTCGGTGTGCCCCTTCTGCCGTCCGAATCCCTTGGCTTCGGTCACGGTGATACCGGAAACGCCGACGTCGTGCAGCGCCTCCTTCACCTCGTCGAGCTTGAAGGGTTTGATGATCGCCTCGATTTTCTTCACGCCCTGACCCCTCTCATGGACAGACACGGTGCCGGTTACGCCATTGGCCGGATCGGGCAATCCCCGTCCGGCC
>JANRIY010000055.1:0-141445 GCA_033764495.1 Sphingopyxis sp. | reverse complement strand
ACCCCTTGACCCCCCGCAGGTGCGCGTCTAAGGCGCGCGCTCACCGAACGACGGCCCCTTCGTCTAGCGGTCTAGGACGTCGCCCTTTCACGGCGAAAACACGGGTTCGAGTCCCGTAGGGGTCACCATTTCTGTCGCGGTGCGTCAGCCCGTTTCCGATGATGAACGCTGGTCCGGCGTCAGGGCGCGCTTGATGTTGCGCAGCAGACGGCCGAGCACCCAGAGAACGGCGACTGCTGCCAGTGCCAGCACGATAGCAATGCCGATGGCCAGCGCCGGAAAGGCGATGGCGAGCGTTAATAGTCCGCCGGTCGCGACATCTTCGCCCGCCGACACGGCGACATTGCTGAATGGTTCGGGGCTGACGTTGACGACGGCGCGGGTTGTCGCCTTTGCCCCGTGGCTGAGAAGCGCGCCGCCGCCGCCAAGCAGGAAGGCGATTACCTGCCATATAGGGTCAGACGCATCGACCAGCGCCAACGCCAATAGCGCACCGCCCATGGGCCGAACGAAACTGTGGATGGCGTCCCAGACGCTATCGACCCAGGCCACTTTATCGGCAAAAAATTCGGCGATGGTGCCAACGGCGGCAGCGCCCAGTACCCAGGGCTCAGCCAGCACTTTCAGCGCCGCCAGATGCTCGGGCAAGGGCAGCCAGCCGAAATGCATCGCCGTGCCGGTGGCGAGGATGGTGAGATAGAGCCGCCACCCAGCCAGCAGGCTGAGGCTGCCAGCCACACCCAAAATCTCGATGATGCCCATCCGCGCGTTTGCCTCCCCCTACAAGCGCCCGCCGCCAGCATGCGCCGGGCGATGAGGCCGCGCAAGCGCTTGCGCGCAGCGATTGCCGCGCTACCAGCAAGGCATGAACGAAGAGATTGTGATTGAGGGTGCCATTCCTGCGGCGACGCTGGTCATCATGCGCCCCGGCGCGGAGGCAGCCGAGTTATTGTTGGTGAAGCGGGCAACCACCATGGCCTTTGCCGCCGGGGCCGTTGTTTTCCCGGGCGGGCGCATCGATCCTGATGATCATAGCGTGGCGGCCCTGCACGGTATGCCAACGCTGGAAGGCGCGGCCCGGGTCGCGGCGCTGCGCGAAACAATCGAGGAAACGGGGTTGCCAGTCGGATGGCCAACGCTGGAACCTGATTCGCTGGCGGCGGTGCGCGCTGACCTGCTTGCCGAACGGCCGCTGTCGTCGATTCTCGCCGAGCGCGGCGACCGGTTGGAGCTGGACGCGCTCGTGCCATTTGCGCGCTGGTGCCCCAATTTCAAGGAAGCGCGCACCTTCGACACCTGGTTCTTTGCGGTTGCCGCGCCCGACCATGGGCACGAGCTGAGCGTTAGCGAAGCTGAGCACAGCCATATTTTCTGGGGCACAGCGCAGAGTGCGCTCGATGCCGCCGATGCTGGCGACATCAGCATCATTTTTCCAACCCGGCGCAATCTGGAACGGCTTGCCGGCCATGCGTCAGCGGACAGTTTCGCGCAGCACGCCCGCCAATACCCCGTGCGCCGGATAACCCCGTGGATCGAAGAGCATGACGAGGGTACGAGGTTGTGTATTCCGACCGATTTGGGCTATCCCGTAACCTCCGAAAACTGGGAAAAAGTGCGTAGAGGGTGATTTTTGTCGCAAAGCAATTTTCAATCCGACGGATATTCGCGGCATTCCGTCGTCAAAGGTTACCAGCTTCATAAAATGCGACAAAAAGAGTGTTGCAATGCCGCAAGGCAGTGGGTAGAGCGGCATGGACTGTCCAGTTGGTCGGGAAATTCTCCTTCCCGTAATCATCTGGGGTACAGGCAGTCCAGTGGATGGAGATTATAATGAACATTCTCAAGAAGGCGGCTGTTGCTCTTGCTGCCACGTCGATGCTGGTCGCACCGGTCGCTGCTTCGGCTGCTCCGCTTGCTGACCTGCGTGCCATTTCGGCAGTTGAAGGCGAAAGCGACGTCGAAGGCGCGTCGTGGGTCCTGATCCTGATCGGTGTTGCTGCGGCCATTGGCGCCATCGTAGCAATCGCTGACGGCAGCGACGACGAACCGACCAGCCCGTAATCGGCTGAGCGTTCAAAGCTATACAGAGGGGTCGTTGCCTTTGGCAGCGGCCCCTTTGCCGCGTGTGGTTTGCCTTAAAGGGTGTTGGTGGCATCGTGCCGAATCAGCCCGATGTCATTCGTGAAGCGCCTGTGTGCTTAGAATTTGAGGGTCCGCATTTCGCGCGACCGCGCCAGCGGGATGGCTGCCCGCGCCTGCGCCACAGCCGCCAGGTCGATTCGGGCGGTAATCAGCGTCGGTCCGCGAGACAGCGAATCGCCGGCAGGAGCCTCAGCCAATATTTCGCCCCAGGGATTGATGATCAGGCTGTGACCATAAGTGGCGCGGCCATCGGCGTGCGTCCCGGCCTGCGCCGCGGCGACGATGAAGCAGCCGGTTTCAATCGCGCGAGCGCGCAGCAGGACATGCCAATGCGCCTGACCGGTGGGCACTGTGAAAGCCGCCGGAACGGCAATGACGTCGGCTCCGGCTCCCGCCAGCGCGGCGAATAATTCGGGAAAACGCAGATCAAAGCAGATCGTCAGGCCCAGCCGTCCAGCGGGCGTTTCGGCCAACGCAATCCGGTCACCACCAGCATAAGCCGCTGATTCGCGCCAGCTTTCACCGCTGGGCAGGTCGACATCGAACATATGCACCTTGTCATAGCGCGCGGCGAGATCGCCATCGGGCGAGAAGACCAAGCTGCGGTTGACGCGCCGTGCGCCATCGTCGGTCAGGAAGGGCGCTGACCCGGCATGCAGCCACAATGCGTTGTCGGCGGCGATGGCGGCCAGCCGCGCGGGCCAGCGCGAATCATCTTCGCGTACAATGTGCGCCGCCGACCGTTGCCGATCGCGGTCGAGCAGCAGCGCCATTTCCGGCAAAAACAGCATTGCCGCGCCTGCGCTGCGCGCTGCGGCTGCGGCGGCGGCAATCTGGTCCAGATTGCCGCCTGGGTCGATCCCGCTCGTCATCTGGGCGGCGGCGATGATGATATCGTGCATCGCGGCACGATAGGCGGCGACCACAATGGCAACAAGAATATTGGCGGAGCCGCTTTCGTTCATTGGCGCGCAAGCTTTTGTGGGGCTAGAAGGGCGGAATGTTGAACCTCCCCCGCTGGCGCGTGCTGCGCTGGATCGCTCCTGTCTTTGCCCTTGGTTTGCTGGCTCCGGCCAGTCTCACCGCCACCGAGCCATCGGCCAGCAGCGTCCCTGCCGATGACTGGCTATATGTCGGCAGCGACATACCTCGCGATCCCGAATGGACGTTCGGCACGCTGCCCAATGGGCTGCGCTACGCGGTACGCAACAACGGCGTGCCCCCGGGGCAGGTGTCGATTCGGGTGCGGCTCGATGTGGGTTCGCTGTACGAGCGCGACGACGAACGCGGCTTTGCCCATTTGCTGGAACATCTGGCTTTTCGCGGGTCCGAACATGTACCCGACGGCGAAGCGCGGCGGATCTGGCAACGCTTTGGTGTTACCTTTGGCAGCGACAGCAATGCCCAGACAACGCCGACGGAAACGGTCTATAAGCTTGACCTGCCCAGCGTGACTCCCGACACGCTGGACGAGGGGATGAAGCTGCTCGCCGGGATGATCCGTGCGCCGCGGATCGAAACAGCCTCGCTTGATGCCGAGCGCAGCATCGTGCTGGCCGAATTGCGCGAAGCCGACGGGCCGCAGTTGCGCGTCAGCGACCGGATGAACAACCATATCTTCGCCGGGCAGCGGCTGGCGGGGCGCTCGCCCATCGGTACGCCGGAAACGCTGGCGGGCGCACGCGCCGAAAACGTCAGCGATTTTCACCGGCGCTATTACCGGCCCGAGAATGCCGTCGTGGTGATGGTCGGCGACGGCGACCCGGCGAACTTTGCCGCCTTGATCAAACGTCATTTCGGCGGCTGGCGCGGCAAGGGCAAGGCGGGCGAAATGCCGCCGCTGGGCGATCCCGATCCGGCGCAGCCGAAGGTTGCGGTGATCGCTGAACCGGCGCAACCGCGCACCCTGACGCTGGCGACGATCCGGCCCTGGCGGCACCAGACCGACACGCTCGCCTATACGCGCCAGCTCTACCTCGATTTTCTGGCGACCGCGCTCATCAACCGCCGGTTTGAGCGCGCGGCGCGCTCGGGCGGGACTTATCTGGTCGCCAGCGCGCAGCAAGAGGTGGTGAGCCGCTCGGCCGACATTACCACAGTTCAGGTCGTGCCCGCGGGTGACAATTGGCAGGCGGCGCTGCGCGATGTCCGATCGGTTATCGCTGCCGCTGTCAGCACCGCGCCGACGCAGGCCGAGATCGACCGCGAGGCCAATGAAATCGCTGCCTTTCTGCAAAAAGAACTCGACAATGCCCGCAACGAGCCCGCTGCGCGGTTGGCCGATGATGTTGTCCGTGCGGTCGACATCGGCGAGGTGGTGACCAATCCGGCCACGCAGGTCAGCATGTTTGCGGCGATCCGCGCCAGCGCCTCGCCACAAGTCATGCTGGAAACGACGCGCAAGCTGTTCGCCGGTCCGGTCGAGCGACTGGCGATGGTCGCGCCGGCGGCGATGCCCGGCGACGACTTGGCCCTGGCGCAAGCGCTCGCCGAGCCCGCCGTGGCGCTGGTGCAAAATGTTGACGCCAAGCCCGTGACCATGGCCGATGTGCCGAAGCTGGGCGCGCCCGGCACGGTCAGCGAGGTCGCGCAAATCCCGGGGCTCAATGCGCGCCGATTTGTGCTGAGCAACGGCGTCGTCGCGCTGGTGTCGAGCAACGGCGTGGAACCTGACAAGGTCCGCGTCAACGTGCGCTTCGGCAATGGCGCGCGCAGCGTGGCCGCTGATGCGCCGAGCTTGCTGTGGACGGGCGACTACGCGCTCGCGGCGAGCGGTATCGGTTCGCTGGGGCAGAATGAGCTCGACGAATTGACCAACGGCCGACAGCTCCAGTTGAACTTTGCGGTCGAAGACAATGGGTTTGAGTGGACGGCAGAAACCAGTCCCGCCGATCTGGCCGACCAGTTGAAGTTGATTACCGCCAAGCTGGCGCAGCCAGGGTGGGACCCGGCGCCCATCGCGCGGCTCAAACTGGGAATGCTCACCGGCTTTGACCAGGCCGAAACGACGCCGGGCGGCCTGATCGAGCGCGATCTGCTCGCCTGGCTGCGCGACCGCGACAGCCGCTGGCAGCCGCCGTCGCGCGAGGCGATCAATGCGCTGACGCCCGAGGCCTTCCGCGCTTTTTGGGAACCGCAGCTGAAATCGGGGCCGATCGAGGTGCAATTGTTTGGCGATCTGGGCAGTGTTGATGTCGGGACGCTGCTTGCCGAAACGCTGGGCACGCTGCAGCCAACGACCACCACTCCGCCCACGGGCGGCCAACGACTGACCTTCCCCGCCGCGACCCCAACGCCGCGCGTAGTGACCCACAAGGGCGATTCGGGGCAGGCGGCGGCACTGCTGGCTTGGCCGACGGGCGGCGGCATCGGCGGGATCCGCACCGGCCGCCAGATCGATGTGCTCGCTGCCATTTTCAACGACCGGCTGTTCGAACGGCTGCGCGCGCAGGACGGCGCGAGCTATGGGCCGATTGTGACCAGCGACTGGCCAACGGGATTTGACGACGGCGGCTATTTGCTGGTTGGCAGCCTGCTAGCGCCGAAGGACATCGACCGCTTCTTTGACATTGCCGGAGACATTGCGCGCGAGCTGGCCAGCAAGCCGGTCAGCGATGACGAGTTGGGGCGGGCCGCCGGGCCAATCCGCGAACAGATTACGCGCGCACTGACCGGTAATCTTTACTGGATGCACCTGCTGGAGGGGGCCTCGCGCGACCCGCGCGTGGTGCGTGCGGCGCTGAGCATCGAGGATCATGCACGGGCCATCACCCCGGCCGATATTCAGGCGCTGGCGCAGCGCTATTTGGTTGCCGAGCGGCGCTGGTCGCTGGTGATATTGCCGCCGGGGCAGACGCTGGCCGGAACGCGCATTGGCGGCGACGCAAACGCCGCCCCGCGCTGAATCAGTCCGGATTGGCTTTGCGTAAATTGCGCAGCCGGGGAGGGGAGTCGAGTTCGCCCTTGGTCATGATTTCGCGCCGCATACGGTCGCGCACTTCGTGAATTGAGGCGATCACAGGGCCCATGGCGACGCCAAGGTCAATCAGCAACGCTTCGGCCAATTGCAGCGAACTTTCGAGCGTTTCGGGCACGGCGTCGGTGGCGCCGGCGCGATACAGATCGGCGGCATGGTCGGCATCGCGGGCGCGGGTGATGATCGGCAATTGCGGGAAGCGCGCGCGCAACTTGCGCGTCAGGGCGAGCTGCTGCACTGGATCGTCCATTGTCATCACCACCGCATGCGCGGCCGCCAGATCGAGCCGGTCGATCACCCCGGCGCGGCTGACGTCTGCAAAACGGATGGCAAAGCCTGTCCGGCGCGCCGCCGTCACGGTGTCGATGTCGGCATCGACCGCCAGATAGGGGCGGTCATGTTCGCGCAGCAGCTCGGCCACGGTCTGACCCACGCGGCCAAAGCCGACGACCAATGTCCGGCCGGAAATGTCATCGCCGCTGTCAACCGGTGCCCCGGCTAACTCAATCCGCCGCGCGACATCATGGCCAACGCGAGCCAGCAATGGCGTGATTGTCAAACCGATGGCGGTTACAATCTGCCAGAATTCCCCGGTGGCACGATCGACCAGTCCGGCAGTCATAGCGGCGGTGAGCACGATCAATGTGGTTTCGGATGGGCTGGCCATGAGCACGCCAACTTCTGCCGCCGTGCCGCGCCGCGCCCCTGCCATGCGCAGCAGGCCGCCGGTAACCATCGCCTTGACCAGCACCACGCCAACGACCGCCAGCACCAACTGCGGCCACTGTGCCGCAATCTTTTCAAGGTTCAGGCTCATCCCGACGCTGATCAGGAAGACGCCCAGCGCCAACCCCTTGAACGGGTCGATGATGGCCTCGACTTCGGCATGATAGTCGGTTTCGGCGATCATCAGGCCAGCCATCAGTGCGCCAAATATCGGCGACAGCCCGACTGCTGCCGTCGCCATCGCTGCAACGATCACGACCAGCAGGCTGGCGGCGAGAAAAATCTCGCTGCTCTTGGCGCGTGCCGCTTGCGCGAACATCAACGGCAATATCCAGCGACCGGCGGCGGCGAGCACCGCGACCACCACCGCTCCCTGCCACAGGGTCGTCATGAGCAGTGCCAGTCCGCCGTCGCCCTCCATGGCGGGTGCCAGCGCACCGAGCAGGAAGATGATGGGCACAATGGCCAGATCCTCGAACAGCAGCATGGCAAAGGCCGACCTGCCGACGGTGCTCTTGGTGCCGGTAATGCGCAGCACCAACGCGGTTGAGGATAGCGCGAGCGCAAGCCCCAGCCCCAGCGCCGCAGCGGGCGCATAGCCGCCGATGGCATAAAGCAACAGCGCGAGGATGACGCCGCCGCCGATCAGCTGGCCCGCGCCGACCCCGAACACCAGCTTGCGCATGTTCCACACGCGGCGGAACGACAATTCCAGCCCGATGGAAAACAAGAGCAGGATAATGCCAAGTTCGGCAAAGGGCGCAATCGCCTCGCGGTTGCTGATCGAGAAATATTGCAGCCAGGGCCGCTGATTGGCGAGCGCCCCCAGCATGGCGGGACCGACCAGCACGCCGACCAATATGAAGCCGATGACCGGGGAAATGCGGATGCGCGCGAAAGCGGGGATGACAATCCCCGCCGCGCCCAGCACGACCAGCGTGTTCGCAAGTCCGCTGCTGCCATAATCAATCGCCATGCACCGGCTATGGCGCATGCGGGGCCGATTGTCAGGGGGAAGTTGGGGTGGACGGCAAAACCACCCTAGCATCGTCATCCCGGACGTGATCCGGGATAACGCACGCATTCGGTGCTTTATCCCGGATCAAGTCCGGGATGACGAGATTTTGGGAATTAACGTGCCCAATTCGCCGCTTACGCCCACTTCCCCATCGCTTTTTCGAGATTCTCGCGGATCGCCTCGAAGAACATCTCGGTCGTCATCCAGCTCTGGTCGGGGCCGATCAGCAGCGCCAGGTCCTTTGTCATCTTGCCTTCTTCGACGGTCTGGATGCAAACACGCTCGAGCGTCTGGGCAAAGCGCGTGACATCGGGGGTGTCGTCAAACTTGCCGCGATAGGACAGGCCTTGGGTCCAAGCAAAGATTGACGCGATGGGATTGGTGCTGGTCGCCTTGCCCTGCTGATGCATGCGATAGTGGCGGGTTACGGTGCCGTGCGCGGCTTCGGCCTCGACCGTGCGGCCATCGGGGCTGAGCAAGACCGAGGTCATGAGGCCCAGCGAACCAAAGCCCTGCGCCACCGTATCCGACTGGACATCGCCGTCATAATTCTTGCAGGCCCAGACGAACTTGCCGCTCCATTTCAGCGCGGAAGCAACCATGTCGTCGATCAGGCGATGTTCGTAAACGGTGCCGGCCGCCTTGAACTTGTCAGCGAATTCGGCGTCGAACACTTCCTGAAAAATATCCTTGAAGCGCCCGTCATACGCCTTGAGGATGGTGTTCTTGGTCGACAGATAGAGCGGCCAACCGCGCCCGGCGGCGTAGTTCATGCAGGCGCGGGCAAAATCGGCGATGCTATCGTCGAGGTTGTACATGCCCATGGCGACGCCCGACGAAGGGAATTGGAACACTTCCTCGTCGATGACCGTGCCGTCATCGCCTTCGAACACCAGCCGCAGCTTCCCAGGGCCAGGCACGCGGAAATCAGTCGCTTTATATTGGTCGCCAAAAGCGTGCCGGCCGACCACGATGGGATCGGTCCAACCGGGGACAAGGCGCGGCACATTTTTGATAACGATCGGTTCGCGGAAAACAACGCCACCCAAAATGTTGCGGATGGTGCCGTTGGGCGACTTCCACATCGATTTCAGGCCAAATTCCTCGACGCGCTGTTCGTCAGGGGTGATCGTCGCGCATTTGACCCCGACGCCATATTTCTGGATCGCACGCGCCGATTCCACCGTGATGCGGTCGTTGGTTTCGTCGCGCTTCTCGATGCCAAGGTCGTAATAATGCAGGTCAATGTCGAGATAGGGCAGGATCAGTTTTTCGCGGATCCACTGCCAGATGATGCGCGTCATTTCGTCGCCATCAAGCTCGACAACCGGATTTTTGACCTTGATTTTGCCCATGATCGCCTTTTCCTGTGGGGAGGGTTTCGAGCGGGCCTTAGGCAAAGCCGGATTGCGGGTCAATGCGCGCGCTTGCGGTGTCGGCCGACGCTGCGCCAAGCTTTTCGGCCAGCGACATTGCCACGGGCGAGGCAGCGCCCTAGATAGGCCGCCATGTCGCAAACTTCTCACAGTAACCGCCCCGGTGGTGGGATCAAATGGCAATGGCCATCGGTCCATCCGGAGGGGCGCAAATTCGTCCTGATTGCCGCCTTTATCTGCGTGGTATTCGCGCTGATGGCCTGGGAAACGCTGGCTTGGCCAATGGCCGGCATCACTGTCTGGGTTGCGGCTTTCTTCCGCGATCCGGTGCGCGTGACGCCGACGGGCAGCGACCTGATTATCGCCCCCGCTGACGGGCTGGTGACGCAAATTGCCGAGGTGCCGCCGCCGCCCGAAATGGCGGGCCCGGGGGGGCTGGGCGATGCACCGTTGACGCGGGTATCGATTTTCATGAGCGTGTTCGATGTGCATATCAATCGCACGCCGATTGCGGGAACGGTGCGGCAGCTGGTTTATATCCCGGGCAAATTCCTGAACGCCGATCTCGACAAGGCGAGCGAGGAAAATGAGCGCCAGCATTTTGTGGTCGAGCGCGCGGATGGCGTGCGCATCGGCTTTACCCAGATTGCCGGGCTGGTTGCGCGGCGCATCCTGCCTTTTGTGAAGGTGGGGGATATGCTGGGGACCGGCCAGCGCGTGGGCCTAATCCGTTTCGGCAGCCGGGTCGATGTGTTCCTGCCTGCCGGTACCAGCCCGAGCGTGCTGCTGGGTCAGCGCACGCTCGCGGGCGAAACCATCATCGCGCGGCTGGGCGTCGGGGCGGAGCAGGACGGCATTGGCCAGTAACGACCAATCCGGGGGTGACAGGGTGCATCCCGCGCGCGCGCGCCGGGTGCGCGGCATTCCGCTGCGAGCGATTCCGGCCAATGTGATCACCGCGCTCGCGCTGTGCAGCGGGCTGACCGGTGTGCTGTTTGCCATCGCCGCATCGCAGAGCGGGGCGATGATGGATTGGAAATATGCGGTGGGCGCGATTGTCGTGGCCGGGGTGCTCGACGGCATGGACGGCCGCGTCGCGCGCATGCTGAATGGCCAGAGCCGCTTCGGTGCCGAGCTTGATTCGCTGTCAGATGTGATTGCCTTTGGCGTGTCGCCGGCGCTGATTACCTATCTTTGGGCCATTGGGGACGAAAGCCGCCAATGGGGCTGGATTTGCGCACTGGGCTACGTCATCTGCGCCGCGCTGCGGCTCGCGCGCTTTAATGCCGCTATCGATGTCGAGGACCAGCCGCACAAATCGGCAGGCTTTCTGACTGGCGTGCCCGCACCAGCGGGGGCGGGGCTGGTGTTCCTGCCGCTATACCTGTGGTTTGTGACCGGCAATGAGTTGTTTCGCCAGCCACTGCCGGTGGCGCTATGGCTGGGCGCGGTTGGCATATTGATGATTTCGAATCTCGCCACCTTCAGCTGGGGACGGGTGCGCGTGCGCCAGACGCTGCGACTCGAACTGATCCTGCTCGCGGCGCTAGCGGGCTCGGCGCTCTTTTTCACGCCATGGCACCTGCTGGCGTTGATCAGCTTTGTTTACGTCGCGCTCATTCCGTTCAGCGTCATGAGCTATGCCCGCATCAGGCGGCAGCGCGCAGCGCCATCGGCGTGAGCGCGCGGCGGTGCTGCGCCGCCCGGCTGTCCATCCCGCGCCGCACCGGCCCAACCTTCACCCGCGCCAGCCGATCCGGCGACGGCCCGCCCGCATCGATGAGCCGCGTTCCAAAAGCGCCCTGTCCCGCCAGCGCCGACAGGATGGCAGAACGGTTACCCGCGAGCATGCCCACGATTACCAGCAATGCGAAAGCCGCCCCAGCAGTGAACAACAGTGAAATGGCAAAGGTCAGCATCATCTTGGTCCCTTCCGTTGGGGGGCAGGCGGACAACGCCAGTTGCCCATTATCCGTTCCATGTTCATGGTTTGTTCCATAGAGTAATGGGCTTGTCAAGCGTCAAGTTCGCCTGCCTTTGCAATCGTTCGTCGTCCCGGACTTGATCCGGGACAACATGCCAAAAGTAGCTTGGCGTCCCGGATCAAGTCCGGGACCGCGAGGCAGGGGGATTTCCCGAGCACCTGTATCAGTCCTTGCATTTCATCATCGACCCCGCTAACGGCCCGCGCATTCCTCATGGGAAGCAACATATCCGGTGCCGCTGCCTAGCTGCGGTTCTCGCTTCCCAGCGGACCAACCGGTAAGGAGAACTACCATGGCGGCACCTGTCGTCACGATGCAGCAATTGATTGAGGCTGGCGCCCATTTCGGCCACCAAACCCACCGCTGGAACCCGCGCATGAAGCCGTATATTTTCGGTGCGCGCAACGGCATTCACATTCTTGACCTGTCGCAGAGCGTGCCCTTGTTCGCGCGCGCGCTGGAATTCGTCGCGTCGACCGCGGCGGCGGGCGGCAAGGTGCTGTTCGTCGGTACCAAGCGCCAGGCGCAGGGTCCGATTGCCGACGCCGCGCGCGCTTCGGGCCAGCACTATGTCAACCACCGCTGGCTGGGCGGGATGCTGACCAACTGGAAGACCATTTCCAACAGCATCAAGCGCCTCAAGACGCTGGAAGAGCAGCTGTCGGGCGAAGTGTCGGGGCTGACCAAGAAGGAAATTCTGAACCGGACGCGCGAACGCGACAAGCTGGAACTCAGCCTTGGCGGCATCCGCGACATGGGCGGCATTCCCGATGTGATGTTCGTGATTGACGCCAACAAGGAAGAACTGGCGATCAAGGAAGCCAATGTGCTGGGCATTCCGGTGGTTGCCATCCTCGATTCGAACGTCTCGCCCGACGGTATCGCCTTCCCGGTGCCGGCGAATGATGACGCCGCCCGCGCCATCCGCCTTTACTGCGACGCAGTGGCGCAGGCCGCGACGCGCGGCGGCCAGCAGGCCCGCGCCGACCGCGGCGAAGATCTGGGTGCGATGGTAGAGCCCGTCGCCGAGCCGGTTCTGGCCGAAGAAGCCCCGGTGGCTGACGAGGCTCCGGTGACGATGGCAGAAGCCGTAGAAGCCGAGCCTGTTGCCGAAGCAGTCGTCGAAGCGGACGAAGGCAAAGCTGACGCTTGAAGCTGGCCAACCGCTGCCCCCATCATTTCGGGCGGGGCAGCGGAGGGCAACGAATCTAACTGTCACATTGGTGTCGTAGGCGACCGCAGCGATGCGGCACGCACGCTTGGACCCACAGGATAAGGACGAACATCATGGCGGAAATCACTGCCGCAATGGTCAAGGAACTGCGCGACCGCACGCTCGCAGGGATGATGGACTGCAAAAAGGCGCTGGCCGAAACCGGCGGCGACATCGAAGCCGCGATTGACTGGCTGCGCACCAAGGGTCTGGCCGCTGCCGCCAAAAAGGCGAGCCGCGTGGCTGCCGAGGGCCTCGTCGGTGTTGCCACTGACGGCACCAAGGGCACGATGGTCGAAGTCAACAGCGAAACCGACTTTGTTGCCAAGAACGAAACCTTCCAGGATTTCGTCCGCAGCGTGACGGCCGTTGCGTTGGCAGGCGGCATCACGGACATCGACGCGCTGGGTGCGGCCGAATATCCCGGCGGCGGTACGATTGCCGAGATGCTGACGCACAATGTCGCGACGATTGGTGAGAACCAGTCGCTGCGCCGCGCGGCCAAGCTGGCCGTGGGATCGGGCGTCGTTGCTGGCTATGTCCACAATGCGGTGAAACCCGGCATGGGCAAGATTGGTGTGCTGGTTGCGCTCGAATCCTCGGCGGGTGCCGACGTGCTTGAGCCGCTGGCCAAGCAGCTTGCCATGCACGTTGCTGCGGCCAACCCGCTGGCGCTCAATGGCGATGACCTCGACCCCGATCTGGTCGCGCGCGAACGCGCCATTGCCGAGGAAAAAGCCTCGCAATCGGGCAAGCCCGCCGACATCGTCGCCAAGATGGTCGACGGATCGATGGCCAAGTTCCGCAAGGAAAATGCCCTGTTGTCGCAGCTGTTCGTGATGGACGGCAAGACCCCGGTTGCCGAAGTCGTCGCCGCTGCCGGCAAGGATGTTGGCGCAGCGATCACGCTCAAGGGCTTCGTCCGCTATCAGCTGGGCGAGGGCATTGAAAAGGCCGAGAGCGATTTCGCCGCTGAAGTTGCTGCGGTCGCCGGCATCTGATCTCATATTGTGCTGCCGGGCCGATGGTCCGGCGGTCCTTGGCAACGGCGTGTCCCTAGCGAGCCTGTCGTTACCAGTTGGAAGCGCCATGACGGAGCAGAATTTGGCCTAATGCTAGGAGCGAGGAGGGAGCCATGCACGAGCATAGTGACCGACGAGCGACGAAGCAGTAGGCCAAATTCTGCCCGCCCGCAGGGTTGCGATTGGCGGCCCGTCGGACGTCGTCGCGCTGCTTGTCCGGGGCCACCAGCCCGGCCTTCGCATCGCTCCTAGCCGACGAGCCGCCAATCGCAATCATGGCACTTCCAACTGGTAACGACAGGCTCTAGGGTGCACGCCGTTTCCGCATCTTCCTAACTGGATTGCTCGCATCCATGGCGCTGCCCCCGCTCAAACGCATCCTTTTGAAATTGTCTGGCGAGGCGCTGATGGGCGACACGCCCTTTGGCATCGACCCCGACACCGTCGCGCGCATGGCCGCCGAGGTAAAGGCGGCGAAGGACACCGGCCTTGAAATCTGCCTCGTCATTGGCGGCGGCAATATCTTTCGCGGCATGGCGGGTGCGGCCAAGGGCATGGACCGTGCGCAGGCCGACTATATGGGCATGCTGGCTACGGTGATGAACGCGCTCGCCATGCAGAACGCGCTCGAACAGCTGGGCGTGCAGACGCGCGTGCAATCGGCCATCGAGATGGACAAGGTGTGCGAACCTGTCATTCGTCGCCGCGCCGAACGGCACCTGGAAAAAGGGCGCGTGGTGATCTTTGCGGCGGGCGTCGGCGCGCCCTATTTCACCACCGATAGCGGCGCTGCGCTGCGCGCGGCGGAAATGAAGTGCGACGCGCTGCTCAAGGGCACCAGCGTCGACGGGGTCTATGACAGTGACCCCAAGCAGAATCCCGCCGCCGTGCGTTTCGACACGCTGCCGTTCGACCGCGTGCTCGCCGACAATTTGAAAGTGATGGATGCAAGCGCCGTCGCGCTATGCCGCGACAATGCCATTCCCATCGTCGTTTTCAACATCCGCGAGCGGGGCAATCTGGCCAAGGTGCTGGCGGGCGAAGGCGTGGCGACCGTCGTCACCGCCAACTAACAAAAACAAAGCAGGAAGAGGACCATGGCAAAATTCGACAAAGCCGATCTGGAGCGCCGCATGCACGGCGCGGTGGAATCGCTGAAATCTGACCTCGCTGGGCTGCGCACCGGCCGCGCCAATGTGGGCCTGCTCGATCCGGTTACGGTTGAGGTTTATGGCAGCCACATGCCGCTCAATCAGGTCGCCTCCGTCAGCGCGCCCGAGCCGCGCATGCTGTCGGTGCAAGTGTGGGACAAATCGAACGTCGGCCCGGTGGAAAAGGCGATCCGCTCGGCGGGCCTGGGCCTCAATCCCATCACCGACGGCCAGACGCTGCGCCTGCCCATCCCTGAAATGACGCAGGAGCGCCGCAAGGAGCTGTCAAAGCTTGCCGGGCAATATGCCGAAAAGGCGCGAGTGGCGGTGCGTAACGTCCGCCGCGACGGCATGGACAATCTGAAGCACGACGAGAATAAAAAGGAAATCAGCGAGGACGAGCGCAAGCGGTCTGAAACCGAAGTGCAAAAGCTGACCGATGCGACCATCGCCGAAATCGACGCGGCGGCGGCGGCGAAGGAAAAGGAAATTTTGGGGTAGTGGCCTCGCCGCCAAACCCCCATCACCCGCGCCACGTCGCCATCATTATGGACGGCAACGGCCGTTGGGCGAAGAAGCGCCATTTGCCGCGTGTTGCTGGGCACCGCGCGGGCGTTGAGGCAGTGCGACGCACCGTGCGCGCCGCGGGCGATTTGGGGTTGGAGGCGTTGACGCTTTACGCTTTTTCCAGCGAAAATTGGAAGCGCCCCGAGGACGAGGTCAGCGACCTGATGGGGATGATGAAGCGCTTCATCATTTCCGACCTTGATGAATTTGCCGAAGCGGGGGTGCGCCTGCACGTGATTGGCAACTGGCGCGCAATGGCTCCCGATGTGGTCGAACTGGTCGAGCGTGCCATCTCTCGCACCGCCGTCAATAACGGGACAACGCTGGCGGTTGCGCTCAACTATGGCGCGCAGGACGAGCTGGTGCGCGCCGCGACGGCGGCGGCAGGTGAAGGCGCGATTAGCGCCGAAGCCATCGAACGCCACCTCGACACTGCGCCGCTGCCGCCGCTGGACTTGCTTATCCGCACGTCGGGCGAAGTGCGGCTTTCTAATTTTCTCTTGTGGCAGGCGGCCTATGCCGAAATGCTGTTTACGGAAACGCTGTGGCCCGATTTCGGGGCCGATGATCTGGCCGCTGCTGTCGCCGAATTTGCGCGCCGCGAACGGCGATATGGAGGGTTATGACTGCGGACGTGAAGGCCAAAGCAAAATCGGATCTGCCGCTGCGGCTGGTGTCAGCCGTGGTGCTGGTGGTGCTGGCGGCCGGGGCGCTGTGGCTGGGCGGGATCGCCTTTGCGCTGTTGCTCGCGGCGGGTGGCGGGCTGATGCTCGCCGAATGGATCGCGATAGTGCGAAAAATGCCGCTGGGTGGCGGGGCGCGCAGCGGTTTGATTGTGCTGGGCGCAGTGCTGAGCATGGCGGCGATTGGTGGGCTGTGGGTGGTTCGCGACCAGCTCGGTTTCACCGCCTCGCTGTGGGTGTTCGCGATGGTATGGGCGACCGACATTGGTGCCTATTTCGCGGGCCGCGCTTTTGGCGGTGCGCGGCTGGCCCCGACGATCAGCCCGTCGAAAACCTGGTCGGGACTGTTCGGCGGTATGGTCGCCGCGCTGGTTGTCGGCGCGACGCTGGGCGACCGGGCGGACATTCAGGGCGTACCGCTGTGGATCGGCCTGTTCATGGGTCTGCTCGCCCAGCTGGGAGACCTAGCGCAAAGCTGGCTGAAACGGCGCGCGGGGGTCAAGGATTCGGGTAGCATCATTCCGGGCCATGGCGGGGTGTTCGACCGGGTCGATGGGCTGATCCCGGTAGCGATTTTGCTTGGCGCGCTGGCCTTCGTCGGTCAGCTGACGGTGGGCCGTTAACGCGATGCCGCGCAGCCTTGCCATTTTCGGGGCCACGGGATCGGTCGGGCAATCGACGCTCGATCTGGTTCGCCGCAACCGCGGCGATTGGCACGTCAGCGTGCTGACCGCCAACAGCGATGTTGTCGAACTGGCGGCGCTCGCGCGCGAGTTTCGCCCTGATCTGGCTGTTATCGCCGATGCCGACGCCTATCAGGGACTGGCCAATGCGCTGGACGGCACCGGCATTGCCATTGCGGCGGGCGACGCCGCGCTTGTCGAAGCGGCGCAGCAGCCTGCCGATCTGGTAATGGCCGCCATTGTGGGCTGTGCTGGGCTCGCCCCTACCATGGCGGCTTTGGCGGCGGGAACCAATGTGGCGCTTGCCAACAAAGAGGCTTTGGTGTCGGCGGGCGCGCTGATGACAGCCGCCGCCACCGCGTCGGGCGCGCGCATCCTGCCTGTCGATAGCGAACATAACGCGATTTTTCAGTGTCTTGCGGGCGCTACTTATGACCAAGTAGCGCGTATCACGCTGACGGCCAGCGGAGGGCCGTTTCGCACCATGAGCGCCGCCGACATGGCGCGCGTTACCCCGGCGCAGGCAGTGGCGCACCCCAATTGGTCGATGGGTGCGAAAATCAGCGTCGATTCGGCAACGATGATGAACAAAGGCCTCGAATTGATTGAGGCGCATCACCTTTTTCCCGTGGGGCTGGAGCGCATCCAGATTCTGGTCCACCCACAATCGGTCATTCATTCGATGGTTGAGTTTGTTGACCGCTCGACGCTAGCGCAGCTCGGCGCGCCGGACATGCGCATCCCCATCGCCAGCGCGCTTGCTTGGCCCGACCGCATGGTGACGCCCTGCACCCCGCTGGACCTCGCCAGCATCGGCCGCCTGGATTTCGAAGCGCCCGACGAAGTGCGCTTTCCCGCAACCGCGCTGTGCCGCGCCGCCATTGCCGAGGGTGGCGGGCGTCCGGCGCAGCTCAACGCCGCCAACGAAATCGCCGTCGCCGCCTTTCTGGCGGGCCGGATCAGCTTCCCGGCAGTTATCGACACGGTGCGCGCGGTGATCGACGGCGAAGCGCCGCCAGCGCCAAGCGCGCTTCAGGACATATTCAGCATCGATGCGGCAGCACGCGCGGCCGCGATGCGGCGGGTGGAGAGTTTGGAACATGCTTGAGCAGCCCGGCATTTTGCTGACGCTCGTCGCCTTTCTGGCGGTTATCGGACCGTTGGTGACCGTCCACGAACTTGGCCATTATTGGGTCGGGCGCTGGTGCGGGGTGCACGCCGAAACCTTTTCGATCGGCTTTGGCCGCAAGATTTTCGGCTGGCGCGACAAGCGCGGGACCGAATGGAAAATCGGCTGGCTGCCGCTCGGCGGTTATGTCCAGTTCCTCGGCGACCGCGATGCGGTGAGCCAACCCGATGCTGACTGGGAGAAACTGCCTGCGGCCGACCGCGACCGTAGCTTTCCTGGGCAGGTGGTGTGGAAGCGCGCGGCGATTGTTGCAGCCGGGCCCATCACCAATTTCCTGTTCGCAATGCTGATCTTTGCGGCCTTCGCCATGTCGGTTGGCGTCAGCTCGACCCCGCCGGTGATCGGCACGGTAACGGCCAACAGCGCCGCCGCCGACGCCGATCTGCAGGTCGGCGACAGGATTGTCAGCATCGACGGGCGCGGGATGCAGACGTTTCAGGATATTCCGATGGCGGTCGCGCACCGATTGGGCGGGCCGATTGATTTGGTGGTCGAGCGTGGCGGCGAACGTCTCGCCCTTTCGCTCAGTCCGCGGATTATCAGCGAGAAGGACCGTTTCGGCAACGAGTTTCGCCGCGCGGTGATCGGTATTTTGCCGGGCAAGCCGAGCTACCAGACGTTGGACCCGGTAGCCGCGCTTGGCTACGCCGCTGACCAGACCTGGGACATTGTTCGCCAAACCGGCGAAGTGCTGGGGCAATTGCTTGGCGGTCAGCGTTCGATCAAGGATATGGGCGGTCCGATCCAGATTGCCCAAAGCTCGGGCCAGATGGCGACGCTCGGCCCCGAGACGCTGATCGCGTTTGCCGCGCTGATTTCCATCAATCTGGGGTTCATCAACCTGCTGCCACTCCCGATGCTCGATGGCGGACACCTGCTTTTCTATGCCTATGAGGCGTTGCGGCGCAAACCGGCGCCGGCGCAGGTGCAGGAATGGGCCTTCCGCTTTGGCTTTGTCGCAGTTGTTACACTGATGATCGTCGTGACTTTCAACGATTTGGGCCGATTTGGGCTGTGGGACGGGATAGCGCGCTTGATTGGCTAGGCAGAAACGGGCAGGGGGTTTCCCCATCGCGCCGGGGGAGCGCGCATTTCGCCGGGGCGAGGGTTAGTATTTTTTCGGGATGATTGGCGTGGCAGCAAAAAATTGGTCGGCTGGGGTGCGAATGGCGTCTTGGCTGTTGGCGGGAACGATGCTCGCCGGGGTCGCTCCACAAGCACAGGCACAGGATGCCGCGCCCGCTGCTGCGCCAACCGCCGCCACCGAGGCAACCATCAGCTCTATCACGGTGCAGGGCAACCAGCGGCTCGAGGCCGATACCATCCGTTCCTATCTGCGCCTGCGCGTTGGCCAGCGCTATGACCGCGCCACGCTCGATCAGGCGCTCAAGGACCTGGCCGCCACCGAATTGTTCAAGGATTTCCAGATCACCGACAATTCGGGCGCGCTCATCATCCAGGTGACCGAAAATCCTGTGATCAACCGGGTCATTTTGGAGGGCAACAAGCGGCTGAAAGAAGATAAAATTCGGCCCGAGATCAAGTTGTCGCCGCGCCAGATTTTCACCCGCTCCAAGGTGCGCGCTGACGTTGCGCGCATCATCGAACTTTACAAGCGCCAGGGCCGCTTCGCCGCGACGGTGGAACCCAAGATGGTCCAGCTCGACCAGAACCGCGTCGATGTCGTGTTCGAAATCAGTGAGGGCCCGAAATCCAAGGTTCGCCAGATCAACATCATCGGCAACGAGGCCTTCAAGGACGGCCAGCTGAAAGAAGAAATGGCGACCAAGGAACAGGGGCTGCTGACCATCCTGTCGTCGAATACCAGCTATGACCCCGACCGCATGGCTTATGACCAGCAAAAGCTGAAGCTTTTCTACCTGTCCGAGGGCTATGCCGATTTCCGTGTTGTCTCTGCAGTGGCCGAGCTCACCAGCAACAAGCAGGACTTCATCATCACCTATGTGGTGGAAGAAGGTGAGCGCTACAAATTTGCCGATGTGAAGGTTGAAAGCGAAATTCGCGATTTCCAGGCGGAAAATCTCGCCGCGCTGCTGCCGATGAAAAAGGGCGACTGGTATAACGGCAAGCTGGTTGAGGATACGATCGAATCGCTTACCGAAACCGCTGGCCTCTATGGCTATGCCTTTGCCGACATCAATCCGGAGTTTAACCGCAACGCCGAAACGCGCGAGATGTCGATTACTTTCAACATCGCCGAAAGCCCGCGCACTTATGTCGAGCGCATCGATGTCAATGGCAACACGCTGACGCAGGATAAGGTCATTCGCCGCGAATTCCGCCTGAACGAAGGCGATGCTTTCAACAGCTTTGGCGTGAAGCGCACCGAAAACCGCATCAACAGCCTTGGCTATTTCCAGGAAAATCTGGAAATCGAGCGCAAAGAAGGCAGCGCGCCCGACCGGATCATATTGGAGACCAATGTCGAGGAAAAGCCGACAGGCGAACTGTCGTTGTCGGCTGGTTTCTCGTCGATCGAGAATTTCATCCTGCAGGCCAGTGTCCGCCAGCGCAATTTTCGCGGCAAAGGCCAGCAGCTGTCGGCTTCGGTCAATTATTCCAGCTATTCACGCTCGGTCGAGCTTGGCTTTACCGAGCCCTATCTGCTTGATCGCAACATCTCCATCGGTGGCTCTATCTATCGCCGCGACCTAAACAGCTTCAATTTTGTCGGCAATCGGCGCGAAACCACCTTTGAACAGGTGACCACCGGGTTCCAGGTGAATGTCGGTGTGCCCCTGACCGAATTTCTGTCGGCGTTCGGACGTTACAGCCTGAATTATGACGATGTGTCGCTCGACGAGGACATCTATTTCTTTGGCGGTCAGTGCGATCCGCTGGTTGCGGGGCGTTATCTGTGCGACGCAATCGGCACGCGCACGACGTCGCTGCTCGGCCTAACGTTGGCCTATGACAACCGCGATAACCGGATCCGTCCGACGCGCGGCCATTCGCTGACGCTGACGGGCGAGTTTGCCGGGCTTGGCGGCAGCGTCAAATATGCCCGTGCGATTGCCGCAGCGAGCAAGCATTTCAACCTGGGCAGCAATTTCATTCTGACCACGTCGATCCAGGGCGGCTATATCCAGCCCTTTGCCGATGCCCCCTTCCCGGGCAGTGACCGGGTGCGACTGACCGACCGCTTCTTCCTGGGTGAACCGCAGATCCGCGGCTTCGACATTCGCGGCGTCGGGCCGCGCGTAATCCGCTATGGTTCGGTTGACCTCACCGATCCATTGAACCCCATCCTCAACACCGAACAGCGTCAGTCGGTCGACGACGCGCTGGGTGGCCGTGCGATGTATCAGGGCCGGGTCGAGATCGACATTCCGCTGGGGTCGGGCGCGAAGGAACTGGGGCTGCGCCCGTCGGTGTTCCTGGATGTGGGGTCGGTGTTCAAGGTGCGTCAGCCCGCTCTGACCACGCTCGCCAATTTCCGCGACCCCGCCGATGGGCGCACCAAATTCCTGTGCCGCAACGCCTCTACTGGTCAGGTGCAATTCGGCACGCAGGCGAGCACGACCGATGCCAATGGTGTCGTCACCTTTGCCGGCAATTTCGACCAGTGCCCGACCAATTTTTCGGCGCTGGCACCGTTTGAGGAACGCTTCTTCGGCGACAGCTGGAAACCGCGCGTTTCCATCGGCGCCGGGGTCAACTGGAATTCGCCCTTTGGCCCGTTCCGCATCGATTTCGCTTACGCTCTCCGCAAAGAAGAGGGCGATGATACCAAAAGGTTTTCATTCAACGTAGGAACCCAATTCTGATGAAAAAATTGCTTACCGCGACGGCACTTGCCGCCGCCACCCTGTCGGTCTCGCCGATGCTCGCCGCCCCGGTCGCGGCCCAGTCAAAGGCCGGGATTGCCGTCGCCGACGTGCGCGTTGCCGCCGCCAAATCCAATGCCTTCACCACCGCGATGCAGCAAATCGAGGTGACCTATAAGGCCCAGATCGATGCGCGCGATGCGCGCGCCCAGACGCTGCAGGCCGAGCTTAACCTGCTGGTCGCCAAATATAATGAGGAAGCGCGCAAGCCGACGCCGAACCAGGCCGCAGTCCAAGCCGCCGCCAAAGCGGTGCAAGACAAGCGCACCGCCGCCAACGCCGAAGTCGGCCAGCTTGGCCAGCAGGTCGACCTTGCCGTTGCCTATGTCGAAGATCAGATCAGCGTGCGCATGAACGATGCGATCCGCGCTGCGATGAAGCGGCTGAAAGTTGACCTGCTGCTCAACCCCGAAGGCGTGCTGGCGCGCGAAACCAACGTCGACATCACCGACGCGGTGGTTGCCGATCTGAACGCCATCCTGCCCAACGTCGGGATTGTCCCGCCCGCAGGTTACCAGCCAGGCCAGCTGGTCCAGCAAAAGAACCAGGAACTGGTCAACGCCGCGCGCGCGGCGCAGGGCACTACGCCTGCGACCACGCCGCCGCCGGCCACGCCGCAGACGCGCTAATCATGAGCGGGCAGGGGGAAACGGAGGTGATGGCGAAAACGCTGGGCCCGATGGATATCCGCCGCATCATGGCGGCGATTCCGCACCGTTACCCCCTGCTGCTTGTCGACCGGGTGGTGGAATTGGTGCCTGATACCTCGATTCATGCGGTGAAGGCCGTGACGATGAACGAGGAATTTTTTCAGGGCCATTTCCCCGGCCGCCCGATCATGCCCGGCGTGTTGATTGTCGAGGCGATGGCGCAGGCCGCCGCGGTGCTGGCGGTTGAATCGCTGGGCCTCGCCGATTCGGGCAAGCTGGTCTATTTCATGGCCATCGACGGCGCGAAGTTCAGGAAACCGGTCGAACCCGGCTGCCTGCTCGATCTCCACGTCGAAATCGTCCAGAACAAGCGGACGATTTGCCGTTTTGCGGGTAAGGCCTTGCTCGACGGCGCGGTGGCGGCGGAATGCCAGTTTACGGCGATGATCGCCGATCCGCCGGCGGCCTGAAACCAAGGTTGCATTTCCCCGCATCCCCCATTATGGGCCGCGCTTCCGCCAAAATGGCAAGGGACTCAGCCGCTGGTCGGTAACCAGCGGCACAGGAGCTAGACGACTATGAAACAGGGCATCCACCCCGACTATCACATGATCAAGGTCCAGATGACGAACGGCGACGTTTATGAAACGCGTTCGACCTGGGGCAAAGAGGGCGATACGCTCGCGCTCGAAATCGATCCCACCGCGCACCCCGCCTGGACCGGCGGCACCGGTCGTCTGCTCGACGCGGGCGGGCAGGTCGCAAAGTTCAACAAGCGTTTCGGCGGCCTGTCGCTCAAGCGCTAAGACGTCGGTCTTATCCCAACACTTTCGAAAGCGCGCTTTGCCACCCGGCGAGGCGCGCTTTTCGCGTGTCGGCCCCAATCGACGGCGTGAAGCGCGTTGCGGTGCCGCGCATTGCGGTCGCGGCTTTCGCCAGCGACGGGAACAAGCCTGCGCCAGCTGCGGCTAGCATCGCTGCCCCCAGTGCCGTGCTTTCCACAAAATCGGGGCGCTCGACGGGCACCGCCAACATGTCTGCCAGATCCTGCGCCATCCAGTCGTTTGCCGCCATGCCGCCATCGATGCGCAGCTCAGCCCAATCGACGCCATCAGCCGCGAAAGCGGATTTCAGATCATGCGCCTGATAGGCCTGCGCCTCTAGCGCCGCGCGCGCAACATGCGCCTTGGTACTGGCGAACGACAGGCCTGATAATGCTGCCAGCGCATCGGGTCGCCAGTGCGGCGCTCCCAGTCCAGCGAGCGCGGGGACCAGATAGACGCCGCCATTGTCGGCGACCGAACGCGCAAGCCCCTCGCTTTCTGCGGCGCTGGCCAGCAGTCCCAGCCCGTCGCGCAGCCATTTGATCAGCGACCCGGCGACAAAGACGGATCCCTCCAGCGCATAGTGGCGCGTATCGCCGTCCTGCACGAGCACCGTCGCCAGCAGCCGGTTGGTTGATGTGGGGCGCACCGTGCCGCTGGCGGTTAAAATGAACGCCCCCGTGCCAAAGGTCGCCTTGGTCTGCCCCGGGGTCAGGCACGCTTGCCCAATGGTCGCCGCCTGCTGGTCGCCCGCCATGCCGGTAATCGGGATCGCGCCGCCGAGCAGGGCGGCGTCGGTGCGCCCGACTTCGGTCGTGCAGCCTACAATCTCCGGCAAAATCGCGCGCGGCACGCCCAGCAGGTCGCACAATCCATCATCCCAGCCACCCTGGCCGTTAATGTCCATCATCAAGGTGCGTGACGCATTGGTCGCATCGGTGACGTGCACTCCACCGGTCAGCCGAAAGACGAGGTAGCTTTCGATGGTCCCCACCGCTAGCCGCTCGCCCGCCGCTTTGAGCTGTGGCCAGTGGCGCAGCGCCCAGCCAATCTTGGTCCCCGAAAAATAGGGGTCGAGCAGCAGCCCGGTTTTGGCCTGCACTGCGCCCTCATGCCCATCCGCTTTCAGCGCAGCGCAATCGTCGGCGGTGCGCCGGTCCTGCCAGACGATGGCCGGCGCGAGCGGCTCGCCAGTGGACTTGTCCCATAAGACGATCGTTTCGCGCTGGTTGGTTATCCCAATGCATGCGATCCGTTCAGCCCCGCCCGCCTGTGCCACCATGTCGCGCGTGCAGGCGAGCGTTGCGTCCCAGATTTCGGCGGCATCATGTTCGACCAACCCCGGCGCGGGATAATGTTGCTTGAATTCCCGCTGCGCGCTCCCCAGCGGTGACCCGCTGGTGCTGAACAGCATCGCGCGGGTGGATGTCGTCCCTTCGTCGATGACAATGATGTGGTCGCTCATGTGGCTGCCTCTCCCTTGGCAACCTCATGTCACCGCGTGCCCGCCGAGGCAATTCTCAGATGCGGTTGAGTGGCAGCCGCAGATAACGCTGCCCATTCGCATCCGCGGGCGGCATCGCCCCGGCGCGAATATTCACCTGTAGCGAAGGCAGGATTAGCTGCGGTGCCGCCAGCGTTGCGTCGCGCGCGGTGCGCATGGCGACAAAGTCCGCTTCGCTGATCCCGTCATGGACATGGATATTGGCGGCGCGCTGTTCGGCCACGCTGGTTTCCCAGCGATAGTCACTACGCCCGGCGGGCAGATAGTCATGACCAACAAAAATGCGCGTTTCGCCTGGCAGCGTCAAAATGCGCTGGATCGAACGATACAGCGTCGCGGCATCGCCGCCGGGAAAATCACAGCGCGCGGTGCCGTAATCGGGCATGAACAGCGTATCGCCGACAAAGGCGGCATCGCCGATGACATAGGTCATGCACGCGGGCGTGTGGCCCGGCGTATGCATGGCGGTCAGCATCAATTCACCCAGCGCCATTGTTTCCCCATCCGCCAGCAGGCGATGAAAAATGCTGCCATCGGGCACAACATCGGCCGCACCGAACATGGGCGCGAACACCGCTTGTACGTCGCAGATATGCGATCCGATGATGATCGGCGCGCCCGTCATTTCGTGCAGATAATGCGCCGCCGACAGATGGTCGGCATGGGCATGGGTCTCCAGCAGTGCGACCAGCGTCAACCCTTTGTCGCGCACCATCGCGCGCAGCCGGTCGGCCGAAGCGGTCGAGGTGCGCGCATTGTTCGCGGTGAAGTCGAGCACCGGATCGATAATCGCCGCCGCGCCCGTCGCCGCATCGCTGACGATATAGCTGATGGTGTTGGTGGCGGGGTCGAAGAAGCCGCTGACATCGGGTCGGGGCAGGGTCGAGGTCATGCCGATACTCCACCCAAAAAAGGGCACTTTCCAAAATCTGGCGTTGCCATTATCCGGTCACCATCGGGGCAAAGCAGCCTCCCGGTCAAGTCGGCCTTGTGTCGGCCCAAGCGCTGCCCAGACGCCGCGCCCGCGTGGCCAAGGGATTGTGCCGATGACCGAAGCGAAACCGACTTTATCCGAACTCGTATCAGAATTTGCTCGCATTGGCTGCCTCAGCTTTGGCGGACCGGCGGGGCAGATTGCGCTGATGCACCGGCGCATTGTCGATGAGCGACGCTGGGTTGGCGAGGACGACTATCTCGCCGCGCTCAATTTTTGCCACCTGTTGCCCGGGCCAGAGGCGCAGCAGCTCGCGACCTGGATTGGTTGGCGGCTGCACGGAACGCTGGGCGGGGTCATATCAGGGCTGCTGTTCGTGCTGCCCGGCGTTGCGGTGATGCTCGGCCTGTCGCTGCTTTATGTCGCCGCCGTCGGGCTGACATGGTTCGACGCGGTGTTTCTGGGGGTCAAGGCGGCGGTGCTCGCCATCGTTGCGCAGGCGTTGCTGCGGATCGCGGGCCGTGCGCTCAAAACCGGATTTCACCGCGCACTGGCGCTGGCGGCCTTTGTTGCCATGGCCCTGTTTGCGGTCGATTTCCCATGGGTGATCGGCGCAGCGGCGCTCGCAGGTCTCATCGCAGCGCGCTGGCGTCCGGGCTGGATCGGGGCAGGGCATGGTGCAGCGCAAAGATCGACAACCAGCGGCGCGACCATCGCCGGGACGCTGCGCACCATCATCATCTGGGCCGCCATCTGGGGCGCACCGCTCGCACTGGTCGGGGTGACGCTCGGGCTCGATCACATCCTTTGGGACATCGGCGCCTTTTTCGCCAAACTCGCCATCGTCACCTTTGGCGGCGCCTATGCCGTGCTGGCCTATATGGCACAGGAAGCGGCGGGGTCGCTGGGGTGGGTCACCCCGGCACAGATGGCTGATGGGCTGGGGCTCGCCGAAACCACGCCGGGGCCGCTGATTCTGGTCACCCAACATATCGGCTTCCTCGCTGCTTGGGCCAATTCCGCGCCGTTCAGCCCGTGGGTTGCTGCGGTGCTGGCGGCGCTGCTGGTCAGTTGGGTAACCTTCGCCCCCTGCTTCCTGTGGATTTTCGCACTTGCGCCGTGGATTGACCGGTTGCGGTCGATTGCCGCGCTGCAGGCGGCATTGTCGGCGCTGACCGCTGCTGTTGTGGGAGCCATTGCCAGCCTGTCGCTATGGTTCGCGATCCATTTGCTTTTCACGCGCGAAGCGCAGCTATGGGGACTGGTATTGCCGGGCCCGGCAAGTTTGGATGTCGCCGCGCTTGGGCTCGCGCTTTTCGCCGCGCTGTTGCTATTCCGGACCAAGGCCGGGGTGTTCGGCACGCTGATGGCGGCAGCAGGGGCAGGGCTGCTCACTGGATTGCTGTAACAGGTTAATGCGCCCCCTTGCCAAATCGCCCCCGCTGTGCCACATGTTGTGCAGCGCAGCATTGGCGGCAGATAAAGCCGCCCATCGCACCGGCAGCGTGACCATGGACCAACAGGGTCCGAAAATGGGCCGGATGTCTGCGTTTCCCTTTTCGAAGGCTTCCCATTCACGCGGGTTGATTTCACCCCCGCGGACCCGTCGGGCGTGGCGATGTGCCATGCCGCCGGGCGAGCCAGATTATGAGTTTATCCATGACCAGTTTTTCCGATTTCGGCCTGAGCGATGCAATTTCGCGCGCGCTCGCCAGCAAGAATTATTCCACCCCCACCCCGATCCAGCAGCAGGCGATCCCGCTGCTAATGAAGGGGCATGACCTGTGCGGCATTGCGCAGACGGGCACCGGCAAGACCGCTGCTTTTTCGCTGCCCTCGCTCCACAAATTGATTTCGAACCCCAAGCCGCGTCCGTTCAAGGGCTGCCGCATGCTGGTTCTGTCGCCGACGCGCGAGTTGGCCGCGCAGATTGCGCAAAGTTGCCGCGACTATGGCCGCTTTGCCCAGATTTCGGTCGATACGGTGTTCGGCGGCGTGCCGATCAATCGCCAGATCAACAAGTTGGCCGCCGGGGTCGACATCCTCGTTGCCACGCCGGGCCGCTTGCTCGACCTGATCGACCAGCGCGCGCTGACGCTGAAAGATGTCGAGATTTTTGTGCTCGATGAAGCCGATCAGATGATGGATATGGGCTTCATCCACAGCCTGAAGCGCATCGCCAAGCTGTTGCCGCCACAGCGCCAGAATCTGTTCTTTTCGGCAACCATGCCCAAGGAAATCCGGGCGCTGGCTAGCCAGTTCCTGAACGATCCGGTCGAGGTGTCGGTGACGCCGCAGGCGACCACAGTCGAAAAAATCCGCCAGTTTGCGACCTTCGTCCAGCAGAAGGAAAAGCAGGCGCTGCTCCACCATGTGGTGCAGACGCAGGACATTGACCGTGCGCTGATCTTCACCCGTACCAAGCACGGCGCCGACCGCGTCGTCCGCCATCTAATGGGCGCGGGCATCAAGGCGGCCGCCATCCATGGCAACAAGAGCCAGGGGCAGCGCACCGCTGCGCTGCAAGCCTTCCGCAGCGGCGACACGCGCCTGTTGGTCGCGACCGACATTGCCGCGCGCGGCATCGACGTGTCGGGCGTCAGCCATGTCATCAATTTTGAGCTGCCCAATGTGGCCGAACAATATGTCCACCGCATTGGCCGCACCGCGCGTGCCGGGGCCGAAGGCATGGCGATCAGTTTCGTTGCCGATGACGAACGGCCCTATCTGAAAGCTATCGAGCGCGTGACGCGCAGCCGCCCCGAAGCCATGCCGTTGCCTGCCGGTTTCAACGAGCTGGTGCGCAATCTGCCCGCACCCGCCGCGCCACCGAAGGATACGGGGTCAAAAGGCCGCAATCCGTCGCGCCAGCGTGACGATGCCCATTTTGCCAATCGCAGTGCGCGCCATGGCCGCAGCGATGATCGCGGCCCGCGTGCCAATCCGGTGCGTGGCGATCGTCCTGCCCGTGCTGACAGTCGTCCGCCGCGCGGAGAATTTGTCGCACCGCAGACCGGCTGGACCCCACCCGTCGGCGAAGGCGCTGCCCGCGCCGATGGTGGCCAGCGCCGCCCGGCACACGTCCAGCGCGATTTGCGGCCGCAGACCGCTGGCCGTCCGCAGGGCCAGCGCGAAGGACGCCCCGGTGGCGGTGGTCGTCCACAGGGCAATAGTGGACGCCCCGACAATAACCGCCGCTTCGGCGGGCGTTGACGCGGCGCGGTCAGACGTTAATCCTGCTCTCGTTGACAGGGCGGGGGGAAATGGGTGAGCGGCGGCGACGACCAACCGATTGAAATCGACGACAATGATTTCGTCACCACGCCGCCGACGCGGCCGTGGTGGCGCAAGAAGCGGCTGCTGTGGCCGCTGTTCGCATTGCTTGTGCTGGTTGCCACTTTTGTCGCGCTGCGCACCCCCGATACCGACCGTGACGCGATGATCGCCAAATATGGCAATCGGGGCGGCATGACGACCTTTGCGCGCGGCCCGGCGGGGCAGTCGATCCATTACCGCGATCAGGGGTGCCGCACCTGTCCAGCGATGCTCCTGCTGCACGGCTCCAACGCCAGCTTGCACACCTGGGAGCCGCTGGTGGCGCGGTTGGGCAAAGACTACCGCATCGTCACGCTCGACCTGCCCGGCCACGGGCTGACCGGCAGCACACCGGATGGCGATTACAGCCCTGTCGGGATGATGGCCGCGGTTGATGTGGTTGCTGCCGAGCTGCGGCTGGACCGCTTCATCCTTGGCGGCAATTCCATGGGCGGTGCGATCAGCTGGCAATATGCACTGGCGCAGCCGGGGCGGGTTGATGCGCTGCTGTTGCTCAATGCCGGCGGCATGCCGCCGCGCAGCGGAGAAAGAGCTGCTGCCTCGAACATCGGCTTTCGTATCATGCGTAACCCCGTCGGGCGCTGGCTGGCGGGGCAAATTACCCCCCGCGCGCTGGTCGCGAGCTCGCTTGAACAATCGGTCAGCAACCGCGCGGTGGTGACCGAGGCAGCGGTCGACCGCGATTGGGAACTGCTGCGCTTCCCCGGCAATCGCGAAGCCACGGCGCGCCGCGCCACGCTGCCGCGCGATTTTGCCGCCGCGGCGCGCATTGGGCAGATCACTGCGCCCACGCTGGTGCTGTTCGGCGCCGAGGATCGCATCATTAACCCCAGCGCCGCGCAGACATTCGGTGAGCGTATCAAGGGCGCAACGGTCGTCCTGCTGCCCGGCATCGGCCATTTGCCGATGGAGGAAGCGCCTGACGCAACGGCTGCGGCGATCCGCGACTTTCTGGCAAAACGAGAACCGGAATCGCCGCCGCCAAGCTGAACTTTTGACCGCTCGCTGCGTTGACCCGGCGATGCTCCAGATTTTGTGGTTCAAACGCGACCTGCGCCTCGCTGACCATGCCGCGCTGACGGCGGCGGCGGCGCAAGGGCCGGTGCTGCCGCTGGTCATTGTAGAACCCGGTTATTGGCAGCAGGGCGATGTGTCGGCGCGGCAATGGCGCTTTTGGAGCGCGGCCATTACTGAACTGGGCAACGCCATCGCGGGTCAGGGCGGCGGGCTGGTCGTGCGTGTGGGTGAGGCTGCGGCGGTGCTGGAGGCACTGCGGCAAGTGCATGGACCTTTGGCGCTGTGGGCGCATCAAGAAACGGGCAATTACTGGACCTTTGTTCGCGACCAGGCGGTACGGCGCTGGGCGCGCCAGCATGGCATCGCCTTTACCGAGGTGCGTCAATTCGGTGTTTGGCGCGGCGCCAGCATCAACCGCGACCGCTGGGCAGCAGCGTGGGACCGGATGATGGGTGCGCCGCAGCTTCCTGAACCCCGCGTCCAATGGGCTGTTTCGGGCGGCGATGTGTTGCCAGAGCCAGCCGCGCTCGGCCTTGGCGATGATGGCCTGTTGGAACTGCCCGCCGCGGGGCGCGCGGCAGCACTGATAACGCTAACCAGCTTTTTGCACGAACGCGGCGAGACATACACCCGCGCCATGTCGTCGCCGGTCGCTGGCGCGGCGGCCTGCTCGCGCCTGTCTTGGCATCTAGCCTATGGCAGCTTGTCCATGCGCGAGGCTTACCAGGCTGCCGCAGCGCGGCTCGCCGCGCTGCCATTGCACGAAACGGCGTGGCGGCAGGCCATGCGCAGCTTCATCGCGCGGCTGCACTGGCACTGCCATTTCATTCAAAAACTGGAAAGCGAGCCCGAGGCCGAATGGCGCCCCTTCGCCCGCATTCATGAAGGCATGCGTCCGCGCCCCGGCGATCCCGCGCGGCTGGCGGCGTGGAGCGAAGGGCGGACCGGCTATCCCTTTATCGACGCTGCGATGCGCTCGCTGAACGCTACCGGCTGGATCAATTTCCGCATGCGGGCGATGCTGATGAGTTTTGCAAGCAATGACTTGTGGCTGCCGTGGCAGGACAGCGGTGCATCGCTGGCGCGCAAGTTCATCGATTATGAGCCGGGTATCCATTGGCCCCAGTGCCAGATGCAGGCAGGCGAAACCGGCATCAATACCATTCGCGTCTATTCGCCGGTGAAGCAAGGTCGCGATCAGGACGCGGGCGGCGATTTCATCCGCCGCTGGGTACCCGAACTTGCCGGGGTGCCGACCGCCTTCATCCACGAACCGTGGCGGATGGAAGCGGAGAGGCGCGCGGCGATTTGCCCGGACTATCCCGATCGCATCGTCAACCATGTGGCCGCTGCAAAGGCGGCCAAGGACGCCATCTATGCCTTGCGCCATGCACCTGGCGCGCGGGCCGAGGCGCAATCCGTTTACGCCCGCCACGGCAGCCGCAAACGCACCCGCGACCGTATTGCGGCGGGCAGGCGCGCCGCCGCGCAGCAACTCGACCTCGGGATTTAGTCGGCGTCCAGAAAGGCGGCAATCATCCCGCCAATTCTCTCTGATTGGCGAAAGGCGAACAAGTGCGCGCCATCGACGATTTCCAGCTGGGCCCCGGGAATCAGGCGCGCCAACCATTGGGCATAGGCAATGGGCACGACCATGTCACCGCGCGCGCCCAGTATAAGTGTTGGCACGTCCGTCAGCCGTGGCAGCATGCTGACCACCGACCAGCCGTTTGCTGCAATCAATTGCGCGCCGATCCCAATCAGGCTGGTTCCGGTCAGCCGCACGCCGCTGGTCAGTACATCGGCGTCGAACAATGTGCCGACGCAAAGGCCCGGCGCGGGCAGCAGCGGCGATGTCGCCATCAGCACCATGCGCCGGAGCGGCGTGTTGTCGGCCAGCGCCAGTTGCTGCGCCACGGCACCGCCCCAGCTGAAACCCGCAACGTCGAACCGGTCGTGCCCCAGCTGCTCCATGGCATTAGCGACGGCAATGGCGACATCGGCAATGCTATAGGGATAAAGCCGGTCAGGCGCGCCGCCAATGCCCGGCATGTCGAGGGTGATGCGGGTGCGACCACCGATGCGGCTCAGCAGCGCTCCGGCGAGCCGGTTGTCGGCGGCAATGCCGTTGAGGAACAACAGGGGCGGGGCGTCGTTGCCGCCTTCGTCAAGCCACATGGACGCGCGCAAATCGAACCCGCCCGCGCTAATGTCGGCCCGCGCATCGGCCGTCCGTTTCAGATTGAGGGTGATTAGCTGCGCTCGCGCTGCGGATCGAGCGCGCCGCTGGCATTGGCCAGCGCCAGCATCTGTTCCAGCCGGATGCAGTCGAAAATCTTGGCGCCAGCCAGAAACACCGATCCAGTGCAAGCCAGCAACAACAGCACGCCGCCCGTGCCCGGGAATTTGTCGAGATACAGCATCCCGCGTGCCATTGCGCCAACGGCAAGCGCGTAGATGATCAGGCACGCCTCGAACCTGGTTTTGATGACGAACAGGCGACCGATTTTCTTGAGCATGCAGACCAACTCGCAAAAGCCATGCCGAGCCGGAAATTCTGCGATTCCCTGACTTTGCCTAATGGTTAAATGGAAGTTAAGCCGACAGGCGCGGGGTCGTCAAAGCAATTTACCAAGTTCCAGACAATTGAGCAGCGCGGCGCGCGCGCGGCGTACATCCGCGGCCAGCGAAGCCGATGCCAGATCGGCGGGCGCAATCGCTTCGGGCCAGTGCGCCGCGACAATTTCGGCGACCATATCGATGCGCGCCTCGCTGGCCATAAAACGCGGATCGACCGTCGCAGGGTCGGCTACTACGCGCAGCCGCAGGCACGCCGGGCCGCCGCCATTGGCCATCGACTGGCGCACATTGACGGGGATCAGGCGCCGTATCGGACCATTGCCCGCAATCATCGCCTCCAGCCAGTTCCACACGGCAGGCGTGTCCTGCGCCTCGGTCGGCAGCACCAGCCCCATGCCCGCGCCGTCGGGAAGCGTCACCAGCTGCGCGTTGAACAGATAGGATTTGATTGCGTCGGCCATGCTGACGGAGGCAGACGGAACTTCGACGATCTCGCACCAGGGGGCAGCGGCGCGGATGGCCGCATAGGCGGCCTCGCGGTCCTCAAAGGCTCCCTCGTGGGTGAACAGCACCTGTTCATTTGCGACCGCAACCACATCATTGTGGAACGCGCCGCTGGCAATCGCCGACTTGGCCTGTTCGATGAACAAAGTGCGTGCAGGGTCAAGGCCGTGCCGCCGCGCTATGGCCTTGGACGCCTCGATATGTTGGCGCGCCGGAAAGCGACCACCGCTGATGCCATAAACAAAAATTTCGACGCCGGCTTCGCCATGCGCCGGGGTCAGCCGCATGTGGTTCGCCGCGCCTTCGTCCCCGAATGGAGCCGGGACGGGCGCATGGACCGCGAAAGCATCGTGCGCGAAGGCCAGCCTTAACTGCGCCAGCGTGCCCGGCCATTCGTGGCTGCGGTGCGGCATGGTCACCAGATTGGCGACGGTCAGGTGGCATTTACCGTCGGCAGTGTCGGGCGCGGGGGACACGGTTGCGGCATTGGCTGCCCACATTGAAGACGCCGACCACGCCTGCGCCCGCAAATATCGATCTGCATTCGCTTCATCAGTTGCAAGGCTATCTAGCCAGTCGGCGTCGGGACGCGCGAGTGGCATGAACCAGCCCTGCGGCAAGCCGAGCGCGATGTTGGCGCGCATCTTTTCAAGTCCCTGCAGTGCCGCTGCGCGGGGCTGCGACACGTCTCCGGCATTGTGGGCCGATGCGATATTGCCGGGGGAAAGCCCCGCATAATTGTGGGTGGGGCCAATGATCCCGTCAAAATTGATTTCGGTCAGCATGAGTTTCTGCTCGTTATCGCGCTACATGGGTGATGATCATATCGGGTTCGACACCCAGCAGGTCGGCGGCAGCACGGTCGATGGCGACACCATCGCCGTGCGGTGCGATGCGGCCATAAGCGGCACGGAAATGCGCCAGCCGCCCGGTGGCAATCAGCCTGGCTTCGGCGTGATCGCCCGCCAGTCTGTCATCAACGGCGCTGACAATTGTGGTGACCGCGCCCCGGATGCTCGCAATTTGGTCTGTACGCACTGTCATTGTCGGGCCGCCGTCGAAGATATCGACATATTTTTCCCAGGCGAAACCTTCATTTTCCAGCATCCGCATCGCGGCGCGCCCGCTGGGGTGGGGAACGCCGATTACGCTTCGCGCGGCATCGGACAGCATCGCGATATAGACCGGATGCTTGGGCATCAGGTCGGCGATAAATTGATTGCCATGCTTGGCATTGAATTCGTCGGCGTCCTGAAAGCTCATGCCGAAAAATTTGCCTGCGACGCCGTCCCAGAAGGGGGAGCCGCCCGCCTCGTCAATCACCCCGCGCAGCTCGGCTATGCAGCGCTCGCCAAAACGCGCGCGGTGCGTGCCGATGAACAGGTAGCGGCTGCGCGCGATCAGCAGCCCCAGCCCGCCTGCGCGCTCGCCGGGGTGGAGGAACAACCCGCCGACCTCGCTCGCGCCTTCAAGATCGGTCGACAGGTTGAGCATTTCAGCGCGGAAAGTGCGGTCGAGCTCGACGCTGTGCTGCGTCAGCACGCCCATGCGGTAAGAGTAGAAGGGCCACTTCTGCCCCACTTGGCTGAAAATCTGGCAGGTACCGCGCACTTCGCCGGTCGCGCGATTTTCGAGCACAAACACGAACAGGTCGGGCGCCAGCGTATCGTCATCGCGGGCAAAGGCTTCAGCTGACGTTGCCAGCTTTGCGGCGAGCGACGGTTTATCGGGTGGCAGGTTGGTAAAGCCGCCGCCGGTCCGTTTTGCCATTTCATACAATGACTGCAGATCGGCTTCCCCCGCCGACCTTATCAAAAAAGTCACACCGTCCCCCGTTCCGCCAGCCGTAACAGCGTCAGCGCGGACAGCTGGGCCCGTTCGGGCAAGCTGTCCACGATCAGAAATTCGTCGGACGAATGAATGGCGCCGCCGCGCGGCCCCATGGTGTCAACGACAGGCACTCCGCAGGCGGCAATGTTGTTGCCATCGCACACGCCCCCGGTCGCCCGCCAGCCGATTGCCAGACCCAAAGCCGCGCCGCAATCCCTGACGAGCGAAAAAAGCCGCTCTGCTTTGGCATCGAGCGGTTTGGGGGGGCGGTTGAAGCCGCCGTGCAGATGGGCATGCACGCCGTGCTCGCGTTCGATGGTGGCGATGGTGGCGCGCAGCGTGGCTTCGGCGTCGCGCATGGCCTGAGGCGTGGCGGGGCGCAGGTTGACGCGCAGGATCGCCTGGTCGGGGACGACATTGTTGGGACCGCCGCCGTCGATCTTGGCAGGGTTGACCTTAAGATCGTCGGATTTCAATGCGTTAAGTCGCAGCGCCAGATCAGCAGCGGCGATCAGCGCGTTGCGGCCATCCTCTGGATTGCGCCCGGCGTGCGCACTAAGGCCATGAATGATAATCGAAAAATTTCCGCTGCCCGGCCGTGCGCCCGCCAGCGTGCCATCGGGTAGCGCGGGTTCATAGGTCAGCGCCGCCGCTTTGCCCTGTGCCAGCTGCGCAATCAGCCGGGCCGAGGCCTGACTGCCGGTTTCCTCGTCCGAATTGATCAGCACGTCATAACCGACGCGACCCGCCAAGGGTGATGCTTCGAGCGCCGTCAGTGCGGCGAGGATAACCGATATACCGGCCTTCATGTCGGCGGTGCCAGGGCCGTTGAGCACGCCGCTTTCCAGCCATTGCAGCGACTGGAATGGATGGTCGGCGGCGAACACCGTGTCCATGTGCCCCGTCAGCAGCAATTGCACAGGCGCTTCCGGCCGCACGGACAAATGCAGATGTGCGCCGCGCTCGATGGTATCGACCGTTCCGTCAGCGCGCACCGCCTCGACCGGATCGGACGGCACGAGCCGCACGTCCCCAGGCAAGGCAGCGAAGCCGTCGGCAAGCATCCCGGCGACATTTTTGAGCCCCGCCAGGTTTGTCGTACCGCTGTTGACTGCGGCCCAGCGTTCAACCTGCGCCAGCATCGGTGCAGCAGCGGCGGTTTCAAGGACGGACTGGTCGGCGGTGCTCAGGGTCATGCGGCGTCTATAGCCAGTGGAATGGGGCTTTGGCACCCCCGGACAATTTTTCAAAAATTTTTTGGACCGGTGATCACGCGCACAGCGGACGGTGCAGTCGCATGGCAAAAAGGGGGCATTGGAAGACACAGCATGCCAACAGAGAGGAATGGACGATGACCAAAACGAAACTTCTTGCCCCCCTGATCGCGCTCAGCATCGCGGTATCGGCAACGCCCGCCATGGCCCAGCCGCTCCAGCCCACTGGAACCATCACCCAGCAGCAGGGCATCATCCCGATCCTGATCGGACTGCTGTTGCCTGCTGTGCAAAAGGTGCGCTGACCAGCCCGCGCTGAAATTGGACCAGCCGCGAAAGCCTCCCGCCGCAAACCGGCGGGAGGCTTTTTGTATTGGCGGACAGTGCGCAGCGAGTTGCCATTGGCTGGCTTTGGCGTCATAGCAAGCGCACCCTTCCTCCCCCGGAAACAGTTACCACTGTCCAGCCAAAGGGTTTTTCATGACTGCTTATGTTGACCGCGCCGGCCTGTCTGTCGATGCGCGGCTGGCCGATTTTGTCGAAGGCGCGGCGTTGCCGGGGACGGGGATTGATGCAGCGGACCTGTGGGCGGGTTTCGCCGCTATCCTGAACGGCTTCACCCCGGAAAACCGCGCACTGCTAGCCAAGCGCGACGCCCTGCAGCAGCAAATCGACGATTGGCATCGGGCACGCGCCGGGACGCCGCATGACCCCGCAGCCTATCAGGCGTTCCTGACCGATATCGGCTATCTCGTTCCGGAACCGGCACCGTTCCAGGTCGGCACCGCCAATGTCGATCCCGAGATTGCCACGATGGCGGGGCCACAGCTCGTCGTGCCCGCGCTCAATGCGCGTTTTGCGCTCAACGCCGCCAATGCGCGCTGGGGCAGCCTGTATGACGCGCTCTATGGCACCGACGCGCTCGATGCGCCCGCGGCGCAGCCGGGCGGTTATGATGCAGCGCGCGGCGCGGCGGTGATTGCACGCGCGAAGGCGTTTCTGGATGAAGCCGTGCCGTTGGCTGCGGGCAAATGGTCGGATTGGACGGGCGGACAACTGGTGCTGGCTGATCCGGCACAATGGGCCGGAAGCAAGCCCGGCGGCATCCTGCTCAAACGCAACAGCCTGCACATCGAATTGGTGATCAATCCCGAAAGCGCAATTGGCAAAACCGACCCGGCGGGCATCGCCGACGTGATTCTCGAATCGGCCCTCACCACCATCATCGACCTGGAAGACAGCGTTGCCGCGGTCGACGGCGAGGATAAGGTGCTGGGCTATTCCAACTGGCTTGGCCTGATGCGCGGCGATCTGACCGAGAGCTTTGCCAAGGGTGGGAAAACCCTAACCCGCGCGATGGAGCCCGACCGGGACTGGACCGCGCCTGGCGGCACGCCCTTCACTTTGCCCGGCCGCGCCGTGATGTTCGTGCGCAACGTCGGCCATCTGATGACCACGCCGATGGTGCGCTTGCCCGATGGCAGCGATGCGCCCGAAGGTATTTGCGACGCAGTGATCACCAGCCTGTGCGCGCTGCACGATCTGAAGCGGCTGGGCACGCTGCAGAACAGCCGCACCGGCAGCATCTATATCGTCAAGCCCAAGCAACATGGGCCAGAGGAATGCGCCTTCACCGACCGGCTGTTTGACGCGGTCGAGGATTTGCTCGGCCTTGCCCGCCACACCATCAAGGTCGGGGTGATGGACGAGGAACGCCGCACTAGCGCCAATCTGGCCGCCTGCATCCATGCGGTGAAGGACCGGATCGTGTTTATCAACACCGGTTTCCTGGATCGTACCGGCGACGAAATTCACACGTCAATGCAGGCTGGCCCGATGATCCCCAAGGGCGAGATGAAGGCAAGCCGCTGGATCGCCAGCTATGAGGACCGCAATGTCCGCATTGGCCTTGCCTGCGGGCTTTCCGGCAAGGCGCAGGTCGGCAAAGGCATGTGGGCGATGCCCGACCTGATGGCCGCGATGCTGGAGCAGAAAGTGGCGCATCCGATGAGCGGCGCAAACACGGCGTGGGTGCCGTCCCCGACCGCCGCGACGCTGCACGCGATGCATTATCACGCGGTCGATGTGTTTGCCCGCCAGCGCGAAATCAGGGACGAAGCGGTGCCGCCGCTCGCTGACCTCCTCACTATCCCCGTCGCCATTGGGCGCAACTGGGACGCCGCCGAAGTCGCGCGCGAGCTGGATAACAATTGCCAGGGAATTTTGGGCTATGTTGTACGCTGGATCGATCAGGGCGTCGGCTGTTCCAAAGTGCCCGATATCAACGATGTCGGCCTGATGGAGGACCGCGCGACGTTGCGTATCGCCAGCCAAGCACTCGCCAACTGGCTGCTGCATGGTGTGTGCACGGCCGAGCAAGTCGATGCGGCGCTCGTGCGCATGGCGGCGAAGGTGGACGCACAGAATGCCGCCGATCCGCTTTATCGCCAGCTGACGCCCGACTGCGCGGCATTTCAGGCCGCACGCGACCTGATTTTCAAGGGGGTCGAACAGCCGTCGGGCTATACCGAACCGCTGCTGCATGCATGGCGTGCCAAGGCGAAAACGCTATAGTGGGTGCGCGGGCAAAGAATTGAGCGACGCGTCGATCATGCATCGGCAGGGGGGGCGAACATGAGCGATCTGGTGGGACGAATTGCGCTGGTCACTGGGGCCGCCAAGGGGCTGGGGGCGGCGTCGGCGCGCGCACTGGCGGCGTCGGGTGCGACCGTTATCGCCACGGACTTGAACGCCCCCGAGGCGCTTGCCGAAGAGATCGGCGGCCATGCGCTGGCGCACGACGTCACCGACGAGGCGCACTGGGCGGCCGCCATCGCCTTCGCCCGCGACCAAGCAGGCGGGCTCGACATTCTGGTCAATAACGCCGGGCTATTCCTGATGGCCCCGATCACCGAAACCAGCCTGGCCGACTGGCGGCGCATCAACAGCGTCAATGTCGAGGGGGTGTTTTTGGGCACCAAGCATGCCATTCCGCTGCTTGCCGAGCGCGCGGGGCAATGGGTGGGCGGCGCGTCGATTGTGAACCTGTCTTCGGTCGCAGGCCTGCAGGGCGGGGCCGGGGTCAGCTGTTACAACGCATCGAAGGGCGCGGTACGCCTGTTCACCAAGGGGGCCGCGATCGAGCTTGCCCCGATGAAAATCCGCGTCAACTCGGTACACCCCGGCATCATCGACACCGACATGGGTGACGATCTGGTTGAACGCTTTGCCGCCGCCAGCGGCACCGGCGGCAATGCCATGCGCGACCAATTGTCGCTGATGCACCCGCTCGGCCATTTCGGTGCGCCGTCCAATGTTGCCGACGCGGTGGTTTTTCTGGCATCCGACAAGGCGGCGTTCATTACCGGGTCCGAGCTGGTGGTTGATGGGGGCATGACCGCATAGTAGGGCGCGGGAGAAGCGCGATGGCATCATATTGCACCGTCGTGACGGAGCCGATTTTGGCCGAGCGCGAGGAGCGAGGAGTGAGCCATGCCGACGCATAGTGAACGACGAGCGACGCTGCGCTCGGCCAAAATCGGCCCGCCCTTTGGGGTTGCGGCTGGAAGCCCCCCGGACTGCGTTGCGGCGCTGGAACGGGCCACCAGCCCGTCCTGCGCACCGCGCCTTGCCGGAAAGCTGCCAGCCGCAATCACGGCGATGCAATATGATGTCATCGTGCTTTAATGTACACCGTCGCCGCCCTTTACCAGTTTGCCCCCTTTGATGATCCGGCGGCGCTACGTCAGCCGCTGCTCGACCTCTGCCGGTTGCAGGATATTTGCGGAACCATTTTGCTCGCGGGTGAGGGCATAAATGGAACCATCGCTGGCAGTGCGGACGGTATTGCGGCGTTGGTCGCCCATATCCGCGCGCTGCCGGGCTGCGTCGACCTCGACGTCAAATATTCAACCGCCGCCGCCCAGCCGTTCCGACGCATGAAGGTCCGGCTCAAGCGCGAAATCGTGACGCTGAAAGTGCCTGGCGTCGACCCTGCGCGCGATGTGGGCGTCTATGTGGCTCCCACTGAATGGAACGCCGTCATCGACGATCCGGACACCGTCGTGATCGACACGCGCAACAGTTTTGAGGTCGGCTATGGCAGCTTCGCGGGGGCCATTGACCCCGGCACGGCCAGCTTCGGCGAATTTCCCGCGTGGTGGCGCGCCAATGCCCAGAGCTTTGCAGGCAAACGCATCGCCATGTTCTGCACCGGCGGCATCCGCTGCGAAAAATCCACCGCCTTCCTGCGCGCCGAAGGGGTGGAGGATGTCGTCCACCTGAAGGGCGGCATCCTCAACTACCTCGAGCATATCCCCGAAAGCGAAAGCCGCTGGAATGGCAGCTGCTTCGTTTTTGACGAGCGCGTCAGCGTGGGGCACGGGTTGGTCGAGGTGGGAGAAAAATCACCGTAGTGCTGAGCTTGTCGAAGCACGTGGCGCCGGACGAAGCCGCTGTTTACTCCTGCGCCACGCCCTTCGACAGGCTCAGGGCTACGGTGACTCGCGGGCTTAGCGCGCCGCAACCCGCACTGGCGCATCGGGGGTGATGTCAATGCGCTCGATGCGCGCGATCGCATCGCGTTTGCGCAGGCGTGTGCCGGTGGTCCCGCGCGGATCGTCAACCCATGTTGCCGTCAATGTGTAGCGCTCAATCAGATAATGGCCCGGCGATACGTCGCCATCCGCACGCTTGAGCGGGGCGTAAACGCGCTGCGCCAGATTGGCGAGCACGGGCTGGGTCCAATCCTCTGGACCGCTGGCGCGCAGCACTTCGGCCTCGCTCACCCGCCCGTCGGCATTGACCCAGAAGCCCACATCGGCCCATTCATCGGGCCGCAGCAGCGTGTTGGTGCGGCGCGTGGTTTGGCCAACCGGTGTCGCATTCGGAAAGACGAGCGCGCCCAGTCCGTTGTCCAATATCTCGTCGGCCCCCCGCCCGAAATTATACTTCGTAACCAGCGGCGCTTCGTACAGCAGCACCGGACGCTCGGCCCCGCCCTCGGCGGCGAACTCCGCCACCAGCGCAGCCACGGCGCGCTGGTCGCCGGTGCGGCTGGCCATGCGGGCGCTGAGGACATTGGCTGCCAGTCGGAAATCGCGGAGCGCCGGGTCGGTGTTTTCGGCAAGCGGGCGCAACCTTTTGCTGGCAGCAAGGCGATCCCCGGGCAATTTGCTGGCATTGGCCAGCGTCACCGCGAGCGCGCCCTGACGCAGCTGCGCGAAGGCCGCGATGCGGGGCTGGTCGGCCGCACGCGCGCGTTCCTCTACCTCGCTGTAAATGCGGTGCGCTTCGTCGGGATAGCCAAGTTTGGCACGGCTGTCGCCCACCTCGATCTGCGCCGCCAGCGCGCGCGGGGCATCAGCGCCAAAGGCACTGCGCAGCACATCGCGCATGTCGAGCGTGGACGTCCGAAACGCGCGCGCCTCGCCCATATGTTCGGCAACGCGCGCGTTAGCGCGCAGCAGGTCCGAAACGGGCACCGGATATTCGGCCTTGTGTTTGCGGTTGCGGCCCAACGCGGCGACCAGCGTTGAGCGCGCGGCGCCATATTTGCCCGCGATGAACTGGTTTTCGGCGTGCGCGAGGCTCGCGGCGATATCGGCGTCCGGCGCGCAGCCCTGCGCCAGACACGCCGCCAGTTTGGCTTCGGTTTCGGACAGCGGGATGGCCGTGACCACAATGGTCTCGTCCGCCTGCGCAGTTGCCAGTGTCAGCGCAGCGATCGCGCCCGTCAGAAGCCACCGACTCACCATCGCGTATCTCCCGTAAATGCCTGATTATGCGTCAGGACATCATGGAACGGCGATGAAGTCAATCGCGTCAAAGGCCACGGGTGCACGCGTTCAAGCGGTGCGCCGCGCAGTCCCATATTCGACCCACGCCATCGGGCGCGGTGATTTGGGCATGAACCCTTCGCCCATTTTGTCGACGGCAAACCCCGCCGCTTCATAACTGCGCGTAATCGGGCGCGTCAGGTGGCAATTGCCGCCGATGCGTTTCCAGATCGGCTCGATGCGCCGCTGCCATTTGGCGACCCCGGCGTCGGGTGCCGCGCCATGTTCCAGAAACAGCGCGGTGCCGCCAGGCCGCAGCACGCGGCGGATTTCCGACAAAACTGCTGCCTGATCGGCGACCGAGCAGAGGGTGAAGGTCGTCACCACGGTATCGAAACTGGCGTCGGCAAAGGGCATGGCTTCGCCGACGCCGCCCTGAATGTCGGCGGCAATCCCGCGCTCCGCCGCCGCCGCGCGAGTCATCTCCAGCAGCTTGGGCGACGGGTCGATGCCCGCCAGCCGCGTCACCCGCGCGGGATCATAAAATTCCATGTTGATCCCGCCGCCGCAGCCAAGCTCCAGCACCTCGCCCGCCGCCAGCGGAACGACCTTGCTGCGCACCTTCATTATCTGCCCCTGCGAACAGGCGCATTTGATGAGGCGCGGCACGATATGACGGTCCCACCAGCTGGTCATGGGCTACTTATCTCCCCTTGGCGGCGATGCTGCGCCTTGCTAGCGCGCTTGGCAATATCCATCTGTGCGGCGCTGCACAGCTGCAAATTCCGGACAAAGGACCACCATGCCGACCACCCACACCACCCGCTGCCTGATCATCGGTTCGGGTCCGGCGGGCTATACCGCCGCCATTTATGCCGCGCGTGCGGGGATGCAGCCGATTGTGGTGCAAGGCATCCAGCCCGGCGGCCAGCTGACCATCACCACCGACGTCGAAAATTATCCCGGCTTTCGCAGCGTTATCCAGGGTCCCTGGCTGATGGAGGAAATGCAGGCGCAGGCCGAACATGTCGGCACGCGCACCATCTGGGATACGGTGGTCGATGTCGACATGACCCAGCGGCCGTTTCGCGCCACTGGTGACAGCGGCGATGTCTATGTCGGCGACACGCTGATCATCGCGACTGGCGCGCAGGCCAAATGGCTGGGCGTGCCGGGCGAGGCTGAACTGGGCGGCAAGGGCGTGTCGGCTTGTGCGACGTGCGACGGCTTTTTCTTTCGCGGCAAGAAGGTAGTGGTGATCGGCGGCGGCAATACCGCGGTTGAAGAGGCGCTTTACCTGACCAACCACAGCGACGATGTGACGCTGATCCACCGGCGCGATAGCCTGCGCTCGGAGAAAATCCTCGCTGACCGCCTCTTTGCCAACCCCAAAATTTCGGTGTTGTGGAACAAGAAGGTCGACCGATTTGTCGGTGGCGACGGCGCGGCAGGGCTGATCGGCGTTGACCTCACTGACACGGTGACGGGTGCGGCGAGCCATATTGCCACCGACGGTGCCTTTGTAGCAATCGGCCACAAGCCATCGACCGAGCTGTTCGCGGGCAAACTCCCGCTCGATGACGGCGGCTATCTGCTGGTCGAGCCGGGCAGTGCGCGCACCAATATTCCCGGCGTGTTCGCGGCGGGCGATGTTGCCGATCATATCTATCGCCAAGCCGTAACGGCTGCAGGCATGGGCTGTATGGCCGCGCTCGACGCCGAACGCTTCCTCGCCGAGGCGGAATTTCACGCGGGTTAATGTGTTCCACTAACGTCGACGCGGGCCGGTGCCGCTCGTTTCGGCCGGACTGAAGCAGAAAAAAAGCCCCCGCCACGCCTTACGGAGTGACAGGGGCCGATGGCCTGACGACCGGGTCGCATTGCTCGCCAGGCCAGCAAAACCGCGCGCCCCAGTCGGGCAAGACCTGACTGCCGTCCGAGTCGCGGGTTTTACATAGCAACGTTATGTATCAATCGTTGGCACTGCGTCAAGCAACTGATACTAAGCTGTTTCGACCCGGGCCAACCGGGTGCTCGAGGAGGTGCTGATGGCGCGGCGAAGCGCGGCGGATGCTGCGGCAACCCGCACCCGGATTTTGGATGCGGCGCGGCGCAGATTCGCGGCCGATGGCTATGGCAGGGCCGCGGCGCGCGACATCGCGGCCGACGCCGGGGTCACCGTTGGCGCGCTGTTCCATCACTTCGGATCAAAGGCGGGTCTTTTCCTTGCCGTGTTTGAACAGCTGGTCGGTGAATTAAACGAAGCCGCCATGGCCAGTTTCCGCAACGCCAAAAGCAGCGATCCGCTCGATGCCATGGTTGCCTCGTTTGGCGTCGCGCTCGGCTTTGCCAAAAAGCCAGACTTCCACCGTATCGTCACGGTAGATGGTCCGGTCGTGCTGGGGGCCGAACAGTGGCGCGAGATAGATTCGCGCATGGGGCTACAGACCGTCGCGGGCGGCCTTTCCATGCTAAAGGACAAGGGCCGGATTATCGATTTTCCGACGATGCCGCTGGCCGTGTTGGTGATGGGGGCCATGAACAATGCTGGGTTCGCACTCGCCCGCGGCGAACCGGGGGTCGATGTCGATACGCTGACGCAAGGGTTCCGGCGGTTGATCGAGGGGCTTGCGCCGCGCGGCTAGGTTTGTTTGCTCAACACGTCCAGCAATTGAGCAGCCAGCCAATCACCGTCGTCACCTGCAAAGCTGTGACTTGTGCTGTCAAGCTTGGCAACGCGGACTCCTGCCGGTGGTGGTTCGTTGCGCCACAGCTCTGCAAAGGTTTGGGCAGTGCGATCCCCCGTAGCAAGCAGGATGGTGATGGGCACCGGCGCAGCAGCAATCGCCGCAACAACGCGCTGGCCGAGCTTGCTGGCGGAGGGGGCAGCGTGCGGCGCGAGCGCCGCGATACCCCGCCCCAGTTTAGCCAAATCAAGCTCGCCGCGCAGCAGCCGCCCCAAACTCGCCGGATCTTTCAGTCGCTGCCAATAGCGTGCGCGGATCGCGCTGGTCGGGGGCAGGGCAGCGGAGCTCTGGCCCGCGTCCTCTATTGTCCAAGGGTTGGCCAGCACGAGTGCATCGACATCAAGCGGATGGTGCAGCAGCAACGCACTTGCCGCGTCGCAATTGCCGAACGCGACAACCTGTTTCATTTCGGGACAGGCGGCGCGAAACGCCGCCAGCGCCGCGACAATGTCATCGCGGCTGCTCTCGAACCCACCATTCTCGCCTTCGCTGTCGCCAATCCCGCGCCGGTCGAACCGCAACACCGGGTAGCCTGCCGCAGCGATCCGCGCAGCCAGCATCGCCATGCCGCGATGCGCGCCGCAGCGGATTTCATTGCCGCCTGACACGATGAGCAGCCCGCTTGCCCCGGGGGCAGCGTCGAGCGTCGCGGCAAGCACCGCGTCACCGCATGGGAAGCTCAGTGCATTCCGCACGCGCTCATCCAGCCAAAGATGCTTTCTGCCATCGCGGACGCCATGGCCGGGTCCTCGCCGGGTTCGGCGCGCAGCCACAGTGCGGTTCCGGCGACATTCTGGGGTCCGTCGCCCAGCATGACCGTGCATAGTGGTTCGGGTTCAGCCGGCTCGGCGGCTTGCAGCTGGGCGATCATGTTCGGCGAAAGCATATTCCCGGCAAGTAGCAGGGGCGATCGCTGCGCCGCCGACATCAGCGCATCGGCGTTGCTGGTTATCCCGCGCTCGCGGTCACTGGCAATCCTTGCGCGCAGCATGGTTCGCAGCACGGTGGCACCGGACACCGGCGCCAGCCGCCACCAACCCGATGCTGCAGCGGCGTCATCGATCAGCGCGCCGCCGCGGATGCTTGCCATCATGACCGGGCCAGATTCGGCCGCGGCAATGTCTGCCAAGGCGCTGCGCCACAGGTTCAGGTCGGTGGCCTCGGTCGCGATCAGGCTCTCATTTTGCCCGGGCAAGTCGGGCAGCAGCGACCCGATGCCCAAGTCGGCCAACGTGCGCATCGCCAGCACCACCGTGCGGCGCATGCGGTTGGCCTCTTCAAACAGCGGCGGCACGATCAGCACGCGGGGACCGTCGCCTTGCGGACCATGGCGCAGTACCATCGCCATCAGGCAGCTCAGACCGCCTGTTTGGCGCGGCAGAATGTCAGCAGGCTGCCAAAGGTTGCGAACAATTCGCCATCGACCTCGTCATCATCGATGATGATGTCCAGCCGGTCTTCCAGCTCAGTGAGCACGATGGCAACGGCCATCGAATCGAACTCGGGCAGCGCCCCGAACAATTCGCTGTTCTCGGTGAGCGCGGCGGCACGCGCGGTGCCGAGCCCCAACACATCGGCCATGATAGCACGCAGGGTGGTTTCGGTCTGGTCCATATCAGTCATCATTCCGGTGCAGCCGCCAATCGGCAAGGGTGGTCTTAATCGCCGGTCCCCATGCGGCGGGGCGCGATGGATTGAAAGCCTTGATCCGCCACAATTTGCTGTGGCGATTCATCCAGTCGCGCTTGTAGCGATCGTTGCCAGTGCCGAAATCCACGCGGCGGACCTGATCTTCCTCAATCACGCGGCGAAACAATGCAGCGGTCAACAATGTGCCAGGCGACGCTTGAGCGCTGTCGGTGACATGCGCCAGCTTGTGGATATAGGCACCGAAATTTTCGACCGTCCACAGCTGGGCCGCCACCGGCGCGCCGCCAATCCGGGCGAGGCCCAGCCGCAGCCGTCCTGCCGCGCCCTCCGCCTCGGCAAAGGCGCGCAGCAAGGCGGCATTGCCTTCCTCGGGCTTCCAGCTGGCGGCATAGATGCGCTGATAATCGGCCCAAACCGCAGCGTCGAAGCGGTCGGTGATGGTGATATCGACCAATCCCTTTTTGGCCTTGCGCATGACGGTGCTACGCAGCTCGCCGGGACGTGCCGCCCACCAGTCGTCATGGCTCTGTCCGTCCAGATCAAGCCAGTGGTTGTCGCCCTCGGGGCGCGCGCTCACCCACCAACCAGCGCCTGTCAGTGCGGCGCGTAACATGGCGAGCGAGCCATCGGCTTCGGGGACAGGATAGAGCGTGAGGCGCGCGGCGCTACGCCGCAGTCCGGCGCACAGGTCGGTAAGAGCCAGCGTCTGGGCGGTGGCGTCGCGTGCACCGCTGAATTGCGGACGGTGTACGAAGCTATACCAGTTGGCCAGGCTCGCCCGCGCGCCGGGGCGCGTCTCAATCAGCGGCAACCACGCCGCCGCATTTTCGGACCGTCCATAGGCATCCACGCGAGGCAAGCCCTTGAAATGCATGGCCGCGAGGCGGTCGAACCAGTCGGCACGGTCGAACGGGCCGGCGACCCCCAGCGGCACCGTGTTTGGCGCCGCTGCGACCTGCGCGTTAGTGTGATCTTCACCGTTCCAGCCCATAAGCGCAGGCTTATCATGCAGGTTCCTAACAGCCGATGACCGCGCCGCCACCGTCCCGCCCGCTTGACCATCTGGCGCAGTGCGGCGTGCCCAATGCACCCGCGCTGCTGATCGGTGACATGGTGATGGACTTTACGGCGCTGGAGGCCGGGGTCGGACGTCTCGCGGCATGGCTGGCCGGTCAGGTGCCCGCAAGGGGCGCTCGCGTCGCCAGTTGGACCGCAAAAAGCCGTTTGGCGTGCCTGCTTCCGCTCGCTGCTGCGCGCGCCGGCCTGGTGCATGTACCGATTAACCCGTTGCTCAAAGGCGCGCAGGCCGACCATATTTTGGACGACAGTGGTGCGGCGCTGCTGCTGACCAACGCTGCGCGCGCGGCGACATTGACCCTGCGGCCGAGCTGCGCCGTCATCGATCTGGCAACCGCCGAAACTGCTATTGATGACTTTGGCGAAATACTGCCCCCCTCGGATGCTGCGCCTGACGACCTGGCCGCGATCCTCTATACCAGCGGCTCGACAGGGCGGCCCAAAGGCGTGATGCTCAGCCATGCCAATTTGTGGTTGGGCGCGGAAAGCGTTGCAAGTTACCTGCACCTGACGCCCGCCGACCGCGTGCTGGCGCTGCTGCCATTCGCCTTCGACTATGGCCAGAACCAGCTGCTTTCCGCATGGCATGCTGGGGCAAGCGTCGTACCGCTCGATTACCTGACCGTGCGCGACGTCGTCCGCGCCGTGTTGCGTTTTCGCGCCACCACGCTTGCCGGGGTCCCGCCCCTTTGGGTGCAACTGGTGGAGGGCGATTGGCCGCTGGACAGCGCGCGGCACCTTAAACGACTGACCAACAGCGGCGGCGCGCTTACACCCGCACTCATCGACCGGCTGCGCCAGACTTTTCCAGCGGCGGCGATTTGGCCGATGTACGGACTGACCGAGGCGTTTCGTTCGACATTTCTGCCGCCCGAACTGGTTGCGGCCCACCCCACGTCGATGGGCCGCGCCATTCCGCATGCCGAAATTCTGGTGTGCCGCCCCGACGGCAGTCTGTGTGATGCAGGTGAGCCGGGCGAACTCGTCCATTGCGGCCCACTGGTGGCGCAGGGCTATTGGCAGGACAGCGAGCGAACCGCGATGCGATTCAAGCCCGCACCGCCCGCGTCGCGCTATGGCGGCACAGCAGTATGGTCGGGCGACACCGTGCACCGCGATACCAAGGGCCTGCTCTATTTTATCGGCCGCGACGATGCGATGATCAAGACGGCGGGCAACCGCGTCAGCCCCAGCGAGATCGAAGAAGCCGTCATCGTTTCGGGTTTCGCCAATGAAGCCGTCGCGTTCGGCATTGCCGACGACCGACTTGGTGCAGCGATCATCCTGGTGGCACGCGGCGATGGTACGCAGGATGGCGCGCTCACCGCTGCACTCCGCGCGGCCCTACCCAATTTCATGCAGCCGCGCGCTATCGTCTGGCGGTGCGACCTGCCGCGCAATGCCAACGGCAAGCTGGACCGGGTCGCCATCGCTGCGGACTGGCAACAGGAAGCGGCCGTATGAAGCAGATGGGGGCTATTCCTGCGGGCTTTCGCGCCGATGCCGACGGCATGTTGCTGATCGGTGGTCAGCGTGCCGACCGGCTGGTCGCGGTCGAGGGCGACACGCCATTGTTCGTCTATGACCGGGCAATGCTGAGCGCGCGGGTTGCGGCTCTGCGCGCCGCGATGCCGCCGGGGCTCAGCATCCATTATGCGATGAAGGCCAACCCCTTTGCACCGCTGCTGGCGCATTTGGCCGGGCTGGTCGATGGTATCGACATTGCTTCGGGCGGCGAAATGCATATGGCTATTGCCGCCGGGATGGTGCCCCAGCACATCAGCTTTGCTGGCCCCGGCAAGCGCGACCGCGAATTGCGCGCGGCGATTATGGCGGGCGTGACGATCAACCTTGAATCGGCGAGTGAGGCGGCGCGTGCGCTCTACATCGGACACCAGCTCGGGGTCCGTCCACGCCTCGCTGTGCGCGTTAACCCCAGCTTTGACCTCAAAGGGTCAGGCATGAAAATGGGCGGCGGCGCCAAAGCCTTCGGGATCGATGCCGATGCGGTGCCGGCGCTGGTAAAGCAGCTCATTAATCAGGGTGTCGATTGGCAAGGTTTCCATATTTTCGCCGGTTCACAGGCACTTGATGCGGAAGCCATCATCACTGCGCAGGCGCAAACCGTGGCGCTGGCGGCCGCGCTGGCCGATGCCGTGGGCGCCGTGCCGCCGCTCGTCAATCTGGGCGGGGGTTTTGGCGTGCCCTATTTTCCCGGCGACACCGCACTTGATGTGGCGGCCATTGGCGCGGCGCTTGCCGACACGCTCGGCCAACGGCCAGACAGCCTTGGTTCCACCCGCTTTGCCATCGAGTTAGGGCGTTGGCTGGTGGCCGAAGCCGGAGTTTATCTGTGCCGGATCATCGACCGCAAGATCAGCCATGGCGAAACATTTCTGGTCACCGATGGCGGCCTTCATCATCAACTCGCGGCCAGCGGAAATTTCGGCACAGTGGTGCGCCGCAATTATCCGCTCGCCATCGCCAACCGGTTTGACCGCGCCCCCAGCGAGGTCGCGACGGTGGTCGGCTGTCTGTGCACGCCGCTCGACCGGCTCGGTGATCAGCTGCATCTGCCACACGCCGAAATCGGTGACCTGGTGGCGATATTCATGGCCGGGGCTTATGGCGCGAGCGCCAGTCCTTCATCTTTTCTGGGGCACGGTCCCGCTTTGGAACGGCTGGTCTGACAAGCGTTAATTTCCGCACATTTCAGCCAATTTTATTGCCAGCGGACCAGCAATCCTAACCCTCTGTTCACCAATCTTCGCCATGGCTGGATGCTGAAGCAGTGACTCTGCGCGGCCCGCTCGAACGGGGCCGCGTGGTGGAAGGGTGAAGCGATATGACGGGATTTTTGGCACTGGCGCGCACGATGCTGGCAAGCGGTCTGGCCGCCATCTTGCTCACGGCTTGCGCCGGCGGTCCGGGTGGTAGCGCGCAACTGCCTGCTGCCAATTTTGTGGATGGGCAGGAAGGGCCCGGCGATGAATATGTCATCGGCCCGCTCGACGAGCTTAAGATCTTTGTGTGGCGCAACCCCGAACTGGGCGGGACGGTGCAGGTACGGCCCGATGGGCGCATCACCACCCCGCTGATCACCGATCTGCCCGCCGTGGGCAAAACGCCAACGATGCTGCAGCAGGATATCAAGCTTCAGCTCAGCCAATATATCAACGATCCCATCGTCAGCGTGATCGTAACCAGCTTTAACAGCACTTTCTCGCAGCAGGTGCGCGTGGTCGGCGCAACCGAAAAGCCCGCCTCCATCCCGTTCCGCGCCAACATGACCGTGCTCGACGCGATGATCGCTGTTGGCGGCCTGTCCGAATATGCGGCGGGCAACAAGGCGCGGCTCGTGCGTTACGAACCGGGCACCGGCAAACAGAGCGAATATGCGCTGCGCCTGGGCGATCTCATCAAACGCGGCGATATCAAGGCCAACGTCCGGCTCCAGCCAGGCGATGTCATCATCATCCCCGAAAGCATGTTTTGACCCGCTTGCCGCGCGCTGAAAGCACAAAATGAACGGCCTGTACGACGAATTCCGGATTGCCCTGCACAGCGTGTGGACGCGCCGCTGGCTGGTGTTGGCGGTCGCGTGGGGGATTTGCCTGCTTGGCTGGCTGATGATCGCGATGATCCCCAACAGCTATGAATCGCGGGCTCGCATTGTCGTTCAGATCAACGACATCCTGCCCGATGCGTCGGCCAGCGGCGGCCTGTCGAACCAGCAACAGATCGACCAGATCCGCCAAACGCTCACCGGCACGCGCAACATGGAGCGGGTAGCAGTGGCGACCGGCCTGATCGCGGCCAATGCCAGCGACCGCGACAAGCAAGATGTCGTGGCGATGCTGCAAAACAATATCAAGGTTATTGCCCAACAGGATAATATCTTTGAATTAATCTCGACAGTTGGCGTGGGCAGCCTGTCCGACGCCGACAATGCCAAACTGGCCAGCGCCGTGCTCGATAGCCTGATCACCGTGTTCCGCGAGGAACAATTGCGCGGCGGCCAGATGAACGCGCGCGACAGCCTGAAATTCCTCGATGGCCAGCTGGCGAGCCGCGAACAGGCGTTGCGCCAGGCCGAGGCCAAGCGCGCCGCGTTTGAAGCGGCCAATATCGGCATGATTCCGGGCGGCAGCGGTTCACCGGCGATGCGGCTCGAACAGCTCCGCAGCGAACTGACGCAGGTCGAAGGGCAGCTGGCAGCAGCACAGGGCGGACTGGCGGCAGCCAATGGCCAGCTTGCGGGCGTTCCCGCAACCGTCGCTGCGCCGGGCCTCAATGCAACCGGCGGCGGGGTCGCGCGTCAGCAATTGGCGGGTGCGCGCGCCGAACTGGCGTCGCTACGCGCGCGCGGGCTTACCGATGCGCACCCCGATGTTCTGGCGCTTAAAGCCCAGATTGACGCCCTTGCGGCGCAGGCGGCGCGCGAAGGACCGAACGCAGGCAGTACTGCGCCCAATCCGGCTTATACGTCGCTCGCGGCGGTGCGCGCCGAACGCCAAGCAACCGTCAGCGCGCTCGCCGCGCGCAAGGCACAGCTGAATGGCGAGATCGCCCAAATCACCGCCAAGCGGATTGCCGAACCCGGCATCGCGTCCGAATATGAACGGCTGAACGGCGATTACCGGGTGCAGAAGGACCAATATGACCGGCTGCTGGCCCAGCGCGAGCAGGTGCGGCTGCGCGGGCAAGTGGACACCGAATCTTATGCGCTCCGTGTCGAACTGACCGATCCGCCGAGCAAGCCGCGTGCGCCCGTCGCGCCCAATCGCCCGCTATTCCTGGCGCTGGTGTTGATCGCGGGCATTGGCGGCGGCATCGGCACGGCCTTTGGCCTGGCGCAGGTTCGCCCCACCTATGCGACGGTTGGCAAGCTCGCGCGCGCGAGCGGGCTACCAGTGATCGGTTCGATTACCGAAGTTGTCACCCCGGCGCGCCGCGCCGATCGCAAACAGAAACTGGTCTGGCTAGGCGGCGGCGGCGTCGCGTTGCTCGCTCTCTTCGCGCTCTTGCTGGTCGTTGAGTTTGTCCAGCGCGGCATGGTCGCGTGAGGCGGAGGAGGCAGCCATGACCGAGCACCGTCCCATCAAGAAATCCGCCTCTTCGCTGGAGCGCGCCGCTGATTTCTTTGGCACCGATCCGCTGGCCAGCGCTCCGGCAATCGACCTGACGGGGTTGCCGCCGGAACCCGGCAAACGCATGCGCCGCGCGCGGGTGCAGGCACCGCTTACCGAGGTTGCGCCTGCCGCCCCGGCTGCCCCGGCCGCAACCCCGCGCGCCGAGCCAGCCATCACACCCGCCCGCCACGGCACCATCAATGCTGACGCGTTGGCCACGATGGGGATGATTGTCCCCGGCAGTGCGGTCAGCGGCATCGCCGAGGAATATCGCATCATCAAGCGCGAGCTGATCCGCGGCATCACCGGCGCGCCCGGGCGCCCCATGCTGCCGCGCGGGCACCGTATCCTGATTGCCTCGGCCAACCCCGGCGAAGGCAAGACCTTCAGCGCTATCAATCTGGCGCTCAGCCTAGCGGCCGAGGCCGATCATGACGTGGTGCTGATCGACGGCGATATGGCGAAGCCGAGCATCGTCCGTACACTCGGCCTTGAAGATGGCCCTGGTTTGATGGACGCGCTGGCCGATCCGCGCCTGCCGGTCGGTGACTGCCTGATCCAGACCGATCTGCCGCGTCTCAAGGTCATGCCCTCAGGCCAATCGACCAACGGTGACAGCGAGTTGCTCGCCTCGTCGCGGACAGAGGCGTTGTTGTCGCGGCTCGAGGCGGGTGCGCCGGGCCGCATCATCCTGATCGATTCGCCGCCGATCCTCGCCGCGTCGCCCGCCGCCGTGCTGGCAGGACATGTGGGCCAGCTGGTGATGGTGGTACGCGCCGATGAAACGCTGGAAGCGTCGCTGCGCGATGCGGTCGGGCTGGTCAGCGCCTGCCCGCACATCCAGCTGCTGCTCAATGGTGTCAAATTTTCCCCCGGTGGCCGCCGCTTCGGCACCTATTATGGACAAGGAAGCGGCGCATGATCCGCACTGGGCTCATTCTCGCCATGCTGATTGCGGCGGTCCCGGCGCAGGCGCAGGATTTTGGCGGCCCCGCGCCTGAAGCCAGCGATGCAAAGCCCGCCGCTGCGGCTCCTGCCGAAGCGCGCCGTCCGCGCCAAACGCGCACCGAAATCCAGCCCTATCTGGAAGTTGGGGCGATCCTGACCGCCGACCTCAAAAACGGCGGCGATGTACTGACTTATTCCACCGTCGCTGCCGGGGTCGATGCGAGCATCACCACGCGCCGCGCCGAACTCGCCGCCAGCATCCGCTATGAACGCCGTTTCGGCCTGTCGGACGGGCTGGCCGATCAGGACGTGATATCGGGCCTCGCTCGCGGACGCTTGGAAGTGGCCCGCGGCTTCAATCTGGAGGCGGGCGCACTCGCCAGCCGGACGCGCGCCGATGGGGCGGGCGCGGCGAACAATGTCATCACCGGCAATCGCAGCAATGTGGCCAATGTGTACAGTGTCTATGCGGGTCCGACTTTTGCGACGCGCATTGCCAACCTGGATGTCGGCGCGGGCTATCGCTTTGGCTATAGCAAGGTTGATATAGAAAGCGCCGCCATCCTTGCTCCCGGCACGCTGGCCGCCGACGTGTTCGACGATTCAACCAACCACGCCGCCTGGGCCAGTGTCGGCCAGCGGCCCGCTGACCTGCCCTTTGGCTGGCAGGTGTCGGGGGGCTGGGAGCGCGAGGATGCAAGCCAGCTCGACCAGCGCTTCGACGGCAAATATGTCCGCGCCGATGTGACCGTGCCGATTTCACCCAGCGTCGCGTTGCTCGGCGGGGTCGGCTATGAGGATATTGAAATAAGCCAGCGCGAGCCGCTGCTCGACGCGGGCGGAGCGCCCGTGCGCACCGTCAATGGCCGCCTTGTCACTGACCCCACCAGCCCGCGCCAACTGGCCTATGACATCGACGGCCTGATCTGGGACGTCGGCGTGATGTGGCAGCCGAGCCGCCGCACGTCGCTGACGGCAAAAGTCGGGCGGCGCTATGGTGACACCATCTTCACCGGTTCATTCAGCTATCGCCCCAACCACGCCATGCTGTTGCAGGTCGGCGTCTATGACGGCATTTCCAGCTTTGGCCGCTCGCTGTCGAACGGACTTTCGGACTTGCCGACACAGTTCGAATTCGTCCGCAATCCGCTGGATGGCGGCATTGGTACCTGTGTGTTCGGCAATCAGGGTTCGGGCTGCCTAAGCCCTGCGCTCGGCAGCGCGACGGCAACACAATTCCGCAGCCGCGGCGTGCAGGCGCTGCTGTCGCGCACTGCGGCGGGATGGAATTTGGGTGTCGGTGGCGGCTATGACCGGCGCAAATTGCTGGTTCCGGCGAGTTCGGTGCTGGCCCCCTTCAATGGCATAACCGACGAAAATTATTATGCCTTCGTCTCGGCCGCGCGCCAGCTTGATCGCGATAGCGACCTGACCGGTACCGTCACGTTCAACTACTTCGATAATGGCGCGCCCGGCGCGGGCGATGTCACGGCGATGGGGGCGGGGGTCACCTATACCCACCGTTTCTGGCGCCAGCTCACGGGCACGGCCGCGGCAACGCTCAGCAGCTTTGATCAGGATGGCTTCAACAGCGAACTCATCGGTTCGGCGCTGCTGGGCCTGCGTTACAATTTCTGACCGGAAGGCGGGGATAAACAAATGTACGATCAATATTATGGCCTTAAGGGACGCCCGTTTCAGCTGACCCCCGATCCGCATTTCTATTTTGAAAGCGCGACGCATCGCAAAGCCATGTCCTATCTGGGCTATGGTCTGGCGCAGGGCGAAGGTTTCATCGTGATTACCGGTGACATTGGCGCGGGCAAAACCACGTTGGTCGGCCATTTGATGAACAACATCGATCCCAACCGGCTAACTGCCGCCAAGCTGGTCTCGACCGCGGTCAGCGGTGAGGCGTTGCTCCAGCTCATCGCCGAACAATTCGGCCTCGACTGGGAAGGGCTGGGCAAGGCCGAGCTCTTGAGCTTCATCGAACAATTCCTGCGCGAAGAGGCGCGCGCCGGGCGCCGTACGTTGCTGATTGTTGACGAGGGGCAGAATTTGCCGGTCGTGGCCCTTGAAGAGCTGCGCATGCTGTCCAATTTCCAGCTGGGCGGACATTCGCTGCTCCAGATCTTTTTGCTCGGCCAGCCCGAGTTTCGTGCCACGTTGTTCCAGTCGGCGACGCTGGAACAACTGCGCCAGCGCGTGATCGCCACGCACCACCTCGACCCGATGGAGCCCGAGGAGGTCGAGCCCTATATCCTGCACCGGCTTGGCAAAGTTGGCTGGTCGGGCAACCCGACTTTCGCGCCCGATGCCATTTCCTTGCTGTATGAACATAGCGACGGTGTGCCGCGCCGCCTGAATGTGTTGGTCAGCCGGGTATTGCTGTTGGGCGCGCTGGAAAAGCTCAGCCGCATCACCGGCGCGCATGTGCGCGCAGTGGTCGCCGAAATGTCGGCGGACGGCGGCTTTAATCAGCCCGTGGCCGCTGCACGCGCACCCGCGCCTGTTGCACAGGCTGAACCCGAATTGGTGCTGACTGCGCGCGCGCCCGAACCGGCGTCAGCAGAAAAGCTGAGCTGGCCGCCCGCACCAGAGGCTGCACCCGGCGCGCCCGGGCCAAATATAGCCGCGCTGGAAGCCCGTATCGCCGCGCTGGAATCCCAGATCAGCGACCATGACGAAGTCCTGCGCCGCGTGCTCGACCTGCTGATCGAATGGGTCGAACGCGATCCTGCAGGCGCGCCACAAATGAACAATTGGGCCGCCTGAGCGGGATATGTCTCATGATAATCAATGGGCTGTCGGTTGATATTGAGGATTGGTTTCAGGTCGGTGCCTTTGAAACCACGATTGACCGTGCCGACTGGCCAAAGCTCGACTGCCGTGTTGAACGCAATTGTGATGCCGTACTGGCGCTGTTCGATGCCGCCGGGGTCAAAGGCACCTTCTTTACGCTGGGCTGGGTGGCCGAGCGGTATCCGGCGCTGATCAAGCGCATTGTCGCGGGCGGACACGAACTGGCCAGCCATGGCTATGACCATGCCCGTGTCTTCACCCTGACCGCCAACCAGTTCGCCGCAGATTTGAAGCACAGCCGTGCCATCCTCGAGGATGCGGGCGGCACCGCAGTCACCGGCTATCGTGCCCCCAGCTTCTCGATCGACCCGCGCACGCCCTGGGCGCACGCCATCCTGGCCGAACAGGGCTTTACCTATTCATCGAGCGTCGCGCCGGTGATGCACGATCATTATGGCTGGCCCGCCAGCCCGCGCCATGCCTGGCGGCCGCTCGCCGACAGTGATCTGATCGAATGGCCCGTCACCACCGCGCGCTTTGCCGGACGGAGCTTGGCAGCCGGCGGCGGCTTCATGCGCATCCTGCCCTATGGCGTCACCCGCTGGGCAATCGAGCAGATTAACGGGGAAGGTCACCCAGCCATCCTCTATTTCCACCCTTGGGAGATTGACCCTAGCCAGCCGCGCGTCGCGGGCGCTCCGCTAAGGTCGAAACTGCGCCACTACACTGGCTTGTCGGCCATGGCTGGCAAACTGCAACGGATGCTGGGTGATTTCCAATGGGACCGCGTTGATGCCATCGTCCCGGAGCTGGCGGAGCGCGCCACCGCGTGGCGTGAGGCGGCATGAATGCGCCGTACCATCCACGGCCCGCATTGACCGTCGCCCCGCTCACCGATGCGTGCGCGTGGGACGCATTCGTCGCGGCATCACCCGCCGCCACCCCCTTTCACAGTCGGGCTTGGAGCGAAGCCGTGTGCGCCGCCACCGGCCACCGCGCGCATGCGTTGGCGGCACGTGATAGGGCAGGGCAAATCACCGGAATCCTGCCGCTACATCATGTCAAATCGCCGCTGTTCGGGCAGGCGTTGGTCGGTAGCGCGTTCGGGGTTAGCGGCGGAATCCTCGCCAAGGACGAAGCCAGCGCCGCAGCACTTGCGCATGCCGCCGTCGGTCTCGCCAGCCAGCTCGGCGTGCCTACCATCGAACTGCGCGGTGGACCCATCCCTGTAGCGCCGCAGTGGTTGGGAGAGGACGGTGCCTACGCCGGCTTCGCCCGCAGCCTTGCCGCCGATGACGCCGCCGAGCTGCTCGCCATCCCACGCAAACAGCGCGCCGAGGTGCGCAAGGCGCTCGATAGCGACCTGACCGTCAGCACCGGCAGCGGAGAGGTGGAACAGCGCGACCATTACCGGGTCTATGCCACCAGTGTCCGCAACCTTGGCACCCCCGTCTTCCCGCGCGCCCTGTTTGCCGAAGTGCTCGCGCGTTTCGGAGGGGCGGCTGACGTTCTGACCGTTCGAGCGAATGGCCGCCCAATTGCGAGCGTCCTCAGCCTTTACTGGCGCGATACCGTGATGCCCTATTGGGGTGGGGGGCTGGCCGAAGCGCGCAAGGCCCGCGCCAACGAACTCCTCTATTTCGCGCTGATGCGGCATGCCCGCGCACGCGGCTGCACCCGCTTCGATTTCGGGCGGTCGAAAGTCGGCACGGGACCCTTTGCCTACAAAAAGAACTGGGGCTTTGAACCACACCCGCTGGTCTATGCGCGGTGGCTCGCAGCGGGTCAGACTGCGCGCAACACCAATCCGGCGAGCGCACAATATCAGCGCCGCGTCGAAGTGTGGAAACGCCTGCCGCTATGGCTCGCCAACGCTGTGGGCCCGCATATTTCGCGCGGACTGGGGTAGAATGCGAACCGGCTCGCCAGAACACCGCAGTGCTGAGCTTGTCGAAGCACGTGGCGCAGGACAGCACTGTCGGTGCATCCACGCGCCGCGCCCTTCGACAGGCTCAGGGCTTCGGTTGAGTCGCGAACAATGACCGAAATCCTGTTCCTCGCCCACCGCGCGCCGTGGCCGCCCGACCGCGGCGACCGGATCCGCAGCTGGCATATGTTCGAAGCGCTGACGAAATTGGCCCCGGTGCATGTTGCTGCGCTGTGCGACAGCGAGGCCGACGCCGACACCGCGCGCACCAAACTCGCCCGGTTGACCGTCAGCCTCGACCTTGCAGTACGAACGCGCAGCCGCCCCGCCGCGCTGTTGCAATCGCTCGTTCGCCGCGCACCCGCAAGTGTCACCGCCTTCGGTCATGCGGGCCTTGTCCGGCACGTCGGCAATCTGTTGAGGCACGGCAATATCACCCATATCGTCGGCTTTTCGGGCCAGATGGGTCAGTTTATCCCTCCGCGCGATCACTTTGCTGGGCGCGTCGTAATGGACTTCGTCGATGTCGATTCGGCAAAGTTCCATCATTACGCTGAGGGCGAGGCCAATCCAGCGACCCGCCGGGTATACGCCCGAGAGGCGCGTGTACTTGCTGCCTATGAAGCCAAGATCGCTCGACGCGCCGATGCCAGCCTCTTCGTCAGCACGGCTGAAGCGGCGCTGTTCCGCGCCCGCAGCGGCCTTGGCGCCGATCGGGTCCATGCGCTGGAAAACGGTATCGACACCGCCCGCTTTGCGCCTGACGCTGACTTTGTCCGCCTGAGAAAAGGCAAAGGCCGCCTGATCGTCTTTACCGGCCAGATGGATTATCGGCCCAATATCGATGCTGTGCGCTGGTTCGGGCAACATGTTTTCCCCATCGTCCGCAAGCTCTACCCGGCCACCCGTTTTGCGGTTGTGGGCCGCACCCCCACGCCCGAGGTGACAGAAATGTCAGGCTGGCCCGGCATCGAGGTGACAGGCGAAGTGCCCGATGTGCGCCCTTGGCTGGCCGCCGCCGATGTGGTGGTCGCGCCGCTGTTGATGGCGCGCGGCGTGCAGAACAAGCTGCTCGAGGCAATGGCAATGGCGCGGCCGGTGGTCACAACCCCAGCCGCTGCCGAGGGCATCGACGCTGCTCATGGTGAGCATTTGCGCATTGCCGATCCCTTGGCGATGGAAGCAAATATGGCGCGAGAGGTGCTCGAGCTGTTCGCCAACCCTGCGACTGCTGCTGCCATGGGCGAAGCAGCGCGCCAGCGCATGATTGATCGTTATGGCTGGGAAGCGATGCTCGCCCCGCTCGCGCGGCACTTGGGATTGCCGTCATGACGCTGGCCCGCCCCTGGCACCGCCCCCTTGTGTCGCTTGCACTATTGTGGGTGGCCATTGCCGCGCTGTTCGCGCGCGACATTGCGCATATGGTCAGCATCTGGTGGACCAGCTCCACCTACAACCATATTTTGCTCATACCGGCGATACTCGTTTGGCTGGTCGCTGAACGCGCCAGACTTGTCGCGACATTGACGCCAACACTCTGGTTGCCGGGCGGGCTGGCGCTGCTCGGGGCGCTTGGTGTTTGGGCGGCCGGGCAGGCGACTGACATTGCATTGCTCCGCCATCTCGGCGTCGTGCTTTTGCTGCAAGCCACCGTGCTAGTGGCGCTCGGACCCGTGCTCGTGCGTGCACTGGCCTTTCCACTCGCCTATGCTTGGTTGCTGGTGCCATTTGGTGACGAAGTCGTGCCACTGTTCCAGCATATCACCGCGCAGCTGACGATGCCGCTGCTGGCACTTCCAGGCATCCCGGCGACGCTCGATGGCCTTTATATTACCACCCCCAGCGGCATGTTTGTGGTGGCCGAGGCCTGCTCAGGCGTTATGTTTCTGGTCGCGATGGCGGCCTTCGCGATGCTCGCCGCGCACCTTTGCTTCAAAAGCTGGAAGCGGCGCATCGTCTTTGTCGCCAGCGCGCTGCTGACCACCATCCTTGCCAACGCCCTGCGCGCCTTTGGCACTATCGTGATCGCGGAAAACTGGGGCCATGCCTATGCCACCGGGGTCGATCACCTTATTTATGGATGGGTGTTCTTTGCGGTCACGCTGATTGCAGTGATGCTGGTCGCCCATCGTTGGTTCGACCGGCCGGCCAATGATCCTGCCATCAATATCGAACGGCTCATCCGAAATGGCTGACCACGGCCGCGAAAGCGGTTAGGGCCCATGTCATGTGCGGCATTGCAGGTCTTTATCATCACGAAACGGCTAAACCGGTCGATCCGGCACGCGTCCGCGCGATGCTTGCCCCTATGGGCCATCGCGGCCCCGACGGGTCGGGCGTGTGGACAGCGCCCGGCGTTGGCCTGGGCCACCTCCGCCTCTCGGTCATCGACATCGACGGCAGCCCGCAGCCGATGCACAGTGACGATGAAGCGGTCACCATCAGCTTCAACGGTGAGATCTATAACTTCCAGGAACTCAGGCGCGAACTTGAAGGGCGCGGCTATCACTTCCGCACCGACGGCGACACCGAAGTCATCATCGCGGCCTGGCGGCAATGGGGCGAGGGGTGCCTCGCGCGCCTCAACGGCATGTTTGCCTTTGCCATTCACGATGCCAGGCGCGGCTGCCTGTTCCTCGCCCGTGACCGGCTCGGCGTCAAACCGCTGCATCTGGCGCAGCTTAGCGACGGCGCGCTTGCCTTTGCCAGTGAACTCAAGGGCCTGCTTGCGCACCCGCTGCTGCGCCGCGAAGCGCGATTGAGCGCGGTCGAGGATTTCCTGGCGCTTGGCTATGTCCCCGACGACACCAGCATCCTTGCGGGCGTCGAAAAGCTCGCAGCGGGCCATTATATGCTTATCGAACGGGGCAAGCCGGTGCCGCCGCCGACCTGCTGGTGGCGGCCCGATTTCTCGCGCAGGGTCAAGGCCAGCGAGGGCGAATGCGCCGAACAACTTGTCCACCTGATGCGCGCCGCGGTGCGCGACCGCATGGTTGCCGATGTGCCGTTGGGGGCTTTCCTCTCGGGCGGGGTCGACAGCAGCAGCGTCGTCGCGCTGATGGCCGAGGCGAGCAGCAAGGCGGTCAAAACCTGCACCATTGGCTTTGACCAGGCTTCGCTCGACGAAACCGTCCATGCACGGCAAATCGCCGACCGTTTTGCCACCGACCACCGCAGCCGCATCGTTGCGGCGGACGATTTTTCGCTGATCGACCGGATCGCCGATCATTTCGACGAACCCTTTGCCGACGCCAGCGCACTCCCGACATTTCGGGTCTGCGAACTTGCGCGCGAAGAGGTGACGGTGGCATTGTCCGGCGATGGCGCGGACGAGGCTTTCGCCGGTTACCGCCGCCATGTTTTCCAGCATCAGGAAGAACGGCTGCGCGGTTTCATCCCCGCCGCGCTGCGCCGCAGCCTGCTAGGTCCGCTGGCGCGCGTTTGGCCGCAACTGGACTGGGCCCCGCGCCCCTTGCGCGCCCGCGCCACGCTCGCCAGCTTGGCGCGCGACGGTGCCACCGCTTATGCCGAAGCGGTCGGCGTCACTGCGCCCATGCAGCGCGCGCGGCTGTACAATGACGCGGCACGTACCGCACTGGGCGACCATCGCGGCGAGGCGCGTTACTGGCAGGCGATGGCGGAGGCCCCAGCCCGCGAGCCGCTCGACCGCGCGCAATATGCCGACCTCAAAATCTGGCTGCCCGGCGATATCCTGACCAAGACAGACCGGATGAGCATGGCGGTCAGCCTGGAAGTGCGTGAGCCGCTGCTCGACTATCGCCTTGTCGAATTTGCGGCCAGCCTGCCGGCGTCGATGCGCGTGTCAGGCGGGCAGGGCAAAGCGATGATCAAGCGTGCCATGGAACCCTATTTGCCGCGCGAAATTCTGTATCGGCCAAAGATGGGGTTCGTGACGCCGATCTCGGCCTGGTTTCGCGGGCCGCTCGCGGGAACGGCGCTCGCGCTCGCCGCTTCATCCACGCTCGCCCGGTCGGGCTGGTTCGATATGGCCGAGGTCGGCCGCCTCGTCGCCGCACACCAGTCGGGCCGCCGCGACCATGGCCGCACCATCTGGCAAATGCTGATGCTGGAAAAGGCTTTGGCGAAGGTGTTTGGGCTGTAGTGAAACGCCCTCCCCTTCAGGGGAGGGGCTTATCGGCTGCAAACCCACCCGATCTTAACCACCCACCGCTACCCTGCAGCGGATGATTTACTACCGCGCCATCCGCCCCAGCGAGCATGGCCCGCTTGGCGCGGGTGTCGTCGATCCGTTGGCGCTCACTCCCGAATTTGCCGCGCAATGGGATGCGCTCGCCACCAACGCCAGCGAACCCAATGCTTTTGCCGAACGCTGGTGCCTCGCCCCCGCGCTGCAACTGCTCGACCCCCAGCGCGCCGCTCGGCTGGTCGCGGTCGAAGCAGCTGGCGAGCTGATCGGCCTAATTCCGCTGGCGACCGCCAGCCGCTACGGTCCGCTTCCGCTTCGCCACAGCGTCACTTGGGCGCACCCCAATCATTTCCACGGCGCGCCGCTGGTTCGCGCTGGTGCGGAGCTGCCCTTTTGGCAGGCGCTGCTTGGCTGGTGCGATGCTGACGCGCACGGCGGCGCGCTGCTGCAGCTCCAGCGCCTTACCGAGAATGGCCCGCTGCACTGCGCCTTGCTCGAAGCGATCGCCCTGCGCGGCCAGACCAGTACCGCCCCCGTCCACCGCGAAACCCGCGCGCTGTTGGACAGCGACGTGGCACCACAAGCCTATTGGGAGGCCGCTGTCCGTCCCAAGAAACGCAAGGAATTGCGTCGCCAATCGGCGCGCCTTGCCGAAATGGGCCCGCTGGAATTTCGCCATTGGCAAGCGGGCGAGCCGACCAGCCCATGGCTCGATGCCTTCTTCGCGCTCGAGCTGGCGGGTTGGAAGGGGCAGGCGGGAAGCGCGCTTGCCAGCGATCCAGCAACCGCAGCGTGGGCGCGCACCATTGTCGCGGGTGCGGCAAGCGCAAAGCGTCTCGACATGCGCATGCTCGCCCAAAACGGCGCGCCCATCGCGATGCTCGTCAATTTCCTCTGCCCGCCCGGCGGCTTTTCGTTCAAAACCGCTTATGCCGAGGGACTTGCGCGTTTCTCCCCCGGCGTGCTGCTGCAACAGGCGAACCTTGATCTGCTGGCATGCGCCGACCTTAAATGGATCGACAGCTGCGCCGCCCCCGGGCACCCGATGATCGACAGTCTCTGGCGTGAGCGCCGCAGCCTTGTCTGGGTCAATGCCGCCATCGGTGGGCGGGCGCAGCGCCTGCAATACGCCGCGCTGACCCGCGCCGAGGCGGCATGGCGGCGGCTTCGCCCGGCGGCGGAGGAACCCGCATGACCAAACACACCCCCATCACCCGCACAATTTTCGACGATAGCGCGCGCGCCGCCTTCGCCGCGCTTTACCCCGAAACGCCGGGACCGCTGCGTCACAATCTCGAAATCCACCCGCTGCTCACGCTCGATGCGCTTGCAAGTCTTGCCGAGGCGCTCGGCCCGGACAGCGTCGAATATAACCCGGGCGCGCTCCCCATCGGCATCGCGCCAGAGGATATTCCGCACAGCGCCCTTGGCATCGGCGAAACCATCCGCACCATCGCACAGAACAAAAGCTGGGCGGTGCTCAAAAACATCGAGGCCGTGCCCCCTTACCGCGCGCTCCTGATGGACCTGCTCGGCGAACTCGCTGCCACTGTCGAGCCGCGCACAGGGCCAATGCTCACCCCGCAGGGCTTCATCTTCATCTCCTCGCCGCGCGCGATCACGCCCTTCCATTTCGATCCTGAGCACAACATCCTGCTCAACATCTGGGGCGACAAGGTAATGCACGTCTGGCCGGCCGGCGACGAGCGCTTCGCCCCCGCGGCCGAGCATGAACGCTACCACAGCGGTGGCCACCGCAATCTGCCGTGGGACGAAGCTTTCCAGGGCCAGCAACTGAGCGTCCCCCTGGGCCCTGGCGATGCAGTGCACATGCCGGTGATGGCCCCGCATTATGTGGAAGTCGCCGATGCCCCCGCGCTGTCACTCAGCATCACTTGGCGCTCGACATGGAGCTACCGCGAAGCCGAAGCCCATGCCGCGAACAAATGGCTGCGCCGGTGGGGGATACGCGCACCTATGCCACCACGATGGCCGGGGCAGGCGCGGGCAAGGTCGCTGCTGTGGCGAGCGGTCCGGCGGTTGGGCGCGTAGCCTCCGCTTCCCATCTGTTGCAAATGCCGCTATGGGCGCCCATCGCATCAAACTTATGGATTTGTGACACTCGCATGGCGAAAGAAGAATTACTGGAAATGCGCGGCCAGGTGGTCGAGCTGCTGCCCAACGCGATGTTTCGCGTGAAGCTGGAAAATGACCATGAAATCCTGGGCCATACCGCCGGGAAGATGCGCAAAAACCGCATTCGCGTGCTCGTTGGCGACGAAGTGCTTGTCGAGCTGACCCCCTATGACCTGACCAAGGGTCGGATCACCTATCGCTTCAAGTGACCATGGACATGCGCGCCGCGCCGCAGCTCGTCCTTGCTTCCTCCTCGCCGCGTCGCCGCGAACTGCTTGCCCAGATTGGCGTCACGCCCGCGCGCATCGCTTCGCCCGACATTGACGAAACTCCGCGCAAGGGCGAACTCCCCCGCGATTACGCGCTGCGCATGGCAACCGAAAAAGCTGCTGCCGTCTCCCGTGCCGACGGTGAAGTGGTGCTGGCGGGCGACACCGTCGTCGCGCTCGGCCGCCGCATCCTGCCCCGCGCCGCAGACGCGGCTGAGGTCGTGCAGTGCCTGACCCTGTTGTCGGGGCGCCGCCACCGCGTGTTTTCGGCCATCGCCATGGTGGATAGCGAAGGGCGGCTGCGCACCCGCCTGTCCGAAACCATCCTCACCTTCAAACGCCTGCACGCGCAAGAGATCGCCGCCTATGCCGCGCATGGCGAAGGCGAGGGCAAGGCGGGGGGCTATGCCGTCCAGGGCCGCGCCGCGATGTTCGTGCGCTGGCTGGCAGGCAGCCATTCGGGCGTCGTCGGGCTGCCGCTTGCCGAAACCGCCGCGTTGCTGGCGGCGGCGGGTATCATCGCGCACCATGGCTGAATGGCTGTATGAAGACGGCATCGGCGAGCGCCGCGCGGCGCTGGTTGAGCACGACGGCATCATCGCCGCTGAAGTTGAGCGTGACGATGACGGTCCCGGCGTCGGCGCGGTCCTGCCCGCGCGGCTGATCGCGCATGACCGTCCCCGCCGCCGCGCCCGCGTGCGCATTGCGGACGGCAGCGAATTGTGGCTGGTCGGAGCGCCCGCCACGCTGACCGAGGGCGCTGAGGTGACCATTGAAGTCACCCGCATGGCATTGCGTGAGGCAGCGCGCGCCAAGCCCGGGCAGGCCATCGTTAGCGACGACGCCCCGCGCCCTGCGCCAAGCCTGCGCGCGCGCCTCGCCGCCACCGGCCATCCCATTCGCGAGCTTCGCCCAGCGTCCACGCCTGATGCGCTCGAGGCCGCGGGGTGGAGCGAACTCTTCGATATCGCGCGTTCGGGTGACTGGCCGTTCCCGGGCGGCGCGCTCGCCATCGCGCTCACCCCGGCGATGACACTGATCGACATCGACGGCGAGCTCGCCCCCGAAGCGCTCGCCGAAGCCGGGGCGCACGCGGCGCTGGCGGCGATCACCGCGCTGGGGATAACCGGTTCGATCGGAATCGACTTTCCCACGCTGGCCAGCCGCGCGGCGCGGCAACACATCGACGCGCTGCTGGAAACCGGCCTCACCGGCACCTGGGAAAAAACCGCTATGAACGGCTTTGGCTTTGTCCAGATCGTCCGTCGCCGCGAGCGGCCGTCGCTGTTCGAACGCGTGCAATATGAACCGGCGCTCAGCGACGCCCTCGCGCTGCTGCGCCATGCGGAACGCGCGGTCGGGGCCGGGGTGCTGACGCTCAGCGCGCGCACCGCTGTTATTGACCTGCTCGCCGCTCGTCCGCACTGGCTGACCGCGCTGGAACAGCGCACGGGCCGCGCCGTTGCCCTTGCTACCGACAACAGCCTCAAAGGATGCGGCCATGCCCAATAGCAACGCACGCTGCCCGTCGTGCGGCAAGCCACGCGACCCAGAATTTCGCCCCTTTTGCAGCCGCGGCTGCCGCGACCGCGACCTTATCAAATGGTTCGGCGAAGACTATCGCGTGCCGGTCAGTGATCCGCCCGATGGGGGGCTTGATGACGGCATTGCCGGGGGTGGTGATGGGGGCGAATAATGCGTTACCAGACCGTCACAAAGGCGCTGGACAGCACGAAACCGCATCCCTATAGCCGCGCTTCGTTTCGCCGCCCACTGGGTTGGCAGCGGCCCGTGCCCGGGTAGCTCAGTTGGTAGAGCATGCGACTGAAAATCGCAGTGTCGGCGGTTCGATCCCGTCCCCGGGCACCATTATTCCCCACCTTTGCAATGAAAAACCCCGGCCATCCTTGCGAATGACCGGGGCCTTTCAACCCTGTTTTCAATTTCGTCGCTGCGTCAGAATTTGATCCCGGCACCAATGCCATAGCGGCGCGGGTCAAGCGTGAAGACGTTGGTGAACAGACCCGACGACTGGTCGGTGACGTAGAGGCCGGTGACCGACTGGCTGTCAAAGATGTTCTGGACAAACGCCTTCACAAACCAGCGGTTGTCGCCGCCATTCAACTGGATTTGCGCATTGGCCTGCGCATAGCCGTTGATTTCGTTGATCCGCCCATTGAAGATATTGCCATAGCTGTCGCCGGTATAGGCAAGGTCAAAGCGCGGGACGAGGGTCATGTCGGTGCCGATATCGGCGGTGTACTGGACGCCGACGCTGAATTTGTAATTCGGTGCCTGCGGCAGTTCATTGCCGCGGATGTTCACCGGCACCCCGGCATTTTCGATGGTGATGCCGCCGAATGCAGCGCCGACCGCGCCCGCGGCCTGCGCCTGCAACACCGAACAGATGCCGAAAGCGCCTGGCGAGTTGATGCCGCTGTTCGGACCAAAGCCGGTCTGGGCGCGCAGGCCCAGGCTGGCGTTGATAGCGGTTACAAACCCTGCGGTTCCCGCCGCATTGCCAGCCGTGGTTGGCACCACGGCGCAATTGGCACCGTTGGTGATATCCTTGATAATCACCGTGTCCGAACGCCCGCCCGACGGATCGCGCGGATTGCCAAGGAATTTGTCGCTCGACACTTTGGTGTGCAGATAGGACGCGCCCATGTTGATCACCCAGTTGGGTGAGGGCGTGATTACCGCTTCGGCTTCCAGACCATAGATTTCGGCATCGACGTTGTCGTTGACCGAGGTGCGTGCGACGATGCGGCTAAGCTGCAAGTCTTTATATTTGTAATAGAAACCGGTCAGGTTTAGCTGCAAATCGCCGAACCGGTTCTTGCTGCCGATTTCAAAGCTATCGACCAGTTCAGGGACAAAGCTTTCATCAACCGCAAAGATCGGTTGCAGCGGCGGATTGATCCCGCCCGACTTATATCCGCGCGAATAAGAGAAATAGAGCAGATTATCGGGCGTGATCTGCCAGTCGAGCACCGCACGACCGGTAACTTCGTCAAAACCGACTTCGCGTTCCTGGAACAGCTGGTTGCCTGCCAAGCCAGGATCGGCATCAAACGACCCGACAAAGGGCGAATTGAAGACATTGCCGGTCTGGGTGAATGGCACCAGGAAGCTGGCCAGCGTTGATCGCGCGCGCACCGATTTCTTGTCGTTGGTGTAACGCGCGCCCACCGTCAGCTTGATGCCATCGGACAGTTCCCAATAAGCCTCGCCGAACAGGCCATAGGACCGCACATCGAGCTGGTCGGTGTTGTTGCGGAAGAATGGCGTGCCCAGATAGGATGCCGGCAGCGGACCGCCCGCTGCGGGCGGGTTGCCGAGCGCGGTAAAGGTGCCCAGGATACCGGTCAGATAGTCGATGCCGAAGCTGTTCACATAATAGCTGTTTTCAGACAGGCTGAGTTCGCCATAGATGCCGCCGACGACGAAATTCAGCGGCCCGTCAAAATCGGTGCTGACGATCAGTTCGCCCGACCAGCTGGTGCTTTTCTGGTTCGACCTGTCAAAATCCTGTGCCGTCGGGCTGCAGATGCTGTTGCCGCCATAGGAACCAAGCCCAGTCGGGTCGGTGTCCGAGGTGCAGAGGTTGCCCGTTGGCCCGCCTGGGATCAGCGCCGCCCGGATCGGGTTCAAATAGGCGGCCAGCGCTGGCCCGCCAGCGCCTGTCGCCAGCGCTTGCAAGTTGGTCAGCGCAGGCGTGAAGAAAGAACGGTTCTGCACCGACAGGTTGTAATCCTGGCGACTGTCGACGCGGGCTTTCTGATAGATACCAGCCAGCGACACGTTGATCGCCCCCAGATTCTGCTCCAGCCGTCCCTCGATCTGCAATTCGTCAGAGAAATATTCGGGCGTGAAGTCAGTATTGACCACACGCGGATCGGCGGGGCTGACGAAACCCGCCAGCGAATCCGGGCCATACAGGCTGCCGAGCGCCAGTGACGTCGGCAATCCGCGGATGGCAAAGAATTCGGCGCTGGTCAGCACGCCGACAAACGTCGAATTCCCGTTGGTAACACCGGGATCACGCCGGTTGTTAAGGCACCCCAGAACGCCGGTTGGGTCGCGCTGGCAATATTGTTTCTGGATGCGCATGCGATCGCTGTCCTCGCGGAAATAATATCCGAGGATATCCAGCGTGGTGCTGTCGCTTGGCTGCCAGCGGATCGAGCCGCGCACCGCATACATATCACGACCGTCAATGTCGCTGCCGTCGAACAGATTTTCGGTGTAACCGTCGCGTTTCAGGTAAAAGCCCGCCGCGCGAACAGCCAGCGTATCGCCCAGCGGGATGTTGATCATCCCCTTGGCCTTGATGCTGTTGAAATTGCCGTATTCGCCTTCGGCGCTACCGGCAAATTCACCCAGTTTGGGCTTGGCGGTGATGACGTTGACCACGCCCGATGTTGCGTTGCGGCCGAACAGCGTGCCCTGCGGCCCGCGCAGCACTTCGATGCGTTCAAGGTCGAAAAACTCGGTTTCAAACAGGCGCGTCCCGACCAGCGGCGATCCGTTCAAGTGGATGGCGGTCGCGCTGTCGCAGCTGACCCCGACGCACAAGTCGCCGATGCCGCGGATCGTAAAGCTGGACGAGGTGAAATTGGTTTTGGTGAAAGTGATATTGGGCAACGTCAGTTGCAGGTCCGCCGGGTTCTCGATTTGCTGCGCTTCCAGCGATTCCGCGCTGAAAGCCGACACAGCGATGGGCACGTCTTGCAGGCGTTCCGATTGGCGCTGCGCCGTAACGACGATTTCGCCGCCGAATGCATCGGTCTCGGTTTCTTCGGCGTCCTGCGCGAAAGCAGGGGTAGTCAGGCACAACGCCATCATCGACGTGCCCAGCAATGCTTTAAATTTCATGTCCGTCCTCCCAAATCCGGGCCGCTGTAATCGCGGCCGCGAAGCCCAAAACTCAATGGGAGAGACGCTTGGAAGACCAGGCCGCTTTGCACGGCTCTGTGCGGAAGGGGTGGCAGCGCGCAACGACCGCCATGGCCGACAAATGCAGCCTGTTCCCTATCCCGCCGGCGTCGGGGACCACCGGCACTCCCAGCAACGGCCCGCTCGTGGCAGGCTCTATCTGCGCAAAAGTTGCGCCCAGTTGACGGATGCGTCAAGTCCATTTGCACCCAATGCAACGAAATCGCGGTACTATCCGCTCGGGCCCGCTTTGCCGCAGCGTCAACTTGATTGTGCTGTGATCAGCTGTACCGATTAAGGACTTGCTCCGCGCCTCCAAATCGCCAATGCGACAACCAGAGGCGGGATTTTGACACATAAAGGGACAGCGAAATGGGCTGCGACAGCCATGACAATGACGGCAAGATTATTGTTCCCGACGCAGTGGCGGCGGCGGTACGTACACTAATCGAATGGTCGGGCGATAATCCTGATCGTGAAGGCCTGCTGGATACCCCCAAGCGCGTGGCCAGGGCCTGGCGCGAGTATTGCTCTGGCTATGCCGAGGATCCAGCCATCCATCTTTCACGCACCTTTGAAGAGGTCGGAGGCTATGATGAGCTCGTCCTGCTGAAGGATATTCCGTTCCAGTCACACTGCGAACATCATATGGCACCGATTACCGGAAAAGCCTCGATTGCGTATATGCCGCGCGACCGCGTGGTTGGAATTTCCAAGCTGGCCCGCGTCTTGAATGGTTATGCGCGGCGGTTGCAGGTGCAGGAACGGCTGACCGCCGAAGTCGCCAAATGCATCTGGGACAATTTGCACCCGCATGGGGTCGCGGTGGTGATCGACGCGCAGCACGGGTGCATGACGGGGCGGGGCGTGCGCACGCCTGGCGTTGGCATGGTCACCAGTCGCCTGCTCGGTTGCTTCCTCGACGACCAGCGCAGCCGAAAGGAGGTGCTGAGCTTGATGGGCTACTAATCGCGGGCAGAGACATTCTTGCTGCGCGACAAATATGTTGCTCGGTTGCTATTTGGCGCCCTCAACCGAACGGTCCTCGCGCAGGTCCGTTGACCTTCGCCGTAGCTTCGCGCAGGGGCAGGCGACAACAACAATAAAATACAACAATCCCTTCTGGTTCAAGACATGGAGAGAATAATGCGAGAGGTTGGAAAGTTTTTGTGCGGCGCTACCATTTTGGGTAGCGTCCTGTTCCCGGTTGCCGTCATGGCGCAGGATGCTGAAGCAGCTCCGGTAGAAGAAGCTGCGGCGGAGGAGGTCGGCGATGACGTGATCATCGTTACTGCCACCAAACGCGCGCAAACGCTTCAGGAAACGCCGATTTCCGTTTCTGTGACCAGCGGCGAAACGATCGAACTGGCGCAGATCCGTGATATCCTGGACCTTCAGACGGTCGCACCGTCGCTGCGCGTCAGCCAGCTGCAAAACTCGTCATCGTCAACCTTCATCATCCGCGGCTTCGGCAACGGCGACAATAACTTCGGCATCGAACCGTCGGTCGGCGTGTTCATCGACGGCGTGTTCCGGTCGCGCTCCGCTTCGGCGCTGAACGATCTGGCCAATGTTGAGCGGATCGAAGTGTTGAATGGGCCGCAGTCGACACTGTTCGGCAAAAACGCATCGGCGGGCGTTATCTCGGTCATCACCCGCAAGCCGCAGTTTGAATTCGGCGGGTCGGTCGAGGCCGGCTATGGCAATTTCAACGACATTCGCCTTAAGGGCGATGTCACCGGGCCGATCACCGAAACCATCGCTTTCTCGCTCGACGGCAGCTATCAGAAGCGCGATGGCTACGGCCGGATCGTCAACCTTGACCGCGACATCAGCGACCGCAACCGTTGGACGGCGCGCGGCCAATTGCTGTTCGAATTCTCTCCAACCTTCACGGTTCGCGCGCAGGGCGACTATTCGCGCATCGATGAAGTGTGCTGCGTGGTCAGCACGCTTGTCGCAGGTCCGACCGCCCCTGCCATTTTCGGCGTTGGCGGCGCGCTCAGCACCGATTTCTTCAGCTATGACACCTTCCTTAATCGGGCACCTGTCAACGAGGTCGACAATTATGGCGGCTCGATTCAGGCTGATCTGGAACTCGGCGCGCTCTCGCTTACGTCGATCACGGCGTACCGCAAGCTCGACAACTTTGTTAATCAGGATGTCGACTTTACCAGCGCCGACATTGTCACCGAAATCCGCGACCAGCGGGTCAAAACCTTTACGCAGGAATTGCGGTTGGCGTCGGACTTTGATGGCCCCATCAACTTCCTGCTCGGCGGCTTCTATTTCGACGAAAAGGTGACGCAGGAAAGCCAGCTGGATGTCGGCGCGGCGGCACGCCCGTTCTTCTCGCTGCTGGCTGGCAATCCGTTGGTTTTCAATGGCGTCGAAGCCGCGCTCGGCCTGCCGCAGAACAGCATTTTCTCGCCTGGCGCATTGACCCGGGAATCCTATTCGCTCGATAACCAGTCCTGGTCCATTTTCGGCACCGTGGATTTCGAGCCGATTGATGGCCTCGTCTTTACCGGTGGTTTCAACTACACTGACGACAAGAAGGATTTCGCGCTCAGCGGTACTGCCTTTGACGAGCTGGCGAACATCAACCTCGTTGACGCCTTCATCGTTGGAGCGACGGGCGGGACAGTGCGAACTCCGGCCCAGTTCGCGGCGCTTCCGGCGGCGAACCAGGCGGCGCTGCGCGCTGCTGCCCTCAGCCCGACGACCAACCCGTTGCTGGGATTGTCGCCCTTCCAGTTCCAGCCGCCGTTCCTGAACATCCCGAACGCGGTTGAAGATGGACGGACCAACGATTCGGATTTGAGCTACACGCTGCGCGTTGCCTATCAATTCAACGATAGTATCAACGCCTATTTCAGCTATGCTACCGGCTTTAAGGCGAGCTCGGTCAACCTGTCGCGTGACAGTCGCCCGGTGTTTGGTGACTTCGTTCCAGGGCCTGGGCGTTCGGTCATTCTGTCGACTTCGTCGCCAATCCGCGATGGCGGACTGGGCGTGCCAAACCTGACCACGGGTTCGCGCTTTGCCGGACCCGAAGATGCCGAGGTCTGGGAAGTCGGCTTCAAGGGCCAGTGGGATGGTCTGAGTGTCAATCTGGCGCTGTTCGACCAGACGCTAAAGGGTTTCCAGAGCTTCCTGTTCACAGGCACGGGCTTCCAGCTCAACAATGCTGGTGAACAGTCGGTGCGCGGTTTCGAACTGGATACGCGCATCAATCCGGCCGATGGCTTGGTGTTCACCTTTGCCATGACCTATCTTGACCCCATTTTCGATAGCTTCACCGACAGCCCCACCGGCGATCTGACCGGGCTCCGCCCTGGCGGTATTCCCGAATTCAACATCGCCACCTCGGCGACCTATACGCATGAATTCGGGAACAGCGGCACCCGCCTGATTTCGCGCATTGATTACAGCCATGAAAGCAACACGTTGATCAACACCAACGGATTGCCGACGTCCGGCCCAAACAACTTCAAGCGCGAAGTTAATCTGGTGAACGGCTCACTGACCCTCGCCTTGTCGAACGGTATCGAACTGGGTGTTTATGGGCGTAACCTGTTTGACGACAAGCATATTCTGACCGTGTTCGACGGCGTGGCGCAGGCGGGAACCGTTTCGGGTTACCCCAGCGGACCGCGCACCTATGGCGGCGTGGTGCGATTCAAATTCTGATCGTCACCCGGCCATTTGTTGCATAGGAAAGGGCGGTCTTCGGGCCGCCCTTTTTCTTTCGTGGAGATGAGAATGAACCGCGCCTTCATGCAGGTGGATGTTTTCACAGCGGTGCCGTTAATGGGCAACCCGGTCGCGGTGGTGCTTGATGGGATGGGGCTGTCGGACGCTGCCATGCAGCAGTTCGCCAATTGGACCAACCTGTCCGAAACGACTTTTGTGCTTCCGGCGACAGAGCCTGCGGCGGACTATCGCCTGCGCATTTTCACGCCCAAGAGCGAGCTCCCTTTTGCCGGGCATCCGACGCTGGGCAGCGCACATGCGGTGATCGCGGCGGGGCTGGCGGCACCGCGCGGAGGCAAACTCGTCCAGCAATGCGCGGTAGGGCTGGTTGAAATCGGAGTGGGCGGTGCGGGCCTCGAATTCCGCCTGCCGCCACCGCAAATCGACTCCGCACCGAGCGCCGATGCACTCGGCGCGGCGCTTGGGACGGTTCCTTTTGGGCCGCCGCAGATCGTCAATGTCGGACCGCGCTGGGTGATCATAGAGCTGGCAGACGAGGCGGCGGTGCGCGGTCTGACGCCCGACCTGACAGCGCTCGCCGCCTATGACCGCGCGCATGGCACCACCGGGCAAACCGTTTTTGCGCGGCTGGCGAATGGCGATGCTGTCGTGCGCAGCTTTGCCGCAGCTGATGGCATTGCCGAAGACCCGGTGTGCGGCAGCGGGAATGGTGCGGTCGCCGCCTATCGCCGTTGGTCAGGGACGGGCGGTGCGGACTATCGCGCGAGCCAGGGCCGCGAAATTGGCCGGGACGGCGTGATCAACATCCGGTTTGCCGGCGGCGACATTTTCGTTGGCGGGGATTGTGTGACCGTCGTCGAGGGAAGCGTCCAGATCTAAAGAAAAAGGGCCCCCGATCGCGTGATCAGGAGCCCCATTTCCTTCGGTAGCCTGGCCTGAATCAGGCTTCGGCTTCGTCCTTGGCCGGGGCGGCGTCGGCCGCTTCGTCCGCAACTTCATCCTCGCTGTCGGGTTCCAGCGCGTTCGCCGCAGCTTCCGCCTGGTCTTCCTCAAACATCGCCTGGATGACGTCGATGCCCTGCTTCTGCAGGTCGGCTTCTTCCGGCGAGCGGGCGACGTTGACGGTCACCGTCACCACCACTTCGGGGTGCAGGCGGACGCGCACGTCCGACATGCCCAGCGCCTTGATCGGCTTGTCGAGCTCGACCATCGCCTTGGTAACGCCAGTCACGCCATCGGCGGCGAGCGCATCGACGATGTCGCGCACCGAGACCGAGCCATAGAGCTGGCCGGTGTTCGACGCCTGACGGATCAGCACGACTTCCTTGCCTTCGACATCGCCGGCACGCGCCTGCGCCGCGGTGCGGCGTTCGGCGTTGTCGGCCTCGATCTTGGCGCGGTTGGTTTCGAACAGCGCGCGGTTGCGCTCATTGGCGCGCAGCGCCTTGTTGTTGGGCAGCAGGTAATTGCGTGCGAAACCGTTCTTCACGGTGACGACATCGCCGATACCGCCCAGCTTTTCGACGCGTTCGAGCAGAATGACTTCCATCGACTCTACTCCTTACTGAACGACATAGGGCAGCAGGCCGATGTGGCGCGCGCGCTTGATCGCACGGGCCAGCTCGCGCTGCTTCTTGGTGGAAACCGCGGTGATCCGCGACGGGACGATCTTGCCGCGCTCCGACAGGTAACCCTGGAGCAGGCGGACGTCTTTATAATCAATTGCCGGTGCATCCTTCGCGCTGAAGGGGCAGGTCTTGCGGCGGCGGAAAAATGGTCGTGCCATGTGCTGCTATCCTTATTCTTCGCCGTCGCGGTCACGGCCGCGGCCGCGCCCACCACGATCGCTGCCCTTGCGCATCATCACCGACGGACCGGCTTCCAGTTCGTCGACGCGGATGGTGAGCCAGCGGATGATATCTTCGCTGATGGCGGCCTGACGCTCGAGTTCGGCGACGGCAGCACCGGGGGCTTCAATCGCGAGCATCGCGTAATGGCCCTTGCGGTTCTTTTCCATCTTATAGGCCAGCTGCTTCAGGCCCCAGGTTTCGGTCTTCAAAACCTTGCCACCGAAATCGTCGGTGACCACTTTGGTGGCGGTTTCCGCCAGCGCGTCGACCTGTGTCTGCGACAGATCCTGACGCGCGATAAAAACATGCTCGTAAAACGGCATGGTCGCGCTTCCTTATATTTGGCCGATCGCTGGTTCTGCGCCAATCGCAGTCCCCCTCCGGCTGTCGTCAAAGCCTTGCGAAATTGGTGCAAAGCAAACGGGGCGACAGCAAAGGCTGCGCCCCGAAGCGCGGCCTAATACAGATTTGCAGGCGAAAGGCAAGCGGAGAGGGAAGTTAACGGTCCGAGCAGGAATCAATCTGGGCTTCACCGATCCTTTTGTCGCCAATGTGGGCGGGGACCAGAACGCGTTTGATCCCGAAGCGCCCCTGGTGGACATTCATCAAAATACACTGCGCACCTGGCGCATGATAGGGTTCGGCAGCAAAATAGGCGCTATCAGTTGCTGGCACAGCGATTGAGCGACCGCGCGAACCGAATTGTATTTCCAAACGTCGAATCGGAATTCTTCGGCTTTGGCTTTTCCCCACGATCACAGCCTCTTGCCTCACTTTTTGAGGCGCGATTCCTGTGAAGGCGATAGCTTCATAAACAAGCCGCGCCGGATGATTGAAAAATATCGCCATGAAAATCGGAAGAAAAATTGCGGTCAACGCAAAGCGCAAAGGTGCCGCGCTAGACTGCGGGCTTTCGGCAATGGCCAATATCAACCTGATGCCCACGGCGCTTCCAACTATCGAGGCCAACACGGTTGCCCAGATGGGCATGGGATCAACAAGCACTGCCCGGTCGAAAAACAGTTCGTAAATTGCCAGCAGCAACGAGGTTGCAAGGACGCCAAAAACCCATCGCTTGTGCAGCTTAGGTAGATCGCGCGTCATTGCTGAACCTGATTTCCCAACAAAATTCGAGCAAAGTCGGTCAGCGTATCATCGCGCGCACCCAGCACGAAAATGCGGTCGCCATCCCGTGCTTCAGCCAGCATCGCTGCCCCGCACGCCTCGCGTGTTGGCAGATAGGTCGCCTGCGTCCCAATGTCCGCGACAAACGCTGCACTGCCGACGCTGCGGTCCACCGTGCCACCAAAATAAACAGGGTCGCAAACCCACAGCCGGTCGTCCGCGCGCATCCCGGCGGCGAAACTGGCTGCCAGTTCCTTGCCCATCTGTTTGAGCGGGCCATAGCCGTGCGGCTGGAAGAAGATCAGCGCGCGGCCGGGCAGCTCGGCGGCGGCGGCGAGCGTCGCGGCGACCTTGTCGGGATTATGCGCGAAATCGTCGATCACGGCGATGCCGTTCGCTTGCCCCACCACCTCATAGCGCCGCGCGATCCCGGCGAAGTCCGCCAGCGCCGCAACCGCGTCGCCCATCGGCAAACCCAGCGCGCGCGCCACCGCCAGCGCCGCCAGCGCATTGGCGACATTGTGCCGCCCCGGCATCTTCAGCCGGACGTCGCAGCTGTTACCATCGACGTGGAGCGTGAAGCGGCAGCCGTTTGGCAGCGCGGTATAGTCGCTGGCGCGCAGCGTTGCTGTGTCGGCAAAGCCGAAAGTGACGTTCTTGTCAGTGATGAGCGGGGCGCTTTCGGGATCATCGGCGTTCACGATCGCCGTGCGGGCGCGGGCGGCAAAATCGCCGAACAGCATGTGCAGTTCGTCGAGGGATTTGTGATCCAGGCTGATGTTGGTCACCACGGCAATGTCGGGCCGGTAAAGCGCAATTGACCCGTCGCTTTCATCGACCTCGCTGACATAATTGGCCGCGCCGCCGATCAACGCGCTGGTGAAGGGGTCGGCATCGCTGGCAAAATTGCGCATCACCGCGCCGTTCATTACCGTCGGGGCAAGTCCCGCGCTGTGCAGCAGCCATGCCACCATCGCCGTCACGGTCGATTTGCCGCTGGTCCCGCCAATGCCGATACCCCGCGTTGCGGCGTTGAAGAAACTGGCGTTAAGCTGCGCACGGGTCATCCGCGTCAGGCCCCATGCGGCGGCGGCAGCGGAATCGGGCACGCTATCTTCGACCGCGGCAGACGCCACAAACAGCTGCCCTTCGGCGATGCCGCTGCCGTCCTGTGGGTGCAGGGCGATGCCCTGTGCCTCGATCCAGGCGAATTTCTCGGCCGACCGGCCCTGATCGCGGCTGCGGTCTGACCCCGCCACCTGCGCGCCGCGCGCCTTTGCGATCAGTGCCAGCGGCAGCATGCCCGATCCGCCGATGCCGCAAAAGAAATAGGATTTGTCATCGCTCATGCGGCGGGCGATATGGCGGGCAGTGCAGCTTGGCAAGCAAAGGGGGATGAACGGCGTGCGAATTGGAATAGTCGCCCCTGCCGCCCCGATCACGGCCGACGATGCAGAGGCTGTGACCGCGCTCGCACGCCTGACGCATCCGGGCGTCGAGCTGGTCATCGCCGACCAATGTTTCACAACGCACGGCCACTTTGCCGGATCCGATGATCTGCGCCGCGATGCCCTTGTTTCCATGGCAAATCGCGCTGACATCGACGCCATCTGGTTCGCGCGCGGCGGCTATGGTGCCTGCCGCATTGCCGAAGATGCCGTTGCCGCGATGCAGCCGGTGGCGCGCGGCAAGGCTTTTTTGGGTTTCAGCGATCAGGGCAATATCCTTGCCGCGCTTTATCGTGACGGTTTCGACCATGTCGCCCACGGGCCGTTGCTCGCCGACATCCGCCGCGAAGGGGGCGATGCCGCCGTCACGCGCGCGCTCGACTGGCTGGTCAGCCGCGATCCGGGGCTGGTCGATGCCAGCATCCAGCCCGGTGAACGCGTTGCCGCCTTCAACCTGATAACGCTGTCGATGCTGCTCGGCACGCCGCTTGAACCCGATCTGGCGGGCCATGTCCTGATGGTCGAGGAAGTCAGCGAACATCTTTATGCTTTGGACCGCGCGATGTTCCATGTCACGACCGTATTGGCCTCGCGCGGCCTCGCCGGGCTGCGGTTGGGCCGCGTCAGCGCGGTTCCTGAGAATGACCGTCCATTCGGCATGGAGCCTGCGGATATTGCGCAGCATTGGTGCAGCAAAAATGGCATTGCCTGGCTGGGCCGCGCCGACATCGGCCATGACGCGGACAACAAGATTGTGCCCTTCGGCTTGCATGGCGGCTGATGCGCGCTAAGGGGCGGGCACAAAATTTATGGGGTCGCCAAGCATGCGTGCATTTATTTTTCCGGGACAGGGCAGTCAAAGCGTGGGCATGGGCAAGTCGCTTGCCGATGCCTCGCCCGCCGCGCGCGCGGTGTTTCAGGAAGTGGACGACGCGCTAGGGCAGCACCTCTTCCGCTTGATGAGTGAGGGGCCGGAGGACGCACTCACCCTGACCGAAAATGCCCAGCCAGCAATCATGGCCAACGCCATCGCGACGCTGCGTGTGCTGGAACAAGAGGGCGGCGTGACGCTTGCCAGCAAGGCCAGCTTTGTGGCCGGTCACAGCCTGGGTGAATATAGTGCGCTGTGCGCGGCGGGCGCATTTGATCTGGCCACCACCGCACGGTTACTCAAACGGCGCGGGCAGGCGATGCAGGCGGCCGTTCCCGTCGGTGTTGGTGCGATGGCGGCGCTGCTTGGGGGCGGGCTCGACGCTGCGCAAGCGCTCGCAGATGCGTCGGCCGCCGGTGAGGTATGCTCCGTCGCCAACGACAATGATCCCACGCAAGTCGTAATCTCTGGCGCCGCCAGTGCGATAGAGCGGGCCATTGCGGCAGCCAAGGAACATGGCTTCAAACGCGGGATCGCGTTGCCGGTCAGCGCGCCTTTCCATTGTCCGCTGATGCAGCCCGCTGCCGATGCCATGGCTACGGCGCTGGCCGAGCATCCGCCCGGAGCGCCAGTGGTTCCCGTTTTTGCCAATGTCACGGCCGCACCGGTCAGCGAACCCGCGGACATTACACGCCAGCTCGTCGAGCAAGTGTGCGGTCGGGTTCGCTGGCGCGAAAGTGTCGCGGCGATGGAGGCTGCTGGCGTCGAACAGTTCATCGAATTCGGGGGCAAGGTGCTGGGCCCGATGGTGAAACGCAGCGCAGTGGGGGAGGTTGAAACCAGGAGCATCGTTACGATGGATGACATCGAAACGCTGCTCAAGGCATGGTGATCGTGGCGAGGCGCAGCAGCACCAAAAGGGGCACAATGAACCGGCGTCGGTTACCGATTTTCTTTGCTATCGCCCTTTGCGGCCTGACGGCATGCAATGACGTCATCTATCGCGCCGATGACAAGGTGTCGGGCAGCAACTTCACCAATGATGATGCCAATGTCGCCGAACTTCAGCGCCGCGTCGCCAATGGCGACGAAGAGGCGCGCTACGATTTGGCCGAATATTATATCAGCAACGGTCGCTATGAAGAAGCCGAGGCGCTGGGCGTGTTGATTGAATGCGAAAAGCGGCGTGACTGCCCCAATCAAGACGCCAACCAGCAATAGGCAGCCTGAAAAGCCGCTTTCCTACAGCGGCAATCGTGACGTAACGTCAGCTATGGCACGACCATGGGGAGGCGCGCGTTCGGCCAAATTCACCAAAGATACAAAGGATACAGTTTCGCTGCGTTTGACGGTATCTATTGTATCTTTAGCGCAGCGGGATCTTCGGCACTGACCTGCAATTCAGTGTGAAGTTACCCCGTTTTCCGCCATTTTTCGTCAGAGCGTAAAAAGGAATGTAAATGTTTGACCTCACTGGCATGACCGCTCTTGTTACCGGCGCTTCGGGGGGAATTGGCAGTGCCATTGCCCACGCACTCGCGGCGCAGGGCGCGCGCCTTGCGGTATCGGGCTCCAACGGCGAGAAGCTGGCAGCCTTTCGTGACAGTCTTGGCGATGATCATATTGCTTTGCCCTGCAACCTGTCCGACGGCGCAGCGGTAGATGCGCTGGTGCCTGCTGCGGTTGATGCGTTGGGCGGTCACCTCGACATTCTTGTCAACAACGCCGGGGTCACACGCGACAATCTGCTCATGCGGATGAAGGATGACGAATGGCATGACGTCATCCGTGTCAATCTGGAAGCCGCATTTCGCCTTGCCCGTGCCGCCGCCAAGCCGATGATGAAGGCGCGCTTTGGCCGCATCATCTCGATCACCAGCGTTGTCGGCGCGACGGGCAATCCGGGGCAGGCCAATTATGCGGCGTCCAAGGCGGGACTGGTTGGCATGTCCAAAGCGATCGCGCAGGAACTGGCCAGCCGGGGAATTACGGTCAACTGCGTGGCGCCGGGCTTTATCACCTCGGCGATGACCGACGCCTTGCCCGATGCGCAAAAAGACGCTCTCAACGCACGCATCCCGATGGGCCGAATGGGGGAGGGTGGCGATATTGGTGCTGCGGTGGTCTATCTGGCCAGCCGCGAGGCCGGTTACGTCACCGGCCAGACATTGCATGTTAATGGCGGGATGGCCATGCTGTGATCTTTCGGCCCAAAGGAATTGCCCGAATGAAGTTGAAGCATCGTTTGTTGGCCGCTGCGGTGACGGCGTTCGCGCCCTTGCCCTTGCTCGCTGCCGACCCGTCCTGTGCCGTGAACCGCACCACGCCGGAGTATCGGACGGAGCTCGCCATTGCGATGACGCAGGGCGACGATGCTGCGCGCAAACGGCTGGAAGGCACGCTCAACGACGCGGTCTCGGCCTGCGCCAAGGAAGCTGGCTATGACGAGGCGCAAAATCTGGCCTATTTCGACATCGTCCTCTCTGAAATCTCGCGCGGCTGGTTGATCGCTGAGCTGGCCAAGGCGGGTCTGGCCAACACGGTAATCGACAAGGCGCTTGATTTCGGCCCGGGCCGCACCAATCCGACGCTGGAAGAAGACATCAGCGAGGCGCAGATTGAAGCCATCATCACCGGCTTTCTGGATGCCAGGGTGGACTTGGACAAAGTGCCGCAGCAGGCATGGGAACATGTTGGGGCTTATGCTGCCGCCACCGCCATTTACTGGCAGGCGATCGGAAAATTGCCCTGATCGCCTGCCATTTCGTTTCTAGAAACTGACCCGCGCCGATACGCGGATATCGCGGCCCGCCAGCGGCACAAAATCCTTGGTGAAGCTGGCGTGCCGTCGGGCATTTACGTCAAAGATATTGCTCGCCGAAAGCGTCAATGTGAGATTGTCACGGTTCGTCAGCGGGCGCCAAGCGACTGACGCATTGACCAGCGTGAAGCCTTGGGTTGCACTCTCAAACGCCGCAACGCGGTTCTGGTCGTCGGTCCATTCGACTTCGCCGCGCAAATCGAGCTGCTCACCCTGGAGTTCAAGGCCGCCCAACACCCGCAACGCGGGAATGCGGGGCAGGAAATCACCGCCACGGATTTTTGCGCGCGTCATGTCGGCGACGACATCGGCGTTCAGGTTGAAGCCCGCAAACTGCGCAACGCGTGCGCTGGCTTCTGCCTCGAACCCCCACACGCGGGCGTCCTGCTGACGATATTGAAACACGGGCAAATCATCTGCTTCACCGCCGGTGGCATCGGCGAAGATGAAGCCGTCGAACCAGTTGTAATAGCCAGTCAGGGCAAAATTGAACTGGTCACCGCGCAGCTTGAGTGAGGCTTCCGCACCCCAGCTTTCTTCCTTGTCAAAGTCCGGGTCGCCGATCTCAAAGGCCTGTGTCGCGATATGGGGCCCGTCAGAGAAGAGTTCCTCCCCTGACGGTGCGCGCTCGGCACGTGACACAGACAGGGTAATTTTGGAACGCTCGCCAAGGTCATAACTTGCTCCCAGTGCCCCTGAGAAAGCCCCGAAACTACGCCGGATGCCAATCGTGTTGGCCTCGACGGAGGTCGCTTCATAACGGGCAGCAGCCTCGATTCCCAATGCACCCAAAGTCCATTCCTGCAGCGTGAAAATGGCGAACTGCTCGGTCAGATTGGGCGGCACAAAGGCTTCAGCACCGATCGCGTCGAAATCGCGCGAGAAATATTGGAGGCCCGACGCGCCGCGCCAACCGCCGCGATCAGCCTGCGTCAGCTCAGCGCGCGCCTCAATTCCCTGATTTGTAAAACGGGTACCAACTTCGTCGCCTTCAAATTCCGTATGCTCATAATCGGCAAAACCGCCGCGGATGCGCAGCTTTTCGAAAAACCCATCGCCCAGCTCGACCTCGCCGCGCACATCAACGCGCCATTGCTCCAGGCCGATGCTGACCAGTTCTTCGCCTTCTTCCTCTTCGCCGCCGTCATGTGCATGCGCGATGCCAGGGCGCGTTGGCACCCCATAGCGGCTGTCGAAATGGCTCAGCGAAATGCCCAGCTGGCCGCCCTCGTCGATAAACGCAAGGCCGCCTGCGGCCGTCCATGTGCGGCTAGCTGTGTTGCCAACGCGTCCACGCTGGGCGGCCGTTTCACGAAGTTCTGCGGCCTCCTCCAGCTCGCCTTCGCCTTCTTCCTCGTCGGCCAGCGCCAGCACATCGGCGCGCAGTTGCGGTGACAGGGTAAATCCGCCAATCCGCAGGTCGTCGGTTTCGCGCCAGCTGCCATCCAGATGTGCGACCAGTTTGGGCGTCAGGGCAATGTCGATCGACGCGCCGGCACTACGATCATCGGCCGCTGTCCCAAAACCGGCGATTGCATCGATATGGACATGATCGGCGGGCACAGCGCGCGGGATACGCCTGTCAAACACGTTGATCGCGCCGCCAATGGCTTGGCTGCCAAACAGCAACACGGCGGGCCCGCGCAAGATTTCGACGCGTTCGACGGTCAAGGGGTCAATGGTAACAGCATGATCGGCCGAGGTATTCGATACGTCGATGGCACCAATGCCATCGGTCAAGACGCGCACACGCTCCCCTTGGAATCCGCGCAGCACCGGGCGCGACGCCCCCGGAGCGAAACTGGTGGCCGATACCCCGGCCTGACGCGTCAGCGAATCCCCAATCTGCCCGCGCAAATCGCGCGCCAGCTCGTCGCCTTCGACCACCGAGACATTTCCCAAAATGTCGAGGCTGCGGACATATGGCGCGGTGATGATGATTTCGGGATCGGTATGGAAATCATCGCCGTCGCTGCGCGCGCTGGACTGGGCTGCGGCGGCGGGCGCCGCGATAAGGCCAAGGGTAAGTAGGGGGAGCGAGGCAAGCGACTTCATTTTAGAAAATCCTGTTTGGGACTGAGGAGAATGGCAGCCCCGTAATGATATACAGTCTCTAATGCAACAGGTCTTCGGTGAGTGGCGGACTTGCGGGCAGGGCCTCCACTGCCTACACAGGGAGCATGTTGATAAGTCGCAATGCGCTCGATCTGATCGGCAACACGCCGCTCGTACTCCTTAACGGGCCAAGCCGGGAAACGGGCTGCGAAATCTGGGCCAAATGCGAATTTGCCAACCCCGGCGCATCGATCAAGGATCGCGCCGCGCTGTATATTGTCCGAGACGCCGAAGAGCGTGGCGCGCTCAAGCCGGGTGGCACCATCGTCGAAGGAACGGCCGGCAACACCGGTATCGGCCTTGCTTTGGTGGCTAATGCGCTGGGGTACAAGACGATTATCGTGATGCCCGACACGCAAAGCCGCGAAAAGATGGACACGCTGCGCGCGCTCGGGGCCGAACTGGTGCTTGTGCCGCCTGCACCCTTCGCCAATCCCGGCCATTTCGTCCATACCTCGCGCCGGATAGCCGAGGAAACGGAAAATGCCGTCTGGGCCAACCAGTTCGACAATATCGCCAACCGCAAGGCCCACGTCGTTGGTACTGCCGAGGAAATTTGGCAGCAAATGGACGGGCAGGTTGATGGTTTCACATGCGCGGTCGGCACTGGCGGCACGTTGGCGGGTGTCGGTATGGGGCTCAAAGCGCGCAATCCCAACGTCGTTATTGCGCTAACTGACCCGCATGGGGCGGGTCTTTATAACTATTACCGCTGCGGTGAACTGCGTGCGGAGGGCAGCAGTGTCGCTGAAGGTATCGGCCAGAACCGGATCACTGCCAATCTGGATGGCGCTCCCATCGATACGCAATACCGCATTTCCGATGCCGAGGCGCTGGCTGTCGTGCGCCGGTTGCTGGCCGAAGAGGGGCTATGTCTCGGCCTGTCAACGGGCATCAATGTGGCCGGGGCTATGGCGCTTGCGCGCGATTTGGGTCCTGGGAAGCGCATTGCGACCATTTTGTGCGACACAGGCTTTCGCTACCTCTCGACACTGTACAACAATGACTGGCTGGCCGCGAAGGGGTTGAACACGGCATGACGACGCCCCCGCAAATCCAACCGCCCCGGACCGGCGACACCGTCCGCCGGCTGCAGGTGGGGGTCGGCGGAGTGGTAGCGGTGCTGCTGCTGGTCGGGCTCGCGGAGATCATCGGCAATCGTACCGCTGACCGCACGTCCGAGAAAGCGACCGTATCCGACCCCGCAGTAAAAGAAGAGGTAAAGGCAGACCAGCCGCTCGTCGAGCTGGGCGTGCAGCCCGACACCGAAGCGCCTGAAGAACCCAAGGCTGCCCCGCCGCCTGCTGCCGGGACAACAGTTCCCGATCTCGCCCCGGATCCAGCGCTCGCCCCGGCTCGTCCGCCGCAGCGGTGAAGGTTTCCGCCCCCGCCGTACCGGCTTGGCGGCTGATCGGTATCATTCTTTATGCTTTGCTAACGGTTGGGCTCGGCTTTTGGCTGGGCGGCGGCGCGGCGCTCGGGCGGCTCGATGCGGCTCTGTTGCTACCAACCTTGCCACTGGCCGCAGCCCCTCTGGTCCTGTCCAGCAGATTTCGTCAAGTCGGCGCTTTTGCGGCGGTGCTGCTACCAACCGCAGCCCTGATTATCCTAGCCTGGCTGGTGTTGGGTGGTGTGCCCATGACGCAGTGGCCGCAGTTGGCGGTGCTTGCCCTCGCAAGCCTGATCTGGCTGACATCGATGAGATTGCTTTGGCGGGCTTTGGTGCGCCGTCGCGCTGGGCTGCGCGCAGCGATCATGGTGCTGTTGGCGGCAATCTGGTGGCTGGGCGCACATGTTGTCTTGGGCGCTGCCTATACCGATCGATGGGCGAAGCAGTCCGGCAAGACCATCATGCTCTCAGGTTTGCCGCTACGGACTTGGACCGGCGGTGAACTGTTGGAAGGTGCCTTTGTCGATTCCGCCGCGGTGGTCGCCTTGCGCAAACGGGTTTCGCGGCCATTGGTTCTCGCCGATACGCTGGTGGCGGGATCGCTGAACACAAACGATCGTTTGCTGCTCGCGCACCCACCTGCGCTGCCGCCGGAGGCACTTGTCGAGATCGACCGGTTCGTACGCGGCGGGGGCCGGGCCGTCATTCTGGCAGACGCCTTGTCCGGTTGGCCGCCGCCACATCCATTTGGGGATGCACGCAATCCCCCAGTCACCAGCCTGTTGACACCATTGTTGGATCATTGGGGTTTGCGCCTGGATGCCCCCGCCCCTGACAGCGCAGGTGCAGGCGTTGCCGTCGTGAAAAATCTTGGGAGGCGGATCGAATTGCATTCCTCCGGGCATTTTTCCGTGCTGCCGCACAACTGTCGCGGGGCAGGCCGCCTGCCAGATCAAAGGTACAGCATGGCGTTTTGCCGCATCGGTCGTGGCACCGCGATTGTGTTGGCCGATGCCGACATGTTGTTCGATCCGTTATGGCGGCCCGAGCCGCTTTGGGCGTCGCATCTGCGCCGATCCGACAATATTGAATGGGTAGCGGATCAATTGAACCAGCCCCAGGGTGTCGTCCGTTGGGGATTGCGCCCCACCTGGCGATAAGTCCGCATCGCCGCCTGAGGCGTGCCTAATTCATTGATTATGCGTTCGTTCAAGCCACGCCAAATCGGCGTTTCATGCCTTTGGACCGAAATTGATTGGCTCAAGGCGACAAAATGTGGATAAAATGGGCTTGCAACCCCAATTTTACCCAACTTTCCCCTTTTCTCCCCAATCTACAACTGATAGGCAAGTGTTCGGAGAGGGGCATTCTCCATCCCAGCGAGTCGCCGCAGAACGTGCACGATTCTGCGCTGGGGGAAGTTTTGCCCGTTGCGCTGGACGGATCGGGGGAGCGGACGTGGCCTTGGTGACACCGGGACTTTACTCGGGAACCAGCTTTGCCGTGATCGACGGAAAGGGCCGCGTCGCTGTGCCGGCCGCCATGCGCAACAGCGTGCCCGAAATCGGTGAGCGCAAGGACCGCATCTTGTGGGTCGGTTACCATGACAAATTGCCCTGCCTGACCGCGTTCGGGCAGGATCAATATGATCGGCTGCTCGGCGAGATTGAAATCCAGCGCGCCGAGGCACGCGACTTGCGCGTTCCATTCGACGAAGATGCCGAGTTCAAAAAGCGGTTCAGCTGGATTGAATGCTATGTGCTCGATGGTAGCGGCCGTTTCAGCCCCTCGGCAACGCATAAGCGTCGATGCGGTGTTAGCGGCCCAACTGCCTTTGTGGGTGCGGGCAAGCGGTTTGAAATCTGGTCGGTGGCACGGCTGGTCGATTGCGCCGAAGCCGATCCGGATTTGCGTGAAATCGCCGCCGAAGTCCTTGCGGAAAGCGTGGGCCGGTGATGCACGCCATGCCGCACATCCCGGTCCTGTGCGACGAAGTGATCGCCGCGCTCGCCATTGCCCCCGGCGAGCGCCATGTTGACGCAACCTTTGGCGCGGGCGGCTATACGCGCGCCATGCTGGCCGCTGGTGCCGCCGTCTATGCCTGCGACCGCGATCCCGATGCACTAGCCGCCGGGCAAGCGCTGGTGGCCGAAAGCGCGGGGCGGCTGACGTTGATGGCAGGCCGCTTTGCCGAAGTGGACAAACTGGCTGCAGCGCACGGGCTGGATGCAGCCGACGGCATCGTGTTCGATATCGGCGTGTCGTCCATGCAGCTCGACCAGCCCGATCGCGGCTTTTCGTTTCAGAATGACGGTCCGCTCGACATGCGGATGAGCCGGGCGGGCGAAACTGCTGCCGAGTGGCTGAACCGCGCCGATGAGAACGCGATAGCGGACGTGCTTTTCCACTATGGCGACGAACGCCAGTCACGCCGCGTTGCGCGCGCTATTGTTGCTGCGCGCCCGCTCAGTCGCACCGCCGAGCTGGCGCAGGTGGTTCGCAGCGCGCTGCGCCACCCGCCCGGCGCGCCAAAGGATCCGGCGACGCGAAGTTTTCAGGCCATCCGCATCCAAATCAACGGCGAAATCGACGAACTCGTCGCCGGACTTGATGCCGCCGAACGGCTGCTGCGCCCCGGCGGGCGGCTAGTGGTGGTCAGTTTCCACAGCACTGAAGATCGTATTGTGAAACAGTTTCTGAAAGAGCGTTCGGGCGGAGAAGGCCAAGGGTCGCGCCATTTGCCGCAGTCGATCCCTTCGCGCCGGACCGCCACCTTTGCACCGCCCGCCCGCAAGGTGCGGCCCGGCACCGCCGAACTTGCGCGAAACCCGCGCGCACGCTCCGCAACGCTGCGGTCGGCCGTGCGCACCAATGCCCCCGCCTGGACTTTGACCAATCAAGCCAAGGAGACGTCCCCATGCTGATGGCTGCCCGCAAATTGCAAGGCATAGGCCTTGTCCTGATCGTGCTGATTTTCGCGATGATATTGTATCTGCTGTCGGTTAATGTCGCGGCGACGCGCAGCGAGCTGGCGCAGGTAAACCGCGACATTGCCAATTCGCGCGATGCGATCCGCTATCTTGAAAATGAGTATGCGGTAAGGGCATCGATGCGGCAGCTAGAGCGCTGGAACGCTGACAATTTTGGCTATGCGGCACCGGTTGCTGAGCAATATCTGGCCGGTGAGCGCCAGCTTGCATCACTAGACGGGCTGCCCCGCGCGCGGGGAGCGAACGAGGTCGCTCCGGTGCTGATGGCCATGGTTTCCCCGGTTGACTTGTCGAACGCTGCGGTCAGCGTCGCTGTGCAACCAGCCGAGGCCAACGATGCCAGTCCTGCGGCTGTTGCCAAACGGCATGCCGCCAAGCTGGCGCTGATCGATGACAAGCTATTGGCGCCAGATAGTTTGCGGCCACGCGATAAAGCCGTGGCGGGCCAGACTGGAAATCCCGCAGCCCAATGAACAGCATCGTCATCCGTCCCGTCCGCGTCCGCACGGCAGGCATCCGGCAAAAACATTTGGTCACGGCGCAACAGCGCTTGATGGTCCTGATGCTGATGTTCGGGGCGATTATGCTGTTGATCGCGGCGCGGCTGATGTTTGTCGGACTGTTCGATGGTCCGGCGCGTGGTGTAGGCGGCCTGCATGCTGGCATCCCGGCGCGCGGCGATATTGTGGATCGCAACGGCATGCCGCTGGCACGCACCATCAATGCCTATGCCATTCGGGTTGACCCGGCAAAGCTGCTCAACGATCCGGACTTTCTGGCGGCGGAGCTAGTGCGCATCTTTCCGGACATGACCTATGCGTCGGTCCGCGCCAAACTGACGGGCGGCAAATCGACCTATATCCGTCGCCGCGCCCTTCCCGAACAGGTCAAGGCCGTGAATGCCATTGGCGAGATCGGCTTTGATTATCCGCGCGAGCAGGACCGGCTCTATCCGCAATTGTCACTGGCTTCGCACATATTGGGCTTTACCAATGCCGACGGTCGCGGCGTGATGGGTATCGAGGGCGCGTTCGACGAACGGCTCAGCGATGCCGCGCAACGCGGCGAGCCGCTGGCGCTGTCCATTGATGCCCGGGTGCAGGCGGTGTTGGAAAGCGAGCTGGGATCGGCCGTGACCAATTTGGAGGCTGTGGGCGGCGCGGGGGTCATTCTGGACGCCAACAGCGGCGAAGTGCTGGCGATGGCGTCGTTGCCCACCTTCAATTCGAACAAGGTTGGCGAAAGCGCGCTCGGCGCCCGGCGCAATGCCATGACCCACAACTTGTATGAACTGGGGTCAACCTTTAAGCCCATCACCGTCGCCGCTGCCATTGATGCGGGCACCGTCACCAGCATGGCGCGCCGCTATGACGCCACCAAGCCGGTTTCCATTGCAGGCCACCAGATCAACGATGTCCATTCGCAGAAGCGCTGGCTCAACGTGCCGGAAACGCTGATCCATTCGTCGAACATTACGACCGCGCTGATTGCCGATGAACTGGGCGCCGAACGGATGCAGCGGGTGTTCAAGCAGCTGGAATTCCGCAACCGCCCGCATATCGAGATTAAAGAACGTGCCAAACCCATCTGGCCAAAGAGCTGGGGGCGGTTGACCAACATGACCGTCGGCTTCGGTCATGGCATTGCAGTCACGCCATTGCACCTCGCCAGCGCCTATGCCGCGCTGGTCAATGGCGGCGTTTGGCGCCCGGCCACGCTGTTGCGCCGCGACGGCGCGCTACCCAAAGGTCGCCAGGTTTTCAAACCTTCAACCAGCGCGCGGATGCGCCAATTGCTGCGCATGATCGTTGTCGATGGCACCGGCAAACAAGCCGATGCGCCGGGCTTCCGCGTTGGCGGTAAGACTGGGTCGGCCGAAATGCCGGGCGTCGGCGGCTATAATCGCAGCTCTGTGGTTGCGACCTTTGCTGCCGCTTTCCCGATGGACAATCCGCGCTATGTGGTGGTCGCGATGATCGACCGACCCAAGGGCAATGCCTATAGTTCGGGACAGCGCACAGCCGGCTGGACAGCCGCGCCGGTGGTGCGCAAGGTGGTGATGCGCGCCGGGCCAATGCTGGGCGTAATCCCCGATGCAAGCCGCGACGTTGACGTGTCGGACCTTACCCCGCTCTTGTGGAAGAACCGCGCGGAGGAACAGGAATAATGCGGCTGGAGGCGCTGATCGGAGACAGCGCCGGAACCGCCGCCAACGCGCCGGTTACCGGATTAGCCATCGACCATAGGAAGGTTGCGCCCGGCAGCATCTTTGGCGCCTTTCGGGGTGCCCGGTTCAATGGCGAAGATTATATTGCCGCTGCGGTTGCATCGGGTGCCATTGCGGTAGTGGCGCGGCCCGAAGCGCAAGTCAGCGGTGCGGTCCATGTCGCCGAGCCAGAGCCGCGCCGTGCCTTCGCCCGCATCGCGGCGCGCTTCTTTGAACGCTTTCCCGCAACTTGCGTCGCGGTGACCGGCACCAACGGCAAAACCTCTACTGTCGAGCTTACGCGCCAGCTGTGGCGCATCGCGGGGCACCCGGCGGCGTCTATTGGCACGTTGGGTGTGACCACCGGGCAGGACCGTGTCGCGACCGGGCTTACGACGCCCGACATCGTCACTTTCCTTGCCAATATGAGTGGGCTGGCCAGCGAAGGGATCACCCACGCGGCGTTCGAAGCCTCCAGTCACGGTCTCGACCAGTATCGCACCGAAGGACTGCGCGTCGCTGCGGGGGCCTTCACCAATCTCAGCCGTGACCATTTAGATTATCACGGCACGATGGAGTCTTATCTGGCCGCCAAGCTGCGACTGGCGACTGAAGTGGTGGCCGACGATGGCGCGCTTATTGTCTGGGCCGATGATCCGGCGTCGGCAGCCTTTGTCGATGCCGCCTCGGCGCGCGGGTTGGCGCTAACGCGCGTGGGCACGGGCGGCGAAGAAATCCGCATCGTCTCGCGCACGCCAACGCATCTGGGCCAGACGCTGGCGATTGGCGGTGCCTTTGGTGACACGCGCATCGATCTGCCGCTGATCGGGGCCTATCAGGCGGCCAATGCTCTGGTTGCTGCGGGGCTGGTGATTGCGACCGGCGGCGACCCCAAGGCGACCTTTGCCGCGCTCGGCCGGGTCCAGCCGGTGCCGGGCCGCCTTGAACGTGCCGCGATCAGCCGGTCGGGTGCGCCGGTCTATGTCGATTATGCCCACACGCCCGACGCCATCGCTGCCGCACTCGATGCGCTGCGCCCGCACGCGCGCGGGCGACTGATTGTGGTGATCGGTGCGGGCGGCGACCGCGATGCTGGCAAGCGCCCCGAAATGGGCAAGGTCGCTGCCGAAAAGGCCGAATTGGTGATCGTCACCGACGACAATCCGCGCGGCGAGGACCCCGCCGCCATCCGCGCCGCCGTCCTCGCAGGCGCACCGAACGCGCGCGACATTGGGGACCGGCGCGATGCCATCGCGGCGGCCATCGCGGCGGCGGGACCCGACGATATCGTCTGCATCGCGGGCAAGGGCCACGAACAGGGTCAGATTGTCGGCGCAGGCGATGCGATGCGCGTTATCCCCTTTGACGATGTCGCAGTGGCGCGGGAGTGCGCGGCATGAGCGCGCTGTGGACCTCTGACGCCATTGCTGCAGCGACCGGCGGTACCGCATCCGCGCCGTTCAGCATACACGGCGTCGCCTTTGATTCGCGCGAGGTGCAGCCCGGTGACCTGTTTGTGGCAATGCGCGGCGAAACCACCGACGGCAACAAATTCATCGACGGCGCACTGGCGGCGGGGGCGGGCGGCGTGCTGTGCGAGGTGGCGGTAGATGCGCCGCATGTGCTGGTGTCCGATGCGACCGCGGCGCTCGTGGCGCTGGGTGCGGCGTCGCGCGCGCGCTGTTCAGGCCGGATTATCGGCGTCACCGGATCGGTCGGCAAGACAGGGACCAAAGAGGCGTTGTTCGCGGCGCTGGAGCGCCACCGTCCGGGCCGCGCGCACCGCTCGGTCAAAAGCTATAACAACCACACCGGCGTGCCATTGAGCCTGGCGCGCATGCCCGCGCGCTCGGCCTATGGCGTGTTTGAAATGGGCATGAACCATGCAGGTGAAATTGCCGCGCTGACGCGTCAGGTGCGCCCGCATGTGGCGGTCATCACCACTATCGCACCCGCGCATATCGAAAATCTGGGCAGCATCGAAGCCATCGCCGACGCCAAGGCCGAGATTTTCGAGGGACTGGAGCCGGGCGGCACCGCAATATTGCCCTTTGACAGTCCGCACTACCCCCGGCTGCGGTCGGCAGCGCAAGCCGTCGGTGCCACCATCATCAGCTTTGGCCTGACCGAAGGGGCCGATGTGCGCGCGCTTGATTGGCTGCCCGATGGCCATGGCGGCACCATCGTGACGGCCGCCGTGCACGACCATTTGTTGTGCTTTACCTTGTCGCAAACGGGCGATCACTGGGTCGCCAACAGCATGGCTGTGCTCGCGGCGGTCAAGGCAGCGGGCGGCGATCTGGCCGCGGCAGGATTGGCACTTGCCGAGCTGGAAGGGCTGGCCGGACGCGGCGCGCGGCACCGAATTGCGCGCGGCGACGGCGAGATTCTGCTGATCGATGAAAGCTATAATGCCAACCCAGCCTCAATGGCAGCGACGCTGCGCGAACTTGGCGCGCATCAGGGTGCGCGGCGCGTTGCGGTACTGGGCAGCATGAAGGAATTGGGCGACCATTCGGACCAGTTCCACGCCGAACTGGCCGTGCCGCTGGAGCAAGCGGGCGCGGACTTTGCGCTGCTCGTCGGAGCCGAGATGGAACCGCTCGCAAAGGCGCTTGAGGGCCGCATCAAATTCGCGCATGTGGCGCACGCAACGGCAGCCGAGGCGATTCTGGCCGAAACGGCGCGGGCAGGGGATGTCATCCTGATTAAGGGGTCCAATTCGGTCGGTCTGTCGCGTCTGGTGGCGGCGATGACGGGCGGGGAAATCTGATGCTGTATTGGTTGGCGGAGTATCTGGGGTTTCCCGGGGTGCTCAACCTTATCCGCTATTTGAGTTTTCGGTCGGGCGCAGCCGTAGCGACGGCAATGATCATCGGCATGGTGATCGGCCCGCGCTTCATCAATATGCTGCGCGTACGCCAGGGCAAGGGTCAGCCGATCCGCGAGGATGGCCCCGCATCGCATTTCGCCAAGCGCGGAACGCCGACGATGGGCGGGCTGATGATCCTGATTTCGCTGATGATTTCGGCGCTGCTGTGGATGGATTTGTCGAACCGTTTCGTGTGGGCGTGCCTGTTTGTGACGGGCGGTTTTGCTGTTGTCGGCTTCCTCGACGACCTCGATAAGGTCACCAAATCGAGCCACCGTGGGATACCGGGACGGGTGCGGCTGCTGATTGAATTTGCCATAGCGGGCGCGGCGGTGTTCCTGATCGTCACGCGGACGGGGACCGATCTTTATCTCCCCTTTTTCAACGATGTGGTGATCCCGCTCGGGCCATTTTATTACATCTTCGCGATGGTGTTGATCGTCGGGTTCGGCAATGCGGTCAATCTGACCGACGGGCTCGACGGGCTGGCGACCTTTCCCGTCATCATTGCCTGCCTCGCTTTTTTCGTCATCGTATACCTGTCGGGCAACGCGAAATTTGCTGGCTATCTGGGCATCCCGCATGTGCCGGGGGCAGGGGAGCTGGCGATTTTTGCTGCGGCGATCATGGGAGCGTGCCTCGCCTTCCTGTGGTTCAACGCGCCGCCGGCGGCCGTCTTTATGGGCGATACCGGGAGCTTGGCACTGGGCGGGGCGCTCGCGACGATGGCGGTGACGGCGCAGCATGAGCTGGTGCTGGTGCTGATCGGTGGGCTGTTCGTGGCAGAAGCCATGTCGGTGATCATTCAGGTTTTCTGGTACAAGCGGACGGGCAAGCGGGTATTTCGCATGGCGCCGATCCACCATCATTTTGAACAGCTTGGCTGGCCCGAAAGCACGGTCGTCATCCGCTTCTGGATCATTTCCATCGTGCTCGCGCTTGCGGGCCTCGCGACGCTCAAGCTGCGGTGATTAGGTCGCGCGCCTGGACCGGGAAAAGATATGCCGTGCTGGGCCTCGCGCGTTCGGGGCTGGCGACGGTCGCGGCGCTGATCGCGAGCGGAGCCGAGGTGCTGGCGTGGGACGACCGGGCGGAAGCGCGCGACGAAGCGGCCAAGCTGGGCGCGAGTATTAGCGATCCGCTGGAAGCTGATCTGACGGGTATGGCGGGCGTCATCGTGTCGCCTGGCGTGCCGCTCAACCGCCATCCCATTGCTGCCCATGCCAAGGCGGCGGGGGTGCCGATTATCGGTGACATCGAATTGTTCGCACAGGCGCGCGCTGAACTGCCGCCGCACAGGGTGGTCGGGATTACCGGGACCAACGGCAAATCGACGACGACCGCGCTGGTGCATCATATATTGAAAACGGCGGGCGTGCCGACGACGATGGGCGGCAATATCGGGTTGCCGATTTTGGGTCAGCAGCCTTTGCCAGCGGGCGGCGTCTATGTGCTCGAACTGTCGAGCTATCAGATTGACCTGACCTTCAGTCTGGATTGCGATGTGGCGGTGTTGCTGAATGTAACGCCCGATCATCTGGATAGGTATGCGGATTTCGCAGCTTATGAATTTGCGAAAGCTCGGCTTTTTTCGATGCAATCGGAGACGAGCAATGCGATCATCAGCGGGGATCCGGTATCGGTGTCCCGCGTTGGGGACATCTTTGACGATGGCCGGCTTCCCTTTCGGGGACGAAGTGGGTTTCCGATGCCCTCGGCCGAATCGCTCATGCCTTATCTCTCTGATGCGCTGAACGGGCCTCACAATGCTGCCAACGCAGCAAACGCGATGTTGGCAGCACAGATTCTCGGCGTTGTTGAGCCCCAAGTATTGGAAGCTCTTAGTACTTACCCCGGCCTCCCCCACCGCATGGAGCGCGTGGGCGAGCATAATGGCGTCGCCTTCATCAACGACAGCAAGGCTACCAATGCCGAAGCCGCTGCGCCTGCGCTCGCTGCCTTTCGGGCGGTGCGCTGGATTTTGGGTGGGCGCGCCAAGACGGCGGAGCTGGATGCTTGCCTGCCGCACCTCGGCCATGTCCGCTCGGCCTATACGATTGGCGAGGCGGGGCCGATGCTCGCGGATCTGCTGCGGCCCAAGCTGCCGGTGACCGAGGCGGAAACGCTGGAGCGCGCCGTTACCGCGGCGGCTGCCGATGCGCAGAGCGGCGATACCGTGCTATTGTCGCCCGCCTGCGCCTCGTTCGACCAGTTTCGTGATTTCGAGGATCGCGGCGACCAGTTTCGCGCACTTGTCAAAGGGCTGAAGGCATGATCGACGGCACGAGCCACGAAAGCACCCGCCCCGTGATTGTCGCGACGCGCAGCAACCGGCGCGGGCCGCGCCTCTCCCGCGCCGACCGCACGCCGCTGGGGCTGTGGTTCTGGGAAATCGACCGCGTATTGCTGCTGCTGGTGTCGATCCTGATCGCCATCGGGCTGGTCGCGGTTGCGGCCGCGTCGCCGGTGTCGGCGCAGAAATTGTCGACCAGCACCGTCAGCGTCGATCCGCTCTATTTCTTCTATCGCCAGATTGCCTGGGTGGTGGTCGGCGTGCCGGTAATGCTGGCGGTGTCGATGCTACCCAAGCAACAGGCGAAACGCTTTGCCATCTGGGGCGCGGTGACCTTTCTTGGCCTGTTGTTCCTCGTCCCGCTGGTCGGCACCGAGGTGAACGGTGCGCAACGTTGGCTGGGGTCGGGCTTTATGCGGTTGCAGCCGTCGGAGTTTTTGAAACCGATGTTCGCGGTGGCGGTCGCGTGGCTCTTGTCGCTGCGGATGCAGGACGAGCGGCTGCCGATGATCCCGCTGACCTTTGTGCTCACCGGCATCATCGCCGTGCTGCTGATGGGGCAGCCGGATCTTGGCCAGACGCTGATTTTCGCTGGCACTTGGCTGGTGCTGGTGATGGTCGCGGGCCTGTCGATGCGGATCATGGGCCTGCTGGCGGGCGGCGGCGTGCTGGCGATCATCATGGCCTATTTCTTCTACCCCGTGGCGACCAAGCGCATCAACATCTGGCTGTTTGGTGAGGGCGACGCCTTTCAGGTCGAGCGCGCGCATGCGGCGCTGACCGGCGGCGGGCTGATCGGCACCGGGCCGGGCGCGGGGATTGCCAAATTCCAGCTGCCCGAGGCGCACACCGACTATATCTTCTCGGTCATCGGAGAAGAGTTGGGGCTGCTCGCCTGCATCGCCATCGCCTGCATTTATTTTGCGATCATCGTGCGCGTGCTGGTGCGCCTGCTGGATGAAGAAGACGGGTTTCTGGTGCTGGCGGCGACCGCGCTGGTGGCGCAGTTTGGCGGGCAGGCGGTGATCAATATGGCGGTCAACACCCAGCTGTTTCCTTCGAAGGGCATGACGCTGCCCTTCATCAGCTATGGCGGATCGTCGATGCTCGCGCTGTGCGTCGGCATGGGGTTGCTGCTTTCGCTGACCCGGCGCAACCCCTATGCGGTCGGCACCTCGCTGACCGCGAGCTGGAACAAATCGCGGCGGGGCGGCGCGTGAGCCTCGGTGATCATGCCTTGTTGGACGGCCACTGTTCCCCGGCGAAAGCCGGGGTCCATCGGGCTGCACTTTGCCGCGTGGACCCCGGCTTTCGCCGGGGAACGGCTTCCTGTTCGATCAGGATTAGCGCTATGAGGCTTGGCCAGTGAGCGTTTCGCGTCATTATGTGCTCGCGGCGGGCGGGAGGGGGGGGCATATGCTGCCTGCCTATGCGCTCGCCGCCGAGTTGCTGCGCCGTGGGCATCAAGTCGCGCTGATTACCGATGATCGCGGTACGCGCATTCCGGGCGCGCCCGAGGCGATGGAGGTGCATGTCCTCCCAGCGGGCCGGCTGTCGGGCGGCCCCATCGGCTGGGTCCGCGCCGCCAACAGCATCCGTAAAGGCCGGTCGCAGGCAAAGGCTCTTATGCGCGACTTCAAACCGTCGGCAGTCGTCGGCTTCGGCGGTTACCCCTCTTTCCCCGGTCTGCTCGCAGCCAAATCGTTGGGCATCCCCGCGCTGTTGCACGAACAAAATGCCGTGCTGGGACGTGTCAACCGGCTGATGGCGCCGCGCGTCGCAGCCATCGCGGTTGCCTATTCCGACATCCACCGCATGCCGTCTGATTGTGCCGACAAGGTGCATCTGGTCGGCAATCCGGTGCGCGATGCCTTTGTCGAGATACGCAACGCGCCTTATCCGCTCTTGGGCGCCGACGGCATTTTGCGGCTGCTCATCGTCGGCGGCAGCCTGGGCGCGACGGTGCTGGGCGAAGTGGTGCCGCAGGCCATTGCCATGCTGCCCCCCAATTTGCTGTCGCGCCTGCAAGTGGTGCAGCAGGGTCGCGCCGACGATGTCGAAGCAACGCGCGCGCGCTATGCCGAGCTGGGTGTCGCCGCCGAGTGCGCTACCTATTTCGCCGACATGCCCGATCGCATCCGCTGGGCGCATCTGTTCATCGGGCGCGCAGGCGCGTCGACCGTGGCGGAATTGAGCTGCGCGGGGCGGCCCGCGATTTTCGTGCCCTTTCCCGGCGCGGTGCATGATCATCAGAGCCACAATGTGCGCGATCTGGTGGCTGCGGGCGGCGCGCGCGCGATTCCGCAACCGCAATTCACCCCTGCCGAGCTCGCCAAGCAAATTCAGAAGCTCGCGCTCGAAACCGGCGCGCTGGCGGCAGCGGCGGAGCGCGCAAGAAGTTGCGGGCGGCCCGATGCGACCCGGGACCTCGCCGATCTCGTCGAATCCACCGGAGGCGCGCCGATGATGGATGTTATCCGTGTCGGGGCATCCACATCAAAAGCACGTGCGGCAGCCCGGCCTGCCGGGGCAACGAAGGAAATGGCGGAATAATGCGCGGCGTTGCAACCGATATCGGCACCATCCACTTCATCGGTATCGGCGGCATCGGCATGTCGGGCATCGCCGAGGTGATGCACAATCTGGGTTATAAGGTGCAGGGGTCAGACATCGCCGATGGCTATGTCGTGCAGGGGCTGCGTGACCGTGGCATTCATGTGGCCATAGGGCATGATGCCGCCAATCTGGGCGATGCCGCTGTCGTGGTGACATCGACGGCCGTCCAGCGCGGCAACCCCGAGGTTGAAGCGGCGCTGGCGAAGCGCGTGCCCGTGGTGCGCCGCGCCGAAATGCTGGCCGAGCTGATGCGTCTGAAAAACACCGTCGCCGTCGCTGGCACCCATGGCAAGACGACAACAACCAGCATGGTCGCCGCGTTGCTTGACGCGGGGGGGATTGACCCCACAGTCATCAACGGCGGCATCATCAACAGCTATGGCAGCAACGCGCGGCTTGGCGACAGTGAATGGATGGTGGTCGAGGCCGACGAGAGCGACGGTAGCTTCCTGCGTCTGGATGGTACCATCGCAGTGGTCACCAATATCGATCCCGAACATCTCGACCATTGGGGTAATTTCGACGCGGTGAAGGACGGCTTTGTCGAATTCATCGAAAATGTCCCCTTCTATGGCGCGGCGATATTGTGCCTTGACCATCCGGAGGTGCAGGCGATCATCCCGCGCATCCGCGACCGGCGCATCGTCACCTATGGCTTTTCGGCCCAAGCCGATGTGCGCGGTCAAAATCTACGGCCTGAGGTGGGCGGCACGCGCTTTGACGTGGTGGTGCGCGACCGCGACGGGGCGACCCGCGACATTCGCGATATATTCCTGCCTATGCCTGGGCGGCACAATGTTCAGAACGCCCTCGCGGCAGTGGCCGTTGCGCTGCAGCTGCATGTTGACGACGCAAAAATTGCGATTGGGTTTGATCGGTTTGCCGGGGTGAAACGCCGCTTTACAAAAGTCGGCGAGATTGCCGTCGCGGGCGGCGTCGCGACCGTCATCGACGATTATGCCCACCACCCGGTCGAAATCCGCGCGGTGCTATCGGCCGCCCGCGAGACGGCTTCGGCAGGTAAGCCAGCCGGCCGCGTGATTGCAGTGGTCCAGCCGCACCGATTTACCAGGCTCGGCAATTTGATGGACGATTTCGCGGGCGCCTTTAACGACGCTGACATGGTATTTGCGCTGCCTGTATATACCGCAGGGGAAAGTCCGATCGAAGGGGTATCGTCGGATGTGCTCGGCGAAAAACTGCGCGAGCGCGGGCACCGCGATGCGGCTTCGCTGACAGGCCCGGCGGAGCTGGCTGCCGCGCTGCGTGGTGTGGTGCAGGCGGGCGACCTGATCGTGTGTTTGGGAGCTGGTGACATTACCAAGACGGCGGCGGGATTGGCTGCGGCGGTGGCGGCGTGACGGTAAGCGCAACATTGCCTAAGGTTGGCGGCAAATTGACCGCAAACGCACCCCTCGCTCCCCTCGTCTGGTTCAAGACGGGAGGCGCAGCGCAATGGTTGTTTGAACCCGCTGATGTCGATGACTTGCGCTCTTTTCTGGGCGTTCTCGACCCCGCAATGCCAGTGATGGCCCTCGGCCTTGGCTCGAACCTTATCATCCGCGATGGTGGCTTTCGCGGGGTCGTTGTCCGGCTGGGCAAGGCCTTTGCCAAAGTGACGGTGAGCGCCGAATTGACCCTCGATTGCGGCGCGGGGGCGTCGGGCATCCTTGTGTCCTCCACGGCGCGCGATGCAGGGATTGCGGGCATGGAGTTCCTCCGCTCGATCCCCGGCACTGTCGGCGGCTTTGTCCGCATGAACGGCGGTGCTTATGGCGGCGAGGTGAAGGACATTATGGTCGATTGTGACGTGGTGCTGCGGTCGGGCGAGCAGGTCACCTTGGCGGTTGACGACTTGCACTACAGCTATCGCCACAGCGAATTGCCCGATGGCGCTATAGTGACTTCCGCGCGCTTTCGTGGGCGTTCCGGCGAGCCTGCTGCCATTCAGGCCGAGATGGACCGCATCGCCGCCAGCCGCGAGGCCAGCCAGCCGCTGCGCAGCAAGACCGGCGGATCAACCTTCAAAAACCCCGAGGGGCAAAAGGCATGGCAACTTGTCGATGCGGCGGGCTGCCGCGGCCTCACTATCGGCGGCGCGCAGGTGAGCGAGAAACACACCAATTTCTTGATCAACACCGGCAATGCGACCAGCGCCGACATTGAGGCTCTGGGCGAAGAAGTCAGGAGGCGGGTCAAGGAGCACAGCGGTGTCGAATTGCAATGGGAGATTCAGCGGGTGGGGGTGATGAAGTGACCCGCGGACCCTGGCATGTCGTCGTCCTGATGGGCGGCTGGTCGAATGAGCGGCCAGTGTCGCTGATGAGCGGCAATGGTGTCGCCGACGCGCTGGAATCGCGCGGGCACAAAGTGACGCGGATCGACATGGGCCGCGACGTCGCCGCGCGCATTGCGGAGGCCGCTCCTGATGTGGTGTTCAACGCCCTCCATGGCACACCCGGCGAGGATGGGACGGTACAGGGCATGCTCGACCTGATGGGGGTGCGCTATACGCACTCGGGCATGGTCACCTCGGTCATCGCCATCGACAAGCAACTGACCAAGCAGCGGCTGGTGCCGGCGGGCATCCCGATGCCGGGTGGGCATATTGTTGCGTCCGAAACTCTCTTTGAGCGCGACCCATTGCCGCGTCCCTATGTGCTGAAGCCCGTCAATGAGGGATCGTCAGTGGGCGTCGCTATCGTCACCGCCAGTGGCAACTACGGCAATCCCATCGCGCGCGACGCGACAGGGCCATGGCAGAATTTTGCCGAGCTGCTGGCAGAGCCATTCATCAAGGGGCGCGAGCTGACCGTCGCGGTGCTCGGCGGACAAGCGCTGGCGGTGACCGAGCTCGAACCCAAGAGCGGATTTTATGATTTCGACGCCAAATATACCGACGGCATGACCGACCATATCTGTCCGGCGCAGGTGCCCGATGATATTGCGGCTTATATGATGGACCTCGCGCTGCGGTGCCACCAATTGCTTGGGTGCAAGGGCGCGTCGCGCACCGATTTTCGCTGGGACGATGAGCTGGGCCGCGACGGGATTTTTGTGCTCGAAACCAATACCCAGCCGGGCATGACGCCGCTCAGTCTGGTGCCCGAGCAGGCGCGCTATTTGGGCATCGAATATGCCGAGCTGGTCGAACGGATCGTGGAGGAAGCATTATGAGCAAGGCGAAGGTCAAGCGCGGCAAGGCCCCGGTGCGGCGCCCGGTGCGTACCCAGCCACGCCGCCGCGCCTCGGGACCCTCGCGGCTTGACAAGCTGGTCGCCGCGCTGCCGGTCGGACCGGCGACGCTGCAGCGGATCGCCAACGTTACGATCAGCGGCGTGCTGGTCGTCGCGGCTGGCTTTGCCGCGCATTTCGGCGGCGCAACTGCCTGGGCACATGATGAGTGGGCGGGCGTCGTCGCGCGCGCGGGATTTCAAGTGAAGCGTGTCGAAGTCGTCGGCGCGAACCGCATCGATTACCTCAAAGTCTATGACATTGCGCTCAGCCAACAGAATCGGTCCATGGCTGCGGTCGACCTTGAAGGCGTGCGCAGCGACCTCCTCAAATACGGCTGGATCAAAGATGCGCGCGTGTCGCGGCGCCTGCCCGAAACACTGGTTATCGATGTGGTCGAACGGTCCCCCGCTGCGGTGTGGCAGCACAATCGCCGTCTGTCGTTGATCGATGATAATGGTGTGGTGCTGGAACCGGTGACGGCGGCGACGATGCCCGACCTGCCGTTATTGATTGGGCCGGGTGCCAACCAAAGGTCGCGCGAGTTGGCAGCCTTGCTTGAGGACAGCCGCTCGCTGAAGCCGTTGCTCGCCGGTGCTACTTGGGTTGGCAATCGCCGCTGGGATTTGCGCTTTGACACTGGCGAGACACTTTCGTTGCCCGAAGGCGAACGGGCGGCCAAAACGGCACTGGCGCGGTTCACCCATATGGAGGGCAGCAACCGGCTGCTTGGGCGCGGGATCATCCGTTTCGACATGCGCGACCCGACCAAATTTGTGTTGCGCATGCCGCCCGAGGGACAGGTCAGCGGCGATGCCGTCGATGGACCGCCCGAAGCCGCGGATAGCGGCGCAGCAGACGGGGAAGCCTGAGGCAATGGCCGCGCCGCGCATCGAAAAGCTTATCACGGCGCTCGACGTTGGGTCGTGGAAGGTGTCCGCGCTGATTGCCGGGGTCGGCGCCGACGGTGCGCTACACGTGTTGGGGACCGGACAACGCGAAAGCCGCGGCGTGCGACGTGGCTATGTCGCCGACATGGACAAAGTCGAACAGGTGGTGCGCGAGGCCATCGAACAGGCCGAGCGCATTGCCGAGCTCAACATCGAAGATGTCTGGGTCGCCTTTTCCTCTGGTGGGTTGACCAGCGATATTGCCCCGGTGGAAAGCGAATTGGGCGGACATCGCATCGAGCAAGAGGACATCGACGACCTGCTTGCGGCTGGGCGGGCAGGAATTGATCCCGAAGGACGCATGGTGCTCCATGCGCTGCCCGCGCTTTATACGCTAGATGGCCTCACCGGAGTTAGAAACCCCATCGGTTTGCACGCCGACCGACTGGCGGTCGATATCCATGTCATCATGGCCGACGGCGCCCCAGTGCGCAATCTGGAGACAGCGGTGCGTGCGGCGCACCTCAACGTTCGGGCGGTCGTTGCTGCGCCAATGGCGGCAGGGCTTGCCTGTCTGAGCGAAGAAGAGCGCGATCTGGGTGTGGCACTGGTTGATATCGGCGGAGCGGTCACAACGGTGGCGTTGTTTGCCGGGGGTATGCTGGTCGAGTTGGCCTCGCTTCCATTTGGCGCCGGCGACATCACCGACGATATCGCGTCCGCTTTCGGGATACGCCGTAGTCAGGCCCAGCGTGCGCAAAGTTTTTATGGCTCAGCGCTCGCTAGCCCGCGCGACAATGTTGAAGTCATCGATATAGATCCTGGCGCACCTGAAGGTGCCGAAAAACCCCGGATTACCCGTGCACAGCTGGTGGCAGTCATCCGCCAGCGGCTCGACCAAATGATGGGTGAGATTGGCCGCACATTGAAAGAATTGCATTTTGTGGGTCCAATCGGTCGGCAGGTGGTTCTGACCGGTGGCGGGGCTGACCTCAAAGGCATTGCTGAATATGCGCAGGTTGCGCTGGGCCGCGCCGCGCGGGTGGGCAAGCCGCAAGGGCTGACCGGACTGCCCGAGGCGCACAGCGGGCCAGCATTTGCGACCGTTGCGGGTCTTGCCATCTACGCTGCTACCGACCCTTTTGACCTGCGCGACATGCCGCTGATGTCGCAAGATGTGGTCCGCGCGCCTGCCGGTGCCTTGCTGGGGCGGTTGGTCGCAGCGCTCAAGAACAGTTTTTGAGGGAAAAGTCGCCAGAAGAGTTAATTTTTCAGGTGAAATGGCTGAAACATTCGTGCAATGCATGTTTCCATCCAAGGGTTGCAGCGCGGTAACAACCGGATGTCCGCTGTGGGGAGAATGAACAGATGAGTATCAATATCGGCCCGCCGCAGGTGGACGAGCTTAAACCGCGGATCGCGGTGATCGGTGTCGGCGGAGCAGGGGGCAACGCCATCGCCAACATGATCACGGCGCGGGTCGAAGGGGTCGATTTCATCGTTGCCAATACCGACGCCCAGGCACTCAACGCTTCGCCCGCCGAGCGTCGCATTCAGCTCGGTACTCATATTACCCAGGGGCTCGGCGCGGGGTCGCGCCCCGAAGTAGGGCGGGCGGCGGCGGAAGAATCCATCGCTACGGTCGAAGAAGCACTGGAAGGTGCGCACATGTGTTTCGTTGCGGCGGGCATGGGCGGTGGCACTGGCACCGGCGCCGCGCCGGTTATTGCCAAGGCCGCGCGCGATCGGGGAATCCTGACCGTCGGCGTGGTCACCAAGCCGTTCAGCTTCGAAGGGTCGCGCCGCATGCGTTCGGCCGAGGCCGGCATTGCCGAGCTGCAGGAACATGTCGACACGCTAATCATCATCCCCAACCAGAATCTCTTTTTGGTCGCAAATCCCAACACGACCTTCAAAGAAGCCTTCACCATGGCGGATGAAGTGCTGCAACAGGGGGTGCGCGGGATTACTGACCTGATGGTCATGCCGGGCCTCATCAACCTTGATTTTGCCGACGTGCGCAGCGTGATGCGCGAAATGGGCAAGGCGATGATGGGCACTGGTGAGGCCGAGGGGGACAGCCGCGCATTGGAAGCTGCGCAACAGGCGATCAACAACCCGCTGCTCGACGGTGTCAGCATGGCGGGTGCAAAGGGCGTGATCATTTCCATCACCGGCGGCGAAGATATGCGCCTGATGGAGGTCGACGAAGCAGCGAATCACATCCGCGAGCTGGTCGATCCCGATGCCAACATCATTTGGGGCAGCGCCTTCAACCCCAATCTTGAAGGCAAGATCCGGGTCTCGGTAGTCGCTACCGGAATTGACGGCGGTGCCCAGTCGGCCCCTGCGGCGCAGCCCAGCCGCAGCTTTGCTTTTCATCCAACCACGCGGCCAGTTGCTGAGCCTGCCCCTGTCCTGGACTTGCCCGAAGCCGAGCCAGAGCCGGAAGCGCCGGCGGTTGCTGAAGTGGAAGCCGCCGAGGAAGCCACGCCCGGCTTTTCGGCGGCGGCGGCACCTGTCGCCAGCTATGACGACATGACCGGAGAGGTGGAAACCAGCGGCTTCAGCGAAGCCTCCGCAGATGAATCCGACGAGCTCGTGCTGGGTGCGCCCGAAACGCCCATCGAAAATGGGGCTACCGGCCTTGGCACTCCTGCAATTGGCGAACCCCGCTCCTCGTCCTTGCCTGCCGATGACGCCGAGCTGTCGCTGCGTCCCGCGGGCGGCGGCACGCTGTTCGAGCGTATGTCGCGTCTGTCGCGCGGTACTACGGCGAAGAGCGAAGACGAGGGTGAAGGGGATGGTGACGGCGGCGTGGATGTACCGCGCTTTCTAAACCGCCAGAACAACCAATAAGATGGTGATGCGGTGGGCCGGTGGCCTGACGCGACCGTCGCGGTTCCAATGCCGACCGTACCACGGTAAAGGGTGTCGATGATTACAGCCGACAAGCTCATCGTCAGCCGCATTGCGCTGGCGTTGCTGGCCTCATTTTCATTGGCACCAACTCATTTCGCGGCGGCGCAGGTCGCCGAGCCCGACGCCATCACCAAGGCCGCCATGGAAAGGCGGCGCGAGGCGGAGGCTATACTGGCTTCGGCAATGGGCCGCATCGGTTCCGACCGTACCGATGCTATGGCGCTGATCGACGCAGGCCGGGCTTCGCTGGCGCTTGACAATCCGCAGGCCGCATTGGGTTTTCTGACCCGCGCCGGCCAGTTAAGACCCAGTGACGGCACAGTCGCAGCCTTGACTGGCGCTGCGATGGTGCAGTTGGAACGCCCTAGCGAAGCGTTGGAGCTGTTCGCTAACGCCGCTCGGCTGGGGGCGCCGGAACGCATGTATCTGTCGGATCGGGGGCTAGCCCAGGATCTGCTTGGCCGGCAGGATGCGGCGCAGCGCGATTATGAAGCGGCGCTAACGCAAACGAACGACGCGGAAACGGTCCGGCGCTATGCACTCTCGCTAGGGATTAGCGGGCAGGTTGATCGCGCTATTCAGGTCCTGACCCCCCAACTGCGCACGCAGGACCGGGCGGCATGGCGCACGCGCGCGATGATTTACGCTATCGCCGGGCGCCAAGCCGAAGCGCGCGAGATTGTTAACGCGACCATGCCGGGTCCTATGGCGGCCAACATCATTCCTTTTCTGGCGCGGCTGCAGGGCCTTACGCCGGCGCAACAGGCCGCAGCGGCGCATTTTGGAGCGCTCCCCGGGGCATCCAAACCCGGGCTGCCCGTTACGCCGCCGCGGCCAGCGCCTGGCCCAACGCCCAAGCCCGCTCCGCCGCCGGTAGTGATAGCGGCACGCCCCGCCACGCCAACCCCCGGTCCCGCGCCGACCCCCACAATAATGCGGATGCCCGCGCCCACGCCGGGGCCCAGCGCCGCCGTGCCAGTTAGCGCGGCGCCTCCGCCGCCAGTTGCAGTCGCGGTTGCGCGGCCAGAGCGCCCTGCTGGCCCATCGGGTGATTTGGCGGCAGTCATAGCCGGGCTCACGGTGCCTGACAGCGAGTTGGCCACTTCGGCCGGTGCGCTCGACCTAGCGGCGCTGGAAGCGGTGAAGGCCGAGCAGCGCCGCGCTGCCGAAGCTGAGGCTGAAGCGCGCAAGCGCGAGATTGCGGCAGCGCGGGTCAAAGCCGAAGCCGATGCCAAAGCCAAAGCCGAGTCTGACAAAAAGAAGGCTCATCCGGCGCGGGTGTGGGTGCAGGTGGCAACCGGGGCCAATGCGTCGGCGCTGGCTGGCGATTTCGGTCGCCTGACCAAAAAATATCCCGCTGAGATGAAGGGACAAAAGGCCGGGACCGCGGAATGGGGCCGCACCCGTCGCTTGGTCGTCGGACCGTTCGCCAGCGCCAAGGCCGCGGCAACATGGCTTGCAGCCTATAAAAAAGCCGGCGGCGACGGTTTCCAATGGTCAAGCAGCGCCGGCGAAGAGGTGACCCCGGTACGATGAGCAATCTGGCGCGCTGCGCATCCGATCCGGCGCATAGCCGCGGGCGCGCGCATGCCGAGGCAAGCAGCGCGCAGCGCGGGCCGCGCGATGCTTTCCAGCGCGATCGCGACCGCATAATCCATTCCATCGTATTCCGCCGTTTGCGTCACAAGACGCAAGTGTTCATGGCCCCCGACGGCGATCATTATCGCGTCCGTCTGACGCACAGCATCGAAGTGGCCCAAATTGGCCGGGCTATCGCGCGCGCGCTGGGGCTGAACGAGGACCTAACCGAAGCGCTTTGTTTGGCGCATGACATTGGTCATCCGCCCTTCGGTCACGCTGGCGAAGCAGCTTTGGGCGCAGCTATGGCGGACGCCGGCGGCTTCGACCACAATGGCCACACGCTGCGAACTTTAACTCGGCTGGAATGCCCTTATCCAGCATTTGATGGTTTGAACCTGACGTGGGAAACGCTGGAAGGGTTGGCCAAGCATAATGGGCCGGTGCCAGCTCCACCCTGGGCGCTAGCGGAAGTCGATGCGGACATCGGGCTGGAACTCGCGAGCCATCCTTCGCTGGAAGCACAGGTGGCGGCAATTGCGGATGACATCGCATATGACAACCACGATATCGATGATGGGGTGCGTGCCGGGTTGTTGACGCGCGATATGCTGCTGGGTGAACCCTGGGCCGCACAGAATTACCGGCTGGTCGAAGCCCGCTATCCAGGCGCGGCACCCGACCGGCTGCTGCGTGAGCTGGTGCGCGATCAGATTGGATTGATGGTAAATGATGTCATTGCCGAAACGCGCGCGCGGGTATCAGAGGCGGGGGTAGGCAGCGTTGCCGAGGTGCGCGCGGCGCGGGAAACACTGGTTGGCTTTTCGGCTGAACTCGGCGCGGCAGAGCGCCAGCTCAAGGCTTTCATGTACCGGCAGCTGTATCATCACCCTAGCCAGTTGGCCGCTGCAGCCGGGGCAGCGCATGTTGTAACGGCGCTGTTCGAAGCCTTTGCAAACGGTGCGCCGCTCGGCGGAAGCTGGGATTCGCGCATGCCGAAAGACTCGATTGCCCGCGCGCGCCATATCGGCGACTATATTGCGGGAATGACTGACCGCTTTGCCATCGACCGTTTTGCCGAGCTGCACGGCCGCGATGCAGTTCCAGAGGCGCTGGCACATGTCTGAGGCGCGTCGCGTTCTGCTGGCCGGTGCGACGGGGATGATTGGCACGCAGGTGGCGAAGCTGGTGCCACCGGAGAATTTGACCATTGTGGCGCGGCGCCCGATGCAAGTGGCGAACGGCGTAGAACTGATTGTGGCGCCGATAGAGGATTGGCCAGCGCGAATTGCATCGGTTCGACCGGAGGTTGCGGTCAGCACGCTGGGCACCACCATCCGTCAGGCCGGGTCGCAGTCTGCGTTCCGGGCGGTCGATCATGATCTGGTGCTGGCGGTCGCACAGTCGGCGAAGGATGCCGGGGCGCAGCACTTTATTGCGGTGTCTTCGGTCGGTGCGTCGACAAAGACGGCTAACTTTTATCTCCAAACCAAGGGTCAGGTCGAAGCAGCGCTAAGTGCACTGGGCTTTGTTCGACTTGATATACTGCGACCGGGTCTGTTGACGGGTGCGCGCGGCGGCCCGGCGCGGCCCGGCGAGGCACTGGCGATGCTGGCCGCGCCACTGACTGACGCGCTGCTGCATGGAAGGCTGCGTCGGTACCGGTCAATCCCCGGCAACAGGGTTGCAGCGGCCATTGCGAAGCTGGCCGCGGTTGGCGGTACGGGAGCGCATTTTCACGAGCATGATGCAATCGTGGCACTCGCGGATTGACTCAAGCAGGGCCGCGCGCCAAGGCTTGCCTAGTCGCTGACAGCGCGGGAGAGGGCCGGATTCGCCGCTCATATTGGTGCCAGCTAGCTGGCGGTTCGATAGGAGCGGATGTAAAAACGGCCGCCGAAGGAGCAACCGCCCCGGAATCTCTCAGGCAAAAGGACCGCGTGGGTTGATAGCGACGCTCTGGAAAGCCCCCGGATCACTGTCCGGGGCACCGAAGGGGTAACCTCGCAACAAGCGGGGGAAAGCTCTCAGGTTCCGTGACAGAGGGGGCAGCATGGCGCGCCGCAAGGCGCAGCTGTGCTGTGCAACCTTTGCGGCGGAAGTGACGGGCTTGAGCGATACCGACCAAATTGACGATCTGCCGCCCGAAGAGCTGGTGCTGGGCGATTGGCATCGCGCGCGCGGCGCGCGGATGGTGACCTTTGCGGGCTATTTGATGCCGATTCAATATGAAGGCATCATGGCCGAGCATCTATGGACGAGGGAACACGCCGGGCTGTTTGATGTCAGCCATATGGGTCAGTTGCATCTCACTGGCCAGCCGATTGCCGACATTGCGGTGGCGCTGGAGAAACTGGTGCCGGGCGATATTTCGGCGCTGAAGCCAGGGCGGATGCGCTATTCGCTGCTGCTCGCCGACGATGGCGGCATTCTTGACGACCTGATGATCACTCACGAAGGCGACCAGCTTGGCTTGGTCGTCAATGGCGCGGTAAAGTGGGACGACATAGCGCACTTGCGCGATCATCTGCCCGACGAAATCACAATCAATCATAATGAGGATTATGGTCTGCTGGCATTGCAGGGGCCCGAGGCGGAACAGGCACTGGCGCGGCTGGTGCCGGCGGTATCCGATCTGGTGTTTATGCAGGCGATGCGCACAGAATGGCAGGGACATTCCATCGGCGTCAGCCGGTCGGGTTATACCGGTGAAGACGGTTTCGAGATTTCCCTGCCGAACGAGGCGCTCGCGGCTTTTGCCGACGCGCTGTGCAGAATGGATGAGGTGAAACCGGTGGGCTTGGGCGCGCGCGATTCGTTGCGGCTTGAGGCGGGTTTGCCACTTTATGGGCATGACATGGACCTGACGACCGATCCGGTCGAAGCCGGTGCCAGCTTTGCCATATCCAAGGTCCGGCGGGAGCAGGGTGGATTTCCCGGCGCTGACCGGATCCTTAAGGCCTTGGCCGACGGCACGGCGCGCAAGCTGGTCGGGCTGTCAGTCGGCGGCAAATTGCCCGTGCGCGAAGGTGCACGGCTGTTTGCTGGTGACATCGAGGTTGGACGGGTAACTTCGGGCGGCTTTGCGCCCAGCGTAGGCGCGCCCATCGCCATGGGTTATGTCGCCGCGGCGCAAAGCGCATCTGGCACTTCACTGGAAGCCGAAGTGCGTGGGCGCCACGTGCCCGTCACTGTTACGCCTTTGCCCTTCATCCCCCACCGCTATGTCCGCAAGAAAGGCTGAACACCATGCCGCGTTACTACACCGAAGAGCATGAATGGATCGACGTCGATGGCGATACCGCGACTGTCGGCATTACCGATTATGCGCAAAGCCAGCTGGGTGACATTGTGTTTGTCGAAGTGCCGGACACCGGAGCCGAGGTCACGAAAGGCGGAGATGCGGCCGTCGTTGAATCGGTCAAGGCCGCTTCCGATGTGTATGCGCCAGTCGACGGCACAGTTACCGCCGGAAATTCGGCGCTCGAGGACGACCCTTCGCTCGTGAACAGCGATCCTGAAGGGGAAGGCTGGTTTTTTCGTATGACACTGAGCGACCTGTCGCAGCTCGATGGGCTGATGGACGCGGCGGCATACAAAGCCTTTATCGCCGACCTTTAGGCCCGATTCCAGGAACTCTCCCCCGATGCGATACCTTCCCCTCGCCCCTGACGACCGGCAAGCGATGCTTGCCACCATTGGCGCCGACAGCATCGACGACTTGTTCGTCGACGTCCCAGCAGAGGCACAGTTGGGTGGCCCCATCGCGGGCTTGCCGCTGCATGCCAGTGAAATGTCGGTCGAGCGGCACTTCAGCCGCCTTGCGCGCAAAAATATGGCGGCGTCGCACCATCCCTTCTTCCTAGGGGCGGGCGCCTACAAACATCACGTCCCCGCAAGCGTCGACCATTTAATCCAGCGCGGCGAGTTCCTGACCGCCTATACTCCCTATCAGCCCGAAATTGCGCAGGGCACCTTGCAAATGTTGTTCGAGTTCCAGACGCAGGTCGCGCGGCTATTGGGCTGTGATGTCGCCAATGCATCAATGTACGATGGCTCGACCGCGTGCTGGGAGGCGATCAGCATGGCCGGGCGTGTGACCAAGCGTTCGCGGGCAATATTAAGCAGCGGTCTTCACCCCCACTATGTAAGCATCGCCAAGAGCATGGCGCGCTTCACCGGCGATATAGTCGAGCCAGCTGTGCCGGTGCTTGAAGCCGACATGGGGCTGGATGCGCTGGCATCGGCCATCGACGACAGCACTAGCTGCGTGGTTGTTCAATATCCCGACATATTGGGACGGATCAGCGACTTGGCACCGCTTGCTGCGGCCGCGCATGCCAAGGGCGCGCTGCTGGTCGCAGTGGTGACCGAGCCGGTCGCGTTGGGCGCGATCAAATCGCCTGGTGAGATTGGCGCGGACATCGTGGTTGGCGAAGGACAAGCACTGGGCGTGGGGCTGCAATTCGGGGGCCCCTATGTGGGCCTGTTTGCGGCCAAGGAAAAATATGTGCGCCAAATGCCTGGGCGTCTGTGCGGCCAGACCGTCGACGCCGATGGCAAGCGCGGGTTCGTGCTGACGCTGTCAACGCGCGAGCAGCATATCCGGCGCGAGAAGGCGACAAGCAACATCTGCACGAATGCTGGGCTCTGTGCTTTGGCGTTCAGCATTCATATGACTTTGCTCGGCGAACACGGCTTGCGCGATCTGGCCGCGCTCAACCATGCACGTGCGGTGCAGCTGGCGGAACGACTTGCAGCAATCCCCGGCGTGCGTTTGGTCAACGACAGCTTTTTCAATGAATTCTGCCTTGAACTTCCCGTTGAGGCGCGCGTCGCGGTGCACCATATGGCGGCCCGCGGTGTGCTCGGCGGGGTGTCGCTGGGACGCCTCTATGCCGACGAGGCGAGGTTGGCGAATGGCCTACTTGTGGCGGTGACCGAAGTTGCGAGCGACGACGATTTCGATGCCCTGGAAACCGCGCTTCGCGAGGCGCTGCATGCAGGAGAAGCATAATGAGCGGGCTCAACCCTGGCGGCTGGCGCCCCGAGATGGCGGCCAATCAGGATGGAGGCATGCCAGCAACCTCGACGGGCAATCGCGCGCTGATGCTGGAAGAAGCACTGATTTTTGAGATTGGTACGACCGAGACGTGCGGGGTCGATATTGCCCCGGCGCCTGCGGTTGCCAGCAAGCTGGGCAATCTGGCACGCAACCAGACTATCGGTCTGCCTGGCCTGTCTGAGCCCGAAACGGTGCGCCATTACACCCGGCTGTCACGGCAGAATTATGCCATCGACCTTGGCCTGTTCCCGCTTGGCAGTTGCACCATGAAGCATAACCCGCGCCTCAATGAAAAGGTCGCGCGCATGGCGGGGTTCGGCGACGTTCACCCGATGCAACCGCAAGAAACGGTGCAAGGTGCGCTACAGGTGGTGCACGAACTTGCGGAATGGCTGATTGCGTTGACAGGCATGTATGGCGTTGCGATGTCGCCCAAGGCGGGCGCGCATGGCGAGCTGTGCGGCATCTTGTGCATAAAGGCGGCGCTGGAAGCCCGCGGCGAGGATCGCCCGGTAATATTGGTCCCCGAAAGCGCGCATGGCACCAATCCGGCGACGGCGGCTTTTGCCGGTTTTCGCGTCGAAAACATTCCCGCAACGCCCGAAGGCCGGGTTGATCTGGCAGCGCTCGAGGCGCGGCTCGGTCCCGATGTAGCGGGGGTGATGATCACCAATCCCAACACGTGCGGCCTGTTTGAACGCGATATGAAGCGTATCTCGGACGCGGTGCACGCGGTGGGCGGCTATGTGTATTGCGACGGGGCGAACTTCAACGCTATCGTCGGTCGGGTGCGCCCCGGCGATCTTGGTATTGATGCCATGCACATCAACCTGCACAAAACCTTCAGCACCCCGCACGGCGGGGGCGGGCCAGGCTCGGGGCCGGTAGTGCTGTCCGAAGCGCTCGCGCCATATGGGCCGATCCCCTACGTCGCGCGCATGCCCGACGGGACCTACAAACTGGTCGAGGAGGAATCAGCGGGCGAGATGCATCCGGCGACATTTGGCCGCATGACGGCGTTCCACGGCCAGATGGGTATGTACACCCGCGCGCTGTCATACATCATGAGCCACGGTGCTGATGGGCTGCGTCAAGTGGCCGAGGATGCAGTGCTTAATGCCAACTATGTCCTTCGCAGTCTGGAAAGCGTGCTCGATGCACCTTTTGCGGCATCGGGACCGTGCATGCACGAGGCGCTGTTCAGCGATGAGGGCTTCCCCGACGGCTTTTCGACACTCGACGTCGCCAAGGGCCTCATTGATGAGGGCTTTCACCCAATGACGGTCTATTTCCCGCTGGTCGTCCACGGCGCGATGCTGATTGAGCCGACAGAGACCGAGAGCAAGGCGGCGCTCGACCAGTTCATCGGTGCGCTGGCTAGCGTGGCGCGGCGTGCCAAGCAGGGCGACCCGGCGCTGAAATCAGCCCCGCATTTTGCTCCGCGCGCGCGGCTTGACGAAACGCTCGCCGCGCGCAAACCGGTGCTAGTATGGAAGGAAGCGCCGCTGCCCGAGGCGGCGGAATAGGGGGAATAGGGCGATGGCAGGCGGGATGGCGCGGCTTGATGCCTTCACCGATGCCGCCTTCGCCTTTGCCGTGACGCTGATGGTCGCTGGCGGGAGTAGCGACACGCCCAGTTTCGACGATCTGGCTGCCGTGGCGGCAGGTGCGCCCAGCTTTGCCTTCGGCTTTGCCATCATGGTGATGTTTTGGCTGGCTCATGTGCGCTGGCGCAGACTGCGCGGAGTGGGTGACTGGCGCGGGATCATATTGACTCTGGCGCTGGTGTTTACTGTGCTCCTCTACGTTCATCCGCTGCGGGCAATGGCGGCATCTTTTGCCAGTTTTCTGTCGGGCCGTCCCGATGACTATGGCGGGCGGATAGCCGACATGTTCGCGCTCTACGGAATTGGTTTCACTGCGATGAGCGTGATTGTTATGTTGCTGTTCCTCGACGCGCGCCGCGGGTCGGCCGAAGTCCCAGAACCGCGCGAGGCGTTAGGACAGGCGGTCATCTGGGGAATTTGCGCTGTAACCGGTGTGGTCGCGGTGTTGCTTACGCGCATACCCGGGTTCGGGGTATGGGCGCCCTTTGCCTATGCGACGTTGCCCGTGTCGATCGGGCTGTTTGTGCGCCGCTTTCGCTGGTACGGGACGGCCGCTGCAACCACAGAAGGACAGGCTTAATGAGCTGGGATGGCGTATTTTCGCTCACTAATGGGATCGCTATTCTCGGCTGGCTGATTCTGTGGTTCGCGCCGCGGAAACCGGCGCTGTTGTCGCTGGTCATGTATTTGGGTGTCGGCCTTCTCTGCCTCATCTATGTCATCTGTTTTGCCTTGTTGATTGGGGGTGCGGCCGAGGGAAGCAGTATGGCTTCTTTCACCTATGACATCCCCGGCATTCGCAAGCTGTTTGCCAGCGATGCCGGGATCGTCATTGGTTGGACCCACTATCTGGCGTTCGACCTGTTCACTGGCCTGTGGATAGCGCGCGATGCCGACAATAAGGGCTTTTCGCGTGTCGCGCAGGTGCCGGTGCTATTCGCCACACTGATGGCAGGCCCGGTCGGGTTGCTGATCTGGCTGGTTCTGCGCGAACCAGCAGCGCGGAGCAAGAACCGGCGCGTCAGGTGAGCGATGGGCCGTGGCTGCCGGGCGAGGCGGCACGTTCCGCCGAAAAACGCCATGCTCCGGCGACGCTGCGTAACCGCGAGGCGATTGCGGCGGTGTTGGCTGCAGAATTGCCGTCGTCAGGCTTAGTGCTGGAGGTGGCGAGCGGGTCGGGCGAACATGCGGTCTATTTCGCGGACCAATTTCCCGCGCTCGACTGGCAGCCAAGTGATCCTGATCCGGCAGCCCTCGCTTCGATTGCGGCGTGGGCTGGGGATGCGGGGGCGCAAAATGTGCGCGCTCCGCTGATGCTGGATGCTGCAGCGGACGATTGGCCTGTTGCTTCCTCCGATGCCATTTTGTGCATAAATATGGTGCATATTAGCCCATGGGCAGCGACACTGGGGCTGATGGCGGGCGCGCGGCGATTGCTTGGCACGGGGCAGCCGCTGATGCTTTATGGGCCGTTCATCGAAGATGGCGTTGCTACTGCGCCAAGCAACATGGAGTTCAACGCCAACCTGCGGGCGCGGGACCCGACATGGGGTCTGCGCAACGTGCGTGAAGTCAGTGCAGCTGCAGCAAAGCAAGGATTGAAATTGTATCGGCGCGTAGCGATGCCCGCCAACAATTTGATGCTGGTTTACCGCCCCGCCGATGCCACGTCTTTTGGCGGCGCATAATCCTCGGGCGTGATATCCAGCCGTTCGATACGCGGCGTAGCTTCGCGCGTACGCAATCGTGACCCCGTGGCATCATTCGTGAAGCGCGCCGTCAATGTATAGCGCTCGATCATGTAGAATCCAGGAGTGCCGTCATTCCCATCCTTCTTGAGCGGGGCGTAAATGCGTCCATTGAGGTGCGCAAAAACGGGTTTGAGCCACTGGCGATTGCCCTTGCCGCGCAGCACTTCGACGTCAGAGACGCGGCCGTCGGGATTGACCCAAAAACCGATGTCGGCCCACTGGTCGCTAGTATTCAGCGCGGTCAGGCGTGACGTGGTATTGCCGGGGGCCTGGCCGTCGCCGGCGCTGCTGGTCAAGTCGATGCGCTCGATCGGCTCGCTGAATAACAGTACTGGCCGGGTCGCGCCGCCGGTGGCGGCGAACTCGCGCAAGATGGCGGCAGTCGTTTCCTCATTGCCCGACTTACGGTCGGCACGCGCCAGCATGACCCGCGCGGCCAGCCCAAATTCACTCGCGCCGGGCAGCGGGTTGTCGACAATGTCCTGCAGCGCTGCGCGCCCCTCGCTCTTTTCCTGTGGCAGATTGGCCTTTTCGGCGAGCGTATATTTCAGGACTGCACCGCGCAGTCGCGCGAACATTGCGACGCGCGGCTGTGCAAGCGCGATGGCGCGGTTTTCGACGTCCTTGTAAATGCGCTGCGCTTCTTCGGGGTGACCCAGCTTGGCGCGGCTATCGCCAACCTCGATCTGCGCCACCAGCGTGCGCGGGTCATCGGCGCCGACGCCCTTCTTCAAGGTATCGCGCATATCGAGAACGGAAAGCTGGAAATTCTTGCCTTCGCCCATATGCAGCGCCACGCGGCTGTTGGCGCGCAAAAGGTCGGACACGGGGACCGGATAGGCTTGTCCATGTTTGCGGTTGCGACCGAGCGACTTCAGCAGCGTGGACCGTGCGCCCTCATACTCGCCGCTGATGAACTGGTTTTCGGCATGCGCAAGCGTGGCTGCGACATCTTCGTCGGGCGGGCAGCCCCGCGCCAGACACGCGGTGAGGGCTTCGGCAGTGTCCTTGAGCGATCGGCCGGTGACCACGATTTCGCGGTTGTCGGTCGTTTCGCTGGCTTGCTGTGCCAGTGCGGTAGGTGCCGCGAGCGCAGAAGTGAAAGCCAGCGCGGCGAACAGCATGGTTTGGCGATGCATGAAGAACAACCCCGGAAAATTGAGAGAGAATAATCTTTTAGGCGATTGCGGTTGACACAGCAATGACCGGAGACGCCGCTTGCCGGTGGGGGATGGCGGTTGATCGAACGATGCACTGTCATCCAGCCGAATTGGGCGTTGCAAGCCGCAATCATTTGCGCAACCTTGTTCGGGAATGGTGCCGTCAGCGCACCACCAATCCGGGAGAAGTCTGTGTCCGCGGAAAATCTGTCTACCTTTGACGAATTCATCCGCCATTGGGCGGCCGAGCGCCCCGCCACCATCGCGCTGCGCGAAGGGGACCGAGTGCAAAGCTATGCCGCTCTAGAGGAGAATAGCGCACGCATTTGTGGTGGGCTGGCGGCGCTGGGCCTGCGCAAGGGCGACAGGGTTGCTTATCTAGGCAAGAACAGTGAGCTGTACTTCACCTTGTTCTTCGCAGCGGCGCGAATGGGCGTGGTGATGGTGCCCGTGGGCTGGCGGCTCGCTCCACCCGAATGGGCCTATATCATTAACGACACGCAGGCGCAGATCTTGTTCCTCGGCGACGGGTTCGACGACGCGCCGACTGCGCTTTCCGGGCAAGTGCCGGGCGTGCGCCACGTGATGACCGCCGATGCCACGCGTGCGTGGATGACAACCAGCCCGCGCGGCGATTTTCTGGGGGCTGGGCGGGACGATGCGGTGTTGCAGCTCTATACGTCCGGCACGACTGGAAATCCCAAGGGTGCTGTGCTGTCGAATTGGAACCTGTTCGGCTTGCGCCGCGTGGTTGCCGATGCGCAGCTGCCCTATCAGCAATGGGATGATGACGAAGCTGTGCTGGTTGCTATGCCGTGCGCGCATATTGGCGGTACGGGGCTCGGCGTGATGGCGCTATCGGCCGGCCTGCCCGGCGTGATCCTGCCCGAATTCACCCCCGATGCAGTTTTCGATGCGGTCGAGAAGGGCGGGGTAACGCGATTTTTCATCGTTCCTGCCGCGCTGCACATGCTGCTGATGCATCCGCGCTGCCGCACGGTCGATTACAGCCGGCTGAAATATGTGATCTATGGCGCGGCGCCCATTCCACTCGAGCTGCTGCGCGAGGCGGTGCAGGTGTTCGGGGCACAGTTCATGCAGGCATATGGCATGACCGAGACGACTGGCACCATTTGTATGCTGCCGCCCGAGGATCATGACCCCAATGGTAATCCGCGCATGCGCTCGGCTGGCAAGCCCTTACCGGGAGTAGAGTTGAAAATTGTTGGCGACCAAGGCGAAACATTGGATGTAGGCGAAGTTGGAGAGGTGTGGACGCGATCGTCGAACAATATGCTCGGCTATTGGAACCTCCCCGACGCGACGAAGCGCACGATGACCGACGATGGTTGGATCGCGACCGGTGATGCGGGCTATCTGGACGACGACGGATATTTGTACATCCACGATCGGGTGAAGGACATGATCATCACCGGCGGCGAAAATGTCTATCCGGCCGAGGTCGAAAGCGCCATTTTCGGCCATCCGCAAGTGCAAGAGGTCGCGGTCATCGGCGTGCCCGACGCCAAATGGGGGGAGGCCGTTAAGGCCGTGTGCGTCCCCAAACCAGGGGTGACCATCGATCCCGATAGCGTGATCAACTGGGCGCGCGAAAAGGTGGCGGGTTTCAAAGTGCCGAAATCAGTTGACGTGATAGCGGCGCTGCCGCGCAATCCATCGGGCAAGATTTTACGGCGCGAGCTGCGCGCTCCCTATTGGGAAGGCATGGAGCGGCAGGTCAATTGATCATCCCGCGCCGCACGATCAGCCAAATTGTCGGGATGATGCACAAAAGCGACACGAGCAGGATGATGCTCAGCGGATCAAAGCCGACAAGCCCGTAAAGCGCCAGTGGCCCCCAGATTGTCAGCAATGACAAAACCAAGGCTAGGCTGACCGTACTGCCCTCGAGCACGATGGTGCGATAGAGTTCATCGCTGTTTTGCCATACACGCCAATTGACCCAAAGCTGCACCATCAGCGCGGTGATCACTGCGCCAATGACCAGCGGCGCGCGCATGGGCTCGACCGGCAGGCCAAGCGCAACAAATTCGGCACCCATCGCGAGCAGCGCGATCGCCGACAGGCGTAGTTGCGGAGCGATTTGTCGATGTTCGTCGGGGCCGGCCTCAGCGCTCCAATTCTCGCTTTCATAAAGCCGGCGGCTATAGGACATGGCGAGGCAGATGAGGCCGACCATCAAAGCAATGAAGCCGAGCAGAAAGGCCGCGCCCTGCGCCGGGGAAAGGTCCTGGAACGTAGTGCCCGCAGGCAGCCAGCGCTGGGCGAGTTTCAACCCGCCGTACCCGCACGCTGCCCCGAATAGTCCGCCTAGCGCCGTGCGCTGCCACAATGGCCAACGGCCGCCGCTGGGGGCATTGCCGGGGTCGGATGCGATGTTCATCATGCTCACTCCTGAGGCTCCCAATCGTCGAGAAAGAGGATGTCGACGGGCACACCGAGCAGCTTGGCCGCGCGCAGCGCGAGCGGCAGGCTGGGATCATAACGGTTGGTTTCGACCGCGTTGATCGTCTGCCGCGTCACGCCCAGCCGGGACGCCAGTTCGCCCTGACTCCAGCCCCTGGCCATCCGCAAATCCTTGATCCGGTTTTCCACGCTCTATCCCGTCCGCCACCGATTCGGGTGACAAACATTCTTTACTGTCAAACATGTTTGACTGTCAATGATGTTTGTCAGGTACTCTGCCGTTCGCGTGCGCGGATAAAGGCTGGGCGGCTGGTGCAACGGGCGAGCCATGCTTGCGTGGCTTCGCCCAATTCCTGATTTGCGCCAACGCTTTGCGCTAGGAAGGCGGCATAACCGGCGGCGATATCTGCGATGGTAAAACGCCCTGCAACCAGCCAGTCGCGGCCGTCGGCAAGTGCGGCTTCGATGCTGCGGGCGCGGCCACCGAAGAAAGCGCGATAGTCGTCCACAGCCTGCACCAGCCGGCGTTCAGGAGACTCGACCCGTGTGTAGCGCAGCATGATCGCGAGCGGAAAGGTGAGCGTTGCATCAGCGCGGTGCAGCCAATTGCGGTACGTCCAATAATCCGCCTCGTCGGAGCGAACCTCCAACGGTGTGTCCGCGGCAATGCGCTCACAAATGGCGATCGATTCGGTCATCAGCTGCCCGTCCTCAACCCAGCCGGGGATAGTCATCAACGGATTGACAGCGCGATATTCGGGCGCGAAGGCGCGCGGCGGGAAGGGCATGACGCTGAGGTCGATGTCCATCCCCACCTCTTCAGCCGCCCACAAGCAGCGCAAGCTGCGGGCATCGGCGCAGTGGTAAAGCGTCGGCTTTGCGATCATGCGGCAATCTCCTTGGCGCGCTCGACGGCTTTGACATGCTCGCGCCACGCGATGAAAAGCCCGCTGCCGATAATGATTGGTGCCCCCAGCCATGTTGTCGTGGCCGGCAATGTGCCGAAAAACCACCAGCCGAAAGCCACCGACCACAGCAGGCTGGAATAATCCATCGGAATGACGACGGACACCGGCGCAAGGCGCAGGGCGCCGGTGAGGAGCATCTGGGTAACGGCACCCGATAGCCCCAGTAGCACGAGCAAGCCCCATTGCTCCGCGCTGTGCGGGGTCCAGACAAATGGCAACGCTGCGCCCAGCGGTATCAGCGATAGCGCGGTGAACCAGAACACGATCCCGACGGTGGTTTCGGTGCGCCCCAAATCGCGCACAGCAATGGTAATCAGCGCCGTCACAATAGCGCCGGCCAGCGCGACCAGTGCACCGGTCATATGCGGACCGTCAAACGCGCCCATGCCCCCGGGCTGGAGCACAACAAACACCCCGACAAACCCCAACAGGACCGCGCTCCAGCGCGCGCGACCGACTGGCTCGCGCAGCAAAAGCGCAGCGAAAATGGTCGCGAAGATCGGTACCGACAGGCTGATCGTGGTCGCTTCCGCCAGCGGGAGCAGGATGACCCCGCCAAAGTTCAGCGCCATGCCGGTCAGCCCCATCGCCGCGCGGCGCCCATGGGCCCAGATACGGCGCGTGCGGACGGCTCGCAGTCCCCCGTGGGTCATGACCCACAAAAGGATGAAGGGCAGGGCAAAGGCCTGACGCCAAAACAGGCTTTCGGCGATATGGATGCCTTCGTCGGCCACCAGCTTCACCGTTACAAACATCAAAGCGAGGCCCAGCATCGCGCAGAGCCGCAGCGCAATGCCGCCAAGCAAATTGACCGGCGCAGTGGTGGACGGCGCTTCGCGCGGGTTAGGCACCGATCAGCCCCCTTGCGCCAAGTGGTGCTGTGCGGCTATGGGCCTCGTCCGGCCTAGGGGTATAGCTCAGTTGGTAGAGCATCGGTCTCCAAAACCGAGGGTCGCGGGTTCGAGTCCTGCTGCCCCTGCCAGGTCCGAAAGGCGCAGAAAACTGCGCAACTTCACTCACAATTGCAGACGCCTGGTCGCCATTGCTAAATTGGTGGTGGCGGGGGCTGGCATCGCGGGCATCCATATGCTGCGTTAAGCCATATTGCGCGCATGTAGGAAAGCGCGATCGGTTCACGGCCTAATTCCAGTCGGTCCGCCCGCTCCATTTCAACGCTAGCGCGTCCAGCGCATCGAGTGCCCGGTCTAGTTCATGGCCGCGCAGCGTCAGGCTGTAGGTAACTTTCGGAGGGATGGTCAGTTCTTGTTCGCGGTCAAGAATGCCGACCTGTTCGAGCATGCGCAGGCGTTCGGTCAGTACCTTCGCCGAAATGCCCGGCATCTGTTTCTTGAGCTGGCCAAAGCGCTGTGGCCCGCGCTGGCGGATCAGCCACAGAATATAGGTCGTCCAAGGCCCGCTCAAAATCGTGACCAGTCCGTGCAGGGGGCAATCCATGCTGCTGAACTTGGTGAGGTCGATCGGGGCGGTTGCCATGGCCTTAGGTTACTCCAGAGGAACTAGTTACTTTAAGGTATCTACTTGCCGAAAGTAACTAATGGCATAAATGGGCGCGGTGTTCACGCACAAAATTGCCAATCCTTCCCGTGGAGACCCTAGCCATGAAACTTTTCTACAGCCCCGCTTCCTGCGCCATGTCGCCGCACATCGTGCTCGCCGAAACCGGCATTGCCTATGACATCGAGCGGGTCGATCTAGCCACCAAGACCACTGCTAGCGGCGTGCCGCTAAAGGACATCAACCCGCACGACGCGGTGCCCGCACTGGTGCTGGACAATGGCGAATTGCTGACCGAAGGTGCGGCGATCGTGCAATATATTGCCGATCAGCGCCCTGAAGCGGGCCTGCTGCCGCCGCCCGCGACCATTGAGCGCGCGCGCGTGCAACAATGGCTCAATTATATCGCGACCGAAATGCACAAGGCCCATGTGCCGCTGTTCAAGGCAGATTATCCGGCGGAGGCCAAAGCGATTGCATTGACCCAGATCCAGCGTGCCTATGATTTTGTCGCAGCGGCGCTGGCAGAGCGCCCCTATCTGACGGGCGAGCAGTTTACGGTTGCCGATGCCTATTTGTTCACCATCATCAACTGGCACAATTTCATTGCGCTTGATCTGGCGCCTTGGCCAGTGCTGGTCGCGTATCAGGCGCGCGTCGCGGCGCGGCCCGGTGTGCAGCGGGCGATGGCCGAGGAAGGTTTGCTGGACATGGTCGCCCCCTGACCGGGTCGCAATCGGCGGCTGGCGCTAGAATCGCTTCTGGTGTCAGTCGCCGAACAGCTTGCCAAACGTACCCAGCACGCCGTCTTCGCCAAGCGCACCGCCCGACGTGACTGCTGCCCCGGCAAGGCCGACAGCGCCGAGCGCCACTGCTTTCCCCGCGCCCGTGGCAGCTTCCTCGCCCAATTCGCCGAAAACGTTGCCTCCGGCCTGCATTGCGGCAAACTGCGCGGCAAGGCGAGCAAAGGGCATAGACTGGATCCACACGCGACCGGGACCCGTCAGGGCGGCGAAGATAAAGCCTTCGCCGCCGAACATCTTGTTGCGCAGCCCTGCGCCGGCCGAAACGATGCTGTAATCAACGCTTTCCGTGTAGGCCGCGACGCAGCCCGGATCGACATGGATGCGCTCGCCGGCGGCCAGTTCGCGGTCGATGACGGTGCCGCCCATATGAACAAAGGCGTGGCCGCTGCCCTCGATCACCTGCATCAGAAAGCCTTCGCCGCCGAGCATACCGGTCATGACGGCGCGGGCGCGGCTCGCCCCGTTGGAGCGGGTGATACCGGGGATGAGTTTCAGCCCGACGCGGGTGCCGCGCGTGGCGGCGATGAAGCTCTGTTTCTGGCAGATTACCTTGCCGCCATGATCGGGCAGCCGCAGCGGGACGATGTTGCCCGGCACCGGCGCGGAAAAAGCGATGCACGCCGGTGTGGATCCGCCAAAATCCTGGTTGGTGAAAGTAACGGTGAAAAGCCCTTCACCCATCAAGGCGCGTTTGCCTGCGCCCAGCAGTTTGCTGATGATCGCCTCATCCTCTGCGCTGCCGTCGCTGAGCGTGGTGCTCATGTCGATGGCAAAATCCTTCCACACCAGCGCGCCAGGTTCGGCGATCACTGCCTCGCCGGGGTCAAGTGCGATCTCGAGAAATTGAAGTTCATGGCCCAGAATCTGGAAGTCGACTTCGTCGCTGTTGATGCGCGGGGCCCTGGCCACGGCGGGGGAAGGGGATGGTGACGGGACAGACCCGGTCGCGACCGGCGGCGCAGCAACGGGCACCGGACGCGGAACTGCACGTGCAGGGTCGACGTCGCCGCGATAATAGCCGGTTCCTTCCGGCAACACCGGCTTGCGGCCAAAGCCGGACGCGGCACGTTCCATGAAATCCTCCCGACCGAGATTTGCGGATAAGCCACTGGCACAAAGTGGTAAATTTGTGCTTAGCGCGCGGATTCCTTGACATTGCTCCAAGCAGTGCGATGCTTGGCATTACATGGCCGAGCGCTTGTCCAACCCGACTGACACGGTGCTGCCGCGCAGCACAGTGGTCGCCTTTGCCATTGCGGTTGGGCCGGTCGCGATCCTTGGCTTGCCATTCAGCGTCTATCTGCCGCCCTATATCAGCGAAGGCGGGGTGATCGCGGTCGGACTCGTTGGCCTGATGTTTTCAATCTCAACGCTGTGGGACGGGGTGATTGATCCACTGATCGGCACCTGGATCGACCGCAGCACCGCACGCGGGACGCCGCACCGCGCGTGGATGTGGCGCGCCGCGGTGCCGCTGGCACTGTTGCTGGTGTTGTTGGTGGTTGTGGGGGACACTTTTCCGTTCTGGCTGCTGCTGCCCCTGTTGCTGCTTTTTTACTCCAGTTTTAGCGTTTATGATGTGTCGTATCTGTCCTGGGGATCGGGGCTGGCACAGACGAGCGATGCCAGCAGCCGCTTGTTCGGCGCGCGCGAATGGACGTCGAAACTGTTTCTGGTCGTTGCCTTTGCCGCGCCGGCAGCGGCGCAGGCATTGATCCCGGGTTTGAGCCTGCAAGGGCGGATTATCGCCTATGCCAGTCTGGTCGCTCTGGCATTGCCCATGGCCCTTTATGCAACGACGCGGTTGCCGCCCGCTGCGCCCGTGCCGATGGTGACGATGGACTGGCGGCGCGAAATCGCTGTGACGCTGCGCTTTCGCCCGTTGCTGCTGGTCTATGCCATCCAATTTTTTAACAGCTTTGCCTTTGGCACGCTGACGTCCTTGTTTGTCTTCTTTGCCGATGGGGTGCTGGGCCTTGATGACAGCAGCTCGCTTTTGCTGTTCGCGACCTTCGTCGGCGGGGCGCTCAGCACCCCGCTGTGGACGGGGGTGGCGCGGCGCTGGGGCAAACGACGCGGCATGATCGCGATGGAGCTATTTGTGGCGGCGATTTTATGCGCCAGCCTGTTTGCGCGGCCCGTCGGGTTGGGGCAGGCGCTGGGCTTTACGCTGCTACTGGGATCGGGCTTCGTCGGCCTATTGTTCATTTATGGTATGATCAGCGATCTGGCACCCTATGATGCCGCGCGCTGTGGGCGTGATCGCACCGCATTTCTGTTTGCGATCACGATGTTGATGCAAAAGATCGGCGTCGCGAGCGCGATTGCACTTTCCTATGCGCTGCTCGACGCGGGCGAATTTGATGCGCGCAATGCCGCTGCTTCCGCCGACCTGATCCACTGGCTGTTCTCCGGCTTACCAACGCTGGGATGGCTGATGGTCGCCCTTTTGCTGGTGCTATTGATCCAGTGCTGGCCGCGCGGCGAGGTGCCGCAGCCGCCCCTTGCAACATCGCCGCAACCGCACTAAATGCCCCCTATCCCGACATCAGGGTTCTCACCGCACCGGCCCGCCGCCGGTGGAGGGGGCTATGGTCCGGGCAGCCAAGGAAAGCAGATTTATGGCCAAGACCAGCCCCGGCGAATTCGTCAATCAGGTGCGTGCCGAGGCGCGCAAAATCGTTTGGCCCACGGGCCGTGAAACGATGATGACCACCATCATGGTGTTCATCATGGCAACGATTTTGGCCTTTTTCTTTCTGGGCATCGACACGGTTTTTGGGATGGCCGTGCGTTGGCTGACGTCGCTGGCGGGCTGACCACCCGCCGCATTTGAACAGGATTTGGATTGGGGCACATGGCGCGCTGGTATATTATTCACGCCTATTCGGGTTTCGAGAACAAGGTGCGCGATCAGGTGATCGCCGATGCCGAACGGCTGGGGTTGTCGCAGCTGGTCGAATCGGTCGAAGTGCCGACAGAGATGGTCACCGAAATCAAGCGCGGCAAGAAGGTGCAGACCGAGCGGAAATTCTTCCCCGGCTATGTGCTCGCCAAGCTGACGATGACCGATGATGTCTATCACCTTGTCAAAAACACACCGAAGGTGACGGGCTTCCTCGGCTCGTCGGGCAAGCCGCAGGCGATCAGCGAGGCCGAGGCAGCCCGCATTCTGAACAGCAAGGCCGAGGCCGCCGCGCGGCCCAAGACCGAAGTGCGCGTCGATTATGAAATCGGCGATCAGGTCAAGGTTCTCGAAGGGCCCTTCGCCAGCTTCAATGGGCTGGTCGAGGAACTCGACTTCGACAAGGCGCGCGTCAAGGTGTCCGTTTCGATCTTTGGCCGCCCGACCCCCGTCGAGCTGGACTTCGAACAGGTTGAACGGATGAAGTAAGCCCGCACGGGCTTGCTTTTCCCGACATCGCGCGCTAACGGCGCTCGCTTCCGCGTCCTCGGGCGTGGATTTCGCGCGGGAGGCGGTTTTCGAACTGCTGTTTGACCGCATAACTTGAGTCACTGCTTCGGCAGCGACGACAGAGAGAAGAAGGAGGCCATCATGGCCAAGAAAATCAGCGGCTATATCAAGCTGCAGGTGCCGGCTGGCAACGCCACGCCGTCGCCGCCGCTCGGGCCGGCCCTCGGCCAGCGCGGCGTGAATATCATGGAATTCTGCAAGGCGTTCAACGCGTCGACGGGTGACCTGGAAAAGGGCACGCCGACGCCGGTGATCATCACCGTTTATGCCGACAAGAGCTTTTCCTATGTCACCAAGACGCCGCCCGCGACCTATTTGATCAAGAAGGCCGCGAACCTGAAGTCGGGATCGAAGGAACCCGGCAAGCTGAGCGCAGGCAAAATTGCGCGCTCAAAGCTCGCCGAGATCGCCGAGATCAAGATGAAGGATTTGAATGCCAATTCGATCGAACAGGCGACCAAGATTATCGAGGGCAGCGCGCGTTCGATGGGCCTTGAAGTGGTGGAGGGCTGATCATGGCACTTTCGAAAAAGGCCAAGTTGCTGGCTGAAAAGCACGACAATCAGAAATTGTTTGCGGTTGACGAAGCCATCAAGACGGTGCGCGAGCTCGCCTCGACCAAGTTTGACGAGACGATGGAAATCGCGATGAACCTGGGCGTCGATCCGCGCCACGCCGACCAGATGGTCCGCGGCGTTGTGACGCTGCCCGCCGGAACCGGCAAGGACGTCAAGGTTGCCGTGTTTGCCCGCGGCGACAAGGCCGAAGCCGCGCTTGCCGCCGGGGCCGACAAGGTGGGCGCCGAAGACTTGCTGGAAGACATGCAGGCCGGCAACCTCGACTATGGCCGCGTTATTGCGACGCCGGACATGATGGGCATCGTCGGCCGTCTTGGTAAGGTGCTGGGTCCCAAGGGCCTGATGCCGAACCCCAAGCTGGGCACCGTGACCCCGAACGTCGCCGAAGCGGTGAAGGCCGCCAAGGGCGGTCAGATCGAGTATCGCGTCGAAAAGGCTGGGATCATCCATGCTGGCCTTGGCAAGCTATCGTTCGGCGAGGAAAAGCTGCGCCAGAATTTCGACGCCTTTGTCGAAGCGGTGATCAAGGCCAAGCCGTCGGGCGCAAAGGGCAAATATGTCCGCAAGATCGCGTTGAGCTCGACCATGGGTCCGGGCGTCAAGGTTGATGTGGCGGATGTCGCTGGCGCTTAAGCGCTGCGCTAGACCATGAGACACGAGAGGGCCGGGGGAAACTCCGGCCCTTTTCATTTGGGATGGCCTTCTCCCCTCCCGCCGACCGGAGGGCAGGACAGGCTATTCTCGCAACGCTCTTAGCGCCGCGCCAACGGCAAAGGGCCCAATCGCCGTCAGCAGCAAGCTCGACGCCGCGAGCAGTTTGAGTGCGCCCGCTCCCGCCGGGTTAAGCAGTCCAGCGCCGAAAATCAGCAGCGGCACCGCCAGCGGCAGGACCAGCAATCCAGCGATGGCGTTACCGCCCTTGAGCGGCGCGGTCAGCGCGGCGCTGAGGACCGCCAGTGTCGCCAAACCGGGCGCGGCAACGGCCAAGCCCAGCGCGATATTTTCCACCATCTGCCCATCCAGACCCAACAGCGCCGACGCCGGAAACAGGGCGACGAGCAAGGGCAAGCCGAAGCCGAGCGCGTGGCTGACTATCCGGGCCATCGCCACGACCTCGTCGGAAAGACCGCGCACAGCAAACTGATCGAGCATGCCCGCTTCCCAGTCAGGCCGCACCAGCCGATCCACGGGGAGCAGCGCGGCAAGCAGCGCCGCCACCCACATCACCCCGCCGCCGGTGCGCGCCAGCAATTCGCGATCAGGCCCGACGGCAAAGGGAAACAGCGTCGCCACCAGCAGAAAGAAGGCGACCGGCGGCCAGATGCTGCCGCTGCCCCACACGCGGCGCAGGTCGCGGGCGAGCAGCGCTGCGAGCGGCCGGATCATGCGCGCCCTCCGAGTAGAAATTCCTGCTGTTCGGGCAGAGCCAGGTCGAAGTGCGAGGCGAACAATATGCAACCGCCGCTGGCGCGGTGCCGCGCAATGACTGCGCGCAGCATGTCGAGCGAAGCGGCGTCAAGGCCGTTGCCCGGTTCGTCGAGTAGCCACAGTTGCGCGCCGCTGGCAATGGTGCGCGCCAGCACGGCGCGTTTGCGTTGGCCCGTGGACAACATGGCGACAGGAACATCGGCCAACGGGGCCAGGGCCATTGCGTCCATCGCTGCGCTAATGGCGGCGGGATCCGCACCATCAAGCGGGCCCCAGAATGCCAGCGCGCGCGCAAGAGGGAGCTCGGGGTCGAGCGCAGCGCGTTCGTCGGCCAACGCCAACAGCGCAGGGCGGGTGACGGTGCCCGCTTCAGGCGGCAGCAGCCCGGCGACAAGACGGAGCAAGCTGGACTTGCCGACGCCATTGGGGCCGCGCACCCATAATGCCTCGCCCGGTGCGAGCGCGAAGCCGACATCCTTGAACAGCAGACGTCCGCCGCGGATGCAGGTTAGGTCGTTACAGGCCAGCAACGGCGTCAAATGCCATCCTCGATCGCGTGCATGTCTTCGTCCGAAAAGCCGAAATGATGCCCGATTTCGTGGATCAGGACATGGCGGATCAGATGGTCCAGCCGTTCGCCGGTTTCGACCCATTCGACCAGGATCGGCAGGCGGTAGAGCGTTACCACGTCGGGTATTGCACCCGATTCCTCGACCGATTTGTGTGTCAGGGGGCGGCCGGAATAAAGACCAGTCAAATCATAGGGATGCTCGATCTCCATCGCGGCCAAGGTTTCGGCATCCGCGACATCTTCGATGCTGAGCAGCAGGCCGGCAACATGCGGTCGGAAGGCATCGGGCATCGCGGCCAGCGCGGCTTCGGCGAGCGCCAGGAATGCATCCTCGTCGGGCGCGGCACCGGCAAAGGGGGCAGGGGTCGGCTTGTTGTCCATCGCGCTTCGCCTTATGGCTGACGGGGCAAAGGAGCAAGCGATGGCGATAGCGCGGTTGAATGAGGAAGAGCGGTCAGCTTTACTGACGGCGCATCCTGACTGGGTGTATGTCAGCGAGCGCGACGCGATCACCCGTCATCTCAACTTCGGGGACTTTGCGCAGGCCTTTGGCTTTATGACACGTGTAGCCATTATTGCCGAAAAAATGGATCATCATCCTGAATGGTCCAACGTCTATAGCCGGGTCACCATTTTGCTGACCACGCATGATTGCGACGGGTTGTCCACGCGTGATGTGGCGCTCGCGCGAGCGATCGATTCCATATTGTTGGAATCAGGCGATTCATAATTGTTGCGCCAGAACTTGGCTAATGTAGCCTGTCTCCCACAAATCACTTCCGCCCGAATATTCTTCGTCAAGACAATGGCATGGAATGGGCCGCAATTCTCTCGGCTGTGAATTGTAAATTGCGCGCGTCTTGCTCGTGATTTCATTGATGTGTGGGGAGAATGTCATGAAAATTGTTTTGTTTACGGCAACGGTATTGATGCTTGCGCCATCAGCGGCGTTGGCCGAAACCTTTACCTTCAACGCGCAGGAAGCCGCTGGAGCCGTCTCAACAGGAACAACCGCACCCGACGGCCGTGTAATGCAGGGGCGCTATTGGACTGGCACCAGCGAAGTAACTTGGGCTGATGGAAAGAAATCGACTGAGAAATTCACCTGTATTTCCAACACCCAACCGCCCAATGATGCGATCTTCATGTTCCACGGGACGTGCGATTCATCGGGTCCGGACGGCAGCTATTCCAGCGTCTGGGGCTGCAATGTTGTTGATGCTGCCAAGATGACGACCGCATGCGTCGGCGGGCTTTATGGCAAGACTGGCAAATATGCCAAAAAAGGTGGAACCATGACCTATCATGGAACCGGCACGAAAGGCACGGGCACGGGCCAAATCACCGAATGATGCGATAAATGTTGATCGCCGTCACGGGTACCATCCGTGACGGTGGTCGGCCATTCAACTTTGCGTCAAACTCAAATTATTGCCGAACGGGTCGTTGAACCAGGCGATCTTGGCACCGCCGCCGGGTGCGGACCAAATCCCTCGCTCATCCTGGCCAAAACCGTCGTAAATCAGAAATTCCACGCCGCGCGCCTTAAGCTCGTCGACCATGGCTTCGATATCATCGACCCGCCAGCCAAGGACGGTGTGGGCGTGCGCGGCATAGTCGGGGACGAAGCTGACCCGCAGCATGGTGCCGCCGAGGTCATAAACGAGCGCGAAATCATCCTCAGAGACTAAAGTCAGACCGAGCTTTTCGGTGTAGAAATTACTCGCAGCATCGCGCTCCGGCACCAGCAAAAAGGCGATGGGCGCAATGCCGCCAAGTCCGGCCATGACAAACACTCCAACAAGAGAGCGAGGCCGGATCAGATTCCAGCCTCGCGCTCTATATCAGAACTTCGTGTCCACGCTAAGCGTGTAGGCGCGGCCGCGCGGGTCGGCGACGCGGGGTTCCCAGCTCGATCCCGAACCCAGATTGCTGTCATAGGTGATGGCAAATGGCGGGTCGCGGTCGAACAGATTTTTCACCCCGAAGTTGATCCGGAAGCCTTCGATGCCGGTGTAGGCGAGCGAGAAATTATAGGTCACATAGTCGCTGACGCGTTCCACATCGTTGGGCGGGTTGATCGCGCCGCTGGCCACGCCGGGCAGTTGCTGGTTATCATAACCCGACCGGAAGATTTGCGACAGGCTGACCATGAAGTCTTCGTTCGACCAGTTGATAAAGGCGTTGTGCTTCCAGCGTAGACCCAGGTCGCCAGCGAAGGTGAAGACGCCGATACGGTCGGCAAAGGCTGCCGTCGGAACGACTTTTTCCTTCTTCTGGAGCAAGTAGGTGCCGTCCATGCCGATGGTCAGGTCGCCTTTGGCCAAATCAAACCGGGCGCGTCCGGCGACGTCGATCCCCTGCGTGCGGGTGCTGCCCGAGTTGACCCAGGTGCGTTCAATGGCCTCTAGCACGCCGCCCGCGCCGCGGATGAAGCGTTCCTGCAAATCAGCATAATTTTCCAAGAGCTGATCGATGCTCAGGATCTGGATGGTCCCTTCGCGGTCAATTTTCCACCAATCCACGGCCAGGCTGAAATCAGCCGATGGTTCGATCACGATGCCAGCCGTGAACTGCTCGGATGTCTCCGGCGCAAGATTGGGCTGGCCGCCGCTAATGATATCGACGTTGGCCACGACTGCGCAGCCTGCAACCGCCGGATTGGGGGCCAGCGGGGTAGCGCAGGTTTCAGGGTCGGCAAAGCCTCGTCCGGTGTACAGCGCTTCGGTCCGGCCGTTGAAAATCTGGTTGAACGACGGGACGCGGAACCCGGTATTGTACGACCCGCGGAACAGCAGCCAAGGCGCAGGGCGATATTTTGCCGAAACTTTCGGGTTCGTTGTGGTGCCAAAGCCATCATAGTCGTCGATGCGGATGGCTCCCGTCAGCTCAAACCCGTCAAAGACGGGAAGCAGCAATTCAGCATAGGCAGCCTTGATATCACGGCTGACCCCGGCCAGCGCATTGCCGTCATCAAATGGGGCCGCGATAATCACAGGCCGCGCGGCAGCTTCACGGACGTCGCCATTGAATTTATAGGTTTCGCGGCGGTAGTCGATTCCCACAGCGGCCTGCACCGTGCCACCTGGAAGCTCAAACAAATCGCCCGAAACCGAGCCATCGACTTGGGTGAGGCGATAGCGGCCGCCATAAAGGATTGTGCCTTCGGCTGACACGGCATCGAGCATGGCCAGCGCCTGCGCGGACTGGGTCTGACCCGGAAACAGAAACGGGTTCAGCACGCCGCTGTTGAGGACGCCGATAATCCCTGCGCCGGTCGCGCCGGGGGCAATTGGCGCGTTGGGATCATTGGTGCCATTGGCCAATGTTCCGCGGAAATAATATCCGCTGCCCAGAACCGATTCGGATTCGCTTTGCGCGCGTGATACCCCGACCTGATAGTCCCAGCCTTTGAACAGCGGCCCTTCGACTGCCAGCGCATAGGTTTGTGTCTGCGTTTCGGTTGTAATTTCGCGCGGCCCACATTCGATGCAGCGCCAGCGATAGGACAGCGCCGGAGTAGCTGTAATCAGCGGGCCGAAGGTGGGGAAGTTGGCGGTCAGGATCGACGCCAGCCTGTCAAATTGAACATCGTTGACCCCGGCAATACGGCGATAGGCATAGTTTTGGGTTGTCGTGTTTGGTGTCAGCTGGAGATTGGAGAAGCGCTTAGCCGCCGTGGCATCTGACCCCGTCACTTCCAACGAGACGCGGTGTTCACCCAGCGCCAGCACACCGCGCCCGAACCAGGTCCAGGTGTCGAGCGGCTGCTGTAGCACTGCAGCGCGCCCCGTATCCCAGGCACAGGCAAACTCGGCCTGCGGGAAAGCCCAGATTACCGGGTCATAGGGTGCCTGACCATCAACCGAGCCGCAGCCAGCCTGACCTGGCAGGTCCAGGACGTTGATCCCGCCGGTGGCGCGAAGCGTGGTTGAACCGGGCAAAAAGGGTGCGGTAGCGTTCTGATAGGCTGTTCCGGCGAGCGGAATGAAGGTGGCAAAGGGCGTGCCGCGCGTGTCAACCGACAAGCCGCGATCGGGCTGGAAGGTGTTCACAAAATCGCGTTGGTCGCCGCGCAGCGCCCTGGCAGTCGAATAGCTGACCGACGCCATGACGTTGAAGCCTTGCTCGTCGAGATCGCCGTAGCCCGCAATGGCCGAAGCGCGATAGCGCGGCGAATCGCCGCGTTCGGTGATGTCGACAAAACCGCTCAGCCCTAGTCCCTGATAATCGGTTCGCGTGATGAAGTTGATAACCCCACCAATCGCATCGGTGCCATAAATGGCCGAGGCGCCATCCTTCAAAACTTCGACCCGTTCGAGGGCGGCGAACGGGATCTGGTTGACGTCGACTGCGCCGCCGTTGAGGCCGTGTGCGGCGACGCGGCGTCCGTTCAGCAGGACCAGCGTCGCTGACGAGCCCTGACCGCGCAGGTTGGCGAACGAGGCACCGTTATTGCCGCGCTGCTGGCCGTCAACGACATCGGCGTTGGACGCCAGATTGTCGCCCGCCGTGCCGTTGGCAGTCAGATACTGTACGAGCTGCTCTGGGCTGCTGATCCCTTCGCGCTCCAATTCGGCTGTGCCGATCACCTGCAACGGCAGGGCGCTGTCGTTGGGATCGCGTTTGATGCGGGATCCGGTGACAACAATTCCGCGGGTGTCGACCGTTTCATCCGCTGCGCTTGGCGGCGCAATTTGGCTTTCTTCGGCGGTTTGCGCCAAGGCAGGTATCGCAAACAAGGCGGCGACCGTGCCGCCAGCAAGCAAGGACGAACGGATAGCGGTCAAACTGCCCATGAAAATTTCCCCCGTTTGGCGCGCGACGACCCTCGTCTGTCAACGCGCTGTCATTAAGACGCAATTTTCATGATTTTGCCAGAGCCAAATCTGTTGGTCCGGACAAATTTTTTGCCATTCGCCTTAGCCGATTTGCACGCTTTTGCTTGACTTCGGACCGATAGGCCCTATGCGCCGCGGCGTGTTGATCGGTTTTGCCGGTCAGCTCCGTCCGAGACAGTTGGTGCACGGGGTTTGCCCGCGCTTAATTTCCAGCCGAGACGGGGACAGTCATAAAGCGGCCCTTTCGCCCGCCACAGGCGCGCGTTCGGCCCGGCTACCCCCTTAGGACATTCGTTTGCAGTTTGGTGCGCGCTCCGGCGTGCGCCTGCCTGTGGGTCAAACCGTCCGGTGGTCCGCCGCCGGGCAAGAAGAGTGGAGTTATGGCATGGATCGTGCTCAAAAGGCCGAAGCCGTATCGACGCTGAACGCTACGCTGTCCTCAGCAGCCTCGGTTGTGGTTGTCCGCAACCTGGGCCTGACCGTCGCCCAGTCGACGGCGCTGCGTACGGCCATGCGCGATGCCGGTGCGTCCTTTAAGGTCACGAAGAACCGTCTTGCCAACATCGCGCTCGAAGGCACCGCCTACACCGGTCTGTCAGACATGCTGACCGGTCCAACTGCTCTGGCCACCTCGACCGATCCGGTCGCGGCAGCCAAGGTCGCAGTTGAATTTGCCAAGACCAACGACAAGCTTGAAATTGTTGGTGGCGGCATGGGCGATACCGTCCTCGACGTGAACGGCGTGAAGGCTCTGGCCTCGCTGCCCTCGCTCGACGAGCTGCGCGCCAAGATCATTGGTCTGGTGCAGGCTCCGGCCACGAAGCTAGCGCAGATCACTTCTGCCCCGGCTGGCCAGTTGGCGCGGGTCTTTGGCGCATATGCGACCAAGGATGCAGCATAATTATCGTACCCTGTTTTGAAACATGAACCGGGTGCGTCCCGGAATTTTGGAGAAATACAATGGCTGATCTTGCAAAGCTTGTTGACGACCTGTCGGCACTGACCGTTCTTGAAGCGGCAGACCTGTCGAAGATGCTGGAAGAAAAGTGGGGCGTTTCGGCCGCCGCTGCTGTCGCCGTGGCCGCTGGCCCGGCCGCTGGTGGCGCTGCCCCGGCTGCTGAAGAGCAGACCGAATTCGACGTCATTCTGACCGGTGACGGCGGCAACAAGATTAACGTGATTAAGGAAGTCCGCGCCATCACCAACCTGGGTCTGGGCGAAGCCAAGGCGCTGGTCGAAGCCGCGCCGAAGGCCGTCAAGGAAGGCGTCAACAAGGCCGAGGCAGAAGACCTCAAGAAGCGCCTTGAGGCCGCTGGTGCGACCGTCGAACTGAAGTAATTCGGTCGTCGTCCGTCACGGACAAGAAAAAGGGCGGTTCCCGCAAGGGAGCTGCCCTTTTTCGTATTCGAACGTCAGGCAGCGGCGCAGCGCGCTGCAATTGTGCCCAGGATATAGTCGAGTTCGGCCGCTAAGCGTTGCCGCGACGCCGCCCGGTCCAGCGCCGAATGGTCCACCATCATCGGCATGGAGAGCGACAGGCGCAACGTCGCGGCAAAGTGGCCTTCTGCGAGACGGCGGGCGCGGACCGGTTGGCCGACGCGGAAAGCGGGTTGGCCCGCAGGCGGTGCAGCATGTGTTAGCGCGTGGTGGATTTTGCCCGCCGCGTCGAAATCGAGCATTGGCCAGCGCTGACTCATATCAAGCGTCGCCAACGTTGCCGCCAAACAGGCTGGCATGGCGCCGTCCGGGCCGTCCGTTGGCAGCAGAGCAAGCCCATGTTTGGTGACCGCCGTCGCCAACGCGGCGCAGAAATCATCGACCATTTCAAACACGCGGGCTTCGTCAATGGCGCTGAAGCGTTCGATTTCGAACAGCGCGCCCGCGAGGCGCAGTGCAAGTCCGGGGTTGGGTTCGTCGGCCAGCCGGTCGCGCCCGGGCCAGATCGCGGGCCATTCGGCGCGGCGAGCCAGCAGACGATAGCCATCGGTAAGTGGCGCAGCCGCGCTGACCAGCGCGTGCGGCACCAGCGCAAAGCCGCTGAACGGGGCGCCATTCGCCGACTTGCTGCCCGTGGCGAGCACGACGCAGCCGAGGTCCAGGTAGGCGCGCACCGCCGCCGGGCTGATCCGCAGCTGACAGGCATCCACGACGATGGTGGCGGCCAAGCCAAAACGGGCGGAGAGGACAGCGCAATCATCAAGGCTGGGCAGGGTCAGCCCGGTTTTTGAGCCGTGCACGACATGGATGACCGGATGCTCACCGGCTGCAATGGCCTCTTCGGCGCGGTCGGTAAGGTCGGCGGCGATAGCGGCGCTGGCGCGCGGGGTGCCGTCGGCATCGCGGATGGGAACGTCAACCAGCCGGTTGGCGGCGTGCCTCGGGTCGATGGGATCGGCGGTGGTTACCGCTGCCCCGATGGCGGTGCGGTCGGCGAAGAAGCGGCCTGCCGCGCTGTGGACACAGCCGCTGCCAACTTCGTCGCGGCCCAACAATATGCCACAAATCGGTCCCGCCGTTGATGGTGCTGCCGCGAGGCCAACATATTCGAGATCGGTACCAGAGGCGGCAACGACAATGGCGCTGTCGCCATTGCTGTAGAGCGCAGCAATGCGGGCGCGTAGCTCATCCAGCGCGGCGGCATATCCCGCCGCCGTAGCGAGGTCATCAAGGCGGTGCGTCCAACGTTCGGCGAGATACGCCAAGGCATCGGCAGTGATGCTGCTGATCGTCGAGCTGCCAAAAGCCAGCCCTTCGAACGGCGTGACGGTGGCGAAATATTTGTTGCGCCCGTCGGGACCGGGCCGAATACGTTCGTCCCCGCCTGTGATGATAGCGGCCAATATGGCGGCTTCGTCGGAACCGGCGGCGCGCGCCTGCAAATCGGTGGCCAAGGGGAGAAACTCCTGTAGGTCGTGGCGGGGCCGCGCCGCCCTTTACTCCGGCGGGCGGGTCAATTGCAAACGCGGCGCGATGCGGCTATCGGACCCGCCACGAGAAAGACCATGCCCCAGAAAATCATCCCCACCCGCCTCAGCGATGCCGCGCGCCGCGACCTTCGCATCATGTATATCGCCAAGCACGTCTTTTGGGACGGGGCGTTGCATCCGGAGGACGGCAATCATGCCGTCTATCATCTGGAAATGCGCGACACGCTGGCGGGGCTGGGCATCAACCTGAAGCTTGCCAATAATTATCAGGCACTGTTTGAAAAGCCCGATGCCGACTTTGTTTGGCCGATGCTCAACCGCGGGGGCTTTTTCAATTCGGAGATGCTATTGCCACTGCTTTGCACGCGGCTGGGTATCCCCTATTTGGGCGCATCGCCGATCTTGCGTGGGGCGTCGGATGACAAGGCGCTGACCAAGGGCGAGACGCGGCGGATGGGCGTGCCGACGATGGACTGGACGGTCTATCGCTGCGGCGCGCCGATTGATCCGATGCGGGCGCCGGATGCGAAGCGCTGGGTGGTCAAACCCAACAACAGCTCGGCAAGCTGGGGCATCGGTGATGCGACCAGCCGCGACGGTATTGCCGAAGCAGTGGCGCGCATCCATGCTGAGGGGCACGATGCCATCGTCGAGCCCTTCTTTGCCGGCAGCGATGTCGAGGTGCCGGTCATCACCCTGAATGGGCGGCCGCACATCTTGCCGATGATGATCTTCCGCCAGGCTGATCCCGACCATTTGCGCACTTACGCTGAAAAGCGCGATCTGGTTGACCGCAGCCAGAAATATAGCCTCGATTATTTCGAGCAGCCCGCCGATGTTGTCGCGCGCATCACCGCGATGACCGAGAAGCTGATCGAGATTTTCTGGCCGTTCGATTTCGGGCGCTTCGAATATCGGCTGAACGAGGCAAGCGGCGAGGTGCAGTTTCTGGAGGTCAACCTCAGCTGCAACCTGTGGTCGGAAAAGGTGTTCGGGCGCGCGGCGGTGGCGGCGGGCTTGACCCAGTCCGACCTGATTGAAACCATTTTGGCCGAAAGCCTGATCCGTCAGGGTCTGGCCGAGCGGGTGGGCTGACCATGCCTGCCACCATTGCGATCATGGCCGGTCGCCGTCCGGGCGGCACCGACGCGCTGGCGGCGGCCCATGGTGTCGCCGATAAATGTCTCGTGCCGGTCGCGGGCCGGCCAATGATCCTCTATGTGCTGGATGCCGCCATCGCGAGTGGCGCTGGCGATATCGTCGTTTCGAGCCACTATGCTGGGCTGGCTGATGAGCTGGCACTGCAGATGTCACCAGCCGATCTCGCCCGCGTGCGGTTTGTAGCGGCTGCTGACAATCTGGCCGACTCAGTGCTGACCGCGGCGCAAGGCGCCGCATTCCCGTTGCTCGTAACCACGGCCGATGCCTGTTTGCTGTCCGCAGCGACGATCCGCGAAATTGACGAGCAGGCAGAGGCGGCCGGAGCTGATGCAGCGGTGGGCCTAGCGCGCAAGGGCGATGTGCTGGGCGTCCACCCCGATGGGCAGCGGCGCTTTTATCCCTTTGCCGATGTCGAGGTGTCGAACTGCAACGCCTATTGGCTGGGCAGCGCCAAGGCGTTGCGTGCCGCCGAGACTTTTCGCGGCGGCGGGCAATTCATCAAGAAACCGATGCGCGTACTGAAGGCCTTCGGCCTCATCAACTTGCTGCGTTTCCGCTTTGGATTGGGGCCGCTCGAAAAGGCGTTCGTGCGGCTGGGCCGTCCCTTGCGCCTCAAGCTCGTGCCGGTTTTGGTGAGCGACGGCGCGGCAGCGATCGACGTTGACAACGAACGATCCCACCGCGTCACCCAGGAAGTACTGGCGGCGCGTTCCGCCGCCTGACGTCGACCCTTATTGCTTGACGGGGCGTGCCGACTGAATTGCGACTTCGCCCAGACCCGACATGTCACGGTCGACGATGTTGCAATTGCCTTTGAAGCGCGGCTTGTCGCACACTTCCCATTTCTCGCCTGGAAAAACGGCGATGCTGCCTACGTTCATTTCCAGCATCAGCGACGAACGCGGGGTGTCGACCATATAGTTTTCGCCCGAGAAGTTCTGGCCTTTGTAAAGGCGCATCGTCCCGGCCTCGGTCTTGGGCTTGGCGACGGGGGCCTGCTGCGCGTTGACCATGACAGCGGGGAGCAGGGCGAGCGCGGCAGCGGCAGCAAATATTTTCATTACCTTGGACCCTTTGGGAAGAGATTGAATCTGAACGGCTTCAAAGCGCCATTGTTGTGTTTCGTCAATGGTCAAGCTGCTAGGCCGGTAACAGGCGTCGATGAACAGCGCATTGCCGGCCAGCGTTTGACAGCGATGCCGGTAATTCCTATATCCCCATTTATCAGGCATCCGGGAAGCGAGCCGCCCTTGCGCAGCGGTTCCACAGAATTGGGTGCCCGACACTGACAGGCGTATTGAAAGCTGCGGTTTCCGGCAACGGAGGCTTGCGGCTTTTTCGTGTCGGTTTCGCGCCCCAAGTCATTCATAAGGCGAGATTAGTCACCCATGGCAACCAAGGCAAAGGCAGCGGCATCGGCCGCCGGTCAGACGGTCGCAGCGACCCCGGTCAAGCGTATCCGCAAATTGTTCGGCAACATCCACGAAGCGGTGGAAATGCCGAATCTGATCGAGGTGCAGCGCGACTCGTACGAACAGTTTCTGCGCTCCGATCCGTCGATCGGCTATGTCTCTGGCCTGGAAAAAACGCTGCGCAGCGTTTTCCCGATCCGCGATTTCGCCGGCACCGCCGAGCTCGACTTTGTGTTCTACGAACTTGAGCCGCCGAAGTATGATGTTGAAGAATGCCGTCAGCGCGGGATCACCTATGCCGCGCCGATGAAGGTGACGCTGCGTCTGATCGTGTTCGAGGTCGACAGCGAAACCGAAACGCGCAGCGTGCTCGATATCAAGGAGCAGGACGTCTACATGGGCGACATGCCGCTCATGACCGAGAATGGCACCTTCTTTATCAACGGCACCGAACGCGTGATTGTGTCGCAGATGCACCGTTCGCCGGGTGTGCTGTTCGACCATGACCGCGGCAAGACGCATTCTTCGGGCAAATATCTGTTCGCCGCGCGCGTCATCCCCTATCGCGGTTCGTGGCTGGATTTTGAATTCGACGCCAAAGACATCGTCAACGTCCGCATCGACCGCAAGCGCAAGCTGCCGGTGACGTCGCTGCTCTATGCGCTGGGCATGAATGGTGAGGATATCCTCAACTATTTCTATGACCGCGTGGTGTTCCAGCGCGCCGAAAGCGGCTGGAAAGTGCCCTTCATCCTGGAAAATTGGCGCGGCGCGAAGCCTGCCTATGACGTTGTTGACGCCAAGACAGGTGAAGTCGTGTTCGCCGCCGGTCACAAAATCTCGCCCCGCCTTGCCAACAAGGCGGCGAAGGATGGGCTCGACACGCTGCTGATCCCGACCGAGGAAATCTTTGGCCGCTATTCGGCCTACGACCTGATCAACGAGACGACCGGCGAGATATATATTGAAGCGGGCGACGAGGTGTCGGCCGACAATCTGGAAAAGTTGGACAAGGCCGGTATCGACCAGCTGGTCCTGCTCGACATCGACCACAACAACACGGGGCCGTGGATCCGTAACACGTTGAAGGCCGATAAGGCCGAAGACCGCGATCAGGCGCTGTCGGATATCTACCGCGTCATGCGCCCCGGCGAACCGCCGACGCGCGAAACGGCCGAAGCGCTGTTCGCAGGGCTGTTCTTTGACGCCGAACGCTACGATCTGTCGGCGGTAGGCCGCGTCAAGCTGAACATGCGCCTGGGGCTGGACGTGGATGACAGCATCACCACGCTGCGCGCCGATGACATTCTGGCCGTGGTCAAGGAGCTGGTGAACCTGAAAGACGGCAAGGGCGAGATTGACGATATCGACAATCTTGGTAACCGCCGCGTTCGTTCGGTCGGCGAGCTGCTCGAAAACCAATATCGCGTTGGCCTGCTGCGTATGGAGCGCGCGGTCAAGGAGCGGATGAGCTCGGTCGATGTGTCGACGGTCATGCCCAATGACCTGATCAACGCCAAGCCGGCGGTGGCTGCGGTACGCGAGTTTTTCGGCTCGTCGCAGCTTTCGCAGTTTATGGACCAGACCAACCCGCTGTCCGAAGTGACGCACAAGCGCCGCGTGTCGGCGCTTGGGCCCGGCGGCCTCACCCGCGAGCGCGCGGGCTTTGAAGTGCGCGACGTCCATCCGACGCACTATGGCCGTATCTGTCCGATTGAAACGCCCGAGGGGCCGAACATCGGGCTGATCAACAGCCTCGCGACCTTTGCCCGCGTCAACAAATATGGCTTTATCGAAACACCCTATCGCCGCGTCGTCGATGGCAAGGTGACGGCCGAAGTCGTCTATCTGTCGGCGATGGAAGAGCAAAAGCACACCGTCGCACAGGCCAATGCCGATCTTAACCCCGACGGCAGCTTTGTCGACGAGCTGATTTCGGCGCGCGAGGGCGGCGAGTTTCTGATGGCCCCGCGCGAGCAGGTGACCCTGATGGACGTCAGCCCGAAGCAGCTGGTATCGGTTGCGGCATCGCTGATCCCGTTCCTGGAAAATGACGACGCCAACCGCGCGCTGATGGGTTCGAACATGCAGCGGCAGGCCGTGCCCTTGCTGCGTGCCGAAGCGCCGCTGGTCGGCACCGGCATGGAACGCACGGTGGCACGCGATTCGGGTGCAGCGATTGCGGCCCGGCGCGGCGGCGTGGTCGATCAGATCGACGCCACCCGTATCGTCATTCGCGCGACCGACGGGGTCGAGCCCGGCAAGTCGGGCGTCGACATTTACCGTCTGCAGAAATTCCAGCGCTCGAACCAGAATACCTGCATCAACCAGCGGCCGCTGGTGAAGGTGGGCGACAATATCCGTGCGGGCGAAATCATCGCCGACGGTCCGTCGACCGAGCTGGGCGAGCTGGCGCTGGGCAAGAATGTGCTCGTCGCCTTCATGCCCTGGAACGGCTATAATTATGAGGACTCGATCCTCATTTCCGAGCGCATCGTGAAGGATGACGTCTTTACGTCGATCCACATCGAAGAGTTTGAAGTCACCGCGCGCGACACGCGGCTTGGGCCCGAAGACATCACGCGCGACATCCCCAACGTTGGTGAAGAAGCGCTGCGTAACCTCGACGAGGCGGGCATTGTCTATATCGGTGCCGAAGTCGGTCCGGGCGATATTTTGGTCGGTAAGATCACGCCCAAGGGCGAAAGCCCGATGACGCCGGAAGAAAAGCTGCTGCGCGCCATTTTCGGCGAAAAGGCGAGCGATGTGCGCGACACTTCGCTGCGGCTGCCGCCGGGCGTGTCGGGAACGGTCGTCGAAGTGCGGGTGTTCAACCGCCACGGTATCGACAAGGACGAGCGCGCGATTGCGATCGAGCGCGAGGAAATCGAACGGTTGAAGCAGGATGCCGACGACGAGCGCGCAATCTTGAACCGGGCGACCTTCTCCAGCCTGAAGGAAATCCTGATCGGTCAGGCGTCGAGCGCCATGCCCAAGGGTTTCAAGAAGGGTGATGTCATCACCGAGGCGATGCTGGTCGAGATGGACCGGGGCGATTGGTGGAAGGTCGCGGTGGCCGACGATGCCGCGCAAGCCTCGCTCGAGGCGATCAAAGGCCAGTATGACGAGGCGATCAAGCGCATCAACGACAAGTTCGAGGATCGCGTTGAAAAGCTGCAGCGCGGCGACGAGCTCGCACCGGGTGTGCTGAAGTCGGTCAAGGTGTTCGTCGCGATCAAGCGCAAGCTGCAATCGGGCGACAAGATGGC
>JANRIY010000054.1:0-2545 GCA_033764495.1 Sphingopyxis sp. | reverse complement strand
ACCAGCGCTTTCCAGACCCAGTTCCATTTGTCGAGCGCCGCCACGGGTTCCGCCGCGACCGAGGTGGTGTAGCCGCAATAGCCGAGCAGCAGGATCAGCAGGAACCAGCGCGGCGACACGCGCACGTCCTTTTTATCATCGCCGAGCGCAAAGCCCAGAAAGGCGAGGGCAAAGAGGATCAGCGACAGCGGCACCGAGTTCAGCAGGAAATAGCTGAGCCGTTGCGGCGACACGATGTCGACATAGGCGTAGACCAGCGTGAACAGGAACGGCCGCTTGAACGCCATCAGCATGATGAGCGCGATATAGCCGACAAAGATCAGGTCACGCATCGGGCGTTCCCCTGGACGCGGGACGGCGGGGCTTGGCAAATCCGGTTGGCTTTTCGTCAGGTGCCGGCGGATCTTCGACGTCGAGGTCGGGCCGGTTCATGAGATGCCACAACGCAAATGCGAGCAGGGCGTGACTCAGCAGGATCGAAAAATTGTCGATCACCGGGGATAGGTCCCATCTGGCCAAGCGGCGCCTGTCATAGCTTGCCTATATCCGCGCCGGGTTGACGTGACGTTAATCCTTTTCTGGCAGGGATTTGGCCCATGTCGCGCATACTCCACATTCTCGATCACAGCCTGCCGCTGCACAGCGGGTACACGTTCCGCACCCGCGCCATCATGAAGGCGCAGGCCGCCGCCGGGTGGGAAGTCGCCGGAATCACCGGTGTGCGGCAGTATCAGCACGGACAGCTTCCCGATGCCGTTCAGGAGACGGTCGAGGGCCTGACGTTCCATCGCACTTTGGGTGAAGTGTCCGGACCTTCGCCTTTGCGCGAATGGCGGGAAATCGCCGCGCTTGCCGATGCGATCGTCGCGCTGCACGCGCGCTGGCCGTTCGATCTGCTCCACGCCCATTCGCCCGCCCTCAACGGTCTCGCCGCCTTTCGCGCGGCGCAGCGTCTGGGCCTGCCGCTGGTTTATGAAATCCGCGCCTTTTGGGAAGATGCGGCGGTCGGAAATGGCACGGGCAGCGAAGGTTCGGCCAAATACCGCCTGACGCGCGCGCTTGAAAATTATGTAGTGAGCCACGCCGACGCGGTCGCGGTCATTTGCGAAGGGTTGAAAAGCGATCTGGTCGGGCGCGGTGTGCCGCCGTCGAAAATCACCATTTCCCCGAACGGCGTCGACCTTGAACTGTTCGGATCACCGCCGCCTGCCGACAGCGCGCTCGCCGCCGAGCTTGGCCTGACGGGCAAGGATGTCATCGGCTATATTGGCAGCTTCTACGATTATGAGGGGCTGGACGACCTGATCGCCGCCATGCCGCTAATGGCGCATGACGCCCATCTGCTGATGGTCGGCGGCGGGCCGATGGAGCAGGCACTGCGCGCGCAATCGCTGGCATCGCCTTGCGCCGACCGCATCCATTTTGTCGGCCGTGTCTCGCATGAAGAGGTCGAGCGTTATTACAGCCTTGTCGACCTGCTTGCCTATCCGCGCAAGAAGATGCGCCTGACCGATCTTGTCACCCCGCTGAAGCCGCTGGAGGCGATGGCGCAGGGGCGGCTGGTTGCGGCATCGGATGTCGGCGGGCACCGGGAACTGATCCGGGATGGCGACACCGGCACCCTGTTTGCTGCCGATGATCCGGCCGACCTTGCCGCCGCGCTGGACCGCCTGTTTGCCAACCGCTCCGGCTGGGACGCGATGCGCGACCGGGCGCGGCATTATGTCCGGAATGAACGCAGTTGGCAGAAGAATATTTATCGTTACGATCCTGTTTACCATTTGCTGATAGGGGATAAGGCAATTGCCCGAGCGGCGTGAACGCAAGGGTGGACCAACAGGAAGTACAAAATGCCGAAAAGCGTGCCAAACAGCCAGGTTAAAGCCGTTGCGATTGCAATGGCGGGTGCAACAACGGCCGCCGTCGCGACAATGTTTGTACCTGTTACCCTGCTCGAATCGGTGACCGGTGCGACCGGACTTTCCGAACTGGTTCCTGCCGCACGCGCGCCCCTTGGCGACACGGCCCGCGCCTTGATCGCCTTTGGTACCGGTGCTTTCACCCTGTCGGCATTGACCTATCTGCTGCTCCGCTTTGATGGCGCAGCAAAGCAGCGTCCCGCACCTGCTCCGGTCGCAGAGTCATCTGTGCCGGACTGGATGATGGACGAAGAAGACGAAAAGCCCGGCTTTGCCGACCGTCTCGCCCGCTTCCGTATGCCTGCACTTTCCTTGCCGAAAATGCCGTGGCAGCATGACGAAGACGCCATTACCGAACTTGCCGATTTGCCCAAGCTGCGCAACGGCGATACGCATCCCGACGCTCCCCCCCGCCGCCCCTTGTTGGCAACGCAGGATTTGCCGGTTCTCGATCTTGCGGATGTCGCAACCGAGGTAATCGTCGAGCAAGCGGTTGAAGAGAAAGATGCACAAGAGCCTGTGGCCGATATGGCCGTCGCCGAAATGGCGCCCGAACCGGTGGCGCCTGTGGCTGAAGAATTGCACACTGTGGCCCCCGTCGCTGCCGAAGATGTGCAGCCGACACT
>JANRIY010000015.1:0-40392 GCA_033764495.1 Sphingopyxis sp. | reverse complement strand
GCCATTGACCGCACCCGCCCCCTCACCCTGTTATTCGACCCGGACCAGGGGCTGGATGAACGCATTGCGATGGAGCAATTCATCGTTTGAATGGGGTTGCAAATTAACCGATGCTTCGGCATAGGCCCGCTCCTGTCCCGCTACGCGGGCGTGTTCCTCGGTAGCTCAGCGGTAGAGCAATCGACTGTTAATCGATCGGTCGTAGGTTCGAATCCTACCCGGGGAGCCATTTTCATCCCGTCGGGATTTTATGGGCTGCGCCATGGCGTGCGGGGCCGCGCGACTCGCGCATTTCTCACAAAGTAGAAGCCACCCCCCCATCTCCCTCTGCGGCCGTCACCCCACCGTGCCGGCGATTAAGGATACAAAGGATACGGCCATCCATCCCCCTGGGTGTATCCTTTGTATTCTTTGCGGCCGGCACGATAGAGGCTGTCAGCATTGGGAGCAGGAATGGCCGATTTGCTGGGCATCCCGATGGTAAGACATATCGGGCGCATGTAGGAAAGCAAAAAAATGGCGGTGTCACGGCGACGGCGAAGGGTTCCCAGTTCTTCCACCGGGAGACGGTGTGCAGGCCATGGTGCCTGGCGCGCAAATCCCTGATTTTCCATAGGCTATAGATCGGGTTGTGGCTTCACGGCCCTGCGTGATTTTACCGGGCATTCCCCATCATGCGCGGATAAAGTTCCTGTCACTGCAATCCTAATTCCAAATACTGCCTCAAAGGGCCGCCTTACATCTGTTGCTCGGTCAACTTGCGCTCGATCGGCGAGAAAGGCATAGCTTTGCGAGGGGAGACAGCGAGCTTATGCGGCTGTTGATTGCAGTGCTAATGTGCAGCCTATTGGTGACGGCAGGCCATGCGCATGTCCGTCAAGTTCCCGCGCTAGCCCGTCCGGAAACTGCGCCCGGGAGCGCCGGCGAAACCATCATCGACGATGACGCAGCGCGCGACGCCGCGATCACCGATGCACGTAAGCGTCAGGATTGGAAAGAACTCGTCACCTTATTGGCCGCCAAGGCGGCGCAATTGTGCGTCAACGAAGGCGCGGCAACAGCACAATGTTCGGCGGCCCGTTTGTCATTGGGCGAAGCATTGCTCAATGCTGGAAGCTTTGTCGAAGGGGCAAGCGTGCTTGCGGAGGTGCGCGCAGCAATGGAGATGCGCCCCGAAACACCGTTGAATGAACAAATGAGAGTCCTTGGCCTATTGGCGGCAAGTTACAAGGCGCAAGGCCAACGTGCAAAAGAGCGTGAAGCTCTGATCGCCCTTATTCCCTTGATTGACCCGGCAACCCAACCAGCCGAACCCATTTTGGCTGCGATCTGGACCGAGATTGCCAACAGCTACGCTGCGTCGGAAGAAGCGGAAGAACGTGCCAAAGCGCTGGCCAAGGCCGAATCTTATGCAGCGGTCGCCGCTACCTTTGCTAGCGAAGCTTCGCTTGAGGCGGACATCACTGCAGCGGATGCCTTACTGCGCGCCGGCCAGCTCACCGAAGCAAGGGACCTGCTGACCACAGCAGTCGCATCTGCCCGTCGGAGCCTGGGAATTGCCAACATGACGACCGGTCAGTTGTTGCTGCGGCTGGGGGAAGCCCAAATCGGCTTGGGCGAGACAGCGGCGGCGCAGTCCGCGTTGCGCCAGTCAATTACTTCGTTTGACACCAGCCTGCGCCATTGGCGCGACTATGACCGGGCAGTGATACGGCTGGTCGCGTTACTGACTGACGACGGGCGTCTGAACGAAGCCGAAGCGTTGCTGCAAGCACAGTTGCCATCAGCCGTTAGTGGCAGCGACCATGCGATGGTGATCTTGCGCATTGCCGAAGCACAAATCCGGCAGGGCAGATTTGCCGATGCTGCCAAACTGCTCGACCCATTGCCTGCTGAAATAAAGTCGAGCCGATTTATAGTTCAACCCGGGCTGTACGGATTGGTGCAACGCCAGCGGGCCCGGATTGCCCGGGCGGCGGGTGATTGGATCGCGGCAGAACAGTTGATCGAAGATGGGCTGAGCTTTGGCCCGACGGTCATGCCCGAGGCTGACGTCATCAGCGATTGGGCGTTATGGGCACAAAGCGAAGGCAAACAAGGCAAACGCCAAGACGCCACCGAGAAATTTGAAGCCACTCTGGCGCGAATTCGGGAAAAGCGGCTGGAGCGCGTTGAGACCGAAGCGGTGGTTGAAGCCAAGTTCCTCGCCGGTCAGTTTTTTGGGGAAGACCCATCGCAGGGCGAACGCGCCCTGACGCTGCTTGTCGAGGCGTTTATGGGTGCCGAGCTGCTGCGTATCGACGCCGGTGCGGACGAAGTGTCACAGGAAAATTTGCTGCGGCGCGAGGCGCAATTCAGGCCGCTGTTTTTGTCATTGGCCGACCAATATTATTCCGCGTGGTCCATGGCCCGCGAAGGTGCGAAAAGGGGTGCGGACGGAGCCAGTGGGTTTACGCTGTTGCAACGCGCCATGATGGGCACAACTGCCCGCGCCACGGCATTATCCATCGGTCGTTCCGTAACCGGCGAGCTTGGCGAACAGTTGCAGCAAGCCGAAGCAGCCGTATTCCAAGCCGAACGCGCCCTGACCTCCAGCCTGTCATTTGCTGACTATAACACCGCCGCAGCCCGAACGCTGCAGGAGACCGAGCTGACGGGTCTGCGCGAGCACCGGGATGCGCTGCAGAATGCGATTGCGGACAAATATCCGGATTATTTCAACTTGATCCGGCCAGCCAATGTGGGCGTTCCTGCAGTCCAAACGCATTTGTCCGAAACGGAAGCCATTTTGGTGGCCGTGCCGTCCCCGGACGGTGTGCACATCATCGCGCTGACCCGCGACCAGCTGTTCTGGCACAAGGCCAACGTCTCGCAGGCCGCGCTGGAAACCGACATTCGCCGCCTGTTGTGGTTTGCAGGGGCCAGTGTTGATGGCACCGCGCTCGAGCAACTGAGCTGGGAGGAGGAGGTGCCCGGAACCAATGCCTTTGACCGCAAAACCGCCCACCGCGTGTATCAGCAACTGATTGCCCCACTGCTGCCGACGCTGGCCGGCAAGACCCATTTGTTCGTCGCCGGCGGGGGCGCGCTCAGCCGATTGCCTTTTTCAATCCTGGTCAGCGCAACACCGGAAGGGGCGGATGATGATGCCGCCGCCCTACGCGACACGCGCTGGCTGGCCGATGATTTTGCGTTAATCCATTTGCCGTCGGTGCAGACATTTTACCTGCAACGCACCACGATGCGCCCGCCGGTCGGCAACCTTTTGCCCTTTGCCGGGGTCGGCGATCCAGCGCTCGACGGTCCGCCCTCGCGGCGCGCCAAGCGCGGCGCTCCAGCAGTGGCGGTGTCGGCGCTGCGGAAACTGGAACAGTTACCCGGCACCGCAGCTGAATTGCAGGCGGTATCGGCGCGCTACGGCAAAGATGCGATGCTTATGCTCCGTGCCGATGCCACCGAACCGGCAGTGATGGCGGCACCGCTCAGCCGCTTTCGTATCCTGTCCTTCGCCACCCATGCGCTGATGGCCGGAGAGGTGGGCGGCGCACGCGAGGCAGGGCTGGTACTGTCGCCCCCCGCCGAGTCCACCGTGGATAACGACGGCTATTTGGCAATGTCAGAAATCGCCGCGCTGCGACTGAATGCCGATTGGGTCATCTTGTCGGCATGCAACAGTGCAGGCGGCGACGGCAGCGTTGGCGCAACCGGGCTTTCCGGATTGGCTCGTGCGTTTCTTTTTGCCGGAGCGCAAAATCTGTTGGCGTCGCATTGGCCGGTTTTGGATGCCGCGGCGCCGCCACTGATCATCGATACATTGGATCCGGCTCAGGATGGAGACCGTGCGGCGGCGCTGCAGCGGGCCATGCGAACGATGCGCCATCGACCGGGCTTTGAGGAGAGCGGCAACAGCTATTCGCACCCGCGCGTGTGGGCGCCGTTCGTGTTGATCGGGGACTGGCGTTAAGTCAGCTATCACCCCCCCCTTGCTCCCCTGCCCCCAATCGCTATCTTCTTTGGCATCCACATGATCCCCACCACAATCCGAGAGATGCCATGTTTGCACCCCGCCGCTTGTCCGCTTTGCTTGCCAGCGTTGCCGCGTTGAATTTCACCCCTGCCCTCGCCGGAACCGATGCCGGCGCCGATGCCGCGGCGCCCGCCGAATTGCCGCGCGCGCCGCTCTATTATCCCGCGACCGAGACGGTGGATGTGACGGAGACGCAGTTCGGCGTGCCAGTGCCCGATCCCTATCGCTGGCTGGAGGATGATGTGCGGGTCAATCCCAAGGTGGCCGATTGGGTGGCGCGGCAGAATGCGGTGACGAATGACTATTTGGCAAAGCTGCCCGGGCGGGCGGCCTTTGCGGCGCGGATGACCGAGCTGTTTGATTATGAGCGCTTTGGCGTGCCGCGCAAAGCGGGGAACCGCTATTTCTATACCCGCAACGACGGGTTGCAGCCGCAATCGGTGCTCTATGTGCGCGACGGCCTGACCGGTGCGCCGCGCGCGCTGATCGATCCCAACACCTGGGCGAAGGACGGCGCGACCGCGCTGGGCGAATGGGAGCCGTCGCCCGATGGCAAGCATTTGCTTTATTCGGTGCAGGACGGCGGCACCGACTGGCGCATCGTGCGCGTGCTCGACGTGGCGAGCGGCAAGGATGTCAGCGACGAGATCCGCTGGGTCAAATTTTCGGGCCTCAGTTGGGCCAAGGATGGCAGCGGATTTTTCTATTCGCGCTTTCCCGCCCCCGCCGAAGGGGCGGCGTTCCAGTCCTTGAACGAAAATCACACGGTGCATTTCCACAAGCTGGGGACCAGCCAAGACGCCGATGTGCTGGTGCATGCAACGCCCGAGCGGCCCAAGCTGAACCACAGCGCAGCCGTGACCGACGATGGCGCGTGGCTGCTCGTCACCTCGTCAGAGGGGACCGACGAGCGTTATGGCCTGACGCTCTATCCGCTGGGCAAATCGGGCGCGGGCCAGCCGATCAATGTCATCACCGATTATGCGCATAATTGGGAATATGTCGCCAACCAGGGCAGCGCCTTTACCTTCCTCACCAACCAGGGCGCACCGCGCCAGCGGCTGGTGCGGCTGGACGTCAAGCGGCGGATTGCCCCCATCGAGATTGTCGCCGAAAGCGAAGGCACTTTGGTTGGCGCATCGGCAGTGGGCGAACGCATCATCCTGTCCTACCTGGGCGATGCCAAATCGGACGCGCGGATGGTGACGCTGGACGGCAAGCCGGTGGCGACGATTTCATTGGGCGCAATCGGCACGGCCGCGGGCTTTGGCGGCAAACCCGGTGACCCCGAGACCTTTTATGCCTTTTCCAGCTTCGCGCGGCCGACAACGATTTACCGGCTCGACACGGCGACGGGGAAAAGCACGGTGTTCGCCGAACCCAAGCTGACCTTTGATCCCGCCGATTTCGCCGTCGAGCAGCATTTTTACACGTCGAAAGACGGCACGCGCGTGCCGATGTTCGTCATCGCCAAAAAGGGCGTGATAGCAAAGGGCGGCGCGCCGACGCTGCTTTATGGCTATGGCGGGTTCAACATTTCGCTGACACCGGGATTCTCGCCGACGCGGCTCGCCTGGGTTGATAAGGGCGGGGTGCTGGCCATGGCCAACCTGCGCGGCGGCGGCGAATATGGCAAGGAGTGGCACGACGCCGGGCGCCTGTCGAACAAGCAGAATGTGTTCGACGATTTCATCGCCGCGGGTGAATATCTGATCGCCAAGGGGATCACCAAAAAGGACGGGCTGGCCATCGAGGGGCGCTCGAACGGCGGCTTGCTGGTCGGTGCGGTGGTGAACCAGCGGCCTGACCTGTTTGCCGCGGCGCTGCCCGGCGTAGGCGTGATGGACATGCTGCGCTTTGATCGCTTCACGGCGGGGCGCTATTGGGTCGATGACTATGGCTATCCCAGCAAGGAGGCCGATTTCAAAAATCTGCTGTCCTATTCGCCCTATCACAATATCGGCGGGGCCACGCCTTACCCGGCGATCATGGTGACGACCGCCGATACCGACGACCGCGTCGTGCCGGGACATAGCTTTAAATATGTCGCCGCATTGCAGGCCGCGAAGATTGGCGACAAGCCGCACCTGATCCGCATCGAAACGCGCGCCGGGCATGGATCGGGCAAGCCGACCGACAAGGTTATTGCCGAGTTCGCCGACATGTATGCCTTCATCGCCGAACATACCGGATTGGCGGTGAAGTGAGCCTGCGCACGCCGCGGCTGGCGGGTGCGGCGGTGGTGGCTGCATTGCTGACCGGGTGCGCCGCGAGCCAACCCGAGCCGCGCAGCGCGAGCTGCCTGCCTGCAGACCGGGCGCTGCCGATCACCGTCGATGCCGCAGGGCACGCCGGAGTCGAATTGCGCGTGATGATCTATAATGTCGAGGGCTTGCCGTGGCCCGCGCGCAAGAATCGCGGTCCCAAGCTGGACGAGATTGGGCAGGAGCTGGCGAAGCTGCGTGCAGCGGGGCGCGCGCCGCACATTATCATGACGCAGGAAGCCTTCACCCGCCGCGCCGGGCGCATTGCCGAAGCGGCGGGCTATGATTTCACCCAGCCGGGGCCGGACCGCAAGGCACGACGGATCCTTGCTGCCGCCGAGATCGATCCCGAATTCATGAAGGGCCGCCGCTTTGGCAAGGGCGAAAAGATCGGCAAGCGATTGGGCAGCGGCCTGAACATCTGGTCCGATTTCCCATTCGTCCGCAGCCGCGCCGAACCATTTTCGAAAAACAGCTGCGCCGGGTTCGACTGTATTGCAAACAAGGGTGCACTGGCCGCCGCCATTGCCATTCCCGGCGTACCGCAGCCGGTGCTGTTCATCACCACGCATATCAACAGCCAGGGATCATCCGGCGTGTCGCCAGACCGGCGAGACACGGCGCACGCTTATCAGACGGCCGAGAATGGGATGTTTCTGGAAGCCGTGCGCGCGTCAGGCGAGCCGATGATTTTTGGGGGTGATTTCAATATGCGCGGTAACCGCACGCGCTTCAGCGTGTTGGCCGAGACCGGCCCATTCCAGCTGGTACACAAGGTGTGTGCGCAGCAGATTGTGCCGTGCGACGTCAAATTGTCGTTCGACGGCGACGAGCCGTGGATGGATACGCAGGATTTGCAGGGCTATGACGACGGCAGCATCGTGCGCATCCGGCCTACCCGGATCGAGGCAATGTTCGACGGCGGCGACTTGCCGATGCTGGCCGACCATGACGGGCAAATGGTGACATATCGCCTGAGCTGGGACCCGGCAAAGGCTGGCGCGGCGGCGCCAACCCTGCCAGGGTGCACGGCATGAGCCTGACCTTTGCCCCCGTCGCCACCGACACCGCCACGCGTTGGGCCGAGCTGGCCGATGCGGCCGAGGCAGTGACGGCGGGCGAGCCCGATGCTGTCGCCAATATGGCCAATGTGGCAGCGCTGGTGTGGCAATTTATTCCCGATCTGAACTGGGCGGGATTTTACCGCTTTGACGGGACCGAACTGGTGTTGGGGCCATTTCAGGGCCTGTCGGCGTGCATTCGCATTGCGCTCGACAAGGGCGTGTGCGGCGCCGCGGCGCGGACGCGGACCAGCCAGCGGGTCGATGATGTCCACGCCTTTCCTGGCCATATCGCCTGCGACGCCGCGAGCCGCAGCGAGCTGGTGGTACCGGTGGTGGTGGGTAACCGGTTGATTGGCGTGCTCGACCTTGACAGTCCTCTCCCTTCACGCTTCGCTGCCGAAGATCAGGCGGGGGCCGAAGCCCTGGTGGCGCGCATCGCGCCTGCGCTCGCAGGGTGAGCTGCGCCAAAACGGGACGCCGCGAACAGGGTTAACGGAATCGCCCGTACCCGCGCGCTTTGCTAAACTCCCCATTAACCAAGGGGTGTGGGCCCCGGCTTCAGGGTGGGGATACATAATGCGGACTTTGCTGCTGTTGAGCGTTGCAGCCAGTGCGGTGATCTGGGCCGACACATCCGACGCCGCGCAGGACAAGGCCGCCGAAGCGGCCGCGGCGGCGCGTGAAGCGGTCGATGCCGCCAGCGGCCAACCCGCGCATGGCGTGACCTATAACACCGAAACCCGCATCGAAACCCAGACCATCACCCCGGCGCCAGTGGTCCGCACCGAACGCCGCATCATTTCGACCGCAGCGCCGATCGAGGCGGAATATCGCACCACCGGCCATGGCGATGCGCGTGGGCAGTGGCTGTGCACGCAGGACGGGGCCGACGCGCGCGAATATCGTTGCCGCTTCGATGGCGACCAGCCGGGCGCGCAGCCGGCGCATAGCGGCTGGCAGGAGATGGCCTGGTCCGACGCCGAATGGGCCGAGGAAGAGGCGCTGCGCCGCGATCTGGAACAGGCCTGCCGCCCCGACAATGGCGTTGGCGGGTCGATTTTGGGCGGGCTGCTGGGCGGCATTGCCGGCAACCGCATCGCCGGGCGCGGCAATCGCACCGCGGGCACGCTGATCGGCGGTGCACTGGGCGCGATCGCCGGCGGGGTGATCGATCAGGCCGAGGACAAGGGCAAATGCCGTGATGCGGTGCGCCGCGTTGAAGAACGCCAGCGCGGCTGGCACGGCGGCGGTGGTTATTGGCAGCATGGCCATGCCAGCTATGGCCAAGGTTATGGCCAAGGCTATGGCTGGTATTCGCCGGGCATCATCGTGACCACGGCGACCAGCGCACCGGTGACGACCGAAACCGTGACGACCGAAACCTTTTACGAAAGCGTGCCGGTGCGCAAACGCCACTATCCCAAGAAGCGCCACTACAAGCCCAAGCCCAAGCCGCGCTGCGTGTGCTGAACCCATTCAGCCGCGCGACAGACTGGTCGCAGTAAAGCATCCCCCGACGCGCGGTATTGGACCGCGCCCTTTGGGTGGGGACCCTGACATGAACCGCTTTGCCGTCAATCTGGTCGGTGCCGCCGTACTGGCATCATCGGTGCTGGTTGCGATTGCGCCCGCCGAGGCGCGCCACCGCCGCCACTGGCATCGTGACCGCGTGGATGCGGGCGACGTTATTGCGGGCATTGTCCTGATCGGTGCAATCGCCGCCATCGCGGATTCGGCAAGCAAATCGCGTGACCGCGAACGCGACCGGCGCGATGAAGATTATCGCTATGACCCGCGCGATGGGGAGTATCGCAGCGCCCCCGACCAGACCGATGACCAATGGGTGCCGGGGAGCAACAACGCCGAAGGCCGCGCCGTCGAAGCGTGCCGCTGGGCCGCCGAGGGCGAGCTGGGCGACGACGCGCGCGTCGGCGCTATCGACGCGGTGACGCAGGACGGCGGCAGCTGGCGCGTCAGCGGCACCGTCGCCGCGCCCGAAATGATGCCGCGCGATTTTGCCTGCACCTATCGCGGCGGCCGCGTGGTGGATGTGACGTTCAACTAGGCGGCACGGCCACACGCATAGGCCTGTGTGCCGCGTGTTATGACTTCATCGCCATCCACAATATCGGCGATGGCAATGTCGTCGAGGTTGGCGAGCCGATTGTAAAGCGGTGCGAAATCGGTTTCGACCGTCACGCGCAGCAGTTCGTCCAAGCTGTCGATCACGAAATAATTCTGCTGATAATCGTCGATGCGATAGCGCGTACGCATCACCCGTTCGAGGTCAAAGCCGATGCGGTTGGGGCTGGGGTCGTCGAGCGCGAAGATGCTTTCGCCATAGCTTGACACAATCCCCGCGCCATAAATGCGCAGGCCCGCTGCTTCGCGGATCAGGCCGAATTCAACCGTATACCAGTAAAGCCGGGCCAATTTGTCGAGCGAGCCGAAGTTCAGGCTGCGCAGCCCCCCCTGGCCATAGGCGACCATATAATCGGCGAACACCGGATCGGCGAGCATCGGCACATGGCCAAAGACGTCATGAAAAACATCCGGTTCCTGCAAATAATCCAGCTGTTCAGGTGTGCGGATGAAATTGCCTGCCGGAAAGCGGCGGTTGGCGAGATGGTCGAAAAACACATCGTCGGGGACCAGCCCCGGCACCGCGACCACCTGCCACCCCGTCGCCGCCATGAGCCGTGCATTGAGTTCGCGGTAATCAGGGATGCCCGGCTTTTCCAAGCGAAGCACGTCGATACCGCGAAGAAAGGCGTCGGCAGCGCGGCCGGGCAGCATCGCCGTCTGGCGCGCGAACAGCCGGTCCCACATCGCATGTTCAGCGGCGCTGAACGCCTCCCAATTTTGCGGGATGGTCCAGTCGGCGGCAGCACCCGGCGGAGGTGCGTCAAAGACATGAAGGGCGGGGTCGGCCATCCCCAAGTCATAGCATCAACCGGTTGCAGATGAAACCGGCGCGGCCCCCAGCCAGCGCGCGAGACGTGGCAGACGCGGTAACAGCAGCCGGTCCACCAACAGCAGCAGGATCAACGATACCGCGAGCATCGGCAGCAGTGCCGCGAGCAGCAGGATGATCATGGCAACAGCCTTGAGCCGCGCGGGTTCGCGCGGCAGCGGCGGAGCGCCCAGCCCGTCCGCAGGCTTGCGCCGCCGCCACAAAACAAAACCGCTGACCGCGAGCACCATTAGCATGAGCGCGGTTAGCACGCCGACCGCCTGCGTCACCCAGCCAAACAGCGCGCCTTCGTGCCAGGCAATACCGATGTTGATGACCTGATCGATGGGGTGTTTGTCGGCAAAGCCGCTGCGCGCCACCTCAATCCCCGTGGCGGGGTCATAGCTGATACGACGGATCAGCGGACGATTTTGCGCATGGCTGGTCAGTGTCCAGTGATTTCCGTTTGGCGGCCCATGCGCGGCGGGCGCACCCGGCGGCATGACGATGACGGGGTGTGGCAAGGCTTCGTTCCGCGCGCGCAGCACGATGTCGGCGAGCGTGACAGGCGAAGGCGGCAGCGGCGCGGTCGCCGTCTGCATCGCACCATGATCATGGTGCGTGTGCAAATCGATGCCGCCCTTCCAATTCTGTGGCCCCGCAACCCAGCCCATTTCGGCGCGCAGCGCACGAAAGCCAGTTGCCCAGGCGTCGGTCCAAGGTAGCGCGGTCAGCAGCAGGACCAGCGCCAGCCCCGAAGCCCAAAAGCCCGTTACCGCGTGCGCATCGCGCCATGCCGCGCGCGCACCAAGGTGCAGGCGTGGCCAAAGCACGCCTGCCGCGCCGCGCCCGCGTGGCCACCACAGATAGAGACCCGTGTGGATCATGACGATGGCCCAGCTGGCAGCCAGTTCGACCAGCAAGCCGCCTGCGGTACCGATCAGCAGGCTGCCGTGCAGCCGCGCCAACCACGCCGACCAGCGCGCATCGGGATCGACAATGGCGAGTACGCGGCCTTGCGGCGACACAGCAACGTCGCGCATGGCCCCGCCGGGCAGGCCGACATGGACGAGCCCGGCATCACCCGCCGCCTGCGGCACGCGATAATGATGCAGCGCAGCGCCGGGTAGCGCGGCAAGGGCGGCGGCGACCTGGGCATCGGCATCGACCGCACCAGCCGTGGGCAAATCGCGCCAGCCGCGTTCCTCCCACGCATCGATCTGCGGTTTGAACAGATAGATGGCGCCGGTCAGCGACAGCATCAAGATGAAGGGGATAACGAACAGCCCAGCATAAAAATGCCAGCGCCAGATGGTGCGATAGAGCATCGCGCCGCCGCCCGCAGCGCGGCGGCTTTCGGAAAGAGACATTGCAGATCCTTGACCAGAGGAAGAGCGCCGACGGATTCGGGCGCATGACTTGGTTCAAGCCAAGGTCGGCGGTCCGGTGCTAGGAGGAAGCGGCGAAGCGATGCCGGGGGCAAAGCCCAGCATCGGGAGGGATTCCGGCGAGATTCTTATTGGCGGAAGGCTGGCTGAAAGCGTGATCTGATCTGGCGGCGGTGTGCCCACCGCCAGCGCGCCCCACGGGCATTGCTGGTCGCCGGCGGCATGGTCGGCAGACCGCTCGAACGGAATTTCAATGCTTTGCCCGGTGCTGTTTACATCCGAACAGATGCGCACGGTCAGCGTCCCGCCCTCGGCGCGCTCGACCATCCAGCCGGGCGCGACGGCGATGCGCGCCAGCAGCACCAGAAGCACGGGCAGCCACAGCCAGGTCAGACGGCGGAAGGCGGTGAGAAGCAGCACGCAAATCGCGTTAGTCTGTTCCAACCAACCGGGCAATGCGTTGCTGCAAATAGGCCGCTTCGGCCGGCGCAGGACCCAGCGCCATCGCCCGACGCAATGCCGACAACGCATCGTCCGCGCGCCCCATGTCCGCCAGCAAATGACCGCGCGCGCTGTGCCAGCCGCGATGATGGGCGACGCTGGTGGGGTCGATGGCGTCGAGCGCCGCCAGCCCTGCCGCTGCGCCCTCCAGCTGAGCCAGCGCGACCGCGCGCGCGGTTGCCACCGCCGGGCCGGGGCGGATGGCAGCCAGCACATCATAGAGCGCGACGATGGCGGCCCAGTCGGTGCGGCCTTCAGCCTTCCGCCGCGCATGGGTGAGGTGAATGGCGGCGTTGATCTGACGCGGGCCGCTGTGGCCCAGCGCGGCGGCGCGCTGCATCAGGCGGTGCGCGTGGGCGATGGCAGGATCGTTCCACAGGCCCACATTCTGCTGCGATAAAGGCACCATCACGCCGTCCGCATCGACGCGTGCGGCGCGGCGCGATTCGGCGAGCTCGACGAGCGCCGCCAGGCCCAGCACCTCGGGATCATCGGGTAGCAAATCGGCCAGCAGCCCGGCGAGCCGCCGCACTTCGGGTGCAAGGTCCGCATCCAGCGCGCCCGCGCCATCGGCGTAGGCGACGGCATAGCCGAGCTCGAGCGTTGCCAGCACCGCCTCGATCCGTTCGGGCCAGTGGCGGCGCTCGGGCACCGCGAACCCGATGCCCGCGTCGCGAATCTTGGCCTTGGCGCGCGTGAGGCGCTGGTAGAGCGTCGCGGTGGGGACCAGAAAGGCCGCGGCGAGCCGCTCCATCGCCACGCCGCAAATCGTCCGCAGCGCCAGCGCAATCCGCACATCGGGGGCAATGGCCGGGTGCGCGCAGGCGAAGATCAACCGCAACCGTTCGTCGGGGAAGGGATCGGGAAAGGCGATGATGTCGCCCATGTCATCCTCCGTCAGCGCCTCGCGCGCCAGCAGCGCGGCGCGGCGCGCGTCGCCGCGCACCGCGTCGACGATGCGGCGCTTGGCGGTGACGTACAGCCAGCCCGGTACATTGGCGGGTTGTTTTTCGGGTGGCAGCGCCAGCAACGCGGCGACCGCATCGGCAAAGCTATCTTCGGCCAGATCCAGATCGCGGCAATGCCCGGCCAACGCGGCGATGACGCGCGGCCGGGCATCCTCGACTACTCCCGCCAGCGTCACCCCATCGGCCATATCGGGCGGATTTCGATGGCACCTTTGCCCGGGACCGGGATCATCCGCGCCCATTCGATCGCGGCGTCGAGATCGGGAACATCGACGATGTAAAAGCCGCCCAGTTCCTCGTGCGTTTCGGCGAAAGGACCGTCGGTCAGCTCGGACGCGCCATGGTTCCAGCGCAGCGTGGTGGCGGTGTCCGCCCCCTTCAGCCGCTCGCCAGAAAAGGATACACCAGCGGCGACGAGTGCATGTGCCAAGGCGGTGTGCTTGGCGAGCGTGTCGGCCATCACCGCGTCGCCATTGGGGCCCGTGTAAGCGCTCTCATCTTCGTGGATCATCAGCATATATTGCATGGGTCTGCCTCCTTCAGCGGCCGTGCGGCATTGCGCGACCATGCATCAGAGACGCGCGGCGCGCGACGGATTCGACGGGATCATGAAATTTTCTCAAAGCTCGGCCAGCACCGCGGCCAGCCCGGGCGGTTGCGGCTCTGCACGCAGGCGGGCAAGGGCCGCACGCGCGTCGAGGACGAAGTTGTCGACGCTGCCCTGCATCCCCACCACCTCGGCCCCCAGATCCAGCAGCAGCGTCGCCGCCGCGCGGTTTTCGCCAAGCACCTGCATTTCGAGGCGGCACAAATTTTCTTCGGCGCAATCGGCCAGCACCGCCGCCACCAGCATGCGGGCGATCCCCAGCCCCTGGTAGTCATCGAGCACCGCAACCGCGAGCTCGCCGGTGCCGGGTTTGTCGTCGAGCCGGATGGCGTGTGCGGCGGCGATTGGCGGATAATCCTGCCCATCGAGCAGGATCGCGCCCCAACCGATATGGTCATGCCCGTCGACCGCGCTCAGCCGTTTGACGATGCTGTCGGGCGGCGAGCGAAAGGCGGAAAAGAAGCGCAGATAGCGCGAACGTTCCGACATCGCCTCAATCCCGTCGCGGATGCGCTCTTCGTCGCTGGGGCGGATCGTGCGCAGGCACACCCAGCGCCCGTCCTTGAGCGGCGCGTCGATTTCGCAGGGCAGGCGGCGGGGGGAGGATGCCATGGGGGGAGAGTATAGTATAGCGGCGGGCGAGGTAACAGGTTTCGCACCCTTCACCGTAGTGCTGAGCCTGTCGAAGCACGTGGCGCAGGGACGCGTCACCGGTCCCACCTCGCGCCACGCCCTTCGACAAGCTCAGGGCTACGGTGTTAGTTGCGGAATTGTCCTTACCCCGCCGCCGCCACGATCGCGGCCCACTCTGCCTCGTCGATCACGCGGATGCCGAGCGCGGCAGCTTGTTTGAGCTTGCTCCCCGCGCCGGGGCCAGCAACGACCAGATCGGTTTTGGCGCTGACCGAACCAGCGGCCTTGGCGCCGAGGGCTTCAGCCTGTGCCTTGGCTTCGTCGCGGCTCATGGTTTCGAGTTTGCCGGTGAAGACAACGGTTTGGCCCGACACTTGGGAAGCGCGCGTTTCGACGACAAAGGGCTGCGGGCTGACTTCGCCGAGCAAATCCTCCCACGTCGCGACATTGTGCGGTTCGTGGAAGAAATCGCCCAGCGCCTCGACGACCGCCGGGCCGATCCCGTCAATCGCGGTGATTTCGGCGAGCGCATCGGCCTCGCCGCCATGCGCGCGCTGGGCCACATCGCGCAACGCGGGCAGCGTCGCAAAGGCCTTGAGCAAATCGCGCGCCGTCACCGCGCCGACGTGGCGGATGCCGAGGCCGAACAGCAGACGCGCGGCGTCGGGGCTGCGTTTGGCTTCGATGGATGCGAGCAGATTGTCGACCGACTTCGCTTGCCAGCCGTCGCGGGCCAACAGTTCGTCGCGGTGCTGGTGCAGGCGGAAAATGTCGGCGGGGCCTTGCAGCCAGCCCGCGTCGATAAATTCGGCCACGCTCTTTTCGCCCAGCCCCTCGATATCGAGCGCACCGCGGCTGACGAAATGGCGCAGGCGTTCGAAGCGTTGCGCAGGACAGGTCAGCCCGGCGGTGCAGCGCACATCGACTTCGCCCTCCTCGGCCACCGCCTCGCTGGCACAGACAGGGCAGTGATCGGGGAAGACATAGGCGACGCGCGCTTCATCGCGGGTCAGATTTTCAACGATCTGCGGAATGACATCGCCCGCGCGCTGGATCACCACGCGGTCGCCGGGGCGGACGCCCAGCCGCGCGATTTCGTCACGGTTGTGGAGCGTGACGTTCGACACCACCACACCGCCGACAGTGACGGGGGTGAGGCGGCCAACCGGCGTGAGCTTGCCGGTGCGCCCGACCTGGATGTCGATGGCCTCCAGCGTCGTCTGTGCGCGTTCGGCAGGGAATTTGTGCGCGATGGCCCAGCGCGGCGCCTTCGCCACAAAGCCCAGCCGCGCCTGCCAGTCGAGCCGGTCGACCTTATAGACCACGCCGTCGATGTCATAGGGCAGGTCGGCGCGCGCGGCCTCGATGGCGCGGTAATGGGCGAGCGCGGCGTCGGTGGTTTCGCAGCGCGTCAAGCGCGGCGAGACGGGGACACCCCAGCCGGCGATGGCGGCCATGACTTCGCTTTGGCTTGTCCCCGGTAACTCGCTGACCTCGCCCCAGCCGTGCGCCAAAAAGCGTAACGGGCGCGCGGCGGTGATGCTGGCATCCTTCTGGCGCAGCGAGCCCGCAGCAGCATTGCGCGGGTTGGCGAAGATTTTTCCGCCCGCCTTCTGCTGCGCATCATTGAGCGCAGCAAAATCGGCTTTGCTCATGTAAATTTCGCCGCGAATTTCGAAGACCGACGGAACATCGTGCCCCGGCGAAGGCCGGGGTCCAGTGACTTGGAAGGCCGAGCCTTGCCGCTCTGGACCCCGGCTTTCGCCGGGGAGCAGTTGTTGGGGAATGTCGGATATCGTCCGCACATTCGCGGTCACATCTTCCCCCACACTCCCGTCGCCGCGCGTCGCCGCCTGCACCAGTACGCCCTGTTCGTAGCGCAGCGAGCAGGACAGCCCGTCAATCTTGTCCTCGGCCGTCAGCGCAACGGGGGCATCCTCGGGCAAATTAAGGAACCGCCGCACCCGCGCGACAAACTCCGCCACCTCGGCATCGTCAAACGCGTTGTCGAGGGACATCATCCGCTGTGCATGGGTGACTTTGGCGAGCGGCGATGCTTCTACCGCCGCGCCGACTTGCACATTGGGACTGTCGGCGCGGATCAGGTGCGGGAAGGCCGCTTCGAGTTCATTGTTGCGACGCACCAGCGCGTCATATTCGGCGTCCGAAATTTCGGGCGCGTCCTCGGCATGATAGCGCCGGTTGTGATGCGCAATCGCCTTGGCAAGGCGCATCAATTCGTTGGCGGCTTCGGCTTCTTTCATTTCGCTTTTACTGACACAACGCTCGCTTGCCGTGCCAAGAACCGCCAGCGTCCGCCTTCGAACAGGTAGACGTTGATGAAACGGCGGTGCAAAGGGCGGACGCCGTGAAGGTCAGCCAACTGCGATCCCGCGGCTGGCTCGACCTCTTCGTGACCGGCAACGATTCCGACATTTCCAGTAATCGCAACGCCTTCGATTTGGCGCACAAATTTCTCACTGGCCATGCGCCCCTGACCCAGCATGGCAACCACGTCAGATTTTCTGAGGACCCGATTGGCTGGTGCATTGATCAGATAATTGGGATGCATGAAGTCTTGCTGCGCCTCGACATCCGCCTCGACGATAATTCGCATCTGTTCGGCATCGGCCAAACGCAACCCAGCTTCGTCAATAGTTTCTGCGTGGACGACGCTAACAACCACCGCAGCGGGCGCGATAGTCAGTAAAATGCGCTGGATTATATTCATGTTATACAACCTCCAACAACCGCACCGCTTGCGCCCTTGCCTCGTCGGTCACCTCAGCACCCGACAGCATTCGCGCGATTTCCTCGCGGCGCTCCTCAGCTGCTAGCAACCGCACGCCCGTCCGCGTGACCAGCCCGTCGCTGGCCTTGGCGATCTGGTAGTGTACCGCGCCCTTGGCGGCGACTTGTGGCGAGTGGGTGACCGCCAGCAACTGCTTGCCCTGCGCCAACCGCGCCAGCCGTTCGCCGATCGCCGCCGCCACCGCGCCGCCGACGCCGCGGTCGATTTCGTCGAAGATGATCGTGTCGGCCCCGCCTTCCTCCGCCAGCGCGACTTTGAGCGCGAGGATGAAGCGCGACAATTCGCCGCCGCTGGCGATCTTGATCAGCGGGGCAAAGGGTGCGCCGGGGTTGGTGGCAATCAGAAACTCCACCCGATCCATGCCCTCTGGCCCCCAGCGTTCGGCGGGCAGGCGTTCGACCAAAGTCTGGAAGCGCGCGGCGTCGAGTTTGAGCGGCTTGAGTTCGCCCGCCACCGCCGCGTCGAGCCGCGCCGCCGCCATGCGCCGCGCGTCGCTGAGTTCGCCTGCGGCGTGGGTGTAGGCCGCCGCCAAGGCCGCGACTTCGGTCTCCTGCGCCGCCAGCCCCCCTGCTCCGCCGTCAATGGCCGCCAGCCGCGCGGCGAGTTCGCCGGTCAGATCAGCCAGCGCGTCGGGCTGACACCCATGTTTGCGGGCCAGCGCGCGCAGCTCGAACAGCCGCGTCTCCGCCGTCTCGAGCCGCGCGGGGTCAAATTCCAGCGCGCGCGCAGCTTCGTTCAACCGGTCTTCGGCCTCGCCCGCTTCGATCAGCGCGCGGTCGAGCGCCGCGAGCGCTTCGGCGAGCAGCGGATGGCCGCCAGCGAGCCGGTCGAGCCGCCGCGCGGCGACGCGCAGCTGTGCCGGGCCGCTGTCGCTGCCTTCGAATGCCGCCAGCACCGCTTGCAGATCGTCAGCAATCTTTTCGCCCTGCTGCATCGCCGCGCGCTCGGCGGCGAGGGCCTGCTCCTCGCCGGGCTGCGGGGCGAGTGCGGTGAGTTCGGCGACACAATGCGCGAGCCAGTCGCGGTCACGCTCGGCCTCGGCCAGCGCGGCGCGGGTCGCTGCGAGCCGTGCTTCGGCGGCTTTCCACGCCCCATGCGCCGCCGCCACCGCACTGGTGTCCGTGCGTGCAAAGGCGTCGAGTAAGGCCCGGTGCCCGGCAGGCGCGATCAGGCCGCGGTCGTCGTGCTGGCCGTGGATTTCCACAAGGCTCGCGCCAATTTCGCGCAGCAGCGCCGCCGAACAGGGCTGGTCGTTGACGAAGGCGCGGCTGCCGCCATCGGCGCGTACGCTGCGGCGGATGATCAGCGGCTCGCCCGCGCCGATGTCGAGGTCATTGGCGGCAAGCAGCGCCGCCAGCGCGCTGCCCTGCGCCGGTGCCGTGAAGCTGGCGGTCACCTGCCCCCGTTCGCACCCTTGGCGCACCAGCCCCGAATCGGCGCGTGCGCCGAGCGCCAGCCCCAAGGCATCGAGCAGGATCGATTTGCCCGCGCCGGTCTCGCCCGTCAGCACGCCGAGCCCGCCCCCGAAATCCAGGTCGAGCGCGTCGATAAGGACAATGTTCGATATGGCGAGCGCGGTCAGCATTGCCGCCGACTTAGCGCAGAACGAAAGCGGAATCTATCGGCTGGTTAGGCCCACAATCCTCTCGTCATCCCGGACTTGATCCGGGATGACGATGACAAGGAGTCTGCCCAGCAATCCTACGCCGACGGCGCGTGCTTCTGCATCAGCGCAAAGGCGCGCTCATACCATTTGCTTCCCGGATAGTTGGCCCCCAGTACCGCGGCCGATTTCTTGGCCTCGCTGGGAATGCCGAGCGCGAGATAGCATTCGGTCAGCCGGTACAGCGCCTCGGGCGTGTGGCTGGTGGTCTGGAACTTGTCGACCACCTCGCGAAAGCGGATCGAGGCGGCAAGCCACGACGAGGCGCGCTGGTAATAGCGGCCGATTTCCATTTCCTTGCCCGCCAGATGGTCGTTGACCAGATCAAGCTTCAACCGCGCGTCAGCGGCATAGCGCGTGTCGGGATAGCGGCGGATGACTTCACCCAGCGAGGCGCGCGCCTGCTCCGTAATTTTCTGGTCGCGGGTAACGTCGCTGATTTGCTCATAGTAGGAGAGGCCGATCAGATAATAGGCGTAGGGCGCGTCCTTGTTGCCCGGGTGAATCGACAGGAAACGCTGCGCCGATTCGATCGACGGCGTATATTCGCGGTCCATATAATAGCTGAACGCGCTCATCAGCTGCGCCCGGCGCGCCCAGGGCGAATAGGGATGCTGGCGTTCCACCTCGTCGAACAAGGCCGCCGCCACGGCATAATTGCCGCGATCCAAACGGTCCTGCGCCGCGCGGTAGAGCGTGCTGACGTCGCGCGCGACATAGCGCCGGTCGGCAGGGCCGGACGTGCTGCTGCCGCCAGCACAAGCCGAAAGCAGTGGTACGGCGAGTGCTGTCACAAGGAGCAAGCGGGCGAATGGGGAAGTTTTGATCATCACGGCGGGGATATAGCCATGGCGCGCCTGAACGCAAAATAAATGCGGCCCTGACTCAGGGTGTTTTTACGATGCAGCCCGGTTTGGGCTTGGCGGGATCAACTGCGGCAGGCGCGGCAACACGTTTGGCGCGCAGGATTTTGACGGGTGCCGCCAAAATCTGGCCCTTCATCGCCCCTTCGCCTGCGGTTTCGGAAACGGGCGCGGCGGCAATAGCCTGCGCGACCGCCCACCCATCGACGATTTCGGCGAACACGGCGAATCCGGCATTGTCGCCGGCAGCCGCCGGGTCAGCGTCAAACCCATAGATGGGGCCAAGCACCAGGAAAAAGTCGCTTTGCGCCGTCCCGGGGGCCAGCCGCGCCAGCGACACCGCGCCGGGGCAGTGCATCAGCCCCGTTGCCGTCGTGGGCTCGTGCGCCACGGGCGGGTAAAGCAGCCGCGCATCGGTGCGCACCCCGCCCTGAATCAAAGTACTGTTCGCCCCCCAATTGCGGGTGGTGCGGTAAATGCTCTGCCCATCATAGCGTTTGTTATCGACATATTTCAGGAAATTGGCAGCCGTCTTGGGGGCGCGCTGCGCCTCGATCCGCAAGACGATGGTGCCGGCCGAGGTTTCGAGCGCGACGTGGGGCAAGGGTGCGGCGGCAACGGGCGGCGGGGAAGCCGGTGGCGGCGCAAGTTGGGCGTGTGCCGGAATGACCGTCATGCCGACGGCGGACAGAATCAGGCGGAGCATGGTGCGTTGGTGCATGGCGACAGCCTAGCGCCGTGCGCCGCGCGATGCGAGCCTGTGATTGACGCCAAGCATCGCTCGCGCGAAGATGCGGCGATGGCAATGCTCGAACATAAGCGCGCACTGGTGACCGGCGGGGCGCGCGGGATTGGTGCCGCCATCGCGCAATGCTTTGCGCGCGAAGGCGCGGCCGTCATCATCGCCGATATCGACAGCGCCGCCGGGGTGGCGCTGGCGGCAGAAATCGGGGCAGAGTTCGCCGCGCTGGATGTCGCCGACGAAGCGGGCTGGGCCAGCTTCGCCCTGTCGCACCCTGCCATCGACATTGTCGTCAACAATGCTGGGATTTCGGGGTTCGAGGACAGCCCCGGCCCGCACGACCCCGAACATGCGAGCCTCGCCGAATGGCACAAGGTCCACCGCGTCAATCTGGACGGCACTTTCCTGGGCTGTCGCTATGCCATTGGCGCAATGCGCGCGGCGGGCGGCGTGGGGAGCATCATCAATATCGGTTCACGCTCGGGGGTGGTCGGCATTCCCGGCGCGGCGGCCTATGCCAGCAGCAAGGCGGGCATCCGCAATCATACCAAGTCCGTCGCGCTGTGGTGCGCGCAAGCGGGGCTGAAAATCCGTTGCAACGTCATCCAGCCCGCAGCGATCCTGACGCCAATGTGGGAGGCGCTGGTCGGCGACGGCCCCGACCGCGAGGAACGCATGGCGGCGATGGTGGCGGACACACCGCTCAAACGCTTTGGTACGGTCGAGGAAGTGGCGGCGCTGGCGCTCTATCTGGCGAGCGATGCCAGCGCCTATATGACCGGCGCCGAGCTGACGCTCGACGGCGGGCTGCTGGCGGGTAGCGCGGTTTCGCCGGGGGATTGATCCGCCAACCTGCCGAGCCATGCCACCGTCCGGTCGAGCGCCTGCCGCCCGGCGGCGTTGTCGAGGTTGAACTGATATTCGTGGCTGAGTGCAGGCGCATAGTCTGCCGGGAAGAACAGGCTGTCGACGGCCACGCCCTGCGCGCGCAGTTTCTGGTCCATCAGCTGTGATTGCAGCAGCAGCGGATCGGCGTTGCCCGCGCTGATGAAGGTCGGCGGGAAGCGCGGGGTCAGATAATTGGTGACCGTGAAGGTTTCGAAACCCGGCACATCGCGCCAGTCGCGCTGGCCGCTGTATGCCCAGGTGACGGTGCGCATGAACCAGCCGAGCACGCCGCCCGCGTCGGTTTTCATCGCGCCGACATCATAAACACCACAGTGGAGTAGCGCGCCGGCGAGCCGATCTGGTGCAATGGGCGCGGCAATGCCCTGCGCCTTTGCGTAGTTGGGCGACGTGATGATATTTGCTTGCTGCGCGGCCAGCTGCGACCCGGCTGAATCGCCCGCGAGCACAAAGCGGCGGTCGCCTAGCCCCAGCGCTTCGCGATTGCGGTCCAGATAGGCGAGCGCGCGTGCAAATTGCCGAGTCGGCGTGGGATAGGTCGCCTCGGGCGCGATGGTGTAATCGACATTGACGGTAATGAAGCCGCGCCCGGCGAGAATTTTGAGATAGTTTTCGATGTCCTGCCGCCGCCCCGAAACAAAGCCGCCACCGTGGATCCACACCACCACGGGTGCGGTTTCGGTGGGCTGCGCGGGGCGGTGGATGTCGAGCAACGCGTCGGGGTCCACCGCGTCATAGCGCAGTGCGGCGCGCGTTGTCACATTGGCGGGCAGGTGCTTTTCAAGCGCCGCCGAGGCCGACGCGGCGCCACTGTCAAACACCGCGCGAATCGCCCACACGCTGGGCCAGGGGGTAACATAATGCGCCGCCAGCGCGCCGAGGCCGAGCAGAAGTCCGATCCAGGAAATGATTTTACGCAGCATCGCTCCGCTCCCCGCTCAGGTACCGGTTAACGCACGATCTTCCACAGATAGATGCCCGCGTCGGCCTGTAACGCCAGGCCAAGCAACTCACCGCGGAAGGTGTAGCTGCGGATGTTCGCCAGATCGCGCGCGATTTGCGTGTCCATCGCGCCAGGCTGGCACATCGCCCGCGTCATCGGCCCAGGCCCCATGCTGAGCCCACCGCCGGTGGGCGATGATGGTTCGGCCTTCCACTGCGACATGGCGCGGTTGCAATCAAGCTGAAGCGCGGCGCTGCCATCATCCTTGAATTCCAGCGTATAACGTTCGACCGACGGCGGCACTTTGGTGCCGATACTATCATCCGAAGACTGGAAATGGACCAGCTGCCATTTGGTCCCGGCAAGTGCGGTCGGCGGCGCGGGCGGCTGAATTTGCGGCTGGCTCATTGCCCATTTCTCCTCACGGCACGACCGCATCTGCCCGTCGGGCTTTTTCCATGTGAGCTCGTAGCCCTTGCCGCGAATCTCATGGCCTTCGCCCTTAAACAGGTATCCCGAGCCGGTCGGCTGCGCGGTGAGCATCGCGGTAGCACCGCCAGCGGTCAGCAGCGCTTTGCCCTCGCCAAAAGCGATGCGCGCGGAATCGCTGCGGTCGCAAACAAAATTTTGCGCTTCCGCAAATGATGCGCCGCCAGTGACGCCAGGCTCACCGTAACTGCCCATGCACGCCGCGAGCAGCAACGGCGCGGCACCAATCATCCATTTCTGGTTCATGGCTCGTCCTCTCCATCCAGACACGCCGCATCGACACCCGAGCATCGCTGCGGCATCAATCGCCAAGACTTAACATCAATTCGACATTCCTGCGACAGCCCAATGACAAAGGGGCCCCGCGGTTGCTCGCGAGGCCCCTTGGCTGTTTGCCGGAGAGTTGGCTTAGTCGGCTTTCAGGAAGCCGGGCAGATGACCTTCGTCGACCGGACCATCGTCGCTGCGTTCGCGGCGCGGAGCGCGCTCAGCGCGGTCACCGCCACCGTCGCGGCGCGGGCCGCGATCACGGTCACGACCGCCGCCACCACGCGGGCCACGATCGCCGCGGTCACCGCCGTCACGGCGCGGACCACGATCACCGCGCGGACGATCACCACCTTCACGCGGCTCGCGCGGCGGGCGGGTATCTTCCAGCTCTTCGCCGGTTTCCTGATCAACGACGCGCATCGACAGGCGCACCTTGCCGCGCTGGTCAATCTCCAGCACCTTGACCTTGACTTCCTGACCTTCGCTCAGGACGTCGCTGACCTTCTCGGTGCGCTCGTTGCGGATTTCGGAGACGTGGACGAGCCCGTCCTTGCCGCCCATGAAATTCACGAACGCACCGAAATCGACGAGGTTAACGACCTTACCATTGTAGATTTTGCCGACCTCGGCTTCCTCGACAATGCCGAGGATCCACTGCTTGGCGGCTTCGATCTGCGACAGGTCCGACGACGAGATTTTGATGATGCCTTCATCGTCGATGTCGACCTTGGCACCGGTGGTCGCAACAATCTCGCGGATCACCTTGCCGCCGGTACCAATAACATCGCGGATCTTCGACTTGTCGATGTTGATCGTCTCGATGCGCGGGGCGTGCGCCGACAGCTCGCTGCGCGTTTCATTGAGCGCTTTCGCCATTTCGCCCAAAATGTGCGCGCGGCCTTCCTTGGCCTGGTTCAACGCCGCTTCAAAGATCTCGCGGGTGATGCCGGCAATCTTGATGTCCATCTGCATCGTGGTGATGCCTTCGGACGTGCCCGCCACCTTGAAATCCATGTCGCCGAGGTGATCCTCGTCGCCCAAAATGTCGGAGAGGATCGCGAAATCCTTGCCTTCCAAAATCAGGCCCATGGCGATGCCTGACACCGGACGCGATATCGGCACACCCGCATCCATCATAGCGAGGCTGCCACCACACACCGACGCCATCGACGACGACCCGTTGCTCTCGGTAATGTCGCTCGTCAGGCGGATGGTATAGGGGAAATCCTCTTTCTTCGGCAGCACGGCGTGCAGCGCGCGCCAGGCGAGCTTGCCATGGCCAACATCGCGGCGCGACGGCGCGCCAAAGCGGCCAACTTCACCGACCGAATAGGGCGGGAAATTATAGTGCAGCATGAAATGTTCGTACTTCAGGCCAGTGAGGCCATCGATCATCTGTTCGGCTTCCTTGGTGCCGAGCGTGCAAGTCGCGATGGTCTGCGTTTCGCCGCGCGTGAACAGCGCCGAACCGTGCGCACGGGGCAGGAAGTGGGTTTCGGCGACGATCGGACGGATTTGCGTCGTGGTGCGACCATCGATGCGCTTGCCGGTCTTGATGATATCGCCGCGGACGATTTCGGCTTCCAGCTTTTTGGTCAGCTTGATGCCGGCCATCACCGTTTGCGGATCAGCGCCATCGTCGGCGAGCATCGCCTTGGCCTTGTCGCGCGCGGCATTCAGCGCGTTGGAACGCGCCGATTTGTCGGTCAGCTTATAGGCGGCGGCAATGTCCTTGCCGATCAGCTTCTTAAGCTTGTCCTTCAGCGCACCATTGTCGGTGCCGGCGTCGACGTCCCAAGGATCCTTGGCAGCCTGTTCAGCCAGCTTCACAATCGCCTTCACGACTTCGCGGCAAGCATCGTGCGCAAACATGACCGCGCCGAGCATAATTTCTTCCGACAGCTCCTTGGCTTCAGATTCGACCATCATCACCGCGTCGTGCGTTGCGGCGACGACCAGATCGAGCTGGCCTTCGGCGACCTGTTCGTCGGTGGGGTTAAGGATATATTCGCCGTCAACATAACCAACGCGCGCCGCGCCGATCGGGCCCATGAAGGGTACGCCCGAAATGGTCAGCGCCGCCGAGGCTGCCACCATGGCGAGAATATCGGGTTCGTTCGACCCGTCATAGCTCAGCACCTGAGCGATGGCATTGATCTCGTTATAGAAGCCTTCGGGGAACAGCGGGCGGATCGGACGGTCGATCAGACGGCTGACCAACGTTTCCTTTTCGGTCGCGCCGCGTTCGCGCTTGAAAAAGCCGCCCGGGATGCGCCCGGCAGCCGAATATTTTTCTTGATAATGGACGGTCAGCGGGAAGAAATCCTGTCCATCCTTAACCGATTTGGCGGCGGTGACAGCGCACAGCACCACGGTTTCGCCTAGCGTCGCGATCACCGCGCCGTCGGCCTGACGGGCAACCTTGCCCGTTTCGAGGGTCAGCGTCTCACCGCCCCACTCGATCGATACAGTCTTTACATCAAACATGTGTTTTCCTTTGCCCGCCGGGCCCTATGCCGGGCGGGGCCTCTCTTGTTCCAGGCAGACCGGCCCGGTGCGGTGCGGGGCTCTTCAATCGCCCCGTGGCGGACCCGCCGGATGCGGGGTCGCCCCAAGCAAAAAGCGGCCCGCAACGGGGCCGCCTTCGCGAGATTACTTACGAAGCCCGAGCTTCGCAATCAAATCGGTATAGCGCGCTTCGTCCTTCTTTTTCAGATAGTCGAGCAGCGAGCGCCGCTTGTTGACCATCATCAGCAGGCCGCGGCGGCTGTGGTTATCCTTGTGGTGACCCTTGAAATGGTCGGTCAGCGTGTTGATGCGGTCGGTCAGAATTGCGACCTGCACTTCGGGCGAACCCGTATCGCCCTTTTCGCGGGCATATTCAGCAATGACTTCGGCTTTGCGCTCGGCGGTAATCGACATTTATACTTTCCTTCGAACATCTTACAAATTGAAACCACGCGCGACCGTCAGCGTACCCGCTGAAAGGCTTACCAGCGCCAGCGGCACGAAATCGCCCGCATGCGCCCAATATAGCCCGTCGTCCGTGGCAACCCCGGTCAGAACGCGCCCCTGTCGGACCGCCCCTGCCGCTTCCGGGGAAAGGATCAGAGCCGGGATGTCGACCAGCCCTGCCTCCAGCGGCAGAAATACATCTGAATGTGCGGCCCCTTGGCCGAAAGCGTTCAATTTGTCCAGCGAAATCGCCTGATCGAGCGTGAAAGGCCCGCCACGGGTGCGGCGCAGCATGGCGACATGGCCAACGGTGCCGAGCGCACGGGCAATGTCGCGGGCGAGGGAGCGGATATAGGTGCCCTTGCTGACGTGGGCGGTGAGGGTGATGTTATTGAGCCCCTCCCGGTTGGGGTGGGGTATGTCGGTAACCACAGGGTCAGAAGGCATGACCCCACCCCCGGCCCCTTCCCTGAAGGGGCGGGGGGAAAGCGAATGCACCGTTACCTGTCGCGCCTTTATCGCGATATCCTCCCCCGCCCGCGCCCGATCATAGGCGCGCTTGCCGTCAATCTTGATGGCAGAATAAGCGGGAGGCACCTGTTCAATCAGTCCGGTAAAGCGCGGCAGCACGCCTTCGACGTCTGCCAACGTCGGTCGCACGTCGCTGGTCGCGATCACCGCCCCTTCGGCATCGAGTCCATCAGTCTCGGCCCCGAAGGCGATGGTAAAGTCATAGACCTTGCTGGCATCAAGCATGCGCCCGGTCAGCTTGGTCGCCTCGCCAACTGCAATCGGCAGCACCCCGGTTGCCAGCGGGTCCAGCGTGCCCCCATGCCCGACCTTGACCTTGCCCAGCCCCGCCTCGCGGCAGACGCGCTTCACCGCCGCGACGGTCTGCGTCGAGCCCAGGCCCAGCGGTTTGTCCAGGATGATCCAGCCGTTCACGTGCCTGCCGTGCGGGGCAGGCGAACGCTTGTCAATTCGCGGCGGCTTCCGCCTTGAGTTCCGCCTCGGCCTGTTTGCGCAGCTTGCGCTGCTCGCGTTCGGACAAAGGCTTGTCAGCCGTCACCAACGTCGCAATGGCGCACACATTGCCGCGCACCAGGATCTTGCTGTATTTGTCGAACCGCGCCGACCCGCGCGTGTCGATGCCAATCCCCTGCGCGAAGCGGATCTCGGGGCAGGTGCCAAGGAAGCTGGCATAATACCAGTTGCGCTGGCGGTCCTCCAGCCACACGCCACGATCGCTGTCGGCGCGAAAATTGCGGATGCCGCCCAGCGCGGGGAAGCTGATTTCGCCTTCGACGCCTACTTCGCGTTGTGGGGCTTCTTCGGCAGCAAGGGCCAACGGGACAGCGGCGAGCGCGAGGGCGGAGGCGAATCTCATGGTGCTTTCCTGTCAATAGCGTCCTTAACCCATGCTGAAGACGTGGGGCACTCGTCGGCCAATATTGAGAACAGCCCGGTATCGCGCACATGCCCGGTCCACGTGATCCGCTCAGCGCGCAGCACGCCTTCCTTGACAGCGCCAAGTTTGCGCACCGCCGCCTGGCTGCGCGCATTGCGTTCGTCGATGCGGAATTCGATGCGGCGGATGCCGACCGCGAAGGCATGGTCCAGCATCAACCGCTTGATCCGTCCGTTCAGGCCCGTGCCGCGCGCATCGGGGCGGAGGTAACTGTTGCCCAGTTCCACCGTTTGCGCCGACCAGTCGGGGCGCAGCCAAGCGGTCATGCCAACCACCGCCCCGCCCAGCATGATCGCATAGGGCATGCGATGTTCGTGCCCGATTAGTGCGCCAAATGCCGCATCGAAATTGTCGGGGCCGAAGTTGGACGAATAGATGGCCCAGATTTCGCTATCGGCCGCGCAAGCGGCGCGCAGCCCCTCGCGATGCCGATCATTTAGTTTTTCCAGCAGCAGATCAGCATCGCGCAATTCGACATAAAGCGCCTCACGCATCGCCGGCCGCCCGGCGCGCGGCCATGAAATGTTTGCGGCACAGCGCAACATAGCGGTCATTGCCGCCCACTTCGGTCTGTGCGCCGTCGAGCACGGCACGGCCGCTGGCATCGACGCGCAGGTTCATGGTTGCCTTGCGACCGCATTCGCACACGCCCTTGAGCTCGACCAGCGTGTCGGCGATCCCCAGCAGCGCCGCCGAGCCCGGAAAAAGCTGCGCGGCGAAATCGGTGCGCAGGCCATAGCATACGACCGGAACATCATCCTCATCGGCCAGGCGCGCCAGATCGAGCACCTGGTCGCGCGACAGGAATTGCGCCTCGTCCACCAGCACGCAGGCGAGCGGGCGCGCAGCATGCTCGGCAATCACCGCCGTGCGGATATCCGTATCCGGGTCGAATTTATGGGCGCTGGCGCTCAGCCCGATGCGGCTGGTCACCGCGCCGACATCGTAACGATTGTCGAGGGCGGCGGTCCATAGCATCGTCGCCATCCCGCGCTCGCGATAGTTGAAATCGGCCTGCAACAACGTCGTTGATTTTCCCGCGTTCATGCTGGCGTAGTAGAAATACAGCTTTGCCATGGGGACGTCATAAACAGACATGGCGGCGCTTGCATAGGGGAGGGACCATGGCGTTGATGCTGGTCACCAACACGGAGTTGATTGCCGCGCTTCTGCCCGCCGCTCCGTCAGCGATATTGGGCAACCGCGTCGCCCCCGTCGCGAGCGATGTTGCCGCCAAAGTGTCGTTTCTGGGCTTTGGCAGCCGTACCGCGAGCTTTCCGGCGGTCAGCGGTGCCGTCAAGCTGGTGCCCAGGTAATCCTGCGGCAAACTTGACTCGCCCCGCTGCACTGCCATGCTGGCGATAACAAAAACAATATAGCGGGGGCGGACCATGCGGCTGATGCCGGTTACCGACGCAATGTTTCTGATGAGCGAGACGCGCGAAACGCCGATGCACGTCGGCGGCATCAATTTGTACACGCTGCCTGAGGGCGTCGATGAGGCCGAATGGCTGAACGAACAGCTTGACCTGCTGCGCCAGCCGCAGGGCATTCGCCGCCCTTTTTCCGAAGTGCTGAAGCTGACCCCCTTTGGCCAGTACGGCCCGATCCGGCTGGAACCCGATCGCGACATCGATATGCATTATCATGTCCGCGCTGCCGCGCTACCCAAGCCAGGGCGCTACCGCGAAATGTTCGAGCTGGCCTCACGGTTGCACTCGGGGCTGCTCGACCGGACGCGGCCCTTGTGGGAAATCACGGTCATCTCGGGTCTGCCGAACCGGCAAATCGCGACTTATACCAAAATCCACCATGCGCTGATGGACGGGGCGGCGACCATCCATTTCACCAATTCCATGTTGTCCAACGACCCTGCCGAACGCCGCGCCTCGTCGCCGCTGTCGGTCGAGGCGTATGAGGCCTATAAGCGCCGTTTCCCGCCGCCTAAAAAGCCACCGCGCCCCGACCTCACCGACATCAAGGCGATTGGCGATTTCCTGAAGGAGCAATGGGGGAACAGCGTCGGCGTGACCAAGGCGCTGAACCAGTATACCGCCGCCATGCTTGGGCTGGGCGGCGACGGGCTGGCAACCCCCTTTGCCGGGGTGCCGCGCACCAGCTTCAACCGGAACATCACCGGCGCGCGGCGTTTTGTCGCGCAAAGCTGGTCGCTCGATCGCGTGCGCGCCATGGGCAAGGCCTATGACGGGACCATCAACGATGCGGTGCTGGGCATGTGCGCGGGCGCGATGCGCAAATATCTGCAAAGCCTGAACGAGCTGCCGGACAAGCCCCTCAAAGCCATGGCCCCGGTGTCAATCCGCCCGGCCGACGACATTGATTCGGGCAATTCGGTCGCGGCGGTCACGGCCAACCTCGCCACACACATCGACGATCCCGCCGAGCGCATGGCGGCAATCCAGGCATCGATGAATGCAGCGAAGGCACAGCTGCGCGCCATGACCGCCAGCCAGATCCAGCTGTACACCGCCATCACCAGCCTGCCGATGATGCTGACCGCGCTGACGCGCACCGCCGACCGTTTTCCGGCCTATAGCGCCACCATTTCCAACGTGCCGGGCCCGCGCGAGCAAATGTATTGGAACGGCGCGCGGCTGGACGGCATGTATCCAGCCAGCATTCCGGTTGACGGCATGGCGATGAACATCACCCAGGTGTCGAATTACAAGAATATCGATTTCGGCATCACCGCCTGCCGTCGCAGCGTGCCGCATGCCCAGCGGATGATCGACTATCTGGAAGATGCACTGGTAGAGCTGGAGAAAGCGGCGGGTATCAAGCCGCCCAAGCGCTAGTCGCCCTCGCCGCTCGCCAGATCGCGCGCGACTTTGGGATCGCGCAGCAACGCGTCGATATGGCTCGCCTCGTCGAAACTTTCGTCGGCCAGGAATTTCAGCTTTGCGGCATATTTCATCCGCACCTTCGCCGCGACAGTCTTTTGCAGGTAAGCGGTGTTGGTGCGCAGCGCCTTCAGCACCGCTTCCTCATCCTTGCCCAGCAACGGTTTCACGAAAACGGTGGCGTGGCGCAGGTCGGGCGACATGCGCACTTCGGTGACGCTGACCGGATGCGCAGTTAGCACATCATCATGGACGTCGCCGCGCATTAAAATGTCGGACAGGATATGGCGCACCTGTTCGCCGACGCGCAGCACGCGGACGGATGGGCCAGCGGGCGTTTCTTTCTTCATGCGCCCGCCCCTTCCTGTTCGTCCAGCTTCGCGATGATCCGCGCAATCGAGCGGATATTGCGCGCGGTGCCCTTGCACTGCAACTGCCGTTCGATGAACGCTCCCGTCAGCGTGCTTTGCCCCGCGCCAGCGACATAGTCGATATGCAGTGCGCGATCCCCCAGCGCCATGCGCTCGGGCCCGCGCCCTGAATAGCGCAGCACCATCGCGTCAAACTGCGCCGCCGTCGGCTGCGCCGTCAGGAACATCGTTTGGACCAGATTGAGCGCGCCATCGCTGGCAAAGGGATTGCCCGCCAGCGACGCCGCCAGCTCGTCGCGGCTGCGAACAAGGGCGGTGCTGGTGAAGCCAAAATGGTCGAGCATCAGCGCGCCCAGCTTCTCGCCCAGCCCGTCGGTGGGGCGCGCATCATGATCGAACAACACATTGCCGCTAGCGACAACGGTTTCGACGTTGGTCAGCCCCTCGCCTTCGAACGCGCGGCGCAGCTCGGCCATCGTCACCCGGTTGCGCCCGACGTTGACGCTGCCGAGCAGCGCGACATAGCGCGGCATGCTCCCTTCCCTTTCCGATCAGCGCCAGATCACAACGTCCGTTCGCGTTCCTCGACCTCGAACACTTCCAGCATGTCGCCAGCCTTGATGTCGTTGGTATCCGCCAGCACGACGCCGCATTCGAGGCCCGCGCGCACTTCGTCGACATTGTCCTTGAAGCGGCGCAGCGATGCGATGGTGGTCGCCGAGACGATGACATCCTCGCGCGTGAGGCGCGCGAACAGGCCCTTTTTGATGCTGCCTTCCAGCACCAGCAGACCTGCCGCCTTGTCGCGCTTGCCCGCCGGGAAAACCTCGCGCACTTCGGCGCGGCCGACGACAGTTTCGATGCGTTCGGGGCCAAGCTCGCCTGCCATCTCCTTCGCCACCGCTTCGGTGAGGTGATAGATGACGTCGTAGTAAAGGAAGCGCACCTTGTCGCGGTTGGCCAGTTCGCGCGCTTTCGCATTGGGGCGGACATTGAAGCCGATGATCGGCGCACCGGTCGCCGCAGCGAGCGTCATGTCGCTTTCGGTAATCGCGCCGACGCCCGAGGAGAGCACGCGTACGCGGATTTCGTCGGTCGACAGGCGGTTGAGGGCGTTGACGATAGCTTCGGTTGACCCCTGGACATCGGCGCGGATGACGACCGGCCATTCGATGACCTTGGCCTTATCAGCCAAAGCACTGAACATGCCTTCCAAGCTGACCGGGGCCTGCGTCGTGCGCTGGCGCAGCGCGGTTTCGTGGCGATAGGCCGCCACTTCGCGCGCGCGCGCCTCATTTTCGACGACGGTGAGCGTGTCGCCCGCCATCGGCACACCGCCCAGGCCCAGCACCTCGACCGGCATTGAAGGCACCGCTTCCTTGATCTGCTGACCCTTGTCGTTGATCAGCGCACGCACGCGCCCGCTTTCCGCGCCGCACACGAAAATGTCGCCGACCTTCAGCGTGCCGCGACGCACCAATATGGTCGCCACCGGACCGCGGCCCTTATCAAGCTTGGCTTCGACCACCGTGCCTTCGGCGGCGCGGTCGGGATTGGCCTTGAGCTCCATGATTTCGGCCTGCAACGCGATAGCGTCAAGCAGCGTGTCGAGGCCTGTTTTCTTGAGCGCCGACACTTCGACATCCTGCACTTCGCCGCCCATTTTTTCGACCATGATTTCATGTTCGAGCAGGCGTTCGCGCACGCGCTGCGGGTTGGCGCCATCCTTGTCGACCTTGTTGATCGCGATGATCATCGGAACGCCTGCTGCCTTGGCATGGTTGATCGATTCGATCGTCTGCGGCTTGATGCCGTCGTCGGCGGCGACCACCAAAATGGCGATGTCGGTGACATTGGCACCGCGCGCGCGCATATCGGTAAAGGCTTCGTGGCCCGGCGTATCGAGGAAGGTGACCAAGGCGCCGTCCGGCGTCTTCACCTGATAAGCACCGATATGCTGGGTAATGCCGCCAGCTTCGCCCGCGACAACGTTCGCGCCGCGCAGGGCATCGAGCAGGCTGGTCTTACCATGGTCGACATGGCCCATGATGGTGACCACCGGCGCGCGCTGGCGCAGCGTTTCGGGCGCATCGACATCGGCGTCGGTATCGATATCAACATCGGCTTCGCTGACGCGCTTCACTTCATGGCCGAATTCGGTCACCAGCAGTTCGGCGGTGTCGTGGTCGATGGTTTCGTTGATGGTGACCATCACGCCCATTTTGAACAACGCCTTCACCAGATCGCTGCCCTTTTCGGCCATACGGTTGGCGAGTTCCTGAATGGTAATGGCATCAGGGACCACGACTTCGCGCACCTGCTTCTCGCGCGGGCCGCTGTGGCCCATATGCGCGCGCTTTTCCTTTTCGCGGGCGCGCTTCAGCGCAGCAAGGCTGCGCGCGCGGGCGCCTTCGTCCTCGTTCAGCGCGCGGCTGACGGTCAGCTTGCCGGACTGGCGACGGCTGTCGCCCGCGCCTTTGCGCTCGCCCTGCGGCTTCGCGGGCTTGGGCTCTGGGCGCTTGGGCGCGGCAACCGGCGTAAAGCGACGCGGCGCCGGGGTCGGCGTCGCAGCGGCATCGTCACCGGCGTCGGCATCGGCATCGTCACGAGCGACCGGAACCTCAGGCTCAGCCGAATCGACGGCATTTGCGGTTGCGGGCACTTCGGCAACCGGCGCGGGTGCCTCGCTGCGCTGTTCGGCGCGGGCGCGCTCCTGCTCTTGCTGGCGAGCGCGCTCCTGCTCTTCGCGGCGGCGCGCGTCTTCCAGCGCGGCAAGCCGCGCTTCTTCGGCCTCGCGCAGCAATTGCGCTTGCCGTTCCTGCCGCGACATCAGGCTGCTCGCCTCGCTCTGGCGCGGGGCAACGGGGGCAGGCTTGGCAACCGGTGCAGGGGCGGGAGCCGGCGCGGGTTCGGGTGCAACCTCAACTTCGGGCGCAGCTTCGCCGGGGCGGCCGATCAAACGGCGCCGCTTGACTTCAACCACCACAGTGTTGCGGCGGCCGTGGCTGAATTGCTGTTGCACCTGGCCAGCCTCAACCGTGCGCTTCAGCCCCAGCGGCTTGCGCGTCAAGGTCGGCTTGTCCTGTTCGTCACTCATCGAAAACCCACTTATCCTTCAAAAATCATGTCCATCGGCGGATGCAACAGCATCCGCGCCCGTTTCGCTTGCCGGGTCGCCATTGGCGGCGTCCCTAGCCCATCCCAGATAAAACTGCCAGCGGTCCAGCAACGCTTGTACGCGCGCGGCCGCCCGGGCGTCGGTCAACGCCATATGCACGGCATTTTCGCGGCCCAATGCCACAGACAGCGCGCCGCGGTCCACCGGCAAGATGACGCCTTGGACGCCGCTACCCTCTTGGTCAGAGCCGACACGCCAAGCCTGTGCCAGCTTGCGGCGCCCGTCGGCGGCGGCATCGCTGGCGTGCAGCAGCAAAGCCACCTGCCCGGCGCGCGCCGCCGTTTCGATGCGTTCATTGCCGGTCAGCAAATATCCGCCGCGCGCCTCGAGACCCAGCCGTTCCAATGTCACGCGCTGAAGCGCCGCGGCCACCCGCGCGCCAAGATCGGCCGGAATCGAAATAGCGCTGGTTTTGAACGCGCGCGCCAGAGCGCCTTTAAGCTTGCCCTTCGCCACGGCAGTTTCAAGAGCAACGCGATCGACCGCGATCCATGCGCCGCGCCCAGGCGCTTTGGCCAGGACATCGGGCAACACGTCGCCGTCCGGTCCAAGCGCCAGGCGCACCTGCTGTTCGGCGGGTGCAACCGCGCCGGTCAAAACGCAGCGGCGTTCGGGTTCATGCTTCCCCCGGACGCGCGGGGGGCGCTCGTCACCTATGCCGGTATCATTGGGAGGGTTCCGCATTGGCGGCCTCCTCAGTGGCTGGCTCGTCTTCGAACCAGTGCGCGCGCGCGGCCATGATGATCTCGTTGCCCTGCTCTTCGGACAGGCCATATTCGCCGAGCACACCGCCCTTGTCTTCGGTGCGTTCGCGCGCCGGGCCGCGGCGGTTGTCCTGCCGCTTTTTGGCAATCAGCTCGTCGGTGGCGAGGTCAGCGAGGTCGTCCAGCGTCTTGATGCCCGCCTTGCCCAGCGTCACCAGCATGGCTTCAGTAAGATGCGGCATATCGGCCAGCGCATCCTCGACACCCATGGCACGGCGTTCCTCGCGGGCCGCAGCTTCACGCTTTTCGAGCGCTTCCAAGGCGCGACTCTGCAGCTCTTCGGCCAGATCCTCATCAAAACCTTCGATGCTTGCGAGTTCTTCGAGAGCGACATAGCCGACTTCTTCGAGCTCGCTGAAGCCTTCGGCAACGAGCAGCTGCGCGAGCGTCTCGTCGACGTCGAGCTCTTCCTGGAACATGGTCGAACGTTCGACGAATTCACGCTGGCGCTTTTCGCTGGCGTCGGCTTCGGTCATGATGTCGATCTGCTTACCGGTCAGTTGGCTGGCGAGGCGGACATTCTGCCCGCGCCGCCCAATAGCGAGGCTTAGCTGATCATCGGGAACGACGACTTCGATGCGGCCATCATCTTCGTCGATCACCACGCGCTGCACGGTGGCGGGCTGGAGCGCGTTGACAACGAAAGTAGCGGTGTCTTCGGACCAGGGAATGATGTCGATTTTTTCGCCCTGCATTTCCTGCACAACGGCCTGGACGCGACTGCCCTTCATGCCGACGCAGGCGCCGACGGGGTCGATGCTGCCATCATAGCTGATGACGCCAATCTTGGCACGGCTGCCCGGATCGCGCGCGGCGGCCTTGATTTCGATGATGCCGTCGTAAATTTCGGGCACTTCCTGCGCGAACAATTTCTTCATGAAATCGGGGTGCGCGCGGCTCAGGAAAATCTGGGGGCCGCGGTTTTCGCGGCGCACCGACAGGATGATGGCGCGGACGCGGTCGCCGACGCGCATCAATTCGCGCGGGATTTGCTGGTCGCGGCGGATGACGCCTTCGGCGCGGCCCAGATTGACAACAATGTGCCCGAACTCGACCGATTTGACGACGCCGGTGATAATCTCGCTGGTGCGGTCCTTATATTCTTCAAACTGGCGCTCGCGATCGGCTTCGCGCACTTTTTGGAAAATGACCTGCTTGGCCGACTGGGCATCGATGCGGCCAAGATCAACGGCGGGCAGCGGGTCGACGATGAAGTCGCCAACCTTGGCTCCGGCTTCCAGCTTTTGGCCGGCGGCGAGATCGACCTGTTTGAAATAATCCTCAACCACTTCGACCACTTCGACCACGCGCCACAAACGCAAGTCGCCGGTCTGCGGATCGAGCTTGGCGCGAATGTCGTTTTCGGCACCATAGCGAGCACGCGCGGCGCGCTGGATTGCTTCCTCGATCGCCTCGATGACGATCGCCTTGTCGATCATCTTTTCGGTGGCGACGCTATTGGCAATCGCCAGCAGTTCGGCCTTGTTGGCGGAAATGGCAGTGGCCATCAGTCCTGTCCTTCTTCTTCAAATTCGTCCGCGCCTTCTGCAGAGAGCGGGACGGTTGCGGCAATTAATTTGTCGGTCAGCACCAGCTTGGCGCTGTCAATATCGGCGAACGGCAGGCGATGGTCCATGCCCTGCCGGTCGGTCAAAGTGATGACGCCGTCCGCGTCGATGCCAATAAGATGGCCCTGAAACCGCTGGCGGCCGTCACGCTTTTCCTTCAGCGCAATCTTGGCCTCATGCCCCGCCCAGTCGGCAAAGTCGGCGAGTCGCGTCAGCGGGCGATCGATGCCCGGCGATGACACTTCCAGCCGATAGGCGGCATCGATCGGGTCGCGCCCTTCGGCCTCCAGCGCGTCGAGACGGTCCGAAATGCGGCGCGACAGTTCGGCGCAATCGTCGATGCCCAGCTGACGCGTGTCGGGGCGCTCGGCCATTACCTGCAGCGTCGGATCGCTATCGCCGCCAAAGAAAGCAACGCGCACCAGCGACAGGCCGAGCGCATCGGCTTCGGGTGCAATGATCGCGGTAAGGGCGTCGAGATCGACCAAGCGGCTTTGTCCAATTTGCGACCGGAAAGCCCAAGCAGAAACGGCCGCCGCGGCCCGCGGCCCCGACGTCCCAACTGGCTAACCATGTCAAGAAGTGACGACGATATAGGCCGGTCTGGCCGCAAGGGCAAGTGCCCTCTCGCCATTTGACGGTTACGCCCCTATATCGCGGATCATGTATAACTATGTCGAAGTAGCGGGCGGCGAGACGCTGGCCCCATCGCCCGTGCGTGACGGGACAATCAAGCTGCATGATGCGGCCGGATTTGCGGGCATGCGCGCGGCCGGCCGGGTGTCGGCGGATATCCTGGACGCGCTCACCGAATTTGTCCGTCCCGGCGTGACCACCGCGCAGATCGACGATTTTGTGCGCGAACGCATGCTGGCGGCGGGCGGTGTGCCCGCGACGCTGGGCTACCGCGGCTATACGCACAGCTGTTGCACCAGCATCAACCACGTCGTGTGCCACGGCATCCCCAACGACAAGCCGCTGAAAGATGGCGACATCATCAACATCGATGTCACCACCATATTGGACGGCTGGCACGGCGACACCAGCCGCATGTATTTTGTCGGCGATGTGCCGCTGCGCGCGCGCCGGCTGGTCGAGGTGACCTATGAATGCATGATGCTGGGCATTGAAGCGGCACGTGCAGGCAACACAATGGGCGACGTCGCGCACGCCATCCAAACGCATGCCGAACGGCACCGTTATTCGGTAGTCCGAGATTTCTGCGGCCATGGGCTTGGCCGCCTGTTCCATGATGCGCCCGAAGTGGTGCACGCCGGCCGCCCCGGCACCGGGCCCGAGCTCAAGCCCGGCATGTTCTTCACGATCGAGCCGATGATCAACCTCGGCAAGGCAGCGGTGAAGGTGCTTGACGACGGTTGGACGGCGGTGACCCGCGACCGCGGCCTATCCGCCCAGTTCGAGCACAGCATCGGGATTACCGAGGGCGCACCCGAGATTTTCACGCAGAGCACAAAGGGCCTGAACTGCCCGCCATGGTGAGTTTCAAATCACCACTTGCCTGAATCGCCGCTTCGTTTCACTTTCCCCACATAAAAATGGGAGAGGGTTATGGGGAATTGGACAAAGCGCGGCGCGGCCGCGCTAGGCTGCGCGTTGGCGTTGGCAGTGGCGGGGTGCGGCGAAAGCGCGCCGCAGATCGACGAACAGGAAGCTGCCACCGCAAAATTGCTGTCGACCGGCGGCAATGGCGACAATTGGGGCGCCATCGGCTTTTCTTATGACGAACAACGCCACAGCCCGCTGACCGACATCAACGATGGCAATGTCGGCAGCCTCGGGATCGCCTGGTTTGCCGATCTGGATGACGCGCGCGGCCAAGAAGCGACCCCGGTCGTGGTCGATGGCACCATGTATGTCACCCACGCCTGGTCAAAGGTTTCCGCATGGGACGCTGTTACCGGCAAATCGCTGTGGAAATATGATCCCGAAGTCCCCGGCGAAAAGGCGGTCAACGCCTGCTGCGATGTCGTCAATCGGGGGGTGGCGGTGTGGGGCGACAAATTGTTCGTCGGCACCATCGACGGACGGCTGATCGCGCTCGACCGTTTGTCGGGCAAGGAAATCTGGTCCGAACAGACGACCGACCGCGACCGCCCATACACCATCACCGGCGCGCCGCGCGTGGTGAAGGACATGGTGCTGATCGGCAATGGCGGGGCAGAGATGGGCGTGCGCGGCTATGTGTCGGCCTATAACGCCGACACCGGCAAGCTGATCTGGCGGTTCTACACAACACCCAATCCTGACAAGAAAGAGGACGGCGCGGCGAGCGATGCTATCTTTGCCAAAGCGGGCAATGCCACCTGGTCCGACAAGGGCGAATGGCAGACCTCGGGAGGCGGCGGCACCGCGTGGGACGCCATCGTCTATGACCAGAAACTCGACCAGATTCTGATTGGTGTCGGCAATGGCAACCCTTGGAACCACGGCACAAGATCAAATGGCGAAGGCGACAATTGGTTCCTGTCGTCGATTCTGGCGCTCGACGCGAGCACAGGCGCTTATAAATGGCATTATCAGGAAACGCCGGCCGAGACCTGGGATTACACCGCGACCCAGCCAATTATTCTGGCGCAGCAGCAGGTGGGCGGCAAGGATACGCCCGTCCTCTATCACGCGCCCAAGAATGGCTTTTTCTTCACGATCAACCGCACAAACGGCAAGCTGATCGACGCCAAGCCCTTTGTCGACGGTATCAATTGGGCGAGCGGCTACGACATGAAAACGGGTCGACCGATCGAAAATCCCGAAGCGCGTTTCTACAAGACCGGCAAGCCGTTCATCGGCAACCCCGGCGCGCTGGGGGCGCACAATTGGCACCCGATGAGCTATAATCCCAAGACGGGGCTGGTTTACATTCCAGCGATGCAAATCCCGCAGGCCTATGTCGCCGAACAGGGACCGCTCGATGCGCGCAAGCCAGTGGGCTTCAATGTCGGCCTGTCGCTGCTGGCCGGCGCAGCGCCCGATGATCCGGCGATCCACCGCGCCGGCGTCGCCATGACCACCGGGCGGCTGGTGGCGTTCGATCCGCGCGCGGGCAAGGTGGCGTGGAGTGTCGATTATCCCGCGTCGTGGAACGGCGGCACGCTGACCACCGCTGGCAATCTGGTGTTTCAGGGCACCAGCCTGGGCCGCTTTCGCGCCTATGCCGCCGACACGGGCAAGCAATTGCTCGACCTCGACCTGCAATCGGGCATCGTCAGCGCGCCGTCGACCTTCCGCGTAAAGGGCGTGCAATATGTGGCGTTCATGACCAGCAAGGGCGGGGCATTCCCGCTGGTTGCCGGTATCGCGGGCGGCGCGACGCGCAAGGTGCCCAACATTCCGCGGCTCGTGGTGATGAAATTGGGTGGTTCCGTGCAACTCCCCGCGCTGCCGCGCGCCACCGCCATCGACTGGACCCCGCCAGCGCGCATCGGGACGGCGGCTCAGGTGGCGCAGGGCAAGGCCTATTACACCCGTTATTGCACCGTGTGCCACGGCGATAGCGCGGTGGGCAACGGCTTCACCCCCGATCTGCGCATCTCGGCCACGCTGGCCAGTTCCGAGGCCTGGAACGATGTGGTCATTGGCGGCGCGCTGAAAAGCCGGGGCATGGTGGGCTTTGGCAATGTCCTCAAGCCCGCCGACGCCGAAGCGCTGCGCGCCTATGTGATCGAAAGGTCGAATTGGACGAAAGCCAATCTGGCCAGCGAGACGGAGCCAGTGGGGCGGTAGGGCTTCGTCATTGCGAGGAGCGGAGCGACGAAGCAATCCAGAGCAGTGACAAGTCGCTCTGGATTGCTTCGCTGCGCTCGCAATGACCGCAAAACACTTGCCGCTTTTTTGAGCATATTTGCGGCGGAGTTGCCCAAACTGGCGGCAGATTGGGGCGGGTTGCGCCGACACCTGCACCTCCCGCCCGCGATTTCCACAATTGGCACGGGTCTTGATTGGTGGAATAGCGATGGGGACGGGTCGAATCGACCAGGCCGGACGGGGATTGCCCGATCCGGCCAATGGCGTAACCGGCACCGTGTCTGTCCATGAGAGGGGTCAGGGCGTGAAGAAAATCGAGGCGATCATCAAACCCTTCAAGCTCGACGAGGTGAAGGAGGCGCTGCACGACGT
>JANRIY010000050.1:0-98085 GCA_033764495.1 Sphingopyxis sp. | reverse complement strand
GCCCGCGCTAGCCTGGCTTGTGCTCGACCGGGAAGCAAGGCGCTTTCCGGACGATGAGCCTCAGCCGTTTTCGCCCATGACGGTGTAAACCATGGTCGAGCCTCAACGATAGCTGGCATCCACGTTCCCGATTAGAGCCGTGGCCGCTACTGACAATACCGGTCATTTCGCATATCGTTTCAAAATGACGGCTTTGTCCCAGATCCGGCCATTGAGACCTGTTGGTCTCTTGCGCGAGGCGATCCAGAGGTCAAAGTTTCCAGACTTAACTTTCCTCGTCGAGCTCGAGGCTGGGCTCTGGCTGAAAAGTCCGAAACATAGGCACACCCTACGCGACCGGTCGACTTGATATTACAATGAAATCAAACAAGAAAATGCTGGAACTTTCGCATGGCAGCTTCTCAATCAAATCCGACTTGCCAATCGGATCCGATGAACTGGGCGCAATATCGCTGAAAAAATTCTATGTTTTTCCGACTTCAATCATTCGAATCTGATTGGAAGGCCGCGAGTTCAAATCTGACCTACATTGTCCCATGTTTTCCACAGGCATCCGGCTCATGCAGGGGCTCATCTGGGGGCCTCCGAAAGAAGTGACATAAAAATTAATACTATCTATCAGGATATTGTGTCGACGATTGGCTTCCCTTCACCCGCTCCATTCCCCATCGTCGTATAGTTCTCGCCAAAATGGTGCTGCTTTGGTGACAGTTGCGCTTAGGTATTTGCCGCAGCCGCGTCATAACCATGTTTATGCAGCCCAGCGAAACCATCTTGTTGCTGATGCCCGACGCCGGCCGCCGCGCGGCCTGCTTCGCCGCATTGGCCGACCGCCCGCAACGCATTGTCCGCGCCTTTGGCGAAAGCGATGATGTTACCGAAGTCATTGGCGGGATTGAACAGGCCTGCTTGGTGATCGACAAAGCGGCAATCCGTCAGTCGGGCTTTCGCAGGCTGACCGCTTCGCTAGAGCATCGCCCGGCAATTTTCTCTCTCGCGCTCGTCCCTGGGCTTGATGCCGATGACGCCATGACGCTGCTGGCCTGTCCGCGCTGCGAGATTGTGCGCTGCGATGACGTCACGGCGGCGGCGGACCGCGCCGAGGCGTTGTTGCCGACCATTGCCGCGGTCGGCGAACGCTGGCGCGCGGAACAGGCGGCGCGGCTGGCGCTGGCGCGGCTCAGCCCGCGCGAAGCCACAGTGCTGGCAGGGCTGGCGGGCGGTCAAACCAGCAAGGACATTGCCCGCGTGCTGGGGGTCAGCCCGCGTACGATCGAAGTCCACCGCGCCAGCATCATGCGCCGCACCGGATCGGATACGTTGGCCGCGCTGCTACGGCTCTATTTCCTGGCTGAATTGCCCGTCGCACCGCTGCTGGCGCGCGCGGCCTAGAGCCAGTCCTGATAAGGTTGCGGCATCGTGATTGCCGCTGGAGGTTTCTCGGCAAGGAAGGCCGCGCACGCGCGGACCCGTGCCGCTCCTGCCTTTGTGGACCAACCCCTAAAGCGCAAACGTCACCCCCTGCGCCAGCGGCAGGTCGCGGCCGTAATTGATGCTGTTGGTGGCGCGGCGCATATAGGCGCGCCAAGCATCCGAACCGCTTTCGCGGCCCCCGCCGGTTTCTTTTTCACCGCCGAACGCACCGCCAATTTCGGCGCCCGAAGTGCCTAGGTTGACGTTGGCGATGCCGCAATCGCTGCCCGCCGCCGACAAGAAGCGCTCGGCCTCGCGCATGTCCGTGGTAAAAATGGCCGACGATAGCCCCTGCGCGACAGCATTTTGCGCCAAAATGGCGTCATCCAGATTCTGGTGGCGCATGATGTACAGGATCGGCGCGAAGGTTTCTTCGCACACCGGCCCGGTCTGCGCCCCCATTTCCACCAGCGCCGGACGGACATAGACGCCGCCACCGCCCACCAGCACGCGCTCGCCGCCGTGGATCGTGCCACCCAGCGCACGCGCTGCGGCCAGCGCCCGGTCCATTGCCGCCCCCGCGGGCGCGTCGATCAACGGGCCCACCAGTACGCCTGGTGCGCGCGGATCACCGACCGCGACACTGGCATAGGCGGCGCGCAGCCGCGCGGTGAAGTCAGGGTAAATGGCGTCATGCACGAACAGACGGCGCAGCGTCGTGCAGCGCTGTCCTGCAGTCCCCATGGCGGCAAAGGCGACGCCGCGCAGGGCCAGGTCCAGGTCAGCCGAGGGCGCGATGATGGCGGCATTGTTGCCACCGAGTTCGAGCAAACTGCGACCAAAACGCGCCGCAACGCGCGGGCCGACGACGCGGCCCATTGCGGTCGATCCGGTCGCCGACACCAGCGCAACGCGCGGGTCGTCGACCAACGCCGCACCGACATCGCGCCCGCCGATGACGAGCTGCGCCAGCCCATCAGGCGCGTCGTGCCCCGCCGCACGGTAGCGATCGAGCGCGCGGTCCATGATCGCCTGCACCGCGAGCGCCGTCAGCGGGGTCTTCTCTGACGGTTTCCACACCACCGGGTCGCCGCAGACCAGCGCCAGCGCGGCGTTCCAGGCCCAAACCGCGACGGGAAAATTGAACGCGGTGATGATGCCGACGACGCCCAGTGGGTGCCATTGCTCCATCATCCGGTGGTCGGGTCGTTCGGTCGCGATGGTGAGGCCGTGGAGCTGGCGCGACATGCCGACGGCGAAATCGGCGATATCGATCATCTCCTGCACCTCGCCCTGCCCTTCGCTCACCACCTTGCCGGCCTCGATGGTCACCAGCCGGGCGAGCGCATCTTTGTGCGCGCGCAGTTCCTCACCCAACAGGCGAACGAGTTCGCCGCGCTTGGGGGCGGGGACACTGCGCCATTGCAGGAAAGCGGCGGCGGCGCGCGCCAGCACTGCGTCAATTTCACCGCTGCTGTGCACCGCGCCAATCACGCTGCCGTCGATGGGCGAATGGGCGAACAGATCGCCGCCGGTGAAGGCGGCGTCGGCCACTCCCAGCTGGCGGAGCAGCGCGGCGGTTTCAGCAGCAATGGTCATATGACGATTTCCCTCTGGCCTGCGCGGCCCATGCTGATCAGCAACGGATCGCTCGCCTGGCGCGCCACAAAATCCGACTTGGACGACAGTCCACGCCAGCCAATCGCGATCAGCGCCTGGGCAATCGCGCCGCCCAGCGTCTCGCCGGGGCCGAGCAGGATGATGCGGTCAGGCGCATATTCCTTGACGGCAACCTGCACCGCCTTCGTGAAATCATAGGCGGCGAGGATTTGGTGGCCGAAGGTGTACTCCCACAGTCCCATCGGCGCGCTGGCGAAGCGGCGCCAGGTTTGCCCACGCCCGTCGATCAGCGGGACGGCAGGGCCCGCGAACATGGCGGCGGCGAGCTGCGCCTTCGCGCGCGCCGAACTTTCGTGCATCAATTCCGTATGAAACGGCCCGTGGCCGGCAAGCGGCAGCGGCGCGCGCCCCGGCGTTTCGGGCAGCTCGGCGGCGAGCGCTTTCATCCCCGCTTCATTGCCCGCCAGCACCAGCATCCCGCCCAGATCAATCGACAGCGCGGCAAAATGGTCGGCGCGCGCCGAAATACGGTCGCACAGCCCGAGCACTGCATCGCGCAGCCCTGAAACTTCGCGCCATTCCTCGTCCACCACCGTCACGACAATCTGCCCGCCCGGCCCGTGCGCCTGGCTGTTCATCCCCATCGCGTCGGCGATGGCAAAACCATCATCCCCGCTGACCACCCCGCCGCACGCCAGCGCCGAATACCAGCCCATCGAATTGCCGGTCACCGCGACAATGTCGAAGCGCGCACGGTCGATGGCGAGGAAATCAAGATAGCTCGCCGCATAGATGAGCGGCGCCGCGACATCGCCGCGCAGGTGTAGGCTGTTCGAAAAGCGTTCCGCGCTGTCGAGTTCGGTCAGTGTTGGTTGCCCGCGCCCCGCGCGCACCGCATCGAAACGCGCGATGATGTTGGTCCGTGAACCATGATGCCGCGCCAGATAGCCCAGCTCGGCCTTGGCATAGGTGCCGCGCCCGGGAGCGATCACCAACGCTGTTTGCTTGGCACTCATGCCAGCAGCGCCTTCGCCGCCGCGACAATATCATCCCGTGATGGCAGCGGGATGGTCGCTGCCTTCCCCAGCGGAATGAAGCAATCATCCGCCGCCAACCGCGCCACCCGCTTGTCCGGCATCTGCTCCATCACCAGCGCCATCAGCGCCTCGCTCTGCGATCCCGTCACCCGGCATTCGTCGACGATCAGCACGCGCGCTGCATCACCCACCGCCGCGACAATCGCGACCGGGTCGAGCGGCGCCAGCCAGCGCAGGTCGATGACGCGCGCCTTGATTCCATCCTGAGCCAGCAAGGCTTCGGCCTGCCGCGAGAGATAATATCCGTTGCCGTAAGTGATGATGGCGAGATCATGGCCATCGCCATGCACGCCCAGCTGCCCCAGCCGGATTTCGTCCGCGCCGGGTGCAGCATAGGTGCTGGTCCACAGCCCGTCGCCCTCGGCATGCAAATCGCGCGTCATATAGAGCGCGATGGGTTCGACAAACACCACGACGCGCTGCTCCTCGCGCGCCAGCCGCACGCATTCGCGCAGCATCAGCACCGCATCGCGCCCGTTCGACGGCACCGCCAAAATCACGCCCGGAATGTCGCGGAAGACCGCCAGGCTGTTGTCATTGTGGAAATGCCCGCCGAACCCCTTTTGGTAACCGAGCCCCGCGATGCGGATGACCATCGGGTTGCTATACTGTCCGTCGGAAAAGAAGCTCAGCGTCGCCGCCTCGCCCCTGATCTGGTCCTCGGCATTGTGAACATAGGCGAGGAACTGGATTTCGGGCATCGGCACGAACCCATTGTGCGCCATGCCGATGGCGAGCCCCAGAATCGCCTGCTCGTCGAGCAGCGTGTTAATGACCCGCCCCGAGCCGAAGCGCGCGTGCAGTTTCGCCGTGCAGTTATAGACCCCGCCCTTCGGCCCCACATCCTCACCCATCACCGCGATTTCGGGGTAGGCGAGCATCAGGTCGGCCAGCGCCCACGAAATGAGGCGCGCCATATGCTGCGGCTTGTCCATCTGCGCGGCATCGCTCGCGAACATCGCCGTGCGCGCGTCGGCGGGCGGCTGGTTGGTCGGCGGCAGTTCACGCGCCGGGGGGATCAGGCTGGCGCGCACGGCAGCGCGGCTGGTCAGCTTGGGGCGACGGATCGCATCCTCGGCAGCCCGCGCCAGCGTGCTGCCAATATCTTCATACAGCTCGGCAATCTGCGCCGGCGTCATCAGCCCGGCTTCGACCATCAGCGCCGCGCCAAAGGCCAGCGGATCGCGCTCCTCATCGGCCTCGATCACCGCCTTGGGCAAATAGGTGAGCTGCACGTCCGACCCGGCATGGCCATAAAGCCGCACCGTTTCCATATGCAGGAACACCGGCTTCTTCCTGGTCCGCGCGTAGTCCGCCGCTTCGCACGCCCCGCGCCACGCGTCGGCGATGTCGAGGCCCGAAGCGCGGACATAATGCAGCCCGGCGCGGTGACGGAATTGCGCTTCGATCCACCCCTGGGGCGTGCGCGTCGAAATGCCGATGCCATTATCCTCGCAGCAAAAGACCAGCGGCAACGGCGATCCCTGAAACGCGCTCCACCCGGCGGTGTTGAACGCGCCCTGCGCGGTTGAATGATTGGCCGACGCATCGCCAAAGGTTGCAACGACAATGGCGTCGTCGGGCATCGCCGTGCCATCCAGCTTCAGCCGCTTGGCGAGCGGGATCGAAAAGGCCGCGCCTACCGCCTTAGGCAAATGGCTGGCAATCGTGCTCGTCTGCGGCGGAATGAACAGGGGTTTGGACCCGATCACCTTGTGCCGCCCGCCCGATATCGGGTCTTCGGCCGACGCCGCGAACGACAGCAGCAAATCCCAGGTCGGGGTCGTCCCCGGCAATTGCCGCGCGCGCTGCAACTGAAACGCGTTCGACCGGTAGTGCAAAAACGCCATGTCGGTCAGCCGCAGCGCGGCGGCGAGCGCGGCATTGCCTTCATGCCCCGACGACCCGATGGTGTAAAAGCCTTCGCCGCGCGCCTGCAGGCTGCGCGACAGCCGGTCCATTTGGCGCGTCGTCAGCTGCGTTTCGTAGATATCGGCGAGCGTCGCGGCGTCGAGACCGACGCTGGCCGGATCAGGCAAACCGCGCCGGTCGGGCAAACGCCCGTCCTTCAACCGCGCCAGAAATTTCTCATGTACGGCCTGCGCGGCGTCCATTGTCTATTCCCCCTGCCCGATGGCCTCGAGCACATCTTCCAGCCGCGCCGGATCGCCCAGCGCCAGCACATGGCCCTCACTGGTCGCCGACAATGGCTCGCCGTTCAAGTCGCACATCATCCCGCCGGCGCCCTCGACCACCGGCACCAGCGCGGCGAAATCGTGCAGCTTCAGCCCCGCCTCGCACACCAGATCGATGTGCCCCGACGCGAGCAGACCGTAGTTATAGCAATCGCCGCCATAAAGGATGCGCCGCGACACGAGCTGGCTGGCGAGCGCCAGGAAATGCCCCGCGGCATGATCGTCAAAGGCGTGCGGGCTGGTCGTCCCCAGCACCGCTTCGTGCAGCACCGGGCAGGCGCGCGTGCGGATGGGCGTGCCGTTGAACCACGCCCCGCCATCGACCGCATCGATCGCGCCGACCCAGCGCTCGCGTGCAATCGGCTGATCGATCACCCCCAGCACCGGCCAGCCATCGACGAGCAGCGCGATCAGCGTGCCAAAGGTCGGCTTTCCCGCCATGAAGCTGGTCGTGCCATCGATGGGATCGAGCACCCACTGCCGCGAGGCGCCCGGCCGTTCGGCGCCAAATTCCTCGCCGATAATCCCGTCACGCGGCACCTCGGCATTCAATATCCGCCGGATCGCTTCCTCCGCCGCGCGGTCCGCCTCGGTGACGGGCGAAGCGTCGGATTTGGTCTCGTGGGTGAATGCGGCGCGGAAAAAGGGCCGGATTGCCGCCCCGGCGGCGTCGGCCAGGCGCTGCGCAAGGGCAAGGTCGGTCTGGAGGGTCATCACTTATCCCTTACCCGTCTGCCCTGAGCTTGTCGAAGGGCCGTTCTTTCTTTTGGACGGCGAAGAAAAAGGACAGTCCTTCGATAAGCTCAGGACAAATGGAGTAGGGCGATTGGCGGCTTGCCCAGCCTCAATCAAACAGCGACGATACGCTGCTCTCATCGGCAATGCGCTTGATCGCCTCGCCCAGCAGCGGCGCGACGGTCAGCACGCGGACGCGCGCGCTGTCGTTCACCGCATCGGTCGGCTGGATCGAATCGGTGATGACCAGCTCGGTCAGCTCGCTCGCCTCGACCCGCGCCACCGCGCCGCCCGACAGCACGCCGTGGCTGCAATAGGCGACGACGCCCTCGGCCCCGGCCGCCTTTAGCGCGCCCGCCGCATTGCAGAGCGTGCCTGCCGAATCGACGATATCGTCGATCAATATGCAAAAGCGCCCGGCGACATCGCCGATGATGTTCATCACCTCGCTCTCGCCTGCGCGCTCGCGGCGCTTGTCAACGATCGCGAGCGGCGCGTTGTCGAGCCGCTTGGCGAGCGCACGCGCGCGCACCACGCCGCCGACGTCGGGCGACACGACCATCAAATTGCGGTCACCAAAGCGCGCCTGAATATCGGCGCTCATCACCGGCGCGGCATAGAGGTTATCGGTCGGGATATCGAAAAAGCCCTGGATCTGCCCCGCGTGCAAATCGATCGCCAGCACGCGGTCGGCGCCGGCGGTAGTGATGATATTCGCCACCAGCTTGGCCGAAATCGGCGTGCGCGGTCCCGGTTTGCGGTCCTGCCGCGCATAACCAAAGTAAGGGACCACCGCCGTGATTCGCTTCGCCGACGCGCGGCGCAGCGCGTCGCAAATGATCAGCAATTCCATCAGGTTATCGTTGGCAGGGAAGTTGGTCGGCTGGATGATGAACACATCCTCGCCGCGCACATTTTCGTGGATTTCGACGAACACTTCCTCGTCGGCAAAGCGGCGCACGCTGGCATCGGTCAGCGGCGCGTCGAGATAATCGGCAACCGCGCGCGCCAGCGGCAGATTGCTGTTGCCCGAGATGAGTTTCATTGCTGCTGAGTCCCCACGCGCGCCAAATGTTGGCCGCGCCTTAGCCACCACGGCTGGCAAGGGGAAGGCCAATCTGCTCGCCCGACGCATGGCGGCGGTGGGTGCCGAACAAATGGTCCCAGATGCTCAGCGCAAAGCCGTAATTGTGATTATGGTCTGTCCCATGCGCGCTGTGGTGGACGCGGTGCATCGCGGGCGTCACCCAGATGCGGCGCAGCACGGCATCGGCGCGTGCGCCCAAGCGCAGATTGGCATGCTCGATAACACTCCCAATCGCCAGCCACGCCTCAAACGCCAGCACCGCGACCAATGGCAGACCCAGAAACAAAGTCAGCGCGCTCTTGTAGAGCATCGACACGATGGCCTCGGCCGGGTTGAAGCGCACCGCCGTCGACACATCGAGTCCCGTGTCGGCATGGTGCAGCCGGTGCAAAGCCCACCCCCAGCGCGTCGCGTGAAACAGGCGGTGCTGCCAGTAAATGGCAAAATCCATGACGATGATGGCGATGACAATCACCGCCCAAAGCGGCAGATCGACCTGGCGCAGCAGGCCATAGTTCGCGCTCTCGGCCAGCACCGCAACGCCCGCCGGCGCGGCGACACTGCCCAGCCGAACGAGCACGGCATTGACCAGCCCAAGCGCGAAATTCACCGGCCAACGCCGCCGCGCCGCCGGACGATCAGGCCGCGCGACTTCGGCGAGCGCGATTAGCACCAGTATCGCTGCAATGACCACGACCGGCCATAGCGTTGCCAGCGTAGGAGCTTGGGTGAAGGTGGGTGCAGCAACCATGGCGAACAGGCTAGCGGAAATGGGGCAAAGTTGGAAAGCAATGATGGCAAGCCGTGGCCAACTGGCACGCACCACCCCTGCCCCTTCGCCCATCGTCGCCCCGCACTCGATGCGGGCCTTGGCTATCTTTGCACGGACTGACGCACCCGCTGTGAACGCAGAGAAGCCAAGCCCCGTGTCAAGCACGGGGCGACGCTAGGAAAGGTGGGGGCTTGGAACTTGGCGTCAGCGGCTAGTAACCTTTGCCGCTTATGATGTGATCTAAAGCCAGTATGAGATACTAAATGTCCGATTTCGGCTATTCTAAGCGCAGCCGGGCCGTCGAAGAGGCGCGCTCCGACATTGTTTCTGCCTTTGCCGACGTTGCAAACCGCTGGGACAAAAATGACCCCCGAACCCAGCGTTGGATGAACGCTGTAGCGAAATTTCGGGCCGCGATCGACAATGCGTATTCGGGCACCTTGGCCGATTTTGCGCGCGGCAACAGCGCTGCTTCTGCCGTCAAAACCTCTGATATCCTCGATTTTCTTGAGGCCGATCCCATGTTTTTTGGATCGGGTTATTTGAAGGAACGCGTCTTGACTGCGCTGAAACAGCGGAAATTGGAACGCCCTGAAATTAAACGCCTTCAAAGGATTATTCTTGGCGTTGTCGGGAAAGCCGATCGACGGAGAGAGATACGCGATTATTGTCGCGTGGCAGTGCACGTCGATAGCCAAAATTTCCGCCGTGAGCTTCAGGCAATCGAAGGCTCAGAAAACAAGCAGATTGCGCTGCGGGCAAACTGGGTGTTGGCGGCGCTCGACGGTCGCTTCGTCGAAATTGCGCAAAAATCTCGTATGCTCCGCTTGATGGATGGCACGAATATCGACGCCTTTGAGAATGCACGCATTTCTCGTGGCAATGAATGAGCTGCCCATGCAACCGGTGACCGGCAATTTGCTCATTTTCCGCTTTCCTACATCCTCCGCTTATGTCTTAGCTTCGGGAATGTTCGTCCACGCGCCCGCCCTCGCCAATGCTTCCTCCGTTCCCGGCGCTAAAGCTACAAAAGCAACACATGAGGGACGCATGGCCGTGTCTTTTGTATCCTTAACCCCCGGTCTCCGCGCCCTCCTACCTGCCCCGATGCACCCGGTGCCCAAGGGGGGGGATAGCTTCTACTTTCTGAGAAATGCTGGGGTTTCAGCGCACCCATCGAGCGCCGGAACAGGGGTATGACCGACGCCCTCACCCCCGGTAAACTGACCATCGTCATTGCCCAGCTGACGCAGGCCGTCGGCGACCTCACCGCCAATGCTGCCGCGATGCTGAGTGTCCGGGCGCGGCATCCGTCTGCCGACCTGATCCTTTATCCCGAGCTCCAGCTGATCGGCTATCCGCCCGAGGATCTGGTGCTCAAACCCGCACTGGCGACCCGCGCCGCCGAGGAGCTCGCCAAACTCGCCGCCGCCACCGGCGATGGCGGCCCCGCGATGCTCGTCGGCAGCGTCGAGCGCGATGCGGATGGCAAGCTCTATAACATCGTCGCGCTGCTCGATGATGGGCGCGTGCACGCGGTGCGGCGCAAGCATGACCTGCCCAATTACGGCACGTTCGATGAAAAGCGCGTCTTCGCTGCCGGGCCGATGCCCGATGTGGTCGAATGGCGCGGCGTCAAGCTTGGCCTGCCGATTTGCGAGGATGGCTGGTATCCGCCCGTCTGCGCGCACCTCGCCGCGCAGGGGGCAGAACTGCTTATCTCGGTCAACGGCAGCCCCTATGAAATCGACAAGGACGAACGCCGCCTGAGCGAGGTGTTCGCGGGGCGCGTTGCCGAAACCGGGCTGCCGCTCATCTTTTTGAACCGCGTTGGCGGGCAGGACGAGCTGGTGTTCGACGGCTGCTCGTTCGTGCTGGGGGGCGACGGGACGATGCGCCACCGCCTGCCCGATTGGGAAGAGGCCGAAGCCGTCACCCACTGGACGCGCGGCGATGATGGTTGGCACTGCGATGATGGCGTCATCGCGCCATGGGACGATCACCCCGCCGACATCTATCACGCCATGATCATCTCGTTGCGCGACTATGTTGATCGCAACCGCTTTCCGGGCGTCGTCTTGGGCCTGTCGGGCGGGATCGACAGCGCAATCTGCGCCGCCATCGCCGCCGACGCGCTGGGGCCCGAGCGGGTGTGGTGCGTGATGCTGCCCAGCCGCTTTACCAGTCAGTCGAGCCTCGACGACGCCGCCGCCTGCGCCGAGATGATCGGTGCCCGCCACGACGTCATCCCCATCGTCCCGGCGGTCGAGGCGTTTGACGCCATGCTCGAGGGCAGCTTTGCCGACCGCGACTATGACACCACCGAAGAAAATGTGCAGTCGCGCATTCGCGGCGTGACGCTGATGGCGCTCAGCAACAAATTTGGACCCATGCTGCTGACGACCGGCAACAAGAGCGAGATGAGCGTCGGCTATGCGACCATCTATGGCGATATGGCGGGCGGTTATAACCCGCTGAAGGATGCGTATAAAACCACGGTGTTCGCGCTGGCGAAATGGCGCAACGCCAATGTGCCGCGCCTGTCGCTCAATCCTGTCGCGCCGGTGATGCCCGACACCATCATCACCAAGCCACCCAGCGCGGAATTGCGCCCCGACCAGAAAGACGAAGACAGCCTGCCGCCTTACGCGGACCTCGACCGCATGCTGCACATGCTGGTGGAGGAAGAGGCGAGCGTCGATGACGTCGTGGCGCGCTACGGTTTTGACCGGGCGGCGGTGGTGCGGATCGAACGGCTGCTGGCGATTGCCGAATATAAACGGCGGCAGGCCCCGCCGGGGGTAAAGCTGGGCACGCGCAATTTCGGCCGCGACCGGCGCTATCCCATCACCCATGGATTCCGCACGGGTTAATGTTTGCTGCGCTGGCGTGGAAGCGGCGCGCGCGCGGCCGGGCGTTTCAGCGCCGCTGAAGCAGGAATCAGGCGGCCGCGCGGTTGGCCCGACGCGTCGTGCCCGCCTTGCGGTCACGGCTGTCTTTTGCGGCATAGAGTGTCGCGTCGGCGGCGGCGAACAGCTCGGTCAGGTTGCGGCCGTCCTTGGGTGATACCGCCATCCCGGCGCTGGCACCCAGCGTGATCTGCGCGCTGCCGACATGAAAGGTGGGGACCAACGCGGTCAGCATACGATGGACGCGCGCGGCGAGCGACGCGGCTTCGGGTCCGGCCACGAGAAGCGCAAATTCGTCGCCGCCCAGCCGGGCGAGCATCGCGTCCGCGCCCACCGCGCGCTGCATCCGCGCGGCAATCTGTACCAGCAGCGAATCGCCCGCCGCATGGCCGTGACGGTCGTTGACGGCTTTGAAACCGTCGAGATCAATGAGCGCAAGGCCGACCATCGCGTCGGGCGCGGCAAAGGCATCTTCGGCGAGTTCAACCAGCGCGCGGCGGTTGAACAGCCCGGTCAGCGGATCGGTGTTTGCCTGTTCACGCAGCCGGTGTTTGAGCAGCATCAGGTCGAGCAGCTGGCGGTGCTGGTCGGCAATCATCCGCACCAGAAAGAGGGTGGCGATGGCAACAAAGGCCCCGGCCACGCGGTCGAGCTCGCTGCCGAACAGCATCAGCGCAGTCGCGATCGGCGTAATACCGCCGGCAAGATTGGCATAGGACACCATGCGGATGGCGGCGACACTGAACGCCGTCGTCAGCGACCCCATGGCGATGAACATGGGGAAATAGCTTTGCTGCTCCGGCGCGGCATAGTGCCAGCTGGCGATGCACCACAACGAACACAGCGCACAGATGGCGCAGGACAGCAGCGCCGTGCGCACAATCTGCCGCCGCGCTGCATCGGCAGCGATGCACTTGCCGCGCTGCGTCAGCCACCACAGCAGCCGCAGCCCCGCGCCGACAATGACAAAGCACGGGATGCCGATCCGCACCAGCCAGGGCGCGGAAGCATCGGCCGCCAGCATTGCTGTAAAGACGACCAATATGATCGTGAGGTAGACGGTCGGCAGCCGCTGCTGCAGTTGCTCATAGCGAAGCAACGCCACTTCATCGCGGATTTCCGCCGGAATCGGCGGCCAAATCTGGTTCCGGAGTGTTTGCAGCCCAGCCATGCTGCTCGCATAGGCCGTTAAGGAAAACAAAGCGTAAAACCGAAGACCCGTTTGCTAACGGATTCGCATTGGAATGAAACATTGGCAGTCGCCCTCGCGCTGCCCCAAAAACCCGCTATAGGCGCTGCCCATGACTGTCGTGACCCGTTTTGCTCCTTCACCCACCGGCCATTTGCATGTCGGCAACGTCCGCACCGCGATTCACAACTGGATGTGGGCCAGGAAGCACGGCGGCCGCTTTCTGCTGCGCATCGACGACACCGACGGCGAACGGTCGCGCGAGGAATTTGTCGAAGGCATCCGCGCCGATCTGGCCTGGCTGGGCCTGACCACTGACGGCGAGGAACGGCAGTCGGCCCGTTTTAGCCTCTATGAACAATCGTTTGAACGGCTAAAGGCGGCGGGGCGCGTCTATGCCTGCTACGAAACGCCCGAAGAACTCGACATCCGCCGCAAGATATTGCTGTCGCGCGGTCTGCCCCCGGTTTACGAGCGCAAGCCCGCCGATGCGCCGGTGCCAACAGGCATCGCGCCGCACTGGCGCTTCCACCTCGACCATGATGCGCCGATTGTTTGGGACGATCTGGTGCGCGGCCCCCAGCATTTCGACCCCAAATTGCTGTCCGACCCCGTCGTGCGCCGCGCCGACGGCAGCTGGCTTTACCTTTTGCCCAGCGTGATTGATGATATCGCAATGGGCGTGACGCATGTCGTGCGCGGCGAGGATCATGTGTCGAACACCGCGACGCAGGTGCAGATGTTCGCTGCACTCGGCGCCGCGCCGCCGGTATTTGCGCACGAGGCGCTGCTGGTGGGGACCGAGGGCAAGCTGTCCAAGCGCCTCGGCGCGCTGGGAATGGACCATTTTCGCGGGGAAGGGATCGAGCCCATCGCGCTGCTCGCGCTGCTGGCGCGGCTCGGGACGAGCGACCCGGTCGAGCCGGTGACCGAAGTAGCGCCGCTCATTGCCAGCATCGATTTTGCTCGCTTCGGCCGCGCCCCGGCGCGCTTTGACGAGGAAGAACTGGCGTTGCTCAACGCCAAAATCATCCACCAGCTGCCCTATGCGACTGTCGCCGAACGGCTGCCACGCGCGATTTCGGCGGCAGCATGGGACGCAATCCGGCCCAATCTGGCGACCGTTGCAGAATCCGGTGCGTGGGCCGACGTGCTGGCGACCGGATTCCCTCCGCCCGCCGCTGCTCCCGACGATGCCGACCTGCTGCGCGCTGCCGCTGACCTGTTGCCCGGCCTTAACTGGGCCGCCGACCCCTGGCACACGCTGACCGGCGCGCTCAAGGACGCGACTGGGCGCAAGGGCCGCGCGCTGTTCATGCCGCTGCGCCTCGCGCTGACCGGGCGCGAGCATGGGCCGGATATGGCGGCGCTGCTGCCACTGATCGGGCAGGAGGAAGCTGTGCGGCGGCTGCGCGTGGCGGCCAACTAAGCCGCGCGTTGCTTTCCGCGAGCGTCAACTTTCCGTAACGACCAAGATGATATATTATCACTCTGTCAATCCGTTTTGGGATTGGCTTCGGTGCCTCGCCGACCCGCGCACAAGACATGCTGGCGGCGGCGCACCGGACCTTTGGCAAGGAGAGATGCCATGAGCCTGATACCCCTGTTGCTGGGCCGCGCGGCGACCCATGCGATCCCCGAAACCGCCGGTCCGGCACGCTACAATCCCGGCGGCGGCCACCGTCCAGTTGTCGGCGCGGTCGCGGTCGGATTGCCCGTCGCGCTGGTCGTAGCGGTTGCACTGTCGCCGTTTGAAATGCCGATTAAGTTCAAACCCGGTGGGCCGATTGTCATTGATTTCCCGGCTCCGCCGCCGCCCCCGCCACCCGAGGCGAAGGATCCGCCGCCCAACCAGCCGCTGCCGCCGATAACAGCACCGCCCTCGCCGCTGCCGCCGGTCTATGATCCTCCAGTCGCGCAGCCGCCGATGGACGGGCCGCTGCCACCGCCCTTGCCCCCTATTGGCACCGATCCGCCGGTTGCTGACCCGCCAATTCCGGTGCCAGTTCCCCAGTTCATCGAGGCCAAGCTCGATCCGCGTTACAAATCCACTTTCCAGCCCGATTATCCTGCCTATGAACAGCGCAGCGAGATTGAAGGCAGCGTCCGCGTGCGCGTGTTGGTCGGGGCCGATGGCCGGGTGAAGGAGGTCGTCGAGCTGTCGAGCAGCAGCCCCGGCTTCTTCACCGAAACCAAACGCCGCGCGCTCGCCAAATGGCGGTTCAAACCCGCGACGCGCGGCGGCACGGCGGAGGACAGCTGGGTCACCATGACGGTGCGATTCGAGCTGAATCGCGGTTGATCTGCGGCGGGCGGGGCCAGCCCGGAACCGCCCCGCCCCCTTGACATTGCCGAGGGAATCGACCAATGGCGCGCGCGACCGGAGCGGCAGCGCGCCAGCGCGCCGCCCTTTTTCGTTTCAACCATCGGCGGCGCGGGGCAATGTCCCGCCCCGCAGCACTGTTTAGGGATTAAGGGTCATGGCCAAGCCGACCACCGTCAAAATCCGGCTGGTAAGCACCGCCGATACGGGCTTCTTCTATGTCACCAAGAAGAACCCGCGCACCATGACCGACAAGATGGTGCAGAAAAAGTACGATCCCGTCGTGCGCAAGCATGTCGAATTCAAGGAAGCGAAGATTAAGTGACGCATTTCCCCGTGCGCTGAAAGCGCGCGGCCTTGGAGATGCTTCACCCCGGACCTGATCCGGGGTCCAACACCCAACGGGGCGGCCATGGTGCCGCCCTTTTTCGTTTATGTTCGTCGCCCCGCACTTGATGCGCGGCTTGGCTGCATCCTGTGCTGTGGTTCAGAAAGCCTAACCCCGTATCAAGTGCGGGGTGATGCAGAATATCACAACCCTCACGCAAACGCTCCCACGCTCTCGATGAATTTGATTACCGAGATCGGCTTCGACACATAGGCCTCGGCCCCCGCCGCGCGGATGCGGTCTTCGTCGCCTTTGCCGGCATAGGCGGTGACAGCCATGATTGGCACCGATGACAGCTGGGCATCGGCCTTCAGTTGGACGATCAGGTCCATGCCGCTGACGTGCGGCAATTGAATATCCATGATGATGAGGTCGGGCTGCACCTCGCGCGCGCGCGCCAGACAGTCGCGGCCGTCGCGCACCGCGTGGGCGGTATAGCCGTGTGCGTTCAAGAGGTCGCAGAACAGCCGCAGGTTCAGCTCATTGTCTTCGACCACCAATACGGTCTTGCCCATGATATCACGCTACTTTCGCGGCTTGTGTCACGCGCGGGTTTAGGCGAAGCGGGGGCATGAAACAATCACCCCCGCCCGATGCAGACGATGTGGCGCTGGCGCTGACCGCCTTAGCATGGATTTTGGGCGACGAGGCGCGCGCGGAGCGGTTTCTGGCGCTTACGGGACTGACGCCCGATGCCTTGCGCGGTGCATTGGAAGACCGCGCGACGCAGGCGGCAATCTTAACCTTTCTGACAGGCGACGAAAATGACCTTGTGTCTTGCGCGGCGGCCATCGATAGCGACCCCGCCTTACTCGCTGCCGCGGCGGCCCGACTCGATGGAACCGGACTTTAATGACCCGCCCGCTGATCATTACCGATTGCGACGAAGTGCTGATGCACATGGTCGTGCCCTTCGCGCAGTGGGTCGACGCCGAACATGGCATTGAATTTCGCATCGAGGACGCCAGTTTTGCGGGCGCGCTGAAGCGCAAGGAGTGTGGCACGCCGCTTGAGGCGCTCGAGGTGTGGCCGTTGCTCGACGCCTTTTTCACGCACCAGATGCCGACGCAGACTCCGATTGCCGGGGCGTTGGAGGCCTTGGCCGCGCTGTCCGAGATTGCCGATATCGTCATTTTGACCAATGTGGGGCCGGAGCATCAAGCGCGCCGGGTGGAACAGCTTGCCGGGTACGGCGTGCGTGTTCCGGTGATTGGCAGTCGCGGCGGCAAGGGCGAACCGGTCGCGGCGCTAGTTGCCGAGCGCGCGCCCACGGTCGCGCTATTCATCGACGATCTGGCGCAGCATCATGGTTCGGTCGCCGAACATGCCCCCGACGTGTGGCGGCTGCACATGGTGGGCGAACCCGCCATTGCCGACAAGATCAAGCCCGCGCGCCATGCGCATGCGCGGATCGACAATTGGGCAGAGGCGCAAGACTGGATCGCCACGACTTTGCTCGCGGGTCAGCCCGCCCCCCTCATCGAAACCGTCTGAAAGGACCGCATATGACCGATGTTTCTGCCCGCTTTGCCGAGCTTGGCTTGACCCTGCCCGCCCCTGCCGCGCCGGTGGCTGCCTATGTGCCGGCGGTCGAGTATGGCGGCCTGCTGCATATCTCGGGCCAGCTACCCTTTCTGGACGATGGCAGCTTCGTCACCGGGCGGCTTGGCGATGATGTCGATCTGGCGGGTGGGCAGCATGCAGCCAAGCGCTGCGGGGTGATGCTGATTGCACAGATTGGCGCGGCGCTGGGGGGCGACTTTTCGAGGGTCGAACGCATTGTCAAGCTGGGCGTGTTCGTCAATTCCACTCCCGATTTCACGGACCAGCCGCAGGTCGCCAATGGCGCGTCCGAGCTGATGGAGGCGGTGTTCGGCGCAAGCGGCAAGCACGCCCGCAGCGCGGTCGGTGTCGCCGTGCTGCCGCGCGGCGCGGCGGTGGAGATTGACGCCATCGTCGCGGTGCGCCCGGCGTAAGGCCGCATGGCCGAGGCCGATCGCCTCACCCTGAAAATCGGCAGCGGCGTCGCCGACGTTCCGGCCGCCGCGTGGGACGCGTTGCACGATGGGAGCAATCCGTTCGTCAGCCACGCTTTCCTAGCCTTGCTCGAAGAATCGGGCAGCGTTGGCCCTGGAACCGGGTGGCAGGCCGCGCCGCTGATGGTTGAGGATGCGGGGGGCAGGTTGCTCGCCGCCGCGCCCGCCTATGTAAAGGTGCACAGCCAAGGCGAGTATGTGTTCGACCACAGCTGGGCCGACGCCTGGCACCTCGCGGGCGGTGATTATTACCCCAAGCTGCAGCTTGCCGTGCCCTTCACCCCTGTCCCCGGACCACGCTTGCTGGGGCGCGATGCCGATGCACTTGCGCTACTGGTGCATGGGGCGGAAGCGGTAGTGCGGGGCAATAGCCTTTCATCGGCGCACGCAACCTTTGTCGTGCCCGATCAGATGCCGCTGTTCGAACGCGCCGGCTGGTTGCCGCGGCGCGACATCCAGTTTCACTTCACCAACCCCGGCTACCGCGATTTTGCCGATTTTCTGGCTACGCTGACGGCGGCGCGCCGCAAGCAGCTCAAGAAGGAACGGGCACGGGCCGCCGAAGGACTGCGACTAGAAAATCGCAGTGGCGCGGAGCTGACACCCGCCGATTGGGACGCCATGTGGTATTTTTACCAGGATACCGGTGCGCGGAAATGGGGCCAGCCCTATCTGACGCGCGCCGCCTTCGACCTGTTAGCCGAGCGGATGATGGACCGCATCATTATGTCGTTGGCCTATGATGGCACCGCGGCAGTGGCAGGCGCGCTTCACTTTATTGGCGCGGACACGCTCTATGGCCGCTATTGGGGCGCGCGCGCCGACATCCCCTTCCTGCATTTTGAGCTTTGCTATTATCAGGCGATCGACATTGCCATTGCACGCAGACTGAAGACGGTCGAGGCGGGAGCGCAGGGCGGGCATAAGCTCGCGCGCGGCTATGCCCCCGTTGCCACTTGGTCAGCGCATTACATCGCCAATCCCGGGTTTCGCCGCGCGGTGGCCGAATTTCTGGAGCGCGAGCGCGCCGCCGAGGAAGTCGAAGCCGACTGGCTAGCGCGGCATTTGCCCTATCGCAAGGCTTAGGCCGCGTAGCGGCGTGCTTCTTCCACGGGACGGCGGGCAGTTTCGTCGAGCCAGGCGCGCGCCTGGCGCTGCGCTTCGGCGATTTCCTCGCGGCTCATTTCGGCCGAGACGTCGGCGCGGCACTGCTGGCCTTCGCGGTTGCCAGCCAGCGCAGCCAAGTTGAACCATTTGTGCGCCTGGATGAGGTCAACATCGACCCCGCCGCTGCCGGTCGAAAAAGCAATGCCAAGGTCGAAATAGGCCGCCGGATCACCCGATGCGGCTCCGGCAAGGCTGCCTTCGATCAGATATTGCGCACTCTTCATGCTGTTGGCCATGTGTCATCCCCCTAAGCCCGACCCTGCACGGCCGACGCGATGAAATTTGCCCAGCGTGGTCAACAAAAAGTTAACGCAATCGGCAAAAGTTCTGATTTCTGGCTTAACAACATGAAACAACAATATTTAATCTGTTAACCAACCGGCCAATTGTCGATCAATCGAGTGCGCCCGATGCGCGCCGCGCCCAGCAGGCGCGCCGGTTCACGCCATGTTTCAAGCCGTTCAAGCGTCACCGCGTCAGCAAGCGCAACATAGTCGATTCGATCAAATCCACCCGACAAAATGGCAGCCTCGGCTCCTGCCAATGCTTCAGCGACAGGGTTTCCGGCCGCAATTGCGTCCGCAGCTTCCTTAAGCGCGCGCGGAAAGGCCGCTGCCGCCGCGCGCTGCCCTTCTGAAAGATATGCATTGCGCGACGAGCGGGCGAGCCCGTCGGCTTCGCGCACGATGGCGACGCCGTGCACAGCGACGGGCAGGTCAAGGTCAGCGGTCATGCGGCGGATGATGGCGAGTTGCTGCCAATCCTTTTCACCGAACAGAGCGATATCGGGCTGGAACTGGTTGAAGAGTTTGGAGACCACGGTCGCCACGCCGTCGAAATGGCCGGGCCGCGCCGCGCCGCAAAAATCATCACCGAGCCCCGCGACTGCAATATGGGTAGCATGCCCCGCTGGATACATGGCGGCGACATCGGGGGCCCACAGCAGCGACACCCCGGCATCGATCAGCAGCGCCGCATCGCGGGCCTCGTCACGCGGATAGGCGGCAAAATCCTCATTCGGTCCAAACTGGGTCGGATTGACGAAGATAGAGACCGCGACATGATCGGCCTTGCGCCGTGCCTCAGCGACCAGCGCCAGATGCCCATCGTGCAGCGCGCCCATTGTCGGCACCAGCGCCAGTGTCGCCCCCTCCGTGCGCAAATGCCGTACGGCGCTACGCAGCGCGCTCACTTCACGGATGATTTGCACCGCTTCGCCTGCTCCTCTAACACCAAGCTCGTCCAACCCGCGCGGACTTTTAAGCCCGCAAGTTACAAAGCCGCAATGCCCATGAACCCAGCTAGCCCGCATGTCATCCTGTTCGCCAACGAGAAAGGCGGGACAGGCAAATCGACCTGCGCAGTGCATTTTGCTGTGGCCTTGTCCGCCATGGGGTGGCGCGTCTCGGGCATCGACCTTGATTCGCGCCAGCGCACCTTTCACCGCTATCTGGAAAACCGCCAGCGCACGGCGGCGCGGCGCGACATTGATTTGCCCAGTCCACGCTTTGACGTGTTCAATGGCGATTCGATTGCAACGCTGGACAATCAGTTGGGCACGCTGTCGGCTGACTGCGATTATTTGGTCATCGACACGCCGGGTCGCGATGACAAATTCACCCGTTATCTGGCAACGCGCGCTGATACATTGGTTACTCCCATCAACGACAGCTTTATCGATTTCGACCTGATCGGCGAGGTGGACCCGGAGGATTTTCGCGTCATCCGCCCCAGCTTCTATTCCGAGCTGATCTGGGACACGCGCAAAGCGCGCGCCAAGGCGGATGGGCGCACCATCGATTGGGTCATCCTGCGCAACCGCTTGCAGCATGTCGAAGCGCGCAACATGCGCCGCGTCGGCGATGCCCTGGACCAGCTGGCGCGGCGCGTTGGCTTTCGTGTGATCCCCGGGCTGGGCGAGCGGGTGATTTACCGCGAACTGTTTCCGACCGGGCTGACTTTGCTCGACAAGGCGCATCTGGGCGGCCTTGCCATTGCACATGTGGTCGCGCGTCAGGAATTGCGCGAGGCGTTGGCGGGACTTAACCTGCCGCAGCGCGAACGCATGCACCCCGATGGCGATTTGTTCGCACCGCCGGTCGCCGCGGACTAGGCCAAGGTCGCTAGCAGCATCGCGGTCTGCAACAGCAGAATCAGCATGGCCTCGGCGCGCAAGCGATAATCGGGACGGTCAGTGTCAAACATTAGCGGGAGCATGGCGCCAACAGCGTGGCGTGTCGCAGCCAAGCCCGCCCGATCTGGCGCCGTTCTGGTATACCAAGCAAAAATCCTGCCAGATTGACCTTTGCCGCGCCGCTGGGGTAACGCAGCGCCAATTCAATTCAGGCAGCAAGCAATTCCATGGCCGACAGCGAAATCACCACTTCCGCGTCCAGCAGCACGCATGGCGTTGCCGAAAATGTCGCACACGCGCACGAGGATGCCGTGCGCGGCAACGGCCTTGCCGTCATCAGCATCGCCAAAAGCTATGACAAGCGTGTTGTTCTGTCCGATGTTTCGCTATCGGTTGCAAAGGGCGAGGTTGTTGGCTTGCTCGGCCCCAATGGCGCAGGGAAGACCACTTGTTTCTATTCGATCATGGGGCTGGTCAAACCCGATGCCGGCCGCATCATGCTGGACGGCTCCGACATTACGCAACTGCCAATGTATCGCCGCGCGATTTTGGGGCTGGGCTACTTGCCTCAGGAAACTTCGATATTTCGCGGGCTGACGGTTGAACAAAATATCGCGTCGGTGTTGGAGCTAAGCGAACCTGACAAGGCGGCGCGATCCGAAAAGCTGGAGCGGCTGCTCGAGGAATTCGGCCTGACGCGATTGCGCGAATCGCCATCGATGGCGCTGTCAGGGGGCGAGCGCCGCCGCGCCGAAATTGCCCGCGCGCTGGCCGCCGACCCGTCAATCATTTTGCTCGATGAACCCTTTGCCGGCATCGATCCGTTATCGATCAGCGATATTCGCGATCTGGTGGCAGATTTGAAGACGCGCGGCATCGGCGTGCTGATCACCGACCATAATGTGCGCGAGACGCTGGAACTCGTCGACCGCGCCTGCATTATTTATGACGGCAAGGTGCTGCTCGCGGGGTCACCCGCCGAGCTGGTGGCTGACGCGGATGTGCGTCGGCTGTATCTGGGCGAAAGTTTTTCGCTGTGAGCCGGTCCGGGCGCGGCAGCTGACGGCGGAGTAACCAAGGATGGCGCTCGGTCCCCGCCTCGACCTTCGCCAGAGCCAAGCGCTGGTGATGACGCCGCAGCTGCAGCAAGCAATCAAGCTGCTCGCGCTGTCCAACCTCGAGCTTGAAGATTATCTCAGCGACGCGTTGGCCGCTAACCCGCTGCTCGAGATAGATGGCGGCGGCGGCGACGCCGACAGCGAGGTGAACGACGACATTGCATTCGAGGCACCGACCATCGCAAATGATGGTGCGGCCGATACGATGCTGAGCGGTGATGCGCCGGTAGCCGACGATCTGGACGTCGATTTCGGCGCCGAAACCTTTCACCACGATAGCCTGAGCGACAGTGCAGTGTCCGGCGGTGGTGATGGCGAAGGCGTCGATTTCGATGGCTTTGCCTGTCCTGAAGGCAGTTTGTGTGACCATTTGCTGGCGCAGGCCGGCCAGCGGTTTTCGGGGCTGGACCTGCTGATTGCCGAACAGATTATCGGTCTGATCGACGAGACCGGCTATTTACGGGCCGATATTACCGAACTGGCTGACAGGCTGGGGGTGGCGCGCGCGGCGGTCGAGGCAATGCTGGCCGAGGTGCAGCGCTTCGACCCCAGCGGCGTGGGCGCACGCGACCTCGCCGAATGCATTGCCATTCAGGCGCGCGAGGCCGACCGTTATGATCCCGCCATGGCGACGCTAATTGCGCACCTCGACTTGCTGGCGAAGGGTGCCCTGCCCCAGTTGAAGCGCATCTGCGGTGTCGATGACGAGGATATGGCAGACATGATCCGCGAACTGCGCGGCTATGACCCGCGCCCGGGGCTGCGGTTCGGGACCGTCACCGCTGAGCCGGTGGTTCCCGATGTATTCGTGCGGCCGGTCAAATCCGGCTGGGCCATTGAAATCAACGGCGCGACGCTGCCGCGGTTGTTGGTCAATCGCCGCTATTATACCGAACTGACCAAAGGCGCGGCAACGCAGAGCCGCGCGTGGCTTTCAGAGCAGCTTGCCGAGGCCAACTGGTTGGTGCGCGCGCTCGATCAGCGCCAGCGCACCATCGTCAAGGTCGCTAGTGAAATTGTGAAGCAACAGGATGGCTTTTTTCGCAACGGGGTGAGCGCTATGCGCCCGCTGACACTGCGGCAAGTGGCTGAGGCCATCGGCATGCACGAATCCACCGTCAGCCGCGTCACCAGCAACAAATATCTGTCCTGCCCGCGCGGCGTGTTCGAGCTCAAGTATTTCTTTTCGAGCGGGATTGCCGCGACTGACGGCGAAGGGGCAGCATCGGCGGAGGCGATCAAGAGCCGTATCCGCGCACTGATCGAGGGCGAAGATGGCAAGGCGATCCTGTCCGACGATGCTATTGCCGCGCTGCTGGGGAAGGAGGGGCATGACATTGCCCGGCGCACAGTGGTCAAATATCGCGAGGCGATGGGGATTGGCTCGTCGGTCCAGCGGCGGCGACAGAAAGCGCTTGCTGGCTGATTTTTGTTCACGCCGAGGGCATGAACCCCAACAAAGCCGCGGTTCATGTCTTGGTTACGGTTGACAATCACCACTTTGCCCCATAGGTGCGCCGCTTCGCGTGCAACGCCATATATTCGGAACCAGCCATGAAGATTCGCAACAGCCTGAAATCGCTGAAGGACCGCCACCGGGACAATCGCGTGATTCGCCGCCGTGGCCGGACTTATGTGATCAACAAGACCAACCGCCGGTTCAAGGCGCGCCAGGGCTGATGCCGCTGGCCGGGGCATGTTTGCCCCGCCCGCTATTGTTGAAAAGCGTTACGCCGTCGGAAGATTCCGGCGGCGCTTTCGCGTGGTTGCGCGCATGATCGCCCGCTGTGTCATCTTTGACGTTGGCAAAGTGCTGTTCCAGTGGGACTTGCGTCATTTGTTCACGAAGCTGATCGCCGATCCCGCCGAACTCGAATGGTTTGTAAGGCATGTCGTCACGCCCGAATGGCATTTCCAGCACGACGCCGGGCGCCCACTGGCCGAGATGGTGCACGAGTTGAAGGCTGAATTTCCTGCGCATGCCGCGTTGATCGACGCCTATGCGACGCGGTTCAACGAGACCATCCCAGGGCCCGTGCCGGGCAGCCTAGAGCTGGTTGAGCGGCTCAACGCGGCGGGCGTGCCTTTGTTCGCCATCACCAATTTCGGGCATGAATTCTGGGAAATGTTCCGTCCGACCCAGCCGGTGTTTGACCGCTTTCAGGGCATCATTGTGTCGGGGACAGAGAAGCTGGTGAAGCCCGACCCGGCGATCTACGCGTTAGCTATCCAACGATTCGGCATTGACCCGGCAGGCGCATATTTCATCGACGACATTGGCGCCAATGTGGCCGGAGCGGAGTCGCTGGGAATTGCGGGGCATCACTTTGTCGACGCTACCGCGTTAGCCCGCGACCTTGCGGCGCGCGACTATTTGCCGGACTGAGCGGTCCCCTACTTCTCCACCCCCAGCTGCGTCAGCACGAAGGCAAATTCCTCGGCATCTTCGCGCAATGCGCCCCAGCGACCCGATTTGCCGCCGTGACCCGCGCCCATATTGGTGCGTAGCAGCAGCGTTGCGTCATTTGTCCGGCGCGCGCGGAGCTGGGCAACCCATTTGGCGGGTTCCCAATAGGTCACGCGCGGGTCGTTGAGACCCGCCGAAACGAGCATTGGCGGATAGGCTTTGGTCCCCACATTTTCATAAGGGCTGTATGACAGCATATAGTCGAACGATGCCTTGCTGGTGATCGGATTGCCCCATTCAGGCCATTCGCCCGGCGTAAGCGGCAGCGAGTCGTCAGTCATCGTGTTGATAACATCGACGAAGGGCACCCCCGCGAGCACGGCACCCCACAGTTCGGGCGCCTCGTTATAGACCACGCCCATAACCTGTCCGCCCGCCGAGCGGCCTTCGATACTTATCTTGCCCGCGCTTGTATAATTCTCCGCGATCAAGCCGCGCGCCACGTCTATGAAATCATTGAAGGTATTTTTGCGCTCGAACATCTTACCGGCGAGATACCACTTGCGCCCCAGATCATCGCCGCCGCGCACATGCGCGATGGCGTAGATCATACCGCGATCAACCAAGCTGAGGCGGCTCGTCGAAAAGCCCGGCGGCACGCGATAGCCATAGCTGCCATAGACATAGAGGTGAAGCGGCGCCGAACCGTCGCGCTGTAGCCCCTTTTTGTACATCAGCGATACCGGGACCATGGTGCCGTCACGCCCCTTCAAGCTAACCCTTTCGGTTATATACTGGCTCGCGTCATACCCCGAAGGGATTTCCTGCACCTTTAGCGTCGCGAGCGTTTTCGCCTTCACGTCATAATCATATACTGTATCTGGCGTGATCATCGATTCATAATCGATGCGCAATTTGTCCTGATGATATTCGGGATTGTCGCCCAACCCCGCAACATAGGTAGTTTCAGGAAATTTGATTCGTCCCGCCACCGTCGGCGCGGCATAGCTGCGCAAGTCAATCTGGTCCAAGCCGCCCTCGCGCGTCTCAAGCACGAAATAGTCCCGAAAAATGGATAGGTCGGTGATGTAGACATCGTCTGACCCGGCGATCAGCGTCGTCCAATTATCAGGCGTATCAAGGCTGGCGGTGGCAACACGGAAATTGGGATGTTCGTCGTTGGTGAGAATATAAAGCGTTTTCTCACGCACATCGACGCTGTATTCGCGGCCTTTTTGTCGCTTCGACACCAGCATAGGCTGCGCATTCGGTTCGTCGGCAGGGAGTAAATAAACCTCACTGGTTTCATTGTCGCCGGTGGCGATGACGATATAATCGTCGGCGGCGGTGGTGCCGATGCCGACGCCGAAGCCAGGGTCGGCTTCCTTGAAAATCTGCACATCTTCGCTTTGTTTGGTGCCGATGACGTGCATCCAAACATTGTCGGTGCGCCAATTTTCGTTGGCGAGGCCATAGAGCAACACATTGTTGTTTTCAGCCCAGACCAGCGACGACAAGGTGCCAGGTATTACATCGGTTAGCATCGCCCCGGTCGTCAGATCACGAAAACGAACCTCGAAGCGTTCGGAGCCATTATCGTCGACGCTGAACGCCAGCAGCTTGCCGTTGGGACTGACCGAGAAGGCGCCAAGGCGGAAATATTCCTTGCCCTCGGCTAGCGCGACCTCGTCTAAAATCAGCTGCGCATCGCCGCCCGAGACAGGCTTGCGATACCATTTCTTATATTCGGCACCCTCCTCATATTCGACCCAATAAAGGTAATCGCCATCCTTTTGGGGCACGCTGGCGTCGGCTTCCTTGATGCGTCCACGCATCTCCTGAAACAACCGCTCGGTGAGCGCCGCATGCGGCTTCATCACCGCATCGAAATATGCATTTTCCGCATTCAGATAATCGAGCACCGGCTGGTCATCGATCTTGGGGTAACCCTGATCCTTGAGCCAGTGGTAATTGTCGACCATCGTTACGCCGTGGCGCACCATATTGTGCGGGATTTTCTTGGCAATTGGGGGCTGGACGGGTGATGCGGTCGGTTCGGTCATGGGGGCTTTCTGGGCAAGGGCAGGGGCCGAAAAGGCGGCAGCGACGGCAAGGGCAAAGATGGCTGTAGCACGCATCAATTCAGGCTCCGGCAGGATCAACCGCCGGTCATTGGCACAATCTGCCGCAGTGCGGCTAGCGGATTTTTCTGGCCGCGATAAAGGCCGCGCGCCTAATACAGGCGCGAATGCTGACCGCCTTGAACCGGGATGGCGGCACCGCTAATAAAGCTCGATTGGTGAGAGAGCAGAAATTCGATCGCGTCGGCGACGACGTGCGATTCGCCGAGCTTTCCCGATGCGGTATATCGTTCGAGCAGCTTTTCGAACAACGCCGGTTCGGCTTCGGCATAGGGGTCCACCATTTCCGAATGGCAATAGCCGGGGCAGATGGCGTTCACGCGGATGCCCGCCTGCGCATAATCGATCGCGGCGGTCTTGGTCAGACCAATGACGCCCCATTTGCTGTTCACATAGCCGCAATTGCCGATGTCGCCGCCGTTCAGGCCGTACATCGACGAAATGTTGATAATCGAACCGCCGCCGCTCGCGAGCATTGCAGGGATTTGAGCGCGCATGCTGGCGAAGACGCCGGTCAGGTTGATGTCGATGACGCTGTGCCAGTCCTCGTCGGAAAAGTCGGCGGCCGGCTTAAACATACCGCCTGTTATGCCCGCATTGTTCACCGCGCCGTCGAGCCGCCCAAAGCGATCAACAGTTTTCGCGACCATCGCATCGACATCGGCCTGAACCGTGACGTCGCTTTGGATGAACATTCCTTCGCCGCCGGCCGCTTCCATTTGCGCAACCACAGCGTGGCCCTGTTCCTCGCGCCGCCCGGTGATGGCGACCTTGGCGCCCTTGCTGGCCAGCGACACCGCCGCGGTCGCGCCAAGGCCCGATGTCGCCCCCGTGATCAGGACGACCTTGTTCTGGAAACCGCTCATGATTCTCTCTCCGCTGCTTTGCCGGGCAGCAAAGGCTGTGGTGGTGAGCCGCCCCGCGGGACCATGCGGACGCGGCAACACCGTGGCAAATGCTTTCCCTTGGAGCGTGCGGCAGCTATGCTGCCACCATCAACGCAACAGTCTGGAACCCCATGTCGCCATATTCTGCCCGCCTTGCCGCACTGCGCGCGCAGCTCACCGCCGACGGCCTCGATGGCTTCGTCATCCCCATCAGCGACGAACATATGTCCGAATATGTCGGCGACTATGCGCAGCGGCTGGCGTGGTTGACGGGCTTTGGCGGGTCGGCGGGGACGGCGGCGGTACTGGCCGACAAGGCGGCGATGTTCACCGACGGGCGCTATACGTTGCAAGTTGGCCAGCAGGTCAGCGGCGCGGATTATGACTATGTCGATGTGCCGGCGTCGAGCGTGGCGGCGTGGCTGGCCGACAATGTGTCGGCGGGACAGCGGATTGGCTATGATCCATGGCTGCACGGCGTTGACTGGGTAAAATCGACCGCCGCCCAGCTCGCCGCCAAGGGGGCCGAGTTGGTCGCAGTGGCGCGCAACCCCATCGATGCGGTGTGGAATGACCGCCCCGCGCCCAGCGCCGCGCCGGTGGCGGTGCACAGCGATGCGCTGGCGGGGCAGAGCGCGAGCGCCAAGCGCGCCACCATCGCCGACTGGCTGAAGGCCGAGGGGCTGGACGCGACCGTGATGACCGCGCTCGATTCGGTCGCTTGGACGTTCAACTTGCGCGGGGCGGATGTGGCGCGGACGCCGGTGGGGCTGGCCTTTGCCATCATCCACGCCGACGCGACCGCCGATTTGTTCATCGCGCCCGACAAAGTGACCGACCCGGTGCGCCAGCATTTGGGCAATAGTGTGCGGCTGCACGATTATGGTGCGCTGACCGCGGCATTGACGGCGATGCAGGGCAAGCGCGTTGCCACCGACCCCGAGCGCGCGGTCGCGGCGATCTTTAAGGCGCTGGAGGATGGCGGAGCGACCATCGTGCGCCGCCGCGATCCTGCCGTGCTACCCAAGGCGTGCAAGAATCCTGTCGAGATCGCCGGCATGAAAAATGCCCATGTACGCGACGGCGTTGCGGTGACGCGCTTCCTGCGCTGGCTGGAGGGCGCCACCCCGGCGGGCGGGCTGACCGAGGCAAGCGTTGCCGACAAGTTGCGCGGCTTTCGTGAGATGAGTGGCGATTTGAGAGATTTATCGTTCGACACAATCTCCGCAGCGGGGGGCAATGCGGCGAGCCCGCATTACCGTTTCGACCCGGAGAATAGCGCGCCTTTGCCAATGCAGGGGATTTACCTCGTTGATTCGGGTGGCCAATATCCCGATGGCACGACCGACATCACGCGCACCGTCGCGATTGGCGAGCCAACCGCGGAAATGAAACGTCGCTTCACGCAGGTGTTGAAGGGTCATATCGCGCTCGCCACTGCGCGCTTTCCGGTTGGCACGCGCGGCAGCCAGCTCGACACGCTGGCCCGGCAATTTCTATGGGCTGACGGGGTCGATTACGCGCATGGCACCGGCCACGGCGTCGGCACCTACCTTGCGGTGCACGAAGGGCCCGCGCGCATTGCCAAGCCATCGGGCGGGCAAGCTGGGACCGAAGAGCCGCTGCACGCGGGGATGATTCTGTCGAACGAGCCTGGTTATTATAAGACCGGCGAATTTGGCATCCGCATCGAAAATCTGGTGCTGGTGGTACCCGCGCCGCTGGCCGATGCTGAACAGCCGATGCTGGCATTTGAAACCATCACATTCGCCCCGATCGACAAGACTTTGATCGACGCGGCGCTGATGTCGCCTGCGGAAATTGCCTGGTTCAATGCCTATCACGCCGATGTTTTTGCCAAGTTGGCACATGGAATGAATGATGAAGAGCTGGATTGGTTAAGAAGCGCGACAGCTCCGCTCGGCATCGCGCAGCCAGCGCTCGCCGCCTGAACCCGTCATGGATGATCGCTTTCACGCCGTCCCCAAGGCGCAGTTCCGCATGCAGCATGATGCGCGCGTGCGCTTCAACGAGCTCGACCGCACCGGTGTGGTCTATAGCAGCAACTATCTGGTCTATGCCGATCTTGGCTTGACCGAATATTTCCGTGCACTGGGCGAAGGATTGCCCGAGCAATATTTCCAGCAATATCTGACCGATATTGTCGTGGTGAATGCCGAAATCGATTATCATGCCCCGGCGCGGCTGGACGAGATCGTTACCATCGGCGCGCGCGTGGCCTGGTTCGGACGCGATCAATTCACGCTGCATTGCGGGATGTTCCGTGGCGACGAGCGGCTGTGCGACGTCACGCTGACCTTTGCTCATGTCGGCCTGGACAGCGGCGAAACCGAGCCATTGCCCGGTAGCTTTATCGCCGAGGTGCGGCGATTCGAAGCGATAATGCCCGACCAGAGCTAAAGGAGAGCCGGCGGAGGGCGCCGCGCCCAAGAAAAAAGGGCCACCCGAGGGTGGCCCTGTGAAAGTTTTGGGAGAGGATGCCTGAAAGGCAGGGCTGATATTGCAGTGCAGCATTCATTGTGCAACTGCGAAATGCACATTCACAATTGCAGAATTTGCAATCGCATTTTAGCAAGCAGCGGCGTTCGGTGCCGGTTTATCTTGGGCAAATGGGAATGACGGCTTGCGCATCAATGTCTGGCAACGCCGCGCCGAATCGCCTAAATCATGGTCATGCGCATGTTTGGCAATTGGGATGTAGCGGGCGGGGCGAGTGATTTCTGGGCCTATATCCGTGAACCACGCCCACACCGCTGGCCGCTGCTCGGCGTTGCGGCCGCACTGGCGGCGGTTGTTTTCTGGGGTTTTTCTGAGAAACTGATCCGTTACGATCCGCCACGCGCGAGCATCGTCTATTTCGAGAGCTGGAAGGCCGATCGCAGCGATGCCGAAGTGCGCGCCGATTGGATCGCGCGCGCCAAGGAGACCACCCGGCGCAACGCCGAGCGGCGGCGCAATTACCAGGAACTCGCCAAGTCGCTTGGCATCGAATATGATTCGACCGAGGCCGACAAGCTGACGCGCGAGACATTGGGGGCCGAAGCCGACGCAATTGGCAAACGGCCCGAAGTCAAGCGATCCACCCTGGCCGAGCGCGCCGCGCGCGGCGCACCACCGCCGCGTTGAGCAAGGCCGCAGACCCGGATGATGCCCGCTGGATGGCAGCGGCGTTAGCGCTGGCGGCGCGCGGGGCGGCGCGGACGACCCCCAATCCCAATGTCGGATGTGTGCTGGTGAACGAAGGCCGAGTCGTCGGGCGCGGGTGGACTCAGCCCGGCGGCCGCCCGCACGCCGAGGCGATGGCACTGGCCGAGGCGGGAGCGGCGGCGCGCGGTGCCACCGCATATGTCACGCTGGAGCCATGCGCGCATGTCAGCGAGCGCGGGCCTGCCTGTGCGAACAGTCTAATCGCGGCAGGGGTTGCCCGCCTGGTGGCCGCGCTGGCCGACCCTGATGTGCGCACAGCCGGACAAGGTATTGCACGCCTGCATGCCGCCGGCGTGGAGGTGATCGAAGGCATTGGCGGCACGGCAGCGCACGCTAGCATGGCCCCGTGGCTGTCGCGCGTCGAGCGCAGTCGGCCCTTCATCACGCTGAAAATCGCAACTTCACTGGACGGGATGATCGCGCGCGCGGATGGCCAGAGTCGCTGGATCACTGGCGAGCGAGCACGGGCGCACGGACATCTGGAGCGCGCGCGGCACGATGCGATCTTGGTCGGGCGCGGGACTTTGGAAGCCGACGCGCCGCTTCTTGATGTCCGTCTGCGGGGGCTGGAGGGGCGCAGCCCACAGCGACTAGTGCTCACCAGCGGTAGTGCGCCCAAGGGCTGGACTGCGGTTGCCAGCCCCGAGGCGACTGATAGGCTGCTCGGCGTCGAATCGCTGCTGGTCGAAGGCGGAGCGCAGACCGCCGCTGCTTTCCTGCGCGCAGGGCGCGTTGACCGGCTGCTGCATTATCAGGCCCCGATCCTGATCGGTGCAGGGCGCAGCGCGCTGTCCGACCTTGGCCTCGACGACCTGGCGGATGCGCACGGACGCTGGCAGCTCAGCGACAGCCGGATGCTTGGCAGCGACCGGCTGGCCGTCTACGACGCGGTGCGAGAGGATTGAGCCCAACCATGTTTACCGGCATTATCACCGACATTGGCACCGTTCGCGCGCGCGAGGAGCGTGGCGATTTGCGGCTGGTGATCGGCACCGCCTATGACCCGGCCGGCATTGCGATCGGCGCGTCGATCGCCTGTTCGGGGGCGTGCCTGACGGTCGTGGACAAGGGCAGCGACGCCGATGGGCACTGGTTCGCGGTCGATGCCAGCGCCGAGACGCAGGCGCGTACCGCGCCGGGGATGTGGGATGCCGGCGTCCGCCTGAACCTGGAACGCGCGCTGAAAGTCGGCGACGAGTTGGGTGGGCATATCGTTACCGGCCACGTCGACGGGGTGGGCGAAGTGGTCAGCATCGTACCGAGCGGCGACAGCTGGGTGGTCACCATTGCCGCCCCGGCCGAAATCGCGCCCTATCTGGCCGCCAAGGGCTCGGTAACAGTCGACGGCGTGTCGTTGACGGTCAACAGCGTGGCGGATCAGAGCGACGGCCGCGCGCATTTCACGCTGAACATTATCCCGCACACCCGCGCAATGACTACGCTGGACGAAGCAGCACCTGGGCGGCCGGTCAATCTGGAGATCGACGTGCTCGCGCGCTATCTGCAGCGGATGCAGGCGCGGGGTTGACGCGCTGATGTCGGTTCTAGCGCTACAAATTTCGTCATCCCGGACTTGATTCGGGATAACGAGGATAGGGATTTGCAGGCGCGCGGCTAGCCGCCGGCCCAGTCGGCGGCGAGATCGGGGTCATTGGCGACCATTAACCGCCGCATCGCCAGCCGCGCCACCCGCAGCAGCTCGGCCTTGCGGCGGGCGCTGGCGATTGGCTCGACGGCCGCTTCGCGCACCAGCGCTGCGCCATAGCGATCGGCGATGATCAGCCCCGCCATTTCGGGGCGATAGGGCGGCGTATCGAGGATCGCGGGATCTAGCCCCTCGGCGAGCGCCCAATAAAAGCGGTCGCACCAGTCGCAATAGTCGGGCCATTTGCCATCGCCGTGCAGGTCGGCGCGGCTGACCTTGACCTCGACAATCGTGATTTGGCCCTTGGCATCAATCGCGAGCAGGTCGGCGCGGCGGCCGTTTGGGAGTGGCACTTCGGGAATGGCCACCAGCCCCGCCTGTGCAAACAGGCGGGCAACGCCGCGGCAGACATCGATGGCGGTGATCGGCGAAAGGGCCGCCATGCCATGTCTCAGAAGGGCACGTCGTCGTCGAGATCATCGTCAAAGGGCGCGCGCGAGCCGCCGCTGCTGCCCGACGGCGCACCGCCGCCCTGATCCCAGCTGCTGCCGCCGGATCCGCCGCCATTGCCCCAGCCGTCGTTGCTGCGTGCGCCGCCGCCACCGCCGCCGGGCGCACCGTCGAGCATAGTGAGCGCGCCGCTCATTCCCGCAACCACCACCTCAGTGGTGTAGCGGTCGTTGCCGTCGCGGTCCTGCCACTTGCGGGTGCGCAGTGAGCCTTCGATGTAGACCTTGCTGCCCTTTTTGAGGTAGCGTTCGACCACGCCGACCAGCCCGTCACCGTTGATGACGATATTGTGCCATTCGGTGCGTTCCTTGCGCTCGCCGGTCATCTTGTCCTTCCACTGTTCGGACGTGGCGATGCTGAAATTGGCGATTTTGCCGCCGTTCTGGAAGGATTTGATTTCCGGGTCCTTGCCCAGATTGCCGATCAAGATGACTTTGTTGACGCTGCCAGCCATGGCCCCATTTGCTCCCGAATTTTCATGGGTCAGCCAAGCCCGAGGGCGACGGCCGTCCAGTAGGTGATACCCGCAGCGGCATAGGCCAGCGCGAACAAATAGCCAACCATGAACAATGGCCATTTCCACCCGCCGGTTTCGCGGCGCGTGACAGCGATGGTCGAGATGCATTGCGGCGCAAAGACGAACCAGGCGAGGAAGGCAAGCGCGGTGGCGAGCGACCATTTGCCCGCCAGCGTATCACCCAGCGCGGTTGCCATGGCTTCCTCATCATCGCCCGCATCCACCGCATTGGCGGTGGCAAGCGCGGCCACCGCGACCTCGCGCGCCGCCATCGCCGGGATCAGCGCGAGCGCGATGTCGTGGTTGAAGCCGATAGGTTTGACGACGACTTCCAGCCCCGAAGCGATGCGCCCGGCGACGCTGTAATCAACCTGGCTGACCTCGCTGCCCGGTGGCACCTTGGGGTAAGTGAGGAGCAGCCATAGGACGACCGTGGTGGCAAGAATGATGGTCCCCGCGCGGCGCAGGAAGGCCCAGGCGCGCTGCCACAGGCCCAGCAGGACATCGCCCACACGCGGCATTTGGTAGCGCGGCAATTCCATCATCATCCCCGCCGTATTCCCCTTGGTCACCGTGCGGCGCAGCACCAGCGCGACGAGCAACGCGCCGACGATGCCGAAAAGATAGAGTCCGAACAGGATCAGTCCCTGCATGCCGATGGGCGTTCCGCCGACATTGGTCGAGGGGATGAAAGCCGCGATGATGACGGCATAAACAGGCAACCGCGCCGAACAGGTCATCAGCGGCGCGACTAGGATGGTGGTCAGCCGGTCCTGCGCATCGGGCATGGCGCGCGTCGCCATGATGCCGGGAATGGCGCAGGCGAAGCTGGAGAGGAGCGGGATGAAGCCGCGCCCCGACAGGCCGACCTTGGCCATCAGCCCGTCCATCAGAAAGGCCGCGCGCGTCATATAGCCCGACGCCTCGAGCAGCAGGATGAAGAGGAAGAGGATCAAGATTTGCGGCAGGAAGACCACCACCGAGCCGACGCCGCCGAGCAGACCTTCGACAATCAACCCGCGCCAAAAGCCGTCGGGCATGGCATCCACAACCAGTCCCTGCACCATGCCGATGCCGCCTTCGAGCGCGTCGGCAAAGGGCGTGGCCCAGGCAAACACCGCCTGAAACATGACGAACAAGAGCGCGAGCAGGATGGCAAAGCCCGCCACCGGATGCAGCAGCACGCGGTCGAGCGCCTGGGTCCAGCGCCGCGCGGGCGCTTCGCGGACGATGGCCGCTCGGGCGAGGGCGCGGGCCTGATGATGCAGCGCGCGTTGATCGTCGTTGGCGGCAGGGGGCGCAGCGGCGCCCTTTTTCAACGCCCCATCGAGCGCGTCGAGCAGCGCATCGAGCCCGCGCTTGCGCACCGCGACGGTCGGCAGCACCGGCACGCCGAGCCCGGCAGCGAGCACAGCAGCGTCGAGTTCCAGCCCGTCGCGCGCGGCCATATCGACCATGTTGAGCGCGATCACCACGGGCAAGCCCTGGCCGATCAGTTCGAGCGCGAAACAGAGATGCTGATCCAAATTGCCTGCATCGACCACCACAATCAGCGCATCGGGGCGGCGTTCCCCCGCTTGCTGGCCCAGCACGACGTCGCGCGTGACCGCCTCGTCAAGGCTGGCGGGGGTGAGGCTGTAGCTGCCCGGCAGATCGATGAGTTCGAGCGGGCGGCCGTCGGCAAAAGCGGTGCGCCCGCTGTGCCGTTCGACGGTGACGCCGGGATAATTGGCGATTTTCTGGCGCGCGCCGGTGAGCGCGTTGAACAGGCTGGACTTGCCCGCATTGGGATTGCCAACCAGCGCGACGAGTGGGGCAGCGTTTGTCATGCGCGCGCCCCAAGATGCACCGCGCGGGTCATATCTGCTCTACCCGGATGGCGGCAGCGTGGCGCGCACGAATGGCGATGCGCATGCGGCCGATAGCGACGGCGAGCGGATCGCGCCAAAACAGCCCGCCGCGATGGAGTGCGGTCAGTTCGGTGCCGTCGAGCAGCCCCAGCTCGCGCAGCCGCCGCCCTTCGGCAACGTCGAGCGCGTCCCAGTCGATGGCGATGATGCGGGCAGTTTGACCGAGCGGCAGCCGGTCCAGCGTGGTTTCCATTTGCGAGCGATTATCAATAGAAATTGGGCTTGGCGAGTCGATAACGCAGCAGGCCGCGCTTATTTCCCCGAATAGCGCAGCCGGCCGATAAAGCGCGTGAGGCTGGGCCGTTCCAATTTGGCTACATTGCGGCGATGCTTCCAGCTTTCGAACTTCATCACCCCCGCGATGCGGCGGGCGAGGAAAGCGCAGGTGTCGGCATGGCCATCGCTTTCGTCGTTCAGAAACACCGCCATGGTCGCGGCATAGACGCTGCCGAGGATCGCACGTTTGCTGTAATGGTTGAAATCGGTGGCAGTGTCGCCCGCCGCCGCCCACATGGTATCGGCCGCGCGCCAGCCAAGCCGTGCAGCAAGGGCAACATTGGAAGGGAGGGCCAGCACGCCTAGCGCCCGGCGGAGCGATTCGCGGTTCGGCGCGAGAATGTCGAGCCGCGCTTCGACCAGCGATGTGATGCGATCGCGGATCTTCATCGCGGCCAGCTGTTCGGCGGGCAGGCGTTCGAGCATTTCGGCATCGACGCCGGCGAACCAGGCATCAACCATATCCGCCGCGCCGCCGGGGAAGGCGAGCTGGGCGACGTCGGGGTCGACGCCTGCACCCTGCGCCGCGTTGGCGATGGCGAGCGGCGTGAAGCCGTCGAAGGCGGCGGCCTGCGCAATGGCGGGCGCAAGCGCGGCGCGGATTTCATCGAGCGTGGGGTCGGCGGGGAGAACGCTGGTCATAGCGGCAATCTAGGCCCGCCCGGGCCTGTCGGCAAGGCGCACGAGTATGAGCGCCGCCATCACCATCGCGCCACCGATGAAATCGAGCAGAGTCAGCGCTTCGCCGAAAGCCCACCAGCCGGCAAAGGCCGACAAAGCGGGCTGGAGCAGCAGCGCAAGACCCAGCACCAGCGGGCTGACATGCGGCATGGCAAAAGTGAGCAACCCTTGCCCCACAATCTGGCTGGTGAGCGCCAGGATGATCAGCGGGGTCCAGTCACCAGGCCACACCCGTTCGCCCGCGTAAATTGCTGCGGGGAGCAGCAGCGCTGCGGCGACGGCGCTGGCGATAGCGAGCGCCATCCAGCTTTCGGTATGTTCGCGCGCGCGCATCATCGCGACGAGATAGAAAGTGTAGAACAGGCCTGCGAGCAGGCTGAGCAGATCGCCGTTGAAATGACGAGGCGAGAGTTCGAAACTTTGCAGCATAAGCAGCGCCGCGCCGCCGAACGCCAATAGCATGGCTGTTCCCTGCATCGGCGTGGGCAGGCGGCGGGCGAGCACCACACCATAAATGGCGAGCAGCAAACTTGCACAATTGGCGAGGAGGGTGGCGTTGCCGAGCTTGGTCTGGAAAATGCCGAGGTGCCAGGCAATGATGTCAGCGGCAAACAAGGCCCCCGCGAACAACAACAACGCGGTCACGCCGCCACCGAGCTGATGCGGACGAAATCCGGCGCGCCATCCGATCAGCGCGAGCAGCGGCGCGGCGAGCGCAAGTCGCCAGAAGCCTGTGGCAATCGGCCCGGTGTCGGCCAGTCGGACGAGCAGCGGGCCGAAGGCGATAGCGACATTGCCGAGGATCAGTGCCGCAAAGGCAAGGCCCGCACTGCCGCGCTTGGCAGGGGCAAAGATTAACTTGTCTTGCGGAGCGCTTGCATCGGTCATGGCGCGCGCTTAGCTGACGGGCAGAAGGTTGCAAACTGCAATGCAAGGAGGAAACGCCCCCATGACCAGCCTGTTCGATCCTATCCAGCTGGGTGCGGTGTCTGCCCCAAATCGCATTTTGATGGCGCCGCTGACGCGCGGGCGGTCGAGCGCGGGGCATGTACCCATCACCGCACTCAAGGCCGAATATTACAGCCAGCGCGCCGCCGCCGGGTTGATTATCGCCGAGGCCACAGGGATTAGCCAAGAAGGGTCGGGTTGGCCCGCAGCACCGGGCATCTGGTCCGATGAACAAGTCGAGGCGTGGAAGCCGGTGACTGGCGCAGTGCGCGATGCAGGCGGGCGCATCATCTTGCAGCTGTGGCATATGGGCCGCCTCGTCCATTCGGATTTCCTGGGCGGCGAGCCACCGGTGTCGTCGTCGGCAACCAAAGCGCCGGGCTTTGCCCACACCGCCGAAGGCAAAAAAGATTATGTCGAGGCGCGAGCGCTGCGACTCGACGAGATCCCGCGCGTCATTGGCGATTATGTCCATGCTGCCAAGAATACGATGCGCGCGGGCTTTGACGGGGTGCAGATCCATGCAGCCAACGGCTATCTTATCGACCAGTTTTTGCGCGACAACAGCAATTTCCGCGATGATGCCTATGGCGGGCCGATCGAGAACCGTATCCGCCTGCTCGCTGAAGTGACACAGGCGGTGGCCGATACCGTCGGTGCAGATCGCACTGCGGTGCGGCTGTCGCCCAATGGCGAAACGCAAGGGGCCGACGACAGCAATCCAGTGGCGCTGTTTACCGCCGCCGCCGCAGAATTGCAGCGCATCGGCATCGCTTTCCTCGAGCTGCGCGAGCAAAAGCCATATGGCGATTTCGGGCAAAGCGATGTGCCGCGCGTGTCGCCCGATATCCGCAAAGTGTTCCATGCGCCGCTGGTGCTGAACCAGGAATATGACGGCGAGAATTTTGCCGAAGATCTGGCGTCGGGTCTCGCCGATGCGATTAGCTATGGTCGTCCGTTTATCGGTGCTCCCGATCTGGTTGAGCGGTTGCGCACCGGCGCGCCCTTTACCCCGTCAAGCCCGCGCGACTGGTATGGGCCGGGCGCCGAGGGCTACACCGACTTTCCGGCGCTGACGGGGGCAGCGGCATAGGTTTCGTTGCGCGCGAAGGGTAAGAAATCACTTCGCTCCCGCCGCCGGTTTCAGCTCTTGCCGGAATAACCACGTTGGGGCTTGGCTAAGCTGTTCCGCCGTCGGCCTTGATAGCGTCGTCGATCAGCCAGGCGCCGATGGGGCCAACGATCGTGCCGCCGAAGCGGAACAGCACGAAAGCGGCGACCAGCAACAGCGCGGGCTGGACGACGATGAGCGCGATCAGGATGAAGAAGCCGATGATGAGCGCGGTCATCAAGCCGTTGCCAAGTTTGGCCTTGCCCTTTTCCCCCAAAGCTACGCTGCGCGGGCCTTTGCTGTCCCACCATTTGCCAGTGACGAAAGTGCCTTTTACGAGCGAGGAAGCGGTTTGTGCGGGACGCTGCATCGGCGGGTCAGCCGGATGCTTGGCGCGCGGCGGTTTGGCTTCGCCCTTGGGTTGCCCAGGTGAGGCTTTCTTCTGAAGCCGCTCACGGATCGGATCGCTAGGCGGCGCGGGCTTGGGCGCAGCCGGATTGGCCGGTGCTGGCGGCGGCGTTTTGGCGCGCTGTTCCTCCTGCCGGTCATTACGCAGCGCGGCGTCGCCGTGCGCCGCGTCGTGCGCGGCCATGCGTTCGGCCGCACTTTGCGGGCGTTCGCCGGTTTCACGGTCGATGATTTCGAGCCGCCCGCCGCGCTCGACAATGCGGTAGCGCGAAGGTGGCATCCGGTCAGGCAACGCCGAACCGATACTTGAGCGAAAGCATCGCGAGCGCCGCATTGGCGGCTTCACCGCCCTTGTCCTTCAGCGTCTTGTCGGCGCGCACCAGCGCCTGCGCCTCATTCTCCACGGTCAATATGCCGTTGCCAATGGCAAAGCCGTCGAGGCTGAGTGCCATGATCGCGCGCGCACTTTCGTTCGACACGACTTCGAAGTGATAGGTTTCGCCGCGAATCACCACGCCGACCGCGACATAGGCGTCATAGCGTCCGGTTTCGCTGGCGAGCGCGATGGCGGCGGGGATTTCGAGCGCGCCGGGAACGGTGATGGTTTCATGGGTGTGCCCCGCCGCGTCGATCGCGCTGCGCACGCCATCAAGCAGCATGTCGTTGATATGCGCATAGAAGCGCGCCTCGACAATCAGCAGATTGGCCATGAATCATTCGCCTCCGGTACCGGGAATGGCGCGTTCGCCGACGATCGACAAGCCATAACCGTCGAGCCCGACCAAGCTGTGGTGTGTGTTGGTCAGCAGCACCATGTCGTGGACCCCCAGTTCGGCGAGGATTTGCGCACCGACACCGTAATCGCGCAGCTCCTCCACCTGTGGGTCGCCCGCCGCTTTGCCTTGGGCGCGCAGCGCCATGAAGCGCGAGACGATGCCTTGCATCGGCCTGTTGATGAGCACGAGCACGCCGCGCCCTTCCTCGGCAATCATTTCCATCGAGCGCGACAACAGCCCTGCGCGTTCGTTGGTTTCACCGAACACATCGACGAACATCGACATGGTGTGCATGCGCACCAGTGTCGGCTGCCCGGGGTCGATATGGCCTTTGACCAGCGCCATGGTTTCATCGCCGGTGGCCTTGTTGAAAAAGGTAATCGCCTTCCAGTCGCCGCCCCAGCGGCTGGTGAAGGTCATTTCGGCGCGCTTTTCGACGAGGTGATCATGTTTGCGGCGATAGGCGATGAGGTCGCGGATCGTCCCCATTTTGAGTTTGTGGAGCCGCGCGAAGGCGACGAGATCGTCCATCCGCGCCATGGTGCCGTCGTCCTTCATAATTTCGCAAATCACGCCCGCCGGGTTGAGCCCGGCTAGCCGCGCGACGTCAACCGCCGCCTCGGTATGCCCCGCGCGCACCAGGACGCCGCCGTCGCGCGCGACCAGCGGAAAGACGTGGCCCGGCGTGACGATATCGTCGCGCGATTTGCCTGCATCGATGGCCACCGCAATGGTGCGCGCGCGGTCGTGCGCCGAAATACCCGTTGTCACGCCTTCGCGCGCCTCAATCGACACGGTGAAGGCGGTTTCGTGGCGGGTGCCGTTCGAGCGGCTCATCAGGTCGAGCCCCAATTGGTCGACCCGGCTGCGGGTCATGGCGAGGCAGATAAGCCCGCGGCCGTGTGTCGCCATGAAGTTGATCGCATCGGGGGTCGCCATTTGCGCGGGAATGATAAGGTCGCCCTCATTCTCGCGGTCTTCATCATCGACCAGGATGAACATGCGGCCGTTGCGCGCTTCCTCGATGATTTCTTCGATGGGGACGAGCGCGGGCGTGTCGTCGCTGTCGAACAAATAGGCTTCGAGCTTGCGCAGCGTGTCGGCGGTGGGGTTCCAGTCGGGCTGGTCCAGATCGCGCAAGGTATTGGCATGCAACCCCGCCGCACGGGCGAGCCCCGAGCGCGACAATCCGCCTTCGGTGACGAGGCCGCGCAGGCGGGTGATGAGTTCGGTCGACATGATACACACCTTCCACTGTGGAGATGTGTTTCTGTTTCACACTACAGTGTGATTTACAAGGTTAGAATTACATTGAACCGGTCAATTCGGTCCGAACACCGGCCCCAGCGGCCTGGTGGTTTCGTCCTTTGCGTCGAGCAGCGCCAGCATGGTGCCGGTGCGATCATCACGCTTGGCATAGTCACGCGCCGACAGCCCGGCAATATGGTCGGTTTTGTCCGGATTCGCTCCGCGTTTGACCAGCATGCGCACCATTGCCGCGTCGCGGCGCTGCACCGCCAGAATCAGCGCGGTTTCGCCGCGGCTGTTGGCCTGATCGACCTGCGCGCCGCGCCCCAGCAGCGCTTCAGCGCCGTCGGTAAAGCCGAGAAGCGTCGCATGCATGAGCGGCGTCATCCCCTGGCGGTCGGCGATGCCGGGATTGGCGCCTTTGGCGAGCAGGAAGCGCGTCCAGCTAAGGTCGCGGTTCTTGATGACGATGGCGAGCGCCGTTTCCCCGCTCGACGTATCGCGCGTATTGATAACGCGGGTCGTTTCGTCGTTCAGATACTTGCTCGCCTCGGCCCCGTCACGTTCGCGCACGGCTTTGAGGAAATTATAACTGTCCGAAAATTGCGCGGCGGCGCTGGTGGGTAGGAGCAGCGTCGCGGCGAGGGCGGGAAGGGCAAAACGGGCAAAACGGAAAAATCGCAGCATGGGGCCACCTGACGAATGCTTGATTTTGCCGCCTTACACCAGCAAGGCTGGCGGCATGATGAACCGACTATATGGGGCCTTCGCCCCCCGCCATGCAAGGGTGATGCTAGGAACGGGTGTGCTGGCGCCTATCCTGCTGTTGAGCGCTACCTGTTCAGGCCCGCCGCCCGAACCGCCGCTGCAGGGTGCGACCATTGGCGGCCCCTTCATGCTGACCGACCAGAGCGGCAAAACCGTACGCGATAGTGACTTTAAAGGGCAATATCGCTTGATCTATTTCGGATACAGCTTTTGCCCCGATGTCTGCCCGGTCGATTTGCAGAAGCTGATGGCCGGGCTGCGCCAGTTCGAGGCGATCGACCCCGAGCGCGGGGCAAAGGTCGCGCCGATTTTCATTAGCATCGACCCTGCACGCGACACGCCCGAAGCGCTGGCGCCGTTTGTTGCGCGCTATCATCCGCGCCTCTTGGGCCTGACCGGCAGTGAAGCGGCGGTGGCCGGGGCAGCCAAGGCGTTTCTGGTGACATATAAGAAGCAGGAGGGCTCCGCCCCCGACCGCTATCTGATGGCGCATACGCAGCTCGCCTATCTGATGGGGCCTGAGGGCGAGCCGCTGGCGTTGCTCCCCATTGATGACATCAGCACGCCCGACGACGAGGGGCGGCCCGCGCTGGTCGCCGCCGAACTTGACCGCTGGGTCAAATGAGCGCGGCGACCCGTTGGTGGGATGCGCCGCTGCATACGTTGGACGCCGGGCAATGGGAGGCGCTGTGTGACGGCTGTGGTAAATGCTGCCTCCACAAGCTGGAAGATGAGGATACGGGCCGGATTTATCCCACCAATGTAGTGTGCCGAATGATCGATCCCGCGACGGCGCGCTGCAGCGATTATCCAAACCGCAAGCGCCATGTGCCCGATTGCCTGACGCTGAGCCGCCACAAGATTGACGAGATCGCGTGGCTGCCGCTGACCTGCGCCTACCGGCTGCGCGCGGATGGCCTGCCATTGCCCAGTTGGCATTATCTGGAAAGCGGGGACGATGCCGCCCTGCACCGTGCAGGGCAGTCGATTGTCGGCTGGACAGTGAGCGAAACCATTGCCGGGCCGCTGGAGCAGCATCTTGTCGAACGCGAAGTCTGAGGCGCTGCATATCGCCGTTGCGGGGCAAGACTGGCCGTTGCGGCTCGTGCGCCACGCTGCCGCGCGGCGGTACCGGCTGGTGTTTGACGCCGTGCGCGGCGAGCTGCGCCTGACCATCCCGTGCCGCGCGAGCGAACGGCAGGCGCTGGCGTGGGTTAAGGACCAGCAAGGTTGGATCGCGGGGCAAGTGGCGCGCGACGAGGGCCCGATTGCGGTAACAGCCGGGGTCAGCCTGCCCGTGCGCGGAACGCTGCGGCGGGTTGACTGGGACGCGGGCCGGGCGCGCAGGGTGGTGGACGACGGCGCGGCGCTGATGCTGGGCGGCCCCGCCGAAACCGTGGGCCCGCGGATCGGACGCTGGCTGAAAGCCGAAGCGCTGGCGCTGCTTGACGCCGAAAGCCGTACCATCGCCGCGGCGCATGACATTGCCATCGCCAGCGTCGCGGTGGGCGATCCAAGGAGCCGCTGGGGCAGCTGTGCCGCCGACGGACGGCTACGCTATAGCTGGCGGCTAATCATGGCACCCGACGCGGTCCGCCACGCGACCGTGGCGCATGAAGTGGCGCACCGGGTGCACATGCACCATGGGCCGGAGTTTCACGCGTTGGTCGACGTTCTCAACGGCGCTCCGGTGGCGGGCGCCCGGCGCTGGCTGAGAACCAACGGGCGCGAACTGCACCGCTACCGCTTTGGCTAGGGCCGGGGCGGAGGCTGCGCGCCCCCGCCTCCGGTTTGTTCGTTGAGCCAATCTTCGTCGAGTTTTGGTTCGACCGGCTCCTTGGGCGGGGCCACGAATTCCCCGCCTTCGCCCGCCTCCGGTTCGACGGGCAACTCGATCGGCATGCCGTTTTCGTCGACATAACCCTCAGCCCCCGGCTCGCCAAAGTAGGCCTCACCGTCTTCTTCCAGCTGCCATTCGGGCAGTACGACTTCGGTGTCAAAGGGCTCGACCGGGCGGCGCGCGACGGCGATGCGCATATATTGCGCAAAGGCTTGCGCCGGGGCGCGGCCGCCCTGGAGCCCGCCGACCGCTTTGGCATCGTCGCGGCCCATCCACACGCCGGTGGTAAGACCGCTGGAAAAACCAAGGAACCAGCCGTCCTTGTTGCTGGTCGTGGTGCCGGTTTTGCCAGCGACCGGGCGGCCGATTTGCGCGGCGCGACCGGTGCCGGTGTTGACCGCGGTTTGCAGCAGGTCGGTGATCCCCGCCGCAACCCAATCATCAACGAGCCGTTGGCCCGCTTGCGGCTTGCGCTGGTAAAGCAGCTCCCCTTCGGTCGTCGCAACCTTGGTGATGCCATAGGGTTCGACCGACACGCCGCGCCGCGCGACCGCGGCAAAGGCGGCGGTCATGTCGATGACGCGAACCTCGGCCGTGCCGAGCACCATCGAGGGCTGGGTATTGACCGGGGTGGTGATGCCAAAGCGGCGCGCCATGCCCGCCACCGCCGAAAAGCCGATTTCATCGCCGATCACCGCCGCCACGGTGTTGATCGAATTGGCAAAGGCGGTGCGCACTGTCATTTCGCCCGAGAAGCGCCCGGTCGCGTTGCGAGGGCTCCAGCCGTTGATCGTCACTGGCTGGTCGACCACCTTGTCATCGACGCGCAGCCCGGATTCGAGCGCGGCCAGATAGACGAACAATTTCCACGCCGACCCCGGCTGCCGCACGGCCTGGGTTGCGCGGTTATAATTGGAGCTGACATAGTCGGTGCCGCCAACCATCGCCCGCACCGCGCCGTCACGGTCAAGGCTGACCAGAGCGCCCTGCACCCCGCGCGGAACATTGGCCTGGATCGCGCTGGTGGCGGCGCGCTGGAGATTAAGGTCGAGCGTGGTCCAAACATCAAGCGCTTTGGTGCCTTCGTCGATGACCAGATCGAGCTGGGGAAGCATCCAGTCGGTGAAATAGCGCGCGCTATTTTGGCCGCTTTCCTGCGCCATTTTGACATTTGCAGGCTTGGCGTTAGCGGCTTCTGCGGCAGTCAGAAAACCGGCATCAACCATGACGTCCAAAACGACGCCGGCGCGGCCGAGCGCAGCACGCGGGTCGGCGGTGGGGGCATAGCGCGACGGGGCCTTCACCAGCCCGGCGACTACCGCCGCCTCTGACAGCGACATTTCAGTCGCGCTGTGGCCGAAAAAGGTGCGTGAGGCGGCGTCGATGCCATAACTGCCGCCGCCAAAATAGACTTTGTTGAGATAGATTTCGAGAATCTGGTCCTTCGAGAATTTCCATTCGAGCGCCATCGCCAGCACGGCTTCGCGCAATTTGCGGACATAGCTGCGGTTGTTCGAAAGGAACAGGTTGCGCGCGAGTTGCTGCGAGATGGTGGACACGGCGCGCAGCCGACCGCCGCCGGTCGCACTCACCGTGACAGCGCGCGCAATTCCGACCGGATCGACGCCGGGGTGATAGCGAAAGCGCCGATCCTCAACCGCGACCATCGCATCCTGCATCACCTGCGGCACTTCGGACAAGGGCAGCCAGCGGCCGTAGTTGGGGCCGAGGGTGAAGAATACGGTGCCATCCACCGCGCGCACGCGAATTGTCTGGCCCGCCGGGGTGCCCTTCAGCTGTTCAAAGCTGGGGATGCGCTGCACCGCGATGCCCACCGCGACGCCAAGTGCGACAAAAGCAACCAAGCCCGCACCCAGACCCCAACGGACGAGGCGGCGCAACCACAGCCGCCAACCGGTCGGCGGCACATCGTCGGGGCGCGGCGCGGTGGGTTTTTTCACACTGCGGCCACCAGCGTCGCCGCCCGTCAATTGTCGCCGTTCACCGCGCAAAAGCCATCATCCTTTTGTCCATCACCCGGTGTGGCCTTGACGCAGCCTCGCTTTATGCCGCGTTAATCAGTGCCCGTGCCCGCGTCATCCGCGTCGCGCGCGGCGAAGTCAAGCGCGGCGCTGTTGATGCAATAGCGCAGGCCGGTCGGCCCGGGACCGTCAGGAAAGACATGCCCCAAATGGCCTTCGCAGCGCGCGCAACGCACCTCGACGCGGCGCATGCCGTGGCTGGTGTCGGCCAATTCCTTCACAGCTGCTTCGTCGGCAGGCGCGGTATAGCTGGGCCAACCCGAGCCGCTGTCATATTTGGTTTGGCTGTCGAACAGCGGCGCGCCGCAACCGGCGCAGTGGAACATGCCGTCGCCTTTGAAATTATTATATTTTCCGGTGAAGGCGCGTTCGGTGCCGCCTTCGCGCAGCACATATTCGGCCATGGGGTCGAGCGGTTTGGAATTGGTCATGGGTCAGCCTTTCGTGACTGGAGCAACCCGCATATCGGGGCTCAGCGGGTTCGCTGCAAGGGGCCGCCGGGTTACGCCTGCTCGCCCGGTGGTTACGCGTGGTTAACCATGATGTGCCAAGCCCGATACCGTGATATTGCGTCTGACCCTTTCGCTGCTCTCGGCAGTGCTGTTCTGGCCGTCCGTCAGCGCCGCGCCGTGCCTGCTGTGCGACCAAAGCGGGGCCAGCGCCAACCGGCCGGTCCCGGCGAGCGACGAACTGCCCTTGCGCATCGAAATTTCATCTGCCTTGGATTTCAGCCGCGTGGCCACTGGACGCAGCGGCGGTAGCGTAATGGTCGATCCAGTAAGCGGGCAGCGGCGGCTGAGCGGTGACGTGCGCGATCTGGGCGGCATGGCGCTGACCGGCGAAGCCATGATCAGCGGCACGCCGGGTCGCGCCGTCCGCATCGCGATTCCCGCGGAAATCCTGCTGGACGGCGATCAAGGGCGCAGCGCCCGCGTGGTTGATGTCGTGACCGACCTCGGCCCGGCGCCGCGACTGGGCCCGAATGGGCGGCTGCGCTTTCGCTTTGGCGGGCGGCTGACCGTGGCGAGCGACGGTGACGGCAACTACCGCGGGCGTATTCCGATTTCGGTAGAATATGAGTAAGGTTGGAGGTCAGCCCGACCAAGTGGCTTCAGTATCGTCGTCCCGGATCAATTCTGAGATGACGGGAGATTGATTTACCGCGCCCGCGCGGCTTGGCGAGCAACATCGACGAGCAGGCGCCGCAGCAGCACCGACCCCGCTGTGCCCGATGCCTTGAGGGCGCGTTCGCAGCCCAGAAGCAAGGTCATCAGCCGCGCCAGCCGGATCGCATCCCACAGCCGCAGCTGGACCGTGACGGCATCAACCTCTTTCCAGAAGATGCCATAGCGTTTGTCACTAACCAACGTGCGCGGGTGCTGGCCTCCGTCGACCTCGGCGCGCAGCCGCGCCAGCAATTGCACCCGGATGGCCAGCGCACGCAACAGGCGGATATCTGCGACCCCCACGGCTTCGGCGCTGGCCAGCATGGCGGGCAATTCGGCAACCTTGCCGCCCAGCACGACATTGACACAGGCCCCGATATCTTCCTCATCAATGCCCGCGCCCAGAGCGCTAATGTCCTCGGCCACCACCGCGCGCTGGCGGTCGGGTGCGGCATCGCGATAGAGCGCCAGTTTCTCTATCTCGCGCACCAGCAATTGCTGGTCGCCCGCCACCATTTCAACCAGCATCGTCGCCTCGCGCCCGCCGAGCTGCAACCCTTCGCTGCGGGCTGCAGCGACAGCGATGCTGACCAGCTCGCGCGTGTCGGGCTGATAACAGACGGCAGCGCGCACCAGCGCCGAATCCTCCGCCAGCTTGAACAGTTTCGACTTTTTGGTGAGCGACGGCGCGGTGGCGACGACCGGATTGGGTGCGGCGTCGGCCGCGAGCAGCGCCGCCACCGCATCCAGACAGTCATCGCCGCTGCCCGCAATCGTCAGCCGCACGACCCGCGCTCCGGCGAACAGCGATAGCGACGCGGCTTCGGTGGCGAGGCGCGCCGGATCGCGCTTTACCTCGTCGCTCGACAGATCAATGCGCTCGGCATCGGCACCGGCCAGGGCGACGAGGTGCGCACCCAGCGCGGCGCAGCTTGCTTCGTCGGGACCGGCCACCAGATAAAACCGCGTGCCGCCGCCGAGGCTGGTCAGGCGGCCAAGGTCGGCGGGCTTTTCCGCCTTCATCGCCCCGGCGCGGCAGCACGGCGGCGCGCGAAGACGGCCAGGCGCGCGACAATCTGGTCGGCAATGGCTTGGGCGAGGCGTTCCTGAGCGCTTTGTTCAGCCGCAATAGTAGCGAATTCGCTGCCGACAACATCGATGCCTGCGTCCGACGTGGCGGTGGCGTCGAGCAGCACCTCGCCCGTCGCTGCTTCGACCAGCTGGTAGCGCGCGCGCAGCGTGCGGCGCTCGCGCGTAACCGAATCGTCGGCGCGCACGCCAAAGCCGGTGATGCTATCTTCAAGCTTGATGTCGAGACGGAAGCGTTCGCCCGGTCCTTCGCCGCCCTGCGCCGCGACCAGACGGTCGCGCAGCGCGTTGCGCACCAGCCAGCCGGCTTGCCCTTCAATCGGGGCGACGCGGACATCGGCAAGTGTTTCGGCAACCACGCCCTTGCCCCCTGCGCTATAGAGCGGCTGCAGCCCGCAAGCAGCCAGCAGTAGTGGAGCAAGGAGAAAAATCAGACGCATCAGGTGACGATATTGACCAGCCGGTCGGGCACGACAATCACCTTTTTAGGGCTCGCCCCCGCCAGCAATTCGATGATGCGCGGCGCGGCCAGCGCGGCGGCCTCCAGCTCTTCACGCGGCAATCCCTTGGCCACGGTGATGGTTTCGCGCAGCTTGCCCATCATCTGGATGGCGATCGTCACTTCATCCTCGACCAACAAGCTGGAGTCGACCTCGGGCCAAGGTGCATCGGCGACAAGCAGGGTGGGGCGCAACGCAGGCGGCAGCCCGGCCCAGCCTTCTTCGGCGAGATGCGGCATCATCGGCGCGATTAGGCGGATGAGCGTGGCGCAGGCTTCGGCCCGCGTTGCCGAAGGGGCAGCCTTTTCGACCGCATTCGCGAGCGCGTGGATTTTGGCGACCGCCTTGTTGAACTGAAGCGCCTCGATATCCTGCGCGCAGCCCGCAATGGCCTGATGCAGAGCGCGAGCGAGCGGCTTGTCGACGCTGCCATCGCCGGTCTTTTCTGCCTCACCAAACAGGCGCCAAAGCCGCTGGACAAAGCGCCATGCGCCTTCAATCCCCGCTTCGCTCCACGGCAGGTCGCGTTCGGGCGGGCTGTCCGACAGCATGAACCAGCGCACCGCGTCGGCGCCATATTGGTCGAGGATGGCGTCGGGATCGACGACATTCTTTTTCGACTTCGACATTTTGATGACGCGGCCGATGTCAACCGGTGCACCGTCCGCCTGCAGCTTCGCGCCGTCGGCGGAGCGGTCAACTTCATCCGGCGTGAAAAAAAGCGGCGGCAGCCCTTGGCCTTGATCGCGGCTATATGTTTCGTGCGTCACCATGCCTTGCGTAAACAGCGCCGCAAAGGGTTCGGCAAAGTCTAGCTTGCCCATATGCTGGAGCGCACGGGTCCAGAAGCGGGCGTAGAGCAGGTGCAGGATCGCATGTTCGACCCCACCGATATATTGGGTGACCGGCAACCAGCGCTGCACCACCGCCGGATCAAAGGGCGCATCGGCGGGCGCGCTGGCGAAGCGCAGAAAATACCAGCTCGAATCAACGAAAGTATCCAGCGTGTCGGTTTCACGCCGCGCCGCCTGCTCGCATTGGGGGCAGAGGACGTGCTTCCATGTCGGGTGGCGGTCGAGCGGGTTACCCGGAATGGCGAAGCTGACATCGTCGGGCAGCGTAACGGGCAGCTGATCCTTGGGCACCGGCACCACGCCGCACGCATCGCAGTGGATGAAGGGGATGGGCGTACCCCAATAGCGCTGGCGCGACACGCCCCAATCGCGCAGCCGCCACACGGTGGTCCCTTTGCCCCAGCCGTCATGTTCGGCGCGCGCAATGATCGCCGCCTTGGCTTCCTCAATGGTCATGCCGTCAAGGAAATGGCTGTTCACCACTTTGCCCGGGCCAGTGTATGCTTCGTCGCCGGTGAAATGCGGGTCATTATTGTCACCATCGGCAATCACGCGGATCACCGGCAGGTCGTATTTGCGCGCGAAATCGAGGTCGCGCTGGTCGTGCGCCGGGCAGCCGAAAATCGCGCCGGTGCCATAATCCATCAGCACATAGTTGACCACCCAGACGGGCAGATGCCGGGCGGGGTCGAGCGGATGTTCAACCGCTAGGCCTGTGTCGAAACCCATTTTTTCGGCGGTTTCAACCTCGGCCGCGCTGGTCCCCTGCTGACGGCAGCGGGCGATGAAATCGGCAAGCTCCGGGCTGTTCGCGGCGAGGTCTGCGGCGAGCGGATGGTCGGGCGAAATCGCAGTGAAGCTGGCCCCGTAGAGCGTGTCGGGGCGCGTCGTGAACACGTCGAACGCGGGCTTGCCGCCGACAAAGCGGAAGGCGAACTGCATGCCAACCGACTTGCCGATCCAGTTTTCCTGCATCAGCCGCACCTTGTCGGGCCATTGGTCAAGCGTGCCGAGGCCAGCGAGCAGATCGTCGGCAAAGTCGGTGATTTTCAGGAACCATTGCGACAGCTTGCGCCGTTCGACCAGCGCGCCCGAGCGCCAGCCTCGCCCATCGATCACCTGCTCATTGGCGAGCACGGTCATATCGACCGGATCCCAGTTGACGAAGCTTTCCTTGCGATAGACGAGGCCAGCGGCGAACAGGTCAAGGAACAGCGCCTGTTCCTGACCATAATAAGCGGCATCGCAGGTGGCGAGTTCGCGGCTCCAGTCGATAGCGAGGCCAAGGCGTTTCAACTGACCGCGCATCGCAGCGATATTGGCATAGGTCCAGCCGCCTGGGTGCACCCCCTTTTCCATCGCGGCATTTTCCGCTGGCATGCCAAACGCGTCCCAGCCCATCGGATGGAGCACTTCGTGCCCCGTCATCTTCTTGAATCGCGCGATGACGTCGCCCATCGTATAGTTGCGCACATGCCCCATGTGGATGCGCCCCGAGGGATAGGGAAACATTTCGAGCACATAGGCGCGCGGTTTGGGGCTGGCATCGTCGGCACGGAAGCTGGCCGACGCCTCCCATGCTGCCTGCCAGCGCGCATCGGCGGCGAGCGGCGAGAAGCGCGGGTCGCGGGTCATGCGATATCCTTTTCGGCCGTCGGACGCGGCCGCATGTTCAGTTCAAGAAATTCAGCCTTCGATCGCGCTTTGGCGCAGGTCGCGGGCGCGGGTAAGGATGATCTCCTCCAGCTTTTGCACGGTCGCCGCCTGCACCGGTGCATCGACCCAGGTTCCGCCCTGCGCCACCTGCCGCGAGGCCGCAACGCGCAGCGCATCGGCGCGCAAATCGCGGTCGAGGATCGAAACGGTGACCTTCATCCGTTCATTGGGGTTCGACGGATTGGCATACCAGTCGGTGATGATAACACCGCCTGACGAATCGGCCTGCAGCAACGGCATGAACGACAGAGCGTCGAGCGAAGCGCGCCACAAAAAGCTGTTCACCCCGATAGTGGTAACCTGCGAGGCAGCGACATCGGCGCGCGGGCGTTCCTTGCCGCCACATGCCGTCAGCATGGCGAGTGCGGCGCCAGCCACAATCAGTCGGGTTGCTTGGTTCATGGGAATCATCGCTGTATCTTGTCTTTCCTTGGCGTAGCCGCGTGCCTGGCGGGCGCATGATCCTGTTGGTAGCCTGCTCTAGCCATGTTCGCGGGGGCGGGCAAGCGGGGCGGACTGCAGCAGGTGTGGACTCATTGCAACAGCGCGGCATGATTCTCGAGCTTGCCGGTTTACCTCGCCAATTTTCTGGTTAGCGCGCTTTGCAATATGGCCACCAACGCCTATGTAACAAAGGTTGGCTGGAGTCGTTTGTGACAATGACAGAGCGTGGGGCAAACTGGATGAAGCGGGGGGTTGCGGTTGCGGCCCTCGCTGCGCTTGCGCTGCCGCCCGCACTGGCCGCAATGAGCCGCACCGACCGGATCCGCGAAACCGGCCTGTCAAACGCACTGCTCGGTCAGTTTACGCCCGCCGCGGGGGATCCGCGCTTGATCGCCCGATATGCGCAGGTGTCTGAGCGGGCGCGCCAGAATTTCAGCTTTACGCCGGTCGTTGCTAGCGGACAGGCCAATCGCGCGATTACCGTGGTGGTGCGTGCCCGCGACGGCGCGCCCGTCGGAGACGCAGCCCGCACGCGCGCGCTGGTCGGCGGCGCTAGCCAACCGGTGACAATTGCTCCCGTCGCCTATAATCTGGGCAAGTCGGTTGGCTTTGAAAAGTTTGTTTTGCCGCAAGTTGGGCGTGGGCTCGACATCCGCAATTTACCGCAGGTGCGCGCTCCGGAGGAACGCGAAGGTAGGCCGTCGCGCTTTGCCTCGCGCGTCAGCAGCGTTGCCGCTGATCCCGTGGGCGCAACTCCGCGCGCTGGCGCACCGGCCGCCGGGCAGGAAGTGGACCTGAGCGGGCGGTACCGCGTCAGCCGCAATATCGATGTGACCGCCGGGGTGCGCTATTCGAGCGATGAGCGCCTTGGTCCGCTGACCAACGACCAGCGTGACAATCAGGCGGTCTATGTGGGTACGCAGTTCCGTTTCTGACCCTGCGAAATGGGTTCTGGTTTCGTTAGACGGAAACTGCCGGCGTTGGTCTGCGCCCGATTTCCCACGCATCGATGGCGGCCCAGCCGGGCCTGATATGGCTGCAGCGCAAACATAGCGCGCGGTGGCGCGCCGCCGTCATCCCACCAAGCGCGACCGGTGCAGCGCGCGCCGCCACCGCCAGCCGGATAAAGCAACGCTGTCCAATTGGTGAAGCGTCCGGATGACTGCGGGTCGCATAGAGCGGCGAAATCAGCGCATAATCGATGCGCGCACGCGCCGCCGCGCGCGCCTCTTGCCAGTTATGCACCGGTGCGCTGACGCGAAGGCCGGCGCGGCGTGCAGCCCCTGCCAACCGCGCCGAGCGGCTTCGCAAATGCACGCCGTCGGCACCTATCCGCCGCGCCATACCAATATCGTCACCCGCCACAAGCAGCCGCAGCCGACGGGCGCGGCAGATGCGCTTGAGCCTGATCGCAAGCACACGCCGCGCAGCCGGGGCAAGTTTATCGCTGCGCAGGACAATCGTGCTACCGGGCGGCAAGCGTTGCGCCGCTGCCAGCCCGTGCCCGGCGAGCCGCGCATCGGTGAGCAGCCAGCTGCGCGAGGGATTACAAGAAACCATGAACGCACCTATAGGCACGGCTTCGACCGGCACAAGCAAGAGGCCCCCAATGACCGAAGATGCAGCGCAGCGGCTGATTGACGTAAAGCAGGACATCGCCGCAGCGGCGCGCAGGGCCGGACGCGAGGCACATGATGTGACGCTGATCGCGGTGAGCAAGACGCACGACGCCGCCGCCATAGTGCCGCTGATTGCCGCCGGTCAGCGCGTGTTTGGCGAAAACCGGGTGCAGGAGGCGGCAGGTAAATGGCCCGCGCTGCGCGCCGCAACGCCCGGCATAGCGCTGCATCTGATCGGCCAGTTGCAATCCAACAAGGCGGACGAGGCAGTGGCGCTGTTCGATGCCGTGCATTCGCTCGACCGGTCGTCGCTGGTGACGGCACTGGCGCGGGCCTGCGACAAGGCAGGGAAGCAGCCGACCTTGTTCGTGCAAGTGAATATCGGCGACGAGCCGCAGAAGGGCGGGGTGGCGATTGGCGGACTTCCGGCATTGCTGGCCGAGGCAAAAGATGCAGGGCTGGCCATTGGCGGGCTGATGGCGATTCCGCCCGCCGATACTGAAGCCGCGCCCTATTTCGCGCTGCTCGCCGAGCTGGCCGACCGGCACGCCTTACCGCTGCGCAGTATGGGGATGAGCGGCGATTTTGCCACCGCGGTGATGCTGGGCGCGACGCATGTACGCGTTGGTACTGCGCTGTTCGGCGCGCGGAGTTAAGTTTCGTTCCACTTACATGGGCCGGTGCCGGTCGTTTCACCGCAGTTGAAACAATAGAAAAAGGCCCGCCCACCGCTGGGGTGGACGGGCCTTTTGCTGAACCGGTCAGGCGATCAGAAGCTGCCGCGCAGCGTGATGCCATAAGTGCGCGGTTCGGCAAGGAACTGCGAGAAGATCTGGCGGCCGCCGGGATAGTTGGGATCAACAAACGGCGCCGCCGTGGTGCCCGCCTGGAAGGGTGAGTTAAAGGCGACCTGCGCATATTGTTTGTTGAAGATATTCTGCCCCCACAGCTCGATGCTCCATTTTTCATCGGGCCCGCGCAGGCCAACGCGTGCGTTGAACAATGCAAAGCCGTCCTGCGCCTTTTGCGGGAACAGGTCCGACCCGGTGTTGTAATCGCTGGTAAGGCGGCCATCGATATAGACGAGACCAGTGAGTCCATTGCTGCCGATGTCCGGCGTCCAGGTGATGCTGCTGGTGGCAACAAATTCTGGCGCGTTCGACAGATTTTTGCCCGGCAGAACGCGGAGGGCAGCATCGAGCGGCACCAGGCCGCTTTCCGTACCGATGAGGTCGCTGCGATATTTGGTCCGCGCATAGGTGAGACCAGCGGCGACACGGAAGTTGCGCACCGGCGACAGCGACGTTTCAAGCTCGAAGCCCTGAGTGCGCACGCCATAAGTCACATCGCCGGGCGCGCAGGTGCCGGTGGCGTTGCTGAGATCACTATCCGCGCCGGGGCCGCCGACCAGATTGTCGCAGCCATTGACCGTGGCGACCAGGAACACCGAGCCGTTGAAGGTGTTCAGCTGGAAGTTGCTGAAGTCCGAGCGGAAGGCCGACAGGCTGGCGCTGAACGCTCCGCTCGAATATTTCGCGCCGACTTCATAGCTGTCGACCAGTTCGGGGTCGAACTGGAGATTGCCGACCAGCGCCTGCGCGCCGCCGACCGAGGCAAAGGTCGGGACCGACGATTTGAGCGCCGAGCGATCGAGGTTAAACCCACCCGCCTTATAACCGCGCGCGAAGCTGCCGTAGACCAGAAGGTCATCAATCGGCTTCCACGACAGGATGGCGGTGCCGGTCCATTCGTCCTCGCTGCGGCTGTCATTGATCGACACGCCGTTGAGTTCGGCGGTCGAGTTGCCCTGACAGCCGAGACCGATCAGTGCACCGGCAAGCGCCCGCGCGGTGGCGTTGGTGCTGGCCAGATCATCCGACACCAGTCCTTGAATGGTCGTACAAACGGTATTGTCGTTGCTGAAGGTGGCGTCGAAATCCTTCTTGTCGTTCGTATAACGCAAGCCGAGCGTCAAATCGACCGTGTCGGTGATGTGGATGATATTGTGGGTGAACAACGCCCAGTTATTGCCCTCTTGGAAATAGCGGTCGTTAATCGTGCCGCGATCGCTGAGGCCATCGAGCGCGGTGAAGGCCGCGACAATGTCAGGCCCCGATGCGCCGGTGGCACCGGCCAGTGTTGCCGGGCCGACGCCCGGGGCGACGCACAAGGGGCTGGTCGGCGAATAGAGCCCGGCCAGACCGCCGCCCGAGATGATGCGGCAATTTGCAAAGCGGCCATATTGCGAACCGAAGCGCAGATTGTCGCGCACTGTGAGCTTTTCATTGGCGTAGAAGCCGCCGACGAGCCAGTCGAGCTTGCCATCGAATGCCTCACCCTGCAGACGAACTTCCTGCGTGAAGGTGTGGAACTGGCGATAGGCATCGTCGCTGGGGGCGCGATAGAGGATGTCAACCGCGCCATAATCGGTGTCCGACGCCTGGCCCGAGCGATATTCGCGGTAGGCGGTAATCGACGTCAGCGTGGCACCGCCGATATCCCATTCGAGTTCACCCGAAATACCATAATCCTTGGTCTCACCAGCAAAGCTTCGGCCCTGAGTGACCGAGATACCGCGGCCATAGCCCTGGTTGAACGCCGCCAACGGTTGGCCCAGATCGCGCAGCACGTTGATGATGTTGTTGCCATTCTGCTGGAGCGGCGCGAGCGGGGTCGACGGATTGTTGAGGTTGCCGATGAACTGGTTGACCGAGCTGTCGACATAGGTCGCCGCGCAGCATTTTTCATCGCGATAGGTATAATCCGCGATCAGGCGGAACGAGACCGCGTCGCTGGGTTCGAACAGCAATTGGCCGCGCACGAAATAACGGTTGCGATCATTGACGTCGGTGTTGTTGGTCGTGTCGCGGTAAAAGCCGTCGCGCTTGACATAGACGCCGTCGAGACGCGCGGCGATGGTGTCGGTGATGGGGCCCGTAACGCTGCCGGTAAAGCGCAGGAAATCATAATTGCCATATGTCGCCTCGCCATTGGCACCGAATTCGAAGCGAGGCCGCTTGGAATAGATGCTGATGAGGCCCGCCGACGAGTTGCGGCCACCCAGCGTGCCCTGCGGACCGCGCTGCACCTCGACCCGGTCGATTTCGCCGAGCTCGTTAAGGCCGATGCCCGAGCGCGAACGGTAGACGCCGTCGATAAACACCGGCACCGAGCTCTCCAGACCGGGGTTGTCGCCGACCGTGCCGATCCCGCGAATACGCGCCGATCCATTGGCCTCGCTACCCGTTGACGACACGAGCAGCGACGGCGCCACCTGATTGAGCTGGCGAATGTCGTTGGCGCCGCTGTTCTGCAACGTTTCGGCGTTGACCGCCGAAATGGCGACAGGAACGTCGGACAGGAGCTGTGATCGGCCCTGCGCGGTCACGACGATGGCGTCGTCCGCGATCTCTTCTTCGGCCGGAGCTTCAGCATCCTGCGCCACGGCGGGCATCGCGACGACAGCGACCGCCAGCGAGAAACCGAGAGCCGAGCCGCGCAACAAATTGGCCACGCCCGTCGAGCGGAATTTGTTCATAATGTGATCCTCTCCAATCAAACCATTTTTCTTTATGGCACCGTAATAGCGAGCAACGGCCATGTTGCTAGGCGCGGTGCAGCAAAAACCGCATATTATTCGGGGATATGCGACATTTTCGCCACAGGCGCGCGGGCAAAGCGGGCGAGCCCCTGCGCCGTGGGAACCAAGGCGGCATAGGGTCCAGCGAAGAGCCGTGCGATCGTAGGATCATCGATGTCCAGACCACCGGTCAGACTGCCGAATGCGGGCAGGATCAGAACACCGGCCCCGCAAGCAAAACAGGCGCGGCGCACCTGTCGTCCGCGCATTTGTACCAGCGTTTTGGGATGGAAGTGGCCGGAAATCTGGGGTCGCGGGTCGGCAGGGTCATGCTCATGGCGAAAAACAATGCCTTGCTCGATCCACTCTTCGCACGATTGAGTGCCCCACTGCCCATCCGGCAGCCCGTCATGGTTGCCCGCAATGAAGCGCCAGCGGTGGCGGGCGGCGAGTTGAGCCAATAGCGTAGCCGCCGCTGGGTCGAGCCGCGCCTGGCCGCCATGGTCGTGGAAGCTGTCGCCCAGACACCAGATTTCGTCGGGGACGAGGCGGGCGGCCACCACCGCCAGCACCGCCATGGTGATTCGGCTGTCATAGGGAGGCAGGGGCTGGCCATGCGCGGCAAACCAGCTCGCCTTTTCCAGGTGCAGGTCGGCAACCAACAGCACGCGGCGACGCGGCCAGAACAGCGCACCTTCCGGCGTCGCTGACCAGCGTTCCCCCGCGAAATCAAAGGCAAATGGGTCAGGCGTCGCAGTTTCCATCACCCCAACGGCGCTAACTCGCCGCGCCGCTTGCGGCAAGGCCGATCAGGATGCGCGCGCGCGTTTGGCCCCTGCCGCCAGCCGCTGGCCGCCGCTGCGTCCCGCGCCGTCCGGCAGATCGAGGATGATGCGTTTGTTGGCATAATCAATCTCGATCCGGTCGAACAGCCGCAGCCCGTCCATCCCCAGCAGCATCGCTGGGCGGTCACGCAGGCCGAGCGCGCGAAATGCATGGCTGTCGGCGAAAGAGACGGTCAGGTCGTTGACATCAATGCCCTCAATATTGATGCGGCGCAGCACGGTTTTTTCAGCCGGTATTGTCTCGCCGTTCACGCCGGTCAGCTGGCTGGCGACGAAGGGAAACCGGTTCTCGCCGCGCTGGCTCACCAGCCGCATCATCGCCAGATTGCCGATGCTGGTTTGGGCACCGGTATCGACAATCACGTCCACGCGCTTGCCGTCAATGCGCGCATCGGAGAGGATCAGGCGCCCCGCCTGATTGCGTGCGGTGACGACAATCGCATCATCATCGCGAATTATTGGACGCAAATTACGGCGGCTGGCGCTGATACGCATTTCCTCGCGGCGGAAATCGATAAGCACGCGGCGGCCTTGCAGCATATCGACGCCCAACAACCCGGCTGCGCCGATATGATTGCCATAAAGTGCCGGCGCTTCAAAGGGCGCCAGCGTGAGGTCGGTCATGGCCAGCGACGCAATTTTATAGGACGGCGCGGTGGCGGGGCCGCTGATGGTGGCGAGGCGCAGCTGCTGGCCCTGCGCCAATGCCAGCCGGCTCGCCAGTTCGCGCGAAATGACGGTGCGCTCCGCGCCTGTATCGACCAGAAAGCTGAACGGCCCTTGATCGCCTATGGTCACAGGCACCGCCATGCGCCTCGAGGCGTCGATATCAAAGGGCTGGATCAGCGGCGTTGCGACAGTTTCGGTGGCCACTGCGCTCTGGCCTAGATCGGGGACAGGCGCTGCGGGCGCCGCGACCGAGGCTGCGCCAAGCAGCAGCGGCGCGGCAAGCAGCGTGGCAGGTACGATGAATTTGCGGGCCATGCTGCCGCTCCTCTCCAGACCTGATGATATGCCTATCGTGCCGGGTCCGCAAGCATGCTCAACCCGCCGCCACTGCCGCCAATTGCTGCGCTGCCGCTTCCATCAGCAACGCATCGTCAGTGGCGTCGGTGCCGACGCTTTCGCGCCCAATCAACACGAGCAGCGGCACCGCGAGCGGGCTGATGCGCGGCAATCGCTGGTGAAGCAAGGTTCCCGCCGCCCGGTCGAGCAGGTCGCCGAGCCGGGCGACGTCGGTGAGGCGCGCGCGCGTATCGGCCCAGGCCGCCTGAATGAGCAAGTGGTCGGGTTCGAATTTGCGCAAGACGTCGTAAATTAGGTCAGTGGAAAAAGTGACCTGTTTACCGGTCTTGCGCTTGCCCGGATGCTGGCGTTCGATGAGGCCGCCGATCACCGCCACCTCCCGAAAAGCGCGTTTGAGCAGGTTCGAACCTTCGACCCATTCGATGAATTCGTCGGTCAAAATGTCGGGCGACAGGAGAGCAGCAGGGTCGGCTACTGGGCGCACCGACCAGATGGCGAGCGCATAGTCCGAGGCGACAAAACCCAGGGGTTGGAGGCCCGCGCGTTCCATCCGCTTGGTTAAGAGCATACCGAGCGACTGGTGTGCGTTCCAGCCTTCGAACGGATAGAGTGCCAGATAGTGGCGGCCCTCGTGCGGGAAGGTTTCGGCGAGCAATTCGCCGGCCCGCGGCAGCACCGATTTAGCGGCCTGCAGGCGCAGCCATCCCTGCACATCAGGCGGGAAGCGGTCCCAGCTGGCGGGATGGGCGAGAAAGTCGCGCACCCGGTCAGCGAGGCGCGTCGACAGTGCGATTCGCGCGCCGACATAGCTGGGAATGCGCGCCGGTTTGCTGGTTGCGCGGACGATGAGGTCAAGGTCGCGCATCGCCTCTACCTCCAGTGACAATCCAGCGAAAGCGAAGGTGTCACCCACGGTCAATGTACTCGCAAAATATTCCTCGACTTGGCCCAGTCGCCGCCCATTCTTGAAGCGCACATCGAGCGTGGGGGCATCGACGATGATGCCAGCATTCATGCGGTGCTGGGTGACAAGGCGCGGGTGTGCGATGCGCCAGCGTATCTTGCCATCTTTGGCGGGTCCATCGGGCGCGAGGCGGCGGAAGCGGTCATAGGCCTTGAGCGCATAGCCGCCGTCGCGGACGAAGCCGATGATGCGCGCGAATTCTTCGGCCGACATATCGGCATAGGGGGCGGCACTTTGCACTTCGGCGAGCAATTCAACTTCGGCAAAGGGCGCGGCACAGGCCATGCCCATGACGTGCTGTGCCAGCACGTCGCGTGCGCCGGGGCGGAAAGCATCGGCGTCGCGCTCCCCCGCGGCGACCGCGTCGAGTGCAGCCTGTGCTTCCAGAAACTCGAACCTGTTGCCCGGCACTAGCAGCGCCCGGCTGGGTTCGTCGAGCCGGTGGTTGGCGCGGCCGATGCGCTGGAGCAGCCGCGAGGAGCCTTTGGGTGCGCCCATCTGGATGACGCAATCGACGTCGCCCCAGTCGAGCCCCATGTCGAGGCTAGAGGTGGCGACGAGCGCGCGCAGCCGCCCTGCGGCCATCGCTGCCTCAGCGCGCAGACGGGCCTCTCGATCAAGGCTGCCGTGGTGGATGGCGATGGGCAGGCCCGCGTCATTGGCCTTCCACAATTCCTGAAACAATAGCTCGGCCAGGCCGCGCGTATTGCAGAAAATGATGGTGGTGCGGTGCCGCGCCACCTCGGCCATCACCTGGTGGATGGCATATCGGCCCGAATGGCCCGCCCAGGGCACTGCGCCTTCGGGCAATAAAATGCGCACATCGGGGTCGGCCCCGGCCTCGCCTTCCACCAGCCGCACGCGCGCAACATCGCCGCCGGGGGCGAGCCAGCGGCGATAGGCATCCACGTCGGCAATGGTCGCCGACAGCGCTGCGCGGCGCAGCGCGGGGTTGATGCTGTGCAGCCGCGCAAGGGCAAGGGCGAGCAGGTCACCGCGCTTGCCGGTAGCGAAGGCGTGAACCTCGTCGATCACCACGGTTTTGAGGTTCGCGAACAGGGTGAAGCTGTCGGGATAGGAGAGCAGCAGCGACAGCGATTCGGGCGTGGTCAGTAAGATATGCGGCGGGCGGCTGCGCTGGCGCGCTTTGGCGTCACTCGATGTATCGCCGCTGCGGGTTTCGACGCGGATCGGCAGACCCATATCGGCGATGGGGGCAGCGAGATTGCGCTCGATATCGGCAGCGAGCGCCTTGAGCGGCGAGACGTAGAGCGTGTGGAGGCCGTCGTGCGCGCCATCAGCCAGATCAATGAGGCTGGGGAGGAATCCCGCGAGCGTCTTCCCCGCGCCAGTGGCGGCGACGAGCAGCGCATGGTCGCCGGCTGCCGCAGCATCGATCATGGCCGCTTGATGCTGGCGCAAGGTCCAGCCGCGCTGGGCAAACCAGTTGGTGAAGGGGGCGGGGAGGGGCATCAAGTTGCGCAATCTCGCTTTTGGCGGGTGAGTTATGCACATTGCACCCGTGTCTCGTCATCCCGAACTTGTTTCGGGATAACAAACCGTCAGTGGCGCGTTATGCTGAAACAAGTTCAGCATGACGAGGCTTTGGGACGGGCGGCAGCAGAATATGGCGGACATGAAATCATTGCAGTCGAACTACCGCGGCGTCGTCATCGGCGCAGGAGGCGGCATTGGCGCGGCGGTGGCGGCGCGGCTGGCGAGCGATCCGCGGTGCGTGGCACTGCACTGTGTCAGCCGCAGCGGCGACGCCGGGCCGACGAGCGCCATCCGGCATGCCGCCGATTTGACTGACGCCGCCAGCATGGCCGGTGCGGCCGCCGCCATCGGCGCGGACGGCCCCATCGACCTGATTTTCATCGCCAGCGGGCTGCTCCATCGCGGCGATAGGGTGCAGCCCGAGAAGAGCTGGAAAGCCATAGAGGCCGACGCCTTTGCCACCCTCTTCGCGGTCAACGCCACCGGGCCGCTGCTGGCGCTCAAAGCGCTGTTACCACATGTGCCGCGCGACCGGCGCGCGCTGATCGGGGTCATCGGCGCGCGCGTGGGCAGCATCGGCGATAACCGGCTGGGCGGCTGGTATGGCTATCGCGCCAGCAAGGCGGCGCTGGCGATGCTGCTGCGCACGTTGAGCATCGAATTGGCGCGCACGCATCCGCAGCTCGCCGTGCTGATGTTGCATCCGGGTACGGTCGACACGGCTCTGTCGCAGCCATTCCAGCGTGGCGTCGCCAATCTGCTGACGCCCGAGGCGAGTGCAGGCGCGATGCTGGCGGTGCTCGATGCGGCAACGCCGGAACAATCGGGGCAGCAGCGCGACTGGAACGGCGAACTGGTGGTGCCTTAATGAACTGTGCTAGCCAGCTAGCATGACCGACGCCCCCTTTATCGATCTCGAACGCTGTGTCACCCAAGCCTATGAGGTCGCTTTGCCACACGTCGGCAAGGGCAAGGTTGCTGACTATATTCCCGCGCTGGCGAACGTCGAACCACGCGCATTGGGCATTGCCCTCGCGCTGCCCGACGGGACAGTGCATGTCGCGGGCGACGCCGATGTGCCGTTTTCAATCCAGTCGGTGTCGAAAGTGTTCACCCTGGCGATGGCGCTGCGGCGGCTGGGCAGCGATTTATGGTCCAGCGTCGGGCGCGAGCCGTCGGGCAGCGCGTTCAATTCGATTGTCCAACTGGAAAACGAGCAAGGGATCCCGCGCAACCCTTTCATCAATGCCGGGGCGATTGCCACGACCGACCGGCTGATTGACGGGCGCGCCAGCGATGTCGTGGTTTCCGAGATCCTGAAATATATGCGCGCGCGCGCCCACGATGATGGCGTGACCATTGATGCCGAGGTTGCGAGTTCCGAATCGCAGACTGGCGCGCGCAACCGCAGCCTCGCGCATTTCATGGCGGCGTTCCGCAATCTGCGGCATCCCGTGGAAACCGTTCTGGAGGTTTATTTTCGCCAATGCGCGCTGGCGATGAGCTGTCGCCAGCTCGCCCAAGCGGGGCTGTTCCTAGCGTGCAATGGCCGCGACCCCCGCACCGGCGAGCAGTTGGTTGAACCGCACCGCGCGAGGCGCATCAACGCCATCATGCTGGGGTGCGGCCATTATGACAATTCAGGCGAATTCGCGTTCAAGGTCGGACTGCCCGGCAAGTCGGGCGTAGGCGGCGGCATTTTGTGCATCGCACCTGGGCGCGGGTCGATCGCGGTGTGGTCGCCAGGACTGAATGCCGCCGGGACCTCGCTGGCCGGGGCAGAGGCCCTGGAACATTTCGCTTGGGCGACCGGCTGGTCGGTTTTTGGCTAAAGGCCAAGCTCGCCAAGACAAGCTTCACCATCTGCCATCAGTGCGGCGCGCTTGTCTGCGCCCCAATTGTTCAACGTCCGGTACATCGGCGCCATGCGTGGATTGCGCGCCAGCCGGTCGGTATGGCGGATCAGGAAGGGCCAATAGAGGCGATTGAAGGGGCAGGCTTTCGAGCCACTCTTGGCCTTCACATCATATCGGCACCCTCGGCAATAGTCCGACATGCGGTCTATGTAGGCGCCGCTCGCCGCATAGGGTTTGGACGCAAGCAGGCCGCCGTCTGCAAACTGGCTCATGCCGATGGTGTTGGGTGCTTCGACCCATTCATAGGCGTCTGCATAGACGGCGAGATACCAAAGGTGCAGCGCGTGCGGATCAATGCCCGCAAGCAGCGCGAAATTGCCGGTGACCATCAGTCGCTGGATATGGTGGGCATAGGCGTGATCACGCGTTTGCTGAACCGCCGCGCGGACGCAGGCCATGTCGGTGTCGGCGCTCCAGTAGAATTTGGGCAGCGGGCGCGTCGCGTCGAGCGCATTGCGATGGACATAATCCGGCCCCTCGCGCCAGTAGATCCCGCGCACATATTCGCGCCAACCGATAATCTGGCGGATATAGCCTTCGGCCGCGTTGAGCGGCACGTGGCCTTCGCGCCACGCGCGTTCGACCGCCTGACAGACGCTTAATGGATCGAGCAGGCCGACATTGAGGTAGAGCGCGATGATGCTGTGATAAAGCCAGGGTTCGCCGACCAGCATTGCATCCTGATAATCGCCGAAGCGCGGCAGGGCGTGGGCCACGAAATCGTCGAATTGCGCTTGGGCATCGCCGCGGGTGGCTGCGAACCAATAGTCATCGAGGCTGCCGAAGCGGTCGGGGAAGCGCCGCTCCACCAGCGCCAGCACCTCGTTCGTGACCGCATCGGGCGCGGTGCGGCGCGGACGCGGCATGAGGAGGTCGGCGCTCGCCGGTTTGCGGTTTTCGGCGTCATAATTCCATTGGCCGCCCGCGGGCTGACCGCCCTCCATCAGCAGGCCGGTCTTGCGGCGCATGTCACGGTAGAAATATTCCATACGCAGCGCCTTGCGGCCATCGGCCCAAGCGGCGAATTCGGCCTCGGTGCACAGGAAGCGGTCGTCGGCGCGGATGTCGACCGGCACGCCCAGCGCGCCGGTCCAGCCCACCATTTCGGTGCGCAGCCGCCATTCACCTGCTGCGGTGACAACGAGCCACTGCACCCGGTGGCGCCGGATGGCGCGCGCCACTTCCTCGCACAAGCTGCCGCTGTTGCCTGGATCATCAAGCGCGACATAATCGACTATCCAGCCGGCATCGCGTAGCGCGGCAGCGTGGTGGCGCATGGCGCTGAACACAAAGGCAAGCTTTTTGCGGTGGTGCCAGACATAGTCGGCCTCAGCCGCAACCTCGGCCATCAGGATGACGGTTGCCGCCGGGTCGGCATCGGTCAGACTGCTAATCTCTGCCGACAGCTGGTCGCCGAGGATGAGGATCAGCGTTGGTCGCGTCACACGTCCAGATTGGCAACGTTGAGCGCATTGGCCTGAATGAAGTCGCGGCGCGGTTCGACCTCGTCACCCATCAGCCGTTCGAAGATGTCGTGCGCGACATCGGCCTGTTCAGCCTCGACGCGCAAAAGTGAACGATTTGAAGGGTCGAGCGTGGTTTCCCATAATTGTTCGGCGTTCATTTCGCCCAGCCCCTTGTAGCGGCTTATCGCCAGGCCCTTTCGGCTGTAGGCAAACACGCCCTCGAGCAGGTCGGACGGGCGTGTGACGACGGTGCTGGCGGGGGTGCGCGCAGCGGGGGTTTCGCCGTCGTCACTCTCGATCTCGGGCTCAGCGGCTTGGGCGCTCGTCAGCTTCACAAGGCGCGCGGGGGCGGCGTAGCTGTCGGCCTCGGCAATGGCGAGAGCGTGGACGCGCCGCGCCTCCTGGCTCGCAAGGAATGCAGCGTCGATGGCGTGGTGGTCGGACACGCCGCGCCAGCGCCGCTCGGCACTGTAGCCACCATCGACTAGGGCGATGGCCCATTGCGATTCGCGCGTGCCGCTGGTCGCGGCATCGGCGGCGTCGAGCCAACTGGCTGTGCGGGCGGCAGCGGCGGAGCGCGCGGAAACATCGAGCGCTGGGTCAAGCGCGCCGTTCAGCGCCAGCGCCTCGACCAGCGCAGCATCGTAGCGGCGCGGGACATAGCGCATCAGCGCGCGGGTGCGGCGGGCATGGTCGATCAGCCCGCGCAGATCGGCCCCGCTGCGCGCGCCGCCCGCAGTTTCAAGCCGAAGGCCGTCGAGCGCGGCATCGACAAGGTAATTTTCAAGCGCCGCATCGTCTTTCAGATAAACCTCTGACCGTCCCTTGGCGACTTTGTAGAGCGGCGGCTGTGCAATATAAAGATGTCCCTTTTCAATGATTTGGGGCATTTGTCGGTAAAAGAAGGTGAGCAACAGCGTGCGGATATGCGCTCCGTCGACATCAGCGTCGGTCATAATCACGATTTTGTGATACCGCAGCTTTTCGAGGTTAAATTCATCGCGGATGCCGGTGCCCAGCGCCTGAATCAGTGTGCCAACTTCCTTTGACGAGATGATGCGGTCGAAGCGCGCGCGCTCGACGTTCAGAATCTTGCCCTTCAAGGGCAGGATCGCCTGAACATGACGGTCGCGGCCCTGTTTCGCCGAGCCGCCCGCGGAGTCGCCTTCGACGAGGAAGAGTTCGCACTTCGTCGGATCGCGTTCCTGACAATCGGCGAGCTTGCCAGGAAGGCTTGCGATGTCCATTGCGCCCTTGCGCCGCGTGAGCTCGCGTGCCTTGCGCGCTGCTTCGCGCGCGGCGGCGGCGTCGATGATTTTTGCGATCACTGCCTTGGCATAAGCGGGATTTTCCTCGAGCCATTCGCTCATGCGATCGGCCATCAGGCTTTCCAGCGGCTGGCGCACTTCCGAGGAGACCAGCTTGTCTTTAGTCTGCGAAGAAAATTTGGGGTCGGGGAGCTTGACCGAGACGATCGCGGTCAACCCTTCGCGCATATCCTCGCCAGTCAGGCTGACCTTCTCTTTCTTCAGGATGCCCGATTTCTCGCCATAATTGTTGAGCGTGCGCGTGAGCGCAGCACGGAAGGCGGCAAGGTGGGTGCCGCCGTCGCGCTGCGGGATGTTGTTGGTAAAGCACAACACATTTTCATAATAGCTGTCGTTCCATTCGAGCGCGACGTCGATACCAATACCGTCGCGCTCGCTGCTGATTGCAATCGGATCAGGCAGCAGCGCGGTCTTGTTGCGGTCGAGCCACTTCACGAAAGCCGCGATGCCGCCCTCATAATAAAGATCATGCTCGATCCGTTCGGCGTGGCGTTCGTCAGCCAGAATAACCCGCACGCCTGAATTGAGGAAGGCGAGCTCGCGGTAGCGATGCTCGAGCTTGTCAAAGTCGAACTCGGTGACATTTTTGAACGTGTCGGTCGAGGCGAGGAAGGTAACGCGCGTGCCCTTCTTTCCTTCGGGCGCCGGGCCGCTGACGCGCAGCGGCGCGACCGCGTCGCCATGTTCAAAGCGCATCCAATGTTCTTGGCCGTCGCGCCAGATGGTGAGCTCAAGCCATTCGGACAGCGCGTTGACCACGCTCACGCCAACACCGTGCAGGCCCCCTGAGACCTTATAGGCGTTATCGTCGCTGGTATTTTCAAATTTGCCGCCCGCGTGCAGCTGGGTCATGATAACTTCGGCGGCGCTGACGCCCTCTTCGGCATGGATGCCCGTGGGGATACCACGGCCATTGTCCTCGACGCTGACCGAGCCATCGGCGTTCAGGGTGATGAGCACGCGGTCACAGTGGCCCGCCAACGCTTCGTCAATCGCATTGTCGCTAACCTCGAACACCATATGGTGCAGGCCCGAGCCATCGTCGGTATCGCCGATGTACATGCCGGGGCGTTTGCGAACGGCGTCGAGGCCCTTCAACACCTTGATCGAATCGGCACCATAGGCATTGGTATTGGGCGTTTGCTGACGCGGATTTTCAGGGGTCTCGTTCATGCCGATTCTATAGGGATGAGCAGCGCAAAACCCAAGGAAAAACGTAATTCGGCAGCGATTGCCAGCAGCGCCGCGCGCGGCTAGTTTGCAGCGATGAAATATGTTCTTGCCGTCGTCCTTATCCTGTGTGTCGCCGCGTGCAGCGAAGCACCGCCGCCGCCCGATAATGCCGCGCTGGATGATGGCGGGGCGCCGATTGCATCACGCCCGGTGAGTATCGGCAGCGAAGGCGCAAGCCTGCCCGCCTGCCCTAGCGTCTCGCGGGTCATCGAGGCAGGGACAGAGGTTTATTGGGCGCCCGACGAAACCCGGGTATTCAAGGCGCGATTGGCGGGCGGGGCGCGGGTTGCGCTGTGCGAGGCGACCGACGACGACCGCTGGTTCGGTGTGGTGTTCCCCGCGCCCGGCGGCGATATGGACCTGTGCCAAGTCGGCCGTCCGGTACGCGATGCGCGCGAGTATCAGGGCCCATGCCGCTGGGGCTGGATCAAGGGCGGGACGGTGCGGCTGGGGAGCTAGGGTCAGGACCCTAACCGCGGCAATCCTCTATCACGCGGCCGATTTCGGCCTGCACCGGCAGCACAAGCAATTGCGAGGCGCGGAGCGCAAAACGGCCACGACTAAAGGCGATGGCGTCGAGGATCGGATCGCCCACAGGCAAGTCGGCGGAGCCATCAGCGAGCATGAGTTCGCGCAGCTCGCTGCTCGTTGAAATGCCCAGCCGCATGGCCCGCTCTCCGTTCAGACCGATCCGGATGATGCGCCCCGGAGCCGCGCAGACGATCGCCGCGCGTTCAACGCCGCCGTCATCCACGAAGCGAGCAGCGCGGCCGTCTGCAGCCAGTTGCCAGCCGCCTTCGGTGACCGGCAGTTCGTCCCACGGCTGCACTGGCGGCGGGGGCAGCACGGGCGCAGGCGGCGGCGCGACAACCACTGGCGGCCGGGGCGGCGGGGCAGCCGGCTTGGGCGCTGCAACGCAACCGGCCAGCATGGCGACAAGCAGCCCGGCCGCGATCCGCCGTTTCATCCTTCGAACCCGCGCCATTCTATCACCTCATCGAGCGGCGCGCGCGGCACGGACCAATTATTGACCGGATTGTCGATATCGGTGTGGCCGATGGCGAGGCCGCAGAAAAGGATCTGGTCGTCGGCGATCCCGAGTTCGTTCCGGATGGTTTCGCCATAAACCGCCCAGCATTCCTGCGCGCAGGTGCCGAGGCCCGCTTCGGTCAGCAGCAGCATCAGCGATTGCAGCCACATCCCCATGTCGGACCATTGCGGCGGCCCCATAGTGCGCGGGGTATAGAGAAACACCATCACCGGCGCGCCGAAGCCGCGGAAATTTTCTGCAAATTGCAGCATCCGGCCCATCTTGTTTTCGCGTGGAATCCCAAGCGCGCCATAGAGCGCCTCGCCCACACCATAGCGGCGCGCCTTCCAGGGATCGGGCAGGATTTCGGGGTAGATGGAATATTCCATCTGCTGCCCCTCGGCCCCCATCGCGACGCGCGCGGCGACCGCTTCCTTGAGCCGCTCCCACGGCTGGCCGGTAAGCACGATGGCGCGCCAGGGTTGAAGGTTGCCGCCCGACGGTGCGCGCTGCGCCGCCGCCAAGGCATCGCGAAGAATTGCTGGATCAACGGGATCGGGGCGGAATGCGCGCACCGAACGGCGGGAGTGTAGGGCATCGGCTACAGACATAAGCTCATTCCTTGGCGAATTTGTTGGCGCGGCGTTTGCCGAAAAGCATTCCCCGTTCCAGCCGCGTGCGCAATTGACGGTAATAGGCTTCGAGAAAAATGGCATCATCCTCGGTGCGCATGCGCCCGATTTTGGCGCGAATGGTGTCGGCGACCTGTGCAACCACGCGCGATTCGTTGGTGCGCAGGACGCGTTCCAGTTCCTGCAGTTCAAATTCGCCATAAACAGCAAGTTCGGCGTCGGTGAAGCGCAGCGCTTCATCAGCGGCGCTCGCCGTGGCCAGATCGCGGGCCAGCCGCGCTCGCCCCGCCTGAACCACCCAGGTGCCCGCGATCAGATCGCCCATGCGCATCCGGTCGCGGTTGAACAGCAGGAAGAAGCCCAAGGTCAGCGTCCACGCCGCGCCCGCCAAGCTGGTGCCCCAGCCCACCATATCCTCGGCCGCGCCAGCGCCGAGAAAAGTGAACGGCAGGAAGATTTCCAGTTCGCGGATCAGGTTGCGCGCGATCACGGCGTCCGCCGTCAAGCGCCCACCGTCGCGCGCGACGACGCGGATGCCCGCAATACGCTTGCCCGGCGTTGCAGCGCGTTTGCCGAGTTCAAAGCCGATAAACCAGAAGGTGCGCAGCAGGAAAAAGCCTAGCAGCCAGATGGTGGCCGCAGCGTCCGCCCCGCCGCCAAAGCCAATCCAGATGGCGAGCAGGGTGAAAAGGATGAGGATCAGAATCAGCAATGTCAGGTCGATTACCAGCGCAGCAAAGCGCAGCCCCGAGCTGGCAATCGCCAGTTCCAGATCGACGCCTTCGGGGGTGACGAACTGGCGGCGCTTGTCGCGCTTGTTCTGGATGGCGGCCGCCTGCGCAGTGGCTTCGGGAGTCATGCCGCTGTCCGCCGCGGCGTGTAGTAAAAGGCAAGCCAGCCGAGTAGCAGCGTGCCGCCGATGCTGTAGCGCAGCACCGTGTCGGTGATCAGCTGGCGCGCAAAGCCTTCGAGCAGACCCGCACACAACATCATGATGATGACCCCGACCATCACTTTGCCTGCCGTGCGTCCGGCGCGCGACAGTGCGGTCAGCCGGTCCATCTCGCCGGGAAAGACCATCGTCGTCCCGATCTTGAGCCCCGCCGCGCCCGCAAGGATGATGGCGAACAATTCAGTCGTGCCGTGGATGGCCAGCCAGCCGCCAAAATCGACCCCCAGCCCCTTGTCGGCGAACACCGCCAGCATCGGTCCCAACGACAGGCCATTGTAAAAAATCAGCAGCAATGTCGGCACGCCAAAGGCAAATCCCAGCGCAAAAGACATAATGCCGATGCGGCTGTTGTGCTGGAACAGATAGGAGGCAAAGACAGCCATGCCGCTGCTTTCGCCATCTTCGACCAGCGCTTTGCCGTGACCGATGGTCGAGCGCAGATATTCGGCGCTCGCTTCGGGCGTGCGCCCGCCCGCCAGATTTTCGGGAACGAACTGGAAGAACCATTGCGGGTCGCTGGAGGTCAAGGACCAGCTGGTCGCGATGCCAAGCAAGAGCACCAGCGCGATCACCAGTGTCTCCTTCCAAACCGCGCGCACGGCGGCGGGCCAGTCGTGGGCAAAGAATCGCAGGAGCCGCGCGCTGCGCTTTTCGCGCACGCCGTAGAGCAGGAAATAGCCACGCATCGCGAGCGATTCCAGATGGTCATTGAGCGCGCGATCAAGGCTGGTGGCGCGCGCGATGGAAAGTGACGAAAGTGTCGCGCGGTATAACACGGGCAGGCGCAGCAGCTCGTCGGTGGACAAGGACGATGCCGACCCTTTTTCCAGCCGGGTGAGCAATTGGTCGAAAATGATCCAGTCGGCCTCGCGCTCGGCGCGGAAGCGGCTGGCGGAAAAGGCGGGGGCTTGCACGGCAGGCATCAGAGACTCCCGGCTTTTTTGATCGCCATCCAGGCATCGAGCACACCGCTCGACACGCGGTCGTGCGCCACTTCGACCACATCGACGCCCATGCGTTGCAGCCGCGCGATGACAATACGGCGGTCGCGCAGCAGCGCGGCAGCGACATTGGTGCGCACCAGATCGGCGGGCTCCGTTGGCTCCATCCGTTCAACCGCTTCCAACTCGCTGTCCTTGAGCACCACGAACAGCAGGCGGTGTTGCTTCACCAGCCGTCCGGCGGCGCGGATCATCAGCTCGGCGCTGGTCGGATCGGTGAATTCGGTGAAGAGGACAATCAGCGAACGGCGGTTGAGCTGCGCGCCAAGGGTTGCCAGCGCCAGCGTGAAATTGCTTTCCTCATGCGCATAATCGATGCGTGCGGCAGCCGCCTGGAGCAGCGGAAAATCGCTGCTGTGCGCCAGCACCGGCGTCGATCCGCCAGGCTTGGCAGCGAAGTGGAACAGGCTGACCCGGTCCTCCATCTTCAAGGCAACCAAGGCGAGCAGCAGCGCCGCCGAAACGGCGCGGTCGACGCGCGGCATGCCGTCAACCGGCTCGCTCATCGTGCGGCCGGCGTCGATGGCCAGCACCAGCCGGTTGTCGCGTTCGATGCGATATTCTTTCGCCAAAAGTTTCACATGGCGCGCCGAGGCGGTCCAATCGATGCTGCGCCGGTCCATGCCGGGCTGATATTCGCCCAGCGCTTCATACTCGCTGCCTTCGCCCACCAGCATTTGTTGACGCAGGCCGAATTGGGCATCGCGGCGAAACAGCTTGAGGCCGTCTTCGCGCACGCTGCGCAAGCTGGGCACAACGGCGATCTCGCGGTGCTCGGCATAGCGGCGCTGGAGGATGGCGAGGCCCAAGGGTCCGCGCCAGCGCAGCCACAGCCCGTCGATGCGCGCGGTGCCGCGCCGCGCAGCGGCGAGGGTGAAATTCTTGATCAGCGTCAGCCCCGCCCCACCGGGCGCATCGGCGGGGAAACCGATGCCCGCAATCCGTCCCCCGGCATCGAGCCGCGCATCGACCGCCATGGCAATGTCAATCTTTGCCGGTTTCCAGCGCGCGCCCGGCGCGTCGAGGCGCACCAGCAGGTTGAAGGGGTCGCCGATGCCCACGCTGCGCGGCGCGCGCAGATCAACCGCGATCCGGCGCAGATCGCCCGCGACCAGCGCATCGACCAGCATCAGCGCCGCGATGACCCCAATCCACACCAGCGACAAGAGCCACAAGTCGGGGCGGATCAGGCCCAGCCCCAGCGCCACCGGCGCGCCGGTGAGCAGCAACAGAATCGTGAGCGGCGTGGGCAGAATCAACGCGGCACCTCGGTCGCGTTCACCAGTTCCTCGACCACCGTTTCGACATTGCGCCCGTCGATTTCGGCGGCGGGAGACAGAATCAAACGGTGGCGCAGTACATTGGCGGCGAGGCGTTTGACATCATCGGGGATGGTATAGTCGCGCCCGTCGATAGCCGCGCTGGCGCAGGCAGCGCGCGCAAGCAGGCTGGCGGCGCGAGGGCTGGCCCCGCATTCGAGATCGGCGGTGGCGCGCGTCGCGCGGACGAGGCGCACGATATAGTCGACAATCTCGTCGGCCAGCCGCACTTGGGCGACGACATCAATCGCCGCCGCGATGGTCGCGGCGTCGGCAATCTGTGTCACCCCGAAATCGCCCGCCGCCGGCGCCTTGAAGCGTCCGCCATGGTCGGCGACGATCCGCCGTTCTTCGGCGGCATCGGGATAGCCGACGATGAGTTTGAACAGGAAGCGGTCGAGCTGCGCCTCGGGCAGTGGATAGACGCCCTGCTGCTCGATCGGGTTTTGCGTTGCCAGCACGGTGAAGCGCGGGCTGAGACTGTGCGGTTCGCCGTTGATGGTGACGCGGCGTTCCTGCATCGCTTCCAAAAGCGCGGCCTGCGTCTTGGGCGGGGTGCGGTTGATTTCGTCGGCGAGCAGCAGCTCGGTGAAAATCGGCCCCTTGGTGAGGGTGAAGGTCGAGGTCTGGAAGTTGAACAGGTTCGACCCCAAAATGTCACCAGGCATCAGATCGGGCGTGAACTGGATGCGCCCGAAACCCAGCCCTGCGGCGCGGGCGAAACATTGGGCGAGCAGCGTCTTGGCGGTACCCGGTGGCCCTTCGAGCAGGCAATGGCCGCCCGCGAGCAGCGCAATGCTGACCATATCAACAAGGGCGTCCTGTCCGACCACGGCTTTGCCCACTTCGGCGCGCAGCTGGCCCGCGAGATTGGCGACGCCGTCGATGTTATCAATGCTCACGCAGCAAATCCTTTCTGATGGTGTGCAGGGCGCGGGTGAGCCCCAATAATTCGTTGCTATTACGGGCGAGCGGGAGGCGGCGGGCGAGCGCGGCAAAGCCATCGCCCCCAACCCTGGCCGGCCGGCGGCGGTCGATCCAGTCATCGAGCGCGGCACCTTCGAGCCCCGGCGGCGCGTGCAGCGCGCGCCCCAGCGCCTCGCGCTGACCACGCAGCCAGGCGTCGGCACCATCGGCCTCACGCCGCGTCTGTGCGACCAGTTCGGCGCTGCTTTCAATGAGCGCGCGCTTGGAAATGGGGATGGCACGCGCAGCCACGCGCGCGGGGCCAAAACGCGCCGCCGCCTGCCATAGCGCAAACAGGCCCGCCGCAATCAGGCAGGCGGTGATGCCGATGAAAGGCGGCACAAACGCGAGCCGCAGAAAGCCGCTGCCGCCGCCGAGGCCATTGAGCGTGACGTCGAAGGCGATCCCACCGGCGTCGCTGTCCTCTGCCACCATATCAAGCACGGCGAGCGCGGTGCGCGCACGTTCGCGGCTGGCGAAAGCGAAATTGTTGATGAGGTCGGGGTCGGCGAGGACATAGACGCGGCGGTTGGCGCTGCGCACCAGCAATGCATCGTCGCTGCCCGGCACCGCGAGCAGGCTGGCGTTGCGCGGCCCGGGTGCCACACGTTGCCAGTTCCCGGCCGCTAGTGTCACGGCGTCGCGGCGATTGCTTGGCCCCGCAAAGCTGGTTTGCACCGTGGCGGCTAGCGGTGCGATGCGCGGCTTGCCAACGCCGCCGATGTCCGCCTTGTCCAACAAATCTTGGCGCGCGGTGACCGGAAAGGCGATGCCTGTCCATCCCTTGCGCTGCGGATGCGGGATGGATCGCCATTTGGGCAGCACGATCAGCACCGGTTCGCGCCCATGTGCCTTGATCAGCGCTTCGATCTCGTCAGGCTCGCTGCTCTGGTCAGGGGTGAGGACCAGCAGCGTGCTGCCCTCATCATCGCCCAGCGGGGTTGCCTTCACCACTTCGCGGCGCACATCGACCCAAATGTCGGCGCGCTCAGCATAATCGACGATCCCGGCATAACCCGCCACGCCCTTCGACAGCGCATGACCCTGCGCATTATTGCCCGCCGACAATTGCGGACCGAGCGCCATCAATGCCCACATGGCGATGAAGCCGATGACGCCGATGACGATCACCGCGCCGATCACGCGCGGGTCGAACGGGGTGCGGGCGGTATCGGCGCTCATGCCGTGGCCCATGCCTTTGGAACGGTCAATTCCGAATAGGCCGCGCGGCATTCGCCCCACACATTGGCATCAACCGGCTGGCCGCCGAACAGGCTGACTTCAACCGCGCGCGCGATGCGGGCAAAAGCGGCGCGCGCGATACCGGGCAGGTCGCGCGACCCCGCAAGATCGCGCGACGTGATGGCGGGTTTGACGAGGCCAGGGCGGCGCGCGGCGATGTCATCGACGCTGCGATAGAGGAGCAGATGCACGGCTTCGGCGTAGCGCCCTTCGGCGGCGAGCGCGTCGGCATCGGCAAGCCGCGCGCGCGCGGCGCTGGCTTCGGCCAAGCCTTGCTCGGGTTCGGCTTCCTCGACCTTGCGCCCGAGCAGCGCGTTAATCCAGTCGGCAAAGCCCGGGAACAGGCGATAGGCAATGAACAGGATGAGCAGCGCCCCGAGACCCCACAGCACATAGGTCAAGCCGACGCCGGTCGCTTCGAAAAACTTGCCGATGGCATTGAAGACGTCGCCCAGCCAGTCAAAAAAGTCCTCCAGCCACCGAGGCGTCGGGGGTGGCGGGGGCGCTTCGGGAAGGCTGGTCTGCAAACCTTCCTTGGCCATGGTTTCGGCATAGGCCGGATCGACCAGATCGGCATCGGCGAGCCAAGGATCGGCCAGCGCGCCGCTGTCCACTTCCGCGCGCGCAGGACCATTGGGCAGCTGTTGCGGCGGCGGCCCTTTGACAGGCGTGGGAGCCTTAGCGGTCATGCAAAAGCGCGCGGGGAGGACGGTGGCATTGCCTCCAGTCCTAACGCAGGCGTCAGCGTAAGCAAGCGCCGAGCTTGAAATGGTAACATGCCGAGCTTGAAATAGTAACAAAGCGCCGAATCGCTTGCATTTTGGCGCACGCTTGGCTAACGGCCCCGCTTCGCCGACGATCGCGTGATGACCTGCCTGGCTACAAGGGCTGCCAGGGCCGGTCGAGATTGTCCCAGAACAAGGAGACCGAAATGCCCAAAATGAAGACCAAAAGCGGTGTGAAGAAGCGCTTCAAATTCACCGCGACGGGCAAGGTGAAGCACGGCGTCGCCGGCAAGCGTCACCGCCTGATCAGCCACAATTCCAAATATATCCGCACCAACCGCGGCACCAGCGTGCTGAGCGATGCCGATGCGGGTCATGTGCGCCTGTGGGCGCCGTACGGCCTGAAGTAAGGAGCGCGCGCCCATGTCACGCATCAAACGCGGCACCACGACGCGCACCAAGCACAAGCGGATTTTGGATCAGGCGAAAGGCTTTTACGGCCGCCGCAAGAACACCATCCGCATCGCCCGCCAGGCCGTCGAGAAGGCCGGGCAATATGCCTATCGCGACCGCAAGGTTAAGAAGCGGAACTTCCGCGCGCTGTGGATCCAGCGGATCAACGCTGCGGTCCGCGCCGAGGGCCTGACCTATTCGCAGTTCATGCACGGCGTGAAGCTGGCAGGTATCGAGCTGGACCGGAAGGTCATGGCCGACCTGGCCATGAACGAAGGCGCGGTGTTTACCACCATCATCGCGCAGGCGAAGGCTGCGTTGCCGAAAGCGGCATAACGCAAACTTTGTTGGAATGCGCGAGAAGGGCGTGGACGGCAGTTGCCGTTCGCGCCCTTTCGCTTATGGGCAAACCGGCTCTACCGGGAAAATGATGATGAGTGACCTCGATACCCTGCAATCCGACCTGCTGACGCGGATCGATACCGCCTCCGATCTCGACACGGTCGAGGCGATCCGCATCGAAGCGCTGGGCAAAGCCGGAAGCGTGTCGGCGCTGCTGAAAACGCTGGGCGGGATGACCCCCGAGCAGCGCGCCAGCGAAGGCCCACGCATCAACGGTCTGCGCGAAGCGGTGAGCACCGCGCTCGCTGCACGCAAAGCCACATTGGAAAGCGAAGCACTGGCCGCGCGGCTCGCAGCCGAGCGCGTCGACCTGACGCTGCCCGCGCCCGAAGCGCCGCGCGGATCGGTGCATCCGGTCAGCCAAGTCATGGACGAGCTGGCCGAAATTTTCGCCGACATGGGCTTTGCCGTCGCCGAAGGGCCGGAGATTGAGGACGACTGGCACAATTTCACCGCGCTCAACATCCCCGATACGCACCCGGCGCGGGCGATGCACGACACTTTCTATTTCCCGGACATCGCAGGCAGCAACCATAAGATGTTGCTGCGCACCCACACGTCGCCAGTGCAGATCCGCACCATGATGTCGCAGCAACCCCCCATTCGGATCATCGCGCCGGGGCGCGTTTATCGGTCGGACAGCGACGCCACGCACACGCCGATGTTCCACCAGATCGAGGGGCTGGTCATCGATCGCGGTATCACACTGGGGCACCTCAAATGGACGCTCGAGACGTTTCTGAAAGCCTTTTTCGAGCGCGACGATGTCGTGCTGCGGCTGCGGCCGAGCTATTTCCCCTTCACCGAGCCAAGCGCCGAGGTCGATGTTGGCTATAGCCTGGTGAACGGCAAGCGCGTGATCGGCGGGTCCGAAGGCTGGATGGAGGTGCTGGGCAGCGGCATGGTGCACCCCAAGGTGATTGCCGCCTGCGGGCTCGATCCCGACGAGTGGCAGGGCTTTGCCTTTGGCACGGGCGTCGACCGACTGGCGATGCTGAAATATGGCATGGACGACCTGCGCGCCTTCTTTGACGGCGATATGCGCTGGCTGGGCCATTATGGCTTTGGCGCGCTCGATGTGCCCACATTGAGCGGGGGAGTGGGCGCATGAAATTCTCCCTTTCGTGGTTGAAGAGCCACCTTGATACCGACGCCGACATTCAGGCGGTTGCGGACACGCTGAACCGCATCGGGCTGGAGGTTGAGGGCATCGAGAACCCCGCCGAGCGCCTAGCGGGGTTCACCGTTGCGCGCGTGCTGACCGCCGAGCGGCATCCGCAGGCCGACAAGCTGCAAGTGCTGTCGGTCGACCGTGGCGACGGCGTGCCGCTGCAGGTCGTGTGCGGCGCGCCCAATGCGCGCGCCGGCCTGGTCGGGGTGTTCGGGCGCGAGGGCGCGGTGGTGCCGGCGAACGGCATGGTGCTGCGCAAGGCCGCGATCCGCGGCGTCGAATCGAACGGCATGATGTGTTCGTCGCGCGAGCTGGAGCTGGGCGATGACCATGACGGCATCATCGAATTGCCCGCTGATGCGCCGGTGGGCATGGCGTTCTGCGACTATGCCGATTTGAACGATCCGGTGATCGATGTGTCGGTGACCCCCAACCGGCAGGATTGCATGGGCGTGCGCGGCATCGCGCGCGATCTGGCGGCAGCCGGGCTGGGGACGCTGAGGCCCTTGGAAGTGCCGTCGGTGGCAGCGAGCTATCCCTGCCCGACCGAAATTCGCACCGACGATCCTGCAGGCTGCCCCGCTTTCTATGGCCGCGTTATCAAAGGCGTGACCAATGGCGCGTCGCCCGCCTGGATGCAGGCGCGGCTGAAGAGCGCCGGGCAGCGACCGATTTCGGCGCTGGTCGATATCACCAACTATGTGATGCTTGACCATGGACGGCCGAGCCATGCCTATGACCTGCCCAAGCTGACCGGTGCGGTCGTGGCGCGGCGCGCAAAGGACGGCGAAACCGTCACCGCGCTGAATGGCAAGCAATATGCGCTGACGTCGGCGATGACCGTGATCGCCGACGACAGTGGTGTCCATGACATCGCGGGCATCATGGGCGGCGAACATTCGGGGTGCAGCGAGACCACCACCGATGTGCTGCTGGAGGTCGCCTATTTCACCCCCGAGCATATTGCGCGGACGGGGCAGGCGCTGGGGCTGACCAGCGATGCGCGCACGCGGTTCGAGCGCGGGGTGGATCCGGCGTTTCTGGACGATGCGGTCGAGATTATTACGGCGCTGGTCATCGATATTTGCGGCGGGACAGCGAGTGAGGTGGTGCGCGCCGGCGAACCCCCGCTCGCTGCGCGGTCGCTGAGCTATGATCCGGCACATTGTGCGCGGCTGGGCGGGATTGAAGTTCCCGCCGAGCAACAGGCCGCCATCTTGGCTTCGCTTGGCTTTGCCGTGGCACCCGACTGGACAGTCACCGTCCCCAGTTGGCGGCGCGACATCGATGGGCCTGCCGATCTGGTCGAGGAAGTGACGCGGATCATCGGCTTCGACAATATCGCCAGCGCCCCATTGCCCCGCGCAGACGGGGTCGCCAAGCCGACCGCGACACCGATGCAGAAGGTCGAGCGGCGGGTACGGCGCACGGCGGCGGCGCGCGGGCTGAACGAGGCGATCACCTGGTCGTTCCTGCCCGAAAATGCGGCGGCGGCGTTCGGGGGGGGCGACTGGACGCTTGCCAATCCGATCAGCGAGGATTTGAAGGTCATGCGGCCGTCGCTGTTGCCCGGGCTGCTGATGGCGGCGCAGCGCAATATGGATCGCGGCGCGCCCAGTGTCCGCCTGTTTGAAATCGGGCGGCGTTATTTTCGCAGCGCCGACGGCACCAGCATCGAACGGCCGACGCTGGGCCTGTTACTGGGCGGCGAAAAAATGCCGCGCGGTTGGGCGAGCGGCAAAGCCGCGCGCTTCGATGCGTTCGACGCCAAGGCCGAAGTGCTGGCTTTGCTGGCAGCAGCCGGCGCCCCGACCGACAATCTGCAGGTCATGGGCGAAGCAGGCGCGCACTATCACCCCGGCCAGTCGGCGACGCTGCGGCTGGGGCCCAAGACGGTGCTTGCGGCGTTCGGCATGCTGCACCCCGCGACGGCCAAGGCGTTCGATCTGGATGGGCCGGTTGCGGTCGCGGAGATTCATCTCGACGCCATTCCGGCCAAGCGCGCGTCAGGTTTCATGCGCGCGCCCTTCGCCCCGCCCGCCTTGCAGGCGGTGACCCGCGACTTTGCCTTCCTCGCGCCCGAAACTTTGGCGGCGGGCGAGCTGGTGCGTGCGGTCAAGGGTGCGGACAAGGCGCATATCGTCGCGGCGCGGCTGTTCGACCGCTTTGTCGGCGCGGGTGTGCCCGATGGTCAGGTCAGTCTGGCGGTCGAGGTCGTGCTGCAGCCCGGCGATAAGAGCTTCACCGATGCGGATCTCAAAGCCATCAGCGACGCCGTGGTGGCAGCGGCGGCGAAGCTGGGGGCAGTGCTGCGCAGTTAGGCCGCGACCGCGCCGGCCACTTCGCCGGCAGCCGCCTCAAGCAAGCGCTTTTCCAGCGCCCGCACGCGTGCGGCGCTGTCGATTTTGCCGCCGAGCAGGTCGGTGACGTAAAAGACGTCGACCGCGCGTTCGCCATAGGTGGCGACATGCGCGCTGTGCACGGTGACCTTCGACTGGAACAGCGCATAGGCGAGCTGGTTCAACAGCGCCGGGCGGTCCTGTGCATTCACCTCGACCACCGTAAACCGGTTCGACGCTTTGTTGTCGATCAGCACATTGGGCGCGATGCGAAAGGTTTCGGCACGGGTGCGCGGTAAGGGGCGGGCTGCGAGCTTGGGCAGCAATTTCTGGCGGTTGGCGAGCGCATCGTCGATCGCGCGCGACAGCCGTTCGATCTGGCGATCATCGGCGAAGGGCCGCCCCAAAGGATCCTGCACCAGGAAATTGTCGAGGGCCATGCCGTCGCGCGTGGTGTGGATGCGTGCGTCGATGATGTTGCCGCCGGCCAGATGGATGCCGCCCGCAATGCGGTAGAAGAGCCCCGGATGGTCGGCGGCGAGCACCATCACAAGGGTCGCGCCGCGATCGGCGTCGGGGATGGCGCTGACCGCGAGTGCCGCGCCGGGATGGGCGAGCATGTGACGCAGGTTGGCGGCGATTACATCGACCGATTCGGCGATCCAATAGCTTTCGGGCAAGCGCCGGGCGAGCGCGTCAAAGGCGCTAGGAGCAAGCGCCAGCCGCTCCGCCGCCGCTTCTTTCTTGGCCGCGATGCGGGCCTCACGCCCGCGCTGCTTGTGGCCAAGGCGCAGCACTTCTTCGGCGGCATCATAGAGTTCGCTGAGCAATTGGCGCTTCCAGCCGTTCCACACGCCCGGGCCGACCGCGCGGATATCGACCACGGTGAGCACCAACAGCAAGCGCAGCCGTTCGGGCGATTGCACCGCGCCCGCAAAATCCAGGATGGTTTTGAAATCGGCGAGGTCGCGCTTGAAGGCGGTCGCCGACATGAGCAGGTGATAGCGCACCAACCAGGATACGGTTTCGGTCTCTGCCGCCGTCATGCCGAGGCGCGGACAGAGGGTGAGCGCGAGTTCGGCCCCCAGCACGCTATGGTCGCCGCCGCGCCCCTTGGCGATGTCGTGTAGCAGCACCGCGACGTACAGCACGCGGCGCGATTGGATCTGCGCCATGATGACGCTGGACAGCGGATGATCGCCCTTAAGCTTGCCCGCCTCTATCCGCGCGAGCAGCCCGATGGCACGGATAGTGTGTTCATCGACGGTGTAATGATGATACATGTCGAACTGCATCTGCGCGACGACACGGCCGAAATCGGGAATGAAACGACCGAAGACCCCCGCTTCGTTCATCCAGCGCAGCACGGTTTCGGGGTCACGCGGTGACGTCAGTACGTCAAGAAACAGCGCATTGGCGCGCGGATCGCGGCGCACCGCCTGATCAATCAACCGCGCATCGTGGCGCGCCTGGCGCATCGCGGTGGGATGGACCTCCAGCCCGTGCTTGTCGGCGAGCGCAAAAATTTCGAGCAGGCGCACCGGGTCTTCGATAAAATGTTTGTCCGAAGGCAGCGCCAGCCGCCCGCGGTCGAGCACAAAGCTGCCGAGTTTGGCAGGGCGGCGGAACATCGTCGGCAGGAATCGCCGACCGCGCGCGGCCTGCTGGTCATCGAGGTGCGCAAGGAATGTTCCGGTGAGGTCGCCCACCGCTTTGGCATGCAAGAAATATAGCTGCATGAAACGTTCGACTGCGCTCTTGCCCGGCCGCGCGGCAAAGCGCATCCGTTCGGCGATCTCGCGCTGGACGTCAAACGTCAGCCGGTCCTCGGTGCGCCCGGTGATCAGGTGAAGGTGGCAGCGCACCGCGAGCAGGAAATTTTCCGCGCGGGCAAATTGCCGCAATTCGCCCGCCGTCAGCAGCCCGGCGTCGACCAGTTCGGGGGCGGCGCGCACCTGATGAATGAATTTGCCGATCCACAACAGCGTGTGGAGATCGCGCAGGCCGCCTTTTCCTTCCTTCACATTGGGTTCGACGACATAGCGCGAATCGCCCATTTTGACGTGGCGCTCGTCACGTTCGGCGAGCTTGTCGGCGACGAACGCCTTGGCATTGCCCGCCACCACCTCGGCAGCAAAGCGCGCCGCGGCGGCTTCGTAAAGCGCACGATCGCCCCAGATGAAGCGCGCTTCCAAAAGCGCGGTACGCACGGTCAGATCGTCGCGCGCAGCGCGGATCATCTCGTCAACCGAGCGCGATGAATGGCCGACCTTCAGCCCCAGATCCCAGAAGGTGTAGAGCATCGCCTCGATCACCTGTTCGGTCCAGCTGGTTTGTTTGAACGGGGTGATGAAGCCGATGTCGACGTCGCTGTGCGGGCACAGCTCGGCGCGGCCATAACCCCCGACTGCGATCAATGCGAGGCGTTCACCCGATGATTTGTTGCCCGAAGGATAGAGGTGGTCGGTCACGACATCGTGCGCCAACCGGATGATCTGGTCGATCAGAAAGGTTTGCGCCAGCGCCGCCGCGCGTCCGGCGGTAGGGTGGAGGGCCAGCCGCCGCGCTACCTCGGCCCGCCCCGCGTCCAGCGCATCTTTGAGCATGAGCACCAAAATGCGCCGCCGCGCGCTGCCGTGCCGCGCATTCGCCATCGCTGTGTCGAGCGCATCGGCCAGTGCGCGCCGGTCGATGATGGCGCGGCGGTCGTCAAGGCTGGCGAAGCGGTCGGTCATGCCCCGTCTGCCAGACCCTTAAGCCGATAGAGCAGTTCCAGCGCGTCGCGCGGGGTCAGGCTGTCGGGCTGAATATCCGCGAGCGCGTCGCGCAGCGCGTCGGTTGGTGGCGCGGGCGCCTCAGCGACGGTTGCGGCAAAGAGGGGCAGATCGTCGAGCCCCGCTGCGAGCCCGCCGGTGGCGGCGCGCCCGGCCTCGAGCTTGGCGAGCACCGCTTCGGCGCGCTGGACGACGCGCGGGGCGACCCCGGCGAGGCGCGCGACGGCGAGGCCGTAGCTGCGGTCGGCGGGGCCATCGGCGAGTTCGTGGAGCAGCACCAGATCGCCCTGCCATTCGCGCGCGCGGACATGGTGGAGCGAGAGCGCGTCCAGCGTCTCGGCAAGGCGCGTCAATTCGTGATAATGGGTCGCGAACAGGCAGCGGCAGCGGTTGACCTCGTGCACCGCCTCGACCACCGCCCAGGCCAGCGCGAGGCCGTCGTAAGTTGACGTGCCGCGACCGACTTCGTCCAAAATCACGAAACTGCGCGGCGTCGCCTGCGCGAGGATCGCAGCGGTTTCGACCATTTCGACCATGAAGGTCGAGCGTCCGCGTGCCAGATTGTCGCTGGCGCCGACGCGGCTGAACAGCCGGTCGGTGAGGCCGATGGTGGCCGCCGACGCGGGCACAAATGCCCCCGCCTGCGCGAGCACAATGATCAGCGCATTTTGCCGCAGGAAGGTCGATTTCCCGCCCATATTGGGGCCGGTGACCAGCCACAGCCGGTCGCTTGGCGACAAAGCCAGATCGTTGGGGACGAACTGTTCGCTGCGCGCCGCCAGCGCCGCTTCGACCACGGGGTGACGACCGCCGGTGATGGCGAGCACATTGTCATCGGTCAGCCCGGGGCGGCACCAGCCGTGGGTCATGGCATGGTCGGCGTGCGCGGCGGCAACATCGATGCGGGCGAGCGCATCGCAGCTGCGCGCAATGGCCTCGCGGCGGGCGACGGCAAGCGCGGTCAGCGCCTCCAGATGCGCCGCTTCGGCGGCCAGCGCGTGCGCGCCGGCCTGCGTCACGCGCAGCGCGGCTTCGTGGAGGTCGGGCGCGTTGAAGCGCACCACCCCGGCGAGCGTCTGGCGGTGCGTGAAGCCCGATGTGGGCGCCATCAGCGCATCGGCGGCCTTCGCCGTCACCTCGACATGATAGCCGAGCACGCCGTTATGGCGGATTTTGAGCCCGGCGATGCCAGTGCGCGCGCGGTAATCGGCCTCGAGCGCGGCAATCGCCTGCCGCCCGTCGCGCGCCGTGTGGCGCAGCGCGTCGAGCGCGTGGTCGTAACCTTCGGCGATATAGCCGCCTTGGGCCGCATCGAGCGGCGGACTTTCCACCAGCGCGCGGGTGAGTTCATCGACAAGCGCACCGTGCCCGTCGAGCGCTGGGAGGATGGCATCGAGCAATGCAGGGCGCTGCGCCAAGGCGCCGAGCCGTTCGCGCAGCCGCCGCGCGCCGCCGAGCGCATCGCGCAGCTGGGCAAGATCGCGCGGGCTGCCGCGCCCTGCCACCAGCCGCCCGAGCGCCCGCGCGGCGTCGGGCAGCGCGCGCAGGGCATCGCGCACCTCGGCGCGCAGCAAGGCATTGCGCGCGAACCAGTCGACGAGGTCGAGCCGGTCGGTGATGGCGGCCCTATCGGTGAGCGGCGCGGCGATATCGTCAGCGAGCTGGCGCGCGCCGCCCGCGGTCACGGTGCGGTCGATGGCGGCGAGCAGGCTGCCGCCGCGCTGGCCGTCGGCGGTGCGGGTCAGCTCCAGACTGTCGCGCGTCGCGGCATCGATGGCCATGACGCCGCCGGCCGCCGCGCGCACGGGCGCCTGCAAAAACACCGCGCTGCCGCGCCCGACATGGCCGAGATAGGCGTCGAGCGCGCCCATTGCGGCAAGTTCGGCGCGCGCGAAATCGCCAAAGCCGTCGAGCGTCGCGACGCCGAAGCGCGCCTGCAGCCGCTTGGCCGCGGCAGCGCTGGCGAAGTCGGATGCGGGCCGTTCGATGGCGCGCGCGGCGAACGGGGCGGGGACGGCCTGCCCTTCCGCCACCAGTATTTCGCTGGGGGCGAGGCGCGCGAGTTCGGCCTCGACGCGGCCCGCATCGGTGAGCACTACTTCGAAGCGCCCCGTTGAAATATCGGCGGCGGCGATGGCGGTTTCGCCGGTCGCGGCAATGCTCGCCAGTGCGGCGAGGCGGTTGGCGCTGCGCCCCTCAAGCAATGTCTCTTCGGTCAGCGTGCCCGCGGTGACAAAGCGCACGATGGCGCGCGCGACGAGCGCTTTCGACCCGCCGCGCGCCTTCGCCTCGGCGGGGGTTTCGACCTGTTCGGCGATGGCGACGCGGTGCCCGGCGCGGATCAGGCGCGCAAGATAGGCCTCCGCCGCATGCACCGGCACCCCGCACATCGGCACCGCTTCGCCGCCATGCTCACCGCGCGATGTGAGCGCGATATCAAGCGTCGCGGCGGCGGCCCGCGCATCATCAAAGAACAGCTCGAAGAAATCGCCCATGCGATAGAAGAGCAGGCAATCGGGGGCTTCGGCCTTGAGCGCCCAATATTGCGCCATCATCGGGGTGGCGGGGGCGGATGAGATGGTCAAGGCGGGGGCGGATGACATGCGCCATCTGCTTAGGGCGCAGAGCCATAGGTCCGCAAGGGCCGCGCGCCAGTATCGCCCCGCCCCCCTTGCCCTTGCCACGCCCCGGTCATAGGGTCGCTTTACGGCGCACGAAACGGGGGCACGGGATATGAGCGACGAGAGCAAGGTGCAGTTTTCGGACCGCGAGGCGCTGCTGTTTCATTCCATGGGGCGGCCAGGGAAAATCGAGATTATTGCGTCGAAGCCGATGGCGACGCAGCGCGATTTGTCGCTGGCTTATTCGCCCGGCGTCGCGGTGCCGGTACGCGCGATCGCCGAAGACCCGGCGGCGGCGTATGAATATACCGCCAAGGGCAATCTGGTCGCGGTGATTTCGAATGGCACCGCGATTTTGGGGCTGGGCAATTTGGGCGCGCTGGCGTCGAAGCCGGTGATGGAGGGCAAGGCGGTGCTGTTCAAGCGCTTTGCCGACGTCGATTCCATCGATCTGGAAGTTGCGACCGAGGACCCGCAGGCGTTTATCGACGCCGTCGCGCTGCTCGAGCCGAGCTTTGGCGGCATCAATCTGGAAGACATTGCCGCGCCCAATTGCTTCATCATCGAGCAAGCGCTGCACGAGCGCATGAACATTCCGGTGTTCCACGACGACCAGCATGGCACCGCGATCATTTCCGCCGCCGGGATCATCAACGCCTGTTTCCTGACCGGGCGCAAGCTCGACGAAGTGAAGGTCGTCGTCAACGGCGCGGGGGCAGCGGCGATTGCCTGCACCGAGCTGATGAAGGCGATGGGGGTGCGACACGAAAATGTGACGATGTGCGACCGCAAGGGCGTGATTTATCAGGGCCGCACCGAAAGCATGGACCAGTGGAAATCGGCGCATGCGATTCCGACCAAGGCCCGCACGCTGACCGAGGCGCTGGTCGATGCCGATATTTTCCTGGGGTTATCGGCGGCAGGCGCGCTGAAGCCCGAGATGGTGCGGGACATGAAGGCCGCGCCGATCATCTTTGCGATGGCCAACCCCGACCCCGAAATTTCACCCCCCGACGCGCGTGCGGCGCGGCCCGATGCGATTATCGCCACGGGGCGGTCGGATTATCCCAACCAGGTCAACAATGTCCTGTGTTTCCCCTTCATCTTTCGCGGCGCGCTGGATGTGCGCGCAACCACGATCAACGATGCGATGAAAATCGCTGCCGCGCACGCCATTGCCGAGCTGGCGCGCCAGCAGGTGCCCGAGGAGGTCGCGGCGGCCTATGGCGGGCGGGCGTCGAGCTTTGGCCCCGATTATATCATCCCGTCGCCCTTTGACCCGCGGCTGATGGAAATTGTCCCCTGCGCGGTCGCGAAGGCGGCGATGGAATCGGGCGTCGCGCAAAAGCCGATCGAAGATTTCGAGGCCTATGCGCGGTCGCTGCGCGCGCGGCTCAACCCCACGACATCGGTGCTGACGCTGGCCTATGACGCCGCCAAGGCGAACCCCAAGCGCGTGGTGTTTGCCGAAGGCGAAGAGGAGGTGGTGCTGCGCGCCGCGATCCAGTTCCGCGATGGCGGTTATGGCATCCCCGTGCTGGTCGGGCGCGACTGGACGCGCGAGCGGTTGGTGGAGATGGGGGTGCCCAACGCCGACGAATTCGAGATTCACAACAGCACCAATTCGCCGCACGTGCCCGAAATGGTCGAGATGCTGTATGCGCGGCTGCAGCGGCGCGGCTATCTGCGCCGCGACTGCGAACGGATGGTCAACCGCGACCGCAACACCTTTGCCGCGCTGATGCTGAAAATGGGGCTGGCCGACGCGATGATCACCGGGGTGACGCGCACCTATGCCCAGACGCTGCGCGAGGTGAAGCGCGTGATCGACCCCGCCGCGGGCAAGACGCCGCTGGGCGTGCATATTTTTGTCGGCCAGCACCAGACGATCTTCCTGGCCGACACCACGGTCAACGAACGGCCGACGTCCGAGCAGCTCGCCGACATTGCCGAGCGCACGGCAATGGTGGCGCGCGCGATGGGGCACGAGCCGCGCGTGGCGTTCCTGTCCTATTCGACCTTTGGCAATCCTGAGGGCAATTGGCTCGACAGCATCCGCGGCGCGGTGGGCGCGCTCGACGCGCGCGCGCCGGGGTTTGAATATGAAGGCGAGATGGCCCCCGACGTCGCGCTCAATCCCAATGTGATGAAAAATTATCCCTTTTGCCGCCTGTCGGGGCCGGCCAATGTGCTGATCATGCCGGGGCTGCAATCGGGGAACCTGTCCGCCAAGCTGCTGCGCGAGCTGGGCAGCGGAACCATTATCGGCCCGATGCTGCTGAACATGAAATATCCGGTGCAGATCGCAACGATGGCGTCGCCCGCGTCAGAACTGGTGACGCTGGCGGTGCTGGCGGCGGGAGGGATTGCGGTTTAGGTCCGCCTTATCGTCCCGGACCCTTCGACGGGCTCAGGACAGCGGTTACTGCTGCGGCGCTCCGGCGCCCGGCGCGCCGACCGCGCCGATGTTGCCGAAGATATCCTCAAAGAAGCTGCGTTCGCGGCCCAGCGTCGGCGTTTTGTCGCCCTCGGGGCTCAAACGCACGACATTTTCGAGGCCGGTGCGCTCGACCGCGGTGACATTGCCCGCCGCGTCGAACTTCACGTGCATGACAATCTGCGCCACCGGGCGCGGATTGGCAAAGGCAAGCTGGCGGGTTTCGCGCGCGACATAGAAATAGTCGCGGTCCGAAAATTGGCCCACGAACGTCGGGCGACCCAGCGTTTTTTCCACCGATTCGCGGTTGTCGACGCCAGCGGTCACCGAATCGGCGAGCACCGGATCGACGACATAGCCCTGCCGCCCGCGCAATTGCGCACAGCCGCTGAGCAAGGTGGTGACGATCAGGCCGCCGACGATGGCGGTGCGAAAACGGCTGGCATGCATCAACAAATTCTCCCGTGCGGCGCGGCGCGCTGCGGTACCGCCCCGCTTAGCCGCAAGCGCTTCCCTCGCACAAGCCGCTTGTCGCCCCGGTGAACGGCTTTGTGGACGGCTTTCGCTGGCGCGCGGAAATCGCTATGCGCGGGCCATGGCCCTGTTTGATCGACTGTTTCGCCGCGCCGCCGACCCGCGCGATGCCCTGCGCCCCTTGTGGCACGCCGTTGTGGCCCGCGCGCGCGAGGAGCATTGGTATCGGCGCGGCGGCGTCGCCGACACGCTCGACGGACGCTTTGACATGGTCGCGCTGGTGCTGGCCCAAGTGCTGCTTCGCATCGAGGAAGCGCCCGAGCATGGGCGCGACGGCGTGTTGCTGACCGAGATATTCGTCGACGATATGGACGGACAGATGCGCCAGATCGGCTTTGGCGACCTGATCGTCGGCAAACAGATCGGCCAAATTATGAGCGCGCTGGGGGGCCGGCTGGGGGCCTATCGCGATGGCGCGAGCGACCCGGCGGCGATGGAGGCGGCGCTGCTGCGCAACCTGTATCGCGGCGAAGCGCCCGCGCCGGAAGCGATGGCGCATGTGCTGGCGGAAGTGACCGCGCTGCGCGCTGCGCTGGCGGCAATGCCGGTGGCCGAACTGGTCGCGGCGGAGCGGCTGCCTGCATGAGCGAATTTTCGCATCTGGTGGCGCAGGATGCGATCGGGCGGACGGGGCCGATTGCGGTCGTCGCCGATGCCGAGGCGCGGGCGCGGGTGGCAGCGCGGCTGGGGCTGGAGGCGCTGGACCGGTTCGAGGTTACCGCTACGCTCGAGCCGGTGGCCGGCGGGGCGCTGCTGAAGGGCACGGTAGCCGCTGATGTGGTTCAGGCCTGCGCCGCGACAAGCCTGCCCGTGGCCGCCACGCTGACTGAACCCTTTGCGCTGCGCTATGTCGCGGCGCTCAGCCTTCCCGACGAGGCCGATGCCGAGGTTGAGCTGGGCGATGCCGATTTGGATATCATGCCGCTCGAGCCCGGCGGGGTCGATGTTGGCGAAGCCGCGGTCCAGTCACTGGCGCTGGCGCTCGATCCTTTTCCGCGCCATCCCGATGCCGACCGCATTCTGGCGGAGCGCGGCGTGCTGCGCGAGGATCAGGCCGGGCCGTTTGCGGCGCTGGCGGGGTTGAAGAAGATATAGGATAGTTCGTCGTCCTGAACGTGTTTCAGGACAACAGGCTGTGGTTCGTTATCCTGAAACAAGTTCAGGATGACGAAAAGAGGGAACGAAATCAGCGCCCGCGGTCAATCTTCCGGCGCTTCCTCTTCCTTTTTCGCGTCCTCTGCCAGCGCCTTGGCGGTAGCGGCCAGATCGCCTTCCTCTTTTGCCGCCGCGCCCTCGGCGGGCAGCGCGCCACCCAGTGCCTTAGCAAGGCCAGCGAGCTGCTGGCCAATCACGCCGTCGACAGCGGGGGCGATGTCGGCAACCTTGAAGCGCATATAGCCGCCGACGACATAGTCGAAGCGGATGATGCTGCCGCCCTCCATGGCCTTGATCTGGATGGTGAGCGTGCCAGTGACCGCCTCGCCCTGCAGCGGGCCGAACGCGCCCGACAGGCGGAGCAGCTCGCCAGGCTTGGCAAAGAGGATCCGTGCATGCTGGACGCTGCCGAGCAGGCCTTCGCCGCCGGGCAATTTTTCGCAGAAGCAGCCGCCCGCCTGCGCGTCCATCCAGAAATTGGCGGCATCACCCGACCAGCTATGTTCGCCCGACCACCAATTTTGCGGGGCGCGCAACATTTTCCAGACATCGGCAGGACTGGCCGCGACGCGCGCGCTGTGCGCGGCGGTGAAGCCGGCGTCGCTCTGGTCGATGACCTTGGCGGCGGCGGGGAGTGGGGCGAAGGCGAGACCCAACGCCATAGCGAACCATCTCGATTTGCGCATTCTTCAGCCCCCTTCGTCATTCCCGCGAAAGCGGGAAGCCATCTCCCAAGCGTGCCGATTAACGCAAGTTTGGAGGAAAGGCGACAGCCGGAGATGGATTCCCGCCTGCGCGGGAATGACGAGGTTATTTTTTGATAATGGCCTCAATGGCTTCGCCCACCGCATCCATGCTGGCCATACCGTCGACGCGCGCGACAATGCCGCGGCTCTCATAGATCGGCAGGATTGGCGCGGTCTTGGCGCGATATTCGGCCATGCGCGTGCGCACGGTTTCTTCATTGTCATCGGGGCGACGTTTGAAGTCGGTGCCGCCGCATTTGTCGCACGTGCCCGCCTTAGCCGGCAGTTTGTGGCGGTCGTGATAGCCCTCGCCGCAAGTACCGCAAGTGAAGCGGCCGGTAATGCGGTCGACGAGCGCGTCTTCGTCGACCACCAATTCGATGACATGGTCAAGCTTGCGCCCGCGCGATTTCAAAATGGCGTCGAGCGCCTCTGCCTGCGCCGCCGTGCGTGGGTAACCGTCAAAAATCACCGAGGTGCCGGGGGGCAGACCGTCGAGCTTTTCCCCGATCAGGCCCGAGACGATTTCGTCGGAGACCAGCTCGCCCGCGTCCATTACTGCTTTGGCCTGGAGGCCGATGGGCGTGCCGGCCTTCACCGCGGCCCGCAGCATGTCGCCGGTCGACAGTTGGACCATGGCATGGTCGGCCACCAGCCGCGCTGCCTGCGTCCCTTTGCCCGCGCCGGGCGGACCCAGCAGGATGATGTCGATGGTCATGCCGATTGTTCTCGCCCCCAAAACCCCGTGACCGTCCTGCCGCGCCGTGCCGCCGCCGTCAACGGCGGACCGCGCCGCCCTTCAGCTTCGATTTCTTGATGAGGTCGGCATATTGGTGCGCGAGCAAATGGCTTTGGATCTGGGTGATGGTGTCGATGGTGACATTGACCACAATCAGCAGGCTGGTACCGCCAAGGTAGAAGGGCAGACCGGCCTGCGCGATGAAATATTCGGGCACCAGGCAGATGATGACCAGATAGGCCGAACCCAGCACGGTGATGCGGGTGAGCACATGGTCGAGATAGGCGGCGGTGTTTTTGCCCGGGCGGATGCCGGGGATAAAGCCGTTCTGGCGCTTCAGATTGTCGGCGGTTTCTTCAGGATTGAAGACCACCGCGACATAGAAGAAGCAGAAGAAGACGATACCAAGCCCATAGAGCAGCATGTAGAGCGGCTGGCCGTGGGCAAGCAGCTGGTTGAGCGTAATGAGAAAGCTGCCCGAGGTCGTGTCACCATCGACGCCCTGTCCCATCAGCTGGGTGATGGTCAGCGGCATCAGCAGCAGCGAGCTGGCAAAGATCGGCGGGATGACGCCGGCGGTGTTGACCTTTAGCGGCAGGTGGCTGCGGTCGGCCTGCATCACGCCGTTCTGCGTCGCGCGCTTGGGATATTGCACCAGCACGCGGCGCTGCGCGCGCTCCATAAAGCTGATGAAAGCGATGATCGCCACCGCGCCGATCAGCACGGCGAGGATGGTGCCGCCGCCGGTTGCGCCCGAACGGCCCTGTTCGAACAATTGGGCAAAGCTGCGCGGCAGCTGCGCCAAAATGCCCGCCATGATAATCAGCGACACGCCGTTACCGATCCCGCGGCTGGTGATTTGTTCGCCCAGCCACATCAGGAACAAGGTGCCCCCCACAATGCTGATCACCGCCGAGATGCGGAACATCATACCGGGATCGATGACGGCATTGATGCCCGAGGTTTGACCCAATGTTTCGAGGCTGAGCGCGACGAAATAGCCCTGGATCGCGGTCAGCGCGACGGTGCCGTAGCGGGTATATTGGTTGAGCTTCTTACGCCCGCTTTCGCCCTCTTTCTTAAGCGCGGCGAGCGTCGGCGACAGCGCCGAAGCCAGCTGCACCACGATCGAGGCGGTGATATAGGGCATGACGCCGAGCGCAATGATGCTCATGCGTTCGAGGCTGCCGCCTGAAAAGGTGTTGAAAATGTCGAGCACGCCGCCCGATGCGGCTTGTTCATAAAGCCGCGCCAGCGCGACTGGATCGACGCCCGGCAGCGGTACGAACGACAGAAAGCGGAAAACGATCAGCGCGCCGATGGTGAACCAGATGCGGTTCTTGAGTTCGGTCGCCTGCCCGAATTTCGAAAAATTGATATTCGAAGCCAGTTGATCGGCGCGAGAGGCCATCGACGCTTGTCCTTAATAGCTTAGCTGCGGCCCCACCCCGGCGCGACCTTTGCGCCTAAATGCGGATGCCACGGCGCAGTTGCAAGGGGGGAGCGGCATTATGGCGAAAGGGGCGGTGGCATTGCGGCCCCGCCCCTTCGTTGATTGTCAACCTTCAGCGGCCTCAGCCGCCTTGGCGGTCTGTTTGACCGTGCCGCCAGCCTTTTCCACCGCGGCCACCGCGCTCGCCGAAGCGCCCGCGACTTCAAAGTTCAGCTTTGCGGTCAGTTCGCCCTTGGCAAGCAGGCGCACGCCGTCTTTGCCGCCGCGGGCCACGCCAGCGGCTTTGAGCGCGGCGTGATCGACCACGGCTTTGGCATCGAGCTTTTTCGCATCGACCAGCTTCTGGATCATGCCCAGATTGACGATGGCATAGTCGGTGCCGAAGATATTGTTGAAGCCGCGCTTCGGGATGCGCATGTGCAGCGGCATCTGGCCGCCTTCAAAACCGTTGATGGCAACGCCCGAGCGTGCCTTCTGGCCCTTTTGCCCGCGCCCGGCGGTCTTGCCCTTGCCCGAGCCGATGCCGCGTCCGACGCGCATCCGGCCCTTGCGGGCGCCATCATTGTCACGAAGATCGTTGAGTTTCATTGTCTTGCACTCGCTTTCGCTATGTTCGCGCTAAATTTCAGGAACGACGAAGGTCTTAGCCTTCGACTACTTCCACCATATGGGGCAGCTTGCGGATCATGCCGCGCACTTCGGGAGTGTCTTCCAGCTCGACGACGCGGTGCATCTTGCCGAGGCCCAGCCCGGTCAGGATCTTGCGCTGGCTCGACGGACGACGGATCGGCGAGCCGACCTGCTTAATCTTGATCTTGGCCATGCTTGCTTACTCCGTCACAGCGGCGGCTTCGGCGTCAGCAACCTTGGCCGAGGCGCCACCGCGCTTCAGCAGGTCCGAAACCTTCTTGCCGCGGCGCTGCGCCACCGATTTGGGGCTGGTCTGTTCGCCCAGCGCCTCAAAGGTTGCGCGCACCATGTTATAGGGGTTCGAGGTGCCGACCGATTTGGTCACCACATCGGCAACGCCCAGCGATTCGAACACCGCGCGCATCGGGCCACCGGCGATGATGCCGGTCCCGGCGGGAGCCGAACGCACCGTGACATTGCCCGCGCCGAAATGGCCGCGGCCGTCATGGTGCAGCGTCCGGCCATCCTTCAGCGGCACGCGGATCATTGCCTTTTTGGCAGCGGCGGTCGCTTTCGAGATGGCCTCGGGCACTTCGCGCGCCTTGCCATGGCCGAAGCCAACGCGGCCCTTGCCGTCGCCGACCACCACGAGCGCGGCGAAGCCGAAGCGCTTACCGCCCTTCACCGTTTTCGACACGCGGTTGATGTGGACGAGCTTTTCAATCAGCTCTTCGCCGCCTTCTTCGCCATCGCGCGGAGGACGCCGTTCGTCGCGGCGACCACGGTTGCCGCCGCCATCGCGGCCACCACGACCGCCGCGGCCGCGGCGCGGCGCGCCAGCGTCTTCGGTGGCGGGGACTTCGGCGTTCATTACTTCATCAGCCATGTCTTAAAACTCCAATCCGCCTTCGCGCGCGGCATCGGCCAGCGCCTTGATGCGGCCATGGAACAGGAAGCCGCCACGGTCGAACACGACCTGCGTCACGCCCGCCTTCTTGGCAGCGGCGGCAATGCGCTTGCCCACTTCGGCAGCAGCAGCCGAGGTCGCGCCAGCCACGCCGCGCACGTCCTTGTCGAGCGTCGAGGCGGCGGCGAGCGTCGTCCCGGCAGCATCGTCGATGACCTGCGCATAAATGTGGCGGCCCGAACGGTGCACCGACAGGCGCGGACGACCGGCAGCGCGCTGGCGCAGGGCAGTGCGCACCCGCTGGCGGCGTTTTTGAAAGGGGGTAAGATGTGCCATGGCTTACTTCTTCTTGCCTTCTTTGCGGAAGATGAACTCGCCGCGATATTTGATGCCCTTGCCCTTATAGGGTTCGGGCTTGCGCCAACGGCGGATTTCCGCCGCGACCTGGCCGACCTTTTGCCGGTCGATGCCGCTGATTTCGACCGTGGTGTTGTCCGGGGTCTTGATCTCAATCCCTTCGGGGATCGCGTAATCGACATCGTGGCTGTAGCCCAGTTGCAGCTTCAGCGTGCGGCCCTGCGCGTTGGCACGGTAGCCAACGCCGGTGATTTCCAGCACCTTGGTGAAGCCGTCGGTCACGCCGGTGACGAGGTTCTGGACCAGCGTGCGCTGCATGCCCCAGAACGCGCGAGCGCGCTTCGTGGCATTGGCGGGCTGGACCGAAATCTCGCCTTCGCGGACTTCGTAGCTGATGTCATCGAACAGCGGCAGCGACAGCGTGCCCTTCGGCCCCTTAACCGACAGCGTACCCGCTTCGATCGAGGCCGAGACACCGCCCGGCAATGCCACGGGTTTCTTGCCAATACGCGACATGATCAGAATACCTCCGCCAACACTTCGCCGCCGACGTTGAGTTCGCGCGCTTCGGCATCCGAAAGCACGCCGCGCGGCGTCGAGACGATGGTGATGCCGAGGCCGTTGCGCACGATCGGCAGTTCTTTCGAACCCGAATAGACGCGGCGGCCCGGCTTGGACACGCGGGCGACATGCTGGATCGCCGGCTGGCCTTCGAAATATTTCAGCTCGATGCGCAGGCCCTTGTGCTGGCCCTTGGCACCCAGCGCTTCTTCGCTGTAGCCGCGGATATAGCCTTCGCGCTGGAGCACGTCGAGCACGCGGACGCGCAGCGTCGAGGCGGGCGTCAGGACGCTGTCCTTCTTCGCGCGCTGGCCGTTGCGGATGCGGGTGAGCATATCACCCAGAGGATCGGTCATTGCCATCTTGCGTCTTCCTTACCAGCTCGACTTCACGACGCCCGGGATCAGGCCCTTGTTGGCCAGATCGCGAAGCTGCACGCGGCACAGCCGGAATTTGCGATAGTAAGCGCGCGGACGCCCGGTCAGCTCGCAGCGGTTGCGGATGCGGGTCGGGTTACCGTTGCGGGGAATTTCCGCCATCTTCAGGCGCGCGATCATCCGCTCGCCCTCGTCGAGCGAGGTGTCCTTTGCCATCGCCTTCAGCTTCGCATAGCGGCCGGCATATTTCTTCACCAGCTTCTTGCGACGCTCATTCTTGTTTACCGAACTCAGTTTCGCCATGACTTAAGTTCTCTTTCCTTGTCGGTCAGAGGAACCAGCATGATCCGCCTAGGGATCAGGCTGCTTCCTTCTCCTGGGCTTCGATCGGGAAGGGGAAGCCGAACAGCCGGAGCAGTTCGCGGGCTTCGTCATCCGTCCGCGCGGTGGTGGTCACGATCACATCCATGCCGCGCACCTGGTCGATGCGGTCATAGTTGATTTCGGGGAAGATGATCTGTTCCTTGAGGCCGAGGGCATAGTTGCCACGACCGTCAAAGCTCTTCGCCGACACGCCGCGAAAGTCGCGGATGCGCGGCATCGCAATGGTGATCAGCCGGTCGAGGAATTCATACATCCGCTCGCGGCGCAGCGTCACCTTGCAACCGATCGGCATTCCTTCGCGCAGCTTGAAGCCGGCAATCGACTTCTTCGCCTTGGTGATTACCGGCCTTTGCCCGGCAATCAGTTCCATTTCGGCAGCGGCCGTTTCGACCTTCTTCTTGTCCTGGACCGCGTCGCCCACGCCCATGTTGAGCGTGATCTTTTCGATCTTCGGTACTTCCATTGCATTTTTGTAACCGAATTTCTCGGTCATCGCCTTGATGATCTTGTCATCATAGAGCGACTTCATGCGCGGGGTATATTTGTCAGCCATTACAGGGTCTCCCCGCTCTTGACGGCGACGCGGACCTTCTTGCCGTCCTTGACCTCGAAGCGCACGCGCGTCGGTTTGCCGGTCTTGGGGTCGGCAATCGCAACCTTGCTGGCAGCAAGCGGCGCTTCGCTCCGCTCAAGCCCGCCCTGCGGGTTGGTCTGGGTCGGCTTTTTGTGCCGCGTGATGATGTTGACGCCAGCGACGATAACCTTGCCGTCCTTCGGCAGGCTCTTCGTCACTTCGCCGGTCTTGCCCTTGTCCTTGCCGGACAGGATGACGACGGTGTCGCCCTTTTTGATTTTGGCCATGCCCATGATTACAGCACCTCCGGCGCCAGGCTGATGATCTTCATAAACCCGCGGCCGCGCAGTTCGCGCACGACGGGGCCAAAGATACGCGTGCCAATGGGCTCTTCATTCTTGTTGATCAGCACGGCGGCATTGCCGTCGAAGCGGATCACGCTGCCGTCGGCGCGGCGCACATCCTTGCGCGTGCGAACGATGACGGCGCGGTGGACGTCGCCCTTCTTCACCTTGGTGCGCGGCTGGGCTTCCTTCACCGACACGACGATGATGTCGCCGACACCCGCGGTGCGGCGCTTGGAGCCGCCCAGCACCTTGATGCACTGGACGCGCTTGGCGCCGCTGTTGTCGGCGACCTCCAGCTGTGACTGCATCTGGATCATCGATGCATTTCCTTCCTTTTCGGCCTACCGGGCCATCCCGGCGGTTCCAGCAAAATCAACGCCTGGGGCAATCAGCCTTCGGCAGCGGGGGCGGCGGCTTGCGGCGTCACGCGGGTATCGACCTTGTCGAGCACGCGCCACGTCTTCAGCTTTGAAATCGGCCGCGTCTCTTCGATGCGGACGGTCTCGCCGGCCTTGAATTCATTGGCTTCGTCATGGGCATGATATTTCTTCGACTGGCGAATAATCTTGCCATAGAGCGGGTGCTTAACCTTGCGCTCCACTTTCACGACGACGGTCTTGTCGCCTTTGTCGGACACCACGGTGCCGGTCAGAATGCGCTTTGGCATCTGGGTGCTCCTTACTTCGCCGCCGAGCGCGCGCGCTCGGTCTGGACGGTCTTGATACGCGCGATCGAGCGGCGGACTTCTTTCACCCGCGACGCTTTTTCCATCTGGCCGGTGGCAGCCTGAAACCGCAGGTTGAACGCCTCGCGCTTCAGCTCGCCCAATGATTCCGCCAGCTGGTCGTCGGTCTTGGTGCGCAGGTCGGTGGTTTTTTCCATAGCCATGGCCCTTAACCCTCCAGATGCGAGGTGTCGCCGAGGCGGGCAACGACCTTCGTCTTGATCGGCAGCTTCATTGCAGCCCGTTCGAATGCCAGCGCAGCGACCGGACCCGGCACACCGTCGAGTTCGAACAGGATGCGGCCCGGCTTGACCCGCGCGGCCCAGAATTCGGGCGAACCCTTGCCCTTACCCATGCGGACTTCGGCAGGCTTCGACGATACCGGCAGGTCGGGGAACACGCGGATCCACAAACGGCCCTGGCGCTTGATGGCGCGGCTGATCGCGCGGCGCGCCGCTTCGATCTGGCGCGCGGTGATGCGCTCGGGTTCCATCGCCTTCAGCCCGTAGGAGCCGAAGTTGAGGTCGGTACCGCCCTTGGCGTTGCCGTGGATGCGGCCCTTGAACGCCTTGCGGAACTTGGTTTTTTTCGGTTGCAACATGTCAGCTGTCCTTACCGGCGGTCTTCGCGCGCCGGGCGCACGCCCGTGGTCTGCGCGTCGAGCATCAGGCGGTCGGTCGCCATCGGGTCATGGCCCAGGATTTCGCCCTTGAAGATCCAGACCTTGATCCCGCACACGCCATAGGCGGTGTGGGCTTCGGCTTCGGCATAGTCGACGTTGGCACGCAGCGTGTGCAGCGGCACGCGGCCTTCGCGATACCATTCGGTCCGCGCGATTTCCGCGCCGCCGAGACGGCCTGCACAGTTGATGCGAATGCCTTCGGCGCCGAGGCGCATAGCCGACTGCACCGCGCGCTTCATCGCACGGCGGAAGGCCACGCGGCGCTCGAGCTGGTCAGCAATGCCCTGGCCGACAAGCTTGGCGTCAACTTCGGGCTTGCGGATTTCGACGATGTTGAGCGACACTTCGCTGCCGGTGAAAGCGCCCAGCGCCTTCTTCAGCTTTTCGATGTCGGCACCCTTTTTGCCGATAATCACGCCCGGACGCGCGGCATAGATCGACACGCGGCACAGCTTTGCGGGACGTTCGATCACCACCTTCGAGATCGCGGCCTGCGGCAGCTCCTTGAAGATATACTGGCGGATCTTCAGATCCTCGATCAGCATGCGGCCATAGTCGCCGCCTTCGGCGAACCAGCGGCTGTCCCAGGTGCGGTTGACCTGCAGGCGCAGGCCGATCGGATTGCTCTTCTGGCCCATCTTACGCCTCTTCTGCTTGTTCTTGAACGACGATGCGGATGCGGCTGAACGGCTTGACGATGCGCGTCGATTTGCCGCGGCCACGCGCGTGCCAGCGCTTCATCGAGATCGATTTGCCGACGCTGGCTTCCTTGACGACGAGTGCGTCGACGTCGAGGTTGTGGTTGTTTTCGGCATTGGCGACCGCGCTCGCAAGCACCTTGCGCACGTCAACCGCCATCGCCTTCTTCGAGAAGGCGAGCACGTTCATCGCGTCCTCGACCTTGCGGCCACGGATCAGCGCCGCGACGAGGTTCAGCTTTTGCGCCGACCCGCGAATCTGCGTGCCGACCGACAGCGCCTCGTTTTCCGCCACGCGGCGGGGAGCTTTAGGCTTCGACATCAGCGTTTGCCCTTCTTGTCAGCAGCGTGGCCGGGGAAGAAGCGCGTCGGCGCAAATTCGCC
>JANRIY010000010.1:0-50927 GCA_033764495.1 Sphingopyxis sp. | reverse complement strand
TTCATAGGCCGCCTTGGGCGCGTCGAGGACCTGGAAGAAGACCACGCCATCGACCGCGACCATGGCGTTGTCCTTGGTGATGATTTCCTGCCCCGGAATGTCGAGCACCTGTTCCATCACATTCACCTTGCGCCCGACGCGGTCCATGAACGGGATGATGTAGTTAAATCCGGGCTGCGCCGCGTATGTGAAGCGGCCAAAGCGTTCAATGGTATAGACAAAGCCTTGCCGAACGACAGTGACGCCCGTCATCACAATGATGACGGCGAAGCCCAATACCGCCAGAACGAAATATTCCATGGATTATCCCCTGTTGATTACCGTGTATCATTGCCAATTGCGGTGACGCGCGCCAAGCATATTCGGACATGACGGTTAATTTTGCCCCACCGCCGCGCTCGCTGCTCTACGTCCCCGCTGCCAATGCGCGCGCGCTGGAAAAGGCGCGCGGCCTGGCCGCCGACATGCTGATCATCGACCTTGAAGATTCGGTCCCGGTCGACCGCAAGGCCGAGGCGCGCGATGCGATGCGCGCAGCCTTGACCATGGGTTATCCCGGCAAGCGCGTCGCGGTGCGGATTAATGCGCACGGGCATCCCGAACAGGCGGCGGACCTTGCCGCAATGGTTGGAGTCGTTTGCGACGCCATTGTGGTGCCCAAGGTGGATGCGCCTGGCGAACTTGCCGCGCCCGCCGCGCTCGGCAAACCGCTGTTCGCCATGATCGAGAGCCCGGCGGGGGTTTATGCCGCGCGCGATATTGCCGCGCATGCCAGCGTCGCGGCGCTGGTGGCGGGGCTCAACGACCTCGCCATGGAATTGAAGCTCCCTGACGTCACCGACCGCGGCGCGATGACTCTGGCCATCCAGACGATCGTGCTGGCGGCGCGCGCGGGTGGCAAGCTGGTGTTTGACGGGGTGTACAACGCCATCGACGATGCTGCGGGCTTCGCCGCCGAGGCCGCCGAAGGTCGACGACTGGGCTTCGATGGCAAGACGCTGGTGCACCCGTCGCAGGTGGGTCCGTGCAACACCGCCTTCGCGCCCACGCCCGCCGAGATCGAGGAAGCCGAAGCCATCATCGCCGCCGCGACCGGCGGTGCGCAGCGGTTTCGCGGGCGGATGATCGAGGATATGCACGTGGCGCAAGCCCGCGCGCTGTTGGCGCGCCAAACAAGCTGACCCGCGCCGCTGGTGCGCATCTTGCGCTGACGCCGAGCGCGTGGCAACGCTGCGCGCCATGATCACACGCGCTTTGCTTGCCGCCGCTGCGGCCTTCGCCCTTGTCCCCATTGCCGCTGCGCAGTCCGACAAGCCGGTTACCGAGGCCGAACTCGCCGCGCATATCGACATCCTTGCCAGCGATACTTTCGAGGGGCGCGCGCCGGGGACAACCGGCGAATACCGAACCATCGCCTATATTACGGGCGAATGGGCCAAGGCGGGTCTGGTCCCGGTGCCGGGCAGCGCGACGCCGTGGCTGCAACCGGTACCGCTGGTCGAATCCAAAAATCTGGGCGGAACCGCCAGCTTTCGGCGCGATGGCCGGGCCATTGCGCTGGAAGACGATGGTATTTTGTTGACCAGTCGCACCGCCAGCGCCGAGCTCAAAGATTTGCCGGTCGTTTTTGTCGGCTATGGCGTCGATGCGACCGGCAAGGTCGCCGCCGACGTGCGCGGCAAGATCGCCGTCATGCTGTTCGACAATGTGCCTTTTGGCACCAACCTGCCGCGCTATCGCGACCGGCGGCGGTTGCTGGGTGAAGCGGGCGCGGCGGCGGTACTGGTGGTCGCCGGCGAAAGCCTGCCCTGGGCGCAGCTTAAGGGTGCGTTGATGAACGCCAATGTGACGCTGGGCACCAATGCGGCGAGCGGCCCGGGGGTCAGCGGTTTCCTCGCCCCCACCGCCTTCGACACGCTGGTGACGCGTGCAGGCGAAAAATCGGATGATTTGCGCGCTGCGGCCAAAAGTCCCGATTTCATGATGCGCGATCTGGGCATCCGCGCCGACCTGACCGCATCAACCGCGATCCGAGCCTTCGACAGCCACAATATCATTGGCAAGCTGCCGGGTGCCAAACCCGATGGCAAAGCGATCGTCATTATGGGGCATTGGGACCATCTGGGTATATGCCGCCCCGAAGGTGCGCCGGACCGCATCTGCAACGGTGCGGTCGATAACGCCAGCGGCATTGCGGTGATGATCGAGGTGGCGAAAAGGCTGGGACAGGGCGCGCGGCCCGACCGCGACATTTATTTCCTCGCCACCACGGCGGAGGAAAGCGGACTGCTGGGCGCCTATCATTTTGCCGACAATCCAGTGGTGCCGCTGACCGACATTACCGTCGCGCTCAACATCGATACCATTGCCATCAGCCCGCGCGGGACGCCGGTTGCGACCATCGGGCGCGGTTCGGTTCCGCACGATACGCTGGTTGCCGAAGTCGCGACCAAGCTGGGGCGCAAGCTCGATACCGACGGCGAGGCCGATGCCTTTGTCCAGCGGCAGGATGGGTGGGCGTTTGGCGCCAAGGGCGTGGTGTCGCTGATGGCGGGCGGCAGCTTTTCGGACATGGCGTTGCTGCAAGCCTTCCTTGGCAGCAATTACCACGGCCCCGCCGACCAGCCTGGTCAGCCCTATCCGCTCGGCGGTGCCGCCGAAGATGCCGACCTGCACGTTGCACTGGCGCGGGCGTTTGGCAGCATCAAGCGCTGGGCGGGCAAATAAATCCTCCCTGTTCCGGGGAGGATTTTTATGCCGCGACCTTCGCCCGCTCGCTCATTTCCTGATTGAGCATTTCGGCGAGCAGGAACGCAAGCTCGAGCGATTGCGCAGCGTTCAGGCGCGGGTCGCAGTTCGTGTGATAACGGTCCGATAGCCCTTCGTCGGTAATCGCCACCGCGCCGCCGGTGCATTCGGTGACATTCTGTCCGGTCATTTCGGCGTGGATGCCGCCCGCGTGCGTGCCTTCGGCGCGGTGCACGGCGAAAAAGCCGCGCACTTCGGCGAGGATGCGATCGAAGGGACGCGTCTTGTACCCGCTCGCTGCCTTGATGACATTGCCGTGCATCGGATCGCATGACCAGACCACCGGATGGCCCGACGCCTTGACCGCGCGCACCAGTTTGGGCAGCCCAGCCTCGATCTTATCATGGCCATAGCGGGTGATCAGCGTCATGCGCCCCGGTACATGGCCGGGGTTCAATGTATCGAGCAGGCGCAAGAGCGTGTCGGGTTCGAGGCTAGGCCCGCACTTCATGCCGATGGGGTTGCCGATGCCGCGCAGATATTCGACATGCGCGCTGCCCTCGAACCGCGTGCGGTCGCCCACCCACAAGAAATGGGCCGAAGTGTCGTACCAGCCGCCGGTCAGCGAATCCTGCCGCGTCAATGCCTGTTCATAGGGCAGCAGCAGCGCCTCATGGCTGGTGAAGAAGCTGGTGCCCTTGATTTGCGGCACGGTTTCCGGCGTCACCCCGCACGCTTCCATGAAGGCGAGCGCTTCGGAAATGCGCCCGGCGGTTTCCTGATACTTCTTCGCCCATGGGCTGCGGCCCATGAAATCATGCGTCCAGCTGTTGACCTGATGCAAATTGGCATAGCCGCCGTTCGCAAAAGCACGCAGCAGATTGAGCGTCGCCGCCGACTGGCTGTACGCCTTGACCATGCGCTGCGGCTCGGGCTCGCGCGCGGCAGCATCGAAGGCGATATCGTTGATGATATCGCCATAATAGCTGGGCAGCGACACATCGCCCTGCACTTCAATATCGCTCGACCGCGGCTTGGCGAATTGGCCCGCCATGCGCCCCACCTTCACCACCGGCAGCTTAGACGCAAAGGTTAGCACCACCGCCATTTGCAGCAGCACGCGAAAGGTGTCGCGGATATTATTGGGGTGAAATTCGGCAAAGCTTTCGGCACAATCGCCGCCCTGGAGCAGGAACGCCTTGCCCTCGACCACGCGCGCCAATTCGCGCGTCAGGTCACGCGCCTCGCCCGCAAACACCAATGGCGGATAATTGCCTAGCTCGCGTTCGGCTGCGGCGAGTGCGGCTGCGTCGCGATAGGCCGGCAAATGCCGGGCTTCGTGGTTACGCCAGCTGTGCGGTTGCCAAGGTTGCGTCATCTTGCTTCAGTCCAAATTGTCACGGCAATGGGGGCAGCCCCATGGCGCGGTGGCAGCGATAAGGCAAGTCAAAGGCCGCGCCGTTTCCTATAATGCCGTCATCCAGCGCGATCGTTACGCCAAATCTGCGTCACCGTGAAACAAGATTTCTTGCTATGGGAAATCGACTGGCTTTGGGTTAAGCTGAACACCGGGTCGCGCCTGACAAAAAACAGAACGGGCAAGATGGGATGAATTGGCTGGCGGATGGAGCGTGGCTGGGCCACGTTGGCATATTGCTGCTTATCGCGGCGGTATTGGCCACACGCGAGCCAGTGCGTTCGATGCTGTTCGGCCTAGGCGCGCTGTTTGGCGTTGCCACCAGTATTTTCGTAATCGACCGGCCATCCTATGCCCTGCTGTTCAGCCTGCTCGTTGTGGCCATGTTGCTCAAATATGCGCTGGGAGCGCTCAAGCGCGCCGATGTGCGGTTCACTTCGGATGACGCGGCGCTGCGCGAGGCGCATTTTGGCGGGCTCGAGCCGGTCACCGCACGCCGGTTGATCGATGAAGGGCATTGGATCGAAGCGTCGCGCGGTGATGTGCTCATCCATCAGGCACAGGCCGCGCCATGCCTGTTCTTCATCGCGGCAGGTGCCGCAGAGGTGGTGCGCGACGAAGTGAACGTAGGGCAATGCACCGCGGGCGACTTGATCGGCGAGGCCACGGTCGTTGACGGCGGCAGTGCGACCGCCACCGTGCGCCTCATCACCAATGCGCGGCTGTGGTTTGTGCCAGCCGAGCGGCTGCGCGCCTTTCTCGCGGCCAATCCGGCGGCGCGGGCAGTCTTGCAAGATGGCTTTGCCCAGGCCTTGCGCAGCAAGCTGGGCGATGCCAATGCCCGCGCAGCCCAATCGGGGCTGGTGGCGGGCGGAGCGGCATGATCACGGTTTACGGGATACCGAATTGCGACACGGTAAAGAAGGCGCGGCGGTGGCTCGACGCGGCGGCCATTCCCCACCGCTTCCACGATTTCCGTAAAGACGGACTGGATGGCGCGCGGCTGAACGGCTGGGTTGCGACGCTCGGCTGGGACGTGCTGCTCAACAAGAGTGGCACGACGTTCCGCAAACTGACGGAAGATGCCAAGGCCGATTTGGACGCCGCCAAAGCCAGCGCGCTCATGCTGGCAGAACCGGCGATGATCAAGCGGCCGGTGGTAGAATATCCGGGCGGGCTGCTGGTCGGCTTTAAGGAAGGCGAATGGGCGGCGCGCCTAGTGTGAGCGCCGTCTTGCATCTGTCATGTGCAGATGCAAGGCCCGCAGGATGCGCTTCCTGCTCATCTTGCTCGCCCTGCTGCTGCCCATGACCGCCGCTGCCAAACCCATCGTTATCGCGCATCGCGGCGCGTCGGGCGAGCGCCCCGAACATACGCTGGCGGCCTACAGCCTTGCCATCGAGCAGGGCGCGGATTTCATCGAGCCTGATCTGGTGCTGACCAAGGATGGCGTGCTGGTGGCGCGGCACGAGAATGAGATTTCGGAGACCACCGACGTCGCCGACCGCCCGGAATTTGCAGCGCGCAAGGCAACCAAAGTGATTGACGGTGAGAGCTTTACCGGCTGGTTTACCGAGGACTTTACGCTCGCCGAACTCAAAACGCTGCGCGCCAGAGAGCGGCTGCCGCAATTGCGGGCTGCGAATATGGCCTTTGATGGACAATATGAAGTGCCGACCTTTGATGAGGTGCTGGCGCTGGCGCGTGACGAAGGGAAAAAACGCGGGCGCGTGATCGGGGTCTATCCCGAAACCAAGCATCCCAGCTTTTTCGCCAGCATTGGCCTTGCCCATCAGGAACCATTGCTTGCGGCGCTCGAGCGCTTCGGGCACCGTGATGCGACGGCACCAGTGTTCATCCAAAGCTTTGAAATCGGCAACCTCATCGAGCTGCGCGGGCGCACCAAATTGCGCTTGATTCAGTTGATGGCGGACGCTGGCGGGCCAGCCGACCGCCCGGCCATTACCTATGGCGATATGGCGAAACCCGACGGGCTGAAGCAGATTGCGGTCTATGCCAATGGTGTTGGCGTTGCCAAAGCCATGGTGATTCCGCGCGGCACCGACGGCCGCCTGGCCGCGCCAACCGCGCTGGTTGCCGACGCGCACAAGGCAGGGCTCGCCGTCCATGTCTGGACGTTTCGCCGCGAAAATTATTTCCTGCCTGCCGATCATCGCAGCGGCCCGGACCCCCGCAGCGCCGGTGATTTGGTGGCGGAAATCCGGGCCTTCCTGGCCACCGGTATCGATGGCCTGTTCAGTGACAATGTGACCGAAGCGGCGGCGGCGGTCAGCGGGTTGGCGGCGCGCCCCAAATAAACACTTTGTCGAGCGGCTTGCCGAACACCGCGGTGATGCGGAACGCGACCTCCAGGCTGGGCGAATATTTGCCCTGCTCGATGGCCGCGATCGTTTGGCGCGTGACACCGACGCGCTCGCCGAGCTCTGCCTGCGTCATTTCGCCAGACAGAAAGCGCAGCGTGCGGATGTCGTTGGTAAAGGGCAGCGCCATGGCTCATGCCTCCCGTCGGTACAGCCATAGCTGGGCGCCGATACGGATGAGCTCGGCGAACACGACAACGCCGAGCAGACTGTAAAGCAGCGTTACGCGGTCAAAGCCGCTGAAGATCAGCCAGATGCACAGCCACATCCCCAGCACCGCCGGATAATAGGCATAATGCGTGCCGCGCCAGTGGATTGATCGTTCGCGCTCGTCTGCAGCGGCGTGCGCCTCGCTGGGATTGCGTGCGGCGATGAAGCCGATGATGATCGACATGGCAATGATGATACCGATGGTGCTGATAGTCAGCAGCCCGCCGCTCGCTGCCAAATGCTCGGGCCCGCGCGGTAGCGCGGTGTGCGATTGGATAAAGAACCAGCCAAAGGCGGCAACCATCACCACCAGCGCCACCCAGTGCGTCTTTTCCCGGAATGTCATTATTTTGCTCCAATGTTAGTTGAATGCGACTCAATGTTAATAATGTTTAACACTGAGTCAAGGAAAATTCACACAGAGCCGCATCCACCCTTTTGCCGCGTACCTTTCCCCGCTAAGGCCAGCGCCCATGTCCACGCTTCCCAAAACGCTGACGCTCGACACTTCGACGAGCCGTGCCAACCCGATGCCGCAGCCGATGAAGCGGCTGACCGTGCCGCGCATCCGCCAGCGCAAGGGCGGCGATCCACTGGTCATGCTGACCGCCTATACTGCGCGCATGGCGCAGCTGTGCGACCCGCATTGTGACATGCTGCTGGTGGGCGATTCGCTGGCGCAGGTGATTTACGGCCTGCCGCACACCGTCGCAGTGACGATGGAGATGATGGCGCTGCACGGCGCGGCGGTGGTGCGCGGCAGCTATCATGCCGCGGTCATCGTCGACATGCCTTTCGGCTCTTATGAAGCCTCGCCCGAACTGGCCTTTGCCAATGCAGCGCGATTGCTCAAGGAAACCGGTGCGGCAGGGGTCAAGCTGGAGGGCGGCAAAGTGATTGCCCCGACAATCGAATTCCTGACGCAGCGTGGCATTCCGGTGATGGGCCATGTCGGGCTGACCCCGCAGGCGGTGAACATCCTGGGCGGCTATGGCGTGCGCGGCAAGAGCGAGGAAGAAGCGCGTGCGATTGTCGAAGATGCGGTAGCGGTCGCCAAAGCGGGGGCCTTTGCGTTGGTTATCGAAGGCGTCATGGAATCGATTGCCATTGAAATCACGCAGCGCGTCCCTTGCCCCACCATCGGTATCGGCGCGTCGGCGCAGTGCGACGGGCAAGTCCTGGTGACCGACGATATGCTGGGCATGTTCGACCGCGTGCCCAAATTTGTGAAGCGCTATCAGGATATGGCGGCGGTGGTGACCGGCGCGGTCGCCGAATATGCCGGCGAAGTCAGGGCGCGTTCATTTCCGACCGAGCAACAACTGTACCGCGATTGACCCCTGCAAGGGCCGACTGCCCCCGCGAAAGGCTTGGCCTTTGCGGGGGCGCTCGCTATGGACACGGGCCACGCGCTGCCGCGGCAGCGACCGAAGAGATATTGGAGACCAGCCTTGGCCACCCGGCCCCCCGCCAACGCCGCCCTGTTGCAGGAAGTCGATGACGCCGTCCGCAAAGATGCGCTCGACAATTTTGCGCGCCGTTATGGCCGCTGGATCATCGCGCTAGTCGTTGCCGGGCTGCTGGGCTTCGGCGGCTTTCTGTTCTGGCAGAACCAGCAGCTTGCCGCCGCCGGAGAAAAGGGCGAAGCGCTGGTCGCTGCGTTCGACAAGCTGAAGGGCGGCGACACCAAGGGTGCACGCGCCGCGCTCGACGCCATCAAGGCCGACGCCACCCCTGCCTATCGTGCCGCCGCCACCATCCAGCTCGCCAATTTGCGCGCCGCCGAGGGCGATCGAAAAGCCGCCGCCGCGTTGCTGGCTGCGGTTGCCGCCGACACGGCCGTAGACCAGTCGATCCGCGACATGGCGCTGATCCGCCAGACCGCACTGGAATTTGACACGCTGAAGCCGGAAGTCGTCATTGCGCGGCTGGCGCCGATTGTCGGAAGCACCGACCCCGTTTCTGCCTGGTACCCAAGCGCGGCTGAGCTGACGGCCATTGCCCATTATCAGGCGGGCCGGTTTGATCAGGCCGGCGACCTCTATGCAAAAATAGCCAAGATCAAGGACATCCCGCCGGCGCTGCAATCGCGCACCATTCAAATGGCGGGCATGCTGGGCGTCGACGCGGTCGAGGACCGTGCCTCGACGGCGGCACAGAAGGACGGACAGAATGCAAAATAAGCATCGCGGGATGATGTGGCGACTGAGTGCGGTGATGCTAGCGGCGGTTCCGCTGGCGGGATGCGGCGTGCTCGGCGGCGGCGACGGCGGCCCCAAGACGCCGACCATCGGCAACCGCGTGTCGATCCTGTCGAACGATGCCAGCGTGAAACTCGATCCGACCATCGCGGGGCAGGCCGTGCTGGTCCCCGATGCGCAGGCCAATGCCGACTGGCCGCAATCGGGTGGCAATGCGTCGAAGTCGATGGGGCATGTCGCGCTGGGCAATAGCCGGACGCAAATCTGGTCGGCCAGCATCGCGGGTAACAGCAACAAGGTGCGGCTCGCCTCGCCGCCAGTGGTGGCGGGCGGACGGTTGTTCGTCATTGGCACTGACGCACAGGTGCATGGCTTTGCCGCTGACACCGGCGCAGCGTTGTGGCGCGTCAGCATCGGGTCGGACGGGCGCGACTTTGCCGATTCGCTGTTTGGCGGCGGCGTCGCGGCGGATGGCGGCTTTGTCTACGCTACCAGTGGGGTGGGTGACGTCGCGGCGATAAATGCCGAAACCGGAGCGGTGCTGTGGAAGGTCAAACCGGCCGGCCCGCTGCGGGGTGCCCCGACGGTGGCTTTCGGCAGCGTTTATGCGATGACGCAGGACAACCAGATTATTGCGCTGTCCGCCGCCGATGGCGCGGTGCAGTGGCAGGCATCGGCCTCGCTCCAGGCAGGCAGCGTGTTTGGTGCAGGCTCCCCCGCCGCCGGACAGGGTACCATCGTGGCGGGCTATTCTTCGGGCGAGGTTCAGGCCTATCGCTATGAAAACGGGCGCGATCTGTGGGATGATGCGCTGGCGCGGACCAGCATGGCCCTGTCGGTGGCAACGCTGACCGATGTGGACGCCGACCCGGTGATCGACCGTGGCCGCGTCTTTGCGCTGGGGCAGGGTGGGCGCATGGCGTCCTATGAACTGCTGACCGGGCAGCGCAGTTGGGAAATTTCGATTGCCGGCATTTCCACACCGTGGGTGGCGGGCGAGTGGATTTACGCGGTGACCGATGACAGCAAACTGCTGTGCATCGCCCGCGCCACCGGCAAAGTCCGCTGGATTGGGCAACTCGCTCGCTTTCGCGACGAGGAAGACAAGGAAGGTCCAATCCGCTGGACCGGACCGGTGCTCGCGGGCGGGCGGTTGATCCTGGTCAACACCGAAGGCCAGCTGGCCGAAGTGCTGCCCGAAGATGGGAGCATCGCCGCAACCCAGGAATTGAAGTCGCCCTTGTCGCAGCCGCCGATTGTGGCGGGCGGCGTCCTGTATCTGCTCGACGACAGCGGGCGGATTACGGCGTGGCGCTGAATCGCCTGAAGAGGGAATAAACCATGGCGCGGCAGGCCCGTGTGGCCATCATTGGCCGCCCCAATGTCGGCAAATCCACATTGTTCAACCGGCTGGTTGGCAAGCGGCTGGCGCTGGTCGATGACCAGCCGGGCGTGACGCGTGACCGGCGTGAGGGCGATGCTGACCTCCTCGGCCTTAAATTCCTGATCGTCGACACCGCCGGATTTGAAGAGGAAGATCCGGCCAGCCTGCCCGGCCGGATGCGTGCGCAGACCGAAAAGGCCGTACAGAACGCCGACGTCGCGCTGTTCATGATCGATGCCCGCGCCGGGCTGACCCCGCTCGACGAAGAAATCGGGCGTTGGTTGCGCAGCCAGGCGACGCCGGTGGTGCTGGTCGCCAACAAGGCCGAAGGCAAGGCGGGCGAGCAGGGGGTGCTTGAGGCCTATGCGCTGGGCCTTGGCGATCCTATCCCCTTGAGCGCCGAACATGGCGAAGGCGTGGTCGATCTGTTCGACGCGCTGCGGCCTCATGTCGAGCCGCCGGAGGACGAGGATGATGCGCCGCAGTCCGACGAAGAGGATGATAGTGCTCCGCTGAAGCTGGCCATTGTGGGGCGGCCCAACGCTGGCAAATCGACGCTGATCAACCGTATCATCGGCGAGGACAGGCTGATTACAGGACCCGAGGCGGGGATCACGCGCGATTCCATCCGCGTCGAATGGCAATGGACCGACGGCGAAGGCCAGGTGCGCGAAATTCAGCTGTTCGACACCGCCGGCATGCGCAAACGCGCCAAAGTTCAGGAAAAGCTGGAAAAGCTGTCGGTCGCCGACGCGCTGCACGCCATCGATTTTGCCGAGGTGGTTGTGCTGCTGCTCGATGCAACCAAGGGGCTGGAAGCACAGGATCTGCGCATCGCCGACCGCGTACTTGATGAGGGGCGCGCGCTGATCGTCGCGCTCAACAAGTGGGACGTCGCTGAAAATGCCAGTAGCCTGTTCAACGGCGTGCGGGCGGCGCTTGAGGAAGGGTTGGCCCAGATCCGCGGTGTACCGCTGCTCACCGTGTCGGGCGCGACGGGCAAGGGTATTGATGTGCTGCTGCGCGTCGCCTTCGAACAGCGTGCCATCTGGTCACAGCGGGTTTCGACGGCCAAGATGAACCGTTGGTTCGAACGTGCGCGCGACGCCAATCCGCCGCCTGCGCCTGGCGGGAAACGTATCAAGCTGCGCTATATGACGCAGGCGCGAACGCGGCCGCCGACCTTTATCATCTTCGGATCGCGCACCGACCTGTTGCCGCAAAGTTACCAGCGCTATCTGACCAACGGCATGCGCCGCGAGCTGGGCTTTGAAGGCGTGCCTATCCGCCTTAACTTCCGCAACAGCCGCAATCCGTTTGACGAGGATTGAGCAAAGGTGGTGACCGTGGATGCGCGCGGCATGCGTTGCCCTTGGCCCGCCTTGCGGCTTGCGAAAACAATGCGCGCGCATAGCGAAGCGCTGCTGCTGGCTGACGATCCCAAGGCAGAAGGCGAAGCGACGGCGTTGGCCGCGCTGCACGGCTGGCAGCTGTCGGTCCGCCGCGATGGCCCGATCTGGCACATCCGTGCGGCACTGCACCCTCCCGCGCTAACCTGCCCGTAACCGCTTTTTTACGCATCGCTGCCATGACGGGTGGCAGGACCGTAGCGGTCCAAGGGCTATTGTGATGACGGATCAGGACCAGACGCTGATTGATTGGGACGAATATCGCGCCTCGCGCGCGCAGCTGGGGGCGGCCTTTGTTCGCATTCTCGGCTATTTCCGCGAGGATGGCACCAAGTCGGTGCTCGCCATCGAAAATGCGATGCGTGAAGGCGATGCGCGCGGACTGGTAATGCCGGCGCACACATTAAAGGGCGAATCGCGCCAATTTGGGGCCGAAACACTGGCGCTGCTGGCAGAAGATATCGAAACCTTCGCCCGCCGCTGCGTCGAAATGCGGGTATCGCCCGAGGAATATCTGCCCAAGGTTGTCGGCCTGCGCTCGTTGTTCAACGCGACGCTCGACGCGCTAGAGGCCGAAACCAACCCGCTGGTTCAGCGCCGCCCGGTAACCGGCTTCGGACGCGCCAAGGGATTCGCGGCTTAAACGCGCCAACCCATCGACGTCCTGTACTTGGTTCAGGGCGACGGCGAGGATTTACTCCGACCCAGCATGCTCCGAATTGAGCTGGATGTAATTGGCAATACCCATGCGCTCGATCAGATCGAACTGCTTTTCCAGCATGTCGACATGCTCTTCCTCGCTGGCAAGGATGTGCGCAAACAGCTCACGGCTCACATAATCTTGTACGTTTTCGCAGTGGACAATCGCGCCCTTGAGTTGATCCAGCGCTTCATATTCCAGCTCGAGGTCGGCCTTCAATATTTCCTCGACCGTCTCACCGATGCGCAGCCGACCTAGCAACTGGAAATTGGGGAGCCCCCCCAGGAACAGGATGCGCTCGGCCAGCTTGTCGGCGTGCTTCATCTCGTCGATGGACTCGTGCCGCTCAAACGCGGCCAGCTTCGCTACGCCCCAATTGTCGAGCATCCGGTAATGCAACCAGTACTGGTTGACTGCTGTGAGTTCATTCTTGAGCGTCTCGTTGAGTAGCTCGATTACCTTGGCGTCGCCCTTCATCTGATCTGTCCTGCTGATGACTAATGGCCAGAGTCATAGCGCCGTCCGCGCCATGCGAACAGTCAAAAAATGGCGGAAAATCAAGGAATTTGGCTATTGCGACTAGCAAGCAGTCGCGCGCTCTCGACCGATAATGTCTCGCGCGAACGGCACGCACTGCCCACATTTCACTTGGCAGCCCAGATCGCGGTAGGCGCGTGCCGGGCTGCGCGCACCCTTTTGCACGGCTTCGCGAATTTCGCGTTCCCGAATGGCATTGCAAACGCAGACGATCACTGGCGCACCTCACTATTGCGAATCATTCGCTACCTTAAGTGCGAATGCTTCGCAATAGGCAAATGGTCAGCGCCGCATTTTTTGCAATTGTCCTCGCGACAAGCTGCGCCACAGCCATTCAAGCGGGCCATAATGGAATTGCGCCAGCCATGGCTTGGACCACAGCAACATCGCCGCCCACATGCCAAAACAAAACAGATAGAGCACCGGGCGCGATACGCTGGCGAACAGCCCCAGGCCGTAGCCGTAAAAGATGGTGGTCATGATGATCGACGTGACCAGATAATTGGTAAAGGCCATCTGCCCCGCCGCCGCCAGCCGCGTAACGGCCGCGGCGTTCAACCAGCTCTTGATCGCCAGCATGATAAGCGCCGCCCAACCGACGGTCAGGATGAAATCGAACGGCATCGACAATGCGATGCTGCTGCCGAACACGCTGGCTACCGAAAAATCGCTGCTGAATTGATACCACGCCAGCGCGGCCAGAGGCGGCACCGCGATCAGGAAACAGCGCGTCGCCCATTTGGCATAGCGTGCGGCGTCCCACTCGCCGGTCAGCATCCGCGCCTTGAACAGCGCCATGCCGACCAACATCAGCGCCATTGTCTCCCAGATGAAGGAGATGATCTGTGCCAATGGCCCATCGGCCTGCGGCCCCAGACGGTCGGCGAGGATGGCGCCATAGTCGCTGCGCATCAGTGCGACCTCCTTGGCGAAGGCTTTGCTATCGACGCCAAAATCGCGGTTGATGTCGACCATCGCTTCGGCCAGCCCTGCCTGCATTTCGGGTGCCAACATCCCCGCCTCAAAAGCGGCGAGCAGCGCCCAAAAGGGCACGAAGATCAGCATCGACAGCAGCGCAAAGCCGCCCGCCCACCAGAGCAAGGCTCGGATCGACAGGTTGCGGAAGAAATAGAGCAATACGCCGCAAGCGGCATAGAGCGTTAAAATGTCGCCGAACCAGATCAGATAATAATGGACAAGGCCGAACCCGAACAACCAAAACATGCGGGCATAATGGCTCTTTGCTGCGCTGCGCCCGTTCGCTGTGGCGCGTTCCATGACAAGCAGCGTGCTTGCCCCGAACAGCATGGAAAACATGCCCCGCATCTTGCTGTCGATAAAGATGAAGTTGAACGCCCAGGTGGCAATGTCGCCGCTTGCTGGCGCCCCCCCTGCGAGCGGATTGAAATAGCCCGCCAGCGGCAGCGCAAAGGCATAAATATTCATCGCCAAAATGCCCATCACGGCCATGCCGCGAATGGCATCAAGGCTGATGAAACGGTCCTGATCGGTCATGGCGGCCCCCTTGCCAGCGCGGACAAGAGCAGGATAAAACCATGATGAAAAGGGAAAAATGACCCCGCGACTGACTGGCTAGAACCAGCTCGAAATTTGCTCCAGCGGCTTTTTGCGTGTCGCCTGCACCGGGATGGTGGCATCGGCGGCAGCGTGCCCGACCACGATGATCATCAGCGCCTTTTCGTCGCTGTCGCGCCCGCACAAGTCGCGCAGAAATCCCATCGGCGACGGCGTGTGTGTCAATGTTGCCAGCCCTGCGCTGTGCAGCGCCGTCAAGAGGAGGCCGCAGGCGATGCCGACGCTCTCAGTCACATAATAATTTTGCCGCTTTTCGCCCGGCTCAATCCCGCCGCGTCGCTGCGCAAACACGACGATCAGCCAAGGCGCGTTCTCCAGAAACGCTTTGTCGGCATCGGTGCCGAGCGGCGCAAGCGCATCCAGCCATTCATCGCTCGCGCGTCCGGCGTAAAATTCGCGTTCCTCCACCTCGGCGGCCTCACGGATCGCGCGCTTCTTGTCGGGCGAGCCGATCACCGCAAAATGCCATGGCTGGTGGTTCGCGCCATTGGGTGCGGTTCCAGCTGCTCGGATTGCCGCTTCGATCACCGCGCGCGGCACCGGCGTCGCCGCAAAGGCGCGCACCGTGTGTCGCCGGGCAATATGATCGGCAAAGGCTTGGGCCGCAGCAACGCGTTCACCATCGGTCATCGCGGGGAGGGGCGGAAAGGGTATGGCGCGGTGGTCGGTCATGTCGGGGCTGGCTATCGCAATAATCGCTCCCTTGAAAGCGCCATCGAAACGGCTTATTAACATCGATGTTGATAAGCGAGCGAATCGCTGTTTCAGGACAAAGTTGATGACTGCCATTCCCCTTGCCCACCCCGACCGTATCAATGGCGGCTTTCGCCCCCTCAAGGCGTGGGGCCATTTCAAGAAGCTGGTCGCGGACAAGGAAGACACCGAACAGGTGTTCCACATCATCAATTCGCTGCGCGACAAGCGTTTTGCCCGCGCGGCCGAACGTTTCTACGCCAGCGATTTCGGGCGTCAAACGCTCGACCAGCCGGTCGATCTGGTCGCGCTGCTCGACGATCATGACACGCTGCGCCGGCTCGAACCCGGCACGGTGGGGCGCGCTTACCTGGCGTTCATGGAGCGTGAAGGGCTGACTGCTCAGGGGCTGGTCGATGAATACGCCCGCTTTCGCCGCGGACAGCCGCACTATACCGACCTGATCGAACTTTACGCCAACCGGCTGCGCGATACGCACGACCTGCACCATGTGCTGACCGGCTATGGCCGCGATGCGCTGGGCGAGGCGTGCGTGCTGGCCTTTTCCGAATGCCACACGCCTAGCTGGGGCTCCTTGTTCATCGCCTGGGCGGGAGCAGCACAGATTCGCAAACATGTCCCGCGTGAGGCGGGCATTTTCGGCTGCATCCGCGAGGCGCGGCGGCTGGGCAAGGCGGCCGGCAATATCGCGCATCAGGACATTGCCGCGTTGCTACGCGAACCGCTTGATGCGGCGCGCGCGCGCCTCGGTATAGGCAAGCCAGCGCACTATCACCGCGCGCATGAAGTGATGCGCGCGGCGGGGCTGAACCCCGCCGAAACCGCGCTCGCGCCGCAGACTGCCTGAGTCCTTTTTGCCCCTCCGCATCATTGCGGCTAGGGTGCGCTATGAACTCACCGATTTTTGGCGGCCATGCCATCGCCGCGTTGCTGCTGGCGCTGCTGGTTTTTTATGCCTTTGCCACCGAGCGGGCGCGCACGGAAATAATTTCCCTGTCGACAATCGCGGCGATTGCGCTGGGCCTGTACCTATTCCCGCTGCCCGACGCCGCGCCCAATGAAGGCCTGGCGCTCGCTTTTCAGGGCTTTGGCCATCCAGCGCTGATCACGATTTGCGCGCTGATGGTGATGGGACGCGGGCTGGTAGTCAGCGGCGCGCTGGAACCCGCCACACGCCTGCTGCGCCGGGTGTGGCAGTTCAACCACCAAATTGGCCTGCTCGTTACCATATTGCTGGCCTTTGGCATGAGCATGACTGTTAACGACACGCCGGTGCTGGTGCTGTTGCTGCCCATTTTGCTGCAACTGGGCAGTCAAGGCGGAATGCCACCGTCGAAAACGCTGATCCCGGTCAACGCTGCCGTGCTGATCGGCGGGATGGCGACGACTATCGGCACTTCCACCAATCTGCTGGTCGTTTCGATTGCCCAGGATCTGAGCATGAAGCCCTTCTCCATATTTGAATTTGCCCCCCTCGTGGCAATCGCGGCGTTGGTGGCATTGCCCTATGTCTGGCTGGTGATGCCGCGTCTGCTCGGCAATAACGCACCTGAAATCGGTGTTGCCGCCAATGATTATTTTGCCGTGCTGCGTCCGCGCCCGCAATCGGCGGCGTTGGGTCAATTTTTGCGGGAATGGGTGCCGCGTCTTCCCGGAGCGCTGCGTTTTGCTGCCCGCGCCGCCCCGATCGCGATTGACGAACCGCTTGTTGTGCGTGGGAGCTCTGCTGACCTTCGCGAAGCGGCGCGGCTTATGGACGCCGCGCTCGCGCCACACTGGTTGGTCGAGCGGTTGGAGGCCGATGCTCGGCGCGAAGCGCGCGATCTGTTGATCGCTGAATTGGCAGTCCATGCCGATTCGCGGTTGGTCGGACGAAGTTTGCGCACGGCAGGCCTGCGCGACGTTGCAGTCATCGGTCTCAATCCGGCGCTGCCACCCGTCGCACCCGACCAGTATTCGGCAACCGACGCGGTGTTGGGCGATGGCGACATTTTGCTCGTGATGGGCACCGAAGCCGCGATCCAGCGGCTGGCCGCCGATGAAGGCTTGCTGTTGCTTGCCGGGGTCGAAGAATTACCACGACGGTCGAAAGCCGCGCTGTCATTGACAATCATGGGCGTCGCGGTCGGGCTGGCAACGTCGGGGCTGGTGCCGATTGCCATTTCGGCACTGGCCGGGGCGACGGCCATGTTCGTGACGGGCTGCGTGCGTTTCGACCGGGTTGGCCGCGCGCTGTCGGCGCAGGTAATCGTCCTTATTGCGGCCAGCATCGCGCTGGGCGACCTCGTCCTTAAAAGCGGTGCGGCCGGCGGCATGGCGGCGGCGCTGGCGTCGATCCTGCAATATCTCCCGGCCTTTGCGGTGGTGGCAGCGATCATGCTGTTCGTGACATTGCTGACCAATTTCGCCTCGAACGCCACGGCAGCGGCGGTAGGAACGCCGATCGCCTTTGCGCTGGCCCAGCAGCTCGGCATGCCTGCAGAACCGCTGGTGCTGGCGGTGCTGTTTGGCTGCAACCTCTGCTATGCCACGCCCGTCGCCTATCAGACCAATATGCTCATCATGAAGGAGGGCGACTATCGTTTTGCCGACTATGTCCGCACCGGCGTGCCGCTGGTGGCGATTATGACCGTCACTTTGTCGGCGCTGCTCAGCTGGCGCTATGGCCTTTAGCCGTCAGCGCAGTTCTTTGCGGATCACCAGTTTCAGCCCTGACCACACCGCATCGACAGCGCACACCTTTACGTCGACCCAGCCCATTGGCAGCGCGACGTCCCTGATGATATCTTCGGTAATGTCGGTCGGTTGCTTCGAAGCCTTTTTGGGCCAGCTCACCCAGACAAAGCCGCTGGCTGCGATGGTGTGGCGCAAGTCGTCCAGCAGCACCGCCAGCTGCGCTGCTTCGGTCACGAAAATATGAGCAGCATCCATTCCTGCGGCGGGTTCAGCGAGAAGCGTGTATCCGGCGTCGGCAACTTCCGCGGCCACGCTTACGGGCTGCGCGTGCGTCCACAGGCTCAGTCCGGGTTTCAGCCCTAGCTTCTTGGCGAGCGGCGTTCCCGAATAGCCCGCCGTCTCCATCGGGTCAGCCTTCCATCAATGCCGGGAAAAATTCTTCGTGCGCCTTGCGCAGTTCCGCGAGGCCGACGGCGAAATCGCCCTCGGGCAGCTCAAAGATGATGCGGTTCTTGATGGTGCGCCCCAGCGGGTCGACCGGCACGTCGGCTTTGTGCGCTTCAGCGAGGAAATCGGCGAGGCATGTGTCGCACACAGTGACGAGATAGAGGCCCTGATCCTCGCCAAAAAAACTGCCCGCGACGCCGAAGGGTTGCTCTTCATTGACCATCACACCGATATCGCCGGCCAGCGCCATTTCGGCGAGCGCGACCGCAACCCCGCCGTCGGACACATCATGGCAGGCGGTAATCCAGCCCTTGCGGATGCTGGCGCGGATGAAGTCGCCGGTGCGGCGCTCGGCGGCCAGATCAACGGGCGGCGGCGGGCCATCCTCGCGGCCATGACATTCGCGCAGCCAGATGGATTGGCCCAGATAGCCGCCGCGTTCGCCAACCGCGAGCACAATGTCGCCGGTGCGCTTGAAGGCGATGGTGACGGCTTGCCGCCAGTCGGGCATCAAGCCGACACCGCCAATCGCGGGCGTGGGCAGGATGGCGCTGCCGCCGCCGGTCGCTTTCGATTCATTGTAGAGGCTGACATTGCCCGACACGATTGGGAAGTCGAGCGCGCGGCACGCCTGCCCCATTCCGTCCAAGCACCCGACAATCTGCCCCATAATCTCCGGCCGCTGCGGGTTGGCAAAGTTCAGACAATTGGTGATAGCGAGCGGCGTCGCGCCGACGGCGGTCAGATTGCGCCACGCCTCGGCCACCGCTTGTTTGCCGCCCTCCACCGGGTCCGCAAAGCAATAGCGCGGGGTGCAATCCGTTGTCATCGCCAGCGCCTTGTCATGCCCGTGGACGCGCACCACGGCAGCATCACCGCCCGACAGCGCGACCGTATCGCCGCCGACTTGGGCGTCATATTGCTCCCAGATCCAGCGGCGACTGGCAATATCGGGGCTACCCATGAGCGTGAGCAGGTCCGCCGCTGGATCGACGCTTTCGGGCGCATCGGACAGCGCGGCGCGAGGCGGCGTCGGCACATGTGGGCGGTCATAGAACGGGGCATCGTCGGCGAGCGGTGCGAGCGGAATGTCGCACACGATTTCGCCTTTATGTTCCAGCACCATTCGCCCGGTGTCAGTGACATGGCCAATGACGGCGAAATCCAGTTCCCATTTGCGGAAGATCGCCTCGGCAAAGGCCTCTTTGCCGGGTTTGAGCACCATCAACATGCGCTCTTGGCTTTCCGACAGCATCATTTCATAGGCGGTCATGCCAGTTTCACGCTGCGGCACGTCATCCATTTTGAGGTGGATACCAACCCCACCCTTGGATGCCATTTCCACGCTCGACGAGGTCAAGCCCGCCGCACCCATATCCTGAATCGCGACGATGGCGTCGGACGCCATCAGTTCCAGACACGCCTCGATCAATAGCTTTTCGGTGAAAGGATCGCCAACCTGGACCGTCGGGCGCTTTTGCTCGCTGTCCTCGCCAAAATCGGCGCTGGCCATGGTCGCGCCGTGGATGCCGTCGCGGCCCGTCTTGCTGCCGACATAGACGATCGGATTGCCGACGCCGCTGGCCGCGGAATAAAAGATCTTGTCGGTGTCGGCGACGCCGACGGTCATCGCGTTGACCAGGATATTGCCGTCATAGGCGGGGTGGAAATTCACCTCGCCGCCCACGGTGGGCACGCCGACGCAATTGCCATAACCGCCGATGCCACGCACCACACCGCTGATCAGGTGGCGCATCTTGGGATGGTCGGGGCGACCAAAACGCAGCGCGTTAAGGTTCGCCACGGGCCGCGCGCCCATGGTGAAAACGTCGCGCAGAATGCCGCCGACGCCGGTCGCCGCGCCCTGATAGGGCTCGATATAGCTGGGGTGGTTGTGGCTCTCCATCTTGAAGATCGCCGCCTGCCCGTCGCCAATGTCGATGACGCCCGCATTTTCGCCCGGGCCGCAGATCACCCAGGGCGCCTCTGTCGGCAATTTCTTGAGATGAATGCGCGACGATTTATAGCTGCAATGCTCGGACCACATGACCGAGAAGATGCCAAGTTCAACAAGATTGGGCGCGCGGCCCAGCGCGGTAAGGACGCGCGCATATTCTTCCTCGGACAGGCCGTGCTCGGCAACGATGGCGGGGGTGATCTGGCTCATGCGCGGCCTTTAGCTTGGCCGTGCGCGGCGCGCTACCCCGCCTTGGGGAAGAATGTCAGCACTGCCCACGCTGCCGTTCCGGCCGCCGCGCCGGTTGCGACCGTGCCCCAAATGATGTCGAGGATAGTGACCTTCAGGCTCCACACCTTGAGTGTCGCATAATTGGTGAGGTCATAGGTCATATAGCAGAAGAAACCGAATAGTGCGCCATAGAGGAGCGCGGTTGTCCACTCGCCCGATTTGAGCGCAGGGGCGACCGCAAAAATCTGGATCCCGACCATGTAGAGCGCGTAGAAGACCAGCGCGGGGGCGGGTCGCCAACCCTTCATCAGCATTTCGCCAATCTCTGGGCGATAGACGGTAGGCACCATCTTCCCCAGCCAGACGGCGTCAAGGATACCGAAAATGATGGCAGTGAGGACATAGGCGGCAATGAACTGGGTGGTCATGCGGGACTTTCTGCTTGGCGCGGAAGGCGGCGGTCGGCCCATGCTGCGATGGCAGTAATTATGCCGTAGATGGCGAACACGGTAATGGCTTCGGCTACACCGGGCTCGGTCGGTTGCGGGCCGAACCAGTTGACCGCCTGCACCAGCAGCATCACCGATGCAAGCACGGCCAGCGCCACATATCCCGCCCGCGAGGGTCGCCGCGCGCGGATAAGGATAGCGAAGGCGAGCACGGTCAGCCCCAGTTCAAGCGGCATCGCAATGGCCGGATAGTCCCACAGCCCCAGCCCCAGCTTGGGCGGGCTGCCCCACAGCGTGAGGTCGGGAACATGCACCAGCCAGTCGGTGAACCAGTGCGACATCACCACCGCGCCGCCAATCAGCGCTCCGGTGCGGCTTTTGGTGGTGCGCCAGATCAGCGCGGCAAACACCGCTGCAAAGCCCAGTGTCCCGAGAAGGCTGTGCGTATAGGGCATATGGTACAGGTCCATCGGGTTCATCACGCTGATCCCCGGCGCCAGCCGCAGATGTTCGATGTCCGCCAATACGAGAGCAAAGAAAGCCCAGTCGACCAGCTGGCCGGCGATGAACAGCGTCCCCAGCCCGGGTGCTTTTGGGTGCGCGGCGGCGGCCAGCGCGGGGGCCCAGTGACCGATGAACATGGCCGCAGCCTATCGCGCGCCGCCATAACGTCAAGCTTGACCCGGACGCGTCACTGCGGTCAAAGCGGTGCGCGATGAGTGACCCCACCAGCCCCCCGCCCGCGCCCGAAAGCCTGAGCTTCGAAGCCGCGATGGCCGAGCTTGAAACCATCGTCCGGCGACTGGAGGGCGGCGATGTCAGCCTCGAGGAATCGGTGGCGCTTTATGAACGCGGGCAGGCGCTGCGCCAGCATTGCGAGGCGCGGCTGAAGGCCGCCGAACTGCGTGTCGAACAGGTCAGCGTCGGTGCCGATGGGGCGCCCACGGGCACCGTTCCGTTCGGGGATGCGCCATGAACCTCGGCACGGTGGCCGACAGTGACCTTTTGGGCGATGCGCTCGCTGACGTCGCCGAGGCGGTTGACCGCTTTTTTGACCAGCGCCTGACGGTCCCCGGCGACCCTCGCGACAAGCTGTATCTGGCAATGCGCCACGCGGCGATCGGAGGCGGCAAGCGGCTGCGCCCGCTGCTGGTGCGCGCGGCGGCGGATATATTCCGGGTCGACCGCAACCTGTCGCTGACCGTCGGGGCGGCGGTGGAGGCAATGCATGTCTATTCGCTGATCCATGACGATTTGCCGTGCATGGATGATGATGACCTCAGGCGTGGCAAGCCGACGGTGCACAAGGCATTTGACGAGGCGACGGCGGTGCTGGCGGGCGACTCACTCCACGCCCTGGCCTTCGAATGGCTCGCACATCCTGACGCGCACCCCGACCCCTTCGTGCGCGCCGAACTGTTGCTCGAACTGTCGCGTGCTGCTGGCCCGGCAGGTATGGCGGGCGGGCAGATGATGGACTTGGCGGCCGAAAGCGCCAATTTCGACCTCGCTACCGTCAGCCGCCTGCAACAGCTGAAAACCGGTGCGCTTATCGCCTTTTCGGTCGAGGCGGGGGCAATTTTGGGCCGTGTCCCGCACGAAGGCCGCCGTGCGCTCATGGCCTATGCCCGCGATATTGGCCTCGCCTTCCAGATTGCCGACGACATCATGGATGTCGAAGGCGACGAGGCGCTAGCGGGCAAGGCGCTGCACAAGGATGATGCGGCGGGCAAAGAAACGTTCGTCACGCTGATGGGCCTCGACCGCGCCAAAGCGCAGGCCGACCTTTTGATGCACCAAGCGGTCGCGCATCTGGGCAGCTTTGGCGAAGAAGCCGACTTGCTGCGCGCGATTGCTCGATACGTAGTCGAAAGGGACCATTGATGCGCATCGGCGTCTATCCCGGCACATTCGACCCGATCACCTTGGGGCATATCGACATCATCCGGCGCGGCGCGAAGCTGGTTGATAAGCTGGTGGTTGGCGTGACCACCAACATCGCCAAAGCGCCCATGTTTGACGATGACGAACGCTTGGGCATGGTCGAGCGCGAAGTCGCGGCGATTGCGGGCGGCAATATCCAGGTGGTCGGTTTCAATTCGCTGCTGATGGATTTTGCTGATGCACAGGGCGCATCGGTGGTGATCCGCGGTATCCGCGGTGTCACCGATTTTGAATATGAGTATCAGCTGACCGGCATGAACCGTCAGCTCAATGACCGCGTCGAGACGGTGTTTCTGATGGCCGACGTGGCGCTGCAGCCGATCGCCTCGCGGCTGGTCAAGGAAATTGCCATTTTTGGCGGCGACATCGGAAAATTTGTAACCCCGGCGGTGCGCGATGCCGTAACTGCAAGGATCGCCGAACGCGGATTGCGCCAAGGCGAATGACGCACACGCTCAATCATTGAGGGTTCAGCTTTTTCCCGCTAGGGACCGCGCGCACAGCAGGGTGCGCTTAAGGATCAGGATGTTTTGATGAAGTCAATTGTTTCGCGGATGGTGTATTTGTCCGCTCTGGCGCTCAGCTTTGCTGCCCCTGTCGCCGCGCAGGACGCCGCGCCGGCGAGCCCCGCACCTGCCGCTGCACCAACGCTGACGCCCGACCAGTATCTGGGCGTGCCCGAATATATGCTGCACATTGACCTGTCGACTGGTGGGCGCGTGACGGTGCAGCTTTATCCGCACCTTGCGCCAAACCATGTCGCGCGCGTGAAGGAACTGGCGCGCGCCGGTTTCTATGACGGGCTGAAATTCCACCGCGTGATCGACGGCTTTATGGCGCAAACGGGCGATCCCACCGCGACCGGGACGGGCGCGTCGCAGCTGCCTGACCTCGTGGCTGAATTCAACCCTATCCCGCATCTGCGCGGAACATTGTCGATGGCACGCGCGCAGGACCCCAACAGCGCCAACAGCCAGTTCTTCATCATGTTCCAGCCGCGCTTCAGCCTCGACAAGAATTACACGGCGTTCGGGCGCGTCGTATCGGGCATGCAATATGTCGATGCCATCCAGCGCGGCGAGCCGCCTGCAGTGATGAGCCGCATGGTGCAGGTGTCAGTGGCGGCAGACAATAAGCCGATGCCGCCTGCCAGCGCGCTGGTGGAGGACGCTGCGCCCGCTGAAACCGTGCCATCAATCGCGGAACTGAACGCGCCTGCTGGCTGAGACTGCACTTGCACCCAATGCCGTTTGCCCTGAGCTTGTCGAAGGGCTGTCCTTTTCTTTGACCATTGCTGAAGAAAAGAGCGGTCCTTCAACAGGCTCAGGACGAACGGTTTAGGGAGGATAGGGAGGCGTAAATGCGCGTTGACGCCTTCGATTTTACCCTGCCACCCGAACGGATCGCGCTGCGCCCTGCACGCCCGCGCGATGCGGCGCGGATGTTGCTGGTCGCGGAGGGCAAGCTCGCCGACCATGGCGTGCGCGACCTGCCGTCGCTGCTGCGCGCGGGCGATTGCCTGGTGTTCAATGACACGCGCGTCATCCCTGCGCAGCTCGAAGGCGTGCGCCGCACCTTCAAGGGCGGCGAAGCGAAGATTGGCGTGACGCTGCACAAGCGGCTCGACCTGCGGCGCTGGCAGGCCTTTATCCGCAACGCCAAGCGGCTGGTTGCAGGTGACCGCATCGAATTTGCGAACGGTGTGTCTGCACTGGCGCAACAGCGGCTGCCCGACGGCAGTTTCCATCTGCGTTTCGACGGCGACGAGCCGGTCGAAATCTTGCTCGATCGCGCCGGGCAAATGCCGCTGCCACCCTATATCGCAGGCAAACGCCCGACCGATGATGCCGACCGCAGCGATTATCAAACGATGTTTGCTGAAAAGGATGGGGCCGTCGCTGCCCCCACTGCCTCGCTGCACTTTACCCCTGACCTTGTCGGCGCAATCGACGCAGTAGGCATCGGACGCGAAACGCTGACGCTCCACGTTGGTGCGGGCACTTTTCTGCCGGTGAAGGCCGACGATACGGACGACCATGTGATGCACGCCGAATGGGGCCGGATCGATGCCGCGACCGCCGAGCGACTCAACGCGGTGCGCGCGAGCGGCGGGCGGATTATTGCGGTCGGCACCACGGTGCTGCGCCTGCTGGAAAGCGCCGCTGATTCCGAGGGACGCATCCAGCCATGGGAAGGCGACACCAGCATCTTCATCACCCCGGGCTATCGTTTTCGCGCTATCGATGGCCTGATGACCAATTTCCATCTGCCCAAATCGACTTTGTTCATGCTGGTCAGCGCGCTAATGGGGCTGGAGGTGATGCAGGCGGCCTATGCGCATGCCATCGCCCACGACTATCGCTTCTACAGCTATGGCGATTCGTCCCTGCTGCTGCCATAGCGCGCGGAGACCCAAAAACCGCAGGGCTGAGCTTGTCGAAGCCCGCCCAGCCTTCGACACGCCCTTCGACAAGCTCAGGGCTACGGTGAGTTACTCGCGACCCTATGACTGCCCCCCGTTTTCAGTTCAGCATTGCGGCCACCGAGGGCGCCGCGCGCACGGGCGTCATCGCCATGCAGCGCGGCGAAATTCGCACGCCTGCCTTCATGCCCGTCGGCACGGCCGCGACGGTGAAGGCGATGCGCCCAGCCGAGGTGCGCGCGACCGGCGCGGACATTATCCTCGGCAACACCTATCATCTGATGCTGCGCCCTTCGGCGGAACGGATGGACCGGCTAGGGGGCCTGCACCGCTTCATGGGCTGGGACCGCCCCATCCTGACCGACAGCGGCGGTTATCAGGTGATGAGCCTCGCCGCGCTGACAAAACAGAGCGAAGAGGGCGTGGCGTTCAAAAGCCACCTCGACGGGTCGCGCCACATGCTGACCCCCGAACGCTCGATGGAAATCCAGCGCCTGCTCGGCAGCGATATCGTCTTGGCCTTCGACGAATGCCCGCCCAATGGTGTGGACCGCGACCGCGCCGAGGCGAGCATGCTGCGCTCGATGCGCTGGGCGCGGCGCTCGCGCGACGGCTTTGACAGCGGCGAAGCGCATGCCGCGCGCGCGGCGTTGTTCGGTATCCAGCAAGGGTCATTGGATGAACGGCTGCGCGCCCACTCGGCCGCTGCGCTGATCGACATTGGCTTTGACGGCTATGCCATCGGCGGCCTGGCGGTGGGCGAAGGGCAGGCAGCCATGTTCGGCGTGCTCGACTATGCCCCCGGTCAGCTACCTGCCGACAAGCCGCGCTATCTGATGGGTGTGGGCAAGCCCGACGATCTGGTCGGCGCGGTCGCGCGCGGGGTCGATATGTTCGACTGTGTTCTGCCGACCCGCTCGGGCCGCAATGGGCAGGCCTTTACCTGGCATGGACCCGTCAACATCCGCAACGCCAAACATGCCGAGGATCAGCGGCCATTGGACGAAAGCTGCGATTGCCCTGTGTGCACGACCTGGAGCCGCGCCTATCTGCATCACCTTGTCCGCTCGGGCGAGATGCTGGGGGCGATGCTGATGACGCAGCATAATCTGCATTTTTATCAGGCGCTGATGGCGGGGATGCGTGCGGCAATTCGCGAGGGGCGCTTTGCGACGTTTCAATCCGATTTTGCGGCGCGTTACGCCAAAGATTAGGCCGCCGCGAGCAACAAACGAAACCCCGTCCGGTCGTCGCTGCGCGCCAGTTCGGTCCGCAGTTGGCGCGATAGGCCCGCAAGCACACGCACCAGATAGCCTTCGGTCAGCGCGGCGTCGCACGCCGGGTCGGCAAAAACCTGAGACGTCACCAACAGATGGAACGATTCGTCTGCCCGCGCAAAGGCAACCCGCACCACAGCGCGCGGGTCGTGGCGGAGCGCCAGTTCGACCAGCTCGGTGAGCAGAAAGGCCACCGGCAGGGCCACATCCTGCGCCAACATGACGTCGGCAGGGACGTCGGCAACGACCGGTGGGCGTTCCAGCACGCCATCGGGATCGCCAAAAATGCCGCTTATGTCTTCAATCAGCTGGCGTGCCCCGATCCGGTCAGCCCCGTCGCCGCTGCTGACCAGATGGCGGTGGACGCTGGTCAGCGCGTCGACACGGTGCTGGATGGTCCGAAAGGCGGCCCGCGCATCTGGGGTTTCGGCACCGCGCCGATGCAGGTTGAGCAAGCTGGCAATGACCTGGAGATTGTTTTTGACGCGGTGGTGGACCTCGCGCGTCAATTTGGCTTGGAGCGCGCGTGCATCACCCAGCGCAATACGGTCGGCGGTCAGCCGCTCGGCAGCCTCACCCATCCGTTTGTCGACTTCGAGCATCCAGCGCGGCGGCGGCTCGGCGAAATCCTGAGGACGGTCCTCGGCCAAATGGCGGACCAGACGCCCGATCGGTCGCAAAAGGTGCCGGTCAGCAAACCAGGTCAGGCCGGCCATAACGACCAATGCAACCGCCATCGCGGCGCCCAGCGACATCGCCATCCGGTCGGTGATCGTCTTTTCGAGCAGCGCCAGCGTCGCCAGTGGAATCAGGCCAACGGCGGCAAGCGCCAGCAACACCCGCGTGCGCGCAAGGCGCAGCGCGCGGCGGGCAAGAAGCGGGCGTTCGGACATGATGGTTACGCTAGCCGTAACCGCCTCCACTTGCCAGCGTCGCCGATGCTGCCGATAGTGCCACGATGGTGCAACCCGACCACGCCGCTGCGCGCGCCGCCGCGCTTGCCCGGGCACAGGCGTACGCGCCCTTTCTGGCGCGCCTGATTGCCGACTGGCCCGACGATGTCGCGCGTTTTGTTGCGGATGGTGCCGATCGGGCGCTGACGGCACTCGATCCACCTCAGGCAGGTAGCGACTTGACCGCCGCTTTGCGCCAATGGCGTGGGCGGCATGCCCTGTTGACCGCACTCGGCGATCTGGCGGGCGAGCATGATGTCGCTGCCACCTGCCGCCATTTGTCTGGCTTTGCCGATGCGGCGTGCGATCTGGCGCTGAACCAAGCTATCAGCGAACGGACGCCGGACGAAGCACCGCGCGGGCTGGCGGTGATCGCGCTCGGCAAGCTGGGGAGCCGTGAACTCAACTATTCCTCTGACATCGATCCTATCTTGATTTTCGACCCCGATACCTTCCCCCACCGCGCGCGCGACGATGCGAACGAAGCGGCGGTGCGGGTGGCGCGGCGGATGGTCGAACTGCTTTCGGCACGCACCGCCGACGGGCATGTCCTGCGCGTGGACCTGCGGCTGCGTCCGCACCCTGAGGTGACGCCCATCGTGCTGCCGGTCGAGGCAGCGATATCATACTATGAAAGCCAGGCGCTGCCTTGGGAGCAGGCGGCCTTCATTCGTAGCCGCGTTGCGGCTGGCGACCGCGCGCTGGGCGAGCTTTTTTTGCGCGCAATCCAACCGTTCATCTGGCGCAAGTCGCTTGATTATCGGCAGCTGGGCGAAATTGGTTCGATGACCGACCGGATCCGTGACCATTATTCCGGGGGGCAAGATTTTGGTCCTGGCTTTGACTTGAAACGCGGACGCGGCGGCATTCGCGAGATCGAATTTTTCGCGCAGGCGCATCAGCTGATCTACGGTGGGCGCGATACTGCCTTGCGCACTCCGGCCACCATGGATGCGCTGGCGGCGCTCGCAGCGGCCGGACGGATCGAAGCAGACGTCGCGGTGCGGCTGACCGATCATTACCGGCTGCTGCGCCGGATGGAGCACCGTTTGCAGATGGTCGAGGATCAACAAACACACAGCCTGCCGACCAGCGGCGGCGCACTCGACGCAGTGGCGCGGCTGGATGGATTGTCGGACGGTGCCTCCCTCTTGGCGCTGCTTGCACCGGCGGTGACTGACGTGGCGGGGGTGTACGACCAGTTGGTCGCGCAGCGCGGGGCCGTGACCGGCTGGCCGCGCGATCCCGGTGCGCTGGCAGATGCGGTCGCGGCGACGGGCTTTGTTCCGGTTGCTGCTGCCGTCGCGCGCATTGCCGAATGGCGCAGCGGGTCGCTGCGGGTGCTGCGCAGCGCGGCTGCGCTTGCGGCATTGGAAAAAATGCTGCCCGATCTGATCGCGGCCTTTGCCGCCGCACCAGATCCTGAAGCCGCGCTGACACGGTTTGACCGGATGATTGCGGGCTTGCCCAGCGCGATCAATTTCTTCCACTTGCTGGCCGCTGAACCGCAGCTCGCCCGTGTGTTGACGCGCACGCTGGTGCTGGCCCCAACACTTGCCGACGCGCTTGGCACGCGCGCTAGCCTGATTGAGGGGCTGATCGATACGCGCGCCTTCGATCCGCCCGCCGGCGCGGACGAACTGATCGCCGAATGGCGCGGACAGCTGGCAGCGCTGGAATATGAAGCGTTGCTCGATGCGGTGCGCGACCGGGTGGGCGAGCTGCGCTTTGCCTATGGTGTGCAGCTGGTCGAAGGGACGCATGATCCTTTGCTGGTAGGGGCTGGTTATGCCGCGCTGGCCGAGGCCGCGCTGACAATTTTGGCCGACGCGACCATTGCCGAATTCCAGCGCGCGCACGGTCAGGTTCCCGGCAGCGAGTTGGTGATATTGGCGCTCGGCCGGTTCGGCGGCCGTATGCTGACCCACGCATCTGACCTTGACCTGATTTACCTCTTCACCGGTGATCATCTGGCGGAGTCAGATGGGCCGCGCCCGCTTGGCGCGACGCAATACTACAATCGGCTGGCACAGCGGCTGACCGCCGCACTGTCCGTGCCGACGGCGGCCGGCAAGCTTTATGATGTCGACACACGGCTGCGCCCGTCGGGGGATCAGGGACCGCTGGTGGTATCAATCGACAGCTTTGCCCGTTACCAGCAACAGGACGCCTGGGTGTGGGAGCATATGGCGATGCTGCGCGCCAGGCCAGTTTATGGCAGCGCCGAAGCGCGGGCTGGGCTGAATCAAATTTTGGCGGAATTGCATCGGCGTCCGCATGACCGAGTGACACTGCTGCACGAAGCGTCGGCCATGCGGGCCAAGATGGCGGCCCACAAACCTGCCAAAGGGCCGTTTGATGTAAAGGCTGGACCGGGCGGTCTGATTGATCTGGAGTTTGCGCTGCAGGTGACACAGTTGCAATCGGGGCAGGGGCTGGACCCCGCCATCGGTCCCGCGCTTGCTGCGCTGGCGGCCAAGGGGCAGGTTACACCGCAGATTGTTGCGGCCGAATCGCTGCTCACCCGCATGCTCATCCTGCTGCGCCTTGCCGCGCCCGAGGGCGAACCGGCCACCGATGCGGGGCGGTTGATGGTGGCGCGAGGGTGCGGGCTGGAGAGTTGGGCCGCGCTGCTTGCAGCGCACGATAGGGCGCGGCAACAGGTGGCGGACTGGTGGGGACGATTCGCGAGAAAGGATGCAGAAAAATGACGATCAAAGTTGGGGATCCCGTGCCCGCCGTGACTCCGCTCGACGCCGATGGGGCGCCGCTGCCGCTGGCTGGGCTCGTCGGCAAGCCGTTTGTTGTCTATTTCTACCCAAAGGCCGATACGCCCGGCTGCACGACCGAGGCCCAAGACTTCACGCGGCTCGCCGATGATTTTGCGGCGCATGGGGCGCAGGTGATCGCGGTGTCGCGCGACACACCCGCAAAGCTGTGCAAGTTCCGCGACAAATATGGCCTGACCGTGCGTCTTGTCGCCGATGCCGACGAAACGACCTGCACAGCGTTCGGCACATGGGTCGAAAAATCGATGTATGGGCGCAGCTATATGGGCGTCGAACGCTCGACGTTCCTGTTCGGCGCGGATGGACGGCTGGCCGCCGAATGGCGCGGCGTGAAGGTCAAAGGGCACGCTGAAGCGGTGCTAGCGGCGCTCAAAGCGCTCTAACGCTGCGTACTGCGGCAAACGGGGATTCATCGGCGGCGAAGCGTTGTAAGCGGCGAAAATCCGGCTGTTTGACGCTTCGTTCATCTGCGGTTCAACGACTCACCGTGCCCCAATGCCGGTTGGGCGCAACTTATTTACACTCGTGTTGCTTGTTAACCTTCCTCCCCGCACAGATGCTTTCAGGTGTTGGGAAAAATCCAGCTTCAGCCACTAAAGGCCGCGATCGGGTGACAGAGAACCTGGGGCAGCCGCAAAGTGACGGGGTCGCATAGAGTGAAAATTTCAGCGTTTGTAAAACCGGTGCGCGGCGCGCTTCTTGCCATCGCCGCATTGTTTATCGGTACCAACCTGCCGGTCGCTTACGCTGCCGATGCTGGCGACATCAGCGTCGATGCCCCCGAACAAGAATTTGCTAATCAGGCCGCGGCCGACGCCGCCGCAATCCGCGCCGATTATGAGGCCCGCTCAATCTTTCGCGCTTGGCGTCAGCTTGACACCGGCATGACCGGCACCAGCAATATCGCCGTTCCATCGCGCAAGCCCATCGACGCGATGAAGCTGTCCTCGGGCTATGGGATGCGCGTGCACCCGGTCACTGGCCGGCTTGCGCGCCACAACGGCATCGATATTCCGGCTCCGCACGGCACCCCCATTTACGCGACCGCCGACGGCGTGGTCGGTCGCGCCCAGCGTCTCGGCGGCTATGGCCTTTACGTCGAGGTCGAGCATGGCAACAATATTCAGACCCGATATGGCCACATGTCATCGTTCATTGTCGCCGCCGGCCAGCGCGTGAAGAAGGGTGACATTTTGGGCTATGTTGGATCGACTGGCCGGTCGACTGGCAACCACCTCCACTATGAAGTCCGGATTGCCGGCACGCCGGTCAATCCGATTCCGTTCGTGGAATCGGGTGAGGCTGCACTTGCCGCACTGGCCGATGCCGATGCACAGGTGGCTATGGGCGGCCCCGAATAAGCCCCGCTTGCTGGCGATGACGAACGGGGCAGCTTCGGCTGCCCTTTTCATTTGCGCCGCGCAGGCTTATCTTGACCCCATGGCTGAAACACTCATCCCGCCCGTGGCTGATCTTACGCTGACCCCTGCCGCCGCTGCGCGCGTGCGCTGGATTGCCGAGCGTAAAGGTGGCGTGCCCGCGATGCTGCGCCTTGCCGTCGACGGTGGCGGCTGTTCGGGCTTTACCTATCGTTTCGAACTGGCGGATGCTGTCGCGGGTGACGATTTGGTCACCGAAACCGATGGCGTGCAGTTAGTGGTCGATGACATCAGCCTTGATCTGGTGCGCGGCTGTACGGTTGATTTCGTCTCGTCGCTCGGCGGCGCCGCGTTTCAGGTCAGTAATCCCAACGCCGCCTCGGGCTGCGGCTGCGGCGCCAGTTTCTCGGTCTGATCCGCCCGCGTGCGCATCGCCACCTTTAACATCAACGGCATCAAGGCGCGCCTGCCGCGCCTCATCGAATGGCTGGATGAAACGCGTCCCGACATCGCCTGTTTGCAAGAACTAAAGTCCAGCGACGACACCATTCCGCGCGGCGAGATCGAGGCACTCGGCTATGGCGCACTCTATCACGGGCAAAAGGGATTTAACGGCGTTGCCATTTTGGCGAAGGATGCCCAGCCAGAACTGGTGATGCAGGGCCTGCCCGGCGATCCCGATGACGAGCAAAGCCGTTATCTCGAAGCCAATGTCCACGGTGTCCGCGTCGCCAGCATCTATCTGCCCAATGGCAACCCGCAGCCGGGGCCCAAATTTGATTACAAGCTGGCCTGGATGCAGCGGCTGCGCGCGCGTGCTGCGGCGATCTGGGGCGACGAGGTGCCAGCCGTGCTCGCGGGGGATTACAACGTCATTCCGCACGACGACGATGTCTGGGACAGGCGCGCCATGGCGATGGATGCGCTGATGCAGCCCGAATCGCGCGACGCCTATTTCCGGCTGCTCGGCGACGGGTGGACCGATGCGCTGCGCAGCCGTAATCCTGCCGGGCATGTCTGGACCTATTGGGATTATCAGGCCGGCGCATGGCAGCGTGACCATGGGTTCCGTATCGACCACCTCCTGCTGTCGCCAGCGCTGGCCGATCGGCTGATCGATGCTGGTGTCGACAAGGACCACCGTGCCCGCGAAAAGGCGAGCGATCACGCGCCGACATGGATCACGCTGCGGTGAGCATCGCCGCGGATGCGTTGGCCGGGGTGCCGCTGTTCGCTGGCTTGACTGACGATGACCGTGCGGCGCTGGCCGCGGCGATGGAGCTGCGCTGCTACGCCGATGGTGATGCGTTGATGGTTCAGAATGACCGGGGCGATGGGCTGCATATCGTCAGCAGCGGTATTGTGCGGGTCGGGCGACGGCTACCTGGCGGCGGCTTTGCCGACACAGCGCGATTGGCGGCTGGCAGCTTAGTGGGTGAAATGGCGCTGGTGGGGCGCGGGGGGGAACGGCATGCCACAGTGCTTGCCGATGGGCCGGTCGCAACCTTGTTTTTGCCTGCTCAAGTGTTTCGTGCGGCATTGGCGCAGCTGCGGCCCGATTCGCTGGCGATGCAGCGCGCATTGGGGACCGAACTGGCGTCGCGGGTGTTGGCGAAGACGCGCGATATTGCCGCCACGCTGGCGGCGCTGCCGAATAGCTTCACCCCGCGCCGCGCGCCGCGCCAGCGATGTGCCACCGCCGAAGCGGGGTTTGATCCCAGCGGTTTCATTGCCAAAATGCCGTTTGGTGCTGCGCTTGATGCCCAACAACGGGCGGCGTTGCTGGCGTCGGGGCGGATACAGCAGGTCGCGAGTGGCGCCCGGCTGGAGCGCAGCAGGGTCTGGCTGATCGCACGCGGCGCACTGCGCAGCGATCTGCCGCTGCCGGGCGGCGACTTCCAAATTGAAGTGCTGGGGCCGGGTCGGCTGGCCGGCGTTGCCATGCTCTTAGCGGGCAGCGCAACCGGCGGCGCGCTGACCGCGACCGAAGCCAGCCTGCTCGTCGGCTGGGAGGACGCTACCCTGCGCGGGTTGCTGGCACACGATGATGCACTCGCCATGGCGCTTGGCGCGCTCATCAATGCCGATCTGGTCACCAGCCTCGACGCGCTCGACGGGGTAGAGGCGCGTATCGCCGCAATGCAGCGCGCGGCCGCGTCAGAGGTGTAGCGGTAGCACGCGAAACCGCGGCGTTTCACCTTCCAGCCAGGCATGCACCATCCCATATTCGGGTACCGGCAACCACGCCGCGCTGTTTGACGACAACGGTTCCGAAGCAATCATAATTGCGCGCGGCGCTTGCTCACCCCCAATCATCTGCCACTCGCCGTCGTGCAGCCCATAGTCGCGCCCGGTGGTAAACCACATCGACAGGAAATTGAGGTTTGCTTCGTGCAACTGGTCGGGGTGTCCGGTGCGATAGCGGCCGAAATCGAAGCAATGGCGCAGTCCCAATATCTGGCGTCCGGTGGTGACGAACAGGTTGCACGAGGAGGAGATGGAAATGCCGTGGCAGCGACGCAGCTCAGCCAAAATGTCGACCGTCGTCTGCACCGCGGCAACCAGCGTGTCGCCATCGGGCTCCACCTGCCAGTCGGGCAGCTGCGACAAGAGCAGCGCATAAACCCACTCGCTGTCGGTCGATCCGGCGATCTGGGCCACCAGCTCCGGCTTGATGTGTTCCACCAGCGCGCGCTTCATCTCGCCGATGCGATAAATATCGCCATTATGCGCCATCGCCACCGCCGCACCGGGAAATCGGAACGGATGGGTATTCTGCTCGCTGACCTGAACCGCCGTCGAATAGGCAACGCCGCGCACGTGCGCGAGGACACATTCGGCGCGCGCCTTGGCCGCCAGCGATTTCAGATTCGCGTCGAAAATCGGGAGCGACGGCGAGCGATAGCGCCAAGGCTCATCCGGCGCGTGGCTGCGCGCATCCCACGCCATCATCCCGAACCCGGCAAGGTTCAGCATGTGCAGCATCTTGGGCATATAGGCCTGGTTGACCAGGCTGCTGTCGGGTTTGAACAGCAAATCGTCAATCAGCACCGGCTCCCCAAGGTAGATGAGCGCGCGGCACATGGCGGGGCTAGAGTTTCTTCTCGTAGATGCGATAAACTTTGGCAACATGGCCGCCCACCGCCTCGCCGACCGATCCCATCGCGCTGTTGGATGCCAGCACCCAGCCAAAATCGCCATGGGTCGCGCCATAGCGGGCAACTGCCTCGCGGCGGATAAATTCGATCATCATGAAGGCAAGTTGCCCGGCGATGCGGCTTGACTGCAGTTCCTTGATCACGCCCATTAACGGCACGCGCATCGTTTTGACTTTGGGCCGCCGCAGCCACCACAATAGCCGTGCCCAGTTGAAGGGGAACAGCGACCCGTCGAATTCCTTCAGTTTTTCATTCAAGTCGGGCAGCGTCATCATGAAAGCAACTGGCCGTCCTTCGAGTTCGGCGATCATGATCAGATCCTCGAACACGATGGGTTTCAGCTTCTTGCCGGCATAGGCGACCTCGGCGTCGGTAAAGGGCACAAAGCCCCAATTGTCGCTCCATGCATCGTTGAGGATGCCCAGGATCAGCGCGGCCTCTTGGTCAAACCGGCTCTTGTCGACGCGGCGAATATGGATTTTGGGGTTCTTTTCCCCCATCGCAACGATGCGGTTGGTCAGTTCAGGCAGGCCCGCATCAATGCGCAGTGCGTAATTGTGCAGATCCTGAACCCCGACATAGCCCGCCGCTTCGACCCACGCTTCATACAGCGGGCTGTGGTGCCCCATCATCACGGTGGGCGGCATGTCATGTCCGCTGATGAGCAAGCCGGGCTCGTCCCACATGGCAAAGCTGATTGGTCCCACCGCGCGCGTCATGCCCTTGGCGAGCAGCCAGCTTTCCGCGGCTGCCAGCAGCGCGGCGGCAACCTCGCCATCTTCGACCTCCAGAAAGCCCCAGAAGCCGGTGCCAGGGCCCATGCCCTGTTCCGGCGGCTGCTGGAGCGCCAGCCGGTCGATATGCGCCGAAATCCGCCCAACGGTGCGCTCGCCGCGCCGGGCAAGGAACAATTGCGCCTCGGCATGGCCGAACCAGGGATTCTTGCGCGGGTTCAGCAGGGCGTGAACTTCGCTCTTGAGGGGCGGTACCCAGGCTGGATCGCCGCGGTTGAGCCGGAACGCCAGATCGACAAATTCGCGCCGGTCGCTTGCGCTTTTGACCGGAACGATGGTGACGGGTTCGTGCATGCAGGCTTTCCCAGGGCGGCAAATTCAATGACTGTCATCGCCAATATTCCAAGTAGTGCGCGGATGCGAGCCGCTTTGTGCCATGTTCCTGCCCCAATATTCTGGTGAAGGGCGCAGCATGTTGATGACCAATCTTGCCCGCGAAGCCACGCCCGAGCCCAGCGCTGCGCCGATTGCCAAGGCAGCGATCAAGGACGACATGGCGATGATCCGCGCCGCGTCCGAACTCACGCGCGACCTGACCAGCGCCAATCCGCGCCTCTATTATGCCGATTTTCTGGCCTCGGCGCTGCTCGGCTATGCCGGTGTTGCTGTGGCAATCATGGCGCAGCCGCTCTGGCTGGCGCTGGCTGGCGCGCTGGTCGCCGTGCTTGCGCTGTACCGTGCGGGCAGCTTCATCCACGAAATCACCCACATCCGTCCCGGTGCGGTGCCTGGGTTCCGGCTCGTGTGGAACATCCTCGTCGGCGTGCCGATGCTGGCGCCCAGCTTCATGTACGAAGGCATTCATAGCCTGCATCACAACCGCACCAAATATGGCACAGTCGAAGACCCCGAATATCTGCCGCTGGCGCTAATGAAGCCGTGGACCGTGCCGCTGTTCGTGATGGCGGCTGCGTTCGCACCGCTCGCGCTGCTCCTGCGCTATGGCGTGTTGACGCCGTTGTCGCTGCTCATTCCGCCGCTGCGCCGGATGGTCGTCGCGCGCTATTCGGGTTTAGTCATCAATCCCATGTTCCGGCGCAAACCTCCCGAAGGCGAACTGCGCCGCAACTGGGCGTGGCAGGAAGCAGGGGCGAGCCTGTGGGCGCTGACGCTGATTATCGGTACGGCCACCGGCTTGCTGCCGCTCCGCGCGGTGCTGATCTTCCTCGGCATCGTGTCGGCGGCGCTGGTGCTCAACCAGATCCGCACCTTGGTCGCGCACCTGTGGGAAAATGACGGTTCGGTACTGACCGTAACCGCGCAGTTCCTCGACAGCGTGAATGTTCCGCCGCCGGGACTGTTGCCCGAGCTATGGGCGCCGGTGGGACTGCGCTATCACGCCATCCACCATTTGCTGCCCGGCGTGCCCTATCATAATCTGGCTGAAGCGCACCGGCGGCTGAGCGGCGCGTTGCCGACAGATTCGCAGTATCACAAGGCCAATTATCGCGGCTTGCCCGGGCTGGTGACGCGGCTCGTGGCGGGGTCGGCGCGCCCCTGACGGTCATTCCTCGGTGCGAATGAGGATCATCTCGCCGATCAGCAGGAACAACAGGAATGGCCCCCACGCGGCCAGAAACGGCGTGTAGGCACCCAAATCGCCCATCGCGAGCGCGAAATTGTCGGCGACGAAATAGGCAAAGCCGAGCGCCATGCCGATAATCGCGCGTACGAACAGTTTGCCCGAACGGGCGAGGCCGAACGCGGCGACCGCGCCCAGCAGCGGCATTAGGATTGATGACAGCGGCCCCGAAATCTTGTGCCACAAAATCGCCTCAAGCGCACCGGTGGGGCGGCCGGCGGCTTTCAGGTCGGCGATGGCGCTGCGCAATTGCCAAAAGGGCAGCGCGTCGCCATCGACATTGGCCAGCGTGAATTGGTCGGGCCGTACCCCGCGCGCGGCGGTGATGGTGCCGATGGGCAGGACATTGCCCGACCGGACATGAAAACGGCTCGCGTCGGTCAGCTTCCAACCATCCTGCGTCACGGTGGCGCGCGGTGCGCGCAGGACCGAGGTCAGCGCACCGCGGCTGCGTTCATAAATGGCAACGCCGGTCAGCACCGTGTTGGCCCCGCGTCCCGCAACGGTGCGCGCGTTGATCAGATCATCACCCTGCCGCGCCCAGACATTGGTACGCACGCCGCTGTCGGTGGGAATTTCGGCATATTCAATCTTTTGCCAAGCACTGAGCGCGGCATTGGCGCGCGCCACAATCCGCTCGTTGAAGGTAAAGCTGATCCCCGCCACCAGCAGCGCAGCCAGAAACAGTGGTGCCAGCACCTGATGCGCCGACATACCCGCCGCCTTCATCGCCACCACCTCGCTATTCTGGTTCAAGGTGATGAGGGTGAGGATCGTGCCCAGCAGCACCGAAAAGGGCAGGAAACGCGCGACAATCTGCGGCAGGCGTAGCCCGATATAGCGCCACACCTCAGCCTCGCCATTGCCCGCGACAGCCAGGATCTTGCCGCTTTCGCCCAAGAGGTCCAGCGTCATTAGCACCAGCACCAGCGCGATCAGGATCGCAAAGCTGCGCACCAGAAACATTTTGCCGACATAGATTGCCATGCGGCGCGACGGGAAAAAACGCAGCTGCTGGATCATGGCGCCGCGACTTGGCGATTGAACAGTGCGACGAGCTTGCGGACCTGCGCGCTGGCCTTGCCGGCAACGCGCTCAAGCGCGCCAATGGGCTGGCCGCCGGGAACGTGCGCGACAGTGTAATACATCCAGATCGCGAGCGCCGCGAACAGCAGGAAGGGCACCCACAGCGCGATCAGCGGATCCACCGCCCCGCGCGCGCCCATCGCCTCGGCATATTCGTTGATCTTGTGCTGGGTGACCAGGATGACAATCGACAGGAACACGCCGAGCGACGATGTCGAGCGCTTCGGTGGGATGGCGAGCGCTACCGCCATCAGCGGGATCAGCAGCATCGACACCACCTCGACGATGCGGAAATGGAAATTGGCGCGGCTTTCGAGCCGCGTCGCCAGCGATTCGGCGCCGTCATTGCCGACCTTGAGCAGCTCGGGGATGGTGCGTTCGCGGTCGGCATCGCCGCGCATGCGGAACGCCTCGATTTTGGGCAGCGGGATGGGCAGGTCGTGGTTGTCAAAGGTCAGCACACGGGGACTGTCGAATTTGGGCGATTCATGCACCAACGTGCCGCGCGTCAACCGCAGGATGATGGTGTCGGGATCGTCGGTGGCCAGAAACTGCCCGCGCGCCGCCGTTGCCGATACCATCTGGCCGTCGGGATTGGTCCCGCGCACGAAAATGCCCGACAAATTGCGGCCCTCGTCGCTGCTTTCCTCGACCCGCAGGGTCAGCCGGTCGCCCAGATTGGTGAATTCGCCGACCTTGATCGACGCGCCCAGAGCGCCCGACCGCAGCTCGAAGCGCAGCCCTTCATAGGCATAGCGGGCATAGGGCTGGACAAAGCCGACAATCGCAAGATTCACAAAGGCCAGGGCAATGGCAAAGGCAAAGGGAACGCGCAGCAGCCGCCCAAAGCTCATTCCCACGCCGCGCAGCACGTCGAGCTCGCTCGACGTCGCCAGCCTGCGAAACGCGAGCAAAATGCCGAGCATCAACCCGATCGGGATGCCAAGCGAGAGATATTCGGGGATCAGATTGGCGAGCATCCGCCACACGACGCTGACCGGGCCGCCTTCTGACGCCACAAAATCGAACAATCGCAGCATCTTGTCGAGAACCAGCAGCATCGCGGAAAGCACCAGCGTGCCGACCATGGGCAGAAAGATCAGCCTGGCGATGTAGCGGTCAATTGCAGGAATGACGTTCAACTTTCCGACGCCCCATCACCATGATTTGGCCGCAAACAAAGACGATCTGCCAATTCGGGGCATAGTCGGCCCAATCCGGCACTTTGCTGGAGCGGGCTATATCCTCTTGGAGTGAGTTGGTCATGTCGAATTTTACACCTGCCGCATTGCTGGGGCTGCTGAGCGCGGGCGCGCTCGCGGTGCCGCTCGCCGCGCAGGCCGCCACCCTTGGCCCGGCAGCAGCGCGCTGCGATGCCAATGCCACCGCCGTGCTGGTCGAAGTCGCTGGATTTAAAGCGCGGTCGGGCACGTTGCGCGTGCAGATTTATGCCGCCAACCCCAAAACCTATCTGGAAAAGCGTCAGTGGCTGGAACGCGTCGAACTGCCAGTCAGCAAATCGGGTACGATGCGGGTGTGCCTGCCAGTGAGTAAACCCGGCAGCTATGTTGTCTCGGTGCGCCATGACCTGAACGGGAATGGCAAGTCGGACCGCAGCGATGGCGGCGGCCTGTCCGGCAACCCCGACGTGTCGATTGCGGATTTTGTGTTCAAACGCAAACCGGCGCTGGCCAAGACCAGTTTCGCTGTGGGTACTACCACGCGCCGCGTTCCGGTGACGTTGAACTATGTCAACGGCCTTTCGTTTGATCCGGTGAGCTAGGCGTCGATGGCCCGCGTCGCGCTCCTGTCCAACCCGCGATCGACCGGCAACCGGTCGCTGTTGCCGCAGGTGCGCCAATTTTGCGCGGATCATCCCGAAATCTTTCATTATGAGGTGGAGGATGTGGCCCAGATTGCCGAAGCAATGCGCACCATCGCGCTGGTCGGGCCGCGCGTCATTGCCATCAATGGCGGCGATGGCACGGTGCAGGCGGCGCTGACCGAGCTGCACTCGGGCGGCTATTTCGGCGGCTCGCCTCCGCCGGTCGCGGTGCTGCCCAACGGCAAGACCAACTTGATCGCGCTCGATCTGGGGGCAGAGGGCGATCCGCTGCGGGCGTTGCAGCGGGTGGTCGATCTTGCTTCTTGTGACCTGGAAAGCCACGTCATTCAGCGCCAGCTGATTGCGCTATCATCGGGATCGGGACGTCCCGTGCTGGGGATGTTTCTGGGCGGGGCCTATCTGGCCGACGTGATGCTTTATTGCCGCCACAAAATTTATCCGCTGGGGCTGCCCAATGGTCTGTCGCATGTGCTCGCTGCGTTACTCGGGTTGTTCGCCATGCTGTTCGGGCTGGGCGGCGGGCGTTTGCCGCCCAAGCCGTCGCCGCTCAGCGTGTCGCTGGTCCGACATGGCCAGCTGCAGGGCCGCTTCTCTGTGCTGATCGTCACCACATTGGAAAAGCTGCTGCTCAGCGTGCGCACCGGTGATGGCAAGCTGCCGGTTGGCAGCATGCGCTTGCTCGCGGTCGATCGCAGCTTTGGCGCGATGATCCGGCTGATGACCTCGACATGGCGCGGCACGCTCGGCAAACAGCCGGTTAACGGCGTCCATCTTGAACATGGCGATGAAATCCGCATCGAGGGCGAGCGGTCGAACGTCATCCTTGACGGCGAGATTTTCGAGGCACGGCACGGGCTACCGATCATCCTGACCTCAACGCCGCCGGTGCGTTTCCTGCGCCTCGCTGCCTGAACCAGCGGCATGGCAACGGACAGCGATCTGGCGCGGCTGGTCGCGGCCGAGCTGGCCGAGCCGGTCGATGCGCGCGTTAGCGCCATGGCCGCCGCTATCGCGGCACAGCACCCCGGAGCGCGCGCGGTGCTCTTTTACGGCAGCTGCCTGCGCGAGGCACAGCTCGATGGGTTGATGCTCGATTTTTATCTGATCGTTGCCGATTATCGCACCGCCTATCCGCACCGCTGGCTCGCACTGGCTAACCAGTTGATCCCGCCCAATGTATTTCCGTTCGAGCATGACGGGTTGATCGCCAAATATGCGGTGCTCAGCGAGACTGATTTTCACAGGCTCAATGGCCCGGAGACGCGCAATGTGTCGGTTTGGGCACGCTTCTCGCAGCCGAGTCGTCTGGTCTGGGCGGCAGACGATGCCGCGCGCCACCAGGCCGTCGATGCGATTTCACGGGCCGCGGCGACGGTGCTGTGGTCCGTTGCAGGTCTAGATCCAGAGGTGTCGAACCCCGGAAAAAACCGCGATGGCGACCCGCTGCGCCATTGGCGGCGCGGCTATGCAATGACCTATACCGCCGAACTTAGATCCGAACGCAGTGGCCGAGCGACCTCGGTCGTGGACGCCGATCCGGCGCGCTATGCGCGTTTCGGCCCGCCGGCCGAGGCCGTGGCGTGGAGCTGGAAACCGGCAATAGGGGCGCGTGCACGTTGGCAATGGCGGCGGCGACGGATCGAAGGCAAAGCGTTGAGCGTGGTTCGACTTGCCAAGGCTGCCTTCACCTATGCTGGCGGAATTGATTATTTGGCGTGGAAGATTAATCGCCACGCTGGCGCCGAAATTGTGATCAGCCCGTGGATGCGGCGCTGGCCACTTGCCGCCGCGCTGGTGCTGGTCCCGCGCCTCCTGTGGCGCGGCGCCATTCGCTAGAGCCTGTCCTGAAGAGATTGAGGCGCCGTGACGGAGCCGATTTTGGCCGAGCACAAGGAGCGAGGAGGGAGCCATGCCGAAGCATAGTGACCGACGAGCGACGCCGTGATCGGCCAAAAAGGGCCCGCCGCTTTGCGGTTGCCGCCGGAGGCCTCTCGGTCTGCGTCAGGCTGCTTGGACGGACGACCGGTCCGCCCGCGCGCAGCCTTCCTTGCCGAGAAGCCTCCAGCGGCAATCACGGTGCCTCAATCTCTTCAGGACAGGCTCTAGTCCGCCGGTACTGGCCGCCGTGCGGCGTCCTGGATCGCGCTTTCCAGCGCCGCCAGCGTATAGGGTTTACGCAGCACCGGGTGGTCGCCAAAGCTCGGCACTTCGCCCGCATCGCCAACAAAGCCGGTGACGAACAGCACTGCAATGTCGGGCCAGCGCGCCGCCAGCGCCGCGACCATTTCGGGGCCCGTCATTTCGGGCATCAGCACATCGGACAGGATGAGGTCGAATGGCCCGCTTCGTTCCAAGATAACTGCTGCCTCGCGCGGGTCGGAACAGGCAATGGGGCGGTGGCCCAGCCCGGTCACCGCTTCAACTGTTGCGACCAGCACACGGGGATCATCCTCGACCACCAAAATGGTCATGCTGTCGCCGATTGAGGGCAAAGCCAGCTGCACCTCGCCCTGATCAGCGCTCAGTGTGGTGACATCGTGCACCGCCATCGGCAACGACACGGTCACGCTGGTTCCGGTGCCGGGAGTCGAATCCACTTCGATCTCGCCGCCCGAATTGCGCACAAAGGCAAAAACCTGGCTCATCCCCAGCCCTGTACCGCGCCCCGCGCTCTTGGTGGTGAAAAAGGGATCGAAGACCCGGTCGAGCACTTCAGGCGTCATCCCGCACCCACTGTCGATGACGGTCAGGCGCAGCTGGATGTCGCCCGTTCCAGGACAGGCAAAACGCGCCGTGGCGATCTCCAGCCGTCCATGACCTTCCATCGCGTCGCGCGCGTTCACGGCCAGATTGAGCAAGGCATTTTCGAACTGCAGCCGGTCGATCCGCGCGCCGGACTGGCCGCAACCGAGGTTCAGCGTCAGTGCAATCCGGTCGCCGATGGTGCGGGCAATCAGATCGGAAAAGCCGCCAATCACATCGTCGATCGCCAAAATTTCGGGGCGGGTCGGCTCGGCGCGGGCAAAGGTCAACAGGCGCCGGGTGAGGTCCGAGGCGCGCGCCGCACCATCGAGTGCGCTCGCCATGTGCCGCGCCGCTTTGTCAGGCGCGTCGGTCAACCAGCGCTGCGCCAGTTCGATGCCGCCGACGACCACGGCCAGCATATTGTTGAAATCATGCGCGATGCCCCCGGTCAGCTGACCCACAGCCTCCATTTTTTGCGCCTGACGCAGCTTGGCTTCGGTCGCGGTGCGTTCTTCGATTTCATGGCGCAGCGCCTGGTTGGCGGCGGCCAGCTCGCGGGTGCGCTCATCGACCGCACGTTCCAGCAGCACGGCACGTTCATTGTCGGCGGCGCTTTCGCGTTCGGCCAGACGTCGGTCGCTGCGCGCGCGCAGCACCATGCTGGCCGCCACCGTGCCGCCGATGGCCGCCGCCGCACCCAATAATGTGAAAAACATGATGACTTGGTTGAGCTGGACGCGGTCGCGATTGGCCAGCGCGGTTCGTTCGGCCAGTCGTTCGCGTTCATTGGCGATGATGGCGGTCAGCAGTTTTTCGGGCAGCGCACGGCGGATCTCGGGTGCGGCGGCATAATATTTGGATATCGACGCCAATTCTTGCCGGTAATTGGCGCTGAGCGCGACCTTGCCCAAAATCTCATTGCGCTCTTGCACCGTGGTGGTCAGCTGCACAACCAGCGCGCGCTGTTCGGGGTCGTCGCGCACCTGCTGGCGCAGGCTGTCAAGGTAGCGTTCGGCCAAACCGAACTGCTGCTGGAAAATCTGGCCATCCTGTCGGTCGAGCCCGACGGCGAAGCGGGCCAGTGCCGCTTCGCCGCGCGCCACCGACGCTTCGACCGATTTGGCCAGCGTCATCACGTCGATACTGCGGTTCTGCTGTTCCAGCGAACGGGTGTAATCGGCATTGGCGCGCACCAGCAACAGGATCAGCGCAATCACCGCGCCTGCCATTGCCATCGACAGGATCACCGTGGCCCAGAAGCGCCAACGCGCCTCGGACGTTCCGGCATCGGCCTTGGTCTGATATGCGTCCACGGCGACCGTTTACCGCATCGCGCGCGCGCGGCCAAGCATCAGCCGATAATGCCGATTTTCTGCCCGGCCCGTTCGAAGCGCGCCAATATTTCGCGCACTTCGTCGGCGCTGTGCTCGGCACAGAGCGAACAACGCAACAAGGTCATCCCTGCCGGTGTCGCGGGCGGGCGCGCCAGATTGACGTACAACCCTTCGTGCAGCAGCGCTTCCCACATCATTGCGCCGCGTTCCAGATCGGGCATGATCACGGCGATGATTGCGCTTTGCGGCGCATCGGTGCCCAGCTTGAACCCCAAATCCTTGAGGCCCTTGTGCAATGTGCGGCTGTTTTCCCACAGGTGCGCGCGCTTGTTCGACCCATGCATCAGCTTTTTGATCGATGCGATGCTCGACGCCATCACGCTGGGCGGCAGTGCGGCGGTAAAGACGTAAGGGCGGCACACCAAGCGAAGCACCTCGAACTTGGGGTGGTTCGACACGCAAAATCCGCCAACGGTGCCGACCGATTTCGAAAAAGTGCCGATGATGAAATCGACATCGTCGATGACGCCCTGCTCCTCGGCTACGCCGCGACCATGTTCACCGATGAAGCCCATCGAATGGGCCTCGTCGACCAGCACCATCGCGCCGGCCTCCTTGGACACGCGGATCATTTCCTTGAGCGGCGCGACATCGCCGAGCATCGAATAAACGCCCTCCAGCACCACCAGCTTGCCTGCCTCTGGCGGCAGGCGTTTCAGTCGCTTTTCCAGCGCCTCGACGTCATTGTGGCGGAACGCGACAATCTCGGCGTCGCCCATCTTGCACCCGTCATAGATGCTGGCGTGGCTGTCTATATCCAGGATGACATAGTCGCCCTTGCCCGCCAACGTGGAGATGATGCCCAGGTTCGCCTGATAGCCGGTGGAAAACACCATGGCGTAATCCATGGCGTAAAATTCTTTGAGCGCTTCTTCGACGCCCTTGTGGTCGCGGAAGGTGCCGTTGAGAACGCGGCTGCCGGTCGTGCCGGCGCCATATTCGGCCATCGCTTGCTGCCCCGCGGCGATGACATCATCGTCGAACGTCATCCCCATATAGTTATAGGTGCCCAGCAAAATCGTATCGCGCCCGTTGCAGATGGCGCGCGTGGGCGATTTCACTTCGTCCATCACCAGGCTGAACGGGTCGGTGATCCCGGTCGACAGCAGCGCTGCGCGCTGTTCGATGAGAGGGTCGAATTTGGAGAAGAGGTCGGTCATATTTTGTCCCTGAACCGTTGCCCTGAGCCTGTCGAAGGGCGTAGCGCCGGAATGCGCCACGGGCTTCGACAAGCGCAGCCCTACGGTTGAAAATCAGCCCTTGAGCTTGTCCACCGCCGCCACCAGCTGGCCGACGGTTTCAATTTCGGCCTGCATGTTCATGCTGATGATGATGTCGAACGTATCTTCGACCTCGGCAACGAAATCCATCACGGTCAGGCTGTCCCATTCAAGATCGCCGGCGAAAGTGGTGGCATCGGTCAGCGCGACGCCCTTTTTGTTGAACGGGGTGATCAGGGCGTAGATCTGGTTTTGCAATGCGTCGCTCATGATGGCGTCCCGGTGGTTGATACTATGCGGCGCGCTTGCCGCTTCGCCGCGCCAATGGCAAGCATTTGCGGCGGGATTGGGGCCGCATCTTGCTCACACCCGCCCTGCATGGCATCTCTGCGGCAGGGGGACCATGCATGACAGCACCAGAGGGCGACAAACCGGCGGCCAGCTTTCCGCCCAATGCAGTGCATCTGGTGCGCACGACGCAACAGCTGACGATGCAATTGTCGCAAATGGCTGACCAGAAGGCCTCGATCCTGATGGGCGCAACCTTTGTCGTGTTCACGCTTGCGGTGGGGCAGGCGCGCAGCGGCACATTGGCGCTGCCGCTCGCGATCCTCGCCACTTTTTCGTTCCTGTCGGCGCTGCTCGCCGTATCGGCGGTGCTGCCGCGCGTGGGAAAGGCCCCGCCGGTGGTGTTTCGCGACGGCGAGGATCACAGCAATATCCTGTTCTTCGGCCGCTTCGAACAGATGGATGAGGATGAATTCATCGACGCGGTCAAGGCACGGCTGCGCAGCGAGGAAGATATCTACGAAACAATGCTGCGCGATACCTATCAAAACGGGCTGGTGCTGGCGCGGCGCAAATATCGCTATCTCGCCCGCGCCTATCTGCTGTTCGCGGCGGGACTGACCATCACCTTTGTGGTGTTCGCAGCCCAGCTGACCGCCGACTGGCTGTTGCCATAAGGTAACATTGTCAGCGCAAAGCGCCGCACCGGCATTGCGGGAGCGTCCCCACATCGCCTAACCGGGACGGCTATGCTGCGCACCTCCGCCTTGGCTGACGACCAGACCGCCCGCCCGTGGCGCGCCGAGGCGCGTTCCACGCTGGCGCTCGGCTGGCCGATTATCCTCACCAACGTCAGCATGGCCAGCATCGGCGCCACCGACGTGTTGATGGTGGGTTGGCTCGGTCCGGCAGAACTGGCGGCGAGCTCGCTGGGGTTCAACCTTGCCATGCTTCTGACCATTTTCGGCATGGGGCTGGTCAACGCCGGATCGCCGATGATGGCGAGCGAGATCGGACGACGCCGCAATTCGGTGCGCGATATCCGCCGCACCTTTCGCCAGACATTGTGGCTGGTGGCGATGGTCACGGTGCCGCTGGTGCTGCTCTTGTGGAACACCGGCGCGGTGCTGCTGCTGCTGGGCCAGGACGCGCGGCTGGCGCAGCTCGCGCAGGATTATATCCGCGCCTATTTGTGGTCGATCCCGATTTTTCTGGTGACCATGTCGCTGCGTAACTTCCTCTCGGCGCTCGAACGACCGATGTGGTCACTGGTGATCGGGGTCATTGGCGTGCTGGGCAATGTCGTGTTCAACTATGTGCTGATTTTTGGCAAGCTGGGCTTGCCTGCTTTCGGCATTGTCGGCGCGGGGCTGGGCAGCGTGCTGACCAACGTGCTGATGCTGGGGCTGATGGTCTGGGTGGTGTCGCGCGACCGCCAGTTCCGTCGCTATCACTTGTTCGGGCGCTGGTGGCGCGCGGACTGGGCGCGGTTCCGCACGCTCACTGCATTGGGGCTGCCGATCGGCGTCAGTCTGGCGCTGGAGGGCGGGGTATTCATTGCCGCTGTCATGCTGATGGGCTGGATTTCGGTGCAGGCCGTCGCGGCGCACGCGGTCGCCCTGCAGATCGCCAGCCTGACCTTCATGGTGCCAATGGGCCTCGCGCAAGCGGCCACCGTGCGCGTTGGCATCGGTCATGGGCGCCAAGACGCCGACCATATCCGCCGCGCCGGCTGGGTCAGCTTTGTGCTTGGCACCGGATTCATGACCGCAACGGCGCTGGTCCTGTGGCTGTTCCCGGGCACGCTGGCCGGGCTGTTCATCGACCGCAATGTCGCGGCCAATACCGAAGTTGTTTCGCTCGCGATCAGCTTCCTGATGGTCGCCGCCTTCTTTCAGATTTTCGACGGCGCCCAGGTGGTGGGCCAGGGGATGCTGCGCGGCCTGCACGACACCTTTGTGCCCATGCTGTTCGCGCTGTTCGGTTATTGGATCATCGGTATCGGCGTCGGCGCCTGGCTGGCCTTCGAGGCGGGCTGGGGCGGCGTCGGCATCTGGACGGGGCTGGCAACGGGGCTAGGCATCGTGGCGGTGTTAATGCTTATCCGGTGGGTGATGCGGGCACGGTTGGGGTTGGTGCCTTTAGCCGTTGATTAAGAGTGTTGGTCAAGGCGGCGACCCGATTGACCAAAGCATTGAAGTCTTCACTCGTTAACACACGCGGCCCCGCCGATGCATTGCCCACGTTTCGGAATTGCCAAGAGCCCTTCTCAGACTTGCCATCGCATATCTGCACCGTTTCAAGCACTGAGTGGACAATATCCGCTCGAATGAGATTGATTTCCGCTACTTGGTCAAACCATTTGGTCAGCTTAGCTGGACTGTCTTTGGCGCCCTGCAGCGCCTTCAAGTGTCGACTGAATGGGGCATTGGGTGACTGCTTGACGCCAATCATTCGCCCATATTCCTGAACGCTCGACTCTAGTCGTGCAAAGGCGTCCAAGAATCGGCCTCGCAGAATCTGCCCCTCGCGGCGTAGTGCATCTCGACCCGCTGGATGTTCAATTGGCTGATGAATACCCATAATCCCGCCACTAATCGGCGACAGCCAATTTTCCCTTAACGTGCTGCATAGGAGCGGAAAATTACAAGCAGTCGTCATCCCGGACTTGATCCGGGATAACGAGCGACGAGGGCGTGTTATCCCGGATCAAGTCCGGGATGACGAAGAATGTTCGAACGAACGCCCTCACCCGCCCTCCGTCACCACAATCTCCACCCGGCGCGCCTGCGCCATGTCGGCGTCGGTGGCGGTGGTGTCGGCGGGTTTCACGAGGTCTATGCGGTCGGCGGGCACGCCGGCGTCTTCCAGCGCAGCGGCGACGGCTTCCGCCCGGTTCTTGGACAATTCGGCGTTCTGGGCGGCGTTGCCGGTTGCGTCATTGAAGCCCGATACAGCCAGCCGGTCACCGGGGTTGGCGTCGATCCAGGCCTTGATGGGCGCGGCCGCCACTGCGAAATCGGGAGCGATGTCGGCTTTACCGGTGTCGAAATAGACCGAAACCTTGGGCTTGCCGTCCACCGTTTCCCCTACCACCCCCGCACCATTGGGGATGGCCGGGGCAACAGGTGCGGTCGCTGGGGTGGGCACGGCGGCCACCGGGGCCGGGGTCGGTGGCGGGGCATCGCCGCGCGAGCCGATATAATTGCCCAGCAGCATGGTGCCGAACACCAGCACCGCCAACCCTCCGGCAACGGCACCAGCAAAACCCAGAAAACCGCCATTGTCGCCGTTGCCGGGCAGCGCTGCGGCAGCTGCGCTCCGCCGGGCCGGCTCGGCGGTTTGGGGTGCCGCCTTGGCCGTCATCGGCGTGGTGCGCGTTGGCGGCGGAGGCGATGCAGCCGCGACGGGCGCGGCCAGTGGGGCTGCTGCGCCCACGGCCGTGGCAGCAGCAAGCGAGGCGGCGGGCGCAGTGGTCTTCTTGGCCTTGGTGCTGGTCTTGGCAGGAGTCTTGGCCGGGCTCATGGCTGGATTTTCGGCAGCAGCTTTGGCCGGCTTGGCCGCGAATACCCCCAGCTTGTCGAACGCTTCGGCGAGCAAATAATAAACCGTCACGCGGTTGCGCGTCGTGTCGCCGCTCATCCGCTCCCCAACCTTCATGATGGCAGCATCGATGATCGCGTCGGGATCGGTCAGCCCCAGCTTTTTGCGGCAATAACCGTCGCGCACGCGGGCCGTTTCCTTGGGGTCGGTGAAGGATACGAGCGCGGAATCGCGCTTCGTCAGGGCGATACCGCAATAGCGCACGATGCCCTTGATGACCGCGTCATCGGCGTCTGGTGCATATTTTTTGACGTCAATTGCCCAATCTTCGGCCACGGCTCGTCTCCCCTTCGGTGATGCGACTCGTGCCATGCTGGCACGGTGCCATTGCAAGACGAAGAAGCCTATCACGCAGAGGCGCTTAGGCAAGTTGCGCGCCCGGCCAGCGACAACGAACAACAGGTGAAATTTTTCGCTGGGCCTGCCTTGACGCTGTCACATGGCCCACCCATATGCCCCTTGTTGGCACTCACCGTGTGTGAGTGCTAACCCCATTTTCAATTGCATTTTTTGGAGGGTAACCCATGCAATTTCGTCCGCTGCACGACCGCGTGCTGGTTCGCCGCATCGAAGCCGAAGAAAAGACGGCTGGCGGCATCATCATCCCCGACACCGCCAAGGAAAAGCCGCAGGAAGGCGAAGTCGTCGCCGTCGGCTCGGGGGCCCGCGCCGATGATGGCAAGGTGACTCCGCTCGACGTCAAATCGGGCGACCGCATCCTGTTCGGCAAATGGTCGGGCACCGAAGTGAAGGTCGACGGCGAAGAGCTGTTGATCATGAAGGAAAGCGACATTCTGGGCGTGATCGCCTGATCGCTTTTTTCCAACAAAACTGTGTGAAGTTCGGCAGATTTCTGCCAATTTGTAAGGAGCATCCTCATGGCTGCAAAAGACGTAAAATTTGGCCGCGACGCGCGTGAGCGCATCCTGCGCGGCGTCGACACCCTGGCCGATGCGGTCAAGGTGACGCTGGGTCCCAAGGGCCGCAATGTCGTCATCGACAAATCGTTCGGCGCGCCGCGCATCACCAAGGACGGCGTCACCGTCGCGAAGGAAATCGAACTGAAGGACAAGTTCGAAAATATGGGCGCGCAGATGATCCGCGAAGTCGCGTCGAAGGCGAATGACAGCGCGGGCGACGGCACCACCACCGCCACCGTGCTGGCGCAGGCGATTGTCCGCGAAGGCATGAAGTCGGTCGCCGCCGGCATGAACCCGATGGACCTGAAGCGCGGCATCGACCTTGCCGTGACCAAGGTTGTCGAAGACCTCAAGGGCCGCTCGAAGCCGGTTAGCGGTACTGCCGAAATCGCCCAGGTCGGCGTGATCTCGGCCAATGGCGACACCGAAGTCGGTGAGAAGATCGCCGAAGCAATGGAAAAGGTCGGCAA
>JANRIY010000009.1:0-1716 GCA_033764495.1 Sphingopyxis sp. | reverse complement strand
GTGATGGTCGCGCAGTAGCCGTAGGCGACCCCCGAATCCGACAGCAGCGCCATCTTGCGCGGTTCGTCCTTCACCAGTTCCCGCGCGCGCGCAAACTGCCTGATTGCCCCTTCGCAATCCTTGCGCCCCAGCAGGGCCCGCCCGAAACCCCAGTACGGCAGGAAACTCTCCGGATTCAGCAACCAGGACTGGTTGTAGCGTCGCATCGCCATATCGGCATTGCCCCGGTTCATGAACTCCTCGCCCTGCCCATACCAGTTCAGGCCCGCTTTTTCACGGCTGCCGAAGGCCTTGACCGCATTGACGATGAAATGCTCGTCCAGCTGCTTCAGGTAATCCGGGCGCTCGATGTCGGGCTGGCCGTACATCGGCAGGTTGTCGACGCGAACGGTATCCGGCTGCGACGCGCCATGAGCGGGCATGGCGGCAATCGCGAGCAACAGCAGTATCTTTTTCAGACGCAGTGATGTGAACATGGATAGTTAACTGGAAACAGGAAACCTGAAATGCCGATGCACAACCGCTTTCGTCGAGCATGAAATTCCGTTGTGCTTCAATACTTCAGGGAAAAGCCGGTCAACCGAGAATAATGTGTTTCACGGTTCACTGCTGAATTGCAAATAATATTGTTTAAAATCAAATACTAATACGAATTGTTAATTCGACACCATTCCCGCTGCGGCAGGCGCGCCACTACACTCCGCTCACGGCCCCGGCCCGTCCGGCGGCGTCATTTTTTTCGCGATGGCGGCGACGATCATGGCAACGATGAACTGCGGCAGCGAAACCACCGTCATCGCGATGATCGCCAGCGGCCACAGCGACGCCGAACCGCCGCCCAGCACCATCGCCACCGACTGTCCGAGGGCCATGCTCAGCGCCCAGCGCCAGGGCCGCCGCGGATAACGGTAACTGACGACGAAGACCACCACGCACATCAGCGGTATGCCGATGCTGAAATATTCCTGCGCGTCCCATGCTTCGTTGCGTCCTGCAAGCTGCGCGATGGCCAGGCAGACCACCAGCCCGGCGATCGCCGACACCGCGTAAGCCGGCCCGTCGCCGGCCGCCTTCTTCGTTCCGGGGTTGTCCGCGGGTGCCCGCATGGGTTCAGAACACCGTCATCAGCGCGATGCTCAGGCCGCCGTAGATGGTGATGACTATCCAGAAATAACGCGGCTCGCTGTCGCGGACGATCCAGCGTCCCGCGCGCAGGCCGCCCGCCCTGGCATACACCCTGCCTTCGAACGCCGACCACAGCGTGTAGCCCGCGACGATCACGCCCAGCAGCTTGAACACGGTCCGCGCGCCAGCGCCCGCCAGACGCGTCAGCGGTCGAACTTCAGGCCCGCCGCCTTCACCACCCTGCGCCACCTCTCGATGTCTTCGGCGATGAAGCGGGTGAATTCGTCGATCGACATGGTCAGCGGATCGGCGCCGGTGGCGACCAGCCGGTCGTGCACGGCTTTCGTTTGCACCGTTTTCACGATGGCTTCGTGCAGCCTGTCGGCGGACGCGCGCGGCGTCTTCGCGGTGGTGAGCAGCCCGTAATAATTGGTCATCGCGACATGGTCATAACCCGACTCCTTCGCCGTCGGCACGTCGGGGAAATACGGGGAACGCTTGTCGCTGGCCACCGCGATCGCGCGCACCTTGCCGCTTTTGACGTACGGCGAGATCACCGGCAGGTCGACGAACATGCCCTGGATCTGGCCG
>JANRIY010000021.1:0-2521 GCA_033764495.1 Sphingopyxis sp. | reverse complement strand
GCAGTTCTGGCAGGTCTGCCCCCGGGAAATGCTGACCCGGCTCGCCCATCCGTTGAGCGACGCCGTGGCAATGGAGGCGGCTGAATAAGCACTCACCAAGAAACCGTCGTCGGCATTGGGCATTTCCATACTAGGATTCAGCTATAGATTGAATATTCTTCCCTCATGATGAGGGGAGAATATTCATGTCTGCAGTAAAGCTTACAGATGCGTTGCGCGTTGAATATAATCAACTTTTCCAAAGTTGCAGGGTCGACTCGCAGCGCGCCTCTATCGTGGATGGTCTGGCGCAGAAGCTGATCGGAAACCGCAACCGCTACGAAAACACCGGCGAACCGCTGGGCATTCCGTGGACTTTCATCGCGGTGACGCACAACATGGAATCGAGCCAGAATTTCTCCAGGCACCTGCACAATGGCGACCCGCTGACGGCGCGCACCGTCCAGGTACCCAAGGGCCGACCCAGAACCGGTACGCCGCCGTTTACCTGGGAAGAAAGTGCGCGCGACGCGCTGTTGCTGAAAAAGCTGGACACATGGACCGACTGGACCGTGGCGGGCACGCTGTACAAGCTCGAGGAATATAATGGCTGGGGCTATCGCCGCTTCCACCCCGATGTGAAATCGCCCTATCTCTGGTCGTTTTCCAACCATTATCGGTCGGGGAAATATGTCGCCGACGGCACCTGGTCGCAAACGGCAAAGTCGCAGCAATGCGGTGCGGCGCTGCTCTTGCGCCGAATGGCGGAGCTTGGCCATTCGGGATTCAGCGATCAGGCAGTGCCGGCGCTCGACGCCATGCCCGCCGTCGTCCGCTATTCGGCATCCGAACCTTCCGATCCCGGGGTGAGGGCGGCGGCGATGGCCCTGCAAGACTGGTTGTCGACCCACAAGGGCATTTTCGTGAAGCCCGACGGTTGGCCTGCCAGACGCACCTCGGACGCGTTCAAGCTGGTCACGGGCCGTTATCTGCCGGGCGATCCGCGCGGCTGAGCCTGGCCGCAGCAAAAAGCCCCGCCCGCCCTGGGGAAGGGGCGGGCGGGGCCTTGTCACCCGGAACGGGTCAGCGCTGCGTTCAGAAGTTGAACGCGAGGCCGCCTGCGACGCGGGTGGTGTCGAAGCCGAGCGTATCGACCGTCACGCGCAGCGCGGTGTTGGTGCCGATCTTGTACTGGCCGCCGATGCCGACCAGATAATCGCCGCTGGTGTCATCCACACCGGCGGGGACGGGCAGGCCGGTGGCCTTGCGCAGGTTCAGGTCGACCCACTGGTATCCGCCCCGCGCGAACAGCTGGCCCTTTTCGCCAACGCGCACGCCAATCTTGCCGGTCGCGCCATATTCGCTGTCGATGATGCTCGAACCGAGGTTGAAATTGCCTTCCGCGCCGACGATCAGCGTCGGGCCGACCGGGACATCCACGCCCGCGAACACGCCGTAGATCGGGCTGCCATCCTTGCCGAGCGGATTGTCGCCCAGATCGTGATACCCGCCCTGCGCACCGACATAGACGTCAGCCTGAGAAACGTCCTGCGCCATCGCGGGGGCAGAAAGCGCGAACGGAAGGGCTGCGACAGCCGAAAGGCAAGCGAGCTTGATGGGGGAGAGAGTTTTCATCTTTATTGTCCTTCGTTTTCACGCCGGGACATGCCCGGCGTCGGGGCGGGTGTAGACCCTCGCCCCGGTCCCCAAGCTGAACGAAAGATGCGGCAAATCGACAGATTCCATCAGTTCATCGAAATAAAATGACGGATTGTTCAGCTTCAGCCGTGGCGCGGGGCGGCTGCGGAGTCGCCTCGATCTGGCCGTAAAATGCTGGAATGCCCTCACGCATTTTATGGACGCCTTCGCGCGGCTGATGCATGGAGGATGGAATGTGGCAGCTGTTCCAATTTCCCCTGTGTCCGTTTTCGCGCAAAGTCCGGCTTCTGCTGGGAGAAAAGGGCATCGGCTACGAGCTGGTGCGCGAATCACCCTGGGAGCAGCGCGACGAGTTTCTCGACATGAACCCCGCCGGGCGCACCCCGGTGATGCGGCATCGCGACCGCGACCAGACGCTGTGCGACAGCTGGGCGATCTGCGAATATTTCGAGGAAACGGTCGAGAAGAACCCGATGATCAACGGGTCGGCGGACAACCGCGCCGAAATCCGGCGGCTGGTCGCGTGGTTCGACGAGCAGTTCTTCGGCGACGTCGTCGCTCCGCTGATGCACGAACGCATGCGCAAGCGGCTGATCTATCGCCAGCCGCCCGATGGCCGCGTGCTGCGCGAGGCGATGCGGCTCGCCAACACGCATCTCGATTATATCGACTATCTGCTCGACCATCATGCCTGGATCGCGGGCGCGACGATGAGCCTGGCCGACCTGGCCGCGGCCGCGCATATCTCGATCGCCGATTATCTGGGCGGCATCGACTGGCTGGCGCATGCGCAGACGGCGGACTGGTACAGGAAGTTCAAGTCGCGGCCGTCCTTTCGTCCGCTGCTGGCCGAACGGATGGAAGTGATCAAGCCGCCCTCGCA
>JANRIY010000012.1:0-16984 GCA_033764495.1 Sphingopyxis sp. | reverse complement strand
GGCGATCAAGCGCATCAACGACAAGTTCGAGGATCGCGTTGAAAAGCTGCAGCGCGGCGACGAGCTCGCACCGGGTGTGCTGAAGTCGGTCAAGGTGTTCGTCGCGATCAAGCGCAAGCTGCAATCGGGCGACAAGATGGCCGGTCGTCACGGCAACAAGGGCATCATCAGCCGCATCTTGCCGCAGGAAGACATGCCCTTCCTGGAAGATGGCAAGCCGGTTGACGTGGTGCTGAACCCGCTGGGCGTGCCGAGCCGCATGAACGTCGGCCAGATCCTGGAAACGCACCTCAGCTGGGCCGCGCACGGGCTGGCCAAACAGGTGCAGGATGCACTGGAGGATTGGCGGATCGCCAACCCCAACCCGCAAGCCGGCAAGCCGCCTGAGGCGGTGCGCGAGGCGCTGGTTAAGGCCTATGGCGATGAATATGCTGCGGAAATCACGGCGCGTAATGACGAGCAGGTGGTCGAACTGGCAGAAAACCTTGGCCTCGGCGTGCCGTTTGCGACGCCCGTGTTCGACGGCGCGCGCGAGAGCGATGTGTCCGACATGCTGGAGCGTGCGGGCCTCGACAAATCGGGTCAGGTCGACCTGTATGACGGGCGCACAGGCGAAAAGTTCGACCGCAAAGTGACGGTGGGGTATAAATATATCCTCAAGCTGCACCACCTGGTCGACGACAAAATCCACGCCCGCTCGATCGGCCCCTACAGCCTGGTCACCCAACAGCCGCTGGGTGGTAAGGCGCAGTTCGGTGGCCAGCGTTTCGGCGAAATGGAGGTGTGGGCGCTGCAGGCCTATGGTGCGGCCTACACGCTTCAGGAAATGCTGACGGTGAAGTCCGACGACGTCATCGGCCGCACCAAGGTGTACGAAGCGATCGTCAAGGGCGACGACACGTTCGAGGCGGGGATCCCCGAATCGTTCAACGTGCTCGTCAAGGAAATGCGCTCGCTGGGTCTCAACGTCGAACTGTCCTCCTATGCGGAGGAAGACCCCGACGAAGGCCCTGAAGCCCTGCCCGAAGCCGCCGAATAACAATCTTGCCTCACCCCCCGCGCCGCGCGCGGGGGGCAGTGGAGCGAAATGATGAACCAGCTTACCAATTTCATGAACCCGGTCGCGAAGCCTGAAACCTTCGACATGATCAAGATCGGCATCGCCAGCCCGGAGCGCATCCGCTCGTGGTCGTTCGGCGAAATCAAGAAGCCCGAAACAATCAACTATCGCACGTTCAAGCCCGAGCGTGACGGCCTGTTCTGCGCGCGCATCTTTGGCCCGATCAAGGATTATGAGTGCCTGTGCGGCAAATATAAGCGCATGAAGTATAAGGGCATCGTTTGCGAAAAATGCGGTGTCGAAGTCACGGTCACGAAAGTGCGCCGCGAGCGCATGGGCCACATCGAGCTGGCCGCGCCGGTCGCGCACATCTGGTTTCTGAAGTCGCTGCCCAGCCGCATCGGACTGCTGCTCGATATGCAGCTCAAGCAGCTCGAGCGCGTGCTCTATTTCGAGGCCTATATCGTTCTTGAACCCGGCCTGACGCCGCTGGAGAAATTCCAGCTGCTGACCGAAGACGAATTGCTCGATGCGCAGGACGAATATGGCGAAGACGCGTTCAGCGCCGGCATCGGTGCCGAGGCGATCCGCGTGCTGCTTGAACAGCTCGATCTGCAGACCGAGCGTGAGGATTTGCTGAAGGAGCTGGCCGAGACCAAGTCGGAGCTGAAGCCCAAGAAGATCATCAAGCGGCTGAAGGTTGTTGAAAGCTTTATCGAAAGCGGCAACCGCCCTGAATGGATGGTGCTGCAGGTCATCCCGGTGATCCCGCCCGAGCTGCGCCCGCTGGTACCGCTGGACGGCGGCCGTTTTGCGACCTCGGATTTGAACGACCTGTATCGCCGCGTTATCAACCGTAACAACCGCCTGAAGCGGCTGATGGAGCTGCGCGCGCCTGACATCATCGTGCGCAACGAAAAGCGCATGCTGCAGGAAGCGGTGGACGCGCTGTTCGACAATGGCCGCCGCGGTCGTACCATCACCGGCGCCAACAAGCGCCCGCTGAAGTCGCTGTCCGACATGCTCAAGGGCAAGCAGGGACGCTTCCGCCAGAACCTGCTCGGCAAGCGCGTCGACTATTCGGGCCGTTCGGTGATCGTGACCGGTCCGGAGCTGAAGCTGCACCAGTGCGGCCTGCCGAAGAAGATGGCGCTCGAGCTGTTCAAGCCGTTCATTTACGCGCGTCTGGATGCCAAGGGTCTCTCCATGACCCTGAAACAGGCCAAGAAGTGGGTCGAGAAGGAGCGCAAGGAAGTCTGGGACATCCTCGACGAGGTGATCCGCGAGCACCCCGTGCTGCTGAACCGCGCGCCGACGCTGCACCGTCTGGGAATCCAGGCGTTCGAGCCGGTGTTGATCGAGGGCAAGGCGATCCAGCTGCACCCGCTGGTCTGCTCGGCATTCAACGCCGACTTCGACGGTGACCAAATGGCCGTGCACGTCCCGCTGAGCCTTGAAGCGCAGCTGGAAGCGCGCGTGCTGATGATGTCGACCAACAACATCCTCAGCCCCGCCAACGGCAAGCCGATCATCGTGCCGTCGCAGGACATGGTGCTGGGCCTCTATTATCTGACCATGGAACGCGAAGGCGAGCCGGGCGAAGGCATGATCCTGTCCGACCTTGCCGAGGTGCATCAGGCGCTGTTCACCGGCGCGGTGACGCTGCACAGCAAGATCACCAGCCGCGTGCCGCAGACCGACGAGGCGGGCCGCGAATATATGAAGCGGTTCGAAACCACGCCAGGCCGCATGCTGATCGGCGAATGTATGCCGAAATCGCACACCGTTCCTTTTGAGCTGGTCAACCGCCTGCTCACCAAGAAGGAAATCGGTGATGTGATCGATCAGGTCTATCGCCACACCGGTCAGAAAGAGACGGTGCTGTTCGCCGACGCCATCATGGCGCTGGGCTTCCGCCACGCGTTCAAGGCCGGCATTTCGTTCGGCAAGGATGACATGATCATCCCGGCCGAAAAGGAAAAGCTGGTCGACGACACGCGCGCGCTGGTGAAGGATTTCGAGCAGCAGTATCAGGACGGGCTGATCACGCAGCAAGAAAAATACAACAAGGCAATCGATGCCTGGTCGCAGTGCGGCGACAAGGTCGCGACCGCGATGATGGACGAAATCCGCGCCACGCCGAAGGACGAAAACGGCCGGATGAAGCCAGTCAACTCCATCTATATGATGGCGCACTCGGGCGCTCGCGGCAGCCAGGCGCAGATGAAGCAGCTTGCCGGGATGCGCGGGTTGATGGCCAAGCCTTCGGGCGAGATTATCGAGACGCCGATCATCTCGAACTTCAAGGAAGGTCTGACCGTGCTCGAGTATTTCAACTCGACCCACGGTGCGCGCAAGGGCCTCGCTGATACGGCGCTCAAGACGGCAAACTCGGGTTATCTGACTCGCCGTCTGGTTGACGTGTCGCAGGATTGCGTCGTGATCGAGGATGATTGCGGCACGACCCGCGGCCTCGAAATGCGCGCCATCGTGCAGGGCGGTTCGGTCATCGCATCGTTGGGTGAGCGCGTGCTCGGGCGCACCGTGATGGAAGATGTCACCGACAAGGATGGCAAAGTGCTGGCGGCTGCCGGCATGCTGCTCGACGAAGCGGCTGTCGCGGTCATTGAGGCGGCCGAAGTGCAGGCCATCAAGATCCGCTCGCCGCTGGTGTGCGAATCGACGCTGGGCGTGTGCGGCAAATGCTATGGCCGCGACCTTGCGCGCGGGACGCCGGTGAATATCGGCGAAGCGGTCGGCGTGATTGCGGCCCAGTCGATTGGTGAACCTGGCACTCAGCTGACGATGCGGACCTTCCACATCGGCGGCGCGGCGCAGGTCAACGAACAGTCTAACCTGGAAAGCGTGGCCGATGGCACCATCGAATATCGCGACATGGCAACCATCGTCGACAGCCGCGGCCGCCGTTTGGCGCTGTCGCGCTCGGGCGAGCTTGCGATCATCGACGCCAACGGGCGCGAGCGTGCGGTCCACAAGCTGCCCTATGGTGCTGCGATTATGTTTGCCGATGGTGCGAAGGTGAAGAAGGGCGAACGGATTGCCGAATGGGATCCGTTCACCATGCCGCTAATCACCGAAAAGCCGGGTGTGGTGAAATATCAGGATCTGGCCGAGGGCAAGACGCTGGTCGAACAGGTCGACGAAGCCACCGGTATCGCCCAGCGCGTCGTGATCGAATATCGTTCGGCAGGCCGCGGCAAGAAGGAAGACCTGCAGCCGCGCCTGACCCTGCTCGATGAAGCGAGCGGTGAAGCGGCACGCTATCTGCTCGCGGTCGGCACGATGTTGTCGGTCGAGGACGGACAGGAAGTGGCGGCGGGCGACGTGCTGGCGCGTGTGACGCGCGAAGCGGGCAAGACGCGCGACATCACCGGCGGTCTGCCGCGCGTCGCCGAACTGTTCGAAGCGCGCATCCCGAAGGACAATAGCGTCATCGCCAAAATCTCTGGCCGCGTGGAATTCGTGAAGGATTACAAGGCGAAGCGCAAGATTGCGATCGTCCCGGAAGAGGGCGATGCTGTCGAATACCTCATCCCCAAGTCCAAGGTACTGGAAGTGCAGGAAGGCGATTATGTGAAGCGCGGCGACGCGCTGATCAGCGGTTCGCCCAACCCGCACGACATTCTTGACGTCATGGGTGTGGAGGCGCTGGCCGAATATCTGGTGGCGGAAATTCAGGAAGTCTATCGACTGCAAGGCGTGAAGATCAACGACAAGCACATCGAGGTGATTGTTCGCCAGATGCTGCAGAAGGTTGAGATCACCGACGGCGGCGACACCACGCTGCTGCCCGGCGAACAGCTCGACTATCTGGAGATGATGGAAGTGAACGCCAAGCTGCCCAAGGGCGGCAACCCCGCGGTCGGCAATCCTGTGCTGCTCGGCATCACCAAGGCAAGTCTGCAGACGCGCAGCTTTGTCTCGGCGGCGTCGTTCCAGGAAACCACCCGCGTGCTGACCGAAGCGTCGGTGCAGGGCAAGGTCGACATGCTCAACGGCCTGAAGGAAAACGTCATCGTTGGCCGTCTGATCCCGGCGGGCACCGGCGCAGCCATGAACCGTGCCCGCGTGACCGCATCGTCGCGCGATGCGGCGCTGCGGGCAGCGATGCGTGCAGCCAATCAGGCCAGCCTGATCGCGCCACAAAGCGCGGCCGAGGAGCATGCCGCCGAACTGGCACAGGGTCCCGAGGCGGCGATCGGCGACGATCCGCTGGGCGCGGTGCAGGGCGAGGATTTCACCACCGATGATGTGGTGGTGCTCGACCGGCCCGAGGGTGAGGGCGACGACGCGGCGTAATCGCCGCATCAGACCTGAAGACATGAAAAGGCCCGCTGGTTTGACCAGCGGGCCTTTTTCATTTTGGGAGGTTAGTCGGCGATGATCGCGATGGCGATATAGAGGAGCAGCGGCAGGCCAAAGCCCAGCAGCGTTAAGCCGACGAACGCGATACGCGTCCACATGACATCGAAGCCGAACTGGTCGGCGAGGCCCGCACACACGCCGAAGGCCATGCCACTAACGCGATTCTTGCGGAAACCCTGTTTCATTCTTTTGGTCCTTTGTGTCGAATTGTGGATGGGGAACCGTCCGGTCAAACGACCAGACGGCCCACATTGTCGACGCCCATCGCGGCGGCCATCATGACCGAGGCATAGAGCGAAACGAAAGCGGCAACCGCCAGGCTGCGGACCGCGTCGAGGTTGATGCGTGACATAATCATTTTCTTCCTTTCCTGTTGCGGGCGGGGCCATCCCGTCCATGCCAACTTTTATGCAGGAGCCGTGCCAATTTCATTCATTGGCCGTTAAGCGGGGTTTTTCGGACTGCAGCCTGTCGATTGCGCGAGAAAAATGCACTGAAACCGAAAAATATCCCGTCCTTTGGTGTGAAATGCGATGTCGCACGGTGGCAAGTCAGCAAAAGATGGGCCTCATCATCGGCGCGCGATGCTGCTAGGCAGGGCGGAGTATGGCCATCGCCCGCTTGTCTCTCACCAATTTCCGCAACCATGCCGCGCTTGAATTGAGCGCCGGTCCGGGGCTGGTGGCGCTCTATGGTGCCAATGGTGCAGGCAAGACCAATATATTGGAGGCGCTGTCGTTGCTGGCACCCGGGCGCGGGCTGCGCGGGGCGGCGCTGCCCGACATGGCGCGCGATGGGCAGGAGGCGGGCTTCGCCGTGTTCGCCGACTGGATGACGGACGAAGGCAGCGTCGCGGTTGGCACCGGCGTGGCCGGTGATCGCCCGACGCGGCGGCAGGTACGCATCAATGGAGCGGCGGCGGCGGCATCGTCGCTCGGCGAATGGTTGGCCGTGTTGTGGCTGACCCCGGCGATGGACCGCTTGTTTATGGATAGTGCAGGCGCACGGCGGCGCTTCCTCGACCGGTTGGTGCTGGCGTTGGAGCCAGGGCACGCCCTGCACAGCAATCGACTAGAGGCGGCACTGCGTGCCCGAAACAAGCTGTTAAATGATCCAGGCGGTTATGATGTGGGGTGGATGACGGCGCTGGAGGGGCAGATAGGCGAGCATGGCGCTGCGGTGGATGCGGCACGGCTGCACACCATCGCTGCGCTGGGGCGACAATTGGCGATAGCGAGCGATGGCGACGATTTTCCCGTGCCGCAGCTCAAACTGGTCGGCGGAGAGGGTGTTGAGCGCATAGCGACGTGGGACGCTGCGGAACTTGCGGCGACATTAGCGGCGAGGCGCACCATCGATGCGAACGCGGGCCGGACAACCCGCGGCCCGCATCGGGACGATCTGCTGGTGTATCACCGCGCAACTGGTCGCGCGGCGGAACGCTGTTCGACCGGAGAACAGAAAGGCCTGCTGCTTGCGATGATCCTCGCGCATACCGATTGTGTGGCGCGCGTGCGGGGCACTCGACCCTTACTGTTGCTGGACGAAGTATCGGCACATCTCGATCCCGCGCGGCGTGGGGCGCTCTATGCAAGGCTTGCGGCGGGGGGCGGCCAGTGCTGGCTGACCGGGACCGAAGCGCTGCTGTTTGACGAGATGCCGGGTCCCGTGACGCGCTATGCCTTGGATGCGGGGGGTATTCGCGCCGCCTAGAGGATGTCGTGGACGACGTCCTGCGGGCGGCACAAGCGCACGCCCTTTTCGGTCTCGACAAAAGGCCGGTTCACATAGGCTGCGTTGGCGACCATCGCGCTGATGATTTCATCGTCGTCCATGTGGGCGAGCCCGCGTTCCTCGGCATCGGTGCCGCGCAGACGAAGCGCCTGTGCCGGGGTCAGGCCTGCATCGGCGATCAGCTGTCGCAGCTTGGCTTCGGCATAGGGCGACTTTAGATATTCGATGACGGCCAATTCCACCCCCGGAGCGGCCTGCAATATTTCAAGCGTCTTTCGCGAGGTGCCGCAGCCGGGGTTGTGCCAGATGGTCGCTTGCATCGCGGCCTAGTAGCAAAAGCCCTCACCGTGGTGAACCAGCAATTTTTTTTGCACTTGCGACCTATTCGCATCTTGCCATTGCGAATTATTCGCATTAGTCGATTTGCAGCCGCAGGGGTGGCTTTAGAAAGCGACGTTTTTTCCATGATCCGAATGACCTTGTCCGCCATTTTGCTGGTCGGCACCGCAATGCCTGTGCTGGCTGCAGACACCGGCCTACCTGCCGGGGACTTGGGCGGCGCCGCAGCGTTGGAAGTGGCCGACGGGCGCGAGATTATCGTCACTGGCACGCTTGACGGTTATCGCACCATCGAGACGACAACCGGGACCAAGACCAACACGCCGATCATCGACGTCCCGCAATCGATTACCGTGGTGACCGAAGCACAGCTGGAGGATCAGGCGATCCGCTCGATGACCGATCTGGCGCGGCTGGTGCCCGGAGTGTCGGCGGGGCAGGGCGAGGGGCACCGCGACCAGCTGACCTTTCGAGGTAACAATTCCACCGCCGACTTCTTCGTCGATGGCCTGCGCGATGACGTGCAATATTATCGCAGCTTTTATAATATCGAGCGGGTCGAAGTGCATAAGGGACCGAACGCCATGGTGTTCGGGCGCGGCGGCGGCGGCGGGCTGATCAATCGCATCACCAAAGGCGCGCTGGTCGGCGAAAACCGGACCGAAGCGACGGCCTCGCTCGACAGCTTTGGTGCCTGGTATCTGGCGGGTGATGTCAATGCGACGCTGGGGACGGCGGCGGGGCTGCGCATCAACGCATTTTATGAATCGCTGGATAATCATCGCGATGCCTTTTCGGGGGAGCGCTACGCCGTAAACCCGGTGGTCGGGGCCGAACTTAGCGAGACAGTGAAGGTCGAGCTGGGCTACGAATATGTGCGTGACGACCGCGTGGTCGATCGCGGTGTGCCCGGGCAGTTCGTCGGATCGCTCGCGGCACCGACCACGCCGCTTACAGGCTTTCGGGACACCTTCTTTGGCGTGCGCGGGGTGAATAACAGCGATCTGGAAGCGCATATCCTGCGCTTTCGCGGCGAGGCGGCGTTAACCGACACGCTGACGCTCAGCGCGCAGGCACTATATGGCGACTATGACAAAATTTATCGCAACGTCTTTGCCGCCACCGCCGTGAATCGCAGCGGCGCGGTGCCCACGGTGGGCATCGAGGCCTATGCCGACCCGACGCAGCGTGAGACGTTTATTGCGCAAAGCAATCTGGTGTGGCGCGGGTCAACCGGCGGTATCGACCATGTGCTGCTGGTCGGTGCCGAATTTACCGCGCAAGACACTTATAACGAGCGGATCAATGGGTTTTTCGGCGGTGGTCTGGCCTCTGCCAATCGGCGTGTAACGGTGAACTTGACCGATCCGCTGAGCATTCCGACGCCGTTGTTCGTTGCCGGACCGACCGGCAACAGCAACCGGGCAGTGACCAGCGATCTGTCGCAGGTGTCGCTCTATGTCCAGGACCAGATCAGCTTTGGCGAGATGGTCGAGGTAATTGCCGGGCTGCGCTATGACCGGTTCGACCTGACCGCGACCAATTTGTTCACGGGCGCTGAATTTGCGCGGACCGATGATCTATGGTCGCCACGCGTGGGGCTGGTGTTCAAGCCAGACGCCAGGGCGTCAATTTATATCAGCTATGCCAAAAGCTTTCTGCCGCAATCGGGTGACCAGTTTACCGGGCTGGACCTGACGAGCGCTGCGCTGGAGCCCGAGGAGTTCGATAATTATGAGTTTGGGGTGAAATGGGACGTCGCCAGTGCCCTGTCGCTGACCGCCGCCCTGTTCCAGCTTGATCGGTCGAACACCCGCGCGCCGGGAGCGGTTGCGGGCACGGTCGTGCTAACCGGCGAACAGCGCAGCAAGGGGTTTGAACTGGGGCTGACCGGAAAAATCACGCCAATCTGGCAGATTGCGGCAGGATATAGCTATACCGATGCCGAGATCACGGCGACGACCAGTGCCGCCCCGGCGGGCCGCCGTGTGGCGCAAGTGCCGCGCCACCAGCTGAGCTGGTGGAACCGGATTGAGGTGAACGATGTGCTGGGCATCGGGATGGGCGTATACCACCAATCGCGAAGCTTCGCCTCGATCAGCAACGCCGCTGTCGTTCCCGCCTACACGCGGGTTGATGCCGCATTGTTCGTTGCCATCAGCGAACGGATCGACCTCCAGCTGAACGCCGAAAACCTGCTGGGCGAGCGCTATTTCCCCTTTGCGCATAACGACAATAATTTCTCGACCGGCGCTCCGTTCAACGTGCGTGGAACGGTGCGGGTGAAATTCTAGACTCGGTTCGTGGCGGAATAAGCACATTTGCTCGCAGTTAACGCTGCGGCAACTTGAGCTTTGATACCATCACCGCTTGATGCACGACAGCAAGATGCCGTGCAAAGACGGTGCGGAGGGTCATGGTCGCGATATTGCCAGTTACACGCAGGACAATGCTGGGGAGCCTCGGTGCGATGGTCGGCGGAGCAGCGCTTCCCGCACGGGCGGAGATTTTCAGTCCGTTCGGCGCGATGCCGCAGACCTTCGATCCTGTGGCGGTGGCACGCGAGCAGCTTGCGCGCCACGGGCACAATATCGCCCTGACCGACCGCGTTGGTGTGGTCGATTTCGGCCAACCATCGCGCGCGCCACGCTTTGCGCTGGTCGATATGATCAAGGGCGCGGTACAATATTTTCCAGTGACACATGGACGAGGATCCGACCCCGAACACGACGGCTGGCTGAAAAATTTCTCCAATCGGATCGGCAGTCTGGCAACGTCACGCGGGGCCTATCGCACCGCTGACTATTATTGGGGTGCCAACGGATCGTCGATGCGCCTGCACGGGCTGGAATATGACAACAGCAATGCCTTAGCGCGGGCGATTGTCGTGCATGGGGCTTGGTATGCCGAACCGACGCTGATTTCCGAACAGGGCAAGTTGGGGCGCAGCGAGGGCTGTTTTGTATTCGGTGCCGACCTGTTGCCCGAGATCATGTACAAACTGGGCCCGGGCCGCTTGTTGGTGGCCGATCGCTATAGTGCGCCAGCGGTCCCGCCGCCTGCGCCGCTCGATCAGAGCAATGTGGTGCTGGCCGCGAGCGGGCTGACCCTACCCTAACGCCCAACCGGTGCTGGCGTGACCGCTGGCTCCGCTTTCGCCAACACCGTCGCCGCTGGCCGACCGGGCTTGGCAAAGCTGGCAATGACCGGCGTGTCGCGTTCGTAGAGGTCCTTATAGGTCGCCAGTTTGCCGTCGCTGGTAGGCGCGACGGTCCAATAGGCGACATAGACCGGGAAGGGCTCCTCAAAGGCGAAGCGCGTGGTTTCACCGCTCGCGTAAGCCTCGCCAAAGGCCTCCGGCGTCTGACCACCGAACAAGACAGCCATCAGTCCGGAAAAATGCAATGCGCGTTCGGTGCGGATGCAGCCATGGCTGAAGGCACGCTCGGCGGCCGCGAATGCACCCTTGGACGGTGTATCGTGCAGATAGATGGCGTGCTCGTTGAGCATTTCCATCTTCATCATGCCCAGCGCATTGCCGGGCCCCGGCTTTTGGGTGACGAACAAATTTTTGCCCGTTCCGGTCCAAGTATAGCCTTGCGCGCGCGCCGCCGCTGGATTGCTCGCGATGGTGGCTCCAATGCCTTCGTTGATGATGCTGCGCGGCAATTTCCAGTCGGGGTTGATGATGATGCCCGTCGCCATCGGGTTGAGCTGCGGCGTCGCGGTTTTGACAGCGCCGACCACAGCCTTGTGCGTCGCAATCACGGTGCCGCCATGCACCACCCGAGTCATGAATTCGGGTACATTGGTGACGACATATTTTTCGCCCAGGGTGCGCGGCATCCAGCGCCACCGTTCCATGTTGACGCGGATACGATCGGCGGCGGCCTTGTCCTTCGCCTTGGGAAGGGCGGCTTTCAGCGCCGCAAAACTGGGGTGTTCGGGGCTGAGGCTCGCCAGTTTGCCGGGCACGTCATTGCCGTTTAGCGCAGCGACCAGCAGCGGCACCAGCGGTGTGGTGTCGGCGTCATGATCCTTCATAAACCATTGTTTCCGCGCGGCATTGGGTGTGCGCCCATCGCGCAGGTGGGTGGCGAGCAGCAGGAAGCTGTCGGTCGCCGCCGCGTTGAGCACATCACCGTTGCCGCCCATGATCGCCGCCGCCAGCTTTTCGGGGGCGTAGTCGGCTGGGAACAGCCCGTCGGATCCGGCGGCCTCGATGGCACGCAGCAGGGCGGTGGCGTTTTCGGCGCTCCAGTCCGGGATTTGGATGGCAGCAGCCGGGGCCACTTCGGGGGCCTTGTCTTCGACCACATCGGGGACGACTACGCGTTCGCCCTCTGGGTCGATATTGGGCCCGCGCAGCTGTGCCGACGCAGTGCCACCGAGCAGGAGCATTGCAAAAGTGAAACCAAGCGGGCGAGCGAGAAGTGCAGTGCGCATCATGCTTCAACCATTAACCCAGGCCTCAGGTTCCGAAAAGATGCCTTTGCGCAATTTTACGTCGCGGTTTCCTGTTCCGCCAACCACTGTTCGAGCCATTTGATCGTATAATTGCCATTGATGACGTCGGGATCGGACAACAGCGCCTGATGCAAAGGGATGTTGGTCTTGACGCCGCTCACCACCATTTCCTCCAGCGCACGGCGCATCCGCATCATGCAGCTTTCGCGGCTGCGCCCATAAACGATCAACTTGCCGATCATGCTGTCGTAATAGGGCGGAATGGAATAGCCGGCATAGAGGCCGCTATCGACACGCACGTGCATACCGCCGGCGGGGTGATAGGCGGTGACCTTGCCCGGCGAGGGCATGAATGTGCGCGGATCTTCGGCGTTGATACGGCATTCCATGCTGTGGCCGCGGAACTCCAGATCCTCTTGGGCAACCGAAAGCCCACGACCGTCCGCGATGCGAATTTGCTCTCTGACGAGGTCGAAACCGGTGATCATTTCGGTGACGGGATGTTCCACCTGGATGCGGGTATTCATTTCGATGAAATAGAATTCGCCATTTTCCCACAGGAACTCGATGGTCCCCGCGCCGCGATATCCCATTTTCGCCATTGCGGCGGCGACGATGCCGCCCATGCGCGCGCGTTCTTCAGCCGAAATGACCGGCGACGGTGCTTCCTCCAGCACCTTTTGATGCCGCCGCTGGAGCGAGCAATCGCGTTCACCCAGATGAATGGCGTTCCCCTTACCATCGCCAAATATCTGAAATTCGATGTGGCGCGGATTACCCAAATATTTTTCCATATAGACCGTGGGGTCGCCGAACGCGGCTTCGGCTTCTGACGACGCTTGCCCCATCAGGCTTTCGAGGCTGTCCGCATCGGGCACCACCTTCATGCCGCGCCCGCCGCCGCCCGATGCCGCCTTGATCAGCACCGGATAGCCGATTTCCTCGGCCATGGCGCGACATTCGGCGCCATAGGTGACGGCACCGGGCGAGCCGGGGACGACGGGCATGCCCAGCTCGACGGCGGTGCGCTTGGCTTCCACCTTGTCGCCCATGGTACGGATATGTTCGGGCTTGGGGCCAACAAAAACGATCTTATGCGCCTCGATAATCTCGGCAAAGCGGGCGTTTTCGGACAGGAAGCCATAACCTGGATGGATGGCATCGGCGTGCGTGACCTCGGCTGCCGAAATGATTGCCGGGATGTTGAGATAACTGTCCTTGGCCGCAGGCGGGCCGATGCACACAGCTTCGTCGGCCAGGCGGACGTGCATCGCGTCGGCGTCGGCAGTGGAATGCACCGCGACGGTCTTGATGCCCATTTCATGGCAAGCGCGGTGGATGCGCAGCGCAATCTCGCCGCGGTTGGCGATCAGGAGCTTTTCGATGGACACGGCGCGTCAGGCAATCGTGAAGAGCGGCTGGTCAAATTCGACCGGCTGGCTGTTTTCGACATGCACAGCTTTGAGCGTGCCGCCCTTGGGCGCGGTGATCGGGTTCATCACCTTCATCGCCTCGATAATCAAAATCGTATCACCCTCGGCCACTGGTCCGCCAATCGCGGCAAAGGGCGCGGCGCCGGGTTCGGGCGAGAGATAAACGGTGCCGACCATCGGCGATTTGGTTGCGCCGGCAAAGCTGTCGGCTGCGGGTGCGGCGGGGGTAGCGGCGGGCGCTGCTGGCGCGGCGGCCGCCACCGGCGCAGCGGCCATCGCCACCGGCGTGGCGACCGCCGTCATTGTGCGGGCGACGCGGATCTTGCGTTCTCCATCCTCGACTTCGATTTCGCTGAGGCCGGTGGCGTCAAGCATCTCGGCCAGTTCGCGGATATAGCCCGGATCAATGTTGATGCCGTGGTCCTTATGGTCGCCCATATGATGTTCCCATTTTGTGGGTCGCAGGCCCTGACCCGCGACGCGCCCCGTTTGTGGGTCCCCTATTGTCAGAGAGCGGCGGCGGCGTCCAGCGCCAGCGTATAACTGTCGGCGCCGTGCCCGGCAAAGCCGCTGTGCGTGGCCATGCCGATATAGCTGACATGTCGGAACGGCTCGCGCGTTCCGGGGTCCGACAGATGCACCTCGATCACCGGCACCGTGATGGATTTGATGGCGTCGTGCAGCGCAATCGACGTGTGGGTATAGCCCCCCGCGTTGAGCAACACCGCCTTCGCGCCCGCAAAATGCGCCTCGTGCAGCCAGTCGATCAACACGCCTTCATGGTTCGACTGGCGCACATCCACGCGCACCCCCAGCCGTGCGGCCTGTTCGTGAAGCCGCCCGGCGATTTCGTCGAGCGTGGTCGTCCCGTAAACCTCCGGCTCGCGCGTGCCGAGCAGGTTGAGGTTGGGGCCGTTGAGGACGTAGATAAGGGGGGTGTCAGACATGGCCGTGCGCTACACGACCATGCCATCATCACGCAATGGTCTGACCAACGCCGTCGTCAGGCAATAAAATCCAATTCCACCACGCGGGTCGGCGTCGCACGGCAGTACATGGGCAGGGGGCTGTCGCTGCCGCCATAGGAGGCGACGAGGTTGGCGTTGATGCGCCAGCCGCCATTGCCTTCTTCCAGTTTGGTGATGCCTTCGAAGCGCACGCGGGTGCCGCCGGTGGCGCCGATCTGGCGCGCGGCTTCGTTCAGGCAGGTTTGCAGCGAGGGTCGGACATTGACTGCCACCGACGATAGATCGGCATCGATCATCGCCGTGCTGCCCGTGCCGCTGGGCGGCGGGGTAGCGGGCAGCGTTTCGGCGGTCGGAGCGTCCTTCTTTTTCTTGCTGTTGCTGGACAGCAACGCGATCAGCCCAGCCGCCACCGCGACACCGCCGACGATTAGCGCAGCATCGGGCCCCTTGTCATCGTCGTGATAGTCATAGCCGGGGTTGGGATAGAAATTGCCATAGCCATAGGCAAAGCTGGCGCGGCACTTGTTGCGCACCCAGATGCTGGTGTTGTCAAAGCCCCAATCGCGGTTGAGGCGGCATTTGCCATTGTAACGGTTGACCAAGGTAACGCGGTTTTCGGTACGGACGCGGCAGCGCTGTTGGCTGTTCGAACGCGCGTTGCAGGTGGTCTCGGCGCGATAGCCGCCATATTGCCAGTTACCGCCTTGGCCCGGTCGATAGCCCGGCGACGGTTTGGTTTGTGGCGCAGGGGCTGGCAGTGGCCGCGCGACCGGCGGGATGGGCATTGGCAATGGCGTGGGACGGGTTTCCGGGACAGGTGTCGGACGCGTCTGCGCCCAGGCAGCGCCACTATGTCCCCAAATCAGCGATACGGCAATCATGCACGAAACGGAGGTTTTCATCTTGCTTCTCCCCCAAAGCCATTCAGCCGGACGAGTTTAACCCGTTTTGTTGCAGAATCAAAACGCCGCTCATGATGGTCAGAATCGCCTCCCCACCAAGCGATGGGGAGGCATGTTGCTGTATCGATTTAGAAGTGGAACACCACGCCGGCCATTGGTCGCAGCGTTTTGAAGTTGCGCGTCGTCATTTCCAGGCGGATGCGGATGCCGGATTCACCGGTCAACCCGCCAAGACCAATATCGCGCGGCCCGGCTTCTACGCCGATGCCATAGACTTCGTCGCCATAATCACGGCCGCCGGAAACGCCTTTGTCGGTGAAGTTCACCCATTCATAGCCAGCCTTGGCATAGACAAGACCGCTTTCGCCGGCGCGCAGCCCCACGCGGCCAGCGACGCCATATTGCCAATCGATGATGCCATCGACGCCCTTGGCAACATTGCCCTCAGCACCAACGAAAAAGGCACCGAGCGGAATGTTCGCGCCGACAATGCCTTCGACCAGCGCGCCTTTGCGGCTGCCCCCGCCGATACGGTCGGGGATGCCGCTGCTGGTCATATTGTCGTCATAGCTGGCATAACCACCCATGACGGCGACATAGGGTTCGAAGCCGAATGCATCGCTACCGTCGGGTGCAGTGATGGCGTCGGGTGTGGTAGTATTTTCCGGCGGCGGGGTCATGCTGTCCTGCGCCATGACAGGCATGGCAGTCGCACAGCCAGCCGCAAGCGCGGCTGCAATCATCAATTTACGCATAATTTCCTCGGTGGTTGGGGAAAGGGTGCGAACCCAGCCCCTGTCTTGTGCAGGGCCATCGTTCAGGGTGAGTAAGCACTCCCAAGACGTTATGTTCCGTGCCGCAGCGGTTGCCGGCTGTATTGTGGCTTTAGGGCAACAGATGACTGGCGGAGCGTTTCAGCGGGCTTTGCGCCACCCTGCGTGCCCCCGGTTGCCCTTGGCGGCGCGGTGCCTATATGCCGTTTGGCGGCACGACGTAGGACGCGAAGATGATCTCTATCACCCTTAATGGCGAACCGCGCCGCGTGGCACCGGGCAGCATCGCGTCGCTGGTGGAAGCGCTGGGGCTGCCGCTGGCCAAGGTGGCGGTTGAGTGCAATCTGGAAATTGTTCCGCGTTCGACGCTGGGCACGGTAGAGCTGGCCGAGGGTGACCGACTGGAAATTGTGCATTTTGTGGGTGGGGGTTAAGGGCGAATGAGCAGCGACAGCTGGACCGTAGCGGGCCGTACTTTCACTTCACGGCTGATTGTCGGGACCGGGAAATACAGGGACTTCGCCGAAAATGCAGCCGCTGTCGCGGCGTCGGGGGCCGAAATTGTGACGGTCGCGGTGCGGCGGGTGAACGTGTCGGATCCGTCGGCGCCAATGCTGACCGACTTTATCGACCCCGCGAAAATCACCTATCTTCCCAATACCGCGGGGTGTTTTACCGCCGACGATGCGATCCGCACGCTGCGGCTGGCGCGCGAGGCAGGGGGGTGGGACCTTGTCAAGCTGGAGGTGCTGGGCGAGGCGCGCACGCTTTATCCCGACATGCGCGAAACGTTGCGCGCGACTGAGATTTTGGCGAAAGAGGGCTTTCTGCCGATGGTTTACTGCGTCGATGATCCCATCGCGGCGCAGCAACTGGAACAAGCAGGCGCGGTGGCGATCATGCCGCTGGGGGCGCCAATCGG
>JANRIY010000056.1:0-1654 GCA_033764495.1 Sphingopyxis sp. | reverse complement strand
CGAGCATCCATTGGCGCCCCAACAGGCCTCAAAGGCTGTGCAAACTGGTTTCATCGGGAACCAGTTTCAGCCAGCATCGTTTCTGCTGCATCAGCCTTCCCGCACCAATGAGGAAGGCGATAACGCAGGAGAAAGCGATGTTCTTGACCATGACCGCCATGATGGCCGCATCCATCATGGCCATTCCCATTGCGTCCCACCCCGTCACCATTGACCATAAGGGCCGCAATGTTTCGGCGCGCTATGACGCGAGCGTCAGCATCGAAACCCGGCAGATCGGCGTAGCCATGTCGATCCGCCCAGGCACGCAGCGTTGCAGCTGGCGGGCCGTGGTGAAGGTGGGCCGCCATGTCGAGGGATCATCCCTGCCCGCGCGCATCGTAGCGACCGACACCAGCCAGCAGGGGTCAATCGCCGGAGACTGCCGCCAGCTGCGCACCAATATCGAGCGCGAAGTGGCACGGCGTGCGCCGGCAATCCAGCAGCGCGTGGCGGCAATTGCCGAACAGGACCGCGACGTTCTGCTGGCTGAAGTGAACAGCACGACCACGCTGGCCGGCAACGGCTGAGCCCGGCAATGACCCGGACGCCGGCAGGTATTGTTGCGAAGGCGATGCCGTTGGCATTGGCAGCGGCAATCCTGCCGGCCTCGCCACTGGTTGCGCAGGGTGCCGACCCGGGAGAGGCGGCGACCGCTCCGCCGACCGGGCCGGACCTGTCGTTGACGGCAGACATTGCCAGCGACCATCGCCGCCGCGGCCTTTCATGGAGTGACGGGCGTGCGGCGGCGTCGGCGCGGGCGCAACTGGCATTGGGGGACGTGGAACTGGCCGCCGTTATCGTCTCGACCCGCGGCAGCGCGCGGCATGGCGGCGGGCATGTAGCCATTGACCTCTCGGCCGGCATCACGCGCGATGTGGGCGGCATCTCCCTGAGCGGCTGGGTGACGGGACACATCTTCCCGGGTCGGGCCAACACTGCCTATGGCGAACTTTCACTGGAAGCCGCAAAGTCGCTTGGTCCCGCGCAGTTTGCGCTGTCGGCAAGCTACGCCCCGGCGCAATCGAGCATCGGCGGTGATAACCTATATCTTTCCGCGCGTGGCAATATCGGCATACCCGGCACACGCTGGACACTCGCTGGGCATGTAGGACGATCGACAGGATCAATTGACGACGCGACCATCGCAAACCGGCTGCGCCCAGGCGGGCGCTATGACGATTGGGGAATCAGCGCCGATTATGTCATCGGCAAGGTCACACTAGGCGCACGCTATACCGGCACGGATATAGACAGCGACGCCGCACTGCCACCGTTGGCAGACCGCGCCAATGTTGATGACCGCATAGCCTTGTACGCCGCGGTCAGCTTCTAGCGCGGGCTCACCCGACGCTCATTAACCAGCGTGCGCGGCGATCCACTCTTCCAGCAGTGGCGCGATTTTCGTGCGCCATTTGCTGCCGTTGAAGATACCGTAATGCCCGGCGCCCTCGGCCATGTAATATCGCTTCATGCTTTCGGGCAGGTTGCGCGCCAGCGTCAGTGCCGCCTTGGTCTGCCCCAGGCCTGAAATGTCGTCGCGCTCGCCCTCGATGGCGAACAGCGCGACATCGGTTATCGCGCCGACATCAACCGGGCGGCCCCGATGCTTCAT
>JANRIY010000040.1:0-56138 GCA_033764495.1 Sphingopyxis sp. | reverse complement strand
GTGGCGCGGCAATTGCGCTTCAGCCCTACGGACGATGCCGACCAAATTGTTGCGCGTTTGAAGGCTGAAGTTGCTGCCAAACCCGGCGCGGCGATGCCCATCGGTTTCATGTAAGCCGACGGCTGCGATCGGCTAGCTAATCCCTGCTTTTCGACCCTGACACGAGGTTTCCTTCTCTTATCCCCTCTGTGCTGATACGCATTGGTTGAGTCGTAGGGGAGGAAGACGATGACTGACCGTTACACCAAATGTGTTCTGACGATCATCGCTATTTTTCTTGGCGTGATCGCAATCGAAAATGTCGTTTCTGCACCGGCGATCGCGCAAAATGGTGCGCCAGTGCGGGTACAAATCTGTGACAGCAAGGGCGACTGCGCGTTCATCTCAAACAGCCGCTTGTGGGTGACGGAATAACGCGAGGCAGCCGAAGGAGGCTAAATTCCTGCCTAAATTTCAATGTGAATTTATGCGGGTAACCTTCGCAGATCGACTAACGAAATGCTCACTGCACTGTGAGCCGGGGAGTTATTTATGTCCAGAATCGTGATCGCGCTGGTGGTGGCTGCCGCGATCGCGCTGTTTTTCTGGTTTGATCTCGGCAGCTATCTCACCATTGCTGCTCTGAAGGAACAGCAGGACAGTTTTGCTGCGGCCTATGCCGACAATCCGGCGCTGATTATCGCGGCTTTCATGGCGATTTATATCGCAGTCACGGCTGCATCGCTGCCCGGCGCGGCGATTTTGACATTGGCGGCGGGGGCGCTGTTTGGGCTCGTCACGGGAACCATTATCGTGTCCTTCGCCTCGTCGATTGGCGCGACGCTGGCTTTCCTTGTCTCACGGCATCTCTTCCGCGACTGGGTACAGGCCAAATTTGGCCAGCGCCTCAAAGCCATCGACGACGGGATCGCGCGGGACGGCGCCTTCTATCTCTTCTCGCTGCGGCTGGTGCCCGTGTTCCCCTTTTTCATCGTCAATCTGCTGATGGGGCTGACGGCAATCCGGACCTTGACCTTTTATTGGGCCAGCCAGGTCGGCATGCTGCTGGGGACCATTGTTTATGTGAATGCCGGGACGCAGCTGGCGCGTATCGATAGCCCTGGCGACATCGCCTCGCCTGCGCTGCTATTGTCCTTTACGGCGCTGGGCCTGCTGCCGTGGCTGGGCAAGGCGGTGATGGGGGCAATCAAGCGGCAGCGCGTTTATGCGCCGTATCGCAAGCCCAAGAAGTTCGATCGCAATCTGGTGGTCATCGGCGCCGGCGCAGCGGGGCTGGTATCAAGCTATATTGCCGCGACGGTGCGCGCGAAGGTGACACTGGTCGAAGATGGCAAGATGGGCGGCGACTGCCTTAATTTCGGTTGTGTCCCGTCCAAGGCACTGATCAAGAGCGCACGGGTGGCGAAAACGGTGCGCGATGCCGCCGCCTATGGCGTGCAGGCGCAAGCGCCTACTGTCGATTTTCCGGCGGTCATGCGCCGCGTCGAAGAGGTTATCAAGGCCATCGAACCGCACGACAGCGTTGAACGCTTCACCGGAGTCGGCGTGGATTGCGTTGCCGGTTATGCCACCATCGTCGATCCATGGACGGTCAAAATCCGCCGTCATGACGCCACCGAACAGGTGCTGACCACACGCTCAATCGTCATTGCAGCGGGAGCTGCGCCCTTTGTGCCCGATCTGCCGGGGCTTGCCGAGAGCGGTTATGTGACCAGCGACACGCTGTGGGAACGCTTTGGCGAACTCGCCCAGCTGCCAGACCGCATCATCATCATGGGTGGCGGGCCGATTGGTTGCGAGTTGGCGCAGGCCTTTGCCCAGCTCGGCGCGGCGGTGACTTTGGTCGAAATGGCGGGGCGGCTGCTGCTGCGCGAGGATGATGAGGTCAGCGCAGCGGTGTTGGCGGGGCTACGAAGCGCCGGGGTGGATGTGCGCTTGGCCCATAAGGCGCTGCGCTGCGAGGGTAGCGACGGCGACCGGCGGCTCATTGTGGCGTTTGAAGAGCACGAAACCGCCCTGCCGTTCGATGCGCTGCTGGTCGCGGTTGGCCGACAGGCGCGGCTGACAGGCTATGGTTTGGAGGAGCTGGGAATCGACACCGCCCGAACCGTGGTGACCGATGATTATCTGGCGACCTTGTTCCCGAACATATTTGCGGCGGGCGACGTCGCTGGTCCTTATCAACTGACGCATGTCGCCTCGCACCAGGCGTGGTTTGCCACGGTCAACGCACTGTTCGGGCAGTTCAAGCGCTTCAAGGCCGATTATCGCGTGATCCCGGCGGTAACCTTTACCGAGCCTGAAGTCGCGCGTGTCGGGCTGACCGAGCGTGACGCCAAGGAGCAAGGCATCGCCTATGACTTTACCACCTATCACCTCGATGATCTCGACCGCGCCATTGCCGACGGCGCTACGCAGGGTTTCGTCAAGGTGCTGACCGCCAAAGGCAAAGACCGGATATTGGGAGCGACCATCGTGGGCGAACACGCCGGAGAGCTGCTCGCCGAGTTCGTAACCGCCATGAAATTTAACATAGGTTTGAACAAGATATTGGCCACTATTCACAGCTATCCAACCTGGGCGGAAGCAAACAAATATGTCGCTGGCCAATGGAAGCAGGCGCGCAAGCCCGAACGGCTGCTGGACTGGGTCGAACGTTATCATGGCTGGCGGCGGGGCTGAGCTGTGGCGGTATTGACGCAGTTTCAGGGGCTGATCGGCGTTGCGCTGATTTTGCTGCTGTGCTGGGCCATCAGCGAAAACAGGGGTGAGCGGCCAGGTTGGCGCTGGATCGCTGTGGCGCTTTCGGCCCAATTGCTGCTTGCGCTTTTGATCGTGCGGGTCCCGGTCGTTTGGGATGCAATGACCCTGGCCAACCATGTGGTCAGCGCGATCGAGCGGGCAACGCTGGTCGGGTCGAGCTACATGTTCGGCTATCTGGGCGGTGCGCCCCTGCCTTTTGCTCTGCCTGAGGGTACACAGCCGCCATTGGTGATTGCGTTCCAGATTCTGCCGCTGATCATTGTGTTTTCAGCGATCTCGGCGCTGCTGTGGCATTGGGGCGTGCTTCGCCGGGCGATTGCGGGGATCGACTGGGCGTTACGGCGCGCGCTGGGGGTCAGCGGCGAAGTCGGGCTGACGGGCGGAGCGACCATGTTTCTGGGGGTGGTCGAAACGCCGCTGGTATTGCGCGGCGCGCTGTCGCGCATGTCGCGCGCTGACCTGTTTGCTGCCATGTCGCTGATCATGGCGACCATTTCGGGCGCGCTGCTGATCCTTTACGCCACGACGCTGGGCAAGGTTTTGCCCGATGCGATTGGCCATATGATTGCGGCATCGCTGATTTCGCTGCCCGCAGCGATATTGGTGGCGCGGCTGATGGTTCCCGGCGAATCCAGCCCACCGGCATCCAGCGCATCGGACGAAGGCGAATTGCGCTATGAAAGCAGCATCGATGCCATCGTGCGCGGCACGGCCGACGGAATGCAATTGTTCCTTGCGGTGATTGGCGTGATCATCGTGGTATTCGCGCTGGTCAATCTGGTGGACCAGCTGCTGGCGGTTCTGCCGTTGGTCGAGGGCCAACCCGTCACGCTGCGCCGTGCCTTTGGCTGGCTGCTGGCACCGCTGATGTGGACGCTGGGGGTGTCATGGGATCAGGCACAAGCGGCGGGCGCGTTGATGGGAACCAAGGCAATCCTCAACGAGTATGTGGCGTATCTGGACCTGTCCAATGTTCCAGCAGAGGCCCTCGACGGGCGCGGGCTGTTGATTACCACCTACGCGCTGTGCGGCGTCGCCAATCTGGCCAGCGTTGGCCTGCTGGTTTCGACCATCGCCACCTTGGCACCGCAGCGCCGCGCTGAAGTGGCCGCGCTGGGCGTCAAAAGCTGGATCGCGGGCAACGCCGCATCGGCACTAACCGGCGCGATGGTCGGGCTGGTCACACCTGTCTAGCGATGTTCGACGCGCGCCTCCGGCCACTGATTGACCCGCCGCTCAATGCCGCAGGGAAGTGGCTCGGCGAACGCGGCGTCAGCGCTAATATGTTGACCATCGGGGGAATGTTTGTTGGCCTTGCTGCCGCTGTCGCAATATCACAAAGCGCTTTTGTTCCTGCGCTCGCGCTCATTCTGCTTAACCGCCTGATAGATGGCCTCGACGGAGCAGTTGCGCGTTCCATTGGGCCAAGCGATTTTGGCGGCTATCTCGACAGCCTGTGCGATTTCGCCTTTTACGTCGCGGTGCCGCTTGGATTTGCGGCAGCCGAACCTGTCAATGCCTTCCCGGCCGCGCTGCTGGTCGCCAGCTTTACCGTCACTGGCATTAGTTTCCTTGCGTTTGCCGCCATTGCCGCCAAACGCGGGCTGGAAACAACCGCACATGGGCAAAAGAGTTTTTTCTATTCGACCGGCATTGCCGAAGGTGCAGAAACGATAGCGGTATTTGTGGTGATGACACTGCTTCCGGCATATTTTGTCGTGATTGCATATGTTTATACAGCACTCTGCCTCCTGACTGTCATGCAGCGCAGCTGGCTGAGTTGGCAGATTTTCGGCCGCCACTCAGGCTGAAGCGCAACCTTTCACAATACAACTGACCAAGATGTGCGCACGACACGACAGCAACTTTTTGCAGGGAACCGCGCCATGCTGACCGTCTTTGCCTATTCGACACCCAACAGTATCAAGGTGCCGCTGGCGCTGGAAGAGGTAGGGCTGGCTTATGATTTGCGCCGTATCAATGTGCGGGCAGGCGAGCAAAAGGCGCCAGAGTTTCAGGCGCTAAACCCCAATGGCAAGGTGCCGGTCCTGGTCGACAGCAATGGGCCAGACGGCGAACTTGTGCTGACGGAATCAGCGGCAATTCTGGTTTATATTGCCGAAAAGAGTGGCAAACTTCTGCCTGCCAGCGGAGCGGCGCGCGCGCGCGTGTTCGAGCAGCTGTTTTTCCATGCATCGGCGCTGTCGCCGAATTTCGGCAATGCCGGCTATTTCCAGAAGGCCGCGCCCGAGCCCATTCCGCACGCGATCGATCGCTTTCTGGGCGAAGCCAACCGGCTCGTCGACATGCTTGATATGCTGCTCGCGAGCCACAGATATACCGCCGGTGACAGCCTTAGCATTGCCGACATTGCGCATTGGGGCTGGCTATGGCGTGCTTCCTTTGTCGGCATCGATCTCGCTACGCGCCCGAATTTGTCGCGCTGGTATGCGGAACTGGCTGTGCGCCCGGCCTTTGCCGCAGCCGAAGCCAAGGTCACCGCACTGGTGACGTAGCTTCATCCTCGCGCCGAGCACGGAAATAATCATTCAGCAGTTGATGGAGCTGGGGCTTGTTGCTCGCCCAGCGCCACGCCCCGTCGCGGCCCGGCGCAATATCGCTGTCTGGATCAAAATCATGATCAATCAAATGACGGTGCCGCACGCCAGCCTGACGGTCAGCTAAGGCGCCATGCCAAAAATGCTGGATTTCCAAATCGGCGACGCCGACCCCGCCTTGCACAGCAGCATGAAATGGCTGAGCCCATTCCAGATAACGGCGCTGCTGGCAGGCGTTCATCTGGTGCAAGGCGATAACCGCATCGAAACAACCGTAGGCGGCACTGGCCAGGGCCGTATCGCCGCCGCCGATGATGCAGCCATCATAGAGGCCGTATCGGACAACCACGTCGCGACGCGCGGCCCATGCCATGCCCGGGGTTGCAGCGCCACCGGTGCGGTTGGTAACGCCCCCCAACACCGTCGTGGGCGCTGACCCTTGTTCGATCTGAGCGACTGCGCTGGAAGCACTGCGTTCGACGGCGCCATCCGGCCCCAGATACTGCACATGGCGATAAGCCTGCACCAGTGGCGCTGCCGCTAGCGCAGCGAGGAGCGGCTGCGCCCACCCGCGTTCCGCCACCAGGTCGCAGTCAATCCAAGCGACATGCGTGCATTCGGCTGGCAGGTGCGCGACAATCAGGTTGAGCAGCCGTTCCTTCTGCCACATCAGATCGCCGTCGCCGATACGCAGATATAGCTCCGCATCCCTGCGATTCAGATCCCACTGGCCGTCAAAGCCCAGCTCGGCCACGGCGAGCGGCAGATCAAGCGCCGCCCGAAAACGATGAAAATTCGCTTTGCGCCGGCGATAGCCTAGCGGGTTGAAATAGCTGGTTATGGCCCAAAGGTCCCCGGGGAAATCAACCATCTGTCGCACCGATATGCCGGACAATGCTGAGCCCGTCGCCACTCGCAAAGTCCAGCACTTGCCACGCCGGGTCACGGCGCAGCACGTCAACATAGCGCGCAACGGTGTGCGTATAGGGCCGGTCATCGCCGTAAATGCGCGACACGCGCTCGCGAATGCTGTCGTGAAACAACACCAACGCATCAGGTGTCAGCTTGGGCCGCAGCGCGGCATGGTCGAGCGCTGCCTGTTCAGCGCTGTGATAGCCGTCGATCATCGCCAGCCCGACTTCGCCCAGCGCTTGCCACTGTGGCGCATCAGCAAGTTGCTGCGTGGTCAGCGGCAGATGGTCGATGTTAAAGAGGTCAAAGCCAGCAAAATGCGCCGTAACCCGCGCTGGATCGGTCCAGAAATCATCGACTAACGACGGGTCGATCAACAAAACGCGCCCGCCTTCACCATTGTCGGCCAGCCCGCGTGCAAACAGCATAGGCACAAACCCGCGGTATGACCCAATCACCACAATGCGCTGCGGTCGCAACAATCGAGCAAGACCGTAATAGAGCCAGCCCAGCCCAATATTCTGGTCTTCGCCCCGCTGCGCATGCCCCATTTTCAGCATGTCCGGATCGCGTAGCAGCTGCGCGATCCACGGTGTCAGTCCATCAGACACAGAAAATCTTCCATCTTACCGCCGGGGCCGCGCTCGATCGCTGTCACGCGGGTCAAGCGGATGGCAAAGGGATGGCCAAGCCGGACGCGCACTGCATCCGCCAATGCGGCCTGCTCTGCGGCGGTCAGCGCGCGCGACAGGACCATCTGCACCTCGATAGTGTCGAAATCATGCTGAACCATCCGCACCGCTTCGATGGCGTCAAGGCGTGTCAACATGTTCATGGGAAAGCCGGGCCACACCGATTCGCCGCCCGGCAAGCGCAGCATATTGCGCTTGCGGCCCAAAATGCGTTCAAGCACGGGCAAAGTTCGGCCACAGAGGCAATCCGATCCCAAGGTGGCAAAGTCCCCAAGGTCGTAGCGGAGCAGCGGCGTCGCAAAGTTATGCAGCGAGGTCGCCACCACCCGGCCGCTTTCGCCGGGGGCACAAATCTGGCCGGCCGCATCGATGATTTCGATGAGCACATCCTCGGCCTGCACATGATAGCACCCGCGCTCGCATTGCAACGCGATGTAACCAACTTCGTTGGCCGAATAGATGTCGACGAGCGGCACTTCCCATGCCGCGTTCACCATTTGCGCCAGATCATCGGGCATGCGTTCGGAAAAGCTGCGCACTTCGATCAGCCCCGTGAGCCGTTCGCCACGCGCAAGGCACCGCACGGCAAGCGCGTGCAAATTTGAGGCATGCGAGAGCAGATATTGGGGGCGTTGCTCCAGCAGCCAGTCAATCTGTGCATCCACCGTCTGTCTTGCATCGAAGGTGACTGCGGGACCGGTCGCATATCCTGCATAGGCCGGGCCCCAGACTGGCGACTGTCCAGCCGCAGCACCAACCCGTATCGCCGCAAGTTTCCCGGACAGATCGCGGGAATGCCACAGCGAATCACGCAGGCCTATGGCTTGCCAGAACAGGTCGGACAGCCCCGTCTTCGCTATCTCCAGCGGTGTGCCGGTCGAACCCGATGTCTTTAACGAAAAAATGTCGCCATGCCCCGCCGGGACCGGCATTGCCGCCAGTGCAGACCCAGCAGCCTTGGCGTGGGGCCGATCCAGGATTGGCAGCGCCGCAAACCAGCGTTCGGTTGGCGCGCCGGGAGCATAGCCCGCCGCATCAAGCCTGGCGCGCCAGAAGGCTGAGTGATCATGGGCATGCGCCGCCAACTCGGCAATCTGCGCCATTTGACGGACGCGGACGGCGGCGGGGTCAGCGCGCTCGCTCGAACGAAACTGGTGCTGCAGCACCTCAATCGCGGCGGCGTGTCCCGTCAGCACCAACGGCCAGGCCATGCCCGGCAGCGGCCGATAAATCGGCCCGCTGCGTCGCCCATCGTCGGTCTTCGCCCCCATCCGTGATGGTCTGACGCGTTTTGCTGACGCTGACAATGGAATGTGTGGCGGACAGGGTGGGATTCGAACCCACGGTGAGCTTGCACCCACGGCGGTTTTCAAGACCGCTGCCTTAAACCACTCGGCCACCTGTCCTTGTTTTCGCGCATAACGGCGCACGCGGTGGCGACAAGCGAAAATGTGTGCTGGTCAAGCTTTGCCGCTTCGTGGCAAGGGTAGGGGATGAGGTTTCATTCTGAATTGCCCTTGCGTCGTTGGCCTATGTGGGTAGCCAGCGCGCTGGTGTTGCTCGGCTTGTCAGGCACGGCCGGGACGAGCGCCGCGCAGAATCGTGACAGCGATTTTACTGCCTATGTCCAATCGCTGTGGCCCAAGGCGCAGGCCAAGGGCGTGTCGCGCGCGACCTTCGACAGTATGACGGCCGGGCTGACCTATAACGCCCGGGTCATTGCGCTTGACCGTGACAATCTGTCGAGCGGGGCCACGGCGACCAGTCCAATCCCGTCATTTGCCCCCTATCGCGCCCGCCATGTCGACGCGCCGCGGATCAACGGCGGGCGCGCTGCCAAGGCGCGACTGTTGCCGCTGCTGGCCAGGATCGAGCGCGACACGGGCGTGCCGGCGCAGATCATGATTGCCATATACGGCCACGAAACGGCTTATGGCAAAGTGACGGGCAGTTTTGATCTGCCGCAAGCGCTGGCGACGCTGGCGTTTGATGGGCGCCGCCGCAACCTGTTCGAACCCGAATTGATCGCAACGATGCAAATGGTTGAGCGCGGCGTACCGCGCAGCGAGCTGCGTGGCAGCTGGGCCGGGGCGTTCGGCTATCCGCAATTCCTGCCCTCGGTTTATCTGCGCGTGGCCCGCGACGGCGATGGCGACGGACAGGCGCGTATTTGGTCAAGCGAAGCCGATGCCATCGCCTCGATAGGCAGTTATCTGCACCAAGCCGGGTGGCGGCGCAGCGAACCATGGGGCGTGGCAGTGCGCGTTCCCGACAGCCTGAACCGCGCCGCGCTGGCGAGCCGGTTGCAGCCCGCGCGCTGCCCCCGGGTGTTCGCGCGCCACAGCCGCTGGCAAAGCATGGCCGAATGGCGGCGTACGGGCATCACGCCCGAAAACGGCAACTGGCCGCGCGACAATGTGCAAGCAGTCCTGTTGGAACCCGACGGTCCGGGACGCACCGCCTATTTGCTGACCGGTAACTATCGCGCGATATTGGATTATAACTGCTCGAACTTTTACGCGCTGTCGGTGGGATTGCTGGCCGATGAAATCACTCGCTAATTGCGCTGTGTCCTTCGCGCTGCTGCTGTTGGCGGCGTGCGGCAGCGTCGATGGTGCCACCGATGGCCCGACCAAACGCCCGGCCACCGGCAGCACGGTCCCCGCCGCCGCGCCGGTCAGCGACAGCCCCGTTAAAATCGGGGATCCCTATATCATCGACGGTGTCACCTATACACCGCGCGATGTGATCGACTATGACGATGTCGGCTATGCCAGCTGGTATGGCAGCGAATTTGCCGGGCGCGCGACCGCCAATGGCGAGGCCTTTAATCCGGCTGCCTTCAGCGCCGCGCACAAGACATTGCCGTTGCCCAGCTATGTCGAGGTGACCGCGCTTGATAGCGGACGGACCATATTGGTGCGCGTCAATGACCGTGGACCAATGGATAACCGCCGGCTGATCGACTTGTCCGAGGCCGCAGCAAAGCAACTGGGCATCGCCGACAAGCCCGCCGCCGTGCGCGTCCGCCGGGTCAGCCCGCCGCAATCGGAGCGAGCAGCCCTGCGCGCGGGTCAGGCGGTGTCTGAGCGGCTGGAAACGCCCGATTCACTGCTGAAAATTCTGCGAGCCAAGGCTGCAGCGTTACCGCCAGCGTCGGAGGTTCCGGCGGTCGCCGTGGCGGCACCGACGCCGCTGCCTGCCACGAAAGCGCCCGATCCGGCGCCGGCGCCGGAGCCTGCAAAGCCCTTGGCTTCAGGAAGCTATTTTGTGCAAGTCGCTGCATTCAGCACCCGCGCGCGGGCTGATGCGGCGGCAGCGAGTGTTGGCGGCAACGTCAGCGTGGCCGGCAATTTGTGGCGCGTGCGCATGGGGCCATTTACCGACGCCGCCGCTGCCCAAAATGCGCTGACGGCTGCCAAGGCCAAGGGCTATGACGACGCTCGCATCCTGCGGGACAAATAGATTGCGGGGGAAATTCATCACATTGGAAGGCGGGGAGGGGGTTGGTAAGTCCACCCAGCTTGCCGCGCTCGCCGCGGACCTAACCGCGCGCGGCATAAAGGTCGTAACGACCCGCGAGCCCGGCGGGACCGAAGGGGCCGAGGCCATCCGCCGCTTGCTGCTCGAGGGCGGGGCCGACCGTTGGAACAGCGCCAGCGAAGCATTGCTGTTTGCGGCGGCACGCGGGGATCATGTTGCCAAACTGATCGAACCTGCGCTTGCGCGGGGCGAGTGGGTGCTATGCGATCGTTTCGTTGATTCAACGCGCGCCTACCAAGGCGGAGGCGGCGGCATGGCTGACGCCGACATCCTGACCTTGCACCGCATCGGATCGGGCGCGCTATTGCCCGACCGAACCTTGTTGCTGCAGCTGGCAAGCGACGTTGCCGCGACGCGCCTGCACGCACGCGATGGCGACCGACCCGACCGCATGGGGGCCAAGCCCGCTGCATATCATGCACGGCTGGCGGCGCGTTTTGCCGAACTGGCCGCAGCCGAGCCCGCGCGTTGGCGCATCGTTGATGCAAGCGGCGACGCGAATATGGTAACCAATCATTTGCTGGCCGCGCTTGCCGATTTATTGCCATGCTGATCGGACTTGACCCCGCCGAGCGCATTTTTTTGGAAAGCTGGCATAGCGGGCGGCTGCACCATGCATGGCTGCTCGCCGGGCCGCAGGGGCTGGGGAAGGCGGCCTTTTCCCACCGAATTGCGCGCTTTCTGCTGACGCGCACGAACGATGCGCCGGCCGACACCCCAGACGGATTGCGCAGTGAGGGTGATTTTGCCGCTGCAAAGCTGCTCGACGCGGGCAATCATCCCGAACTCCACCTGCTTGAACGGCTGACCAAAGAAGCGGGCAAGGATGCCGCGCGCAACATTACCGTCGATCAGGTGCGCGCGCTGATTTCGCGGCTGCAATATACCATTGCTATTGGTCATTGGCGCGTCATCATCGTCGATGCGATCGATGATCTGGAAGCGGGCGCGGCCAATGCACTGCTTAAAACGCTTGAAGAGCCGCCAGCCAAAACACTGTTTTTGCTTGTCAGCCATTCGCCTGGAAGGCTGCTGCCGACCATCCGGTCGCGCTGCCGTTTGCTACGGTTCCAGCCGCTCGAACCTGCGGTGCTGCGCAGCTGGCTGATCGAGCAGCGGCCCATTGCCGATATGCGTCAGATCGACGCGGCGATAACGGCGGCTGGCGGCATTCCGGGCCGCGCGCTGGAACTGGTCGACGGCGAAACCGCCCAGATGGAACAGCGCCTGCTGGCCATCGCGGCCCACGGCGATCCGGGCAACCGGCTACGCGACGCATTGGCGCGCGATGTGGCCGGGGTGGCGGGCAAGGCCCGCTTTCGCTTGCTCCTGGACCTGGCACCACGCCTGCTGTTGCGGTTGGCGCGCGAGCGGGGGACGACAGGCGCGACAGAGACGCTCGCAAGCTGGGACCAGGTACAGACCATTAGCCGCAATGCCATTTCGGGCAGTTATGATCCTGCAATGATCGCCTTCGACATTGGCAATAGTTTTGCCGCACTGGCAGGGACCAGCGCTTCCCCTGCGCGGGCATAGGCGTTAGAGGCACGCGAATGAGCGAGCCTTTCTATATCACCACCGCGATCAGCTACCCCAACGGGCGCCCGCATATCGGCCACGCCTATGAGGCGATTGCCACCGATGCCATCGCGCGCTTTCACCGCATGATGGGCCGCGATGTACGGCTTGTAACCGGCACCGACGAACATGGGCTAAAAATGGTGCAGACGGCACGCGCTGCCGGGCGCGAGACACTGGAATTCGCTGACGAAATGTCGGGATATTTCCGTGATATGTGTGCCGGTTTGAATATTGCCCATGACAATTTCATGCGCACCAGTGACCCGCGCCACCATGCCGCGAGCGTTGCGCTGTGGGAAGCGATGGCGGCGAGGGGTGACCTGTATCTCGACCGCTATGAGGGCTGGTATTCGGTGCGCGACGAAGCTTTTTACGATGAAAGCGAATTGGTGGATGGCGAAGGGGGCACGCGCCTTTCGCCGCAAGGCACACCCGTCGAGTGGACCGCCGAGGAAACCTGGTTTTTTCGCCTGTCGGCGTACCAGGACCGACTGCTCGCGCTTTACGCTGACCAACCCGATTTCATCCGTCCGGAAAGTCGCCGCAACGAGGTCACCCGGTTTGTCGAGGGCGGCCTTAAGGACCTTAGCGTGTCGCGGACCAGCTTTGACTGGGGTGTACCAGTCCCGGGGTCCCCGGGGCATGTCATGTATGTCTGGGTCGATGCGCTGACGACCTATTTGTCGGGCATCGGATATCCGACACGCGGCGGCCAATTTGACCGCTTCTGGCCCGCCGATGTGCACATCATCGGCAAAGATATTGTGCGTTTTCATGCAGTTTACTGGCCAGCTTTTCTGATGTCGGCAAATCTGCCCTTGCCCAAGCAGGTGTTCGGCCATGGCTTCCTGCTCTCGCGCGGGGAGAAAATGTCGAAGTCGCTGGGCAATGTGGTCGATCCGATGGAACTCGCGGCGTTGTTCGGTGTCGACCAACTGCGTTATTTCCTGCTGCGCGAAGTGAGCTTCGGGCAGGATGGCAGCTATAGTGCCGAGGCCATAGTTACACGGGTGAATGCCGAGCTGGCCAATGGCTTCGGCAATCTGGCGCAGCGCACTTTGTCACAGATTTTCAAGAATCTGGACGGCTATCTTCCTGCCATTCATGGGCACACGACGGACGACGAAGCCCTGTTCGCTACCGTCGATACCATTATCCGCGAAACCATGCCTTCGGCCTATAGCGATCTGGCGATGGCACAGGCGCTCGAGGCTTGGATGCAGGCGGTGTTCGCGTGTAACGCCTATATCGACGCCCAAGCGCCGTGGTCCCTGCGCAAAACGGATCCCGCGCGGATGGAAACGGTGTTGTCGACCCTTTACATCTGCATCGCACAGCTTGCGGTGGCGGTGCAGCCGGTCATCCCGGCCAGTGCCACACGCTTGCTCGACGCGATGGGCATCGCGCCCGCACTGCGCAACCCGGAAGCCATAGCGAGCCACTGGTATTCGCCCCTTGCCGAGGGCGGTTTCCGGCTAGAGGCGCCCCAGGGGCTCTTTCCCCGCCTTGAGCTGCCCGCCGAAGAGACGGCAGCATGATCGTAGATTCGCATTGCCACCTGAATTACAAAGGCTTGGTTGAACGCCAGGGCGAGGTGCTGGCCCGCGCACGCGGGGCCGGGGTGGGGGCGATGCTCAACATTTCGACGCGTGAGAGCGAATGGGACGATGTACTCGCCGTTGCCGAGGCGCATCCCGACGTCTGGGCCTCGGTCGGCATCCACCCGCACGAGGCGGACGGACACGTCGGTGTGGATGCAGCGCGGCTGATTGACCGCGCCGCGCACCCGCGCGTGATTGGCATCGGCGAGAGCGGGCTCGACTATTATTATGACCACAGCGACCGGGCGCAGCAACGCGCCAGCTTCCGCGAACATATTGCGGCATCGCGCACCACCGGTTTGCCGCTGATCGTGCACACCCGCGATGCCGAGGAAGATACGGCAGCTATCCTGCGCGAGGAGATGGAGCAGGGGGCTTTCCCGGGGGTGATCCACTGTTTCACCGCCAGTGCCGATTTTGCCCGGGTTGCGCTGGATCTGGGCTTTTATATTTCGCTGTCAGGCATTGTTACCTTCAAAAATGCGCATGATTTGCAGGCCGTGGCCCGGTGGTTGCCCGGAGACCGGCTGCTGGTGGAGACCGATGCACCCTTTCTGGCACCCGTTCCGCATCGCGGAAAACCGGGTGAGCCGTCATTCGTGGCCGATACGCTGCGTTTCATTGCGAATTTGCGCGACGAAAGTGCTGATGACATTGCCGCGGTAACCACCACCAATTTCTATCGCCTGTTCGCCAAAGCCGTTCCGCCTTCATCGCCACCATGTTGAAAATCCGCATATTGGGCTGCGGCACGTCATCGGGCGTGCCGCGCATCGGCAATGATTGGGGCCAGTGCGATCCGGCCAATCCGCGCAACGCCCGCACCCGAGCGTCGGTGATGGTATCGCTCGATGATTACAAGCTATTGGTCGATACCAGCCCCGACTTAAGGCAGCAGCTGCTGGATGCTCAAATTTCGAGCGTTGATGCCGTGATCTGGACCCATGACCATGCAGACCATTGTCATGGCCTTGATGATCTGCGCCAGATTTCGCATATCAAACGTATGCCGGTTTTAGCTTATGCTCGGCAAAGCGTGCTCGACCGGCTGCACCGCCGCTTCACTTATGCCTTCGATGGCAATTTCGGTTATCCGCCGCTGATCGAGGCGCAGCCGCTACTCGATCGCCAGCGCATGGGAAAGCTGGAGGTTTCGGCCATAGAAATGCCCCATGGCCCGGTTCAGGCAAGCGGATTGCGTTTCAGTGATGGGAATAAGAGTATCGGTTATGCCACTGATTTTTCTGAATTTACCGACGCGATGGTCGAATTCTTTCGCGGCGTTGATCTGTTTGTTATCGATGCACTGCGGCGGCATCCGCATCCGACCCATCCGCATTTGGCCATGACGCTCGCCGGGCTCGAGCGCTGCGGTGTCAAGCGCGCTGCGCTGGTGCATATGGACAATACCATGGACTATGACGACCTTATGGGCGAACTTCCTGATGGCGTAGAACCCGGGTATGACGGGCTGGAGCTGTGGGCATGAACGGAGGCCAATGGGTTCAGATCATCTGGTTTGTTGGTGCACTGACACTGGTAATCAGCGCCGTTGTTGCGCACCGGATTCCAGCCGGCACGATGCTGAAAATGATCCTGGTGTGGGTCGTGATTTTCGGTGCGGTGACGTTATTGGCTTGGGGGTGGCAGCTGACCCGCTGACCGATAACATCGTTTATTTAACATAATACTTATTATCGGATAAATTGATGTCAACTGAACCGGCCGATGCTACCGCTGCCCCTCACCCGATCGATCGTCTGCTGGGCGTCATGCGCCAACTGCGAAACCCTGTTGGCGGCTGCGAATGGGATTTGGCCCAGAATTTCGCATCAATCGCACCCTATACAATCGAGGAAGCCTATGAACTTGCCGATGCCATTGCGGCGGGTGACGCGGGACATATTCGCGAAGAATTGGGCGATCTGCTGTTACAGGTCGTCTTCCACGCACAAATTGCCGCCGATGAAGGCCTGTTCGATTTCGATGCGGTCGCCGACACCATTTCCGACAAAATGATCCGCCGTCATCCGCATATTTTTGGCGACGGCCATAATTTGCCCCAGCGCGCGGCATGGGAGGCAATCAAGGCAGAAGAGCGCCAGAACAAGCAGGCGGGCAACGCAAGCGCGTTGGCGGGCGTCGCACTGGCTTTGCCGGCGTTGAAACGCGCCGATAAACTCCAGGCACGTGCAGCGCGGGTAGGTTTCGACTGGCCAGATGTGGCCGGACCGGTCGCCAAGGTGCAAGAAGAGCTCGCCGAACTTGCTGCCGCACCCGACGATGCTGCGCGGTTCGAAGAAATGGGCGACCTCCTCTTCGCCGCCGCCAATATTGCTCGCAAGCTGGGCATCGATCCCGAAACCGCGCTGGCCGCTGCTAATCGCAAGTTCGAGACCCGTTTCGCAGCGATGGAAGCGCTGGCGGACGGCAGCATCGAAGGCCTTGACCTCGAAGCCCAAGAAGCGCTGTGGCAGCAGGTTAAAGTGGCTGGAGGCTGACTTCCGGCCAGTGCTGGGCAAAACGTGCCCAATCGCTGGGCGACAGGCGCGCCTCAACCTCTGCCGTCCCAGCAGCGTCGCTCGTTTGCTTCACGACCCTGCCATGCGCGTGCAGCCAAGCCAGCGCATCGCCCTGCTCCGCCGCTAACGACAATCGACGCCCCTGATGGTCACGGGTCAACCGGGTACTGACTGCGCGCAGCGCACGCTGCACACCTTCCCCGGTCAGCGCTGATACAATCACCACATCGTCGCGCGCTGCGGCCCGCTGTTCCAGAAGCGCGCGCAGATCGGGATCGCACCGGTCAATCTTGTTCCAAAGCTCGATCTGCGGAATGGGGTCGGCCCCTTCCCCATCGCCATGGACCACCTGCCCGGTCACGCCCAAATCGGCCAGGATCGTGCGCACGTCTTCATATTGCGCTTCGCTGTCAGGGTGCGACATGTCGCGAACATGGGCGATCAAATCGGCGGTCGTGACCTCTTCCAACGTGGCACGAAAGGCGGCGATTAACTGGGTCGGCAGGTCGGAGACAAAGCCCACCGTATCGGACAGAATCGCCTTGTCGATTTCCGGCAAGCGGATTTCGCGCATGGTGGGGTCCAGCGTTGCAAACAGCATGTCCGCCGCCATGACGTCACTGTGCGTCAACCGATTAAAAAGTGTCGATTTTCCAGCGTTAGTATAGCCGACCAAAGCGATTACGGGCCACGGCGCCTTTTGTCGCCGCCCGCGCTGCAGCCCGCGCGTCCGGCGCGCCTCGTCGAGCTGTTTGCGGATCCGCGCCATGCGGTCGCGGATCATGCGGCGATCGGCTTCGATCTGCGTTTCGCCGGGGCCGCCGAGAAAGCCAAAGCCACCGCGTTGACGTTCAAGGTGGGTCCAACTGCGGACTAGCCGCCCCGATTGATAGTCGAGGTGCGCCAGTTCGACCTGCAAGCGCCCTTCGGCGGTTGCGGCACGCTCGCCAAAGATTTCAAGGATCAAGCCCGTGCGGTCGATCACCTTGGTGCCCAGCGCCGTTTCCAGATTGCGTTGTTGAATGGCCGTGAGGGCGGCATCGATCACCACCAGCTCTACGGCATTTTGCGCGATTATCGGGACCAGCGCTTCGATTTGCCCCACGCCGATCAGCGTTGCCGCGCGGGTCTGGCGCAAACGCAGCAACTGGACATGACGGATATCGAGCGCAATCGCGCGCGCCAGCCCGGCGGCCTCTTCCGCACGCGCGTCGAGATCGCGCCTGACCCCCTGCCCGCGCCATTCGGGCACGACCAGCAGCGTTGCTGTGCCGGGGGATTGGCGTTGGGTCAGGCCTCGCCTTCCCCGCCCTCTTCATCGTCACTCAGATTGATGGGGCCGTTGGGCTGAACCGTGGAAATGGCGTGTTTGTAAACCAGCTGTACCTGCCGGTCGCGCTCCAACAGCACGCAAAACAGGTCGAAGGCTGCGATGTCGCCCTGCAGCATCACTCCATTCACCAGGAACATCGTTGCCGATTCCCCCGATTTGTGGACGGCGCCCAAGAAAATCTCTTGCAGAGTCTTTGACTTGCCGGTCGGTGCTGGCAACAGCGCACGCAATTGATCGACTTCATAGCCATGGCCCGGCATCACCGTTGAAATAGCGTGCTTGTACACCAGCTGCGATTGGCCATCGCGGCGAAGCAACAGCGAAAAATTGTCAAACCAGGTGATAATGCCCTGTAATTTGACGCCCTTTACCAGGAACATGGTGACGGGCGTTTTGCTGCGTCGCAGGCTATTGAGGAAGAGATCCTGCAGATTTTGCTGCTTGTCGGACATTGGCTAGTTCCTATTTTTGGCAGGGTTTCCCTGCATTGCTTTGGGCCGCCAGCGTGAACGGTGGCGCTGTGGTAGCAAAGCTGCCGCGATCGTCCAGCATGCTTTTTCCGATGCCGCCAACTAGGTCAGATCTCATCCTCGCGCACGTCGGTCAGGCCAAGCAGCTTCAACTTGCGGTGCAGCGCCGATCTTTCCATCCCGACAAAAGTCGCGGTGCGCGAAACATTGCCCGAAAACCGCCTGATCTGAATGCGCAGATATTCGCGCTCAAAATTCTCACGGGCTTCCTTGAGCGGGGTCGACATAATCGCTTCGCCTGATGGCAGGCTGTCGCTGCCGGACCGCAGAATCTCGCCGGGCAACAAGTCAAGTTCGATGCGTTGCAACCGTTCGCTGGGTGCCAGGATCATGACCCGCTCTATGACATTGCGAAGCTCGCGCACATTGCCCGGCCACTCATGCGCCTGCAGCGCGGCCATCGTTTCCAGCGCCATGACCGGCGGGGGCACGCGGCGTTCGGCGGCATAGCGCATAGCAAAATGCTCGCACAGCGGCGCAATGTCGTCGCGCCGCTCGCGCAGGGGCGGGATATGCACCGGGACCACATTCAGCCGGTAGTAAAGATCTTCGCGAAATGAACGATCAGCAATTGCGGCCAACAGGTTTCGGGCGCTGCCCGACACAATCCGCACATCGACCCGGATCTGCGTCGAACCGCCGACCCGCATGAAACTCTGATCCGTCAGCACCCGCAGAATTTTTCCTTGCGTTGTCAGCGGCATATCGGCCACTTCGTCCAGAAACAGCGTGCCGCCATGCGCCTGTTCGAGCAGGCCGGGGCGAATGCTGCCGTCGGGCAGTTCGATGCCGAACAATTCCTGCTCGACCGTTTCAGGGTCCATGCGCGCCGAGGAGATCACCCGGAACGGGCCGTTCGAGCGGTTGCTCCATTGGTGCAGCACGCGCGCCGCCACCTCTTTTCCGGTGCCCGGTGCGCCGGTGATCAGCACCCTGCTGCCGGTATTGGCGACCCGTTTCAGCGTTGCGCGGACCTGATTAATGGCGGCGCTGGTGCCGGTTAGTTCATCGGCCTGCCCTGCCCGTTCGCGCAGCGCCTCTACCTCTGACCGCAATCGTTCGGTTTCGGTCGCGCGCGCAACAAGGTGCAGCAAACGACTGGCTTCAAACGGTTTTTCGATAAAGTCGAACGCCCCGCGCCGAATGGCTGCAACCGCGGTATCAATCCCGCCATGCCCGGAAATGACGATGATCGGGATGGTGGCATCCATCGCTTTCACCGCTTCGACCAACCCCAGTCCATCCAGCCGTGACCCCTGCAACCAGACATCGATCAGCACCAGCGAGGGACGACGCTGGCGGATGGCGTCGAGCGCTGCGTCGCTGTTTGCTGCCGTGCGCGCTTCATAGCCTTCGTCTTCCATGACGCCGGCCACAAGCTCGCAAATATCACGTTCATCGTCGACAATCAGAATATCTAGCGCCATTTCAATCTCTTGCTTGAATTACCCGGGTACGGCCAGGAACGGTCTCGGCTGCTGCCTCAATGACTTCCCCAGACCGGCCAACAAGGTTTTGCAACTTGTCGGCAAAAAGGGTCATGGTCACGCGCGCCCCACCCCCCGGCGCATCCGCAAAATCAATCTCGCCGAGATGGTCGTCGATAATCTTCTTGACGATGGCGAGGCCAAGGCCAGTGCCCGTCTGCCGCGTCGTGATATACGGCTCGGCGATACGGTCGCGCTCAGGCGGCAGCCCGACGCCGGTGTCAGCCACGCTGATCTGCAGGACGTTGTCTTGCTTAAGGACGCTCACCGCTATGCGGTCCGATCCATGCTCCGCGCCCGAGACATCGCGATCACGAAGCCGCTTTTCATCAATCGCCTCAACAGCGTTTTTGACCACATTCGTCACGGCCTGCGACAGCAGATGGCGATCGCACACCAATGGCGTTACATCATCGGGCGCATCCAGCGCGAATGCGATGTCGGGCCGCGCGACCTCGAACAGGAACACCGACTGGCGCACAATATCGCGTACGTCTTCGAGCCCAAAGGTCGGTGCGGGCATGCGGGCAAAGCTGGAAAACTCGTCGACCATGCGGCGCACGTCAGCGACCTGGCGCACGATAGTTTCGGTGAGCTTGGTGAAGACGCCGGCATCCTCATCCAGCTTTTTGCCAAAACGCCGCTGCAATCGCTCGGCGGCAAGCTGGATCGGGGTAAGCGGATTCTTGATTTCGTGCGCGATGCGCCGCGCCACATCGGACCAGGCAGCGCGCCGCTGATCGTGCAATTGCTTGGTTATGTCCTCAAAGCTGAGCACATGACCGTCATTCAAGGCGACTGCCTTGGCCGCGATCGTGACCTGTTCGCGTCCAGGCAGCGTCAACGTCAAAACGGCGTCAGGCTGGCCACCGTCAACCAGCCGGGCCAGCTCTGGCGACACGGCGACCAGCGGGCGCCCGGTCAATTCCGCTGCGCTGTGCCCCAACATGGCTTCCGCGGTTGCGTTGGCCAGGCGGATCCGTCCAAGCGAATCGAGCGATATCACTGCCGACGATACGCGCGACAAAACGGTTTCGATAAAGGCCCGGCGCGTTTCAAGCTGTTCATTGGCGCGCAGCAACGCGCCGGTCTGCCCCTGCAACTGCTCGGTCATGCTGTTGAAGGCGCGGGCGAGGACGGCGATTTCGTCATCGCGCCAAGATGGTTCGACGCGCACCGATAGATCCCCACCTGCAGCAGTCCGCGCGGCGCCCACCAGCACACCGAGCGGTCGCACAATCCGGTCGGCAACGACAATGGCAGCGACCACCGCCAGCGCGAGCAACAGAATGGCGCCGAGATACAGCGCGCCGTTGAACTGTAACTGCAACTGGCGCGAGCGCTGGAACAAGGCGTTATAGTCAGCCAGCACCGAATTGGCGCGTACCGACTGCTGAAATCCTGGCACATTGAAGTCGCGCGACGCATAAAGATAGGCGCGGCGCGACCCCGGCAGACGCGTTGCGGCTTCGATCCGGTCCGATTCGCGAACGATGACCACCGCCTCGCCCGCATCCAGCCGTTTGACCATGTCGGGCTGCAACCGGTTGTCGGCGGCCCGATTGTCAGGGTCGATTGCCGCGGCCGTACGGGCTACGCCATCGGTGCCAATTTCGATGATGGCGGATTCGTTGAGATTGCGAACGACCACCTGCTGGAAATAATAGTCGGAAAATGCCGGATCATCGATAGGCGCTCGGCCAAGGAAATTGCCCAAATCCTTGGCCATTGCGATGGTATTGGCGCCCACTTCGCGTTGGTTTTCTTGATAATAGCCCTCGGCGAGGCTGGCGGCATTCTCAAACATGCCGCGCGATCGGTCCGAGAACCAGAAATCGACGCCAAACTGGAACAACAGCGAAGCGAAAATGGCGACCAGCAGGGTCGGGGCAGCGGCTATCAATGAGAACAATGCAACCAGCCGGACGTGTAAGCGCCCGTTGCCCCCGATCATCGTCCGCATGGCGCGCGCGCGGGCCACGCGGCTGCCGATCAGCACGATCAGCGCCAACGCCGGCACCAGATTGGCTACCATGATTGCGGCGACGACAGCCGGGCTGAGCAACTGTTCGCTTTGCCGGTCACCCGTCACATAAAGATAGGTGGCAAGGCCCACACTCGCCATTGCCGCAAGTGCATAACATTCAGGGGCGCCAAAGCGCCAAAACCGCCCCTGCTGTCCATCGGCAGCCGGTGCGTCAGCGAATGACATGGAAATTGTTGCAGCGAAGCGACATGGCTGTTGCCTAGAAAGCACATTGCATCGTGGCGTGCCAGCAAATTCCCCGCTTGCTGCCGTGGCCCTAGTTGCCCCTACGCGAATGTAGCATTCCCAATTCGGTCAGCCGCTTGCGCAACGTATTGCGGTTAATGCCCAACAGCCGCGCCGCGGCAAGCTGATTACCGCCGCAATGCGCCATGACTTTTCCAAACAAAGCGCGGTCGGCAACATCGTAGAATTTGCCAGCCAGTTCCAAGTCTTCGGTCGTGGCCAGCGCATTTTCACACCAAAGTTCAATGGCGTCGGCGACCCGGTTGTCCCAGCCAGCAGCTTGATCGACGAATGATTCCGGACCAGCGCCAAAAATGTTGCGAACCTCTTCGGCCGAAACGCTGGTGTCGCGGGCGAGCAGCGTCAGTCGTTGGACGACATTGGCAAGCTCGCGGATGTTCCCTGGCCAATCATGCCGCTCCAGCAATCCGATGGCTTCGGATGTGAAGTGGCGCACTGGCAAGCCCGCGGCCTGCCCTTGCGCGGCGAAATGGCCAACCAAGGCGGCAATGTCGCTCCGCCGCTCGCGCAGTGGAGGCATTTCCACGGGAATGACATTTAGGCGATAGTAAAGGTCCTCGCGGAACAGCCCTTCGCGGACCAAGGCGGCAATGTCGCGGTGCGTGGCGGCAATTACACGGACATCGGCACGCAGCAGGTCATGGCCGCCCACCCGGCTATATTCATTGCTTTGCAGCACGCGCAGCAACCGTGTCTGCGCCTCGACCGGCATGTCGCCAATCTCGTCGAGGAACAAGGTTCCGCCCGCAGCCTGCTCAAAGCGTCCGGCCTTGCGGGCAACAGCACCGGTAAAGGCACCCTTTTCGTGGCCGAACAGCTCGGCTTCAATCAAATCACGCGGAATGGCGGCCATGTTTATCGCCACAAATGGCCCGTTGCGGCGCAGCCCGGTTGCGTGGATCGCCCGCGCAGCAAGCTCTTTACCCGTCCCCGATTCGCCGAGCACGAGCACAGCAAGATCGTTGGACGCCAGCCGCGCGATGGTGCGATAGACGGCTTGCATAGCCGGAGCGCGGCCGATCAGCCCATGGCTCGACGGGCTATCGTCAACGCCTGCGACGGCCGCCGCATCGCCGCGCCGCGCCAAAGCCGCGCGGACACTGGCAATCAATTCGGTCAGGTCAAAGGGTTTGGGCAGATAGTCGTAACTGCCAAGGTCAGCGGCCCGGACCGCAGTATCCAGCGTATTTTGTGCCGACAGGACGATAACCGGTATCTGGGCTTGCTGCACCGACGGGGGCAAGGAAGCCAATCCGTCGCCGTCGGGCAGGACCACGTCGGTGATCAGCAAGTCGGGCATAAGAACCGCCAACGCAGCATCGCGCGCCGCCAAAGTGGCGGCGACCGCAATATCGGCCGCTTCGCCGCGCAGCGCCTCTGCCACGATCAACGCGATGGCAGGATCGTCTTCGACGATCAGAACGCGCTTTGCCCTAGCCATATTTCATTCCTGTCCTGCGATCGGGACCGGGCAGGTGCAACCGGAACTGGGTCCATTCGTCTTTGCGCCGATATTGCACCGCCCCGCCCATGTCGCGCGCCAACCGGGCGACCAGCGCCAACCCGAGCCCCTGTCCGTCGCGTTTGCTGGTGACAAAGGGTTCGAAAATGGCGTCGCCCAGTTCGGGATCAATACCGGGGCCATTGTCGGATACGCAAATCTCGATGGGCACGGCAACGCGGCCTCCGCCATGCTCGATGAGCAGCCCATGGCGATAGCTGGTACTGAACCGAATGATCGCCATGGGCCGATCAGCCAGTGCATCGACCGCATTATTGGCCAGGTTCATCAGTATCTGGACGATGGCGTCATGATTGCCGGTTGCATGCGGGATCGACGGATCAAACTGTTCGATGATGCGGATACGATCGCCATGGGCGGCACGCAAACTGTCGGTCACTTGCTGCAAGGCTGGATAGATATTGATGGTATCGCACGCCATTGGCTGGCCGTGCGAGAAGGGCTGCATCCGGTCGATCAATGCGGCAATGCGGTCAACTTCGGCGCAAATCAGGTCGGTGAAGCGGCCCACATTCCCCTCGGGCTGACGGGCTATGAGTTGCGCCGCACCGCGAATGCCCGCCAACGGGTTTTTGATTTCATGCGCGAGTATCGCCGCTGCAGCCCCAGCCGAACGCCCACTGCCGCTGTTGCCGATGGCCAGCAGCTCACCCGCCCCGATGATAGGGTTAAGCGTCAGCAAGCGGTGCCCCGCGTCGCCAAGCGCGACGATTTGGACATCGGCCACCATAGCCGCGGTCTGCCCCACTTTGAGCCTAACCCCGTGCGCGAGATAGCCAAGCGTTTCCAGCGAGCGCAGACGTTGCTCCTGCGCCGCATCAAACTGCACAACGTCATATAGTGCCCGACCCAGCATCGCCGAGCGCCCCATGTTGGCAAGCTGTTCAGCGGCCTGGTTGACGAAGGCGATCGCGTCGGTGGCAGTAAGCAGAAAGGTAGCGACCGGATGGGCCTGCAGCAAATCATCGGCAAGCAAGGGAAAACCGGGCTGGTCCGACGATGGCATCGCGACAGGCTCTAGGCCGCCGCGCGGTCGAGGAACGGATCATAGAATTCCGCCAGCGCCGCGAGCACACTGGCGCTGTCCGGGATCTGGTTGACGCGGTTGCGGAATTCGGCCGATCCGTGAAGCCCTTTGGTGTACCAACCCAAATGTTTGCGCGCCATGTTGACCCCGGTCATTTCACCATAATGGTCGAGCATCGCGCGATAATGGTCGGTAATCAGGTAATATTGTTCGGCAATCGACGGATCGGGGCGGATGCTGCGTCCCGCAAGCGCATCCATCACCTGCCCTAACAGCCAGGGGCGGCCATAGGCCCCGCGCCCGATCATCACCCCATCAGCGCCGCTTTGAGCCAGCGCGGTATGTGCATCTTCGACCGAGCAGATATCGCCGTTGACGATTACCGGCACTGACACCGCATCCTTCACCCGGCGGACGAAGGCCCAGTCGGCGTTGCCGCGATACATCTGGTTGCGCGTGCGGCCATGCACGGTGATCAGCTTTGCGCCCAGGTCCTCGGCGATATGCGCCAGTTCGGGGGCATTCAGGCTATCATGGCACCAGCCCATGCGCATCTTCACGGTGACGGGCACCGAAACGGCATCAACCGTCGCTTTGATGAGCGCCGCAGCGAGCGGCAGGTCGCGCATCAGCGCCGATCCGGCATCGCCATTGACAACCTTTTTCACCGGGCAGCCCATGTTGATGTCGATAATGGCCGCGCCGCGATCTTCATTGAGTTTCGCGGCTTCGGCCATTTCGAAAGGACTGCAGCCGGCAAGCTGCATCGACACCGGTTCCTCAACGCGGTGCCACGCGGCCTTTTGCAGCGACTGGCGCGTTTCGCGGATCATCGCTGCTGACGCAATCATTTCGGTCACATTCAGGCCCGAACCATAGCGCCGCACCAGCGTGCGGAAGGGCATGTCAGTCACGCCCGTCATCGGCGCAAGGATGACAGGCTCTGCAATGGTAATCGGACCAATGGAAATGGGCTGCAACGCGGCCACGAAGATATCCTATGCCTAAAAATTAAGCAGCGCCGCTACACAAATCCACGCTTTCCCGCAAGAGCGCGCTGCGCTACGCCGCGCGGCCATGGTTCAACATCCGCCGTCCCTGCCTTCGATTGCTGTCATTTTGCTGGCCGGCGGGTCAGGTGAAAGGGCGGCGCTGGGGCAACCCAAACAACGCGCGCTGCTTGGCGGCAAGCCGGTGTTGCTGTGGAGCTTTGAAGCGTTTGCCGCAAATGCGGGCGTCGGGGCCTTGGTTCTGGTCGGCGATGCGCAAACGCAAGCATTGGTGCCCGATGCGCCGATGTTGCGCCGCGCGGAGGCGGGTACGACCCGGCGCGCGTCGGTCGCCGGCGGGATGGCAGCTCTGACCGATCTGGCCGACGACGCCATTGTCTTGGTGCATGACAGTGCTAGGCCGGGCGTGGATTCTGAAGTGGTCGACCGCCTGCTCGAGGCGCTGGCGCGGGGCGCTGTTGCCACGACCCCTGCCCTGCCCGTTGCCGACACGCTGATGATGGTTGATGCCGGCGCGGCAGGGGACATCATTGACCGCTCAACAATGGCGCGAGTGCAAACACCGCAAGCATTCCGGCTGGGCGCACTGCGCCGTGCGCACCAGCAGTGGAACGGCCCCGAGCCGACCGATGATGCCCAAATGGTCCGGGCCAGCGGCGGCACGGTGGCCGTAGTGCCCGGCTCGGCGCGGTTGCATAAATTGACCTGGACAGATGATCTCGCGATGCTGGAAGCCTTGCTGACGCCAAAGGATGGGATGATGGGTGATTACCGGATGGCGGTGGGCAATGGCTATGATGTGCACCGTCTGGTAGCAGACAAACCGCTGTGGCTTGGCGGAGTCCAGATTGCCCATAGCCACGGCTTATCTGGACACAGCGATGCCGATGTCGCGCTTCATGCCCTGACCGATGCTATTTTGGGCGCGCTGGGCGATCGCGACATCGGTGCGCATTTCCCGCCGTCCGATCCGCAATGGCGCGGCGCGGAATCGCATCGTTTCGTGCGCTTTGCCGCCGAGCGGGTCAGAACGCGCGGGGCGCGTATCGACCATGTCGATGTCACCATCATTGCCGAAGCACCAAAGGTTGGCCCGCACCGCGAGGCAATGCGCACGGCCATCGCCGACATGCTGGGGATTCCCATTGACTGGGTGAGTGTGAAGGCGACCACCACCGAAGGCTTGGGTTTTGCCGGGCGGCGCGAAGGCATTGCGGCGCAGGCGACTGCGACACTGCGGCTGCCGAAATGATCCTGCCGGACGACAGCTTTGAGGAAGCCGCCGAAGTGCTGGCGGCCAACCGTGCCGCCGGACGGACGGTGGTACTGGCCGAAAGCTGCACCGGTGGGCTGGTGGCCGCGGCGCTGACGTCGGTGTCGGGATCTTCCGATGTGTTTGGCGCGGGCTTTGTCACCTATAGCAACGCGGCCAAGAGCCGGATGCTGGGCGTTGACCCGGCGATTTTCGATGCCCATGGGGCGGTTTCGCGCGAATGTGCGATGGCAATGGCAATTGGTGCGCTGGCCAACAGCGACGCCGATGTGGCCGTCTCCATCACTGGCATTGCCGGACCGGGCGGCGGTAGCCCCGACAAACCGGTGGGGCTCGTGGTCTTCGCCCGAGCGCGCCGGGGCGCAGGGGCGGCGCATTTCGTCCAGCGCATTTTTTTCCAATCGCGCGACCGAACGGCGATCCGCCGCGCCGCAACCGCCTTCGCGCTTTACCTGCTTCAGCCCGGTGCCGATGCGTTGACGGCGGCACCCGATATCGAACTGTCCGCGCCGTAAAGTGCATCGGCGCGCGCTTCGAAGGCGGCGATCATCTTGCGCAGCGCGCGATCGAACATTTGTCCCGCCATGCGTTCGAACAGGCTGGATTTGAAGGCGAAGTCGACCATGAAGTCGACGCGGCAGCCGCCCTCCGGGCGCGGGGTGAAGCGCCATTCATTGTGGAGATGGCGCATTGGCCCGTCGAGATAGTCGACCGTGATTTTGCGGGTCGGCTCTTTGATGACGCGCGAGGAAAAACTCTCGCGAAAGCCTTTGATGCCGACAATCATATCGGCGATGGTTTCAGCCGCTGTGTCGCTGCGCACCCGCATCGCAACAACCCATGGGAGAAATTCGGCGTAGCGCCCGACGTCGGCGACCAAGGCATACATTTGCTCGGCGCTGTGCGGGAGCATCCGTATTTCACTGTGGCGTGGCATGCGTTTGGCTATGCCGCTCCAGCGCGCGCGAGCTTGGCTTCGCGGGCTGCACGCATGGCTTCGAAATCCTCTCCCGCATGATAGCTGGAGCGGGTCAGCGGGGTTGCGGCCACCTGAAGGAAGCCTTTGGCGCGCGCAATCTGGCCATAGGCATCGAACGCCTGTGGCGTCACGAAGTCGACCACCTTGGCATGGCGCGGTGTGGGCTGCAGATATTGGCCCATGGTCAGGAAATCGATGTCGGCGCTGCGCATATCGTCCATCACCTGATGCACCTCCATCCGTTCCTCCCCGAGGCCCAGCATGATGCCCGATTTGGTGAAGATCGACGGGTCGCGCCGTTTCACGCTCTCAAGCAGGCGCAGCGAGGCGTAATAGCGCGCGCCAGGGCGGATAGTAGGATAGAGCCGGGGGACGGTTTCGAGATTGTGGTTGTATACATCCGGGCGCGCATCGACGATGCTCGCCACCGCACTGTCGGGTTTGTTGCGGAAATCGGGGGTGAGGATTTCGATCGTGGTCGCAGGCGTTTCGCGGCGCAGTGCCTCGATCACTTTCACAAATTGGCTCGCGCCGCCATCAGGCAGGTCGTCGCGGTCGACCGACGTGATGACGATATGGCTCAGGCCCATTTGGGCCGCCGCGATAGCGACATTGGTGGGCTCCATCGCATCGACGGCGCGGGGCATGCCGGTCTTAACGTTGCAAAAGGCGCAAGCGCGCGTGCAGGTGTCACCCAATATCATCACGGTCGCGTGCTTCTTGGTCCAGCATTCACCGATGTTGGGGCAAGCCGCTTCTTCGCACACGGTCGCCAGACCCAGTTCGCGCATCAGCTTGCGCGTTTCATTGTAACCGGGGCTGGTCGGTGCCTTGACGCGGATCCAGTCGGGTTTGCGCGGACGAGGCAATGGCGTGGCAGGAGCGTTCATCGCCGCCAGATAGCCTTTGGCAGGTCACTTGCCAACCGGCACCATGCTGCTATCCGCCGGGTATGATCGTCGAAACGCTCACCTCGCCCGTCATCCTGTTTTTTGTGCTGGGTTTTGCGGCGGCGCTCGCCAAGTCGGACCTTAATATTCCAGAAGCCTTTGCGAAGGCGATGTCCATCTATCTGATGGCGGCCATTGGCCTCAAAGGCGGGGTATCGGTCGCCGATAGCGGCTTTACCCCTGATCTGCTGTGGGCGGCGCTGGCGGGCGTGGCGTTGAGTTTTCTTCTCCCCTTGCCGGCCTTTTTCCTGCTGACGCGCTTCGGCGGGTTGTCGCGTATTGATGCCGGTGCGGTGGCGGCGCATTATGGCTCGGTCAGCGTCGTCACCTATGTGACCGCACAAGAGCTGTTGACCAATCAGGGCCTTGGTCCGGCGGGTTATATGGTCGCGGTGCTGGCGCTAATGGAAACGCCTGCAATTATCAGCGGGCTGTTGCTGGCAAAGCGCGGTGCGGCGGCGCAGACCGGTGCGGGCGGCGGCAACACGATGCTGCATGAGGTGTTCACCAACGCGTCCGTTATCCTTTTGGTTGGCAGCTTCATCATCGGCCTGGTTGCGGGCAGCGACGGGTTTGCGGCGGTCAAACCCCTGTTTGATACCGGTTTTCGCGGGGTGCTGTGCCTGTTCCTGCTCGACATGGGGCTGATTGCGGCACGGCGGCTTACCCAGTCGCGCAAGCTCAACCCGCAACTGGTGTTCATTGCCATATTGCTGCCGCTGATGAACGGGGCGCTGGGCACGGTCGCAGGCACGGCAATCGGCCTTGATGTCGGGTCAGCGGCGGCGCTGGGGGTGCTCGCGGCCAGCGCTTCCTATATCGCCGTGCCTGCGGCGATGCGGCTGGCGCTGCCCGAGGCTGACCCCGGGATTTATCTGGCAATGTCGCTGGGGATTACCTTTCCGTTCAACATCATTTTCGGCATCAGCATATTTGCCGCGCTTGCCACCGGGATAGCCTGACCATGATTGAGACCGTCCAGCGCAAGCGCATCGAGATTTTGGCAGACACCCCCCTGCTACCGCGCGTGATTGCGATCATGCGCGAGGTGGGAATTAGCGGTTGGAGCCTGATCCGCGTCGATGCGGGCGAAGGGCGCGGCGGCGCTTGGCAGCATGACGAGCTGACCGGCGCGGCTGCCAAAACCATCGTGATTGCGATAGCCTCTGCCGAAAAGGCAGCAGCGATGACCGAACGAATTGCGCCGCTGCTCGACAGCCACCGCTTGCTGCTCACAATTGGGGACGTTGCCGTGGTGCGCGGGGAGCGTTTCTGATGCCCGAATTTGGCGAGCTCATCCGCGGTTACCAGCGGTTCCGTGCCGCAGGCTATCGCCAACAGAAGGCGCGGTATGACATGCTGGCCAGCGATGGACAGGCGCCGCCCGTGATGGTGATCAGCTGCTGCGACAGCCGCGTCGACCCAGCGACGATTTTCGACACCGGTCCGGGCCAGCTTTTCGCGCTGCGCAACGTCGCCAATCTGGTGCCGCCGTTCGAAGTAGGCGGCGGGCTGCACGGGGCATCGGCGGCGATTGAGTTTGGCGTTTGCGGGCTCAATGTGAAGCATATCGTCGTATTGGGCCACGGCCAGTGCGGCGGCATTGGTGCGGCGCTGACCGGAGCTGACCTAGGCCTGTCCGGCACCAGTTTCGTCGATGATTGGATGACCATCATTGCCGACGCGCGCGATGCGGTGGTGGCACGCAAATGCGCGCATCCGCAGCGCGAACTGGAACGGGAGGCGATCAAGGTCAGCCTAGCCAATCTGCGCAGTTTCCCCTTCATTGCCGAGCGCGAGACGGCGGGAATGCTGAAGCTGCACGGGGCGTGGTTTGCTATTGGCGAAGGCGAGTTACATGTGCTGGACGAAGCGACCGGGGATTTTGTAGTGGCGGGGTGAAGAAGGCCGAGCCACCCCTGCAGAAATCGCTTTCCTACACGGCCGAAATCTGGTTCGTCTTGTTGGATGGTCTGTCGTCGCCAAACGCGGGCAAGAACGATCGGGCAGATCGCCAGACACCATGGGGGGTAGGCGTATACTTTGTGAAGAATCCGCCATTTTTTAAGCACCACGTCCCATGAACTCTTACACCCTGACCGCCGTCGCGGCTTATTTTGTGCTGATGATCGGCATAGGGATATATGCGTGGCGTAAGGCGACACAGAGCAGTGCCGAATTTCAGCTGGGTGGGCGGCAGCTCGGTCCAGCGGTGACGGCGCTGGCCGCCGGGGCGTCGGACATGTCGGGCTGGCTGATGCTGGGCCTTCCTGGCGCGCTGTTCGTGTCGGGGCTGTCGCAAAGCTGGATTGCCATCGGACTGTTTCTGGGCGCGTGGGCCAATTGGGTGATTGTCGCACCGCGGCTGCGCGAGCAAACCGAGCGCTTTGGCAATGCGCTGACCATTCCCGAATTTTTGGGCAACCGGTTCAATGACCAGCGTCATGTGTTGCGGCTGACGGCAAGTGTGGTGATCGTGGTGTTCTTCGCGCTGTACAGCGCGTCGGGGCTGGTTGCCGGCGGCAAGTTGTTTGAGAGTGCGTTCGGGGCAAGTTACCAGACCGGGCTGTGGGTCACCGCCGGCGTGGTGGTCGCCTATGTCGTGCTGGGCGGGTTCTTGGCGGTTAGCCTGACGGACTTTGTGCAGGGCATGATCATGATGCTGGCACTCGTGATTGTGCCCGTGGTCGCATGGGGCGCGCTCGATGCCGATGTTGGGCCATGGACAATTTTGCAACGGATTGATCCCAATTTGACCAGTTTCCTCGCGGGCACGACGGCGCTGGGCATCGTTTCAACCATGGCATGGGGTTTGGGCTATTTTGGCCAGCCGCACATCATCGTGCGGTTCATGGCGATTCGGCGGGTGGAGGATATTCCAACGGCGCGGCGCATCGGTCTCAGCTGGATGGCGATTTCGCTGATTGGGGCGTGCGCGGTCGGGCTGATCGGCAAAGCTTATATCGCCTATAACGGCAAGGGGTTGGCTGACCCCGAAACGGTGTTGATTGCGCTTGGCGCATTGCTGTTGCACCCGCTGGTTTTTGGTCTGTTGCTGGCGGCGATATTGGCGGCGGTCATGAGCACGCTGTCAGCACAATTGCTGGTCACCGGCGCATCGCTGACGGAGGACTTCTATCGGCTTTTCGTGCGCCGTTCGGCCAGTGAGCACGAGGTGGTAACGGTCGGGCGCCTTTCCGTTGTCGCGGTGGCCGCAGTGGCGATGCTGCTGGCGCAAAACCCAGAAGGATCGGTGCTGAGCTTGGTGTCGAACGCCTGGGCCGGATTCGGCGCGGCGTTTGGCCCGGTCATCCTGCTCGCACTGACATGGCAGCGCATGACGCTGCCGGGGGCGTTGGCGGGCATGGTGACGGGTGCTGTGGTCGTGGTGGCGTGGATCGCCGCCGGATGGAGCAGTTGGCTTTACGAAATTGTGCCTGGTTTTGGCGCGGCAGTGATGGCGATTGTGGCAGTGAGCCTGTTAACGGCCAAGCCTGCGGGGACCAGCTAGGGCTTTGGTGAAACCGCCCCGGCGGCGGGCCAGCTGGTTTCACCGAAGCGCTTTACCTGCAGGTCGATGAAGGTAAAGCCGGGCGCGCCGGGCCGTTCGAACGTCCCCGTTTCGCGCCATGCGCCGCCTGAAACATCGGCCTTATACTTGATCGTTGCACCGCCGGGTCCCGGTGTTTCCCAGTCAAATCCGTCGGCGCGTGGAACCAGTGGAAATTTGCCGGCTCTGCCGTTGCTCCAGCTGGTAATCCAGTAGCGATCGGCGTCGCTGTCATAGGAAACGACAGCAAAGGCATTGAACGCTTGTTTGCCATCTGCAGCATATCCTGCACCCTCAATTACCAGGACGGTACCATCCAGCATCGGCCCTGCACGTTCGGTCTGGATGAGTTCGGCGCCGCCACCGGGGCCCCTGACCATTGCCGTGCCGCGCCATTCGCCGTGCAGAAAGGCCAGCTTGGCCATGGCGGCCTTTTGCTCCGCCACGGCCGCGCTATTGTCCATGCCCTGCGCCACTGCCACAGGCGCAGCACCCAGCAAGGCAACTGCGACGATCAATGTCCGCATGTCGGATCTCCCCCAAATTCCCGCTTTGAGAGTTAGCAGGGGATAGCGACCATGCAAAGCCACCTCGGGTCAGGGAATCGCGTAAGTCACCGTCGCCTGCCCCGCCGGACGGGGGTCGCCGCCACCGAACAGGCGCACATCGATGACCGCGAGTCGCTTGCCGAGCCGCAACAAGCGCGCTTCAGCGGCAATGGAGCCCGGCAGGCATGGTCGCAGGAAGTGATAATTGAGCGCACTGGTGACCGCCATGGCCACCGGCCCTATGTGCGCCAGCACCATCGCGTAGGCCGCTGTGTCCGCGAGCGCCATCTGTGTCGGCCCAGACACCAGCCCGCCGGGACGCAGATGGCTATCCCGGCTGATCAATTCCAACCGAACCTCGCCCGGCGCGACGTGGGTGATGATGCCGCGACCCTGAGCCGTGCTGCCTGGAAAGGCGGCATCGAGGAATGCATTGAGGGCAGCTGCGTCCATGCGCAATGCATCGGCGCTGGGACTCCCCTCCCCCGCCACGGCTCAGCGCGTCAGTTTCTTATATGCGAGGGCAGTCGGTCGGTCGGCGGCATCGCCAAGGCGGCGACGCTTGTCCTCTTCATAGGCCTCGAAATTGCCTTCAAACCATTCAACATGGCTATTGCCTTCAAAGGCGAGGATATGGGTGGCTAGGCGATCGAGGAAAAAGCGGTCGTGGCTGATGACCACCGCGCAGCCGGCAAAGTTTTCGAGTGCCTCTTCGAGTGCCGCCAGCGTTTCGGTGTCGAGGTCGTTGGTCGGTTCGTCGAGCAGCAGGACGTTACCCCCCGCTTTCAGCATTTTCGCCATATGCACGCGGTTGCGTTCGCCACCTGAAAGCTGGCCAACTTTTTTCTGCTGGTCGACGCCCTTGAAGTTGAAGGCACCGACATAGGCGCGGGTCTGCATCTCGTGCTTGCCGATCGACATCATGTCGTGGCCGCCCGAAATTTCCTCCCACACATTCTTATTGGGATCGAGCGCGTCGCGGCTCTGGTCGACATAACCGAGCCGCACGGTGTCGCCGATGCTGACGGTTCCGCTATCGGGCTCTTCTTTACCCGTGATCAGCTTGAACAGCGTTGACTTACCCGCGCCGTTGGGTCCGATGACCCCGACAATGCCGCCCGGCGGCAGCGTGAAGGACAGATCCTCGAACAACAATTTGTCGCCATAGGCCTTGGAGATATTGTTGACTTCAATCACCTTGCCGCCGAGGCGTTCGGGGACCTGAATGACAATCTGGGCCTTGCCTGGGGTGCGGTTTTCCTGTGCCTCGACCAGCTGGTCAAAGCTCTTGATACGCGCCTTGGATTTGGCCTGCCGCGCCTTTGGGCTTTGACGGATCCATTCGAGCTCGTCGCGGATCGCTTTCTGGCGGCCCTGATCTTCGCGCGATTCCTGTTCGAGGCGCTTGGCTTTTTTGTCCAGATAGGTCGAATAATTGCCCTCATAGACAAAATAGCGACCGCGATCGAGTTCGAGGATCCAGCCGACCACATTGTCGAGGAAATAGCGGTCGTGGGTCACGAGAATGACGTTGCCGGCGTAATCGACCAGGTGCTTTTCTAGCCAAGCGACGCTTTCCGCGTCCAAATGGTTGGTGGGTTCGTCAAGCAGCAGGATCGAGGGTTTTTCCAGCAGCAGCCGGGTGAGCGCGATGCGGCGCTTTTCACCGCCCGACAGATTCTCGACGCTCCAGTCCCCTGGCGGGCAGCGCAGTGCCTCCATCGCGATTTCCAGCTGGTTGTCGAGCGTCCAGCCATCGACCGCGTCGATCTTTTCCTGCAGCGTGCCCATTTCCTCCATTAGCGCGTCGAAATCGGTATCTTCGGGCGGATCGCCCATTATGGTGCTGATTTCATTGAAACGGTCGATCATGTCGGCAACGCCGCGCACCCCGTCCTTCACATTTTCGAGCACCGTTTTGGCCGGATCGAGTTCGGGCTCTTGCGGCAGATAGCCCACCGAAACCCCCTCGCCCGGCCACGCCTCACCCGAAAATTCGGTATCGATGCCGGCCATGATTTTCATTAGCGTCGATTTGCCGGTGCCGTTCGGGCCAACGATGCCGATTTTCGCATCAGGATAAAATTGAAGGTGGATGCCATTGAGCACTGGCTTTTGCGCGCCTGGAAAGGTCTTGGTCAGCCCCTTCATTACAAAACTATATTGCGCGGCCATGGTGCGGTCTCCGGGCGGAAAAGGATTTGCGGTGGACCCGAAAGGGTACCGGGCTGCGCGCCGGTTAGCGAAGGCGCTGGCCAAGTGCAATCGGCGAACAACTGGTTTTTTCTGGGTTCAGGCGCGATTCTTGCGGCGCTAATGGCTTAAGGGCTTGTCTCACCTTGCACGAATAATGAGCCAAATCCTGCGCGTTGCAGGCAACTCAATTATTTTTGTTGACCTTTGGATGCGATTCTCTAAATCCCGCGGCTCGCTAAGGGAGAGTTTCTTCTGATGCGGAGTTTAAGTCTCTTAGGGAGCCAAGAGCCATGAAGAAGTTTGCTGTTATTGCCGCTGCTGCCGGCATGTTCGCCCTCGCCGCTTGCGGTGAAAAGGCTGCTGAAGAAGCCACCACCGAAGCTCCGGCCACCGAAGCTGTTGCTGAAGAAGCCGCTCCGGCTGCTGAAGGCGCGATGACCGAAGCTGCTCCGGCTGCTGAAGGCGCTGCCGAAGCTCCGGCCGCTGAAGGCGCGATGACCGAAGAAAAGAAGTAATTCTTCTTCGGCCCATTCGGGTCTAGAAAAAGAGGCGGTCAACCCTAGGGTTGGCCGCCTTTTTTCATGAACGATATCGTGAGGACCGGCATAGACAGCGCGCTGTGCCTTGGCTAAGGCCGCCCGCGTCGGGGAGTAGCGCAGCCTGGTAGCGCATCTGCTTTGGGAGCAGAGGGTCGCAGGTTCGAATCCTGTCTCCCCGACCATTTTTCTATTCCACCTGCGGAGAAGCGACACAGATCCGCAAGCCTACACGTCCGCCCACGGAGTATGCTGGTTTGGACGGTTGTTTGGTGGTGCGGGCCGACGTGGCGCCAGTCAAAAAGTGTGGTGGGCCCGGAGGGACTCGAACCCCCAACCTAACCGTTATGAGCGGTCAGCTCTAACCAATTGAGCTACAGGCCCCCGTCACCAGGTCAAGCGCGCGTTAGCGGACAGCGGCGGCGCTTGGCAAGTCCGGGCTGTGCCCTGTCACTGCCAGCACCTCGGCAACTGAGGTGGCCCGCACGCTGCGCCGTTCAAGGTGCGCCAGTATCTGTTCCCACCAGCCATAGAAAGCCTCAAGGTCGGCATCTGTGCGGACATAGGGCGTGTGGCCCGGCGCCAGCGATGGCGAATGAAAGGAAAAATTCAGGAGGGGCAGTCCCTGATCAAGCGCCGAGTCAATCGCGGCGCAAGCACGCGCAGCCGGGATGCCCTCGGGCGTCAAAGCAATCCGCTCAACCAACCCGAGTCGCGTCGCAAGTGACAGACTGGTCCCGCCCAGCCGCGCTAGACGGTGGTAAGCCCTCTCCCCCAATGGTCCGAGGAACAAGCTGGTCAACGGGACTTCAAGCAGCGCTGCGTCCACCCACCATGGCCGCACCGGAAATTGGCGGTAATTGGGGCCATGGCCGGCGCGATAGTCAAAGCCCGGGCGCACCGACGTGTCGCAACGGAACCCCAGATCGGCCAAAATGCCCGCCGTTGCCTGGCCGAGACCATAGCGACCGGCACGATAGACCAGCGGCGCCACCCCTATTGCTTCGGCAATGCGATCGCGCAGCGCACGTGTCTTGGCCAATTGCAGCGGTTCCGGGAGGTTTCCTGTATAACTGTTGCGGGAATTTACTACTTCTTCAAATGGCGGCGTGACCCATGGGTGAAGCTGCGCGCCCACCTCGGCCACGCCGCGCGCGACGGCGTCGCGCAACAATGCTGTTGCCGCTGATTTGCTCAGCACCGGCCAGTCGACAAGATAGATTGGCGAAACTCCGCGCGTTTCGAAGTAAGTCTGGCAATCAGCCAGCCGCGACAAAGAAGACAGCCCATGATGGACCCGCGAAAAGGGCTTATCCCAGTCGAAATCCTCTTCAGTATCGATCGTAACCCAAAAGCGGGTGCCAAAATCGGCAGGAAAATGCGCAAGCTGGTCGGCAGCTGGCGGGGCCAAAATGTCCGCCCCCGTTGCTGTCACACCTTATCCCCCCGCTACGCTCAGCCTTCCTGAACGTCGCCTTGCATTTGGACATGCCTAGCGGGCAAATGCAAGGTCAAGGCGTTCGCACCGATGTTGAGCGCACCACCGCAACCACGCGCCAGGTTATCGACCAGCCGCAGCGAGAACCCGAGGCTGAGCAGCGCTGCCGCCGGAGCGTCACCATGCGGGTCGAAGCCGGGGTCAAGCAGCTCGCTGACCTGACTATGCCGGATGGCGCGCGGCCGCACGACCCGCAATTCTGTGCTGTGTGCATTTTCGCCCGGATCGATCAGTTGGGCCATCACCGTTTCGCCATCTTCTGCGACATCGATAATGGCAGTCAGCAACCGGCCGATCATCCGTTTGGCTTCTGCATGCGGCAATTGCGCGAGGAAGGAAGAGCCAACGCGGGTAACCGACCAGCTGATCGCGCGTTCCGCGATGACTGGCGCCAGTTCGGCCTCAATGGAAGTCAGCAATTGGCCAAGGTCTAAGCGCGCGCTGGTGCTGGTGTCCACCGCAACCACGCCGCGAGCCGACGTATCGAGATCATCGATAATTTGCTGCAGTATGGCAGCATCGTCCACAATGGCACTCGCCATCGCACGGTAGCGCTGGTTGACCGGCCCGAACATCTGCTCAGCGATAATCTGACTGAAGCCCGAAATGGCATTGAGCGGCGAGCGCAGTTCATGAATCAGCTGGCGCACCGTGTCCCCACCCGATGTTCCGACCGGAGTGCCATAAGCAACCTCGTTGCGGCGCGGGCGGCGCGCGCTACCGCGATAACCACGAAACTGGCCGGTCGATCGGTCGAAGCACGGCCAAGCGGACAACCGCCAGTCGCGACCGATGCCGGCATCATGCCCTAGGCTGAGTCGCGCATTGATTATTTCGCTGCGACGACGAAAAGCCCCCGCGACGGCGCCATCAACGCCCGGCTCATCCCCAATCGCGGGCTGCGCCAGCGTAATGCCAATAACGGCGCCGCGCGCGATGCCCTCGGTCCAGCGGATCAGCCCGTCCGCCCCGGTTTCAAAGATAAAACTGGACGAGGCGGCAGGTGAGGCCTCGCGCTGGTGGCGGCTGCGAAACGTGTCGATACGGCGCACGAGGTCGCGGATCTGGTCATTGCCTGCCGCGGCAACCGGTTGATGATCATTGGCGACCGGCGGGACTGGCATACTGTCAATGCCAGACGGTGCCGCGGGCAGAGCCGGCTGCGCCGATCCCATGCTGCCAAGGGCACGGCGAACGGCGGGCGACAAATCCCGACGCTGCGCCAAGATGTTGCGCGCGACCGCATTCGTCGAGGGAAGTAGAGCCAGCCAGTCGTCATCGCCTAACTGGGCCTCGGAGAGCATAGCCGCAGCCACCGGGGGGGTATCAGCTGAATAGAGCGCAACAAGCGGTGCATAGCGGCATTGCCCGGCCAGCGTTGCAGCGGTGTCGCGGCGGACGCCTTCACCCACTTTCGGACGAAGCAGTGCAAGTGCATGCAACGCGCGACGGACGTCGGATTCAGCAAGTTGATTCCCACGTTGGGCAAGGATATCGGATAGCTGCCGCCACGCCGCGCTTCGCGTCCTGTCGTCGGCCGGCTTCTGGCGCATTATCGTGGCGATCATCATGTCGTTATGCACGCCAGCAGGCTCCGCCAGATAAATTGGTTACGGACTTGTTACCGGCTAGCGTGAATCTAGCGGTCATGAAAGCCATCGCAAAACTGGCGTTGCAATGTGGGACAATTGCATTAGCCTGAAATAATATTATGCGTGATGGCCATTGAAACCAAAGGAAGTTGCCCCGAATGGCACCCAGTAAATTTGATATCATCGACCTGCAAATCTTGCGCGAGCTGCAAGAAAATGGACGAATGACCAATGTCGATCTGGCCGAGCGAGTCGGACTGACCGCACCTCCATGCCTACGCCGAGTGCGCGCGCTAGAGGATGCCGGGGTCATCAAATCCTATCATGCTGATCTGGATGCATCGAAACTGGGATATAGCATCACTGTTTTCGCCATGGTGAGCCTGCGCAGCCAGGCCGAGAGCGATTTGCGGCAGTTCGAGGATTATGTCGGCACGCTCCCCGAAGTGCGCGAATGCTATATGCTGAACGGCGAGATTGATTTCATCCTGAAGGTTGTCGCGCGCGACCTGCAATCCTTCCAAAGCTTTTTGACGACCCACCTGACCGCTGCACCCAATGTATCGAGTGTAAAAACCTCGCTGACCATTCGCACCGCCAAACAACTGGCCGGCGTACCAGTCGAAGGTTGACCGCAACAGCAACGGAAAGTGGCCGGAGCAACGGATGCGCCGACCCCAATCACAACCCTGGGCCTTGCCTACCGTCCGGTGGTTACCGGCGCAGCCGCCGCGGCGGCCTTTGTATCAATGTTGACGAGCCACAATTTGGCGAGTCGCTGACGCGGGCCAGCCACGCCAGCCAGCGTTGTTTTGCCCAAATCGGTCATCCCCGCTAAGTGTTGCGACACGCCAAGGCGAAGCTTGACCAAGTCGGGCTCGGCGTCGCCCTTGTCGAGCGCTATCTGGTACAGCGCGGCCGCCTTGGCATAATCGCCATAGCCAAACAGCGCATCGGCGGTACTGCGTGCGCGGCGGGCCGACGGCAGCGCGGCGCCGGTCGCTGCATCTTTATCGAGCGCAGCCTTGTCCCCGACCGTGCGCGCCTTTTGGCCGGCATAGATTTCATTGAATTTCGCATCACTGGCCGGAACAATGCCTTTGGCGCGCGCTTCGTCGATCAGCGCCAGCACTTCGCCCGGCAGGCCACCTTCGGTGGCAATGGCGGCATACTCAAGCACTTCACCCTTTTCGCTCATCGCACCTGCGTGCCGCATCAGCCGTAGCGTATCGAGCGTCATATCCTTGTCGGCGCCCTGCATGACTATGAACAGCGTGTTCCGCCAGATCGCGGGCTGGGGATAATCCTGCACGCGCATGGTCAGCAGGTCGAGCAAATCTTCGCGGCGACCGGCGGTTTGCAACGATTTCGCTGGCCGAACATAATAATCCTCTGCCGGCCGGGCCCCCGCGGCGCGCTGTGCCGCAATTTCGGCACGCGCAACGGCGAGCGCTTCGTCAATCCGGTTGGTGCGCAAATAGCTGTCCATCAACAGCAACGGCAGATCGCGTTCCTTGCCGCCAGCCGCCTGCGCTGCTGTCAGCCGCCGGATCGCCTTTTCATAATCTTTGCCATTGTAAGCGAACTGGCCTGAAAAAAAGTTGAACTTGGCAATGTCGGCTGCAGGTGCCAGCCCCGAATCAATCATGCCGTCCAGCGCGGCAGACTGGAGCGCCTGGTCCGATTTCATAATGCCCAGCTGGAGCCGGAATTGCGATTGGAGATATTTGTCCTGCGGAGTCGTTGCGAACGCATCTGCAGCAGCGAGCGCCGCTTCGAGCGCCATGGCATCCTTGGCCTGGAACGCTGTCTGCACCTTGCGTGCTTCGGGCAGATATTCCTTGCTGGGCGCAATAGCCGGAGCCGCAGCCGCTGCTTCCTTTTCCTTCTTTTTCTTTTGCGCGAGCGCGGGCGATGACGTCATCGCCACCGCACCAAGAACCAGCGCGAGCGTCGCGCGCGAAACCAACGGAATGACCCGCATCTTGTCTCTCCTGTCTCCGATTCGCACGAACCAAGCTGCGCTACCGGGGATTACACCACGCAAAAACGGCTAGCGTCTGCCCGTCCGAAAAACAAGCAGCGCGCTCGCCCGATGCGACGAGCGAGGCCAATGGCCAAGTGCAGCTGAACGGGAATTTAACTGTCGAACTGGTTAATGTTCAGGTCGTTTATTAGCGCGCGTATGTCGCGCATAATGGCGGGGTCGCCGGGCACTCCGGCCATGGCCTGTTCGGCAAGCTGAATAAGTGGGACCACCCCGAAGGTAGCTGCCAGGCTTTTTAGACGCAGCGCGGCCATGGTCCAGTTGGCGTCGCAGCGCGAGCGTTGCAGCAGGTCGAGCAGATGTTCGACACTCGCAACAAAGGTAGCATGCAGCTCTGCCGCAAGTGCAGGGTCGTCACCGACCGCGCTATGCAAATATCGGTCGAGGGGGCCACTATCAAAAGACATGCCCCCGTATGCCCGTCGCCCCGTTAACTTTTCGTTCCCCAAGCGGCAAAAGCTGCTAGAGTGTGACAATGGCTGGGGAAAAGAAAATCGTCGGATTGTGGCAAGGCCGCACAACGGAAGATATTAGCGAAGCCGCAGTGGCACCGCCTGTCGCGGTGGACGCCGAGTCGGCCCCAAGCGCCATCAATACAACGGCGACAGAGCGGGGCTGGCTTGATCCGTTAACGGCAGCAACTGACGACACGCCTGTTGAAATTGCGGACAGTGAGGCCAGCGGCGGAACTGACGGTTTGTATGCTGCGGTGTTGATGCTGCTCGGCCTGGCCTGGACCGCATTTATTGGCTGGACGGCCAGCGGCGGCGGCGTGCGGGTGCCCCCGCTATCAGAGCTGCCAATGCTCGTGCTCTCGCTTGCTGGGCCGCTTACCATTCTCTTGTTGCTGTGGATCATGCGGCTGCTGTCTGGGCGGGTTCGCACCAAACAATTTGCCCGCGTAGCGGCGGCGCTGCGTGCCGAAAATGCCGCTTTGCAACAATCAGTAGCGGCGCTAGCCGAACAGCTTGAAGGCGCGCGCAATGCAATGCGCGATCAGGGCCAGAGTTTGCAGCAGCATGGCCTGGAAGCCGCCAAGCGCATGCAGGACAGCAGCGTCAAATTGTCGGCAAGTGTTGACCGTGTCGTCACTGCTAATGCCAACCTGGCGCAGTCGGGCGAAACGGCAATGCAGCGCATGGACGGACTGCTGGCCGGATTGCCGCGCGTCGATGACGTAGCTCAACGGCTGACCGAGAATTTTGCCCGCGCCGGGCTTGAGGCCCATCAACATGGCGCCAATCTTGAAGCGCAGCTCGCATTGCTCACCGAGCGCGCGGTTGCAGCGGACACTGCAGTGCAGGCGCTAATGGAACAGCTTGGCGGCGGTTTCCGGTCCATGGAAGGTCAGGTCGAGAAACTGTGCAACACGGTCAGCCTGCGGTCGGACGCCGCTGCGGCGGTGCAAAAGCGCGCACTTGGCCTGATCGCCAAGGAACAGGAAGCCATCGAGGCGCGTGTGGCGGAGGCGCTGGCATCGCTGCAAAGTGTGACAACCGAGGCGCGCGAGCGGCTTGCTGCCGGGACCGAAGAGAGCGTTACACAACTGGAAGCCCGACTGGCAGCCGCCACCGCAACCAGCAACGCGCTTGCAGCCCAATTGGCCGACCATGCCGGCGTAGCAGAACGTCTTGTCAGGGGACTTGAGAATGCGGTTGTTGATGTGGACAACCGGCTCGGCGCCCTTGACGCGGCAGTAAAGGTCCGTTCGGACGCAATCAGCGATGCACTCGCTGGACTCGGATCGGCCGTGGACAGCTTTGGTTCACGCAGCGAGCGCGGTCAGGACGAGGTCCGGAAACTGCTGGAAGGCAGCGAGTCCCTGCTGGTCGCGCTCGACGCAGTTACGCGCGAGCTGGACGACGGCCTGCCCGCTGCCTTTGCGCGGGTCAGCGAGCAAGCCGACTTGGCACGCGGGCTGGTTGCCGGGCTGTCGGAACCATTGTCATCGAGCGTCGAATTGACTGCCAAGGTTGAAGCCGGCCTTGAACGCACCGGCGAACAGGCCGCCAGGGTTCAGGCGATGCTGGCCGGGGTGCACGAAGAAAGTGGACAGCTGGAGGACTTGCAGGCTGCGCTGCGTGAAGCCGAGGTACAGTTGAAGGCGCTGGCGCTGGAGACCGGCCAGTTCACCCGCAACGGCGGAGCGGAAGTTATCGCCACTATGTCCGAAGTGCGTGATGCAGCAGCGAGCGCGGCAGGCGAGGCCAGGCGGCTGATTGAAACGGCCGTAAGCGAGGCAAGCGGCGCACTGCGCGAGCGGGCCGCCGAGGCACTTGATGCATCACTTAAGAGCGAAATTGATGCGCAGTTGAGCGCCATTGAAGCCGCCGCCGACCGCGCCGTAACCGCCGCCAATGGCGCCGCAGACAAGCTGATGCGCCAATTGATCACAATCATGGATACTAGCGCGCAGGTCGAGCGACGCATTGCCGAAGCCGAATCAGCCATCGCTGCGACGGATCGCGATACGCTTGCAAAGCAGGTCGTGGTGCTCACCGATTCGCTCAAATCCTCGGCCATCGACATCACCAAGATTTTGTCGACCGAAGTGAGCGATGCTGCGTGGGACGCCTATCTTAAGGGCGACCGCGGCGTATTTTCGCGCCGTGCCATCAAGCTGATTGACAACAGTGAAGCGAAAGAAATCCTGCGCCGCTATCAGGACGATGCCGCGTTCCAGCGCCATGTGAACCAATATATCCATGACTTTGAAGCCATGCTCCGCGCACTGATGGGAACGCGGGACGGTTCGGCGATGAGCGTGATCCTGTTGTCGTCGGATGTAGGCAAGCTATATGTCGCGCTCGCTCAAGCTATTGACCGGTTGCGGACCTAAAGTCCTGAAACTGCTTCACTGAGCGCGCGGGCATCGACCCAGCCTTGCGTGTAAATCACATAATAGGCTGCAAAGAAGATGGTTGCAACGACGGTCGTCTGGCGCATGATCGCTCCAACACGAAATGTCGCTGGAGCGCCGCGCTCCGCGCCCGCAACGTCATGATCGGGCTGCTCCGCTGGCCGCCCGTGAAAAGGCAGCACGAAGAAGGCGCAGAGCACCCAAAATAGCAAATAGATGGCGAGGGTAGACGTCCAGGCCACAGGGTCAACTGCCCAAAATCAGAACATCGACCATCGGCTTCTTCCCGGTCCATTGGGTTGCGACGCGGCGCACCGCCAGGCGAATGGCTTCGCGCAGCTTTTCGCGGTCGGCCGGTCCGTCATTGGCGGCATCGAGTGCGGCGGTGCTCATTTCGCCGATGAAGTCGTCACGGTCGTCTTCCACCGGCACGCCACGATAGCGCACATCGGCATCGCGCGCCCTGCCCTTGCTGAGCGATACCGCCACCGAAATCATGCCATAAAGACCCAGACGACGACGCTCGGTGATGGTTTCGCCATCAGCAGGCAACAACACATTTCCGTCGAGCGCGAGTCGCCCTGAGCGAACCCGGTCGATGCGCTTGGCTTTGCCCGGGGCGAGCCGGATCAGGTCACCATTGGTCTGGTTGAGCGCCGCGGGCACTCCATGCGCCAGCGCAAAACGCGCCTGTTCGTGCATATGGCGAATTTCGCCATGCACCGGCACCAGCAGCTTCGGTCGCAGCCAATCATAGAGTGCGGCGAGTTCGGGTTGGCCGGGATGGCCGCTGACGTGGATATGCGCCTGTTTTTCGGTGACCGTCAGCACGCCTTTCGCCGCAAGCTGGTTCATGATGCGGCCAATGGCGAGTTCGTTCCCCGGGATCTGCTTTGAGGAAAAAATGACGCTGTCGCCCTCTTGCAGTTTGATCGGGTGATTGTCGTCGGCCATGCGCGCCAGCGCGGCACGCGGTTCACCCTGCCCGCCTGTGGCAATGACCATGAGGTCGCCGCGGGGCAAGGTCATCGCAGTGTCGAAATCAACCGTTTCAGGAAAATCGGTGAGGAAACCATTGGCCTGCGCCACGCCCAGGATCCGATCGAGCGAGCGCCCGGCAACGCACAAGGTACGCCCACATTCGCGCGCTACGTCGCCTAGCGTTTGCAATCGCGCGGCATTGCTGGCGAAGGTGGTGACGATCGCGCGGCCAGGTGCTTCACCCACGGCCTTCATCAGCCCAGCGCGGACACTGCCTTCGCTGCCCGAGGCCTGCGGGTTGAAGGCGTTGGTGGAATCGCAGACCAACACGTCAATGCCCTCGTCACCCAATTTGCGTAGCGCAGCCTCTGCGGTTGGCTTGCCAAGGACTGGATCATCGTCGAGTTTCCAGTCACCGCTGTGAAAAATGCGGCCATAGGGCGTGTCGATGACAACCGCGCTCATTTCCGGGATCGAATGGGCCAGCGGGGTGAAGCGTAGGCCGAATGGGCCGATTTTGAATGCCGCGTCGATATCGACAGCATTGAGCTTTACCGCGTCGGCGATACCCTGTTCGGCCAGTTTGCCCGCGATCAGCCCGGCCGTGAAGTGGTTTGCATAAAGAGGGACGCCGAGGTCGGCGGCGAGATAGGGTAGCGCCCCGATATGATCCTCATGCCCGTGGGTCAGGACGATGGCGAGCAGGTCGTCGATCCGATCTTCAATCCATTCCATGTCAGGCATGATCAGATCGATCCCGGGATATTCCTGCGATCCAAAAGAGACACCGAGATCGAGCAAAATGAACTTGCCGTCGCACCCATAAAGGTTGGCATTCATACCAATTTCGCCCGAGCCGCCGAGCGCGAGGAACAGCAATTCCTTGGCAGCACCGCTCATGCTGACAGGGTCCGCTGCGCATAGAGGCGCGCAAGGCCGTTGAGCGTCAGATCGGTATCAACAATATCAAACAAGTGGCTATGCTCCTGAAACAATCCGGCAAGGCCGCCGGTAGCAATCACGGTCAAGGGTGCGCCGATTTCTGCCTTCATCCGTGCGCTTAGCCCCTCCACCATGGCGACATAGCCCCAGTAAATGCCGATCAGCATCTGGCTTTCGGTGGTGCGACCGATGACGGTATTAGTTGCGGGGGCTTCGATGGCGATGCGTGGCAGCTTAGCGGCGGCGGCGACCAGCGCCTCCAGCGACAGATTGACTCCCGGCGCGATAATACCGCCGCGATAGCTGCCGTCGAGACCAATATGGTCATAAGTGGTTGCAGTGCCGAAGCTGATCACCAACTTGTCCTTGCCCGGTACCAGCGCCTGCGCGGCGATGGCGTTGACGGCGCGGTCGGCGCCAACGGCGTGCGGTTCATCGACTTTCAGCTGGATGCCCCAACTGACGCTACCGCGCCCGGCGACCAGCGGCTCGACACCAAAATATTTGCTGGCAAGCAATTGTAGGTTGTGAAGTGCCCGCGGAACGACCGTGGCAATGATGACGTCGGTGATATCGCTGCGCTCATGCCCTTCCATGCGTAACAGCTGGTGAAGCCACACCGCATATTCGTCTGCCGTCCGGCGATCATCAGTCGCGATACGCCAGCGCGCAACCAGCCTGTCACCCTCAAATAGCGCGAATTTGGCGTTGGTGTTGCCAACATCAACAGCGAGCAACATGGCCGCCCTCCCCCTTTTCCCTATTTGGCAAGTGACACATCGCCCGCGTGGACGATTAACCGCCGCCCGTCAGCCAGCACCAGTGCTAAACTGCCGTCCCGCTCTAGGCCATCGAAACGGCCCGTCAATCCAGCATGCTCGCCTTCGCTGAGCGTCAGCGCGGTTCCGCGCGGCAGCGCGGCGGCATACCAGCGCGCCAATATACCATCGGGCCAGCCGCCGCCCCGCCAGTCGGCAAGGGCCTGTGTGAAATAGGAAGCCAGCGTCGCGGCAACAGTGTCGCGGTCGATTGCGCAACCCAGGGCAGCAAGATGCGTCGTCATTCGTCCGGCAATGTCGGGGGCGCTGACCAGATTGACGCCGACACCGACAACGACATGGTCGCCGGCGCGTTCGAGCAAAATCCCGACCAGCTTAGCCCCATCGACGAGCAAATCATTTGGCCATTTGATTACCAGCCCCTCAGGCGCACCGAGGCTGCGCAGCGCATCATGCACCACCAGCGCCGTGAGCAACGCCAGGCCATGCGGCGGCGGGTCGTTGGCACGCAAGGCTACGGTGACTGACCCCATGAAATTGCCAGCACCGTCGCTCCACGATCGTCCCAAGCGTCCCCGGCCCGCCGACTGGCGGTCGGCGACCAACCAGTGACCTTCGGGCCATGGCGCTTCTGACGCGACCGCCGCCAACAAATCAGCGTTGGTAGATCCGGTCGCCGCAACGACAGTAAACGCGCTGTTCAGAATAGCACCGCCGCAGCATGGGCCGTGGCCCCGGCAAGAGGCTGGATGAACAAATAGCCCACAACCGACAGCCAAAGTGCGCTGCCCGTAATCAAGCCGCGCTCTAGCCAGGGCCCCTGCCCGCCCCACTGCACATCGGCGACATCGTCGAAATACATCGTCTTGATGATAGCAAGATAATAAAAGGCGCTGATGACCGAAGCGACAATCCCGACCACCGCCAGCGGCACCAGATCGGCCAGTACGGCGGCCTCGAACACCAGATATTTGGGCCAGAAACCGAACAATGGCGGAATGCCTGCAATGCTGAACAGGAACACCGCCAGCGCCGCGGCTAGACCTGCCTTGCGTTCGGAAAGACCGGCAAGCGCGCTGATTTCCTCGACCGGCTGGCCGTCGCTGTCGCGCAGATTGAGCACGACCAAAAAGGCCCCGAGCGTAGTCACGACATAGACGAGCAAATAGGTCAGCACCGCCTGAACGCCCGCCGGTGTTCCCGCAGCGAGGCCGATCAACATGAAACCGATATTGTTGATCGAACTGTAGGCCAGAAGCCGTTTGACATTCGTCTGTCCAATGGCGCCAACCGCCCCAAGAAGGATTGAGGCGAGCGCCAAAAAGATAATGATCTGCTGCCAAGCGGCAATACCCGGGCCCATCGCCTCAACGACCAACCGCGTGGTAAGTGCCATGGCCGCAACCTTGGGAGCACTGGCGAAGAAAGCGGTGACCGGCGTAGGCGCACCTTCATATACGTCGGGCGTCCACATATGAAACGGCACCGCGCTGATCTTGAACGCCATGCCAGCCAGGACGAAGACCAGGCCCAGGATCAGGCCCATATTGGTCCCGCTGGCAAAGGCCCCCGCAACTCCGTCAAAACTGGTGGTGCCACTAAAGCCATAAAGCAGTGAGATGCCGTAAAGTAGCATCCCGCTAGCGAGCGCGCCGAGGACGAAATACTTCAACCCCGCTTCGGCCGAGCGGCCATCGGTACGCATGAAGCTGGCAAGAACATAAGCAGCGAGGCTGTTGAGTTCGAGCCCGATATAGAGCGTCAGCATGTCGCGCGCAGACGCCATCATCCCCATTCCGAGCGCCGCAAAGACAATCAGCACCGGATATTCACCGCGCATCCCGGGCCCGAAAAAGCGCGGCGCAATCAGGATGCAGAGGATGCTGGCGCCATAAATCAGCAGCTTGGCGAAACTGCCGAATGCATCGACGGTTACTGTGCCCATAAAGGCAGTTGCAGGCGCGTTGCCGATAGTTGCGGTTACCGCAGCAATCGCGGTAGCCAACGTCAGCACCGCAGCCCCCTGATAGAGGGCGACAGCGCGGTCGCTGGCAAAGGTAGCAATCATCAGCGTGACAAGGCCGCCGACGGTCAGCAGAATTTCGGGCAACACAAGGGCGAGGTCGGCGTTCAATGGGCTTCTCCCGCATACGTTTTGGCGGGTTTTGGTGCCGATTTGCCGGCCATCAGGTTAGCATCGCTAGGGGCGCGACTGTCGGCGACCCGCGCCACCAGCGTCGCCACGTCACCCCGCATCGGCGCGAGGAAGCTTTCAGGATAGACGCCCATCCATAAGGTAACAGCAGCCAGCGGCGCCATGATTGCCCATTCGCGCGCGTTAAGGTCGGGCATGGCGCGGACATCATCCCTGGTTAGCTCGCCGAAAACGACGCGGCGGTAGAGGTAGAGCATATAGGCCGCGCCCAGGATGATGCCGGTTGTGCAGACAAAGGCCGCCCAGCTCGATGCCTCGTAAATGCCGGCAAGGCTCAAAAATTCGCCGACGAAGCCGCTGGTGCCCGGCAAACCAATCGACGCCATGGTGAAGAGCATGAAAAGCATCGCATAGCCCGGCATGTTGATGGCAAGGCCGCCATAGCGGTCAATCTCGCGCGTATGCAGCCGGTCGTAAATGACGCCAACGCAAAAGAAGAGTGCGGCGGAGACAAAGCCGTGGCTGAGCATGACGATCAGCGCGCCTTCGATGCCTTGCTGGTTCATCGCGAACAGACCGGCGGTAACGATGCCCATGTGCGCGACCGAGCTGTAGGCGATCAGCTTCTTCATATCGCCCTGCACCAGCGCGACCAAGCTGGTGTAAACCACGGCAGTCATCGACAGGCCGAACACCAACCACATCAGCTGCGCCGAGGCATCGGGGAACATCGGGATGCTGAAGCGCAGAAAGCCGTAACCGCCCATTTTGAGGAGCACGCCCGCCAGAATCATCGACCCGGCCGTCGGCGCCTGCACATGCGCATCGGGCAGCCAGGTGTGCACCGGCCACATCGGCATTTTGACAGCAAAGCTGGCGAAGAAGGCCAGCCACAGCCAGGTCTGCATGTCCTTCGGGAAGTCGTAATTGAGCAGCGTCGGAATGTCGGTCGTTCCCGCCTGTCCGATCATCGCGATCATCGCGACGAGCATCAGGACCGAACCGAGCAAAGTGTAGAGGAAGAATTTGAATGCTGCATATTTGCGGTTCGCCCCGCCCCAGATGCCAATGATGAAATACATCGGGATCAAGCCAGCTTCGAAGAAAAGATAGAAAAGGATCAAGTCCTGCGCGGCGAACACGCCGATCATGATCACTTCCATGAGCAAAAACATGCTCATGTAGAGCGGTACGCGCTTCGAGATCGCCTCCCAGCTGGCGAGGATGCAGAGCGGCATCAGGAACACGCTGAGCAGGATCAGCATCAGTGCCATGCCGTCGATGCCAAGCGCCCAGGCGAAGCGCCCGAACAGTTCAGCGCGCTCGACATATTGCCATTGCGCGCCGCCGATATCGAAGCCGAACCACAGCTGGATGCCGAGCACGAGGTTGACTAGCGTCGCCGCCAGCGCGGTCCAGCGCGCGGCGCGGGCATCAACGAACAAGCAGGCGATCGCCGCGACCAGCGGCACGAGCAGCATCAGAGAAAGCATGGGAATGGACATCACTGAAACTTCACCATCGCCCAGCTGAGGATGCCCACAAGGCCCAGCAGCATTACAAAGGCATAGCCATAGACATAGCCCGACTGAAATTTGATCGCGAGGCGCGTGCCACCCTGCACCAGCGCCGCGGCACCGTCTGGACCGAACCGGTCGATGGTGCCTTCATCGCCGCGCTTCCAAAAAAAACGACCGATGGCGAACGACGGCTTTACGAAGAGGAGGTCGTATAGCTCATCGAAATACCATTTACGGTAGGCGAAGTTGTGTACCACACCGAATTGTTCGACAAATTTGGCCGGGAAGTCGGGACGGCGAATATAGGCATACCATGCTATGGCGAGACCAATGGCCATGACCGCGAAGGGCGTCCATTTGACCCACAGCGGTACTTCGTGCGCGAGATGCATGAGATGCGCGTCAAACGCGATGCTGCCGGCCCAAAAGGCCGTGCCTTCCTCGGCATAGATGAAGGGCTTGTAGAACAGGAAACCCGCAAGCAGCGCACCGACGGACAAAACGCCGAGCGGAACCAGCATGGTCCACGGGCTTTCATGGGGGTGGTATCCTGCAGTGCCATCGCCGGGAACAGCATGGTGCGCGTCGCCATGATGATGATCATCGTGCACCGCATGCTGGATATGCTCGCTTGCATCCCAACGCGCCTTACCGAAAAAGGTTAGGAAAACCAATCGCCACGAATAGAAGCTAGTGAGCAGGGCCACAAAAATGCCCGTCCAGAACACCACGACGCCGCTGCCGCCGCTGGCGAAAGCTGCCTCGAGAATTCCGTCCTTTGAGTAAAAGCCAGCGAAGCCAAACACGCCATAGACTCCGACACCGGTGATCGCGAGTGTCCCCATCATCATGGCCCAATAAGTGAGCGGGATATGTTTCCTGAGGGCACCGTAATAGCGCATGTCCTGTTCATGGTGCATCGCGTGGATGACACTGCCTGCACCCAAGAACAGCAGCGCCTTGAAAAATGCGTGGGTGAAAAGGTGGAACATGGCGGCGCCATAGGCGCCAACACCCGCCGCAAAGAACATATAGCCCAGCTGTGAACACGTCGAATAAGCGATGACGCGCTTGATGTCCCACTGCGTTGTTCCAACGGTGGCCGCGAACAGGCAGGTCGCAGCGCCAACGAAGGTGACAACGCCCAGCGCGATATCGCTGGTTTCAAACATTGGCGACAGGCGGCACACCATGAACACGCCTGCCGTCACCATGGTCGCGGCATGGATCAGCGCGCTGACGGGCGTCGGGCCCTCCATCGCGTCGGGCAACCAAGTGTGCAGGCCCAATTGCGCTGATTTGCCCATCGCGCCGATGAACAGCAACAGGCACAATATGGTCATGGTGTCGAGGCGCATGCCGAGGAAGGTGATGGTCGACCCCGCCATGCCCGGTACGGCCTCAAGAATCTCAGGGATCGATACGGTGCCAAACACCAGGAAGGTGCCGAAAATTCCGAGCATGAAGCCCAGATCACCCACGCGATTGACGACGAAAGCCTTGATTGCGGCGGCGTTGGCACTGGGTTTTTTGTACCAGAAACCAATGAGCAGATAGGACGCGAGGCCGACCCCTTCCCAGCCGAAGAACATCTGCACCAGATTGTTCGCCGTCACGAGCATCAGCATGGCGAAGGTGAATAGCGACAGATAGGCAAAGAAGCGCGGCTGGTCCGGATCCTCCTCCATATAGCCCCAGCTATAGAGGTGGACGAGCGCCGACACGGTCGTGATCACGACCAACATGACGGCCGTCAGCGTGTCGATCCTGAGTTCCCAGTCGAACGACAGCGCGCCCGATTGTACCCACTGCAGCACCGGCACCACGCCCGCCTCGCCCGTGCCCGCAACAAAAGACAGTAAGATGGGCCAGCTGAGCGCACAGCTGGCGAATAGCGCGCCGGTAGTGACCAGCTTTGCCGCCGTAATGCCAATCCAGCGCTGGCCAAGGCCAGCAACCAGCGCCGCGAGCAGCGGCAGGAAAACAATCGCCTGAAGCACCGGTTACCCCTTCATCCGGTTGGCGTCATCGACCGCGATGGTCCCACGGCCACGGAAATAGATCACGAGAATCGCCAGCCCGATGGCCGCCTCACCTGCCGCTACGGTCAGCACGAACATCGCAAATACTTGCCCCACCAGATCGCCCAGCGCCTGGCTGAACGCGATTAGGTTGATGTTCACCGCCAGCAAAATCAGCTCGATCGACATCAGAATGACGATCACATTCTTGCGGTTGATGAAAATGCCGAGCACGCCCAGTGTGAACAGCACCGCCGATACCGCGAGATAATGGCCAACACCAATCACAGCTCAACCCCCTGCCCGACCGGCTGGTTGACGAGGCGCGTCGCGTCTTCCGGGCGGCGCTGGTTCTGCTGGTTGATGTCTTGCAGCCGCACGCCGCCGCGCTGCCGGTGGGTAAGCACGATCGCGCCGATCATCGCGACCAGCAGGATGATGCCCGCCGCCTCGAACAGGAAGATGTAGCGGGTGTAAAGCAGCTCACCGACCTGTTCGATGTTGCTCTTGTTATCGACAATCGGCGCAGCGCGCTGAGCCAAATCGATCCCGCCAGCCTGCCACGCCCCCAGCGCGAACACCAGTTCGGCCGCCAGCACGACGGCGACCAACAGGCCGACCGGCAAATATTTGACAAAGCCGCTGCGTAGCTCAGCAAAATCAATGTCGAGCATCATCACGACAAACAGGAACAGCACCGCGACCGCGCCGACATAGACGATCACCAGCAGCATCGCGATAAACTCGGCTCCCGCGAGCAGCATCAGCCCCGCCGCGTTGAAAAATGCAAGGATCAACCACATCACGCTGTGCACCGGATTGCGCGCGGCAATCACCATCAACGCCGAGGCGATCACGATGGTGGAAAAGAGGTAAAAGGCAACCAGCTGAATCACGTTGCGCGCCCCCTATCGATACGGCGCATCGGCGGCAAGGTTCGCGGCAATGGCGCGTTCCCATTTATCGCCGTTGGCGAGCAATTTCGCCTTATCGTACAGCAATTCTTCGCGCGTTTCGGTGGCGAATTCGAAATTGGGCCCCTCGACAACCGCATCGACCGGGCAGGCTTCCTGACAGAAACCGCAGTAGATGCATTTGGTCATGTCGATGTCGTAGCGCGTGGTGCGCCGCGACCCGTCCTCACGCGGCTCAGCCTCGATGGTGATCGCCTGCGCCGGGCAAACCGCCTCGCACAGCTTGCACGCAATGCAACGTTCTTCGCCATTGGGATAGCGGCGCAGCGCATGCTCACCGCGGAAGCGCGGTGAAATGGGGTTCTTCTCGAACGGATAATTGACCGTCGCCTTGGGCTTGAAGAAATATTTCAGCGTCAGGGCATGCGCCTTGACGAACTCCCACAGCGTGAAGGTTTTGATGAGGTGCGCGATGGTGGTCATGAATATCTCGTCAACATCAGATAGCCACTCACCAGGAACACCCAGAGCAGCGAAATAGGCAGGAACACCTTCCACCCCAGCCGCATCAGCTGGTCATAGCGATAGCGTGGGACAGTCGCTTTCACCCAACTGAAGACAAAGAAGAAGAACAGGATTTTCGCGAACAGCCAGATCACGCCCGGCACAGTATAGAGCGGTGCCCAATCGACTGGCGGCAGCCAACCACCCCAGAAAAGGATGGCGTTCAATGTGCACATCAGGATGACATTGGCATATTCGCCGAGCCAAAAGAGCGCGAAGGCCATCGAGCTATACTCAGTCTGGTAACCAGCAACGAGCTCGCTTTCCGCCTCGGTCAGGTCGAACGGCGCGCGTGCGGTTTCGGCGAGGCTGGAGATCAGGAACATCACCGCCATCGGGAAGAGCAGCAGGTTGAAGCCGAAGGCGTTGACAAAGCCCAGGCCGTGGCCCTGCTGCTGCTTCACAATTTCGTTCATGTTGAAACTGTCGGCGAACAGAACGACCGAAATCAGGATGAAGCCGATCGAGACCTCATAGCTGATCATCTGCGCCGACGCGCGCATCGCGCTGAAAAACGGATATTTCGAGTTGGACGACCAACCCGACAGGATGACGCCATAGACCCCAAGCGAACTGATCGCGAGGATGTAGAGCAGCCCGACATTGATGTCTGCCAGCACCGCGCCCGAATTGAACGGGATTACCGCCCATGCAAGCAACGCAACGGTGAAAGTGATGATCGGCGCAATCAGAAACAAGCCGCGGTTGGCGCTCGACGGGATAATCGTTTCCTGCAAGAACACCTTCAGGCCATCGGCGAAAGACTGGAGAATGCCGAAAGGCCCCACCACGTTGGGCCCGCGCCGCAGCGCCATCGCTGCCCAGATTTTGCGGTCGGCATAAATGATCAGCGCGACTGCAAGCATGACGGGCAGCGCAATGAGGAGGATGCCCGCGATGGTCGCGGTAAACCATGCGGCTTCGAACGACATGCCAAGGCTTTGGAAGAAGGCGGTCATATGTTTACCCCGCCAAGCTCAAATTCGTCATGCTGAACTTGTTTCAGCATAACGAGCGACAGGGGCCTGTTATCCCGAAACAAGTTCGGGATGACGAAACAGATTTGGAGAACAACGTCCTTCATTCCGCCGCCTCCGCAAACGTAACGCCGTGCAATATCTCTTCCGAGCAACGCGCCATGGTCGGCGAAGCGCGGCAGATGGCGTTGGTAAGGTAGAAATCCTTGATCGGCGACGGAATGGGGCCGCTTTCAACCTTCGCGGGCAACTTGGGTGCCGCCCAGCCATAGTCGGCTAGCCCCTCAACGCCGAGCGCAGGCACCGTTGCTATCATCGCCGCGCGGCATTCTTCGAAACTGTCAAAGCCCACCGTCACCCCCAACGCATCAGCGAGCGCGCGGAAAATGCTCCAATCCTCGCGCGCGTCGCCAGGGGCGAAGACGGCCTGTTCGCTGCGCTGCACCCGGCCTTCGGTGTTGACCGTGGTAAAGGCCTTTTCAGTCCAGGCAGCGGCGGGCAGGATGACATCGGCGGCGTGCGCGCCCTTGTCGCCATGGTGGCCGACATAGACTTTAAGAGTCTTTTTGAACGCGCCGAAATCAACTTCATCCGCGCCCAGGAAGAAGGCGAGCTTGGGCTTTGCCGCCACAATGTCCGCGATTCCGCCAGCTTGCGCATAGCCGAGCATCAGCCCGCCCATGCGGCTGGCGGCCATGTGCACGACGTTGAAGCCGTTCCAGCCGTCTTTGACCGCGCCAATCTTTTCCGCCAGCGCAAGCGCCGCGCCATGCACGCCCGGAACCGCGAGCGCGCCGCCGCCGAGGATGATCATCGGGCGTTCAGCCTTGGTCAGCGCTTCGATCACCGCCTTGGGCAGCTTGGTGACCAGCGCGGCATCATTGCCCAGCCATTCATGACGGTAGGTGAGGTCAACCTCTGCGCCGATGGCGAACACCTTGGCGCGCTTCTTCCACACCGCCTTGCGCAGGCGCGTGTTGATCAGCGGCGCTTCCCAGCGCAAATTGGTGCCGACGAGCAAGATGACGTCAGCGTTCTCCGCGTCGGCGATGGTCGTGTTGAAATTGACCGCCGCCAGGCTGGTGACGTCATAGCTGAGACCGGTCTGGCGCCCCTCAAGCATCGTGGAGCCGAGCGCGTTCACCAGCGCCTTCGCCGCGAACATCGTTTCGCAATCGACCAGATCACCTGCGATGGCGGCGACCGATGATCCGGCATTCACGGCGGCAATGGCAGCAAAGGCCTCCTGCCAGCTCGCGGGTTCCAGCTTGCCATCCTTGCGCACAAACGGCTGGTCGAGGCGGCGACGGGTAAGGCCGTCGACATGGTGGCGCGTCTTGTCGCTCGCCCATTCCTCGTTCACGTCATCATTGACGCGCGGCAGCACGCGCAGCACCTGCCGCCCGCGACTGTCGATACGCACATTGGTGCCGACCGCGTCCATCATGTCGATGCCCAGCGTCTTGGTCAGCTCCCACGGTCGCGCTTCAAACGCATAGGGTTTGCTGGTCAGCGCGCCCACCGGGCACAGGTCGATCACGTTGCCGCTCAACTCGCTTTTGATCGCATGTTCCAGATAGCTGGTGATCTGCATATTTTCGCCGCGATAGATGGCACCGATATCCTCAACGCCCGCGACTTCCTCGGCAAAGCGAACGCAGCGAGTGCACTGGATGCAGCGCGTCATCACCGTCTTGACGATGGGGCCCATATATTTCTCGGTCACCGCGCGCTTATTTTCGTCATAGCGCGACGCGCCGCGGCCATAGGCGATCGACTGGTCCTGCAGGTCGCATTCGCCGCCCTGGTCGCAAATCAGGCAATCGAGCGGGTGGTTGATGAGCAGGAATTCCATCACCCCCTCGCGCGCCTTCTTCACCAT
>JANRIY010000002.1:0-45850 GCA_033764495.1 Sphingopyxis sp. | reverse complement strand
AGCCGCTGGTTCAGCGCGATGACGACGGGGTCGCTATGGTCAAGGTCGCACGTGCTGCTGGTGCGGAATGCATCATCGCCATTGGGGTCGGCGATGGTGGAGGGCTTGAGGTCGCGGTCGATCCGCTCGATCAGCGCGGCGCACGCGTCCGCCGACAGGAAGCGTGGCAAGATGAACTGGTCGAGCTTGGACGACGGCGCGCGGCGCATCCCCGGCACAGCGCGCAGCCGCGCCGCGGTCATGTCTGCACCCGATGGGATCAGGTCGGCGGGGGGATAGGATGCGGCCATCGGCGCGGGTCTAGCGCGCACGCGGGGCGCGAACAATGCTTGACGAACGGCGGCAAACGCGCTTATCGCGCCGCCTTCGTGGCGACCATAGCTCAGTTGGTTAGAGCGCCGGTTTGTGGTACCGGAGGTCGCGGGTTCGAGCCCCGTTGGTCGCCCCATTTTTCCCCGCGTGACACGCCTGCGCTATTGCTTTATTGCACAGTCCCGTAATTTCCTTGCTTTGGCAAATGGGGGCAGCAATGACGGCGGTGTGGGACTTTCCCGATTTCGATGACCATGAACATGTCACCTGCTTTCGCGATGCGGCGAGCGGGCTGACGGCGGTCATTGCTGTCCATTCGACGCACCTTGGCCCCGGTGCAGGCGGAGTACGTTTCTGGCATTATGCCGACCGCGCCGCTGCCGTCACCGACGCGCTGCGCCTGTCGCGCGGGATGAGTTACAAAAACGCTATGGCTGGCCTGCCTATGGGCGGGGGCAAGGGCGTGATCCTGGCGGCGCCGGGGCAGGCCAAGACCCCCGAAATGCTCGCCGCTTTTGGCCGCGCGGTCGAACGGCTGGGCGGCGCTTATGTCACCGCCGAAGATGTCGGTATGACCGACGCCGACATGGTCGCCATTGCACAGCAGACGCGCCATGTCTCGGGCCTGCCGGTGGCGAGCGGGGCGGCCGGCGGCGACCCTGGGCCGCTGACCGCGCTGGGTGTTTATTTGGGCATCAAGGCCGCCATCCAGCATCACCTCGGCACCGACAGCGCGGCGGGCGTACGCATCGCCATTCAGGGCGTGGGTAGCGTGGGCGGTGGTGTCGCACGGCGACTGGCGTCGGAGGGGGCCAAATTGACGCTCGCCGATGTGCATCTAGGTCGTGCTAAGGCACTGGCCGATGAACTGGGCGCGGACCTCGCGGATTCGGCGGCGATCATGGAGGTTGATGCCGATGTCTTCAGCCCCAACGCGCTCGGCGCAATCCTGACCGAGCAGAGCATTGCCCGGCTGAAAGCCCCGATCATCGCGGGCGGCGCCAACAACCAGCTGGCGACCGCCGCCGACGGCCAGCGTGTGCACGACCGCGGCATCACCTATGCCCCCGACTATGTGATTAATGCAGGCGGCATCATCAATGTCGCGCTCGAATATCTGGGGCAAGGCAGCCGTGAAGAGGTTGAAGGTCGAATCCACCAGATCCCGGCGCGCCTCGCCAATATCTGGGCCGAGAGCAAGGCCAGCGGTACCCCTGCATCGGTCGTCGCCGACCGGATGGCGCAAAAGCTGATCGGGCGGGGTTAAGCCCGCAGCGCCGCCGCCAGCCGCGCGGCGGTGACGAACAGCCAGTCACGCGCGTCCTCGGCGATCATCTCGCCGATGGCGTCGTCGAACGCGCGGCGGTCATGGCGGCTGGCATGGCCTACCATGGCCAGCAACGCTGCCTCATCATGGGTCAGGCGCGGGCAGCAGGGGCGGAACACGGTCAGCGGGTCGGGCCAGACATGCGCCATGCCCGATAGCAGCAGGCGGAAACAGCTGGCGGCATTGGCGGAACCAAGCAAGTCGACCAGCCGCGGCTGCGCATCGCCGTCCTGAGTCGATGCTAGCCCGGCAACACGAAAAGCGCGCACCAGCCGGTGCGCACACGGCGGCATGCTGGCAAGCGATGGTGAGGCCAAGGCGGCGAGTTGGGGATGGGACATGCGATACACTCCTTCTCGTTTCAGCTTGTGATGCAAATGAGAATAAGTCGCAATAAGTAATATCGAGCAATGTCTTGTTTTATGTTAGTTAGGCAACTAACTATAAAAGCGACTCGAACGCAGGAGACTTTTGCTATGGCCCTCGTCAATCGCCGCATGCTGCTTATCACTGGCGGTGCGGCCGCCGTCGTGACCGCTGGGACGGGAACGCTCGCCTGGTGGCCCGGAACGGCGAGCGCAACCCAGCCGTGGCGCGATGCAGGCAAAGCGCTGGGCGACCCGCGCCTCGACGCGCTGGCCTACGCCATCCTCGCGCCCAATCCGCATAACCGCCAGCCGTGGCAATATCGACTGGTTGACGAGGACCGCATTGATATCAGCTGCGATCTGTCACGCCGCTTGCCGCAAACCGATCCGTTCGACCGGCAGATTGTCGTCGGGTTCGGCTGCATGATCGAGTTGTTGGTCATGGCTGCAGCGGCGAAGGGCTATTCCAGCGTCGTTACGCTGTGGCCCGATGGTGAACCCCAACCGCGTCTGGATGCACGCCGTGTGGCCAGCGTCCAGCTGATCCGCAATCCCGCCGAAAGGCCCGACCCGCTGTTCGAACATGCGCTGGCTCGGCGGTCGACCAAGGAGGTTTACAGTGTGAAACCGGTAACAGCTGACGCCCTGGGGCGGTTGGTCGGCGAGCCGGTAGCGGGAGGCGTGGTGGCTGGTGGATCGGTTGATCCGGCCAGCATCGCGGCACTGCGCGAATTGACGTGGGAGGCGTGGATGGCCGAATATCGCGACGCGGCGATGCGCCGTGAAAGCATCGACCTGATGCGCATTGGCAACGCCGAGATTGTGGCCAACCCTGATGGAATCGAGCTTGGTGGTCTGTTCATGGGGTTGGGGAAGATGACCGGGATGATCACCCGCGAAACGCTCGATACCCCCGGCACAACCGCATTTCAGCAGGGCATCGACATGTTTAAACCGATCATGGAGTCGGCGCAGGGCCATGTCTGGCTGGTCACGCCGGGGAACAGCCGCGCCGAACAGATCGCCGCCGGGCGCCGCTGGGTGCGGATGAATTTGCAGGCGCAAGCGCTGGGCATCGCTATTCATCCGCTGAGTCAGGCTTTGCAGGAGACCAAGGCCATGGCCGGGCCCTACGCCGAGGTGCACGAACGGCTGGGCGCACGCGATGGCGCTGTGGTGCAGATGCTTGCGCGCATCGGCTATGCGCTCTTTCCCGAACCGACGCCCCGCTGGCCACTCAAAACCCACTTGGTCGCAGCATGACTTTATCCGCCGATCAGGGCGCGCGTCTTGTCGCACTGCTAACCGATATTGCCATCATCAACCAGCTGACCTCGGCGGCGGCGACGCGCGTACTGGCGCCGCAGCTGGGGCTGAGCGAATATAGTCTGCTGAACCACATGGTCCGGCGCGGCGACGGCGAAACGCTCACGCGGTTGGCGCGCGCATTTCAGGTCAGCAAGCCATCAATGACCGCCACCATCGGCCGGTTGGCGGCAAAGGGGCTGGTACGGGTCGAGAGCGATGCCGATGACGGCCGGGCGAAACGCCTGCGTATCACCGATGCGGGGCGAAACGCGCACGCGCTGGGTCGAGCGCGGCTGGCAACTCTGCAGAGCGAGTTGTTCGATGGCTATGACATTGCTGCGCTGATCGAGCACGCCGACGCACTGGCAAGGCTGCGCGAGCATCTAGATGCCCAGCGCAACGTGCGCGATGGCCTTGCCTGACTCGCCAGCATGGCGCATCACACGCCGTGCGCATCATCTATCTTGTTGGCGGCTGGCTCGCACTGATTGCGGGCGGCATCGGTATCTTCGTTCCGCTGTTGCCAACGGTTCCGCTGGTGATCCTTGCGGCCTATTGCTTTGCGCGCTCTTCACCGCGGCTGGAGGGTTGGTTGATCGAGCATCCCCGCATGGGGCCACACATCGTAGCATGGCGCGAACGCGGCGCGATCAGCCGTAGGGGCAAGCTGGGTGCATTGGCGGCGTTTCTGGCGGGTATCATTGTCAGCCTGATGTTTGCGCCATGGCCATGGCCGCTGGCACCGGTGGTGGCGGCCAGCATTTGCCTACCATGGCTATGGTCGCGCCCCGATGCCTAGAATCACTGGACCGCGCACAGTGGCTCGCATAAAGACGCGTGCCTGATATGCACGCCTATGCCAATCCCACCCGGTTTCTGCGCATCGCCCGTCCGCTGACCATCTGGTTTGCGGGCCTGGGTTTGGGGCTGGTGCTGATTGGCGCATGGGCCGGGCTTACTCAAACGCCGGCCGACTATCTGCAGGGGGAAACCGTCCGTATCCTTTATGTGCACGTCCCCGCCGCTTGGCTTGGGATGGGCGGCTGGACGGCCCTAGCGATTAGCGGATTGGTACAGCTGGTCTGGCGGCATCCGCTCGCCGGGATCGCGGCGAGGGCTATTGCGGTGCCGGGGATGTTGTTCACCGCGCTGTGCCTGATCACGGGCTCCATATGGGGCAAGCCCACTTGGGGCACTTGGTGGGAATGGGACGGGCGGATGACGTCGATGCTTGTGCTGCTGTTCCTCTATGCCGGATTCATCGCGCTGGCGAACAGCGATAATGGCAATGGTCGTGACGGCGGTTCAATCTCTCGCGGCGCGGCCATTTATGCGCTGGTCGGCGCAATCAACATTCCGATCATCAACCGCAGCGTGGTGTGGTGGAACAGCCTGCACCAAGGACCCAGTATCACGGTGCGTGGGTCCAGCATTGATAGCGAAATCCTGTGGCCACTTGGCTTCACGGTCGTGGGCTTTTCGCTGTTGTTCGGGGCGATTGTGCTGATGCGAATGCGCGCACAGATAGCCGCGAACCGCGTCAGCGCCCGGTTGCGGCGGCTGGCCGATGAGGAGCCGCTGCCCGCATGAACGATCAGTGGGATTTTGTAATTGCCGCCTATGTCCTGACTGCACTGCTCACAGTGGCCGTGCTGGGAACGAGTTGGCGCGCCATGCGTCAAGCAGAGCAGCGCGCCGACGCGCTGAAGCGGGAGCGCGAATGAAAGCGAAACATCAGCGGTTGGTATTGGCTTCGCTGGCGGCGGTGGCGGTAGCGGGCGCCGGCCTGCTCGCGGCCGGTGCACTGCGCGATGAGGCGGCCTATTTCCGTACGCCCAACGAAGTGCGCGCCGGGCAGGCGGCAGTCGGCGAAGCAATGCGGCTGGGGGGCATGGTGCAAAAGGGCAGCATTCAGCGCCTGCCCGACGGCGTGTCGATCCGCTTTGTTGCCACCGATGGCAAAGCGAGCCTGCCGGTGGAGTTTACCGGCATCGTCCCCGACCTGTTCAAGGAAGAATCGGGCATGGTCGCCGATGGCGAACTGCGCGCTGACGGCACATTTGTCGCGACGCGTATCCTGGCCAAGCATGACGAGCGTTATATGCCGCCGCAGATGGGCGACATTCCCAAGGATGCGGGCAAAAGCGTCACCGAGCCGACCGCATGATTGCTGAAATTGGCCACGCCCTGCTGTGGTTGGCGGCGGCGCTCGCCTGCCTTGCGCTGCTGGCGGGGGCCCTGCATTTGCGTGTGCCCAAGCCTGAGTTGGCAGCGCTGGTGCGCCCGGCGATGGTGGCGCAAGGCGTTTTGACCCTTCTGTCTTTCGCGCTGCTGATGGCGCTGTTCATCCGCAGCGACATGTCTGTCGAGCTGGTTGCGCGCAACAGCCACAGCCTTAAGCCCATGATTTTCAAGGTAGCGGGTACCTGGGGCAATCATGAAGGCTCGATGCTGCTGTGGCTGACCATTTTGGGTTTGTCGGGCGGATTGGTAGCGCTGTTTGAAAAGCGGCTGCGCGACGACACGCTGATCGCTACGCTAACTGCGCAGGCAGCACTTAGCCTTGGTTTCTTTGCCTTCCTGCTCTTTTCGTCCAACCCGTTCAATCGCCTGCCGGTCGCGCCGCCCGATGGCGCGGGGCTAAACCCGCTGTTGCAGGACATTGGCTTGGCCTTTCATCCGCCGACGCTCTACATCGGCTATGTCGGGCTGTCGGTGGCTTTCAGCTTTGCCGTCGGCGCGCTGATCACGCGCGAGATTGGCCCCAATTTCGCTCGCGCGATGCGGCCGTGGGTGCTGGGCAGCTGGATTTTCCTGACACTGGGCATCACAGCAGGCAGCTATTGGGCCTATTATGAGCTGGGCTGGGGCGGTTGGTGGTTCTGGGACCCGGTCGAAAATGTGAGCCTGATCCCCTGGCTTGCAGGCGCGGCCCTGCTCCATTCCGTCAGCGTGACGGCGACGCGCGACGCGCTGCGCGCTTGGACGGTGATGCTGGCGGTGGTTGCCTTTTCCATGTCGATGCTGGGCACCTTCATTGTTCGGTCGGGGCTGCTGACCAGTGTGCACAGCTTTGCCGTCGACCCGGAACGCGGTGCATTTTTGCTGGCGCTGATGGCGATTTATATTGGCGGCGCGCTGACGCTATTCGCCTTGCGAGCCGGATCGCTGGCCGAGGGGAAGAAGTTTGCGTTGCTCAGCCGCGAAGGCGCGTTGGTGGCGAACAACCTGTTGCTGACCGTAATACTTGCGGTGGTGCTGCTGGGCACCCTCTATCCGATTGTCGCCGAAGCGATGGGTGAGAAGGTGTCGATTGGCCCACCCTATTACAATGCTGTCACCGGCCCGATCGCGCTGATCCTGTTCAGCCTGATGGTAATGGGTCCGCTGCTGAAGTGGCGGCGCGATGATGGCAGTGTACTGCTGGCGCGGTTGCCGGTTATGGTTGCAGCGGCGATGTTGGTGCTGGCAGCACTGATTGTATTTGGTGGCAGCGTGGGTGTTCTGCCCTTGCTGGGCATGGTCGTCGCGGCGTTTGTTGCGGTGGGCAGCATCGCGCCACTATGGAAACGCAACCTGCGCCGCACGCCGCTAACCATATGGGGGATGGTCATCGCGCATCTGGGCATCGCGGTGGGGCTCGCCGGAATGGCTGCCGAGCGAGCCTTCATTCAGGAAAAGCTGGTCGCGGCCGCACCGGGGGATGTCATTGCCGTTGGCCCATATAAAGTTCAATTTGTCGGCGTGAAGCCAGCGGCGGGGTCGAACTGGACAGCGGTTGACGCCGAACTGAGGGTAATTTCGCCCGGTGGCATTGACCGCGTGCTCCGGCCGCAGGCGCGCGACTATCCTGGGCTGATGGGCGGCGCGCCGGTCGAGACTAAAGAAGCCGACTTTATCACGTTGGCGGGAGGGCATCTGTTTGCCAATATCGGGCAGGCAGTAAGTGGCGAGGGGCCAACGCGGTACCAGATTGCGGTAAAGTGGATGCCGCTTGTCTATTGGATCTGGATCGGCGGCGGCATGATCGCTCTGGGTGGATCGCTGGCGATGTTGGGCCGCGCGCAGTTGTTCGACCAGTGGAAGCGCCGACGTCGCGCCAAGGCAGAGGCGCGTTTCGCGTGAAGCGGCGTTGGCTCCTCTTTACTCCGCTGGCGATTGTGTCGCTGTTGTTCGGTATGTTCATCTATCGGCTGGCGACGCCGGAGGACAAGCTAATTGAATCGCGCTGGATCGATCAACCCATGCCTCTATTTGACCTGCCACCGGCAACGGCAGGTGTGCCTGGACTGAAGAGCAGCGATCTTGCCGACGGGCGGCCGCGGCTCGTCAATGTTTTTGCCAGCTGGTGCATCCCGTGCAAGGCCGAAGCGCCGCAATTGGAGGCTTTGGCGCGCGCAGGCGTTCCCATCGACGGTATTGCCATTCGCGACCGCCCGGAGGATGTGGCTGCATTTCTTGCGGAAACCGGCAATCCGTTCCAGCGCATCGGTGCAGACATGCAGAGCAGCGTCCAAATCGCGCTCGGGTCTTCGGGCGTGCCCGAGACCTTTCTGGTCGACGGGAAGGGCATCATCCGCGAGCAGATCCAGGGCATTATCACCCCTGAAATGGTGCCCGAAATTCAGCGCAAGCTAGAGGCAATGCGGTGATGCGCTGGCTGGTGCTTTTGCTGGTGGCTTCGCTTGCCGCGCAGCTGTCTGCACAAGACCGCCTCCCGCCCGCGCCGCTGGCCTACAAACAGCTTGATGATCCAGCGCAGGAGGCCAAGGCCAAGGCGCTGATGGACGAGCTGCGCTGTCTGGTGTGCCAAGGCCAATCGATTGCAGACAGCGACGCGCCGCTGGCCGGCGACATGCGGCACGAGGTGCGCAGCAAGATTGCAGCGGGCGAAAGCCCTGACGCGATCCGCAAGTGGTTGATCGCGCGCTATGGCAACTGGGTGACCTATAATCCGCCATTTGCCAGCGCGACCTGGTTCTTGTGGATCGGACCATTGTTGTTCCTGCTGGCGGGGCTGTGGCTGGCGCGAAGTCGTTTTCGTCAAAGTGACGACGGTGCGGAGGAGCGGCCATGATCTGGCTTTGGCTACTTGCAGCAGCGGTGCTGACCGCCGGGCTGATGCTGTGGCTGGGCCGCATTCCAAGGGCGTCGAGCACTGTGCCTGCTGCGGCACTGATGCTGGGGTTGGCGGGATACGCACTGTACGGCTCGCCCGAATTGCCTGGCAAGCTGGCGGCGACCACGAGCGCGGCCGAAGGCTTTGGCGAGACCATCGAGAGCAACCAGGGCCAAATGCGCGAACGCTTTGGTGAGGCAGGGCAGTGGCTCGGGATGGCCGATGCGATGGCGCGACGAAATCGGCATGACCTTGCCATCAAGGCGCTGGAAGGCGGGCTAAAACAATATCCTGACAACATCGATCTTTGGGTTGCGCTCGCCAATGCCTATGTCGAGCATGGCGGGGGTATGATGACCCCGGCGGCGGCGCTAGCGTTTGACGAAGCCGCCAAGCGCGGTCCGGATCACCCCGCGCCACCATTCTTCGCCGGACTGGCGATGGCGCGTGGGGGGGACTTGGCCGGAGCGGAGGCGGTGTGGAACCAGTTGCTCGCGCGCTCGCCCGCTGACGCCCCGTGGCGCAGTGATTTGGAAGCGCGGTTGGCGCAACTGCGCGCGATGCGCACGCCGCAGCCGCCACCTCCCGCTAGCGCGGCACAATAGAGCGCCATTTTTGCCGCTTTCGCGGTCCGTTGGCTTGGTTTAAGGCGCGCCGATGGCCAGCGAGTCGCACTCAGCACCCATGGGCGCCAGCGCGTCGGCCGACGGGCAGGACCATCACCGCGACGGCTTTGCTAAGCTCGCCATCGGGTCGGTGGGTGTGGTGTTCGGTGACATCGGCACCAGCCCGCTGTACGCCTTTCGCGAAACCTTTTCCGGCCATCATCCGATCGAACCTGACCAGTTGCACATCGTCGGCGTCCTGAGCCTGGTTTTCTGGTCAATGATGCTGGTGGTGACTTTCAAATATGTCCTGACCATCATGAAGGCCGATAATAAGGGTGAAGGCGGGTCACTGGCGCTGCTAGCGCTGATCAACCGCCAGTCCGAAGGCGCGCGCTGGTCGTGGCCGATTGTCATGCTCGGGGTATTCGCGACCGCGTTATTCTACGGAGATTCCATGATCACCCCGGCTATGTCGGTATTGTCGGCGACCGAGGGGCTGAGCTATGTCGACGAAGGCTTCCGCGCCTATATCATCCCGATCGCGCTCGCCATTTTGATCGGGCTATTTGCGATCCAGTCGCGCGGGACCGCGAAGGTGGGGGCATTTTTCGGCCCGATTATGATTGCCTATTTTACCATGCTGGCGGTGCTGGGCGTGATGCATATCGTGGGCAATCCAGCGATCATATTCGAGACGCTAAACCCGGTAAATGCGCTGCGGTTTTTCTATTATGATGGCTGGACGGCATTTGTCGCGCTGGGCGCGGTGGTGCTGGCGGTGACAGGGGCTGAGGCGCTTTATGCCGATATGGGCCATTTCGGACGCGCCCCCATTGGAACGAGTTGGCTCGCGTTTGTGCTCCCCTGCCTGATGCTCAACTATATGGGGCAGGGGGCAATGGTCCTGGGCGCTGATACGGCCGAAGCCGCCCGCCTTATCAAGGACCCCTTTTTCCTGATGATGCCCGATGATTGGCGCATTCCAGTGGTGGTGTTGGCGCTGCTCGCCACCATCATCGCCAGCCAGGCGGTGATTTCGGGTGCCTTTTCGTTGACGCAGCAGGCGATCCAGCTGGGCTTCATCCCGCGCATGCGGGTCGAGCACACCAGCGCATCGGCGGCGGGGCAAATCTATATCCCGCTGGTGAACTGGTTCTTGATGGTCATGGTGGTGGTGTTGGTCGTGTCGTTCGGATCGTCAAGCAATCTGGCGGCGGCCTATGGTATTGCGGTTACCGGCGCAATGTTCATCGACACATGTCTGGTCAGCGTCGTATTGATTACTCTTTGGCGCTGGCCGTTGTGGAAAGCGCTGCCGGTGCTCGCCGTGTTTTTCATCGTCGATGTCGCCTATTTCGGTGCAAACCTGCTCAAGGTGCCCGATGGCGGCTGGGTACCATTGGTCATCGGCTTGATCATCTTCACCCTGCTGACCACCTGGTCGCGCGGGCGCAAGTTGATGCATCAGGAAATGGCCGAAGGCGTCATGCCCATCCCGATGTTCATCGGTTCGGCAGCCAAAAGCGCTACGCGGGTGCCGGGGACTGCGGTGTTCATGACCTCCTCTTCGGACGGAGTGCCGCATGCGCTGCTGCATAATTTGAAACATAATAAGGTGCTGCACGAACGCATCATTTTGCTGACGATCAAGGTGTCCGATGTACCCTATGTCGATAACGACAAGTGCCAGCAGCTCGAAGATATGGGCGAGGGGTTCCACCGGCTGATCCTGCATTATGGCTTTATGCAGCCGGTCGATGTGCCCGCCGCGCTGGCACAGGTTCAGGGCTGCGGCGCGCAGTTCAAGATGATCGAGACCAGTTTCTTTCTGTCGCGCCAGACATTGATCGCCTCACCCACCCCGGGCATGCCAATCTGGCGCGAAAAACTGTTCGCGTGGATGCTGCGCAATTCGGAAAGCGCGATGGAATATTTCCGCCTACCAACCAACCGGGTGGTCGAATTGGGCAGTCAGGTCGCCATTTGAGGTGCCGGTCCGATTCTAGCCATTTTGGTTGAAACAGCGCGAATCCGTTTGAAACCCGACGTCTGGCTTGCGATGACAGTTATAGGGTGCAGTAAGAATTGTTGATGCCAATTCCTTCCTGCGCAGTCGGAGGGCGCAAGCCGCATGTCGGATAAGGGCAGTATCCCGATTGCGACGATAGAACAGCAGCGGCCATATTTGCTGTTTTTGGCCGGTGAAGGCCGGCGTCTGGACCGGGCTACGCTGGAACCAGAGTTTCGGCGCATGGGACTTAACCCGCGCGGAGGTGTTCCGAGTACAGCGGATTGCTCAGGACTCTTTGTCGATCCGCCGCTGGAAGTCGGCTTTGCCAGTCAACGAGCGCTTGCCGGACCAGCACGGCCGGATTTGGCCGAGCTTAACAACGTGGTCGATGCCCGGCGGGTGCTGGCATGTGTGCCACTGAATCTGTCCACAGGTGACCGGGTCTCGTGCGGCCGGGAATTGTTCAAACTGGCAGTACTGTTGATCGACTTATGCAGTGCCGACCAGATTTACTGGTCGCCGGCTGGCTTATGGTCTGACGCAAGGCAGTTTCAGGCAGCGGTCACCGAAATGCTGACCAGCGGCATGCCGCCCGTGCTCCATGTCGTGGCCTTTCACCCCGCCACGAACGGGACTGGCGTGCAAACGCAAGGCTTGGCCCATTTCGCGGGACAGGAACTGGTCGCCACCGAAGCAGCCGGGTTGGACCGGGCCGGGTTGCTGCGACGCGTAGCGCGGCTGGCGATCGACATCATGATCAATGGGGCGGTCCAGGCGCCGCGCAGCTTTCCCGGCCTGGTCGAGGGCGAACGAATTAGGATGAGGCCCGATGGTGGCACCGTATATGTGACGATTTTGGCGGAATGACCGGGCGGCGCTGGCACCAGCGAACGGCATGTCCGGATGGATTTCAGCGCCACCACCTCATCCCGCTGGAACTAACCCGTAGAGCGCAATTGGCGGCGATGTTTACGGCGCTGGAGGCCGATGGGCTGCGGCTTGGCCGCTTTGCCGAAAACGGCTTGCACCTGCCCGCGCGCGAGGTCGATGCCGTCGCCCTCGGGCATGCGCTTCACCGTGGGCCGCATCCGGCCTACACCGACGTTGTGGCGGCGCGGCTTGAGGCCATTCGCATGGGTTCTTGTTTGGGCAAGGCCGAGGGCCGGTGGGCGACTGTGGACCGCATCCGGACGCTGCAGGCGGCGCTGCGCCGGGCGCTGACCGATCGGCACAGCCAGCATCTGTGGCTCAACCGGCGCGATCCGATGCGGCTGTTCGCGGATCGCGCCTATCTGGACGCGGCAATCGCGGCGATGTTCGGAGAAGGTTAAAAGGTCCGGACTTTGGCCTGCAGCTGTGCCCATGCCTCGCGGTATTCACCCTCCAGCTTGGCCACGAAATCGGCGACGCTTCCCACCTGTTTGACTGCCCCGATGCCCTGGCCCGATCCCCAGATGTCCTTCCACGCCTTTTTGTCGGTGTTGCCGCCCGACCCGAAATCCATCGTCTTGAGGTCGCCTTCGGGCAGGTTGTCGGGGTCCATGCCGGCAGCCTCGATTGAGCTGCGCAGGTAATTGCCGTGCACGCCGGTGAACAGGCTGGAATAAACGATGTCGGCGGCGCGCCCTTCGGTAATCGCGTCTTTATAGCCGTCGACGGCGTTAGCCTCGGTCGTGGCAATGAAAGCGCTGCCGATATAGGCAAGGTCGGCGCCGCACGCCTGCGCCGCGAGCACCGAGCGGCCGTGCGCAATCGCACCCGATAGCGCGACCGGGCCATCGAACCATTCGCGGATTTCCTGAACCAGCGCAAAGGGCGACTGCGTGCCGGCATGGCCGCCGGCACCGGCAGCGACCGGGATCAGGCCGTCGGCACCCTTTTCCACAGCCTTGCGTGCGAAGCGATCGTTGATGACGTCATGAAGCGTGATTCCGCCCCAGCGATGCACCGCATCGTTGAGTTCCACCTGAGCGCCCAGCGAGGTGATGGTGATCGGCACCTTCCATTTTTCGCAGGTGGCAAGGTCGGCCATCAACCGGTCGTTCGAGCGATGGACGATTTGGTTGACTGCATAGGGGGCCGAAGGGCGATCGGGATTGTCGCGGTCCCACGCGGCCAGTTCCTCCGTAATGCGGTGCAGCCATTCGTCGAGCTGCGCCTGCGGGCGCGCGTTGAGCGCTGGGAAACTGCCGACAATGCCCGCTTTGCACTGCGCAATGACCAGATCCGGCCCCGAAACGATGAACAGCGGCGAACCAATAACGGGCAGGCGCAGACGGTCGAAAATGGGGGGCAGGGCCATGGCAGCATTCTCCGCAAGGGCAGGGTAGGACAAGGTTCACCTTAACGTAAAGGGAAGGCGGCGCAAGCGCCAATAGCACCGCCGCATTACGCAGCAAGCAGCGGAAATTATCGCCCGATTTTGCTGCAAAAGTCGCTGCATCTTTAGCTCCCGGTAACCTTAATCTGCTTAATTCGGCAGCGAAAACGACGGTCGCGGGTGTGGTCGCGGGCCGGGACCAAGTCAGGACGAAGCGGAAAACAGTGCGCGGATTGCTGCGAAATTTTACCGGCCAAGCGGCGGACGTGACCGAAGCGCCGCTGCGCGCCGGCGGCAATGCCGTGGTGCGCGCCGGCGACGATGCCCGGCGGCTGGCGCTGCTGGATGATTTTGAGGAAGCGGGAATTGGCTGGATATGGGCCAGCGATGCCGAGGGACGGCTGATCTACCTGTCGGCAAGCGCGGCGGAAAAGCTTGGCCAGCCCCTTGAGGCACTGCTCGCACAGCCGCTGACGGCGCTGTTTGAAAGCGACACGCAAAATCCCGATGGGCTGACGGGCCGCCCGCTGAATTTCCAGCTCGCCGCCCGCAACCGCATCACCGACATGGTGGTCCGCTTTGTGCCCGGAACGAAGCGCGAAGCCGAGCGTCAAACCTGGTGGTTGCTCACGGGGCTGCCCAAGCTGGATGCCAGCGGCAATTTTGTCGGCTATCGCGGCAGCGCCCGCGACGTGACGATCGAATATGAGCGCAAGCTGGAGGACAGTCGCCTCGCCGAATATGACTCGCTGACGGGACTTGCCAATCGCCACCGCATGAACCGCAAACTCGACAGCCTGCTCGCCAGTTTCAAGGCGGCACGGCGATCGTGTGCGGTGATGATGCTGGACCTTGACCGGTTCAAGGCGGTCAACGACACGATGGGGCACCCAGCGGGCGACGCGCTGCTCAAGCAGGTGGCGCAGCGGCTGACCAGCATTGTCGGCAAGCGCGGCGAGATCGGCCGGTTGGGCGGCGACGAGTTTCAGATCATCCTGCCCGATGTCGATGACCGCGGCACGCTGGGCGAGCTGGCCGCCAAGATTGTCCAGCTGGTGTCGCAGCCCTATCCGATTGACGGCAAGCAGGCGATGATCGGCACGTCGGTGGGTGCCGCTATCGCCCCCTATGACGGCGACACGCGCGAGGAACTGATCCGGAATTCGGACCTGGCGCTGTACGCCGCCAAAAATGGCGGGCGCGGACAGTATCGATTTTATTCGAGCGATCTGAAGGATGAAGCGGAGGAGCGGGCGCAGCTGCTCGACGATCTGCGCACCGCGCTGGAGAAGGGCGAGCTCGACCTGTTTTACCAGCCGGTGGTCCGCATCGAGGACAATCTGGTGGTCGGTTGCGAGGCGTTGATGCGCTGGGAGCATCCCGAGCGCGGGCCGGTTAGCCCCGGCATTTTCATCCCCATCGCCGAGGAAACCAATTTGATCGCGCCGCTGGGCGAATGGGCGCTGCACCGCGCCTGCGCCGATGCGGTCCGCTGGCCCGAAGCGGTGCGCGTTGCGGTGAATGTGTCGGCAGTGCAGTTTGCCAACGCCGACTTTGTCGAAACGGTGCGGCAGGCGCTGACAGAAAGCGGGCTGACCCCCGACCGGCTGGAGCTGGAACTGACCGAATCGGTGCTGCTGGGTGACAGCGAAACGATTGCCGACACGTTCAAGGCGCTGAAGGCGCTGGGGGTGCGGCTGGCGCTGGATGACTTCGGGACAGGCTTTTCGTCGCTGAGCTATTTGCGCTCGGCGCCGTTCGACAAGATCAAGGTCGACCGCAGTTTCGTCAACGACGCGGTGCAGGCCGATCAGAACAGCGCCAAAATCATCGCCGCGATCGTCGGTCTGGCCGATGCACTGGGCATGGAGACCACGGTCGAAGGCGTCGAGGCGTTCGACCAGCTTGAGGTGATCCGCGGCAAGGGTGCGAAATTCGTCCAAGGCTTTCTCTATTCGCGCCCCATGCCGCTGTCCGAGCTGGAGCAGTGCATGGAAACGGGCGCACTGCGCATCGCGCCGAGCGGCCCCGACAAGTTCCGTTCCGAACGCCGCACCGTGTTCCTGCGTATCGGCGTGATCCACGAGGATCATCGCTATGACGCCATCCTGCGCGACCTGTCCAAGACCGGCGCGCGGATCGAGGGGCTGGTCGGCGTGCCGGTGGGCACCGATCTGGTGCTCGACCTGGGCGGCGGCCAACTGGTGGTATGCACCGTCAGCCGCAGCAAGGATGCCGAAATCGGCGTCGAATTTGAAACTGCGCTGATCAGCGACGGCGCCGGCGGGCTGTGCACCCGCTTTCGCATCTCGCCCTATGCCCTTGCGGCCGCCGCGCTCGGCAGCGAAGAGCGGGCAAGCAAGCCCAAATTCATGTCGGTCGACATCGGGTCGTTGCGGGCGGGTTAAGCCGCTGCCAACCCAAAATATTCGCCCCGTTTTGCTTTGGCAGCGGTACGCAGGGTCGCCAGATGGCTCGCTTCGGCCGCATCCAAAACGGCCTGTTCATCATCGGCGAGCGTCCGCCAATACCCTTTGCTGCCAAATTCGCCTTCCGCTTCGCCAGCGAAATCGGGCGTCGGCGGGAAATTGGTGACCCAGCATTGCTGACGGCCATCCCACCACATCTTCAGTTGATCGGCCTGTTTCGCGACGGCCTCTTCATAGGAGAGGTCGGCCGGCGAATCGTCGGAAATCTGCGCAACTTCACTCGCGATCGGCGTTACGCCGACAATTTGCGCCAGCCGGTCGGGTGCAGCGACGCGCGCGGCGAACCATTGTTCGAGCAGGTCGGTCATTGCGGTGGCAAAATCGCCATGGGCAAAGAGGTCGAGGAAGCTGGCCCAGTCCGACGCGGCAAGCTGTGCCAGCCGCGCGTCGAGGGTAACGGCGGGCGTTTCCACCATGCGGTCAAGCCGCGCCAGCATGGCGAGGCCGGATTGTACATGATGCCGCCGCCGCGTGACACGCTGGGTGCCGGCGTCAGCGTCGATGGTGCGTTCCCAGCTCTCCTCAGTCCCGAACAGCGCGCGGTCGAGCATCGCATCTTCCAGCCGCGCGCGGGCAATCAGCACCGCCGCCGCCCAGCCAATCGCCAGCGCCGCGCCGTCAGCACGGTGCCGCAGATCGTGCGCGGCGCGCGGCGACATGCCAACCTGATTTGCGGCCAGTGTAACAGAGCCGGTGGCGGCCAGATGGCCGAGGAAATCGGCCTGCAGCGCGGGGGTCCAGTGATAGCTGGTGGGCGCGGGGATGGGGGCCGGGGCGGGGAGGGTGTCGAGCATGGCTGATCCTGTCCATTTGGTTAGTGAAACGGCAAAAGTAAACCATATTGGTTCAATGTAGGAAAGGGGGTTTAGCTGGTAGGGCGCGCCAAACCGGAAGTCTGGATCATGTGCGCGGTGTAGGAGGTGCGGGGTAGGGCAGCATCGCGGCATTCCACGCCGCCCAATCCGCTTTCATCTGCTGGAACCGGGCGGGTTCGGCCGCCTTGCGGTTGGCACGTTCGCGGGGGTCGCGGGTGATGTCGAACAGAAACTCCTCGCCGCCGATGCGCAGATATTTCCAATCGCCATTTCGCGCGGCGGCCTGATCAGGATTGCGGAATCGCCAGAAAAGCTGGCGCGAGCGCGCATGTGCCTGGCCACGCAGGACATCGAGCAAATTTTCGCCGTCGGGCGGGTGGTTTGGATCGGTCGGCGCACCGGCGGCGGCAAGAAGCGTCGGAAACCAGTCCATCGTGGCGATCACTTGGTCCGAACGGCGGCCCGACACAATTGATGTGGGCCACCGCACGATGACAGGCACGCGGATGCCGCCTTCGAGCAAGTCGCGTTTGCCGCCCCGCAGCGGCCAGGTGTCGGAAAAACGTTCGCCGCCATTGTCGCTGGTGAAAACCACGATGGTGTCATTGGCGAGCCCCGATCGTTTCAATTCGTCCAGCACGCGGCCGATGGCCAAGTCCATGGCCCGGACCATTTCGGCAAAGATTTCGAGGCTGCCGCCGTCATAGTGCCATAGGTCAGCCCCGGGTGGCAGTGGCACGGACTTTGGCCCCTGCCACGGCCAATGCGCGGCGGTGAAATGGAGGCTGAGGAAAAATGGTGCTGCGTCCGCAGCGGCCGCCCAGATTTGCTGTACAGCGCGGTCGGCGAGCAGATCGGTCATATAGCCGTCACGTTGGACTACATCGTCACCTTCAAATAGGCCGACTTCGCCCTGGCCCGCAGGATCATTTTCGCGGTGGGTAAAATATTCGACTCCGGCCGAAGCGGTGCCGAAAAAATGCTGGTAGCCGTGGCGAAGGGGGCTGTGGTCCGGCGGCCAGCCCATATGCCATTTGCCGACCAATGATGTGCGGTAGCCCGCGGCCTGGAGCAAACCCGGCAGCGTCGATTGGCCCGTGGGGAGGCCAACCGGGTCGAGCTTGCGCGTCCGGATCGGCTCGGGGAGGCCCACCGGCAGGCGCTGATGATAGCGGCCGGTGATCAGCGCGACGCGGGTTGGCGAACAGGATGGCGCGTTGGCATAGCCCTGGGTCATCAGCAGGCCATCGGTGGCGAGCTGGTCAAGGACCGGCGTTTGATATTCGCGCCGACCATAAATGCTGAGATCGGCATAGCCGAGGTCATCGGCCATGATGAAGAGGATATTCGGACGCCGCCGCGACGGCGCTGCCGCTACGGACGCCGAAGTTGCCGCTAGGGTGGCCGCCGCGCCGATGACGAAATCCCGCCGACTCGTGCCCATGCGAACACCTCCGGCAACGGTCGTTAGCGGGCCGTCCGGCTATCGGCAATGTCGCGCGGGGGCGCGATCAGGGTTCCCCGTTCGCTGCAGACAATATTGCCCGCACACTCGCGGTCGCCACGTCGGTGTCCAGGCCGCAGCCGAAGCGGCTTTGCCCGTCGCGCGTGCGGCATTCGACATAGGCTGCCGCAGCCACGTCGCTGCCGGCGCCCAGGGCATGTTCGCTGTAATCGACGATGTCCATCACCGGGCCGCCGGCTTCGGCCAGCGCGGCGATGACGCTGGACATCAGGCCATTGCCGCGGCCGCTGACGCTGCGGATTTCGCCGTCGATGCGCAGTTTACCGGTGAAGATGCGAGAGTGGCTGAGGCTCTGTCCTGACAGTCCCCACCCCAACCCCTCCCCTGAAGGGGAGGGGCTATTACTCTCGGCCCATTCGATCAGTTCGAAGCGTTTGCCTGCGGTGTCCAAATATGTCGCCTCGAACGCGTGCCAGATGTCGTCTGCGGTGAGTTCACGGCTGGTGGCGTCGGCAAGCGATTGCACGATGGGGCTGAAGGCCGCCTGCATGCGCTTGGGGAGCTTTAGCCCCCGGTCCTGTTCGAGCACCCAGGCGACGCCGCCCTTGCCCGACTGGCTGTTGACGCGGATGACAGCTTCGTAGGTGCGACCCAGATCGGCGGGATCGATGGGCAAATAGGGCACCTGCCAATAGTCGTCATTCTGGCGCTGCCGCGCGGCGAACCCCTTTTTGATCGCGTCCTGATGGCTGCCGGAAAAAGCGGTATAGACCAATTCGCCGCCATAGGGGTGGCGCGGGTGGACGGGCAGCTGGTTGCAATATTCGACCGTCTTGATGACCGCGTCGATGTCTGAAAAATCGAGGCCGGGGTCGATCCCTTGCGTATAGAGGTTGAGCGCAATGGTGACGAGGCAGCTGTTCCCGGTGCGCTCGCCATTGCCGAACAGGCAGCCTTCGACCCGGTCCGCGCCCGCGAGCAGACCCAGTTCCGCCGCCGCGACGCCGGTGCCGCGATCATTGTGGGTGTGCAGGCTGATGATGGCGCGGTCGCGATTGGGCAGGTGGCGGCAGAAATATTCGATCTGGTCGGCGTAAATGTTGGGTGTCGCCGCCTCCACCGTGGCGGGGAGGTTGAGGATGATGGGTTTGTCAGCCGTGGGCTGGAGCACATCCATCACCGCCGCGCACACCTCGACGCTGAAATCGAGCTCGGTGGTCGAAAAACATTCGGGGCTATATTGGAAATGCCAGTCGGTCTGCGGCAGCCGCGCGGCATTGTCGGCCAGCAGGCGCGCGCCGTCGATGGCGATCTGTTTCACTTGCGGGCGCTCCATGCCGAAGACTTGGGCGCGCCAGGCCGGGGCGAGCGCGTTGTACACATGGACGATGGCGCGGCGCGCGCCTGCCAGGCTGTCGAAACTGGTGCGGATGAGGTCGGCGCGGCTTTGGGTGAGGACCTGCACCGTCACATCGTCGGGGATGCGGCCGGAGCGGACGAGGCCCTGGATGAAATCAAACTCGGTCGCGCCCGCGGCGGGGAAGCCGACTTCGATTTCCTTGAGGCCGATTTTGCAGAGCAGGTCGAAGAAGCGCGTCTTCTTTTCCGCATCCATCGGGTCGATCAGCGCCTGGTTGCCGTCGCGCATGTCGGTCGACAGCCAGCGCGGGGCGCGCGTGGTGGTGCGGCCGGGCCATTGACGATCGGGCAGGGGGACGGGCGCGAAGGGGCGGTATTTGACCGATGGGTCGCGGAGCATGAGTCGGTTCGCTTCTGCTAAAATGGCTGGGATTGTGTATTCGCCCTTGGCCGTGTTGCCGCGCGTCACCCGCGCAGACGGTTCATCACGCCCAAGGGCGTGGAAGTCGCAGAAGCAAAAGGGCGTTACAGCGCATACACGGCCTAGTGCGCGAAAATGTCGCGGCGTGCAAGGGCTAAGTCAGAAAATTGCGCGTAGAAGCTGCCGTTACTCTGCTTTGCCCTCTGCCTCGATCAGGCGGCGTTCCTCAAACCAGTCGCGCAGCGCTTTGGCGGTGCAGCCGCTCCAGCCGTAGCTGCCGACCGACGAGCAACTGTCGGGGCGCGAGAGGCGAGCGACATTTTCATAGCTTTCCACCTGTGCGGTCCAACTGGCGCCCATCGCCACGGTGTCGGCCTTGCGCTCGCGGAGTGGTTCGGGGATGCGGTAACGTTCGCTTTCAGGCAGGCGCGCGCACACGACGATCTCGTCACCCTGCGCGGGCGGACATTGTTCGTCGCCATAGGTGACGAGGAAGGACCAACGCTGCGATCCGTCGGGCATGGTTTCAATGTCCGCCGCAGCGGGCGGCTCGGCTGCAGCAAGCGCCGGGGCCATCATGAGGGCCGCACAAAATAACGGAAATCGCACGGGCGCCGGACTTTCTGAACTGTGCTGACCAGTGCTGGGTAGCGAAGCGAGATGAACGGGAGCTTGCCGGCGCTGCAACCTTTTGCCGGCGAGGCGCGAACCCACAGCAACCGGGGCCGATAAGCCGCCGGTTGCCCCGACAAGAGCGAAGGAGAATAACATGACGAAGGGACGCAATTTCGCCATGCTGATGGCGGTCGCCGGTGGGCTGACCGTGGTCGCGGCCCCCGCTGGTGCGGTGTCGTGCTGCGGCTTCAGCGCGCCGCGCAGCCAAAGCAGCGGGCTGCACAACAGCAATAGCTACGAAAGCGATGCCCAGCGCGAGGCACGGCTGGAAAAGCAGCGCGTCGCCCGCGAGGCCCGCAAGGCCGCCCGCGCCGCGAAAAAGGCGGAAGAAGCCAAGGCCAAGGCCGCGGCTGCCGCCGCTGCCGACACCGAAGCGGCCAATTGAGCGGCTGGTCGGTGGCCGACAGTTTGAGCCCGGCTGACCGTTTATGGTCTGCAACGGCGGCGCTGGCGGCCACCGGCGTGCCGTTGATGACGCGCGTGCTTGGCGGGACCCAGCCGGTTTCCGCCGGGCAGCGCTTTCCGGACACCGACAACGCCAGCGGGCCGATGGGCGCGCGCTGGTTTTACCATTGCCACAATCCGGGGGATCGGGGCGCAGAGGAACATGGGCATTTCCACCTGTTCGTCGGCCGCAGCGCGCTGCCGCGCCGCACCGCGCCGCTGATTTCGCCGCCGGGCCGACGGCGGCCGCGCCCGTCACTGGTGCATATCGCCGCGTTGAGCATCGACCATCAGGGACTGCCGATCGCGTGGTTTGCGCCCAATCGCTGGGTCACCAACGAGTGGATGTATCCGGCGCGGGCAATCAGCGCGCTGCTGCCCCGGCTCGCCTTTGGCGCGGGCGATGGCGATGAGCAGGTGGCGCACTGGCTGACCGCCATGGTGCAGGCTTCGATGCCGTTGATCGCTGATGTGCTGATGCGACGCGATGCCGCCGTGCTGGCGGGTGAAGCGGCCGGCGAGAGCCGCGCGACCGAAGTGCTGGCGCGCACCGAAATTGATCTGGAAGCGTTGCTGGCGGGCTAGGGTCGCGGCACGACACCGTTTCCAGACGGTCCCCCTCCCCACCCGTCCTGCGGGTGGGGAGGGTTGGGACCTTAATTCTTTGCCTTGTCCACCAGCTTGTTCTTGGCGATCCACGGCATCATCGCGCGCAGCTCGCTGCCCACTTTTTCAATCGGGTGCGCGGCCGCCGCCTTGCGGCTGGCTTTGAGCTCGGGCTGTCCCGCCTGATTGTCGAGGACGAAGTCCTTGACGAAACGGCCCGATTGAATGTCGGCGAGGACGCGCTTCATTTCGGCCTTGGTTTCGCTCGTGATGATGCGCGGACCGGTCTTGATATCCCCATATTCGGCGGTGTTGGAAATCGAATAGCGCATGTTGGCGATCCCGCCTTCGTAGAGCAAATCGACGATCAACTTGGTTTCGTGGAGGCATTCGAAATAGGCCATTTCAGGGGCATAGCCCGCCTCGACCATCGTTTCGAACCCGGCCTGGATCAGGTGGGTGATGCCGCCGCACAGCACGGCTTGCTCACCGAACAGGTCGGTTTCGCATTCCTCGCGGAAATTGGTCTCGATAATGCCGCTGCGCCCGCCGCCGACGGCCGAGGCATAGGATAGGGCAAGCGCCTTGGCATAGCCGTTGCCCGCGCTGCCGCTGGCTTCCTGTGCGACCGCGATCAGGCAGGGGACGCCGCCGCCCTTTTGATATTCGCTGCGCACGGTGTGGCCGGGGCCCTTGGGCGCGATCATGATGACGTCGAGGTCGGCGCGCGCATCGATGAGGCCGAAGTGGATGTTGAGGCCGTGGGCAAAAGCGAGCGCGGTGCCGGGGCGCAGATTGGCCTCTAGGTCCTGATAATAGATGCGCGCCTGGTGCTCATCGGGGGCGAGGATCATGACGACATCGGCCCAGGCGGCGGCGTCCGCATTGGTCATGACGGTGAAGCCAGCTTCTTGCGCCTTTTTGGCGGTGGCGCTGCCGGGGCGCAGCGCGATGGCGACCTCTTTCACGCCGCTGTCGCGCAGGTTCTGCGCGTGGGCGTGGCCCTGGCTGCCATAGCCGACGATGGCGACCTTTTTGTCCTTGATCAGATTCTGGTCGGCGTCGCGGTCGTAGTAAACTTGCATTGTCTTGTTCGTCCCTGTTTTTGGCGCTCCCCGGCGAAAGCCGGGGTCCAGTGGCAACCTGTGGTGATGGGCCCCGGCTTTTGCCGGGGAACGGATCAATTCTCGCCGGCACCCCGCGCAATTGCGACGACGCCAGTTCTTCCGACCTCGACCAGCCCGCATTCGCGCATCAGGCCGACGAAGCTGTCGACCTTTTCGGATGTGCCGGTGATTTCGAAGATGAAGCTGGTGAGCGTGGTATCGACCACTTTGGCGCGGAACACGTCGGCGAGGCGTAAGGCTTCGATACGTTTGTCGCCGGTTCCCGCGACCTTGACCAGCGCCAGTTCGCGTTCGACATGCGCGCCTTCGTCGGTGAGGTCGGTGACCTTATGGACGGGGACGAGGCGATCGAGCTGCGCGATAATCTGGTCGATCACCGGCGGCGGACCGTTGGTGACGATGGTGATGCGCGACAGGGCGTGATCGGCGCTGATGTCCGCCACCGTCAGGCTTTCGATATTATAGCCGCGCGCCGAGAAGAGGCCGGTGATTTTGGCGAGGATGCCGGCTTCGTTGTCGACCGTGATGGCGAGGACGTGGCGTTCGGCCTTTTGCTGGGTGATTTTCATGGGTGTCCCCCCTCCCCTTCAGGGGAGGAGCAGGGGGTGGGGATTGTCATCCTGACACCTTGCCTGCCGACAGTCCCCACCCCAACCCCTCCCCTGAAGGGGAGGGGCTTTTTGAATCTGAACCAGCAACATTCTAACTCCATCACACCAGCGCCGTGGCTTCGTCGTCCATCGTGCCGGTGATGTCATTCGGTTGCAGGATCATGTCGGTGTGCGCGGCGCCCGACGGGATCATCGGGAAACAATTGGCCATTTTGCTGACGCGGCAGTCGACGAGCACGGGGCCATCGTGCGCGAGCATGGCGGCGATACCTTCATCAAGTTGGCCCATATTCTCGATGCGGATGCCTTTCCAGCCATAGGCCTCAGCCAGCTTCACAAAGTCTGGCAAACTGTCGCTGTAACTGTTTGAATAGCGGCTTTCATAGGTCAGTTCCTGCCACTGGCGGACCATGCCCATATATTCATTGTTGAGGATGAAAATCTTGACCGGCAAGCGGTATTGGGTCGCGGTGCCGAGTTCCTGGATGTTCATCTGGATGCTGGCTTCACCGGCAATGTCGATGACCAGCGCGTCGGGGAAGGCAAGCTGCGCCCCGATGGCAGCGGGCAGGCCATAGCCCATGGTACCGAGGCCGCCACTGGTGAGCCATTCATTGGGCGCGTCGAAGTCAAAATGCTGCGCCGCCCACATCTGGTGCTGGCCAACTTCGGTGGTGATGATCGTCTTGCGGCCCTTGCACGCTGCCGCAAGCGCGCGAATCGAGCGTTGCGGCATGATTTCGGCGTCTGGCTTTTTGTCCTCGGGGAAGTCGAGGCAGCGCGTCGCACGCCAGCCGTCGATGCGCGCCCACCATTCGCTGAGGTCCGCGGCCTGATGCCCACCTGCTTTCCAGCCGTCGATCAGTGCGGCGAGCGCGCGGTCGGCGTCGGCGACGATGGCGAGATCGATGGGGACGATCTTGTTGATCGAGCTGCGGTCGATGTCGATGTGGATCTTCTTGGCTTCGGGCGCAAAGGCATCGAGGCGGCCCGTGACGCGGTCGTCGAAGCGCGCGCCGACCGCGATGATCAGGTCGGCGCGGTTCATTGCCCAATTGGCCTCGTACGTCCCGTGCATACCGAGCATGCCGAGCCAGGCAGGGTCGCTCGCCGGAAAGGCGCCAAGTCCCATCAGCGTCGAGGTGACCGGCGCGCCGGTCAGCGCCTGTAGTTCGCGCAGCCGGACGCTGGCATCAGGCCCGGCGTTGATGACGCCGCCGCCGGTATAAAAAATCGGGCGCTTGGCCTTGGCGATCAGCTTGATCGCTTGCGCAATCGCCTTGGCATCGGGATCGACCTGCGGGCGATAGCTGCGGTGCTGGATGCGGTCGGGGACGATATAGTCACCCGTCGCAACCTGAACATTCTTGGGGATGTCGATGACCACCGGGCCGGGGCGGCCATGGGTGGCAATATAAAAGGCCTCATGCATCACGGCGGGCAGTTTGGCCGGGTCCATGACGAGATAATTGTGCTTGGTGCAGTGGCGGGTGATGCCGACCGTGTCGCATTCCTGAAAGGCGTCGGTGCCGATCAGCGTGGTGGGAACCTGCCCCGTGATCACGACCATGGGGATAGAATCCATCAGCGCGTCGGTGATGCCGGTGATCGCGTTGGTTGCGCCGGGGCCCGAGGTGACGAGCACGACGCCGGGCTTGCCGGTGGCGCGGGCATAGCCCTCTGCCGCGTGGGTCGCGGCCTGTTCGTGGCGGACGAGGATGTGGCGGATGGTGGGGTGGTTATAGAGCTGGTCGTAAATGGGCAGCACGGCGCCGCCCGGATAGCCAAACACCGTATCGACGCCGAGATCGACCAGCGCCTGCACCACCATTTCTGCGCCGCTCATTTCGCGCACGTCACTGCTCCTTGGGCCATGCTGCGCCGCCTTGTGCGTTGCAGCAGGAGGGCGCGCAATAGGTAACAGATTCTAAGCTGTCAACACGCTATCACGTAATTTAATTGCTAAATTATCAATGCCGACGTGATTTAATGACTCACCATGGCGTGGCCAGTCGTCCGGGAGCTGGTGACGGAACCAGGTGTATTGGCGCTTGGCATATTGGCGGGTGGCGGCCTGGGCGAGGGTCAGGGCATCAGCGAGGCTGGTTTCCCCCGCCTGTGCGGCGGCGAGTTGGCGCACGCCGATGGCGCGCATGACCGGGAGTTGGGGGTCGAGCTGGCGCGCGACAAGGGTTGCAACCTCGTCAGCCGCGCCGTTGCTGAACATGGCCGCGAGCCGAATATCGCAGCGCTCGCGCAGCCAGTCGCGCGGGGGCAAAAGGATTTGCGGCGTCAGCATAAGCGCATCCGCCATTCCGCCTTCGCGCCTTTCCTGCCAGATATGCAGCGGGGTGCCGGTCGACGTTACGACTTCGAGGGCGCGCGCGATGCGGGTGCTGTCCTGCCGGTTCAGCGCTGCGGCAGCATGCGGGTCGGCGCTGCGCAGGCGGCGATAGGCCTCGTGCACCGGCATGGCCCGGATGTCGGCGCGGATCGCTTCGTCGATAGCGGGGACGGGCGCGATGCCGTGGAGGAGGGTGCGGATATAAAGGCCGGTGCCGCCAACAATTATGGCGATGGCACCGGCGGCGTGGGCAGCCGCGATTTCCCCGCGCGCCTCGTCGGCCCAGCGCGCGGCGCTATAGTCCTGCGCGCCATCGACATGGCCGAACAGGCGGTGGGGGATGCCTTTGCGTTCCGCCGTTGTCGGCTGGGCGGAAAGGATGGGGATATCGGCATAGACCTGGCTGGCGTCGGCGTTGATGACGACCGCTTCCCGCCCGGCATCGCGCAGCGCACATGCAAGCGCGACCGCCAATGCGCTCTTGCCGCTCGCCGTCGGGCCTGCAATGAGCGCGACGCGCGGTCGGTCGTCGGGCGCGGGCAGGGGTGTCGCGATGGTCATTGTCACGCTGATAGCAGCCGATGCGCTGTCCGACGAGATGGTCGAGGAAGCCGCCGGGCGGCTGCGCGGCGCGGGCTTTGCGGTGCATGCACCCGAATGGATCGACCGCGGCAGCGCGGCAGATTTCCTGCTGACCGGTGAGGTCGCGGCGGCGCGCAAAGCGCTAGCCGACTGGAATGCGCCGGTCGATACAGTGGTGCAGGACGCGGCAGGTCGCCGGAAAAAGCTGATCATCGCCGACATGGATTCGACAATGATCACCGTCGAATGCATCGACGAGCTGGCCGACTATGCGGGCATCAAGCCGCAGATTGCAGCGATTACCGAGCGCGCGATGGCAGGCGAATTGGATTTCCGCGCGGCGTTGGCGGAGCGGGTGATGCTGCTGAAAGGGATGGACGCGGGCGTCATCGACCGCTGTCTGGCCGAGCGCGTGGCGCTGATGCCCGGCGCGCGCACGCTGGTCCACACTATGCAGGACCATGGTGCGCGTGCGGTGATGGTGTCGGGCGGCTTCACCCGCTTTGCCGAACCGGTGGGCGCCGAAATCGGCTTCGACCGGGTGGTCGCCAATGTGCTGGAAATTGCCGATGGCAAGCTGACCGGGCGGGTATTGGAACCGGTCGTCGACAGCGGGGTCAAGGAAGCCACGCTGCGCGCCGAATGTGCAGCCCAAGGGATCGATATTGTCGATACGCTGGCGGTTGGCGACGGCGCGAATGATGCGCCCATGCTTGCGGCCGCGGGTCTGGGGGTCGCCTATCGCGCGCACAGCGTCGCCCGTGCGGCGGCGGATGCGAGCGTAATGCATGGGGATTTGACAGCTTTGCTGTGGGCGCAGGGGTATGCGCGAAGGGAGTGGCGGGGTTAAATATGCCTCCTCGTAGCAGGCATTAAACTGCACAGGTCGGCACGGGTTACCTTCGTTGCGCTTCTTCGTTGCGCTTCACTGCTTAGCGAGGCAACCCCTCCGACATGGTTTGCACCCAACTCTGCATTTTCTGCATAAGCGGGGTTTCATGGTTTCACGCAGAGGCGCAGAGATCCGCAGAGACGCAGAGGGATATTCCTCTGGTGTTCGGGTTAGATTGATTTTTAAGGGGCCTCCGGCCCATTTTTCTATTTTGCGCCTCTGCGGATCTCCGCGTCTCTGCGCGAAACCCTTTTTCCTTACCTTGCCACCACGATGCACGGCTGGTTGGCGGTGCGCACCTTCGCGCAAAATGCTTCGGCATCGGCGCGGGCGGCGAAATTGCCGGCTTGCAGGCGGGTCACCGCGCCAGCTTTGACATAATAGGGCCGGGTGCCTGGGTGTTTTTTGGCGATGGCTGAATAGAGGCTGCGCGCATTGGCTTCGTTGCCGAACGCGCCGAGCTGCGCGCGCCAATTATCGGCGACGGGGGACGGGACGGCGGGTACCCGGGGCGGTGCGGGCCGTGCGGCGGCGGGTTTGGGCGCGGGTGCGGGCGGGGCGGTTATGGCGGCGAGGCGGGTGCGCTGTTCGCTTTTTTCCAATTCGGGCAGCATGGCAAGACCGCGCTGGCGTTCTTCGAGCGGGATCAGCGTGTCGAGCTGCGCAAGGCGCGCACTGGCGACTTGCAGGCCCGCATCGCTGGCGCGCTTGGTGAGGGCATAGGCCAGCGCCCAATCACGGCTGGCGAGGTCGCCGTTAAAATGTGCGGTGCCCAGCACATATTGCGCGCGCGGCTCGCCGCGCGCGGCGGCGCGGGAGATGTAGGGCATCGCCGCCTCGCGCTTGTTCGCGGTAAACAGGACGAGGCCCAGATTATCTTCGGCCTGCAAATGACCCTGGTCGGCGGCGCGGCGGAACCAGGCCTCGGCCTCTGCCAGATCGACCGGCAGGCCGCGCCCCAGCTTATAGGCCTGCGCCAGATTGAACTGCGCATCGGGGTCGCCTGCGATGGCGAGCGGGCGCCACTGTGCCACGGCTGCTGCATATTCGCCGCGCTCCCACGCATCGACGCCCGATTTGACGTCGGCATAAGCGACGAGGGGGGTGAAGAGGAGGGCGAGGGTGAGGAGCCAGCTTTTTCGGCCCATGTTCGTCATGCTTGCCATTTTTCTCCCTCGCGTCATCCCGGACTTGATCCGGGATAACGAACTGCGGCTTGTTATCCCGGATCAAGTCCGGGATGACGAAACCAATTGGTTGGCGCTGGCGATAGCAAATTTTGGCTAACAGCGCGTTAGCAATGGCCGTGCGCGGCGGGATATGATGGCTTAGGGCGCATTAACCCTGCCCGTTAGCCCCACCATCATCATGTTTTCGCCCGCGTTAACCTAATTTTAGCGCCGAGCGTGGCACTCCCCCTTCATTGGTGACCAATTTTAAGGGGAATCCCGTGCGCGTATTGGCATTGGCTTCGCAAAAAGGCGGATCGGGCAAGACCACCCTTTCGGGGCATCTTGCGGTACAGGCGCAGCTCGCCGGGGCTGGCCCCGTCGTGCTGATCGACATCGACCCGCAAGGCTCGCTCGCCGACTGGTGGAACGAGCGCGAGACCGAACTTCCCGCTTTTGCGCAGACCACGGTCGCGCGGTTGGCATCGGACCTGGAGATTTTGCGCCAGCAGGGCTTTAAGCTCGCGGTTATCGACACCCCGCCCGCGATCACCATGGCGATCCAGAGTGTGATCGGGGTTGCCGAACTGATCGTCGTTCCGACCCGCCCCAGCCCGCATGATTTGCGCGCCGTGGGTGCCACGGTGGATCTGTGCGAACGCGCCGGCAAGCCGCTGATCTTTGTGGTCAACGCCGCAACGCCCAAGGCCAAGATTACGTCGGAAGCCGCGGTCGCGCTGTCGCAGCATGGCACGGTGGCGCCGGTCACGCTGCACCACCGCACAGACTATGCCGCCTCGATGATCGACGGCCGCACGGTGATGGAGGTCGACCCCAACGGCAAATCGGCCGAGGAAGTCCGGTCGCTGTGGACCTATATTTCGGACCGTCTGGAAAAGAATTTCCGTCGCACCGTCTTTTCCGCGCCGGTGGCCCAGCAGGCCGCCGGATTTGGTGCCATGCGTCCGCTGGGCGGAGGCTTCGGCCGCCGCGTAGCGGGCCAGTGATGCTCAGCGGAAGGACCAGTCTGATGGGCGAACCCAAACCACTCGCATCGCTGACCTCTGGCTTGCTCGCGCGCAAAGGCGCAGCCCGCCCGGCGATGCGCCGCCAGCCGCTTGGCAGCGGCCCCGCGCCGCTGACCGGCAACGGTTATGACGATCTTGGCTGGAACGACATGGGTTATGATGTCGATCCGGTAGAGGCCAATGATACGGCGGTGCGCATCGATTTGAAGGCGGTGATGCCCGAATCGGTGCCCGCGCATAATCTTGACGCCGAAACCGCGGTCGATGCTCATCTGCCGGAAGTGCAGAAGCCTGAGGTTGTCCGGCAGTTCGAAGAACTGCAGGCGCGCGTGGAAACGGTCGTGGTTGCAGCGCCGGCACCGAAGCCTGTCCGTCGTTCGACGGTGCGCCGTGCGCCGGTCGAGGCGCATCAGCGCGAAAAGGCCGCCTTCACGCTGCGGCTCGATGCCGAGCGCCACCTGCGGCTGCGCCTGGCCAGCGCCATCTACAACAGGTCGGCGCAGCATATATTGATCGACGTGCTCGACAATTATCTGAGCACCTTGCCCGAAATCGACGCGATGGCGAGCCGCGTGCCCGCATCGCCGAGCAACCGCAAATCCGCAAGCCGCATCAGCGACGGGGAATGATGATGAACGCCAGCATGATCCTGAAACTTGCCGCATCGGGCCTGGCCCTCAGCCTGGTAAACACCGGTTGCACGACGGGCACGGCGCGCGTTGCGGGGGCGTCGCAGGCGTTGCCCGAGAAACCGTCGCAGGCCGCCAGCGCCGCCGCCAAGGCGCGCGAATATCTGGCCAAGGACAAGGTAGCGAAGGCCGTGGATCAGGCCGAGTTGGCGGTCAGCTATGCCAACCGTGATGCCGGTTACCGGACGCTGCTGGGCCAGAGCTATCTGGCTGCGGGCCGTTTCAAATCCGCGATTTCGGCGTTTGACGACGCCAAGACGCTGGGCGCCAATGATGCGCAAACCATCATCGGCCTGGCGCTGGCGCAAATTGCGGCGGGCAAGGAAGCCGACGCCGTCAAGCTGATCATGGCCAGCAACACCGTGGTGCCAGCCGCCGATGCCGGTCTGGCGCTGGCGCTGGCAGGCGATTTCGACCGCGCCGTCTATATCTTGACCGAAGCCGCGCGCCAGCCCGAGGCCGATGCGCGCACGCGCCAAAATCTGGCCTTTGCGCTTGCTATGTCGGGTCGCTGGGCCCAGGCGCGCATTGTTGCCGCGCAAGATCTTTCGCTCGCCAAAATCGATGGCCGCATGGCGGAGTGGTCGAAACTGGCGCAGACCAGTGACAGCAGCATGCGCGTGGCCGGCCTGATTGGCGTGACCCCGGTTAATGACGCCGGCATGCCGGTGCGTTTGGCGCTGGCCCCCGTTGAAAGTCCGGTCGAACTGGCGGCTGTCGCGGCTGCCGATCCGGCGCCGATTGCCGATTTTGCCCCGCCGCCGCCTGCCGCCCAAGCCGTGGAGGTCGCGGTCGCCGCGCCGGTTGAGCCCGCTCCTGCCATCCGTGCCGTCGAACTGCCGATGCCGACGACGGCCGCCAAGGCCGCCGAAGCAGAGGTCATTCTGGCCGACAAGACCCCCTATCGCGCGCCGCCGCGCGTGGCGGGTGGGACCGAACTGGCCGCTGCCGCCAAGCCCGCAGCGAAGCCGGCTGCCAAGCCCGCCGAACGCCCCGCCGCTGCCGAAGCGCGTACGCTTGCGGCCCGCGTCACTTTGCCGCGCGCGCGCAGCTTTGACGCCAAAAAGCCCTCGGGTTGGGCGGTTCAGCTGGGAGCCTATGACACGCTGGGCGTAGCCAAGCACAAATGGGCGATGCTGGCCCGCAATATCGCAATCCTGAAGGATTTTCCGGCGTCGAGCCAGTCGGCGACCGTGCGTGGCCGCAGCTTTTATCGCCTGACGGTCAATGGCCTCGCCACGCAGCGCGAGGCGATGCAGCTTTGTTCGGCGCTGAAAGCGCGCGGGCAGGGATGCTTCGTGCGCGCAATGGACGCGGCCGAAAAGGTTGAATGGGCGTCGAAGGCCAGCGTGCGGGTGGCGTCGCGGTAATTACCGCACGCGCACGCCGCCTTTCCACAACGCCGTAACGCGGCCCTGCACGGGCAGGCCGTCGAACGGCGTATTGCCCGCAGCAGCGGCCATTTTTTTCGCATCAATCTGCCACGGCTTGCCGGGATCAATCAGGACGAGGTCGGCTTCGCTGCCGACCGCCAATTGACCTGCGTCCACGCCGAGCAAGCGGGCCGGGTTCGCGGCCAGCATGGCAAAGAGGCGCCCCGGCGTCACCTGGCCATCGCGCACAAGCCCGAGGCCAAGCGCGAGCAGGCTTTCAGCCCCTGCCATGCCGGGTAAGGCTTCGGCAAAGGGCAGCCGCTTGTCTTCGGGGCCGCGCGGATCGTGGCCGCTGCTGAGCACATCGATGGTTCCGTCGGCAACCGCGGCGCGGCAGGCTTGGCGGTCATCCTCGCTGCGGAGCGGCGGCGACAGGCGCGCAAAGGTCCGGAAATCACCGATGGCGGTGTCGGACAGAAACAGATGCGCCGGGGTGATACCGCAGGTGACCGGGAGACCCTGTGCCTTGGCGGCGCGGATCAGATCTAGGCCGCGCGCGGTCGTGACCTGGCGGAAATGCACCGGCGCGCCCGTTTCTTCCACCAGCGCAAGGTCGCGCGCGATGGCGATGGCTTCGGCGATGGCGGGCGCGGAGGCAAGGCCGAGCCGCGTGGCCATTTCGCCATCGGTGGCGACGGTTCCGGCGGTCAGCCCTTCATCTTCGGCATGGATGATGGTCACCAGCCCGCGCGCGGTGGCATAGGAGAGCACGCGGCGCATCACGCCGCTGTCGGCGATGCGGTGCCGCCCGGTTGCAACGGCCCGCGCGCCCGCCGCCTGCATCAGCGCGATTTCGGCGAGCTCGCGCCCCTCAAGAGCTTTGGTCGCAGCGGCAAGCGGGTGGACCCACAGGTCGGGTTTGCCCCCCTTGGCGGCGCGCTCGACGATTCCGGGGTGATCGAGCGGGTGGCGGCCGTCGGGCATCAGCGCTGCGCGGGTAATGCCGCCGAAATGAAAGGCGGGTTTGTCGGTGGCGAACACGCCAAGATCAATGAGGCCCGGGGCGAGCCACTGGCCGCGCGCATCAATCCGTTCGGCATCGGCGGGCGGTTCCGCCGGGTTGAGCGCCGCGATGCAGCCGTCCGCAACGAGCACGCTGCCGGCGCGCGGGTCGGGTGCGGTGGCATCAACCAGCAGCGCGTTGGTGATGAGGAGCGCGGTCATGCTGGTAACGATTCCCTTTTCACAAGCGCGATGCTGTTCCCCGGCGAAAGCCGGGGTCCAGAGTGCCGAAAGCCTGCAATGGCGTTGTGATGCGCTGGGCCCCGGCTTTCGCCGGGGAGCGGTCTTGAGGCGAAGGAGATGAGTATGCTCATGCCCAGCCCTCCACCTTGCGCGCGCGGCGGGTGAGGACATCGAGGCAGGCCATGCGCACCGCAACGCCCATCTCCACTTGCTGCGTAATCACCGAGCGGCCGGGGTCGTCGGCGACATTGCTGTCGATTTCGACGCCGCGGTTCATCGGGCCGGGGTGCATGACGATGGCGTCGGGCCTCGCCAGCGCAAGGCGGCTGTGCGTCAGGCCATAGAGCGCATGATATTCGCGCGCGCTGGGCAGATAGGCACCGTCCATGCGTTCATTCTGGAGGCGCAGCATCATGACCACATCAGCGCCAGCGAGCGCGGCGTCCATGTCGGTAAAGCCCGCCACGTTCATCCGGTCAAGCGCGGGCGGCAGCAGGGTCGGCGGGGCAACCACGCGCACTTCTGCCCCCAGCGCGGTGAGCAGGAGGATATTCGAGCGCGCGACGCGGCTGTGCAGGACATCGCCGCAAATGGCGATGGTGAGCCCTTCGATCCGTCCCTTAGCGCGCCGGATCGTAAGCGCGTCGAGCAGCGCCTGGGTTGGATGCTCATGCCGCCCGTCGCCCGCATTGAGCACCGGACAGTCGACCTTGCTGGCAATCAGTTGCACCGCGCCCGAACTGGCATGGCGGATAACGATGGCGTCGGCGCGCATGGCGTTCAGCGTCATCGCCGTGTCGATCAGCGTTTCGCCCTTTTTCACACTCGATTGCGCCGCGTGCATGTTGACGACGTCCGCACCAAGGCGTTTTCCAGCAATTTCAAAGGACAAGAGCGTGCGCGTCGAGTTTTCGAAAAAGGCGTTGATGATGGTCAGGCCGGTCAGCGTGTCGCTGTGCTTGGACGCTTGGCGGTTGGGTTCGACCCATTTCTCTGCCTCGTCGATCAGATAATGGATTTCCCACGGCGTGAGCTGCGAAATCGCCAGCAAATCGCGGTGCGGAAAGGCGAGGCCGCCGGGCGGATAATCGCTGGCGGGACGGGGCGCGGGGGGTGTCATTAAAGGGAGGCTCTTAGGGGAGGCGGGGGGTGGGGGCAATACTTCAATCTGCGGCTAGCGGCTCTGAAGTTGAACCGGGGGTGCCTTGTTCGGTTTCACGCAGGGACGCAGAGATCCGCAGAGGCGCAGAGGTGTAGGCTGAGTCGGCAGTTGGGACATGCTAAAACTCTGGTTCTGCAGGGGCCTACGGCCCATTGTCTTCTCTGCGGCTTTGCGGATCTCTGCGTCCCTGCGTGAAACATCGGCACGCACCAAGTATTGTCTGTCATCGCACCAACGCGTCGATCGCGCCCTGCAGGATGAACGCCGCCGCCGCGCTGTCGACGCGGTCCTTGCGCTTGGCGCGGCTGACGTCGGCGGCGATCATCGCGCGTTCGACCGCCGCAGTGGACCAGCGTTCGTCCCACAGCAGAACGGGCAAGGCGAGCGGCGCGAGATTGCGGGCGAAGGCGCGGACGCTTTGCGTGCGCGGACTGTCGCTGCCGTCCATATTGAGCGGGAGACCGACAACGAGGCCCGTGACCGATTGCGCGGTGCACAGCGCCGTGAGCGCCGCGAGGTCGGCGGTGAATTTGCTGCGGACGATCGTTTTGTCGGGGGTGGCGAAGCTCCACCCCGCATCGCACAGCGCCACGCCGATGGTTTTGGTGCCCACGTCCAGCCCCGCGAGCCGGCCGCCAAGGGGCAGGGCGGCGGCGAAATCGGGGGCGGAGAGGGTGATCATCCTTGGCTCAATGTCACCGCTTCCAAAAGCTCGCAATGGTGCATTGGGGGAACAAGCGCCCATGCCCACCCCGCTGCGACTAGCGAGCAAGCTCGCAAGTCTCGCTGCCCCTCCCGCTTGCGGGAGGGGTTGGGGTGGGTCAGTCAGCGTTGCGCAAACGCCCTGAGCCGCCGTTCGACATCCGCCCGCACGTTCATCCAGAACAGCGGGATGTCGTACACATGGTAATTGTTGCCGGGCAGGACGTAGGCGCCCATGTCGATAGGCTCGCCGATCAGCAGCAGGCCGGACGTCGCGTCACAGCGGGCGGGGACGGCACCGACGACCAGTTCGGCTTCCTTGAATTCATCGTCGGGTTTGAGCGTGCCAAGGTTGGCGGTCGCTTCGGCGGCGGCGTCCATTGTGCCGGTCAACGGGTTGGTGCACAGCATCCGCGTGCCGCGGCGCGGGCGGCCGTCGAAACCGACGCTGGCGTCATAGGCGGTCATGACAAATTCGGGGTCGGCGGGTTCGGCAAAGCTGACCCATGACAAAACACATCCCGGCTGGTCGGGCGCGGTGCAGGCGGGCAGACCCAAGGCAGCAAGATCGGTGTCGACGCTGACCGGCCAGCCGACAACATAGGCAGCGGCGATGCGTTTCGCGAGCGGCTGGCCCTTCACCCGGTCCTTGAGCAGGCGGGTCAGGTGCAGCGCGCCCTGGCTGTGGCCCACGAGCAGGATCGGCTGGTCCTTGGGGATTTCCTTGAGCATCTGGTCGAAGGCGCGTTCGACGTCGAGATAGGCGGCGTCGATGGCTTTGCCGGCGGTGACGCGGTCATCGGCGAGGAAGGCCCCAAGCGTGGCTTGGCGATAGCGCGGGGCCCAGATTTGCCCCGCGCCGTTGTAGGCGCTGGCGAGGCCGCGCAGGTAGATATTGGTGCGGTGGTTGGCGTCGCGGTCGTCGAGGGGCGCATTCCAGCGGGCGCGGTCCATATAGCTGGTGGGGTGGACGAAGAAGATGGCTGCGGGCTTTAGCGGCGGTAGCGGGGGCTCGGACGGCTGGACGGTCAGTTGCGGTTCGGCGGCCTGCGCCGCGATGGGGCCACCCCGGCGCAGCGCATCGGGGCGCAGCGCAGCGGGCAGCCATGCCGCGGCATTGTCGGCGAGGCCCGGGCGCACGAACCACATCGCGCGATCGGCATAAGCGTTGGGCGCGGCGGCGGCCTGTTCCTCGAACGCGGTATCGGGCACGAAAGCCGTTTGGCTGAGCTCGAGGCTGAACATCCGCAGCGCAATAAAAACCGCGAACACCAGCGCGATGCAGATGGCAACAAGGTAGAGAAATTTGCGCGCCAAGGGGGGCTCCGGGGGTTAACAGCACTGTTGCGCCCATTTGGCTTGCCTTTGCCCCTCGCGCAATGGCAGTCAGCCGGTATGAGCGAACCATCCAGCGCAGCTTCCGCCCGCATCGACGACATCGACCCGCCCTGGCCCGCACGGCCCGCCATTATGGCGGGGGTTTGCGCGCTGGCGGGGGTAATCTTTTACAACCTGGTCGAGCGCGACAATGCCGAGGCTTTGGCGGCGTTCGTGGCGGTGGCGACCATCGCCTTTGCCCTGACCGCCGAGCAGCGGCGGTTGCACTGGGCGGTGCTGTTCGCGCTGGCGTGGGGCGGCATTATCGCGCTGATTGTCGAAAACAATCGCGGCTACAGCGTCAACGGATCGCCGTTCGAATGGCCCTTCTGGTCGGGATTGCTGGCGGTCGCGGTTGCTGCGCCCCTGTTTCAGGGGTGGCGTGACGAGGCGGCCAGCGCGCGTGACTGGCGGTTGACGCGGCTCAGCTATGCGCGGCTGCATCTGCACGGCTGGACCGATGCCGTGATCGGCGCGGCGGCGGGGGCGTTTGTCGGTATTGCCTTTGCGCTGGCGTTCCTGATTGCGGGACTGTTCGACCTGATCGGCATCCGCGCCATCGGCGAGCTGCTGCGCGAAGGCTGGTTCGCCTGGGGGCTGGCAGGCGCGGCGTTCGGCGGTGCGGTGGGGCTGCTGCGCGAACGCGACCGGCTGGTTGGCAATTTGCAGCGACTGGTGACCGTGGTGCTGGCGGTGCTCGCGCCAGTGCTGGCGGTGGCATTGGCGCTGTTTCTGGTGTCGCTGGTCGGGACCGGGTTCCAGCAGCTGTGGACGTCGGGGTTTTCGACCGCGGGGTTGATGCTGGGCGCGTCGGCCTTTGCCGTGCTGCTGGCCAATGCGGTGATTGGGAACGGGGCCGAGGACCGCGCGGCGAACCGCCTGCTGCGCTGGGCGGCGCCGGTGCTGGCGGCGATCGTGCTGCCGCTGGCGGCCATCGCGTTCTACGCCATGCTGATGCGGATAGGCCAATATGGCTGGACCCCCGAACGGTTGTGGGGGATGGTCGCGGTGGTGATTGCGCTGGCTTATGGCGCGGCGGGGCTGTGGGCAGTGGTCACGGGCCGCGCCAATTTTGACGATGTGCTGCGACCATTGCAGCAGAAATTGGCGATCGGGCTGATGGTGCTGGCGACGTTCCTCGCGCTGCCGATCATGGATTTCGGCGCGATTTCGACGCGCGACCAGCTGGCGCGGCTCAATAGCGGGGCGGTGAAGCCAGAGAAGTTTGACTGGGCGGCGATGGCGTTTGATTTCGGGCCGGAGGGGCGGGAGGCGCTGGGGCGGTTGGCAAAGTCGGCCAAGACCGACGTGGCCGATGCAGCCAAGGTGGCGCTGGCATCGGAGGATCGCTGGGCGCTTGCCTATGACAGTGAGCGGGGACCGCAGCCCTTACGGCCCGTCGAGAAGAATGTGCGGCTTACGCCCGGCGATGCGCCGCTAACGCCCGAGATTTACGAGAAGTTGAAAGACAATGGCCTGTGCCGGCGCAGCACATGCATTGTCCGGCGACAAGGCGACGACTGGTTGGCCATTGTCGGACGGTTTCGTGACGACAGCGCCATTGAACTGCAGTGGCTGCAATATGATGCCACGTCGAAACGCTGGGAGAATCGCTATCAGCCGCCGGTCGTGGCGCGCGATGCGGCCAAGATGGGACAGGTCGAACTCGACAAAGCGACCGTGACCACACGCGAGGTCGTGCTGGAGCAATTGTTGGTGGATGGCGAACCGGTGGGCGATCCCTATGTGCGCCGATGAGCTTGAAGCGCGCGGGGCAGGGTGCTAGCGGCGCTCATTCTCCCCGCAAGGACCGATAAACATGGCCATTGACCAAGCAACCGTGCGCAAAATCGCCTCCCTCGCGCGCATTTCGATCAGCGATGCCGAGGCCGCCGCGATGGAGGGCGAGCTCAACGGCATCCTCGGCTGGGTCGAGCAATTGGGCGAGGTCGATGTGACCGGGGTCGAACCGATGACGGCGGTGATCCCCAACACGCTGCGGCTGCGCGATGATGTGATCGATGCCGACCCGCTGACCGGTGGCGGGGTGCGCGACGCGGTGCTCGCCAATGCTCCGGCTCCGCAGCATGGCTTTTTTGGTGTTCCCAAAGTGATTGAATAATGACTGATATTACCAACCTGACCGTAGCCCAGATCCGCGATGGCCACCGCGCGGGTGACTTTACCGCCGTTGAAGTGGCGGAGGCGTTCAGCACCAATGTGGCGGCGGCAAAGGCGCTGAACGCCTTTATCGTCGAGACGCCCGATCATGCATTGGCGGCGGCCAAGCAGGCTGATGCTGATCGCGCCGCTGGCACACTGAAGCCGCTGTCGGGCGTGCCCATTGGCATGAAGGATTTGTTCTGCACCAAGGGGGTGCAAACGACGGCAGCGAGCCACATGCTCGAAGGGTTCGTCCCCCAATATGAATCGACCGTCAGCCAGAAATTGTGGGACGCGGGCGCAGGCATGCTGGGCAAGCTGAACCTTGACCAGTTCGCGATGGGGTCGTCGAACGAGACGAGCTATTTCGGCAATGTCATTTCGCCCTGGCGGCGGGGGGACGGCGGCAATGCCGCGCTGGCGCCGGGCGGATCGTCGGGCGGATCGTCGGCGGCGATTGCGGCGCGGCTGTGCCCCGCGGCGACGGGGACCGACACCGGCGGATCGATCCGCCAGCCCGCCGCCTTTACCGGCATCAGCGGCATCAAGCCGACCTATGGCCGCTGCTCGCGCTGGGGGATTGTGGCGTTCGCAAGCTCGCTCGATCAGGCGGGGCCGATGGCGCGCGACGTGCGCGACTGCGCGATCATGCTGGAGGCGATGGCGGGGTTCGACCCCAAGGATGCGACCTCGCTCGACATGCCGGTGCCGGGTTGGGAAGCAGCTTTGTCGAGCGATTTGAAGGGTAAACGCGTCGGTATTCCCAAGGAATATCGGCTCGATGGTATCGACGAAGATATCGCCGCGATGTGGGATCATGGCATTGCGATGCTCAAAGATGCCGGGGCCGAGGTGGTCGACATCAGCCTGCCGCACACCAAATATGCGCTGCCCGCCTATTATATCATCGCGCCCGCCGAAGCCTCGTCGAACCTCGCGCGCTATGACGGGGTGCGTTACGGTTTGCGGGATTTGCCGGAAGGCGCGGGGCTGCAGGATATGTATGCCGCAACGCGCGCGGCGGGCTTTGGGCCGGAGGTCAAGCGGCGGATTATGATCGGCACCTATGTGCTGAGCGCCGGTTTCTACGACGCCTATTACACGCAGGCGCAGAAGGTCCGCGCGCTGATCGCGCGGGATTTTGAGGCGGCTTGGGCCAGCTGCGACCTGGTGCTCGCCCCAACCGCACCGTCGGCGGCCTTCGCGCTGGGCGAAAAGAGCGCCGACCCGCTGGCCATGTATCTGAACGATGTGTTCGCGGTGCCGGCGTCGCTGGCCGGCCTGCCCGCCATGTCGGTGCCGGGCGCGCTGAGCCGCGACGGGTTGCCGCTGGGGCTGCAGATTATCGGGCGCGCGTTTGACGAGCAGGGCGTGCTCAATGCGGGGCTGGCCATTGAAGAGCGCGCCGCGTTTACGGCGCGGGCGGAGAAGTGGTGGTGAGGGGAGTGGGGTAAGGGCGGAACCTCTGCCAGTGCCAATTCGGCGCAAATTGTTGTGAACAAGATGAAAATGGTTAAGCAAGGTTGACCATTTGTGGTGAAGCGATAGCTGTCACTGCGCCATCAACAGGTGGCGGGGCAATGTGGGGACCAGCAATGCAGGACCAACACCATCCTGAATGGGTGGCAAAGCGCTTGGTCGCGGCAGTTTGGCGTGGATAGGAAGCCACTCCTTTGACCCCAGCGTTCGCTCAGCAATTGGAGCAGTTTGGTGATGCACTTGCGCTTTGTGATGCGCAGGGGGTGACCCGCAGTTATCGACAACTGGCCGCTGAATCCGATGCATTTGCTGCGCCAATGGTAGGGACCAGCGGTTTTGTCCTGATCGAATGCCGAAACACGATAGCCATAGTAACCGCGATCATAGGGGCGTGGCGAGCCGGGCTGCCAGTGCTTTTGACCAAGGCCGACGACGCAGTGGCCAGTAAGCGACTGATTGAAAGCTATCATCCCGCTTGGCTGGTGAGCGATTCGGGTACCGGCGTGGTGCTATCCCGTGCTACCGAAGGCCCAGCGGACGTGCATCCCGAGCTGGCCCTACTGTTGTCTACATCGGGGTCAACCGGTGCTACCAAGCTGGTTCGGTTGTCCGCCCGGAATGTGGATGCCAACGCCCGGTCGATTGTAGAATATCTGGCGATTCAGTCCACCGATCGTGCCATAACCAGCCTGCCACCGCACTATAGCTATGGTTTGTCCGTCCTGAACTCGCATTTGGCTGCCGGTGCTGCGCTGGTTTTGACCGACGCTTCGGCGATTGACCCGGAGTTTCGCCGCTTGTGCGAGGTGGCGACCGTAACCAGCATTGCCGGCGTCCCCTATACCTATGAATTGCTTGAACGATCTGGTTTCATGGAGTGGGCACCGGCCAGCTTGCAGACAATGACACAGGCGGGCGGGCGGTTACCTGCGGATACTGCAGCACGGTTCGGCGCTTGGATGGCGGCGCGCGGCGGGCGATTGTTCGTGATGTACGGCCAAACCGAAGCCACCGCGCGGATGGCCTTTGTAGACCCCGACGTGCTGCTGACCAAGCCAGGCATCATTGGCAGGCCCATTCCGGGCGGCAGTTTTTCGCTCGTCGATGATGACGGCAAGCCGGTTACCCAGCCGGACTGCGAAGGCGAACTCGTCTATCGCGGGCCCAATGTGATGATGGGCTATGCCGAACGAGCAGTCGATCTGGCGCGCGGGTCAGAGCTGACCGAATTACGAACCGGCGATTTGGCGATGGTCGATGCCGATGGCGATTACCGTCTGGTCGGTCGCAAGCAAAGGTTCGTCAAACCCTTTGGCCTTCGCGTAAGCTTAGATGCCGTTGAGGAGCATCTGGCAGCGGAAGGTATAACCGCGATGGCCACAGGAGACGACAGCCTGATTGCTGTGGCAGTGCGCGGCGACGTCGCGCCGGATAGTGTACGCCACCGGCTATCGCTCTGGCTGAAACTGCCCGAAGCGATCTTTGACGTTGTTACAGTGAACGATTTTCCCCTGTTGGCCAATGGCAAGCGCGACTATCGCAGTTTGTTGAGCGATGGGAAGTCACGGCAGGTCGCCTCAGGCGCAACAGGTCCGTTCAGCTTTCTTGAGCTGTTTCGCGCCTCATTTCCGCGCAAAAATGTCAGTATCAAGGACAGTTTTGTCAGCCTTGCGGGAGATTCGCTGAACTATGTCCTTATCGCGTCCGAGATTGAGGACCGGCTGGGCGCGTTACCCGATGGCTGGGAAGAACTGAGCATCGCCGAACTGGACGCGCGGGCAGGCAAAATGGGAGCGCGGAAAGCAGGTTGGCTGACCCGTGTAGATTCCGAAATCGCACTCCGCGCGGCCGCCATATCCGCCGTCGTCATCAACCATGCCAGCGACTGGCCGGTTGGCGGCGGCGTGGATGCGCTGTTCATGCTGGTCGGCTATAATTTGGCAAGGTTTCATTATGGCGCGTTCACCGGCGGGCAATTCTGGTCCGTCCTTGGCCGGTTTGTTCCGCGCATTCTGATCCCCTATTACTTGCTGATGCTGGCCTATGCGATGGCAGGGCGTCCGATCGCAGTTGAATCCTGGTTCTTAGTATCGAATGTTACCGGCCGCTTTGGCAATCTGCTGGAACCCTATTGGTTTATTGAGGCATTTTTCCAGTGCCTGCTTATCTTGGCATTCATCGGCAGCTTTGCACCGATGCGCCGTTGGGCCGCTGCCGCGTCTTATAGTTTCGCCATTGGGCTGCTGGGTGCGACGCTGATCCTGAAGACTACATTGCCGTTTTTTTTCGATGAAACGCAGCTGTGGGGGCGCAGTCCCGATCAGGTGTTTGTGCTGGTCGCGTTAGGGTGGGGCATGTGTGTTGCGCACACCTTTACCCAGCGAGCGGTGCTGATGGCTGTGGCGTTATTGTTTGCACTGGCCCAATGGAGCAGCCTGACCGCCGATTTCCGGCCCTTTGTTGGCAGTGACCTGCGCGGCGTCTGGATTTTGCTGGCGGCGATGCTGCTGCTTTATGTGCGGCGGATCATGGTCTTGTCGTGGCTGCGACATATGCTGGTGGCGTTGTCGGCGGCTAGCTTTTCGGTCTATTTGCTGCACAATATCGTTATCTATCTGCTCAACTCGGCCTTGCCCGGCATCCCACCAGCGGTGGTCATTGTGATGGCCATCGGCGCAGGGATGGCGGTGCATTTCGTGCTGCCAAAGCTCTGGCGCGGGAGCCGCAGACTCCGCCAGAGCAGCAATGGTGCCGCCAGCGCTTGATATCCTCGACCACAACGCTATCGCTCCGGCAATGAGCAACGCACCGTCAACCTACCGCATCACAGGCACCACCGGCGAATGGGAGGTCGTTATCGGCCTTGAGGTCCATGCCCAGATCACTTCTGCCGCCAAGCTTTTCTCTGGCGCCGCCACCGCATTTGGGGCGGAACCCAATACGCAGGTGTCGCTGGTCGATGCCGCGATGCCGGGCATGCTGCCGGTGCCGAACCGCGAATGCATTCGTCAGGCGGTGCGCACGGGGATGGCGATTGAGGCCGAGATCAACCGCTGGTCGCGGTTTGACCGCAAGAATTATTTCTATGCCGACCTGCCGCAGGGCTATCAGATTTCGCAGCTTTACCATCCGCTGGTGGGTGAAGGGTCGCTGACCATCGACGCCGACGAGAAAGCGGGCATCGCCGAGCCCAAGACCATCGGGATCGAGCGGATTCATGTCGAGCAGGACGCGGGCAAGTTGATGCACGATCAGCATCCGACCATGTCCTATGTCGACTTGAACCGCAGCGGCGTCGCGCTGATGGAGATTGTGTCGAAGCCCGACATGCGCTCGCCCGCCGAAGCCGGCGCGTACGTGCGCAAGCTGCGCGCGATTCTGCGCTATGTTGGCTCGTGCGACGGCAATATGGAGGAAGGATCGATGCGCGCCGACGTCAATGTCAGCGTGCGGCGGCCGGGCGAGCCATTCGGCACGCGCACCGAGACGAAGAATGTGAACAGCGTCCGCTTCGTCATGCAGACCATCGAATATGAGGCCAAGCGCCAGGTCGAGGTGCTGGAGAGCGGTGGCACGGTGGTGCAGGAAACGCGGCTGTTCAACCCCGACACGGGGACGACGCGGACCATGCGGTCGAAGGAAGACGCGCACGACTATCGCTATTTCCCCGATCCCGATCTGCTGCCGCTCGAGCTCGACGATGCGTTCCTCGACGATTGCCGCGCGAGCCTGCCCGAACTGCCCGACGCGAAGCGCGCGCGTTACGAACGGCTGGGCGTGTCGGCCTATAATGCGGCGGTGCTGACCGCCGAGGTGGAAAATGCGCGCTGGTTCGATGCGCTATTGGAAACCGGCGCGAAGGCCGATGCGGCGGCGAACTGGGTGACGAGCGAGCTGTTTGGCGCATTGAACCGGCTGGGCCGCGATCTGACGAACAGCCCGGTTTCGCCCGGCGCGGCAGCAGAGCTGCTCAAGCTGGAAGCCGAGGGCGTGATTTCGAAGAGCATCGCCAAGCAGGTTTTCGAAATCATGCTGGAAACCGGCGAGGGCGCGGCCGCGATTGTCGAGGCGAAGGGCCTCAAACAGACCAGCGACACCGGCGCGATCGAGGCGGAGATCGCCAAGGTGCTGGCCGCCAACGCCGAAAAGGTCGAACAATATAAGGGCGGCAAAGAAGCATTGTTCGGTTTCTTCGTCGGGCAGACGATGAAAGCAATGCAGGGCAAGGCCAACCCGCAGGTGGTGAATGCGCTGTTGAAAAAGGCGCTGGGTTAGAGCAGGTTACCGCAAAGATTGCGGGAGTTCCGGGGATGATTGGTCGGGTGATAATGACCTGCACAGCGATGGGGCTGATGACGGTCCCTGCGACCGCGCGCGAATATTATTATTTCAACAAGCCCGGTGTGTCGCGCGACCAATATGTCGCCGACAAGCTGGAGTGCGACCGGCTGGCGGGCCGAGTGCAGCCTGAGGATATTGGCCCGGTTTATGTTTCGCAAAATCCCAATCTTACGGCTGGGCAAAATGCGCTCGCCGTCGGCATTGCATCGCTGTTCGCGGGGCTGATGGGAGGCGGCGAGCAACGCAAGGCGATGCGCGCGGTCGAGCGCACCTGCATGGCCGACAAAGGCTATGCCAGGTATGAGGTTGAAAAGCCGGTGGTACGCGAGATTGAGAAACTGGAAGACGATAGTGCGCGGATCGACCGCTTTTTCGCGCTCGCGGCGACCGATGCGCCGGTGGGTGTGAGGATCAAGGAATGATGCGTTTTGTGCGGATGCTGGCCTTGTGGCTGATGCTGGCGGCTCCGATTGCCGTGTCGGCCAAGGACAAAATCGCGGTTGATCCGGCGGCAGCTTATGTGCTCGTCGAAATTGCCAATCTGGACAATGCCATCCTGAAGGGCACTTCCGTCCCAGGGGCATTGACCTTGGCGCGCTATGACCCGGTGGGCGGCGACGTGCGTGGCGGCGACCGGTCGCCGGGCACGCTGCTGGACAAGAATGACGTGCTGCGCGTCGTTATCGACCGCAAGCCCATCGCCAAATCAAAGGTATCGCGGCTGTATCTGGTGCAAGTACCGGCCGACACCTGGGTGATCGAGGGCAGCGGCACCACGGCTTTTTCGCTGGGCAGTCGTACCTTCACCGCAACGCCGGGTCAGATTGTCGATCTGGGCTGGTTCGACCCCAGCGTCGACTGGCTGGAAGGCGAAGGACCGAAGGACATGGCCAGCGGTCTGATGGGTGCGGCCTTTTTTGGGTCGGTGAACCCTAAGGATTTGCGCCCGATCAAGCTCGACTGGCGGCCGCGTGGGGCAGGGGATTTGCCATTGCCGCCTGCGCTCGCGGGCAAGTCGCTGGTCGCTGCGGAATATTCAGACGGGGCCAAGTTCGGCAATTACCTCGGCGGGCTGGTCAACCGCATCGGTGGACGCGCGACACGGGGACAAGCGGCCGTGCCCGAGCCGGTCGCCGCGATTGCTGAACCGCCAGTCGCGGGTCCCGCCACACCCTGACGCTTCCATCTCACCCCACCCCCTTGCCCCCACCGCCCCGCCTGCTATAGGGCGGCGCGGTTTGTGCCGGTTCCCTCGGCCAAGCGGGCGTGGCGGAATTGGTAGACGCGCTGGTTTTAGGTACCAGTATCGCAAGATGTGGGGGTTCGAGTCCCTTCGCCCGCACCAGTTTGGGCGGCGGGATGGCCCGGTATTTTTCGCAGCGCCGAAGCGGCTGCTGCCATGGTTTGACAAGGATTGATTGAAGGCAATGAAGACCGTCGAGACATTGAACGAAGGCCTGAAGCGCGAATATCGGCTGACCATCGCCGCCAAGGATATTGACGCGCGCGTTGACGCCGAGGTGAAAGCAATTGCGCCGCAAGTGCGCATGCCCGGTTTCCGCCCCGGCAAGGTACCCGCGAACCTGATTCGCAAGATGCACGGTGCGGGGCTGGCGCAGGATGCGCTGAACAAGGCCATCAACGACGGTGTGCAGAGCCTGATCGCCAAGGAAAAGCTGCGCCCGGCGCTGCAACCCGCCGTCAGCCTGGACGATGGCTATGAAACGGGCAAAGACGCCGACGTTTCGGTGGCGCTGGAAGTGCTGCCGACGTTCGAGCTGCCTTCGCTCGACGGGCTGAAGCTGGAGCGGCTGGTGGTGCCCGCCGACGATGCGGCGGTGGATGCCAAGATTGCCGAGCTGGCCGGGCAGATGAAGCGCTTTGATACCCCCGCCAAGCCCAAGAAGGCCGAGAAGGGC
>JANRIY010000026.1:0-90122 GCA_033764495.1 Sphingopyxis sp. | reverse complement strand
TCGTGCGCACCGCGCTCCAGAACGCTGCATCGGTTGCTGGTCTGCTGATCACCACCGAAGCGACGATTTCGGAACTGCCCGAAGACAAGCCGGCGATGCCCATGGGCGGCGGCGGCATGGGCGGCATGGGCGGCATGGACTTCTAAGTCCGCGTCGTTCGGCCATCCGGTCGGAAGCAAAGGACCCCGGCGGAGCAATCCGCCGGGGTTTTTTGTGGCCTCAGCGAAATGTTCTGACAGCGCAGTGTCCGCTCTCAGCTCCGCGCTGACCGACCCTTAGTGACCGATATTGGGTGGGAAGTTGAATGTCCGGTTATCGTGGAATACGAGCGGACATAGGCCGGTGCTCGCATAGATGACAACCGACACGCAGACCGGCAATTTAGGGGGACGCATGGGACTGAATATAATTGTCGGCCATCTTGATGATCTCCTGAAGCATGATGAGGAAGGCGCATCTTGGCATCGACAGGTGCTCGATGACCTGAACTTGGTTCTGGTCGAGGCTGGAGAAGCACCGCATCATGAGCCAGAAGCAATTGAAGGTGGTAGCCAAAGCTGGGAATCCTATGGATATTCAGGCTTGCACCATGTCCGCAGGTTAGCGGCTTGGCTGACTATTAATCGCTGTCTTCCGCCCAAATGTGCTTACGAAGAGGCTGCAGATGATGCTGTGCTTGCGCAATTTTACCGCAACCACGAAGAGTATCTGCGGCGTGGTTTTAAGAAAGGTCTGTTCGGCTTCTTTCGACGTGAAAGGCCCCCTTTCTCTCACCTGATGCTCCATTCAGATGCTGAGGGGTTTTATCTCCCTCGAGTCCTTACCGAAGTGGTTTTCGATCGGCGCGCGCCTCAGCGTGACGGCATAGGAGGGATGGTCGGATCGGCCCAGATGCTCTTGGCAGAGTGCCATGAACTTGCGCAGGCACTATCAATTCCTGCGGGCCTCGATCCAGAAAGTGAAGAAGTTTATGAGAACGTCGAGGCTCCCCCTTCCAATGGTGAGCCTTGGCAGTGCCTCCCAGTTGAGACGTTTGTCATTACCCGTTTGATTGCAGCTTGTGAAAGGTCATTGGAAACGAAAGCCCTTGTCGTCTTCTCGTGATTGGGATCTGGTTCTAGCTCGAACACTGTTCGATAGACGGCTGTCATCTGATATGGCGAGTTTCGGGCGTATATCTTTACCAGAGTAATGACCGATATGGGGTCGATTGCGGACAGTCAGCATTTTTTCCGAAGGTGCCAATAATGTGCCGCACTACCGAAGGCGTGTCGGCTTAAATCCCCGCTAGCGCCGCGCGCATCGCCTCGGCGGCGGCATCATAAACCCGCGCCCGCAGCGCCTTTGTTCGCTCCGCCCCGCTGCTGTCAGGATGCCCGCCAGGAAATGGCGGCGCTGGGTCATATTCCAATGCCAGCTGGATCATCCGGGCAACCTCTTCGCCCGCCTCGCGCGCGATCAGCGTCAGCGCGAAATCAACGCCGCTGGTCACGCCGCCGGCCGTGATGACATTCCCGTCCTCGACCACGCGGCCCGGCGCGTGCTCCGCCCCGACCAGCGGCAGCAACTGGGTATAGGCCCAGTGACAGGTCGCGCGCTTGCCCCTCAGCAGCCCCGCCGCGCCCAGCAGGAAGGCCCCGGTACAGACGCTCGTCACCCAGCGCGCGCCGGGGGCCTGGCGCGCAATGAAGGGCACGGCGCCGCCGTCATGCAATGCCTCGCGCACGCCGTGGCCACCGGGCACACAGAGGATGTCGGCCTGAGGGCAGTTGGCAAAGGTGACATTCGGAACCAGCGCGACGTTGCAATCGGTCGGTACCGGTTCAAGGGTTGCGGCGGCGACATGCACCTCTGCACCGGGCAGGCGCGAAAGGAACTGAACCGGCCCCATGAAATCCAGCTGGGTCAGATTGGGGAAGATCGGAAAAACCAGGTGGACGGGCGCGGCCATGGTCATTTCCCGGCCGCAGGAGCTGGCTTGGGTTCCCGCTTGCCGCGCTCTTCCAACATCGTGACAGCGTCGTCCAACGCTTTGGCCTCGCCAATGGTCACCCCGCCCGGGCCTGGCGCACTGTGGGTTTCGCCGCATGCAGCGAGAAGCAAAATGAAGGGAGCAAGGCGTAGCATGGCGACAAGGTTAGCGAGCGTTGCACAAAAGCAAAAGGGGCACCGGCACGGCGCCGATGCCCCACGGTTACAGGAAGGCGATCTGCCTTACTTTTTTACCTCGGCGGCGGCTTCCTTGGCTGCATCGCCAGCGGCGTCGAGGGCGTTGGCGGTGCCCTCCTTGGCGGCAGCACCGGCCTCAGCAGCGGCGTCCTTGGCGTCGGCGGCCACTTCACCTGCGGCGGCGGCAGCGGCTTCGGCGCCCTCGGCCATGGCATCACCCGCAGCTTCGGCACCTGCGGCCGCGTCGTCGGCCACGGCTTCAGCAGCTTCGCCGGTCTCTTCCTTCGCGGCCTGCGAACAGGCGGTCAGGCTGAACGCCGCAGCAGCGATCGAGGCAATCATCAATTTGCGCATATCTTATCTCCCGAATAAGCTGGAATCAAAGAACTAGGGCGACGCCGTGCGCCATGCAAGCCTGTACGCCAAAACAAAGGGCCGCCTGCTTGCGCAGACGGCCCTGTGGTTTTTCTGCTGCTCCGGCAACGCCAGAAACAGAGAAAAAACCTTACTTCTTGGCTTCTTCCATCGCACCCTTGGCTGCGTCGGCAGCTTCGGTAGCAGCCTTGGCGGCTTCGCCAGCCTTGTCGGCAGCTTCGCCAGCGGCGGCAGCAGCATCGGTCGCGCCTTCGGCCATCGCGTCGCCGGTGGTGGCGGCGGCATCAGCAGCGCCTTCGGCGGCGTCCATCGCGCCTTCGGCAGCAGCTTCTGCGCCTTCAGCAGCGGTTTCGGCGCCAGCAGCGGCGTCGTCAGCAGCCTTTTCGGCGCAAGCGGCGAGACCGAGCGATGCGGCCAGGACCAGCGACATGGTGATCGACTTCTTCATATGGGTGCACCCCTCTTCTCATGGTATGACAGATGTCGCCGGGAGGCTTCCCGACTGCATCGCTGCGTTGGCTAAACGCATGGACGCGCGGGCGCAACGGCAAATTCTTAGGTTGCGGCAAAATCACGGCGAAGTGAAAGGGCTCGGCCTAATAGTCGGCGTTGCTTGGGGCTGCTATCGTCATTGACGCTATATAAAGATATCTTTATATGGCTGCCTCGATGGGTCACCAATCGTATCTATTCCACGGGCTTGCCGATCCGACGCGCTTGCGCATCGTTGCGTTGCTGCGGGTCATGGAGCTGGCGATTGGCGAGCTGGCGGTCGTGCTGGAACAAAGCCAGCCGCGCGTGTCGCGCCATGTCCGTATACTGGACGATGCCGGGTTGGTGGTGCGTCAGCGCGAGGGCGGCTGGGTATTTCTGCGGCTGGCCAGTGGACCGGGGGTGGATGCTGTGACTGCGCTGCTCGATATCTGGCCAAGCGCGGCCGCCGAAGCGGCGGCAATGGCTGCAGATCGCGAGCGACTGGAATTGGTGCGCGAGGAGCGCGCAGCGGCGGCGCGTCGCTACTTTGCCGACCATGCCGACGAATGGGACGCCATCCGCGCCCGCCACATCGGTGAAGAAGAAGTCGAGGCCGCGATCCTGCGATTGATGCACAACCGCCGCTTGGGCCATCTGCTCGACATTGGCACCGGCACAGGGCGAATGGCCGAAATCTTCGCGCCCACGGCGCGGTGCATCACCGCGCTCGACCGCAGCCCGGAAATGCTGCGTATCGCGCGCGCCAAACTCGCCGATCGGGCCATCGCTGCTGATTTGGTGCAGGGCGATTTTGTGGCGCTACCGATGGGCGACACGTCGGTCGACACGGTGGTAATGCATCAGGTGCTGCATTTCGCGCACGAGCCGCAGCGCGTGATTGCCGAGGCCGCACGCGTCCTGCGCCCTGGCGGCCACTTGCTGATCGTCGATTTCGCGGCGCATGATCAGGAAGATTTGCGCACCCGCGCGGCGCACGCCCGGCTTGGCTTTGCCGACGCCCAGATGCGCGGCTGGTTCGCGTCGTGCGGGCTGGTGATCGAAACCGTGCAGGCGCTGGCGGGTGATCCGCTGACAGTTAAGATCTGGCTGGCGCGGCGGCGCAGTGAAGAAGCGCAGGATCAAGGCGGCGCCAGCGCCGCGACAAAAGCAAAAAGGGTTGCCGCATGACGCAGAGTTTCGATCTGGACAGCGAAGCGCGCCGTGCCGCTGCCTCCCCATTGTTCGCTGGGCTACCCGGCGACATCGGGGTCAGCTTCGAGTTTTTCCCGCCCAAGACCGAGCGGATGGAAGAGCAATTATGGGGCGCCTTTGAAACGTTGGCCCCGCTAAACCCCAATTTCGTGTCGGTGACTTATGGCGCGGGCGGCTCGACGCGCGAACGCACCCACGCCACCGTCGCGCGTATTGCACGTGATAGTGACGTTGCTCCTGCCGCTCATCTGACCTGTGTCGAGGCTTCGCGCGGCGACATTGCCGAAGTGGCGGAGGCCTATTGGGCGGCGGGTGTGCGGCATATTGTCGCGCTGCGCGGCGATGTGCCGGGTGGCGGGCCCTTTCGGGCGCACGCCGATGGCTATGCCAGCGCCGCCGAACTGGTGGCAGGTCTCAAGAAAATTGCCGATTTCGACATTTCGGTTGCGGCCTATCCCGAGGTACATCCCGAAGCGGGGTGCGCCGAGGCGGACCTCGACAATCTAAAGCGCAAGCTTGACGCAGGGGCAACCCGCGCAATCACCCAATTTTTCTTTTCGCCCGACGCATTCCTGCGGTTTCGCGACGCGGCGGCGGCGGCGGGGATCAGCGCGCCGATCATCCCCGGCATCCTGCCCGTGTCGAACGTGTCTCAGACGCGGCGCATGGCCGATATGTGCGGCACCGCGATCCCGGCATGGATGGTCTCCTTGTTCGATGGCCTCGACGATCATCCTGCCGCGCGCCAGTTGGTGGCCGCGACGGTGGCTGCTGAAATGTGCCGCCGCCTGTATGCGGGTGGGGTGCGCGATTTCCATTTCTACACATTGAACCGCGCCGAGCTCAGCTATGCCATCTGCCATATGCTGGGCCTACGCCCTGCCAAGGCGCAGCAGGAGGCAGCAGCATGAGCGCGCGCGAAGCACTGTTAGCGGCCGCGGCGCAGCGTCTGTTGCTCACCGACGGCGCATTCGGGACCGAGATCCAGAATTGGAAGCTGGACGAGGCGGCGTATGCCGGGTCACTGGGACTGACCCACGACCAAAAGGGCAATAACGATATTCTGGCGCTGACCCGGCCGGATATCGTAGACAGCATTACGCGCGCCTATTTGGCGGCGGGCTCGGACATTGTGTCGACCAACACCTTCAGCGCCAACAGCATCAGCCAGGCCGACTATGGCGCCGAACATCTCGTGCGTGACATCAACCTCGCCTCGGCGCGAATTGCGCGTGCGGCGGCCGATGACGCGGCGCGGCAAGATGGCAAACGCCGTTTTGTGGCGGGAGCCGTGGGGCCCACCAATAAGACGCTGTCGTTGTCGCCCGATGTCAACAACCCCGGCTATCGCGAAATTGACTTCGACCAGCTGACCGCCGTTTACCGCGAACAGATTGAAGCGCTGGCAGCGGGCGGAGCCGATTTCATCCTGATTGAAACAGTTTTCGACACGCTGAACGCCAAGGCAGGCATTGCCGCGACGTTGCAGGCCGAAGCCGCCATCGGGCGCGAATTGCCGCTGATGCTGTCGATGACGCTGACCGACCTGTCGGGGCGCAACCTGTCGGGGCATACGGTCGAAGCCTTTTGGTATGCCGTGCGCCATGCGCGTCCGGTGACCATCGGGCTGAATTGTAGTTTCGGTGCCGCGCAGCTGCGCCCGCACGTCCGCACGCTCAGCGCCATCGCCGATACGCTGGTAATGGTCTATCCAAACGCCGGGCTGCCCAACGAACTGGGCGCCTATGACGAGCTGCCCGATACGACCGCTGAGCTGGTTGGTGAATGGGCCGAAGCAGGTCAGGTCAACATCCTCGGTGGTTGCTGTGGCTCGACGCCTGCGCATATTGCGGCGATGGCTGCGATGGCAAAGGACAAGCCACCCCGCGCGCTTCCAGACGTGCCGGTGCGCACGCGATTGGCGGGGCTCGAAGCCTTTACGATGGCCGCATGACCCAATCCTCTTCCACCTTCGTCAACATCGGGGAACGCACCAACGTTACTGGTTCGGCGGCGTTTAAGAAGCTGATCCTCGCGGACGATTATGCCGCCGCGGTCGAAGTCGCGCGCCAGCAGGTCGAAAACGGCGCGCAAATCATCGACGTGAACATGGACGAAGGGCTGCTCGACGCCGTCCACGCCATGACCACCTTCCTGAAACTCATTGCCGCCGAACCCGACATAGCGCGCGTGCCGGTGATGATCGATTCGTCCAAATGGGAGGTGATCGAGGCGGGCCTGAAATGCGTTCCCGGCAAGCCCATCGTCAATTCGATTTCCATGAAGGAGGGCGAGGCGCCATTCCTAGAACAAGCGCGCAAATGCATGGCCTATGGTGCTGCCGTCGTGGTCATGGCGTTCGACGAGACCGGGCAGGCCGACACCGAAGCACGCAAGGTCGAGATTTGCGCGCGCGCTTATAAATTGCTGACGGGCATAGGCTTCCCGCCCGAGGATATCATCTTCGATCCCAATATCTTTGCGGTGGCGACGGGGATTGAAGAACATGACAACTATGCGGTCGACTTCATCAACGCGACGCGCGAAATCAAGGCTCGCTGCCCGCACGTCCATATCTCAGGCGGCCTTTCCAACCTGTCGTTCAGCTTTCGCGGTAACGAACCTGTCCGCCGCGCCATGCACAGCGTGTTCCTTTATCACGCTATTCCGGCTGGCATGGACATGGCCATCGTCAACGCCGGCCAACTCGATGTCTATGATACGATCGACCCGGCGCTGCGCCAGGCGTGCGAGGATGTCATCCTCAACCGCAAGGTGGATGGCGAGGCCGAAAGCCCAACCGAGCGGCTGATTGCGCTGGCCGAAAAGTTCCGCGGCACCGACGCGGCGCAGGAAAAGGCGGCCGAGGAATGGCGGGGGTGGGATGTCCACAAGCGGCTGGAACATGCGTTGGTCAAAGGCATCGACGCGCATGTCGTCGCCGACACCGAAGAAGCGCGACTGATCGCTACCCGGCCTATCGAGGTCATTGAAGGTCCGCTGATGGACGGCATGAACGTCGTGGGCGACCTATTCGGTTCGGGCAAGATGTTCCTGCCGCAGGTGGTCAAATCGGCGCGCGTGATGAAGAAAGCCGTCGCGCACCTCATTCCCTTTATCGAAGCGGAAAAAGCCGAAGGCGCCAAGGCCAAGGGCCGCATCATCATGGCAACGGTGAAGGGCGATGTGCACGATATTGGCAAAAATATCGTAGGCGTCGTGCTCAAATGCAACGGCTACGAGGTGATCGACCTTGGCGTCATGGTGCCATGGTCGAAGATATTGGATGCTGCGAACGAGAATGACGCCGACATGATCGGCCTGTCGGGCCTGATTACACCGTCACTCGATGAAATGGTCACAGTGGCCGAGGAGATGCAGCGCGCTGGGATGGCTATTCCCTTGCTCATCGGCGGCGCGACCACGTCAAAGGTGCACACTGCGCTGCGGATCGACCCTGCCTATGATGGCCCTGTTCTGCACGTGCTCGACGCCAGCCGCGCGGTCGGGGTGGCAACGGCGCTGGTTAGCGACACCGGGCGCGACGCCTATGTCCAAGGCTATGCCGATGATTATGCGCACATCCGCGAGGTACGCGAAGGCAAGGGGCAGAGCGCGCTGATCAGCATCGAAGATGCTCGCGCTAACGCCTTCATCGCCGACATGCACATCAAACCGCCGCCGCCCGAACAGCCCGGGGTGCATGTGTTCGATGGCTGGGATTTGGCGGATCTGGCGCAGTGCATCGACTGGACGCCCTTTTTCCGCGCCTGGGAGCTGCACGGCAATTATCCCGCCATTCTGGAAGACCCGGTGGTCGGCGAAAGCGCGCGTGCCCTTTGGGCCGATGCACAGGCGATGCTGGCGCAGATTGTCGAAGGCAAATGGCTGACCGCGCGCGGCGTGGCCGGGCTGTGGCCGTGCCGCCGCGAGGGCGACGATGTGGTGGTGCATCTGGTCGAACAGGAGGAGCACATCCGCATCCCCTTCCTGCGCCAACAGATCGCCAAGCGCGAGGGACGCGCCAATATGTGCCTGGCTGACTTCATCGATCATGACGGCGATTGGATCGGCGGTTTTGCCGTTGGCATCCACGGCATCGAGCCGCATCTGGCGCGATTTCAGGCCGACAAGGATGACTATTCGGACATTTTGCTGAAAGCGCTGGCGGACCGCTTTGCTGAGGCTTTTGCCGAACGGCTCCATCAGCATGTGCGCACGACCCTATGGGCCTATGCCCCGGGCGAGCAGCTGACCAACGATGCGCTGATCAAGGAAGAGTATCGCGGCATCCGTCCTGCGCCCGGCTATCCCGCCTGTCCCGACCACAGTTTGAAGCCGATCCTGTTCGACCTGTTGCATGCACCCGCCAATGCCGGGCTGACGCTCACCGAAAGCTTTGCGATGCTACCCACGGCGGCGGTCAGCGGCTTCTATTTCGGCCATCCGCAGGCCGAATATTTCGGCGTCGCGCGGGTTGGCGAAGGTCAGGTCGCCGACTATGCCGCGCGGCGCGGCGTCGATCTCGACACCGCGCGCCGTTGGCTGCGCCCGAATATGGACTGACCAATGTAAAAGGCCCGCCGGGGATGGAACCGGCGGGCCTCACTTCCCCCCCAAGGGAAAGATTGCGGCGTCAGGCGAAGCGGACGCGCGCCGTCTGACGGCCCTTGGCACTGCGCAGTGCGCCGCCGATCAGGCCAAAGCCCATGATCATCATCGCCCAGGTGGCGGGCTCGGGGACGGCACCAGTGGTGCTGACCCAGGACATGTCATTGTAGTCGAAGTCGCCTCCTTTGGGCAGATCTTCGCCGCTATAATAGCCGCCAGTTACTGCATAGCCGAAATCGGTGCCGCTATAGTTGGCGCGCCAGAAATGCTGGACGTTCCCAGGATTTTTCGACTTGTCGAGGAAATACTTCTGGCCGGTGGTGGTGTTGAAAATATAATATTCAATCGTCTGGCCCGCAGTGATTGCGCCATAGTTGTAAACTTGGCCAAAGGTCGCGGTCTGGTTGTTGAGGCCGGTGCCACGATCGATGCCGCCCACCAGTACGCCGAGCAGCGAAGTGTGCGCCGCATCCTTGCCAACAAAAATCGCGCGTAGCACGCCGGTGTTGGCGGCCGTGACCAGATAGTTTTGCGGGTTTTGGGTGCCGGGATTGGGGTAAACCGGAAAGGCCGCCTGCGCCGGAGCGGCAGCGGAGACTGCGGCGAATGCCAGCGCAGCAGTCAGGACAAATTTCTTCATGTGCGTCACTCCCGTGAAGGCCGGCCCTAACATTGCTGCGACTCGACCAAAATTCCGTAGCGACCCGGGAATTTGTGATTAAATGGCTATTAACCCCGCTGCTGCGACGCAAGCAAAGTCTGCATGCGCATCCGGTCGCTTTGTCCCCATTTGAAACAAATTTGACATGAACGCGCCCAGCAAAAAGGGCTCGCCAGTCCGACTGGCGAGCCCCGATTTTGACACGATATCAAGTGTTAGGCGAAGCGGACGCGCGCCGTCTGACGGCCCTTGGCACTGCGCAGTGCGCCGCCGATCAGACCAAAGCCCATGATCATCATCGCCCAGGTTGCCGGCTCGGGAACCGCAGCCAGCGTGATGTTGTCGACATATCCGCCAAAGGAGTCGCTGGTGCCGACAGCTTTGAAGGTCAGCTTCGAGCCAGCGGCAGCATAGAATTTGCCGATCGAAATGGTCGACCAAGTGGTGTTGCTACCACCTGCACCCGTGACCGTGCCCGGCGGGTTGAACACTACGCCATTGAGTAGGACCTCAATGCCATTCGTCGAAGCCGGGCGACCCGGACGCGGCGAATAGAGGAACGAGAGCAGATAGCTGCCGCCGCTAACGATGGTACGCGACATCGAGCTGTTCTTGGTGCTGTCCAGTTCAACGAACACATCGCCGCCAGTCGGCGCCGGATTGCCGGCTACGCGATTCTGAAGTTCGATAGGATGCGTCGGATTGTCTGCTGTCCACCCATCAGCGGTGGTGTACAGGCCATAATCCCCAGCCGGCGTCTTAACGCCCGGATCGTTGGCCGGCGTGCGTGAGTTGTTACTGTTACCCGGACCTTCAAAGCCGGATGTGAAGATCACGGTTGCCGACGCCGGAGCGGCGGCAAGAACGGCAACGCTCGCAAGCGCCGCAAAGCCTAATTTTTTCATCGTATTAATCCCCAATGGAAGAGCGAATCGGTTCTTGTTCGGTTTGCGACCTTCGGCATTTACCTATCAGCAACCATGATTTGTGCAATCATCGCATGCCTTTGGCACACTAGTTTTCGTCCCGCAATGATACAGATTTTGGCGGCGCGGCCTACCCCGCCTTGCCGATCAGCCCGGGCATCCGGCGTAGCAGCGGGGTCACCACCGGTACCGTCAGCATTGTGCTGCCCACTGCCATCAGCAGCAGCGCGGTAAAGGCGGTGTTCGAGATAATGTCTTTGTCGAGCAGCACATTGGCGAAAATGATCATGATCAGCGCCTTGGTTTGCAGCAACCAGCCCACCAGCCACGCCTCTCCCTTTTGCCAGCCAAGGATGCGTCCTGCGATCGCGACGCCGCCCAACTTGCCCGCGACCCCCGCCACCAACAACAGCGCGGCCGCAGCAAAGACCGCCACCCCGCCGCCGTCCCACTGGGTGCGCAGTCCCGTTGACAGGAAAAAGACGGGCATCATCGTCAGCAGAACGACGCCGCGGAACCGGTCCATCGCGTCATGCCCAAACCATTTTGCCTCGAGCACCGTGCCAGCCAAAAAGGCACCAACCATATAGTGCAAGCCTGACCAGTCACCCGCCAGTCCGCACAGCGCCAGCCACACGAGGCCAACCGGCCAACGGTCGGCCTCGCGCAGGCGCGGCATCAACCGGCGGATGGCCCAGGCCGCCACAGCAAAACCGATCAGGAAGACCAGTTGGCGCCCGATTCGTTCCCAATCCAGCAGAATGATGGCCAACACCGCCCAGATGGCGATATCGTCGAGGCTGGCATAGCGCAAAATGCGCTGGCCTAGCGGGGCGCGCAATATCGCCATCTTTTCCATCAGCAGAACCAGTATCGGGATGGCGGTGACCGCGCAGGCCATGCCGATGCCCGCCACTGCCTGCCAATGCGCGCCCTCTGGCCCGCGCCAGCCCGGCCATTGCAGCAGGAAAGCGGCCGCCAGAGATCCCAGCAGCAGCGGCACGCCAAGGGCCAATCCCGCCGTTACACTGGTTTCGCGCCGGTGCTGCCACGCCTCGCCCAGTTCCAGCTCAATGCCCGCGACCCACACGAACAGCATCACGGCCCACCAGGCCACGCCGTTGAGCGCGGTGATCACATCGGGGCGAAACACGAAATCATAATAGGCCGGAAAGGCCGCGCCGAGCACGCCGGGGCCGAGCAAGATGCCGCCGACGATCTGCACCACCACCAATGGCGCCCAATAATCGGTACGCCCGAGCCGCCACACCAGCCACGGCACGGCAAAGATGATCAGCAGTGCGATCAGATAGATTTCGGTTAAGTTCATGCGACCCCAGCTTTCGCGGTCATAACCGATTGGAGACCATTGGCAATGCGACGTGCGGCGTTAACCGGCGCCGCGCCTCGCGTCCCAGGCTGGCACATTGCAAAAATTAACCAGCCTTGCAAACGACCGGGCGGTGAACGCCAGCTAATGGCAATGAATGTCCATCCGCTTCCTGCGCCCGCGCCCGCTGACCGCGATAGCGATGCTGATTGCGCTGGCGATGGTGATTCCAGCGCAGTCGCAAACCGACGGCGCGCCTTATGTCATCGCTGAAACCGGGCAGGCGTTCATGCGGCTGCAGGACGCGGTCAACGCGGTCGGCGACGGTGTCGGTACCATCCGCATCGCGCCCGGCACGCACCGTGATTGCGCAGTGCAGGTGTCGGGCCAGATTGCTCTTGTCGCGGTCGAACCGGGTACTGCCATCTTCGACAGCGTGACGTGCGAGGGCAAAGCTGCACTGGTGCTGCGCGGTGCCGGGGCCAGCGTCGACGGGCTGGTGTTCCAGAATTTGCGCGTGCCCGACGGTAACGGCGCTGGCATCCGCCTGGAGCGCAGCGACCTAAGTGTCAGCAACACATTGTTCCGCAATAGTGAAGAGGGCATCCTCACGCACGATGATCCCGCCGCGACGCTGACCATCGACCGCTCGACCTTTTCGCGCCTTGGTCGCTGCGACCGCGGGCTGTCGTGCGCGCACAGCGTGTACGCCGGCATCTGGGGCCGAGTAATCGTCACGCGCAGCCGCTTTGAAAAGGGCAGTGGCGGCCATTATTTCAAGGCGCGGGCGGTTAAAGTCGACATCAGCGACAACAGCTTCGACGACAGTCAAGGCATTGGCACCAACTATTTGATCGACCTGCCCTCTGGCTCGGTCGGGCGGATAACGAACAATCTGCTGGTGCAGGGTCGCAACAAGGAAAACTATTCGGCACTGATCGCCGTTGCTGCTGAGGAGCGCAAGAATCCGTCGGCAGGGCTGGTTATTGCGGGCAATCGAGCGACGCATCCCAGTGATTTGGGCCGCCGCACGGTATTTGTCGCAGACTGGAGCGGCGAGGCACTGGCGATTGGTGTGAACGAGCTCGGTGAAGGTTTGGTAAGGTTTGAGCGGCGGTAAGCCACTCTGCAATCCCTACCCCGTCCGCCCTGAGCTTGTCGAAGGGCTGTCCTTTTCTTCACCGTCGCCAAAAAAGAACGACCATTGGAAAAGCTCAGGGCAGGCAGAGTTGGGGTCGGTTTCAGGCCTCGCCGCGCGTTTCAATGAGTGATGCTGCCAGCGCTTCTGTCGGGGTCTTGCCGCCCCACAGGATGAACTGAAACACCGGATAAAAACGCTCGCACTCGTCAATCGCGGTTTCGATCAGCGTTTCGGCGGCATCAAGCCCTAACGCCCCGTCGCTGCCCACCAGCAGACCGTGACGATAGAGGATTGTCCCGCTGTTCGACCACAGCTCGAAATGGCCCAGCCACAATTGTTCGTTGATCAGCGCCAGCGCCTCGTGCGTCACGCTCTTCTGGTCCTCAACCACGCGAATGTCGGGAAAGGCGAGCAGCTGGATCACCCGATCCTCACCGCGCCACACCGCGCGCAGCTCGTAATTGGTCCAGCTACCCTGCACTGTAGCGACAATCTCGTCCTCGCTGACCATTTCGTGCGGCCAGCCATGCGCCTCGAAATAGGCGCTGATCATGTCAATCGGCGCGGCTTCCTGTTCGTCGTCGTCGTAGATATTGTCGCTCATCACCTCGCCGCTTTAGCGGGCAGGGCCGGGGAAGGCGAGTCAATCAGTCCTTGGGCTCGGCGGCACGCTTCGGCGCGGCGGGCTTGGCAGCTGCAGATTTGCCCTCCAGCGCGTCGAGCCGCTGTTTCAGCGCCTCGGCTTCGGCGCGCGCGGTGGCGGCCATTTGCTTGACCGCTTCAAATTCCTCGCGGCTGACAAAGTCCATGCGGCCAATCCATTCCTTGGCGCGCTCGCGCATTGCCGCCTCAGCCTCGCGGCCCGCCCCGGCCACAGTGCCGGCGACGCCGTTCATCACGCGCGCCAGATCGTCGAAAAAGCGGTTCTCACTTTGCATGGGTCATTCCTCTGCCGGTTGAAGCGGACTGGCATTGATTTGGGAGCGCGCGGCGGCGGGTGCAAGGGTTTCGGCCTCTGGATTGAGCTGGTCGAACGCGAAATTCAGCATGGCAGCAAAGCTGATCCAGCACAGATAGGGCACGAGCAGCCACGCGGCGATGCTACGAATGCGGCCAAAGGCAAAGGCGGTGGCAATCGTCACCGCGATCATGAACAGAATCAGATAGAAAGCCGCTGATATCTGGTGCGCAGCAAAGAAGAGCGGCGACCAAGCCAAATTGGCAAGGTATGCGGTGGCGAACAGCGCCAGCGCCGCCCGGCGACCCTGGGCCCCGCGCGCGTTCAGGATCATCGCTAGCGCTAGCCCCAGAAGCGCGTAGAGGACCGGCCAGACCACCCCAAACGCCCACCCCGGCGGCATGAAATCGGGGATAACCAGCGCGTCGAACCAGGGGTTGCCAAAGCCGCTGTTTGAAAGAAGGCCCGACAGGCTGCCGAGCAGCACCGTCGCAGGCACTGTCACCAGCGCCCAGCGGACGAAGGACATGCGCAGCTGATCGGGAGTGGCGAGTTCGGTCATTGCGGATATTCTTTCCATAATTTTCGCGCATCCCCGAGCGAAGACGAGGGGCCGCTTCGAGCGAAGCGAGAATTGCAGAGGTGCAGCCGCGACTGCGCTCGGCATAGTCCCTCGTCTTCGCTCGGGAAAACGGGTGGCTTGTTGCGGCTGGTTCAAAGCGCGTCAAGCCGTGCCGTTCGTCGCCGCCACCAGAAATTCGACGTTGCCCTCGGGCCCGGTGATAGGGCTGGTCATCAATGCATCTATCCGCCAGCCGATGCTGCCCAGCCACGCCTGTACTTCGGCGCAGACGCGCGCATGCACGGCGGTGTCGCGGACCACGCCCTTCTTGCCGATTTCGTGCCGCTCGGCCTCGAACTGCGGCTTGATCAGCGCGATCAGCCGCGCGCCCGCTTTGGCAAACCCCAGCGGGACGGGCAGCACCTTGGCGAGGCTGATGAAGCTGGCGTCGCACACAATCAGGTCAACGGGTTCGGGAATATGGATGGGCGTGAGGATGCGTGCGCTGATTTGCTCGAGCACAACGACGCGCGCGTCCTGCCGCAATTTCCAAGCCAGCTGGTTGGTACCGGAATCAACCGCATAAACCCTTGCAGCGCCGCGCGACAGCAGCACATCGGTAAAGCCGCCGGTCGAGCTGCCGACGTCGATGGCCACAGCATCGGTGACATCCCATCCCAGTTCGGCAAGCGCATGATCCAGCTTCAACCCGCCGCGCGACACCCACGTGTGATCGCGGCCTTTCAGGGTCAGGACCGTATCTGGAGGCAATTGCTGCCCCGCCTTGTCGACTTTGCGGTCGTCGACGAAGACCAGCCCCGCGAGGATCAATGCCTGAGCCCGCGCGCGGCTTTCGGCATGGCCCTGCTCGACTAGCAACTGGTCGGCGCGAACTTTGGCCACAGCTAAACTTCGTCATTGCAAGCGTAGCGAGGCAATTCAGGGCTGGCGTAAACCGCTCTGGATTGCCTCGCTAAGCTTGCAATGACGTTGTTCATCGACCCTCAGCCCTTTCCACCAACAAACCCGGCGTCAAGATCTGCGGTAGCACCTCAGGAGCGTCTTTACCGGGCGCATACCACAAATACAGCGGCAGGCTGTTGCGTCCCTGCGCAGCCAGCGCCCGGGTGATGGCGGGGTCGCCGTTCGTCCAGTCGCCGGTCAGCTGCACTACCCCCGCCTTGTCGAACGCCGCCTGCACCTCGGCACGGCCGATGCTGGTTTGTTCGTTGACCTTGCAGGTGATGCACCAGTCGGCGGTGAAATTGACAAAAACCGGTTTGCCCGACGCGCGGGCAGCGGCGAATGCCTCTGGGGACCACGCCGATGATGTCTTGGCGGCGATGGCAGCGGGGTCATGACGTGTAGTCCCGACCTGCTGCCAGAGCAGCCACGCCAGTCCCAACGCAGTAATTGCCATCGGCAGCGCCAGCCACTTGCGGAAAGTTGCCATCCATGCGCCGGGCTTTGGCAGACGGCGGCGCAGCGCGGGCGAGTAAGCGATGGCGACGAAGGGGAGGGCGAGGCCCAGCCCCAAGCCGCCGAAAATCGGCAGCGCGGCGGCGGCGGGCAGCGCGAGCGTCGCGCCCAGCGCCGCACCCATGAAAGGTCCGCTGCACGGCGTCGCGACAAAGGCAGCGAGCGCGCCGGTGGCAAAGCCGCCTTTTGCTCCGCCTGCGCGTGTCAGCGCATCACCGCCGCCGAAGCTCGGCAGTTCAAAAAGCCCGAGCAAATTGGCCGTGATGGCCAGCGTCAGCAGCAACAATGCGCCCACACTCCAAGGATTTTGCAACTGGAATGCCCAGCCAATCTCGGCCCCGCCTGCGCGCAGCGCGAGTAGCAGTCCGCCGAGCAGCAGCGCGACTGCGACCGCACCCGCCGCATAGGCCAACGCCTCGACTTTAGCCTCGCGCGCATGGCCGCCAGCGCGGGCCAGACTCAGTGCTTTCAGGCTCAGGATTGGAAACACGCAGGGCATCAGATTGAGCAGCAAGCCGCCCAGCACTGCCCCGCTGAGCGCCCAGCCGAACAGGCTCCAGTCAATGCCGCCTGACGCCATCATCAGCGGCTGGCCTGCCGCTGGCACCGCACCGGGGGCGAGTTTAACTTCGAGTCCGCGTGCACCTTGCAACCGCAGCAGCGCTTCGGCGGGTCCAGCCGCATCCCCCTTCAACGGTGCTTCGATGATCAGCCAGTCGCCGTTGCGACTGAAGCTTTGCGGCGCGCCATAGTCGATCAGCTTGGTCGTTGCGACGAACAGATGCGGGTCGCTGATCGCCACGTCTTCTGGGATTGGCAGGCCAATTCGCAGCGTATCACCCCGGCGCTCCCACCGTCCGCTGCGGTCGAGCAACGGCGGCAGCGCCGCGCGCCAGGCGTCGAAGCGCCGATCGGCCTTGACCGCTGCACCCGGCTGCCCTGCGGTCAACTTGACCGCGATGACGGCTTCTTCCGGCACGCACACCTCGTCGGTGCATGCCAGCCAGAGTGCCTTGCCACTGAAGCTGAGATCGGTCCCTGGCGCAACATTGTCCGCCACTTGCACCCGCGCCAGCAGGGCATAGGGTTGTTTGTAGACATGGTTCATCAGCCCGAACAATACGAGTGGCTCGGGCACTGGATAATCGAAAGCCCCTACCGTCACGCCGTCGGGCAAATCCCATTCGATTTGTAACCCAAACCCGGCATCGCCGCCGTTCTTCCAATAGCCGTGCCACCCCGGTTTGGGCGTCATCAGCAGCGCGAGGGTCGTCGTGCCGCCGGGCCTGGGAGTGCTGTGTTCGGCGATCAGCTGCGGACTAATGTTGGTCGGGAGTGGTGCCTGCGCGATGGCTGGTGCAGCGAAAATCGCGGTAAACCACAGCAGGATCAGACGCAGCAGGGGGAAGTGGGGATTGGTCATCATCGTGCAGTTCTTGCCCTATAGTCCAGTTTGCAGCAGAGCATAGCCACCCTCTTTGTCACTCCCGCGCAGGCGGGAAATCATCACCGGAGCGCACGGCATGGTACATCGGCCAATTTCATCAGCAACACGTCGGCGATGGATCCCCACCTTTGCGTGGACGACGAGGGTAATGGCGGCCTGCGCCGCCTTATTCTCGTCAGCAATTGCTGTTGCCCAGTCGCAACCTGCACCCAAGCTGATAGTTGTCATCGCCGTCGATCAATTCTCCGCCGACCTGTTCGCCGAGTATCGCGGGTTGGTTACCGGCGGGCTCGCGCGCTTGGCGAAGGGCGCGGTGTTTCCATCAGGATATCAGGCCCACGCGGCAACCGAAACCTGCCCGGGCCATTCGACGATTCTGACCGGTAGCCACCCTGCGCGAACCGGCATTGTGGCGAATCACTGGGCCGACCCCGCGCTCCCACGCGACGACAAGCGCGTCTATTGCGCCGAAGACCCGTCAGTGCCCGGATCCACGTCGAGCAATTACGCGCCGTCGGTTGCCCATCTGCTCGTGCCGACACTGGGCGATCTCATGAAGGCGCGCAGCCCTTCGGCGCGTGTCATCGCGGTCGCTGGCAAGGATCGCGCGGCGATCATGATGGCGGGAAAGTCTGCCGATGAAGTGCTGTGGCTCGATGCCAGCGGGCTAACCAGCTACCGCGGCACGGCGCTGTCGCCCACAGCACATGCCGCGGGTGCCGCAATCGCCAGCGCCATCAACACTGCTCGCCCGCCACTTGATCTGCCCGTGGCTTGCGCCGCGCATGATGTTCCGATTCCGATTGGCACGGCCAAGCAGGTCGGGACCGGCCGCATGGCCCGCACGGGCGGCAATCTGCGCAGCTTTTTGGCGACTCCAGAAGCCGATGGCGCGGTGCTCGCTGCCGGAGCGGCGTTGCGTGCGGCCAACCGGATGGGCGAGGGCAGCGGAACCGACCTGCTTATTCTCGGGTTGTCGGCGACCGATTATGTTGGCCACAGCTATGGCACCGGCGGCAGTGAAATGTGCCTGCAAATGCTGTCGCTCGATCGCGATCTGGGTGATTTCTTCACGCGGCTGGACGCGACCGGGATCGACTATGCCGTTGTGCTGACTGCCGATCATGGCGGCCACGACATCCCCGAACGCAACCGCCAGAATGCGCTGCCTGCTGCAGAACGGATCGACGGGACCTTTTCACTGGCTGCTCTGGGTGATGCCGTGGCGGACGAACTCGCGCTGCCCAAACCGCTGTTTTTGGCCGAAGGCAGCGACCTCTACCTGAACCGAGCGCTCACCCCGGCGCAGCGAGCGCGCGCCGAAGCGGCAATGGCCGCACGACTGATGGCCCACCGCCAAATTGCGGCCGTGGTCACTCGCGCGCAAATGATGGCTATGCCCCTGCCGACCGGCGATCCGCTGAACTGGAGTGTCGAACAGCGCCTGCGTGCTTCTTTCCACCCGCAACGGTCGGGCGACTTATTGTTCGCGCTGCGGCCCAATGTCACGCCGATCACCGACACGGATGCGGCGACGCCCGGCCGTTATGTCGCCACGCACGGGTCGGTATGGGACTATGACCGGCGCGTGCCGATGCTGTTCTGGCGGAAGGGGCTGGCGGGGTTCGAACAGCCCAACCCGGTGATGACGGTCGATATCCTGCCGACGCTGGCCGCCTTGATAGGGTTGCCGATCGATTCTGCCCAAATCGATGGGCGCTGTCTTGATCTGGTTAGCGGCCCGACAACCAGTTGCCCATGACGACATCATCGTCTAGCGGAGCGCGCTATGGCGACATCTTTGGGGACATTTACCGGCGGGCTGCTGCTGGTCGGTTGCGGCAATATGGCGGGGGCGATGCTGGCGCGCTGGATCGCAGCCGGACTCAACCCAGCGCGGGTGCAGGTGGTCGATCCGGCTCCGACGGCGCTGCCGGCTGGCGTCACCGCACATGCCAGCATGGCCGACTGGGCGGCAAGCGGCGCGCGCGTGCAATGGGTGATGCTGGGGGTCAAGCCCCAACAGCTGGGCGATATTGCCGCGCAGGTTGAACCATTTGTCGGTACTGACTCGCGGCTGGTGTCGATCCTTGCGGGCGTTTCCCTCGCCGATCTGGCGGTGCGGTTTCCGGCGGCCAAGGCGCATGTCCGCATTCTGCCCAACCTGCCTGCGCGCATCGGCGCAGGGGTAACGGCGGTCGCGGCGACCGGCACCGATGCCAGCGACGACGCGCTGCTCGATGCGCTGCTCACGCCGTTGGGCAGCGTGCTGCGGCTCGCTGACGACAGCCAGATGGACCTCGTCACCGCCTTTACCGGCAGCGGCCCGGCCTTCATCCTGCGGCTGATCGAGGCCTATGCAGCGGCAGGCGAGCGACTGGGTTTCACCTCTCACGAGGCGCTTGCCCTTGCCTCGGCAACCTTTGGCGGCGCGACTGCTTGGCTCGCCAGCAGCGGTGAAATCCCTGCGACTCTGGTCGCCCAGGTCGCCAGCAAGGGCGGCACGACGCAGGCGGGGCTCGACGTGCTCGACGCCGACGGGCGATTGGTTGCCCTGATGACCGAAGTGCTCCGCGCCGCACGCGACCGGGGCCGCGAACTGGCAGATATCGCGCGAGGCTAAGCCTCCCCCAGCCCCTTCACCCGGTCCCGCTCGCGCGCCGGGATCAGCGCCTCGCTCACCCGCCAGAAACCCGTCACCGCCTCTTGCCCGGCGGCGGAATAGGCGCGGCCCATGGTATCGCGCAGCGGCGCGAACAGCGCGGCCTCCAATGCCTTGCCCGCATCGGTCAGGCGCAGCTCCTTTTGCCGCCGGTCGCGATTGCCGGGGCGGGTGACGACCAGCCCGCGGGCTTCCAAAGGTTTCAGCACCCGGCCCAGCGATTGTTTGGTGATGCCCAGCAGCGCCAAAAGCTCGCTTACCGTCAGCCCCGGCTGGCGCGCGATGAAGTAAAGCGCGCGATATTCGGCGCGGCCGAGCCCCGCTTCGGCAAGCGCCGCGTCGATGGCGCGCCAGAAATGGCTATGGCCAAAGAACAGCAGCTCGATTCCGCGCCGCACCTCTGCCTCGCGTAAGAAAAGGGCAGAGGCTGCGGGTGTTTGCGCAAGATAATCTTCGTCGCTCATTGCTGCTAAAGTTGCGCGGCCCGCCTTCCTTTGGCAAGAGCGCGCTTCCCTGCCTCCGAAAGCCAAACCATGACCGCCTTTGCCCATGATCCGCATCCCAATCCGACGCCTGCTGAGCGGCGCGCGGCGCTGGTGGCCGATCCGCAATTTGGGCGCGTGTTCACCGACCATATGGTCAGCGTGCGCTATAAAGAAGGACAGGGCTGGCACGATGCGCGGTTGATGCCGCGCGGTCCGCTGACGCTCGATCCCGCGACGGCAGTGCTGCATTATGCGCAGGAAATTTTCGAAGGATTGAAAGCCTATAAGCTCGACAGCGGCGAAATGGCGCTGTTCCGCGCCGACGCTAACGCCGCGCGCTTCAACGCCAGCGCACGCCGGATGGCGATGGCCGAATTGCCCGAAGGCTTGTTCGTCGATGCGTGCAAGGAACTGATCCGCGCCGACGCCGACTGGTTCCCGGCCGCCGAGGGCGGGTCGCTTTACCTGCGCCCCTTCATGTATGCCAGCGAGGCCTTTCTGGGGGTCAAGCCCTCGGCCGAATATCATTTCCTGGTTATCGCCTCGCCGGTGGGCAATTATTTCAAATCGGGTGCGCCGGCGGTGTCGCTGTGGGTGTCCGAAGATTTCACCCGCGCTGCGCCGGGCGGGACCGGGGCAGCCAAATGCGGCGGCAATTATGCGGCTAGCCTGGCCGCGCAGAGCGAGGCCATCGCCAAGGGCTTTGACCAAGTGGTGTTCCTCGACGCCGCCGAGCGCCGCTGGATCGAGGAACTGGGGGGCATGAACCTGTTTTTCGTGTTCGCCGACGGGCGTATCGTCACGCCGCCGCTGACCGGGACGATCCTGCCCGGCATCACCCGCGACGCGCTGATGGTGCTGGCGCGCGACGCGGGGCTGACGGTCGAGGAACGGCCCTATGCCATCGACCTGTGGCAGGCGGATAGCGAGAGCGGGCGGCTGACCGAAACCTTTGCGTGCGGCACCGCTGCGGTGGTGACGCCGGTGGGCAAGGTGACGCGCGGCGATGCCAGTTTCACCATCGGCGCAGGCGGGCCGGGGCAGGTGACCGCGATGCTGAAGGACAAACTCGTCGCCATCCAGCGCGGCCGCGCCGCCGACCCATATGGCTGGGTGCACCGCGTTTAGCGAGCGCTTGCCATCCCTGCGCCCCGCGCTATAGCGCAGCCCAGTCCGGCCGATGGGGCGTAGCCAAGCGGTAAGGCAGCGGTTTTTGGTACCGCCATGCGGAGGTTCGAATCCTCCCGCCCCAGCCAGGCCGGACTTATTATCCCATCGTCAACCGCTCATAGCGTTCCAGATGCCAGTCGGGCGTGCCGAACTGGTTCTCGATCATCGTTGAGCGTTTGAAATAATGGCCGATGGCGAGTTCGTCGGTGATACCGATGCCGCCGTGGGTCTGGATGGCGTTTTGCCCCACAAATTTGGCGCTGCGCGCGACTTTGGCTTTGGCCAGGCTGACGGCGGCCATGCGTTCGCCCGCGGGCAGGTCGATTTTCAGCGTGCCCATCAGCGTCATGGAGGCGGCCTGTTCGACCTCGATGAACATGTCGGCCATGCGGTGCTGCAGCACCTGGAACTTGCCGATCGGCTGGCCAAACTGCTTGCGTTGCTTCGAATATTCGAGCGTGCCATCGTGCAGTTTGCGCAAAGTTCCGACGCCCTCTGCACACACCGCCATGGTTGCTTCGTCGATAATGCGTTCGACAAGGTCGATCCCGCCGGCGAGATGCGCGTCGCCCGGAATGGCGACATTTTCGAAATAAACCTCGGACGCACGGAAGCCGTCGACCGTCGCATAGTCACGCCGGGTGATACCCGAAAGGCCCGCCTCGATCAGGAACAACTCGACGCCCGCGCGCTCGCGCTGGCTGCCGCCCGTGCGCGCGGTGACGAGCAGGTGCGTCGCCCAAGGCGCGGCATAAACCACCGCCTTGTGGCCGTTGAGGACGAACCCGCCGCCGTCAGCTTTCGCGCTGGTGCGGATATTGGCGGGGTCATAGCGCCCCTGCGGCTCGGCATAGGCAAAGGCGATGATTGCCTCGCCGCCGATGATTGCGGGGATCAGCGCGTCGGCGAGCGGGCCGGGCGCGGCTTTCAGCGCTCCGCCACCGATGACAACAGTCTGAAGATAGGGCTCGATGGCAATGGCCTTGCCCATTTCCTCCATGACGATGGCGTTTTCCAGCGCACCGCCGCCCAGCCCGCCGACGTCTTCCGCAAAGGGCGCAGAGAGCATGCCAAGTTCGGTCGCGAGCGCCGACCAGATGCCGGGGTCGCGGCCTGCCTCGCTGCTGATCATCGCGCGGCGTTTGTCGAAATCATAGGTGTCGGCCAGGAAACGCGCCAGCGTGTCGCGGATCATGTCCTGCGTTTCGGTGTAGGTGAAATCCATGGGTGTCCTCGGTCTTGATCGGCTCCCCGGCAAGAGCCGGGGTCCAGTGTTGGGCAATGGACGGTACCTTGCCGCCCTGGATCCCGGATCAGGTCCGGGATGGTTTTGGAATTATCCTATAATCCCAAAACCATCTTCGCGATGATGTTGCGCTGAATTTCGTTCGACCCGCCGTAGATCGTCGTCTTGCGCATATTGTAATAATGCGGGGCGACGCGCTGGGCGAAATCGGGGCCGATGGGGTGCGCATTGTCGCCTTCACCGAACGAGCGGAAATAGGGCGCGCCATAGTGGCCCGCCGCTTCCAGCGCGAGCTCGGTGATGCGCTGCTGGATTTCCGACCCCTTGATTTTGAGCAGGCTCGACTCCGGCCCCGGTCCGCGCCCTGCGGCTTCGCCGGCGAGGCTGCGCAGTTCAGTAAACTCCAGCGCGGTCAGGTCCATCTCCAGCTCGGCCACCTTGCGCTTGAAGAAGGGGTTTTGCAGCAGCGGGCGGTCACCGTCCATTTCGGCGGTGGCGATCGATTTGATTTTCTCGACGCCGCGCTTCGACGCCGCCACCCCGGCAATGCCCGTGCGTTCGTGCGCGAGGAGGAACTTCGCGCAGGTCCAGCCCTTATTTTCCTCAAACACGCGCTGGTCGACGGGGACGCGCACATCCTCCAGCCACACTTCATTGACCTCATGCTCGCCGCCCAATGTGATGATCGGGCGCACGGTGACGCCAGGCGATTTCATGTCGATCAGGAGGAAACTGATGCCTTCCTGCTGTTTCGCGTCCTTGTCGGTGCGGACCAGGAAAAAGCCCCAGTCGGCGTGCTGCGCCATGGTGGTCCAGGTTTTCTGGCCGTTTACAACATAATGGTCGCCATCCCGGACCGCCATGGTGCGCAGCGAGGCAAGGTCGCTGCCCGAGCCGGGTTCCGAATAGCCCTGGCACCACCAATCCTCGCCCGATAGGATCCGCGGCAGGAAATGCGCCTTCTGTGCCGGCGTGCCAAAGGTGTAGATGACGGGGCCGACCATCGCGAGGCCAAAGGGCATCAGGCGGATACAATCGGCGCGCGCGGTTTCTTCGGACCAGATGAAGCGCTGCGTCGGGGTCCAGCCAGTGCCGCCATATTCGACCGGCCAGGCGGGGGCGACCCAGCCCTTTTTGTGCAGCACGCGATGCCAGGACAGGAAATCTTCTTTGCCCAGCTCGTCGCCTTCATCCTGCTTGCCGCGCAGTTCCCTGGGATAATTTTCGGCGATGAAGGCGCGCACTTCCTGCTGGAAGGCCAGATCTTCGGGGCTGAATTGCATGTCCATGGCGGCTCTCCTCATCGTCAGTGTGACGCGCGAAACGGGTGAATTCAAGCTACCGTCCGTTTACGTAAACGTCAATCAGGATTGGCGACGCGAAGTTTGGCCGCCCGCGCGCGCCAGTTCGCCGCCAGCACGTCCAGCCCGGCCAGTTCGGCGAGCGCCGCTTGCCCCTCGGCGCTCTTGTGGCCACCGCCGATCAGCAAATTGAAAACGCGCGCGACAGACCAATGCGCGGCACCGCGGGCCACTTGCTCGATTGCATCGCCCGGCGCGACGCGGCCCCCCTCGATCACCCGAAAATAAAAACCGCCGCGTCCGCTGCGGATAACATCGGCGGCCATGCTTTTCAGCCCAAAATGATGATCAAGCTTCCAGCACGGCTGGCGGCCTTGTGCGACTTCGAACAGCGCGGTGCCGATGCGGAACCGGTCGCCAATATGCACGCGCTCCTCGGTCAGCCCGTGCGCGGACAGATTTTCGCCGAAGCCGCCCGGTGCGACGAGGCGCGGATGGTCGCCCAATTCTGCGCGCCAAGCGGCATAATGTTCGGCGGGGTAGAAATGCACCGCTTTGTCGGGTCCGCCATGAACCGTCGGGTCGGCGACCTGATCGCCCGCAAACCCCGTTGGGCCCACCGCGACCGGTGCGCTGACCGGCGTCCGCGCCATGCTGCTCATCCCGCGGATGGGGTGAAAGGGCTGCGGCGTGCCAACCAGCAGGGCGTCGAGCGAAGCGCGGATCATGGCTTGCTTGCTATCATCTGCGGCCCTGCTTTTCATCCCCTTGCCTTTTCGCGCTGCTCCGATAGCTTCAAAGCCGAGTGGAGAGGGGGCGGTATCGGACAGGGGCAACAAGTCATGGCAGAGCAAAGGGCAGCCTTTGACGAAATGCTGGGTCCGGACGGCGCGGCGCGCGGCCCCTATGGCGATTTTGCCGATTGGTTTGCTGCAACCCAGCCGGACCATCTGCGCAGCAAGGCGCAGGAGGCCGAGGCTTTTTTCCGTAAGACCGGCATCACCTTCAACGTCTATGGCAGCGACGATGCCGACGAACGGCTGATCCCCTTTGACATTGTGCCGCGCATCGTGTCGGCGCGCGAATGGCGGCGGCTATCGCGCGGCATCGAACAGCGCGTGCGCGCGATCAACGCCTTTCTGCACGACATTTATCATCGGCAGGAAATATTGCGCGCAGGCCGCATCCCCACCGCGATGATCGCGCAGAACGAAGCTTTTCTGCCGAAGATGGTCGGGGTCGACCCGCCCGGGGGCATCTACACACATATTATCGGCACCGACATTGTTCGCACGGGGCCGGATGAATTTTACGTTCTGGAGGATAACGCCCGCACCCCTTCAGGGGTCAGCTATATGCTCGAAAACCGGGAAACCATGCTGCAGATGTTTCCCGAACTGTTCAGCCGAATTCCGGTCCGTGAGGTCAGCGACTATCCCACCCGCCTACGCCGCTCGCTGGCCGCGTGCGCGCCGCCCGCCTGTTCGGGTACGCCGACGATTGCGGTATTGACGCCCGGCATTTTCAATTCGGCCTATTTTGAACACAGCTTCCTTGCCGACCAGATGGGGGTCGAATTGGTCGAAGGGCATGATTTGCGCGTGGTCGACGGGCGGATCGCGATGCGCACGACGCAGGGCTACAAGTCCGTCGATGTCATCTATCGACGCATCGACGATGATTATCTCGACCCGCTCAATTTCAAACCCGAATCGATGCTGGGCGTGCCGGGCATTTTGGATGTCTATCGCGCCGGCGGGATTACGATCGCCAACGCCCCCGGAACGGGCATTGCCGACGACAAAGCGCTCTACAGTTATATGCCGGAAATCGTGGAATTTTATACCGGCGAGAAACCGCTCTTGCCCAATGTGCCGACCTGGCGATGCAGCGAGCCCGACCAGCTCGCCGAAGTGCTCGACCAGCTGGAGCAGCTGGTGGTGAAGGAGGTCCACGGGTCGGGCGGTTATGGTATGCTGGTCGGCCCGGCGGCTTCCAAGCGCGAGGTGGCAGCGTTCAGGGCCAAATTGATCGCCAACACCGCCAAATATATCGCCCAGCCGACGTTGGCGCTGTCGACCGTACCTATTTTCACGAAGAAAGGCCTCGCGCCGCGCCATGTCGACCTGCGGCCGTTCGTCTTGGTGTCGCCAGGGGGCATTGAAATTGTGCCGGGCGGGCTGACGCGGGTGGCGATGACCGAAGGCTCGCTGGTGGTCAACAGCAGCCAGGGCGGCGGCACCAAGGACACGTGGGTGCTGGATGATTAGGGGCGTGCCACGATGCTAGGCAAGAACGCTTCCGGTCTGTTCTGGATGAGCCGTTATCTCGAGCGTGCCGAGGCGCAGGCGCGGTTGGTCGAGGCGGGCTTCCGTATCGCGCTGACACGGGCGTCGGCGGCGGTGGGCGAGTGGGAAAGCCTGCTTTCGACGGTGGGCCAGCTCGCCGCCTATCGCGCGGTGCACGGCGAGCTCGACTCGCCGCGGGTGGTGGCCTTTTTGCTCAGCGACCGGGGCAATCCCGCAAGTGTCATTAATTTGGTGAAGGCCGCGCGCGACAACGCCCGGCTGGTGCGTGTGTCGCTGACACGCGAAGTGTGGGAAGCGATCAACGAAACCTGGATCGTACTCGACGCTCGCTTGCGTGGCCGCATCCGCGCCGCCGACCTGCCCGATTTGCTTGCGCTGATCCGGCGCCAGAACGCTCTGGTGCGCGGCGCTATGGCAGGAACGCAGCTGCGCCATGACACCTATAATTTCCTGCGCCTCGGCACCTTTATCGAACGCGCCGACAACACAGCGCGCATCCTGGACGTCAAATATTATCTGCTGCTGCCCAGCGTCGCGGCGGTCGGTTCGACGCTCGATATGGTGCAATGGGAAACCATCCTGCGCTCGGTGTCGGCGCAGCGCGCCTATCACTGGCTGAACGGCCCCGATTCGACCGCGCGCGGCATCGCCGAATTTTTGATCCTCAACCCGCAGATGCCGCGCAGCCTGGCCTTTTGTCATGCAAAGCTGTGCGACAACCTGGCGCATCTGGCACATGAATATGGCGAAGCCAGCCCGGCGCATCATGTCTGCGCCGACATTGGCGCCAAATTGCTCAGCCAGTCGATCGACGCCATCTTCGACAGCGGGCTGCACGAATTCATTATCAAATATCTGGTCGCCAACAACCTGCTCGCGAACCAGATCGCGCTTGATTATCGCTTTGTGGCGGACTGAACGGGGTTAAGTTGAACAAAATGCGTCTCGCCATTCGGCACCACACCACCTATCGCTATTCGGGTCCGGTCTCCTATGCGCTGCAACAGTTGCGGCTGACGCCCAAGGATCGGCCGGGTCAGCGCGTCATCGACTGGCAGCTGGCGGTTACCGGCGGCCATACCCAATTGTGCTTCAACGACCAGCACGCCAACCATGTCGACTTGGTCAGCATCGCGCGTGGCGGCAGCGAAATTACATTGAGCTGCACCGGCACCGTCGAAACCGAAGATCGGCACGGCATTGTCGGCGCGCATGGTGGGCATCTGCCGCTATGGTATTTTACGTGCGAAACCCAGCTGACCCGCGCGGGCAAAGCCACGCGGGCGGTGGCCAGGGCCGTGGCGCCCGATGCCGACCCGGTGGCACGGCTCCATGCCCTGTCGGCGCTGGTGCGAGGCGCCATTACCTATGCACCCGGACACACCCATTCCGAAACCAGTGCCGAACAGGCGTTGGCGCTGGGTTATGGCGTATGTCAGGACCATGCCCACGCTTTTTGCGTTGCGGCGCGGTTGCTTGGCTTTCCGGCGCGCTATGTCTCGGGCTATTTGCTGATGAATGATCGCGTCGATCAGGATGCGACGCACGGCTGGGCCGAGGCCTATGTCGACGCCATCGGCTGGATTGGCTTTGATGTTTCAAACGGAATTTCGCCCGACGCGCGCTATGTCCGCGTGGCAACGGGTCTGGACTATCGCGACGCCGCGCCGGTAACCGGCATGCATTTCGGCGGGATGGGCGAAGAGATGCTTGTCACGGTGAACGTGCAGCAGCAATAAGCCTTCACACGGGCAGGGGAGCGAGTCACGGCATGACCTATTGCGTTGGATTGCGGCTGAACCGGGGTCTGGCCTTCATGGCCGACACCCGCACCAACGCGGGTGTCGATGACATTAGCATGGTCAAGAAAATCACCAGCTGGGAAAAAACAGGCGAGCGCGTGATCACGTTGATGAGCGCAGGAAATCTGGCAACGACGCAGGCGGTGGTCAGCTTGCTCGACGAACGGTCAAAAGCGCCCAAAGACCGCAACCCTTCGATTATGGCCGCGCCGTCAATGTTCCAGATCGCGACCATCGTCGGCGAAACTTTGCGCGAAGTCGTGCGCGGGCGCGCCGGTGAAGGGTCGCCCACGGCGCAATCGCCCTTTTCTGCCACCTTAATCGTTGGCGGGCAAATCAAGGGCAGCGAGCCGCGCCTGTTCCTGATTTATCCGCAGGGCAATTTTATCGAGGCCGGCAATGACACGCCGTTTTTCCAAAGCGGCGAGACCAAATATGGGCGCCCCATATTGGTCCGCGCTTTTGATCCGGGGATGACCTTCGAGGATGCAGTGCGACTGCTGATGGTGTCATTCGACAGCACCATCCGCGCCAATCTGGCGGTCGCGCCGCCGCTGGACCTGGTCATCCACGAACGCGACCAGTTTACCATCGGCGCGACGCGGCGGTTTGAGGCGACCGACCCTTATTTCCGCGCCATAAGTGACCAGTGGAGCCACTCGCTGCGCGCCGCAATTGACGGACTGCCACGCTTCAGTTTTTAACGGGCGATATCGAGCTCTGTTTCCGCTGGATTGAAACCGCCAGAGCGACTGCCACATAAGAGGAACGGTGTCTAAACGCATCCGCCCCGCGCGCTCGGGCAGGAGCGGCGGGGCGGCGGTTCCCGTTTGTGGGAATGCGTGATTAGAAGCGCTGTTGGCGCTCGTACAGGTCACGATAATGTTGCAGGCGGGTTACGCGCAAACCGGCCATGCCGCTGCGGTCGATCGAACGCTGCCACCCGGCAAACTCTTCCAGCGTCAGGCCATAGCGTTCGCACGCCTCGTCCACGGTCAACAGCCCACCGTTCACCGCAGCCACCACTTCGGCCTTGCGGCGCACGACCCAGCGGGTCGTCGAGGGCGGCGGCAGCGTGTCGAGCGTCAGCGGCTCACCCAAAGGGCCAATGACTTGAGCCGGCCTGATTTTCTGGTTCTCGATCATATTCATTCCATTCCCGGACCGTTGCCAACGGAGCGTTCGGCGTTGAGAGGTCCTTCTAAATCAACATGTTTGACCATCGGCTGAAACGCCTTGGTAAACGGGGTCTTCATTTCTGCCTTTACCGCCGTATCGCTGTCCTGTTCCGGGACAGTGCGTATCGCCAAATCGGCAAAGCGCACGGCCTTGGATGCTGCCTCACCCGTGATGCGTCCGTGCGCCAGCAGCATGGCGCACCCGGTTTCGTTGCTTTTGCCTTCGCCGCGTCCACGTCGCGCCGCGACGAGTCGGGCCGTCGGCGATGCGGCCTGACGCGCGCTGGTAACGGCCATAAGCACGTCGAAACCGGGACGAATCGCCGCGTCGCGCTTTGCCGCACGGGGGGGAAAGTCGAACTTCATAGCCTCTCCAATAACGGCAACCACCTAAGCGCCGGTAAAAGCGGTCTTCATCCCTCATTAGCGATGGTTAATGCGGTCGCTGGTGATGGCGCGGCAGGCGGCAAGCTGGCGTTGCTGCTGCGGCGGCGCTATGGGCGCGACAATCATGTCCGCTGCCTCCACCCTTGACGCCCTTGCCGGCGATTTTCAGCTTGCCGCCCCGTTGGCGGGTAAGCGCATTGTTGTTGCTATGTCGGGCGGCGTCGATTCCAGCGTGGTCGCTGCGCTGGCAGCACGCTCGGGGGCGGAGGTGATTGGGGTTACCCTCCAGCTGTACGACAGCGGTGCCAAAGCGCGTCGTCCCGGTGCCTGTTGCGCGGGACAAGATATTCGCGATGCGCGCGCGGTCGCCGACCGGCTGGGTTTTGCGCACTATGTCCATGATCATGAAAGCCGGTTTCGCGATTCGGTGATCGACCAATTTGCCGACGAATATCTCGCCGGACGTACACCCATCCCCTGCGTGCGCTGCAACATGGGGGTGAAGTTTACGGACCTGTTCGCGCTGGCTAAAGAATTGGGCGCCGACTGCCTCGCGACCGGTCACTATGTGCGGCGCGTGATGGGAAAGAATGGTCCCGAACTGCACCGTGCGGTCGACCCTGCCCGCGACCAGAGCTATTTCCTGTTCGCGACCACGCGTGAGCAACTGGATTTCTTGCGCTTTCCGCTGGGCGGCATGCCCAAAAGCGCGGTGCGCGCCATTGCTGCCGAACTGGGATTGGGCGTCGCTGCCAAGCCCGACAGCCAGGATATCTGTTTTGTGCCTGATGGAGATTATGCCGCGATCGTGCGCAAGGTTCGCCCCGACGCCGACGACGCGGGCGACATTGTGCACCTCGATGGCCGCGTGCTGGGCCCGCACAAGGGCCTCATCCACTATACGGTCGGCCAGCGTCGCGGCATCGAAATCGGCGGTCAGGCTGAACCGCTCTATGTCATCCGCCTCGATGCCGTGACGAAGCAGGTGGTCGTCGGCCCGCGCGCGGCGCTGGCGGTATCGGCAGCGGTGATCGACGACGCCAATTGGCTCGCCGAGGTCGACGGCCGCGCTGTGCTCGCCAAGGTGCGCAGTCTGGCCAAGCCCGTCCCAGCGCGGCTGGAAGGAAATATGCTGCGCTTTGCCACGCCCGAATTCGGCGTCGCGCCGGGGCAGGCAGCGGTGCTTTATGATGCCGCCAACCCCGACCGCGTGCTCGGCGGCGGCTGGATCGCAGCAACGGAAGGGGCCGTGCCTGCCGCTTGACTTTGCCGAACAAAGCCCCAGCGTGGGGGCAGGGGAGGATGCTATGATCAACTGGGTGGTACGCGGGGTCGTGTTGTTGTGGGCGGCGCTATTTTTGCTCACAGGGTTCCAGGGCCTGACCGCGGCAGCCCCCTATTTCGACCTCGCAGGGCCGCAGCTTGATCCTACCGGGCGCAACACCATTCGCGCCGATCTGTCCTCTTTCTTTCTGGTTGCGGCGGTCTTTGCCGTGATGGGGGTGCTGCGATCGGGCTGGACGCATGCGCTGCTGGTGCCGGCCGCGCTGTTTGGCACGGCGTTGCTGGGCCGCTTGCTGGGGCTGATCGCATTTGGCGATTCGCTTACTGCATCAATCACGCAGGCGATGATTGCCGAGGCGATTTCAGTCGCGCTGTTGCTGGGTGCTTATTGGCATCTCTCGCGCCCCGGTGGTGCGTCGTCATCAGCGGTCAACGCCGATCCCACCGGATGACTCCGAATTTACCCGTCGGAAACCATTTGCGGCTAATTTCCTTGGCCGGGTCAGCTAACAGATAATCGATATCGTCCTTTTCCGCTTACCGGAGCACGAACGATGGATCGCAAAGCCGAAGGTCGTCATCGCAGCGGCCGCCGTACGACAGATCGCCGCACGGTCGAAGATCAAGACTATGAGGGCCCCGATCGCCGCTCGGGTGAAGATCGCCGCGCGCTGGCCGACCGCCGTCGCCGTCCGCTCTAATCCGCGCTAACCGCTCCCGACGCAATTAACGCGGCTATTGCCGCTTCGTCATATCCCAGCGCCGATAGCACGGCCGCGCTGTCGGCCCCTGGCGCTGGCAATTCTACCGCGGCAGCAGGGCGCTGCCCCCCCATCATGAGCGGCAGGGTGGGCAATCGCGTAACCTCGCCATTATTCAGCCTAACCGGCTCCAGCCCGGCCGATGCTGCAAGATGCGGATCGTCAAACAGCTCTTCGGGCTTGCCGATCGGGGCAAAGGGCAATCCGCTGCCGTCGAGTCGCGCGATGATTTCGGCGCGGGTGAAGCCCGCAATTAGCGCGCGAATTTCCGGCATGATGCGCTCGCGCGCCAAAACCCGGTCATTGTTGCGGCGCAAGCTCTCGTCCGCCCACAGCGCCTCGAGCGCGAACAGGGCACAAAATTTCTGCCACAGCGCGTCGGTGACGACGCCAATGAACACGGGGTCGTCTTTCGTCTCAAACACATCATAAATCGCCCAGGCCGACACGCGCGCCGGCATCGGAGCGGCCGGTTTTCCGGTCACGGCATATTGTGCCATGTGCTGGCCGACCAGATAGACAGTGGTTTCGAACAGGCTGGCCATGACCATTTGGCCCGCGCCGGTGCGGTGGCGTTCCTCCAGCGCGGCCAATATGCCAATCACGCCGAACATCCCGCCCGTTACATCGATCACGCTCGCGCCCGCGCGCAGTGGCTTGCCGGGCGGGCCGGTCATATAGGCAAGGCCGCCCATCATCTGCGCAACCTCGTCCAATGCCGTGCGCTGCTCATAGGGGCCGGGCAGAAACCCCTTTTCGCTGCAATAGATAAGGCGCGGGTTGGCTTCGCGTAGTGCGTCATACCCCAGCCCCAGCCGGTCGAGCGCCCCGGGGCGGAAATTTTCGACCAGAATGTCGGCGCGTTCGCTGAGTTCGCGCGCGATTTTCAGGCCATTGGCGGATTTCAGATCAAGGCAGATGCTCGCCTTATGCCGGTTATACATCGGGAAATAGCCCGCGCCCGACCCGAGCAAACGCCGCGTCTGGTCACCGCCAACGGGCTCGACGCGGATGACCTCTGCGCCCAGGCTGGCGAGGATATGGCCCACGGTGGGGCCCATCACCATGTGCGTGAATTCGACGACCTTCAGGCCGGCCAGCGGCGTCGGTCCACTCATGCGCGCGCCTTCCACCCCAGCGGCAGCCCGGCATCGGGGGTAAAGCCATAGAGCGGTTCACCCGGCAGCGCCGCCGCGACAATGTCGCGAACTTTCAGTAGCGCGTTGAGATCGATCCCCGTTTCCACCCCCATGGCCGCCAGCATGAACGCCAGATCTTCGGTCACAATATTTCCCGATGCGCCCGGCGCGAAAGGACAACCGCCGATCCCGCCGAGCGAGCTATCCAACGTGGTGATGCCCTCCTCCAATCCCGCGAGCGCATTGGCGAGGCCCAGCCCGCGCGTGTTGTGGAGGTGCAGCGTCGTCATCTTGTCGGCCCCCACCGCCGCGCGCACCTTGCGCACCAGCCGTTTGACCTGCGCCGGATCAGCATAACCCGTCGTGTCGGACAGGCTGAATTCCATGGCTCCGGCCTCTGCGGCGGCTTCGGCGAGGCGCACGACTTGATCCTCAGGGATTGCCCCCTCCATCGTGCAGCCAAAGGCGGTGGAAAGCCCGACCGCGAAGTGGATGTCCGCCGAACGCGCAATCTTTGCCACCGCGCCAATCTCCGCGATCATCTCGGCATGCGATTTGCGAACATTCTTCAGGCTGTGGGTTTCAGACATGCTGAACGGGATCGACATGGCGTCCACCCCGGCCTCGGCCGCGCGCGCTGCACCTTTGGCGTTTGGCACCAGTGCGACCACATTCAGGCCGGGGATGGTTTTGGCGAAAGCGACAACCTCGGCGGTATCGGCCATTTGCGGTAACAATGACGGCGGTACAAAGCTGCCCACTTCAATCTCGCGCACCCCGGCGGCAGCCTCGGCGGCGATCCATGCCTTTTTGGCTTCGAGCGGCATCACCCGGTCAATCGACTGCAACCCGTCGCGCGGCCCGACTTCAGAGATGAGGACGGCGGTCATGCGGGTTTCTCCAGATAAATCCATGGCCGCTTCGCCTTATCCCGCGCCTGCCAGGCGGCGATGGCATCGCCGTGTTTCAGCGTCAGATCGATCGCATCCAGCCCCTCCAGCAGCATCGCCTTTTCCTCCGCACCGATGTCGAAATGATGCTCGCCCACCGTCTGCGCCGCCAGATCGACGGTGACAATATGTCCGATCATGCCTCTGATTGCCGTCTCATCGAGCATCACGGGAAGCAGTCCGTTGCGTATACAGTTATTGTAGAAGATCGGCGCAAAGCTGGCCGCGATGATACAATCGATGCCAAACTCTTTCAGCGCCCACACTGCATGTTCGCGGCTTGAGCCGCAGCCAAAATTGCGCCCGCCAAGCAGCAACCGGGTGCCGATAAAGTCGCGCTGGTTGAGTATGAATTTGGGATCATTGACCCGCGCATCGGCATCGGCGTAGCGCCAGGGCGCGAACAATCCGTCGGCTAGGCCGGTCTTGCCGGTCGACTTCATCTCGCGCGACGGGATGATTGTGTCTGTGTCGATATTGTCGACAATCAGTGGCGCTGCGACCGATACAAGTGGCTGGGGAAAGGGCGTCATGGGGCCGCAATCATCCCCGCCAATGCACTCGCCGCAACGACCTCTGGGCTGGCGATGTGCGTGCGAATGCCGGGGCCCTGGCGACCTTCAAAATTGCGGTTGGTGGATGAAATGACGCGGCTGCCAGCCGGAAAACTCTCTCCCCCGGCGTAGAAACATAGCGAGCAGCCGCTCTCGCGCCACTCAAAACCGGCATCGCTAAAGATGCGATCAAGCCCTTCAGCCTCGGCGGCGCGCTTGACCGCGCTCGAGCCGGGGACCACCAGCGCCATGGCGATACTGGGCGCTATCCGCTTTCCCGCGACAATCGCTGCGGCGCGGCGCAAGTCGGACAACCGCGCATTGGTGCAACTGCCGATAAAGGCGGCGTCGACCGGCGTGCCCGCAATCGGCTGCCCCGCCGCTAGCCCGATATAGGCCAGCGCACGCGGCTCGGCATCCGCCGGAATGACGGCGTCGATGGGTATGGTCTGCCCGGGCGAGGTGCCCCAGCTGACCATTGGGCGAAGGGCGCTAGCGTCGATACGGATTTCACGGTCGAACATGGCATCCGGGTCTGATTGCAATTCATTCCAGTCGGGCAGGGGGTCGGGAGCATAGCGACGCCCGGCCAGATAGGCGCGCGTGGCATCATCCGGTGCGATAATTCCACTGAACGCTGCAAATTCGGTCGCCATATTGCAGAGGGTCATGCGGCCTTCCATGTCGAGCGCGGCAACCGCGTCTCCCGCAAATTCGACCACATGTCCCGCACCGCCACCCGCGCCATGCTGCGCCAGCAAAGTCAGGATCATATCTTTGGCGGAAACTCCGGGTGCAAGCTCCCCTGAAAAAGTGACGCGCATCGTCCTTGGCCGCGCGACGCGCAGCGTGCCGGTGGCCATGGCATGCTCTGCCTCGCTTGACCCAATGCCCCAAGCAAGCGCGCCGAAAGCGCCCTGCGTGCACGTATGGCTGTCGGGCGCGATCAGCGTGCAGCCGGGCAAGACGATACCCAGCTCGGGCGAAATCACATGGGTGATGCCCTGATCCGGGTCATTCACGTCAAAGAGCGTGATGTTGGCGTCGCGGCATGCGGCGCGCGTTTCGGTGATGAAACCCGCGCCGCCCGCCATCAAAGTCCCGTCACCGCGCCCAGGCCGCGTGTCGACAATATGGTCCATCACCGCAAAGACGCGCGCCGGATCGGCCACCGCCCGTCCCGCTTCCGCGAGCGATTTGAGAGCCGCCGCGCCCGTGCGCTCGTGCAGGAAAATCCGGTCGATGGCGATCAGCGCCACATCGCCGCCGAGATCGGCGACGACATGCGCGTCCCAGATTTTGGCGAACAGCGTCCGCACTATTGCCCTTCCAAGCTCCGCCAGTCCCGGGTCACAAATGTCTCCTGAATCGCTGTCCGCGTTTCCAGCAAGCCATTCCGAATCCAGTGCCAGGTGCGGCAGCGATTCAGTCCGTCGTCCGAAATCTGGATCATCTCATACAGATAGAGCGAAGGATCGCCCTGTCGCTGCCAATAAAGCATCACCGAGCGGTTATATTCATCGAGCCCCACTTCAGCGGCCCAACCTTTGATCAGTTCATTGTCCCACCACACGCGGCTATCGCGATACTCGGCCGGGAAATCGCGCACCTCGGTGCGGCCGTCGGCCCATGTATAATGGTTGGTCTGGTGATAAGGAAAGGGTCCGCTATCGGGAAAGCGGCAGAACAGCCGGCTTTTGTGTTCGTCCACCTTTTCATTGGCGGCGTTGAAATAGGTGTAGGTGCCGTCCCACACGCCCTCGTGGCGCGCGAGCAGCGGCATGGCTTCGCGAATATTCATGTCAGTCATCCTGCTGTTGCAATGCTTGGGCGAGGGCTTGCGCGGATGTTGCGCGCAATAGGGCGCGGTGTTCGCGCGCGAGCCGCTCGGGCGTTATGGTGGCGGAATCAAAGGCAGACGCATTGGCCGCTTTGGCTTCATACCATGGGCTGAAAAAGTGTCGCGCGCGGACAATGCTCCACGCGGTGGTAAGGTAATTGCCGTGCCGGTCGGGGGTCAGGTCGGGAAACAGGCGCTGGGGTTCGCCGACCAGCGGTAGCGGAATCGGTATGGAAAAGGAGGTGCTGCCAGTTAGCGCTTCAGCCGCCGCAGTCCCCACATCATGCCATGGGAGCATCCAATTCGGCGCTTCACCCAACCAGTCGGATGAAAGGCCATGTCCCGGTAAATCGATGCGAACGCCATTGGGGGCTTCGACGAGCGGACCCTCGCTGCCCGGTCCATGCGCCGAAACATAGTCGCCGCGTCCCTGCCAATGGATCTGGCCATCAAAGCCTTCGCTTACGACGGGCACGAAACCGGCATCATCATCCTCGGCATAATAATCAACCTTCGGCCCCGCATTGGCTCGTAGAAACGCCAGACTGATCGCCTGATGCTCCGCCGCTGTCGCCACCTTTTGTGCCGACCAGCCTGCGGGCATAGCGCCCAGCCGGTCGATGTGCGCCTGCAATGGATCACCGTCATAAGCTGAAATCAGCACCGGCGGCGTCACTGCGTCGGCAGGCGGAATGTCGCGCGGCGCGCGGAGCACTGCGCCATAGCCCGCGCGATAGGCATCGCCCGCATCGAGCATCTCCATAACGATGGCGTGCACCCGCGCGGGATCGTCGTGCGCGCCAGGCAGCCGCGCACCATCGCGCACGTCGAACCAGGGAAAGAACCAGCTTTGCTCCATGATGCGGTGCCACAGCCAGGGCAGATGCTCGCCATAGAGCGACGGGCGAAAGGGCGGCAGATAGGCCTCGCCAAAGATCGCCATTTCCTGCGGCGTCCAAATGGCATAGCCGCCGACCGCCAGTCCGCTGAACAATTCAGGGTGGCGCTTCAGTGCGGTAACTAGGATGATCCCGCCCGAATGAAAGCCATAGGCGGCCGTGTGAGCCAGCCCGAGCGCGCGGGCGAATTCGACCACCGCATCGGCATAATCATTGATATCGGGATCTGCCTTGCCCAGCGGGTCCGACTGGCCAAATCCCGGTGTGTCTGGGGCGATGCAGGTGAACTCTGAGCCCCAGCGGAGCATCAAATCTTCATATTCGGCGCTGCTGCGCGGACTTTGGTGCACCATCAGCAGCGGCGGCCCCTTGCCCGCCCGGCGATAATGGACGCGGCGGCCGCCAATGGTCAGATAATGCCGCGTAATCCGCATCAAAAGTTGTCCGGACAAATTGCTCTCGACAAGCGCATAGTCGCTGGTCCACAAGTGCGCAAGGTCGGCGGAGGGACTATGACGTTAATCGGCACCAAGATGGTTTCGGACGGGCGCACCGCGCGCCAGATTTTTGAAGAGGTCATGGCCAATCCCGCGCGCAAGAAGTTCGGTTTCGGAAGCAAGCTCGCTATCATCAACGTCGATTTTCAGCAGGCCTATACGCGCACTGATATGTTCGCCACCGCCTATGAAACCGACCCCGACCAGATAGCGCATGTGAACCGCATTTCCGCCCTTGCCCGCGCGCGCGGCATGCCCGTCATCTGGTCGCGCGTTGCCTATATGGATAATGCCGGCGACGCAGGGGTGTGGGGCACGCGCACCAACACGCCCGACAGCCTGCAAAACATCAAATATGCCAGCGCACGCCACGCGTTCGACCCGCGATGCCAGATTGACGCGGGCGACATGCAGTTCACCAAGCGTATGCCGTCGGCCTTTTTTGAAACGCCGCTCGCCAGCTATCTGGTGTGGCACAAGGTGGACACGGTGGTGGTCACCGGCGGTTCAACCAGTGGCTGTGTGCGTGCGACCGCCGTCGACGCGCTCAGCCACGGCTATCGCACCATCGTTCCCATGGAAACCTGCGCCGACAAGCATGAAAGCTATCACTTCGCCAATCTCACTGACCTGCAGCTCAAATATGCCGATGTCGAACCGGTGCAGGCGGTGGTGGATTGGCTGGAGGGGCAGTGACGGTGCGTGCGCCCCGCCCGCAAAAAGCCCCTCCCCGTCAGCGGAGGGGTTGGGGTGGGGACTGTCTACCTTGCGCCATGCCGACAGCCCCCACCCCCGGCCCCTCCCCTGAAGGGGAGGGGAGATGAACCCCGACCCCAATCTTTATGACTATTTGCCTTACCGCGCCCGGCCCAAAATCAGCTGGCCCGGCGGCAAAAGCGTCGCGGTGTGGGTGGCACCTAACCTCGAATATTATGAAATCGACCCGCCCGCGCACCCGCAGCGCAAGGCGTGGGCCCGCCCGCACCCCGATGTTGTCGGCTACAGCCACCGCGATCACAGCAACCGCGTCTCGCATTGGCGCATGGCCGAGGTGATGACCAAGCATGGTTTTCCTGGCTCTGTCAGCCTGTCGGTCGCACTGTGCCAGCATCATCCCGAGGTGGTCGCCGATGCGGGTGCGCGCGGGTGGGAGTTTTTCAGCCACGGCATCTATAACACACGCTACGCCTATGACATGGACGAGGCGCAGGAACGCGCCATCATCGCCGACAGCATCAATACTGTGCGCGAGGCGACGGGGCAGACGATCCGTGGGTGGCTTGCCCCCGCGCTCACCCATACGCCGCGCACGCTCGATCTGATCGAGGACATGGGGCTCGATTATACCTGCGACCTCTATCACGATGACCAGGTGCAGCCGGTGAAGACGGCGGGGGGGCGGCTCGTGTCGATCCCCTACAGCCTAGAGGTCAACGACCATTATGGCTTCTTCGTCTATAATATGAGCCCACGCGACTATGCCGACACGTTGATCCGCCAATATGAACGGCTGGCAACGGAGGGTGAGGCGAGCGGCACCGTGATGTGCATCCCGCTGCATGCCTATCTGATCGGCCAGCCGCACCGCATTGGTCCGTTCGAACAAGCGCTGCGGCACATCGCCGAGGATGGCCGCGCCTGGATTGCGCGCGCAGGGGAGATTGTGGACGTGTGGCGGGGGCAGCAAAAGCCCTCTCCCCTGAAGGGGAGAGAGCCATGACCCTTGACCCCGCCTACCTCCACTATCCCCATCGCCGCCATGGATATGAACATGGTCTTTACCCCTGGTCTGCACTGCACGAACGCGCGCCAGTACGCTGGCCCGATGGGAAATCGGTTGCCCTTTGGCTTTGCGTCAGCCTCGAATGGTTTCCTATCACCCCCAGCGATGCGCCCTTCCGCGCGCCGGGGCATATGCAAACGGCCTATCCCGATTATCGCCACTATACCGCGCGTGATTATGGCAACCGGGTGGGCGTTTACCGGCTGCTTGACGCCTTTGCGAACGCGGGGCTGCGTGCAAGCTTTGCCACCAACAGCGCCATTGCGGAGCGCTATCCCCAACTGATCGCTGCTATCGTCAAGGGCGGGCACGAAATTATCGCGCACTCGACCGACATGAACGGCACCATTGCAAGCGGTCTGCCCATCGCCGACGAACGCGGCTTGATTACGGAATCGCTCGATAGGCTCGAACAGGCGACCGGCACGCGCCCCGCAGGCTGGCTCTCCATCGCGCGCTCGCAAAGCTGGAACACGCCGGATCTGCTGCGCGAAGCCGGGGTCAAGTTTTGCTGTGACTGGGTGAATGATGAACTGCCCTATCGCTTCAGCAACGGCCTCATCAACCTACCGCTCAATCACGAACTCAGCGACCGCCAGATCATCACCGTGCAGCAGCAGTCGGCCGACAGCTATGCGCAGCAAATGCGCGATGCGTTCGACTGGCTGGCGCGCGAAGCGGCAGAACAGGGCGGCGGGCGTATGCTGCCGCTGCACCTCACCCCCTATATCATGGCGCTGCCGTACCGGATTGGGGCACTCGAAGCCTTGCTGACGGACCTTGCCACGCGTCCCGAATGCTGGAATGCCATCGGCGGGGATATCGTCACCACCTGGGAGCATATGGTGGAGAAGGGGCAGCAGTGAAGGTTCGCAATCCGCGCACCGGCCAGTTGGATTATGCCATCGCACCGCTGCGCGACAGCGCGCTCGATGCGCTCGAACTGCGCCTGCGCAGCGCGCAGCCCGCTTGGGCGTCGCGCACACCCGAAGAGCGCGGCGCACTGCTGCTCAAGCTCGCCAACGCCGTCGCTGCGCATGCCAGCGCAATTGCCGATGCTCTGGTCATTGACACTGGGCGCAAGGCGATTTCCTTTCTGGAGGTAGCGGGCATTCCGCAATCACTGCGCCGCTGGGCCGGGATCGCGCCGACCATCATCCGAAATGCGACGGTGGTGGGGCAGGACAGCGCCACTCCTGGCATTGCCATCGACACGCGGCTGATTGCCTATCCGCTGGTCGGCGTCATCAGTCCGTGGAATTTTCCGCTAACGCTAGCGCTGATTGACGCCATCCCTGCGCTCGCGGCGGGCAGCGCGGTCATTGTCAAACCGTCGGAGGTCACGCCGCGCTTCATTCGTCCCCTGCTCGCGGCGGTGGCTGCTGTGCCTGAAGTTGCCAGCGTGCTGGCGATTATCGAAGGCGATGGTGCGACGGGCGCAGCGTTGGTGGAGCGCGCCGACTATATCGCCTTTACCGGTTCGGTCGCGACCGGCCGCAAGGTCGCCGAAGCCGCCGCGCGCGCCTTCATTCCCGCCAGCCTGGAACTGGGCGGCAAGGATCCGATGATTGTGCTTGCCAGCGCGCATGTGGCCACTGCCGCGCAAACCGCATTGCGCGCCAGCGTTGTCAACGCGGGACAGGCGTGCCAGTCGATCGAACGCGTCTATGTCGATCGCAGCATTGGCGAGGCGTTTCTGACCGAGCTGGTCAGCGCGGCGAAAGCTGTACGGTGCAACTATCCCGATATTGATCAGGGCGATATTGGCCCGTTTATCTTTGCGCGGCAGGCCGAGATCGTCGATGCGCAGATTAAGGATGCGCTGGCCAAGGGAGCGCGGCTGCTGTGCGGTGGCCAAATCGAGCAACTGGGCGGCGGGCTATATTTGCGCCCGACGGTGCTTGCCGACGTTACGCCAGACATGGCGGTGATGACCGAGGAAACTTTCGGTCCGGTTATTCCGGTCACGCTGTTTGACACGGTCGAAGAAGCGTTGACGCTGGCCAACAGCGGGGTTTTCGGCTTGTCGGGTGCGGTGCTGGCGGGAACCGATGGCGAAGCGTCGGCGGTAGGGCGCTGGCTCAACGTCGGCGCGGTGTCGGTCAATGACGGTGCACTGACGTCGATGGTATGGGACGCGGAAAAATCCAGCTTTGGCCTGTCGGGATTGGGGCCGTCGCGGATGGGCGATACCGGTCTGCTGCGCTTCTTCCGTAAGCAAAGTCTGCTGCGCCAGTTCGGCAAACCGCTGCCACTGGCCGCCTATTCGGAAGAGGGGATGGAGGGATGAGAGCCGGATTATTGTGCGCAGCATTTTTGATTGGCGGGTGCAGCATCAATGTGACCGAAATTGCCCCTGCCAGCGCACCCGTTACCAGCTCGCCGGGTGTTGAGCGCAGCGCCGAACGGTTGCCGACCGACATCCGCCGCACGACGCTGATCGTGCGCGACATGGAAAACAGCCTGCGGCTGTATCGCGACGTGCTGGGCATGAAGATCAACTACGACACTATGGTCACCATGTCGGGCGTCGCGCTGCCCGCCGGGCCACCGGGGGCGAAGGCGCGGCTGGTGCTCCTTAACGGCAATGATCCCTTCATCGGCTGGATCGGCCTGATGGAATGGATTGACCCAAAGCTGCCTGATCCCGGGCCCTATGCGACGCGCATGGGTATCGGCAGCCATGTTATCATTACCCAGACGGATGATGTTGATCGCCGCTGCGCCGAAGCCGCCAAGGTGCCCGGCGTGACAATGACCGCGCAAGCGCGCGACCAAAGCTATCCGGGCCGCAATGGCGCGCCGCCAATCAAGGTGCGCGGCTGCAATTTCTTTGATCCCGACGGGACGCTCATCGAAATGAACCAGCTGATCGGATGAGCGGGCTGCGTGCTGCCTTACAAGCCGTCATGCCGGCCATGTTCCGGCATGAAGGTGTGTGGGAGGGCAGCTATCGTCACATTGGCGTCGATGGCGCGCTGATCGACGAATATCATGTCTGGACGCAATGCGAACTGCCCGACACCGGCCCATACGCCTATGTTCAGCACAACCGGATGCGATGGGCCGACGGACGTGTGGCTGAATTTCATTTTGGTGGTGCGCTGGTTGGTCACCGGCTGATGTGGGACACCGACCGTTTTACGGGGCACGGCTGGCAAACGGAGGACGATCTCATCATGCTGCGGCTTGACCGCCGCGACGTACCGGACAGCCATTATGTCGAAATCATCGACATGGCCCGCGATGGGCTCAGCCGAATGCGCACCTGGCACTGGTATCAGGACGGGCAACCGTGGAAGCGGACGCTGTGCGACGAACGGAGGGTCAGATGAGCTTGTTTTTGATACTGGCCATGGTGGGCAGCGAACCCGCGGCTCCTGTGCCATGCGACACGCCCGTTTATATGGTGGTGGCCGGCCCCACGCACGACCGCGCGCGGATGCAGGCATATGCCAAGGCCATCTTTGACAGCGGATTGTATCAGCAGCTCGGCGGCTATTACATCAACGCCCCGGTGCCGGTCGCGGTATTTGAAGGCGATGTGCCGCCCAATCAGGCGACACTGATCGTGCGCTTCCCCTGCCTCGCCAACGCGCAGGCCTTCTGGTTTTCCAAGGAGTATCAGGAAAAGATCAAACCGCTGAGGCTGAACCCTTCGGCGGGCGACTATACGGTCACGGTCTATGCCCAAATCCCGGTGCGCGCAGACATGGTGGGCAAGGTTGGCGACGCCGCGTACCGCACGGCATTTGATGCAAAGGGTGTGGAACAGGTGGCGAAGGATTAGCTAGGCGGCGCGCCCGTCCCTATCCATGCCGTCAGGGCGGCGGCGGCAACCACGACCAGCATTACCGTTTGCCAATTGGCCATGCGCGGCTGTGCGGTATCATCCTCAACCTCTTTTTGCCCGGTCAACATGGGGCCGATCAGATTGTCCTGCCGCACGACCGAGTAAAACGCTATCGCCGCCAGATGCAGACCCACCAGCGTCACGATGACATTGAAAAAGGTCTCATGCCATTCGGTTACCATCTGCGCCGTTTCATAGCTGACGAGATGGTTGAGCGGCCCCGCGACGAGCCCATATTCGTCCTGCGCGAAGAGGCCCATGCCAAGCTGGACCGATAGCACGGCGAGCAGTGCCGCCACGCTCCAGCCGCCCAGCGGGTTGTGGCCCAGCGGTGCGGCTTGCTTGCCGCGCAAATAGGCGAGTACCGCGCCGGGCCCTTTGACGAAACGGGCAAAGCGCGCCGGATCGCTGCCCATGACGCCCCAGATCAAACGGAGCACCACAAGGAACAGCATCGCTATCCCGAGGCGCCGGTGGGTTTCAATGTCGCCTTCCTCGGCGGTCCACCACAGCAGCGGGAGCAGCACGACAAATCCCCAGTGCGCCAGCCGCACCGGCAAGTCCCACAGATGTACGGCCCGATAGGGTGGTATCATTTATCCAGCCGGAACTGGTCGTGACAGCCTTTGCACGTGGCGCCGGTCGCACCCAGCGCGGCGCGCACCTTCGCTGCGTCGGTTCCGGCGGCGGCGGTGCGCAGCCCTTTGGTGGCGCCATCCAGCTTGGTGGCGGCGGCACGGAATTCGACCGGCTTTTGCCAGATGGCGGGCAAAGCTTCGGTCTTCACCCCTGTCTCGGGGCCGGTTCCGCGCGGGAAGAACCCGGGAATGCGTTTGCCTGCGCGTTCCAGCGCAGCGGCCTCGCGCCGGATGACAGCAAAGGCGGGCGCATCCTTTTTCAGCTCGTCACTGATCAGCTTCATCGACCGGCCCATGGCCTTGAAATTATCCTGCCGCGCCTTGATCGTGTCGGGGGCGGCGGCGATGGTCGGCACCGCCAGCATGGCGGCGGCAAGGGCGATCGCGGCAAATCTGGCAGTGTTCATCTTCGTGCTCCTTCGTCGCCCCCTTTTAGGCAAGCTATCCTGCTTCCCCGCCGGTGCAAAGCGCCTTTTCCAAACAGCTTATCGCGCTTTTGCCATTTCCTCGATCACGTCGGCAATCGGCGGTTCGATTTCGGCGATGGCTTCCATATCCTGCTGCACCCCGCGCATCACCCTCGCGATATATTCGCGGATGATGCGATTGCGCTCTTTGCCGGTTTCAAGGTCGGGGGCGTAGTTTTCAATGTCGGCGCGGCTGATGCTGCCTTTGGCCTCGAGCAGCCGTTCCACCGTATCCAGCCGCTCGCGCAAAACCGACACTTCGCCTGTCAGCGCCAGCAGCATCGACAGCATTCGTTCCTCGAAGGGACTGTCCAGATATTCGGGCCGCCGCCCCTTGGCCTTGGCCCCGGCGCGGGCAATCCAGTCAATTTCGTCGGTCATGCAGGCTTCCACCCACCATAGGCGTGCCATACGGCGGCGCGGCCGTAATCTTCCTCGGAACCGGCGGGCGAGGGTGGGAAGATGCTCTCGTCCACCACTGCCTTCACACCGACGGTGAACTGGCGCTCGTGCGGGAAGCCAGCCTTGGCCATTTCCTCCTTCATGTCGAGCGCGTGCATCGCCGACCAAAAGGGCTCGTTATTGTTATAGGCGTCCCAATCGCGCATGAATTGTTCGAACAAGGGCATGTCGGGCCCATATTCGGGCTGTTCGATGTGAAAGAGCAGCCCGTCGGGCTTGAGCACGCGCGCGGCTTCAGCCAGCAATTTGGGCAGCGCCTTCATCGACAGTTCGTGCAGGAACATGGTGGTCTGCACCCAGTCAAAACTGGCGTCGGCAAATTCGGACAGATCCTCGCCGCTCATCTGGCGGAACACCATATTGTCGACGCCCAGCGACCTTGCGCGCGCATGGCCATAACGCAGCGATGGGGCAGCGGTGTCGATGGCGATCACCTCGGCCTCGGGAAAGGCCAGGGCAAGGGGCACGGCGTTGTGACCCACGGTGGAGCCAATATCGAGAATACGCTTGGGTTGCCAGTCGGGCCGTTCGGCCTTCACCCACGCCGCGACCGCCTGTCCGCCGCCGTCCGAGAGTGCACCCAGCGCGCCGCCGGTGGTGGCGAAAATGCCGCAGTCGTAATTGGCCCCGGCCGAAACATCGCCGGGGCGTTCCTCGCCATGATAACTTCCCGGCATGCAGTGGATGTCGACCGCCGCCTGATAGCGCGGTACGGCAATATCGCCGTTGAGCTGCAGCGTGTTGGCACCGTCGTTAAAGGCGCGCGCGCGGGCATCGAGCTCGTCAAGCTGGCGCAGCACCAGCGAGCGGCCATTTTGCTGGCGCATCTCCATCGAATTGCGTTTGCACGCGCTCCAGAAGCGGTGCCACGCATCGCCGTTCATTGCGCGCCGCACCTCGTGCCGGTCGGCCGGCTCGCGGCCATGCTCCGCGACAAAAGCCGGCAGCACCCGGCGTTCATAGGCGAGCCGGTTGCCGGCCCCGATCGCGCCCGACAGGTAGCGGTTGAAATTGGCGAGGAAATTGAACCGCGCGGCCTCGTCATGCTGCACTTCGGGGAACACGCCGTGGCGCTGCACGGCGGTATAGGGTGGGGGAACGTCGTTGCCGCTCATATCAGTCCATCTTTCGCCAGCCGTTCGATTACGCTTTCGCTGGTCCGTTTGAAATAATCGCGGTCGGGAACGGTGACCGCCCCGTCCTTCATCAACCCGTCAGCGCGCTGATGGGTTTCCCCGGCATAGGCCGCCGCGAACAACCCGGTGCGCTGGCGCGACAGGAAATTGGTCATTCCCGGTTTGCGCCGCGCACTGCGCAGCGCGTGGAGATCAATGTCGGCAAAGGCGGTGAAGGTTTCGCCATTGTTGGCCTCGGACAGGACATTGCCCTTCCAGTCGACCACCAAACTGTTGCCGTCGGCCGAGGCGAGCGGCATCACCGTGCCGCCAATGCCGGCGGTGTTGGCCGATACCACATAGGCCAGATTCTCCATCGCCCGCGCGCGCTTGGCGATGGCTTTGGGCGTGGCCAGCGGGCTGCCGATCTCGCTTGACGAATGCACAAAAATCTCCGCCCCGCGCAGCGCGTGCGCCCGCGCAATTTCGGGGTAGAGGATTTCTTCGGACGCAATCGCGGCCAGATTGCCAATCTCGGTCCGCGCCACCGGAAAAACGCCATCGAGTCCGTAAATGTCGAGATATTTGCTCCACACATCGTGCGGTGTCGGCGCGAACATCGAATTCAGGCGGCGATAGCGCAGCACTGTCTGGCCATCGGGGGCGATGACGAAACTCGCCTGAAAATAGATGCCGGGAAAATTCTTGTCGCGTTCGTAGGCGTTGCCCGCGATGAACAGCTTCAGCTCCATCGCCATCGCTGCAATCGCGGCATATTCGGGCCCGTCGATGTCGAACGCAGCCAGCTCGGCAAACTCACTGATGCCGATACGCCCGGGATAGCTGGTGAAGAGATATTCGGGCAGCACCGCCAGCTTCACCGGCGCGCCGCCATACTGCTGGATAAAGATAGTGGCCGCACGGATTTGCGGGGTGATGGCGGCGACCTGCTCTTTGATCTGCGCCGTCACCTCGGCGCGCGTTCTCAGCCGCTCTACCGAGCGCGCGGTCAGTTGCATCGCAACGGCGGCAAAAGGCGCAGGGGCGCTCACGGACAATTCACGCGTCTCCATCGCCGCCAATCCTTCGGGCAAGATCGCACCGCTGGCAAGTGCGGCGGCGAGCGCGTGGCGGCGGTTTAACTCCATCGCGCACCGGGCCTCACAGCCCCAGCACGCCAGGGTTCATCCGGCCGTGGGGGTCAAGGTGTGCCTTGACCGCCTGCAGCAGCCCGTCCGCCGCCGGATCCAAACTGTCACGATAGCGATAGGTGCGCCCGATCTGGAAGTGCGCCGCGCCGTGATCGAAGAAGATATCGACAATGGCGGTCTTCAATTCTTTGGCCAGCGCCCATGCGGCGGGGTTATGCGGGCGTTTGGGCAGTTTGGCGAGATGCGCGGCCTCGACGGTCGCATCGATCAGCGGGTTCGACGCATCGGGCCAATACAGGCACGGCTCGATCAGCGTGCCCTGCCCCCCCAGCGCGGTGATCAGCGTGCCGGTGTGGATGCCATGCGTCTCCATCTCGGTCCGCCGCGCGGCGAACAACGCCATTATGGCTTCGTAACAGGCCACGGCACGGCTGTGCGCGATGATGCCATGCACCGGCGCCCAGCGCTCGCCCTCTGGTCCGAGCATGGAATTAAGCGGCCCGAACGGGTTGGCGCGGATGATTTTGGGGATGGTATTCTCGGTCTCCGCTCCGCCGTGCGCCAGTGCGATCCGCCGCGCCTCGGCAATGTCGGCATCGGCCGCCGACTGCTGCCGCGCCTCGGTCAGCACATGCAGCGAATAGCTCGCCTCTTTGATGAAATCGCGTCCCGCCAGCGCCACCTTCGCGCCTTCCTTCAGCGCCTTCAGCACCGACCCCTGCGCCTTCATCATCCCCACCAACGCCTTTGCGTCGGACGCCAGGCTGTCGCGCTTCATGCGGATGGCGTTCAAATTGGGGTCGAAGCCGAATATCTCGGTCGCCACCCCGGCGCGTTCGATCTCCGCGAGCGCAGCCAGCGCTTCGCGATGAGTCTCGAACGTAAAGCTGGCATAGCCATGCGCCGCCGCCTCGCGCACCAGTTTGAGCGTGATTGTCGCCTTGATCCCCAGCGCGCCGGTGTCGGCCAGGAACATCCCGGCCAGGTCGGGGCCATAGGGCCGGGCCACCCGGCTCCCCGTGTCCAGCACTGTCCCGTCGGCGAGCACTACCGTTAGCGCCAAACAGCTTTGCGGCCCGCTACCGTGCCGTGCCGATCCCCAGAACAGGCAATTCTGGCTCATCCCCCCGCCGACAGTGGCCTTCAGCCCCGACAATGTGCCCCAAAAGGGCGTGCGCAGCCCCAATGGCTTCAAAGTGTTATACAGCTTGGCCCAGGTGCACCCCGCCTCGACCGTCACCTTCATGTCGGTCGCGTTGATATCGAGGATCCTGTCCATGGCGGCGGTATCGATCAACACCGCGCCCGGCAGCCTTTGCGTGTAGCCGCCGGTATAGCTCATCCCCCCGCCGCGCGCGACGACGGCATGCCCTGCGCGCGTGGCGGCGGCGACGGCGGCGGATAGCTGCGCTGTGTCGGCGGGGCGCACGACAGCGGCCAGATCGGCGCCGCGTGCGAACACGTCATGCGCGTAGAAATCGAGGCTCGCGGCGTCGGTCTCCACCTCTGCCCCGCTCGCGGCGAGCGCGTCGATCAGGCTGTTGGCAGCGGGCGCGAGCGTGGCCATCACCCTTTCTCCGGAACCGTCAGTTCGGGGTAGCGGCCGAGCAGCAGGAGCAGCGCGCCGCCGACCAGAAAGCCAAACAGCGCCACTTGCAAGATCGGATCATAGCTGCCCGAAACATCGCGCACGCGGGCATAGACGATCGGCGAAATGGCGGAAAACAGGCCGAAGGGCATATAGAGCATGCCATAGACTTTGCCGTAATGCGCCATGCCAAAATACCGACCGGTCAAATAAGCGATAAGGTCGCTCTCCGCCCCAGCGGCAAAGCCGAGCAGAAATCCGGCGAGCATTGCCAGCGGCAGCGTCGGCGCATCGCCCAGCATGATAAGGCAGCTGATCGCAGGCAGGCACAGCAGTGGGAATGCCACCCAGCCTTGCCAGAAGCGGTCGAGCAGCGCCCCGGTAATCAGCCGCCCTGCGAATATGCCGATGCCCAAAATGCCCATCACGCTTGCAGCTTCTTCGGCCCCGATCTGCTGGTCGCCCAGCATCGCGGGCAGGTTGATGAAAAAGCCGCCAAAGGCCATGGCGATGCACGCTATCGACAGCCAGATCAGCCAGAAACGAAAATCCTTGAGCGCACTGGCCAGCCGCACGCCGGTCAGTCGCCCGTCGCCGCTAGTAATGGCGGCGGGGCGCTCGGCAGCGCTGGGTTCGCGAAACAACAGAAAGGCGATGGGTAGCGCCACGAGCAGAGGGAGCGCTGCAACCACCAAATACATTGCGCGCCAGCCTAATTCGGCAATCGCCCAGACTGCCAGTTTTGGCACCACCATCGCAGCAAAGCTGGTGCCCAACAGCAAAATGCCGAGCGCCAGGCCGCGATGCCTGTAAAACCACAGATTGACCGCACGGCTCCATGTGACCGGTGTCGAACCAATGCCCACCAGTCCGACCAGTACCCATAGCGCATAATAGGTGTAGAGCGTCGTCGGCCCAGACCCAGTCGGCGTCAGCGAGATGGCGGCGAAAGCCACGCCGAACGCAAAGAGCGAAGCCAGCGCCACCGGGCGCACCCCGAACCGGTCGGCCATCCAGCCGAACACCGGAGCCAGACAAGAGGCGATGACCCCGAATATCGTAATCGGCGTCAAAATCTGGACGCGGGTCCAACCCATTTCGGCGATGATCGGATCGACGGTAAAACCGATGACATTATAGGGGATGGGCGACGCCCCGCACGCCACCCCCAGAACGCCCGCCAGCAGCACTTTCCAGCCAAGTTTGAATTCGGACTGGTCCGGCGGTGCTTTCAAAGCGGGTTTCCCTTCAGTTCGGCAAGTTCGAACACAGAGTTCATATAGCCACCGACCTCGCCCTTCACATAGATGAAATCGCCGTCGGTGGTCAGCCACATGTCATAGTCGGGATGGTTGTTGGTTAGCCCGACAAAGGCGATACGGTGACAGTCGAACGTGCCCGCAGGCACCGTCACCGTTTCCCGCGCGACATAGCGAAGCCCGCTTTCGGTGGTGGTAATGAACGGGCCGGTCGCGCCGAAATGGTGCGTCGAATGCAACAGATTGCGGCCGAAGAACTGCACATGCCCCGGACCCTTGTCATAGGGAAAGGTTGCACCCAGCCAACCATCGCCTTGCACCGCATGAATGCCAAGGCCCCGAATGGGGCGCCTGATCGGGAATCGCTGCGAAATGCGGCCTTCCGCCTCGGTCCAGCTTTCGCACTCCGCCACGCTGTCGGTGAAGCGGAACCAGCCGGTGCCGGTGACCCGGCCATGGTTCATAATCCGGACAAAAGCATCATGCGGGTGGAAATCGGGGTGGACGGAAAGCACACTGTCGCGCACCACATGGTCATCGCCAAACCGCATTTCACAATGCGCGGCGAAGACGCGGAGGCCATCGGCACCGCGGGTAATCCGAAGCTCCTCTTGCCCCCAGACCGCGCCACTATCGCGATGGCGGTATTCGATCCAGCCCCGTCGGCACGGCAAGGGTTCGAAACCGCCCATCCGTCAGAACCGGTACTTCGCCCGCACCGTCCATTCCATCGGGCGATTGAGATAGCTGTAATTGGACAGCGCCGATTGGATGATGGATTCGCCGAGGCAGTTGGTGCATTCCGCCGCCAGCGACCAGCGCTTGTCGGGGGCATTCAGCGTCAGTCCGGCGCTGACGATCCACGCAGCATCGCTTTGTGATCCGGTGATGAAATCGCCATTGCCGAATGGGTTGCCGGGGAAGGGGCCGGCCGCGGGCTGGTTCACGCCGCTGACTGGCGCGTTGTAGATGCTGAGGTTGGCAATCGCGACCTCTTGTTTGGACCGGTACGTGCCATTGACCGACGGTACGAGTGTCCAGCCGCCGCCCAATTCGGCCGCATAACTGCCGCCTAGCGCCAGCGACCAGCGCGGTGTGCGCACCGGCGTCGCGATGCTGCCGTCGGCGGTGACAATGCCCGCCGCGCAGGCGGTGATCGATGGCTGCGTTGCTGGGACATTGGGGCCGCCCGGCACCTTGCCCGCCGCAATGGCGGCGAGGCACGAGGCCTGCTGCGCCGCAACCGACTGGATGCCGAACCGATCGGTGGCGGGCGCGTTCTGCGGCACACGGTATTTGTCGTCCTGATAACCGATATTGGCATAGAGGTTGAGGCCGTCGACCGGCGCAAAGGTGAATTCGGCTTCCACCCCGCGGTTGCGATAATCGGCGAAGTTACGCGTGATAAAGGTTAGCGCGCCGGTGGTGGTGTTGAGCAGCCCGGCGAGAATCTGCAGATCGCTGACATCGAGTTGGAACAGGGTAATGTTCGCGCGCACGCGGCGGTCGAACAGGTCGGCCTTCATCCCCGCCTCATAACTCCACACTTTTTCGGGGTCGAAGGGCAGTGCTTGCGACGGCGCGGTCGCGCGCGCGTTCCAACCGCCCGATTTGAACCCGCGCGTCGCGCTGACAAAGAAGAGGAGGTCATTGTTGGGCGTGAAATTGGCGGCAAAGCGAGGCGTCCATTCGGTTGCTTTTTGCCGCGTCGGAATCACCTGCGGCGTGGTAACCGTAGTGCCGTTGGCGGGGACCACCAGATTGGCGTTGACCAGACACGTCGCCTCGACCGTGCCATCGTTGCACGAGGCGCGATTGTCGTTGAAGCGCAGCCGCTTTTCCTCGTCGGTATAGCGCACCCCGGCGGTCAGCTTGAACTGGTCGGACAGGTTGAAATCGGCCTGGACATACCCGGCATAGGCGGTGGTGGTGTTGCGCAGCACGCGGTCACCCAGCACCAGCGTTGTTGTCGGCGACAGGGTGAACAGGTCGGCGAGATCGGTGCGGTTGCGCTCGTCGATGTAATAGGCACCGGCGACATAATCGATGAAGCCGTTCGCGAGCCGTCCGTTAAGTTTGATTTCCTGCGTGAACTGCGTGTGGGTGCCGTCATTGAGGATGGTAAAACCGCCGCGCGCAAACCCGCGCACCGCCGGGAAGGGCGTGGTGATAGATGGCCCGCCGCGTCCGTCAAAGAAATCATAGGCGAATTGCTGCTTCAGGCTGACATAGCCCGTGATGAAGCTGAGCGTCGTGTCGTCATTCAAGTCGAACGCCAGGTTTGATGTAATGATGTCGCTGACCGCTTCCTGGCCCAAGCCGTAATTGGCTTTGCGTCCCGTCACGACGACCGGGGCATAGGGCGAAGGCGGGCCATCAGCCTTGCTGAGCCCGGTTGTGATGAAGCGCCCGTTGCAATCGGCCGGATTGGCCGGATTACAATTGAAATTCAATATATTGTCGCCCTTCGATACGATGTGCATATAGCCCGCGCTCCAGCGCGCCCAGGGGGCCAACTCGCCGGCAATCCCCAGCCGCGCGCCCCAGCCATCATCGTCATTCAGCCGCTCGCCTGTCGTCACATTGCGCGCATAGCCATCGTCATTCTGCCAGTAGCCGCTGACCTTGATCGCCAGCGTATCGGCGAGCGGCAGGTCGATCGACCCGCGCGCCAGCGTCTTGTTGAACCGGCCATATCCAATTTCGGCAAAGCCGCCGAAACTGTCTCCCGGCTGCGCCATGATCACGTTGATCGCGCCGCCGGTGGTGTTGCGTCCAAACAAGGTGCCCTGCGGCCCGCGCAGCACCTCGATCCGTTCAACATCGAACAGGGCGAGATTGTTGGCGTTCTGGCGCGACAGATAGACATCGTCGACATAGGTGCCGACCGGCGGGTCAAAGGTGGCAATGGTTTCGGTCGAACCCAACCCGCGCAGGAAATAGGCGTTGGCCGACCCGATGCCGGTGTTGTTCTGGGCTACCAGATTGGGGACATATTGGCCCAGCTGCAGCGTGTTGCTGACCCCCTGCGCCTCCAGCTGCTCGGCTGAAAATGCCGAAATGGCGATGGGCACGTCCTGGACATTTTCGGCGCGCCGCTGTGCGGTGACGACGATGTCGGCGATGCCACTGGTCTCTTCGGCGGGCGCTGAATCCTGCGCGAGCGCAGGCATTGCGGTGAGGGCAGACAGCGCCGCACTGGCGAGCAATATGGGCTTGAACATGGGCTTTGACTCCTCTGGACCGGCGTAAACCGCCACTATTGCTTCCCCAGCGTACCGGCATCCGGTTGTCCGGACATTTTTATTTGTCCGGACAACTTTCATGCACTATGCGGCTTGTCAAGCAGGATTGCGTATTGGCCTGTTTGCGAGCGCAATCTGTTGCAGAATCGGCGCTACGGGCGCAGCAAGATTACAAAAGAGGGGCAGGTATGGACTGGGCGGCGCTGGCATATCCGACAATGCTCTATGTCCATGTGCTGCTGTTCGTGGCCTGGCTGGGCGGCGATATCGGCGTGTTCGTGCTGGGCCAACATTTCCGCAAACGCACCCAATATACCCTCGACCAGCGCATTGCGCTGCTGAAGCTGCTCGTGATTACCGACCTCGCGCCTCGCGCCGCTTGGGCGCTGATGGTGCCGGTATCGCTGACCCTATCCTTGCTCGGCGGGTGGTGGCCGGTGTGGCCTGCCATGGTGGCGGTCAGCTGGGTCATCGGCCTGTTCTGGCTGTGGCTGGTGCTCGACGCACATGCCCACGACATGACGCCGCGCGCCGCGCGCAACCGCAAATGGGAAGGGTGGCTGCGTTGGCTACTAGCGGCTGGTTATCTGTTGCTCGGCGTCGAATCGCTGGTCAGCGGACATCCCATCGACCAGCCTTGGCTCGCGGCGAAGGCCTTGCTGTTTGGGCTGATCTTCGTCGCCGCGATCATGATTGACGTGACCTTCAAGCCGGTCGGTGCGCAGCTCGGCAAATTGCTCAGCGAAGGGTCAAGCGACGCGACCGAAGGACCGCTTCTCGCTACCATGAACCGCACGCGCCGCTGGGTTTGGTGCGTTTACGCGTTGCTACTGGTCACAGGCTGGCTCGGGGTGGTCAAACCGGCTTGGTAATTGCGCGCGGTTGCGGCGAAACTGCTTGACTAAAAATTTGTCCGGACAAATTAAAGGCGGCGATGACTTTGGCGATCCAATCAATGCTGTTCGTGCCGGGCACCAAGCCCGACCGCTTTGCCAAGGCGCTGGCGAGCGGCGCGGACTGCGTGTGCATTGATCTGGAGGATGCCGTCCCGGCCGGAGAAAAGGATGCTGCACGGGCGGCGGCGCTCGACGCAATCAAGGCGCTGGATGATCCGCGCCTTGCCATCCGTATCAATGGCATGATGACCCGCGCGGGGCTGGCTGATGCGCTGGCGCTGGCAGCGGCGGCCATGCGTGCGGCGCTGGTGTTTGTCCAGATGGTCGAATCGCCGGTCGAGCTGGCGCAGTTGCGCAGCGTGCTGGCCGATGGCGCGGTGCGCTTCGTGCCGCTGATTGAAACCGTTGCCGGGCTGCGCGCCGCAGACGCCATTGCCGCCGATCCGTCCACGGCGATGCTGATGTTCGGCGGCGGCGATTTTTCGGCGCAACTGGGTGTGCCTCTGGCATGGGAACCGCTGGCGCTCGCCCGTGCGCAGCTCGTCATGGCAGCGGCGGGGGCCGGCAAACCCGCACTCGACGTCCCTTTCATCCATATGGACGACCCGGCTGGCCTTGCCGCTGAATGTCGCCGCGCCAAGGAACTGGGCTTTGCTGCCAAAGCGGCAATCCACCCGGCGCAGATTGCGGTCATCCACGATATCTTCCGCCCCAAGGCGGCCGACATTGCCGAGGCCGAGAGCGCGCTTGCTGCCTTTGCGGCGGGCGGATACCGCCCCATTCGCCACAATGGCAAAATGCTAGAGGCCCCCGTGGTGCGCCGCTTTGAACAGATATTGGCTTTGAAGGATCGGATCGATGCGTGACAGTGTGAAGGAAGTCGCCCCCGGGCGTTTCCGTGAGGTGCAGGGCCGCTATTTTGAGGATTTCGTCGTCGGCCACATCTATGAACATCGTCCGGGTCGCACCATCACCGACGCCGACAATGTCTGGTTCACGCTGCTGACGATGAACACCCACCCCGCGCATTTCGATTATGCTTTTTCCGAAAAGACCGAATTCGGCAAGCCGCTGGTGGTCAGCCCGCTGACCATCGCGCTGATGACGGGGATGAGTGTGTCGGATACCAGCGGCAAGGCCATCGCCAATTTGGGCTGGGACGAGGTGCGGATGACCGCACCGCTTTTCGTCGGCGACACCCTCTATGCCGAAAGCGAAGTGCTGGAAAAGCGCGAGAGCAAATCACGCCCCGACCAGGGCATTGTGACGTTCAAGACCATCGGCAAGAAACAGGATGGCACGGTGGTGAGCACCTACAAGCGCACCGTTTTGGTGTGGAAACGCGGCCACGGCCCCGCCGACGATTGAGGACAAACAACATGGCTACTGCACCGGTATTGGATACTGCCCGCCCCGCGATGGATCCCGATGAGGAAGCTGCGCTGCTCGATGCCATCCAGAGATGGGTGGACAAGGAAGTGCGGCCCGTCGTGCTGCACCACGACCACAACGACATCTGGCCCAAGGAACTGGTCGACCAGATGGTCGAAATGGGCCTGTTCGGCGCGACGATCGGCCAGGAATATGGCGGGCTTGGCCTACCTGCGACCACCTATGCCAAAATCGTCGCGCTCATTTCCTCCTACTGGATGGCGATTACCGGGATTTTCAATTCGCACCTGATCATGGCCTGCGCGGTCGAACGCTTCGGCACGCTTGAACAGAAAATGCAGTGGTTACCCAAATTCGCCTGCGGCGAAATTCGCGGCGGCCTCGCGCTGACCGAACCCAATGCCGGGACAGATCTGCAAGCCATCCGAACGACGGCAGTGCGCGACGGCGATGATTATGTCATCAATGGTACCAAGACGTGGATCTCGAACGGGGTGAATGGCAGCTGCTTTGCGTTGCTGGTCAAAACCGACCCGAAGGCACAGCCGCGCTACAAGGGGATGAGCCTGTTCATCGCGCCCAAGCAGGATGGCTTCACCACCGGCAAGAAGTTTGAAAAGCTGGGCTATAAATGCATCGACAGCGCCGAGCTGATTTTCGACAATTACCGCATCCCTGCCGCCAATCTAATTGGCGGGGTCGAAGGGCAAGGGTTCTTCCAGGCGACCGGCGGGCTGGAACTGGGCCGCATCAACGTCGCCGCGCGCGGGGTTGGCCTCGCCGAAGGCTCGCTGCGCCTTGCCACCGAATATGCGCAGCTCAGGGAAACCATGGGCAAGCCGATTGCCGAGCATCAAGCGATCCAGCTGAAACTCGGCGAAATGGTCACCCGCGCCCGCGCCGCGCGCTTGCTCACTTTCGACGCCGCCGAAGCCTATGATCGCGGCGAACGCTGCGACATGGAAGCGGGCATGGCCAAATATTTCGCTTCTGAAGCCGCCGTCGCGAACAGCCAGGAAGCGATGCGCATCTATGGCGGGTATAGCTATTCGAAGGAATATGACATCGAACGCTATTACCGCGACTCCATGCTGATGTGCATTGGTGAGGGAACCAACGAAATGCAGCGCATCATCATCGCGAAACAGTGGGTGAAGGCCAACCCGGCGTGAGCCAAAGAGGGCTCCCTCTATCCGGCTTTCGCATCCTCAGCGCCGAACAATATGGCGCGGGGCCCTATGGCACGCAGTTTCTGGCGCAGCTGGGGGCCGAGGTCATCAAGATCGAACCGCCGCATAAAGACGGAAAAGGCGGCGGCGATACTGCGCGGGCGGTCGGGCCGCATTTTCTTGAAGCCGGTGAGAGCGTGTATTTCCACGCCTTTAACCTCAACAAGCGCTCGCTCACGCTCGATCTGAACAGCGCCGAAGGTCAGGCAATCCTGCACAGGCTGGTCGCCTCCAGCCACGCTGTTGCCAACAATCTGCGCGGCGACTTGCCTGCCAAGCTGGGGCTGACCTACGCCGATTTGCAGCATCTCAACCCTGCCATCGTGTGCGTTCACCTCAGCGCCTATGGCCGCGACAATGAACGCGCCAAATGGCCGGGCTATGATTATCTGATGCAGGCCGAAGCCGGATTCTGCGCGCTCACCGGCGACCCCGATGGCGAGCCGCAGCGGATGGGGCTGTCGATGGTCGACTTCATGACCGGCACCCATATGACCATCGCGCTCCTCGCTGCGCTGCTCGACGCGCAACGCTCGGGGCAGGGGCGCGACATGGACGTCGACTTGCTCTCCAGCGCGGTGCACCAGACCAGCTATCCTGCGCTCTGGTATCTGAACGAGGGCGATGTAACGCAGCGCACCCCGCGCAGCGCGCACCCCACCGCGACCCCCAGCCAGATGGTGCGCGCCGCCGATGGCTGGATGTTCGTGATGTGCCAGCTGCCCAAATTCTGGACCATCTTGTGCGAACGGATCGGCCGGCCCGATCTTTCCGCCGACCCGCGGTTTGCCACCAACCCTGACCGGCTGGCAAATCGCGCGGCACTGACCGAGGTGCTCGATGCCCATTTCGGCACCGCACCGATGGCGCATTGGCAGGCGCTGCTAGCGGGCCATGTTCCGGTTGCACCGGTGCACACGCTGGACGGCGCGATGGACAACCCGTGGCTCGAAACCATCGGCATGATTGAAACGGTCGATCACCCGGCGCGCGCCGGAATGCGCGTGCTGGCAAGTCCGATCAAGGTCGATGGTCAGCGCGCCCCGGTGCGCGCCGGCCCCCGGCTGGGCGCAGACAGCGACGCAATTTTGGCCGAGCATGGCTTTGATGCCGACGCCATCGCGGGCTTCCGCTCGGCGGGGGTGATTTGATTGTGGCAGAGGCCGCGCCAGCTTACTCCCCGGCGAAAGCCGGGGCCCAATTCATCCCTCGCTGTCCTAAATGGACCCCGGCTTTCGCCGGGGAACTGGTCGACCCATGCTCGGCTGAATTACCCCTCGACCTCGATATGCATCGCATAGGCAAAGCGGTCGCCAGGGTGGTGGTTCGCCGAAATCTCCAAAATCTCCCCCGCCGCGTTGCGATAGCAGCGCAGGATCAGCAGGCACGGCGACCGGCGCGGCACGCCCAGCGCGGCGGCAACCTCGTTGGTCGCCGCGACGGCTTGGATATCCTGCGTCACGCTGGCGATCTTGATGCCCGCCAGCCTTTCGAGCTGCTTGAAAATCGTGTCCTCATTGGGCGCGATTCTAGCGGCATAGTCGCGCAAACTTTCGTGGACATAGGCATCGGTTGCGGCGATCGGCTCGCTCGATCCGGGCGCGGTACGCAGCCCCTTGAACATCGTCCAGCGGCCGCCAGCGAGCAGGTCGAGGTGCTGGGCAATGCCGCGCGGCAACGGCGCATCGCCGACCAGTTCGAACGTCGTGCGCGTGTTGCGTGCATATTGCATGATTTCGGCGACATTCGACAGCGGCTGGTGCAGCGCACCGCCGCGCGCGGTGGCGGGCTGGATGACGGTGCCCGACCCGCGCTTGCGGGTGATCAGCCCATCGGCGGTCAGCGCGCGCAGCGCCTCGCGCACGGTAAAGCGGCTGACGTTGAAGCGCTGGCACAGCGCGCTTTCGGTCGGAAAGCCGCTTTCGATATAGACGCCATCCAGCACCTCGCGGCGCAGCGCATCGGCCAATTCCTTATATCGCGGCGTCGCGGCCAACTGGTCCCCTCCCCATGACGTTGCTCGAACAGCTTGCACAGCATTTGCAGCGTCCCGTCAACGAAGATGTCCGGACAAGAGCGCGGCTGCACCTGCTCGACTGGCTGGCGTGCGTGGCGGGAGCGCGGGGGTGGGGAAAGTCGCAAGCAATTCGAAAGATGCCGATCAAGCATGACGGCTATGCCATGTTGGGGAATGTGCTTGAAATGGATGACGTGCATCGTGCTGCGCTGCTTCATCCTGGCCCGGTCATTTGGGCGACAGTAGCCGCTTCCAGCTTCTACGACGGCAATCCGCTTCACGAAGCTTTGTGCGATGCAGTGGTCGGCTATGAGGCGATGATTGCAGTCGGCACCACTTTCGACCAGCACCACTATTCTTTCTACCACCCGACTTCCACAGCCGGAGTTTTTGGCGTGGTCGCTGCCTTTGGTCGCTCATGGATGGTCAAAGAGCAAATGGCGAACGCGCTGGCTTTGGGCGCTTCGGTAGCCGGTGGCTTGTGGCAAACCCGGCACAGTTCCAATCACGGAAAGCAGTGGCACATCGCTAACGCTGTCGATTTGGGACAGCGCGCCTGCATTTTTTCGGGCGATGGGGTGACCGGCCCCCTCGACGTCCTCGAAGGCCCCCAAGGCCTCTACGCCGCCACCTGCCGCACCCCCAAGCCGATGACCTTCCCCGACCAGTGGCGCATATTCGAGGTCAGCTTCAAACCCTGGGCCGCGTGCCGCCATGCGCATCCCGCCATCGACTGCGCGCTCGAATTGCGCGCGGCGGGCAAGCTGACCGCGCCTTTCCATGTCGAAACCTATGCTGACGCGATCACTTTCTGCGACCGGCCAAATCCGGTGACCGAGGTTGACGCCAAATTCTCGCTTCAGCACGCCGTCGCGGTCATCGCCACCGGGCGCCATGCGACCCCGGCGGACTTTACCCCCGAAGCCATCGCCGCGCTCACCCCCTTGCGCGCCCAAGTCACGGTCGCCGAAGACCCCGCCATCACCGCCCGCTACCCCGCGCATTTCGGTGCGCGCGTGAACGGCCTCGAACTCACCGACTGCCGCGGCGACCCCGAACGCCCGGTGGCCGAGGGTGACATCATCGCCAAAATGCACATGCTCGCAGGCTGGGGCGGGTTGCCAGCCGAAGAAGCCGATCGTGCGGTTGAGTTGGCGCTGCGCGGCGATGACGCGGGCGCAATCCACACGATGCTGGGGGAGTGGTTGGCTTGACACACACCCCAAAAGCTACTGGCGCCATCCTCGATTTCGCCGCCGCGCCGCATGTGCTGCCGCCAGCGGTGCGCGCCGACGCGCTGCGGCTGCTTGGCGATACGCTGGCGGTGATGGCGGCGGGCGCGGCGTCGGATGAGGCGGCGCAAGTGCGTGCGGCCTGCAACGACCCCGCCTTCCACGCTGCCTTCGCCATCCACTGCCTCGAATGGGATGCGGTGCACGAAGGGGCAGTTGTACACGCGCTGTCGGTCGCAACCGCTGCGCTGCTCGCATCATCGCACCGCGCAGGCGGTTGCGACCCGGAGGAATTCCTCACTGCGCTGGCCGTCGGCGTCGATATCGCCAGCGGGCTGGGCATCGCCGCGACCGGCCCAATGCGCTTCTTCCGCCCCGCTACCGCTGGCGTAATCGGCGCGGCGCTCGCGGTCGCGCGGCTTGAAGGGCTGACCCGCGACCAAATGGCCGACGTCCTCGGCCTCGCCTACAGCTTCGCGGGCGGCACAATGCAGGCGCATGCCGAGGCCAGTATCGCGCTGCCGCTGCAGATCGGTCGCGCTGCCCAGGCGGCGATCCAAGCCGCCGATATGGGCAAGGCCGGACTGACCGGCCCGCACAACGCGATCGAAGGGCCGTTCGGTTACAGCGCGCTCATCGAACCGCTCGACCTGTCGCGCTACACGCCGGGCGCACCATGGCGCATCAGCGAGGTCAGCATCAAACCCTTCCCCTGTGGTCGCGCCAGCCATGGGGCGCTGGGGGCGTTGCAAGACTTGGCCTTGCCGCTTGATGATGTCGACAGCATCGAGCTCTTTGCTCCGCCGCTGATCCAGCGGCTTGTCGGACGGCCTTACCGCCCGGATGCGCCAATGAGCTACAACCGGCTCTGCCTTGCCTTTCTTGCGCCGTTGATGTTGCGCGACGGCCGGATCAATCCGCGCCAAAATGAGTCGATCCCCGAACTTGCTGAACGGGTTACAGTTTCTCTCGACGGCAATCCAGACGCCAATGCGTTGTCGCCGCAGCGGCTGGTGGTGAAGCTCAAGAACGGCAACGTCATCGAGCGCCAAATTGACGCAAATCTCGGCAGCCCCGACGCCCCCATGGCGCCCGAACAATATGCCGCCAAATACGCCTTATGCCGCGAACTTGCGCCGCACGCCGACCCGCGCCTCTTCGACGACCCCCTTGCCTATGCCACGGACCCCAAATGACCCACCCCACCTATTTTGAATGCCTCGACATAAAGCAGATGCTGGCCGACTATCCCGTCGGCGATGCCTTCACCGCGCGCTACCGCAGCATCAGCCGTGACGAGCTGACCGCGTTGCAGGAGGCCCGCTTCCGCAAGCTGATGGCGCGCGGGTGGGAAATCCCCTTTTACCAGCGGCTGTGGGGCGCGCAGGGCATCGAGCCTGGCGATATTCGCTCGCTCGCCGACATCAGCAAACTGCCGGTATATGACAAAAGCGACCTGATGGCGTCGGTCAATGCCCACCCACCCTATGGCGATTTTGACGGGCGGGGCAGCGACCCGGTCGTTTTCCACACCACCAGCGGCACCACGGGCCGTCCTCAACCGCTGATGTTCGGGCCCAAGGGGCGCGAGATCACCAATCTGCTCGTCGGGCGCATGTATCGCTGGATGGGCCTGACCGGCGACGATGTCGTCCAGTCGGTCTATGGCCACGGCATGATCAACGGCGGCCATTATATCCGCGAGGCAGTGACGCATTTTACGGGCGCGCTGTTCCTCAGTGCGGGTACGGGGATTGAGACGCGCAGCATTAATCAGGTCAATCTCCTCGCCGATTTCGGTGTTACCGTGATGGTCGGCTTCGTCGACTATATCCGCAAACTGGCGGAGGTCGCCGAGGCCGAGGGGATGTTTGATCGTATCAAGCTGAAAATGATCATCGGCCATCTGGGCACCGAATACCGCGCCGCTACCGAGGCGGCATGGCATGGCGCGAAGGCTTATGACTGGTATGGCGTTGGCGACACCGGCTCAATCGCGGGCGAAGGGCCCGATCGCGACGGCCTGTATGTGTGGGAAGATGCCCAATATCTTGAACTGCTCGACGTCGACACGGGACGGGCGGTCACGCATGGCGACACTGGCGACATGGTCGTCACCTGTCTGTTCAAGGACGATATCGCGCCGTGCATCCGCTTCAACACCCACGACATCACGCACGAACTTGGTGGGCGCGGCGAGTTGGCGTTCAAACGCATCGCGGGGTTCAAGGGGCGCAGCGACAACATGGTCAAGCTGCGCGGCATCAACCTGTTCCCCCACGCGATCGGCGCGATCATCGAAAACCGCGCGGACCTGACCGGCGAATATGTGTGCCGGCTGGTCCGCGATCCCGCAACGCAGCGCGATGATATGACCGTGCTGATCGAAAGCCGCGGCGGCACCGACGCGGGCCAGCTGGCGGCGCTGCTGCGGCAGGGGTTGAATGTCGAGGTTGCGGTGGAGCTTTGCCCACCTGGCGGCACGGCGGCGCTGACGCAGATCGACGTGCGGCAAAAGCCGATCCGGCTGATCGACGAGCGGGGACTGTGAAGGATTTCGACGCCCTACGCGCGGCCAATGCGCCGCTGAACGCCTTTGTCGATTTCGACGAGGGTGCAGCATTCCCGCAGCACGGCCCGCTCGCGGGGCTGACCGTCGGGGTCAAATCGAACATCATGGTCAAAGGTCTGCCATGGACCGGCGGCATGGGCCTTTATCGCAGCCGCGTTGCGACCCGCGATGCGCGCGTCGTCGAATTGCTGCGCGCCAATGGCGCAGCAATTATCGGCAGCCTCAACATGCACGAAGCCGCATTGGGCGCGACCACCGACAACGCCTTCTATGGCCGCACGCACAATCCGCACCGCTTTGGCTTCACCCCCGGCGGATCGTCAGGGGGCAGCGGCGCTGCCGTCGCGGCGGGGTTGTGCGACATTGCGCTGGGCACCGATACATTGGGCAGCGTGCGCATTCCGGCGGCTTACTGCGGCGTCTATGGCCTCAAACCCACGGCGGGCGCAGTCAGCGCCGATGGACTCGCTTTTCTCGATCCTTCGCTGGACAGCATTGGCCCGCTCGCCGCCTCGCTCGACACGCTCGAAGCGGCATGGCGCGTGATGACCGACTGGCCGGGCGCGAGCGGCAATTTCCACTATATGCTCCTGCTCGACGATCTGGGCGGCGTCGAGGTGCAGCCGGCTGTTCGCGCAGCCTATGACCGTGCCTTGCACGCGGTGCCGCTCACCGGCGTCGGCTTCAGCCTGCCGTTCAACACCACCGAAATCCGCTGGGCGGGGCTGGCGAGTGCGGGGCGGTGGCTGATCAACGATCTTGGCAGCGAATATCGTCCCGACAATCCGGGCCTCTCGAAAGATCTGCTCTATTTGCTGGGCATTTGCGCCAAGACGCCGGAACGGCCGGATATTTTGACGCGCGTGCGCACCGAACTTACGGCCGCGCTCGGCACGGCGGGCGTGCTACTGCTCCCCACCACGCCGCAGACGGCTTTCACCCACGACGGCAATGCTCCTGCCAGTCAGGCCGACTTCACCGGCATCGCCAACATTGCGGGCCTCCCCGCCATCGCCATCCCGGCGGGGTGGAGCGAGGATGGCCTGCCCGTCAGCGTCCAGCTGGTCGGCCCGGCGCACAGCGAATTGCGGCTGATCGCCCTCGCGCGCACCATCGACGATCAACTCAGGGCGTACCGCCGCCCCGCGAGCTTCGGATATTGAAGGGAGACACGCCATGCGCATCATCTGTCTGTTCAACTTGAAAGAGGGCGCCAGCGCCGAGGCCTATGAGGCTTGGGCACGCGGCACTGACATTCCGGGCGTCAACGCGCTGGGTTCGGTTCAGGCCTTCACTGTCCACCGCGCCACCGGTCTGTTCGGCAGCGATGCCAAGCCGCCCTATGACTATATCGAGGTCATCGACATTCATGGCATGGACGCCTTTGTCGCCGATGTGACCGATCCCGAATTTCAAAAGGTCGCGGCGGCGTTCGGCGAGTTCACCAACAATCCGACCTTCATCCTGACCGAGGATTTGTGATGACAACTGTCCTCCCAAAAACCGCAGTGCTGAGCCTGTCGAAGCACGTCCCGCCGCGACACGCCCTTCGACAAGCTCAGGGCTTCGGTGCAAGGAATAGACCATCGTGAATCGTTTCACCGGCAAAACCATCGTCGTCACCGGCTCGGGCAAGCAGAAAGGGCTGGGGCAGGGCATCCTCCAGCGCTTCGCCGACGAAGGTGCGACCTGCGTTGTCTCGGACCTGACCATCGATGACGAAGCACAGGCGGTGGCGGACGAATTGCGCGCACGCGGCGCGGCGGTGCATAGCATTCCCTGCGACGTGTCCGACGCCGCGCAATGCTCCGCGCTCGTCGAGCAAACGGTCGCTGCCACGGGCCGCCTTGATATTTTTGTCAACAACGCCGGCATCGGTTTCATGATGAAGCCGCTGCTGGAGGTCGATCCGCAGGACTGGGCAACGGTGATCGCAGTCAATCTGTCGGGTGCTTTTTATTGTACCCAAGCTGCCGCCAAGGCGATGATTGCGGCTGGCAACGGCGGGCGGATCATCAACATCGCCAGCCAAGCGGCCAAGACCGGCTTTCCGCACCTGCCCGCTTATGTGTCGTCGAAGCACGGCATGGTCGGGTTGACGCGCGCCAGCGCCGTCGAACTCGGCGCGCATGGCATCACCGTCAACGCGGTCTGCCCCAACCATGTGACCACCGGGCTGGGCGCGCAGCAGAATGACTATTTCTCTAAATTGCTGGGGTTCGACAGCGTCGAGGCCTATCTCAACAATATGGCCGCCAAAAACCCAATGGGGCGTCCAGGGCTGCCATCGGACACGGCCGCGGCCTGCGCCTGGCTGGCCTCGGACGATGCCTTTTACGTGACCGGCGAGGCGCTGAATGTCAGCGGCGGGGAGGAAATGCACTGATGCAGCAGGAACGCATCGACTGGCCCGGCGGAGCCAAGATGGCGCTGTCGGTTGTCGTCAATGTCGAGGAAGGCAGCGAACAGAGCATCGCGCGCGGTGACCGGGGGATGGAGCCGGTTGACGAGCTCGGCATCTTCATCAAGGCGCCGATCCGCAACTATGCCAACGAGAGCAACTATCTTTATGGCATAAAGGCAGGCGCGCCGCGCATCGTCAAATTGCTGCGCGAATTCGACATCAAAGCGAGTTGGACCGTCGCCGCGCTCAGCCTTGAAAATCATCCCGAAATCGCGCGTGCGATTGTTGACCTCGGCCATGAACCCGTGAGCCACGGCTGGCGCTGGGTCCACCAGTTCAAGTTTGACGAAGTGCAGGAACGCGAATTCATCCGCAAAGCCGTCTCCAGCATCGAGGCGACCTGCGGGGTGCGCCCCTATGGCTGGCTGTCGCGCTATATGCTCACCGACAACACTCGCCGCTTGCTGATCGAGGAGGGCTTCACCTACCATATGGATGATTATTCGGGCGATGTGCCTTTCTGGGATCGCGATACGGTGCCCGGTAAACCGATGGTCATCGTCCCCTATCAGCTCGACAATAATGACATGAAAATGTGGACCGACCCGGCGATGACCCCCGAACAATGGCTCGCATATGCAAAGCGCAACTTTGATCAGGTGTATCGCGAGGGCGTGGAAGGCAACCCGAAGATGATGAGCCTTGGCCTCCATCTGCGGATCATCGGCCGCCCGGGACGCATCTGGGCGCTTGAGGAGTTTTTCCGCCACGTCCGCGCGCACGACGGGGTGTGGGTGACCACGCGGCGCGCGATTGCCGAGCATTTTGCGGGCACGCATCCAGCATGACCCTCTCGCTAACCACCTGCGGTCCTATCGCGCGCCTCGCGATCAACCGCCCCGACAAGCGGAACGCTTTCAACCAGGCGATGTGGGACGCACTGCCCGGCCTGATCACACAAGCCGTCGCCGATCCCGCGGTGCGGCTCATCATCCTGCAATCGGGCGCCGACGGCATTTTCTGCGCGGGCGCCGATATTGGCGAATTGCTCGCCAACAAGGATGACGCCGCCTGGCGCGCCGCCAATCAGACGGCGATCAACCGCGCGCAGCACGTCCTCGCGCGCGCCACCAAACCGACTTTGGCCTTCATTGACGGGGACTGTGTCGGCGGCGGCTGCGGGCTGGCGCTGGCGTGCGACATCCGCATCGCCACGCCGCGCGCGCGGCTGGGGATTACCCCGGCGAAACTGGGTCTCGTCTACCCGCTGCACGATACCAAGTTGCTCGTCGATCTGGTTGGACCGGGACAGGCCAAACGCATGCTTTTCACCGGCGCATTGCTGGACGCAGATGAGGCGCTTCGGATTGGGCTGGTCGATGTGATCGGTGATGGTCCCAATGAAATGGCTGACAATATTGCCGCCGCCTCGCCGCACAGCTGCCGCGAAATAAAAGTCTTTGTCCGGCGGATATTGGATGGTCAGGTCGATGACGATGGCGACACGCTGGCTGTGTTTGCGCAGGCCTTCACCGGTCCAGATTTTCTGGAAGGGACGCAGGCGTTTGTGCAGAAACGCAAGCCGGAGTTCAAAACATGACCATCGCCCATGGCACCATAATCGGTGGCCTTGTCACCACGCCCAATCTCGACGCCGCGCTTGCCGATTACCGCGGAACCTTGGGACTGACCCTGATCGAACAGGGCGCGCTCACTGCCGAACTTGCCGCCAGCTGGGGCTGCTCCGCCAACGCGGGCGCACCGATGGCGGTGCTGCAACCTGGCAGCGGCGCGCCCTGTTTCCTGCGGCTGGTTGAACAAGCGATCCCGGCCGATTTCCGTCCCACCCGCACCTTTGGCTGGGCCGCTTATGAATTCAGCGTGCAGGATGTCTATGGCTGGCTCGATCGCCTTGCGGGCAGCGGCTTTGAAATCGTTGGCCCGCCCAAGGAGATTGAAGGCCTGCCCTATTTCATCCCCATGCAGGTCACCGGGCGCGGGCGCGAAATGCTCTATTTGAATGAAGTGCGCGAAAACACGCCCTCGTCTGACCTGCCCAAGGCGGCCTCGCCGGTCGACAAAATCTTCATCTGTATCCTCGCGACCCCCGATCTGCCCGGCACCGTCGCTTGGTATATGCAAACCTTGGCGCTGGACGAAGGCGGTACCTACACCATCGAATATACGATGCTGAACAAGGCGTTCGCGCTGCCCGGCGGCACCCAGCACACGCTGACCATGGTGCAGGCCGGTCGCACGCCTATCGCCGAGGTTGACGCCTATCCCGCCGCAGCCACGCAGCGCGCGCACCCGCCGGGCACGCTGCCGCCGGGCAATGCCCTGGTGACGCTGGCGGTTGATAGGCTCGATCGGCCGGGTCTCGACTGGATTGTGCCGCCGGTGGTGCGCCAAGGCCCGCTCTACGGCGGCCGCCGCGTCGGCACGCTGCGCGGGCCGGCGGGCGAGCTGCTGGAATTGGTGGAGGTAGGGTAACTGCCCTTTCCCCCTTACCCGTCTGTCCTGAGCTTGTCGAAGGACTGTTCTTTCCTTCGATGGTGATCAGAAAAGGACAGCCCTTCGACAGGCTCAGGGTAGGCGGAGTTTTTAGTGCGTTTTCAAACCACCAACACCGTCGATCCCTGTGTCTTGCGCCCTTCCAGATCGGCATGCGCCTGCGCGGCATCCTTCAGCGCATAGCGCTGGCCAATGGTCACACTCAGCACGCCTGAGCGGATGAGCTGCCACACCCTTGCCACACCCGCCGATCGTTCAGCGGCTTCGGCATAATAATCGAACAGCGTCGGGCGGGTATTATAAAGCGACCCTTTCTGGGCCAAAATGCCCAGATTCACGCCGCCGACCGGCGCGTCAGCATTGCCATAATTGACGATCAATCCCCGACGACCCGTCGAATCGAGACTGGCTTCCCATGTGGCCATGCCAACGCCGTCAAAGGTTACGCGCACACCTTTGCCATCGGTCAGTTCGCGCACCCGCGGCGCAACCGGCTCGTTAGTGTACAGGATGACATGGTCCGCCCCGGCGCCGCGCGCGGCCTCGGCTTTGGCCTCGGTGCTGACAGTGCCGATCACCGTCGCGCCAACATGCTTCAACCATTGTACCAGCAGCAACCCGACCCCGCCCGCGGCCGCGTGGACCAGCGCCGGCCACCCGGTCTCGACGCGTGCGCAGCGCTCGACCAGAAATTCGGTGGTGCATGCCTTCAGCAGCGCCGCCGCCGCCACTTCGTCGCTGATGTCGTCGGGGGTTGCGAACAGCATCGCGGCGGGGATGTTGCGCGCAGCCGCATAGGCGCCGATCAGCGGACCAAAGGTGCAGACACGCTGGCCGACGGCGAAGTCAGTCACGCCCTCGCCAATGGCCTCGACGATGCCCGCTGCCTCCATTCCCAGCCCGCTTGGCAAGGTGACCGGATAGATGCCGCGCCGGTGATAGGTGTCGATGAAGTTCAGGCCTACGGCCGTGCTCCGCATCCGGACCTCGCCCGGTCCGGGCGGGGGCAGGTCGACCTCGTCCCATTCGATCACCTCGGGGCCGCCATGGGCGGTGATGCGCGCCGTCAATGTCATAAATGATACCCTTTCATGCGCCGCTGATTGGCGGTGCTTCGACCAACAGAAGCTGCACCTCGGCTATGCCTTCGCGTAACGTCTTCGCTTCGGCATATTCGGGCGAGTGCCAAAAGGCGAGCGCGGCGTCTCGGTCGGGCCACTCGCTGATAACCACCGATGCTGCGTCGCCGAAATCGCCTTCCAGCAGCTGCGCACCGGGGGCACGCAGCACGTATTTGCCGCCAAATTGCGCGACCAGTTTTGCGGCTGTGGGGGCATAGCCCGCCATAAACGCCGCGCGATCGGAAACCTGGGCGGTGATGATCATATAGGCTGGCATAAGACGCTTCCTGAGTGTGGCGGCATGTGGGCGCTTATCCATCTGTGTTGCGATTATGCGACACTGGCAACCGCTCATCGGTACGGCGCAGAATTTGTCTGGACAAATTTGACGCAAAGTGGATGGTGGCACAAGCAGCTTTGTAACAGTCTTGCCAACCTTGGGGGGTTTGAATGAAATTTTCTGTCAAAATGGCCGCGCTGATGGTCACCGCTTTGACGCCGGTTGCGGCCTTTGCGCAGGACGCGATAGAGAGCGAGGGGCCGCTCGCCGAAATCGTGGTCACCGCGCGCAAGACGGCGGAATCGCTGTCCGATGCCCCCGTGTCGGTATCCGTCGTCGGCGCGCAGCAGATTGAGCAGCTGGGGCTCAACTCGATCGACGATTTCGCCCGCAATGCCACGGGCATCAGCTTCAGCCAGGCCTTTGGCCGTTCGACCGACCGCCCGGTGATCCGCGGCCAATCCAACGTGCTCGCCGGGGTGCAGGCGGGGGTGGAAACCGGCGCTGCCTATTTCGTCGATGGCATTTACTATCAGGGCGATATTCAGGGGTTTGACCCCAACGCCATCGAGCGCGTGGAAATTATCAAGGGGCCGCAATCGGCGCTCTATGGCCGCAACACCTATGCCGGCGCGATCAACTATATCACCAAGGATCCGAGCGACGAGATTGAAGTATCGGGCCGCGCCCGCCTTGCTGAATATGCCGAGCGCGAAGCGGCGGCATCGATCAGCGGTCCGCTTTTCGGTGACATTCTGGGCTTCCGTGCGGGCGCGCGCTATTATGAATATGGCGGTCAATATCGCAATCAGCTCACGGGCAAACGCGTCGGTGACGAAGAATCGGCATCGGCCTATCTGACGCTCCAGCTCGAACCCTCGGACCAGCTCAAACTGCGCACCCGCATCAGCTGGCAGCGCGATGATGATGGCCCGCTGCCTTTGTTCCTGCAGGGTGCGGTTGATAATAATTGCAAACCAGGCTTCCGTTCGGCTCGCTTCCGCACGGGTTCGCCCTTTGTGCCGCTGTCACCGGCGACCTTGGTGTCGACCAACAACAATCAATTTTATTGCGGGGTGATCCGGCCACAGCCGAATGGTGTTCGGCTCAACACCGAAGGGCTGAACATCAATCCGACGCTGGGCTTCCGCGACGGCACGGCGTTCGACGGGGTGCGCAACACGCAAACCTCGGTCAACAATATCTTCGACTGGGATATTGGTGGGTCGGGCTGGGTATTCCACGCCGCCGTCGGCTGGCGCGACAATGTCAATCTGTTCGGCACCGACAGCGACCATAGCGACGCCTTTGTCTATTTCGCCGGAACCGCAGCTTCGACGCTGGGCACCGAACCGGCCTTCGCTAATACCAACCGCGACGATCAGGAGGACTTAAGCGTCGAGGCCCGGATCAGCAGTCCGCGCGACAAACCCATCCGCATTCTCGCCGGCGGTTACTTCTTCAAACAGAAATTCCAGTCGGTCGACATCACCTTTGGCAGCGGCACCACCGGCCTCGCGCTGGGCACCAACACCTCGCAATATGCCACCATCGAAAACCAGGCGGTGTTCGGCATGGTCGAATGGGACATCACCGACCAGCTCAACATCACCGCCGAGGTGCGCCACGCCGAGGAGACCAAAACGACCATTGACCGCGCCAGCGCGGCGGTGGCGGCTGGCGTTGCAACGGGCATTTTCTGCGCCGGCGAATCCGGCCGGATCGCCCAGTTCAGCGGCGGCCTTCCCGCCGGAACCACGGTCCCCTGCCAAGCCGCTGGAAAATTCACCGGCACCGATCCGCGCATCACTATAAATTATACCACCGACGGGGGTATGTTGATTTACGGCGTGTTCGCCACCGGTCGCAAACCGGGCGGCTTCAATGGCACTGCCGGGGTCACCGCGACGCAGCAGACGGGTCAGGATTTCATCAATTACTTGCCTGAAAAGTCAAAGGGCGGCGAAATCGGCGTGAAGTTCGACGCGCTCGACCGCCGCGTACGTGTGGCCCTGACGGGCTTTTACAATGAACTCACCAATGTCCAGCTGACGTCGGCCATTCCCAACCCCAATGGCACGGGCGCACTGACTTCGGTCGTCACCACGTCGGGTGATGCCGAAACCAAAGGGTTTGAACTCGAACTCACCGCCGCGCCGGTTGACGACCTCACGCTCAATCTGGGCGTCTCCTATGTCGACGCCAAATTCACGCGCGGCTGCGATGCGGATGAATTCATCCTCAATTCGGGCGGGCTGCGGCCCAATTTCGACACGCGCAATCCGACTCCGGCGGGGCTCGCGCTGTGCAACATTGAAGGTCGCCGTCTGCCGCTGGGCAGCCCCTGGCTGGTCAACGGCACCGCCAACTGGGAGGCCGACACCGGCATGGGGGGCATCAAGGCCTTTGCCATCGGCAACTTCTCCTACGAAGCGTCGAAGTATGTCCAGGTCGACAATCTGGCGGAAACCGGCGACACCTTCTTGGTCAACGCGCGCCTTGGTCTCCGGCACGACAACTGGTCGGTCGCGCTGTTCGGCCGCAACCTGACCGACGAAGATTCGATCACGCTGGCGACGCGCTGGTTCGACTTGCGCTATGGTGCAGGTACGACGGGCCTGCCGCCTGCCGCGGGCGTCACGTTCGACGGCCGCCCGGCGCAGATCGAAACGGGCAGCCCGCGCGGCTTCTTTGCCAATCTGCGCAAGGGCCGGACCTTCGGCATCGAAGGCACTTTCAACTTCTGAACGGCAACATTGGTGAAACTAAGAAGGGGGGCTGGGCGACCGGCCCCCTTTTTTCTTTGCGGCCCATGAACTGCAATTTCGTCGTCCCGGACTTGATCCGGGACAACAAACTACCGTGCGCTCGTTGTCCCGGATCAAGTCCGGGACGACGATGACGGGGGTTCTAGGTGACCCGTGCCATAATGTGTTCGGCGGCCCGCAACCCGCTTTCGAGCGCACCTTCCATCCCTGAACTGGCCTGCGCCAGGTGCTCGCCCGCGAAATGCAGGCGCGACCCCACATGCCGCGACGCGGCGGCCAAGGTCGCGGCCTGGCCGGTGCCGATATGATGATAGATACCGCGCGCCCCGCTTTGTTTCTGCCAACTGAAAAGGCGCTCAACCTTCAGCTTGCCCTTGGCGGCGGGGCGCATCGCCTCGATCCGCGCAATAATGGTCGCGCTGGCGGCAGCGGGGCTCATCCGGTCGAGCAGGTCGGCGCCTGCGCCCACGGTCCAAAGCTTCAGCATCGGCGGGTCGTCGCCCAGCACAAAGACGCGCCCGATCAGCGGATCATCGGTCCACAAAGTTTCGGGCGCGCCTTCCTCCTTCCAAAAGGGCGTCGTCGCCGACAAATAGGCAAAACTGGCGCGCGTATAGGCGAGGCTAGGGATCAGCGTCGCGATGCTCGGCGCGAGTGGGCCCATCACTGGCGTCTCGCGCAGCGCCGCAAAGGGAATGGTGCACAGCACCTGGCGCGCGCGCAGTTTCAGGCGGTTGGTCCACACACTGACGCCGTCGGCCTCTTCCGAAATCGCGACGACGCGGTTGTCGAACAGCACGGCGGTATCGAGCGCCTTCCACATCGCCTCGGGAAGCGCTTGCGACCCGCCGCTGATGGTTGCGGTCGGCCCCGGTCCGGCGCGAAAAATCGCAATGGTGCGCGCGATCGACAGCGCCGACATGCCCGCCAGCGTGTTGCCGTTCACATTGGCCTCGATCAGCCGCAGCGCCTCTTCACTCGCGCCATGCTCGCGCAAAGCGGCGGCGTAGCTGACGTCCCACGCGCGAGGCGCGTCGAGCCAAGCTTCGGGCGACGCCAATTGGGGCAAGGCCCGCGCATGGTGCATGGCCAGCGCCAGCGGCAGCACGCCGCGCTCGCCTTCGCCCAGCCGGTTCGCGGGCGACGTCGCCCAGTCGGCTGCGCGCACTGTCTGGCCATTGATGTGGAACAGCGCGCTGCGGCTCTCCGCCGCCCCCGCCCCCGCGCCCGCGCCGCCGCCTTCGACAATTGGCACTTTCAGCGTGTCGGCAATGCCGCGCAGCAGCTTATACCCGCGCCCGACCTGAATCCCCCCTGCCTCGGGCGCGCCGGGCAAGTCCTTCAGCGTGTGGAGCCGACCGCCAACGCGCCCTTCGCCCTCGACGATCATGCATTTGAGGCCGGCATCCTCCAGCCGCTTGGCCGCAGCGAGCCCTGCCAGCCCCGCGCCGATGATTATGACATCATGGCTGGTGCGTCCCCAGGCCCGGCGCGGCGCGGCTCCGGCCAGAATTGCGGCGCTGCCGCCCCCGGCCAGAAACCCGCGCCGCGTCGGCGTCATGGCCTCAATGCCCCGTTGCAGGCTTCTCGCCCGACTTTGCCCGCTCGGCATCGACCATCTTCTTGAACACCGTCCAGGTCGTTTCGTTCGGCCGCGCATCATCGCCCGGCGGCGGCGTGGTATAGGCGGGATAGTTGAGCGCGATTTCGTCCTTCAGCACCTTGGGCAGCTCGTCAAAGCTCTTCAGCTTGTTGCCCATCGCGTTGAACACCATCTGCCCCTGGCGGCCGCGCATCTTCATCCACGGCATCCAGTCCGAAATGCGCACCCAGCTGACGATTGGATAGGCCGTCGGGTTCTTGGTGTTCAGGATTTCCTCGGCATCATAGGCGAAATCGAAAATTTCCATCGCGTGATATTTGCCGCCGACATAGTCCTGATACTCGCCCGCCAGCACATTGTGGTAAAACAGCGGTGCCTCGAACGGCGCGAAAATCCAGCGTCCCTCACGGCGACCGCGGAACTGGTACGGGCTGCCATCGGCACCATAGGCGAATTGCGGGCGCTGGTTCACCGGATCATTGGCGATGTGCATCACATTCACCTTCTCGCCGGTCCAGGGATTGTCCCAGGTGCGCAGCACTTCGCCGGTCTTGGGGTCGAGATAGAGCATGATCTCGCGGCTCACCAGCCGCCATCCCTTGCCGCGCTTGGAATCCTCGACGGTCACACAGGTGCGGATGTTCATCCCCTCGCCCTTGAACAACAGGCGGTCGGGTTCGCCGGTAACGCGCGAATAGACATTGCCCGCCCAGTGATAGACGGCGGGCACGCCATCGGCCGCGCCGCACTGCGCACGCTTGGCCACCTCCAGTGCATCTTCGGGCTTGCTCACATCAAGCATGCGCGGCTTTTCCTTGGCCTGCGCGGCTCCGGCGATGGCCAATGCGGCCACGGTCAACATCAAACGCTTCATTCCATTTTCTCCCTCATCCGCGAAAACTGGCGGCGGCCACCGCCGATGATTGTTCCATCCCGTCGATGCCGCAGCTGGCCTGCATCCAGCGCAGATTCAGCCCGATCCGCGCCGCTCCGGGGTCGGCCCAGGCATAGCTCTCCGCGCTGTCTGGCTTGTCAGTGCGGTGGACATACAGGACGATGCTGGGCTTGTTGCGATTGGGCGTGCCGTCGACATTGTTGGGCCACACAACATTGCGCATGCGGATGACCAGCGGTTGCGTGTCGGCCACATCATCGCCGACCAGCGCGCGCCCACCTTGATCGTGCAATTTCACATTCTGCACAAAGTGCCAGTCGGGCGCCCCGTCGGCCTTGGGCTTGTCCTTTAGTATCGCAACCCAGCAGGTCACAGGCCGGGCGCGGCGCAGCTCATATTTCAGGCCACTGGCACCCTGCGCCGTAAAGGCCGCGATGTCGCGCTCCTTGGCAAAATACAGCGACCGCGTCGCTTCCTCGATCATTGCGCTGTCGGCGCTGGTAGGCGCGCCAAAGGCGTCCATGGCGGCCACCGCCACGTCGTCCTTGCCCCCCGGATATTTTTCGACCTTCAGATAGACCAGGTTCGGCGCGTCGCGCTTCGCCTCCTTGGCGAAATACACCTGCTCTTCGTTCGAATAGATGACGGTAACGGGTGCAGGCGTCTGCGCGAAGAGCGGGGTTGCCGCGAACGCGGCATATGCAACGAGAAACGATTTCGGCAGCAATCCCGTTCCCCTCCCTTTCGTCGTCCCGGGCTTGAACCGGGACAACACGCCATCCTGTGATATCCCGGGTCAGGCCCGGGATGACGATAGCGTCAGGAAAGGGCTATACCAGCCGAACGACATTTGCAATTTGTCCGGACAAATTTTCTGCGTTAGGGTCCCGTCATGTTCCGCTACCTCCTCACGCTGCTCGCTCTCCTTTTAACCGCCCCCGCATTGGCACAGGATGACCCCGACGGCCGCACCATCCTTGCGCGCGCGACCGAGGCGCATGGCGGCGAACGCTGGGCGCAGGTGCGCACGCTGGAACTCCACGGCAGCGCGGTGTTCTGGGGCAAAAGCGGTGCCGCGCCGACTTCCGCGCCCGACAGCTATGTCATGCACCGCGCCTTCGATCCCGATCGCACCGCCGCGCACGGGGCCGAGGGCAAGCTGCGCATCGAAGTCACCGACAAGGGCCGGTCCGTTTTCACGGTCGGGTTCGATGGCGAAACCACATGGAACGACAAGGGTGTCGTCCCCAAGGCCGAGGCCGACGCTTATTGGGCCAGCAATTTCGGCTTCGGCATCATCCGCCACGCGCTGAAACCCGGCTTTACCGCCACACGCCTCGCCGACAGCAATGTCGATGGTCACCCCGTCTATATGGTGCGCCTGACCGATCCGGCGGGCAGCGACAGCCTGTTCGGCATCGACCAGAAGACCTCCGCCGTCCGTATGGTTGGATTCGCCACCCCGCGCGGCTGGCATGTGCGCACTTACGACAATTTCTTCCGGCCCGCCGAAGCGCCATGGTGGCTCCAGGCGGGCAAAGTCACGCTCACCTATAACGGCGTGAAGCAGAACGAGATTCACTGGCGCCAAGTGAAAGTGAACCAGCCCATCGACGACAAACTCTTCGCGCCGCCCTTTCCCTGACGCCGATTTCCCGCTAGCCTCGCAATTATATTACAACGCCGCAGCGGGAGCTTTCACATGCGCACCATCGACCATTTCATCGCCGGCGGCGCGCCCGGCCCTGCGACGCGCTTTGGCGACGTATTCGATCCCAACAATGGCGGCGTGCAAGCGCGCGTGGCGTTGGGCGATGCCGCTGTTCTCGAGGCCGCCGTCGCCGCAGCCCAAGCCGCGCAGCCGGCATGGGCCGCCACCAACCCCCAGCGCCGCGCGCGCGTGATGTTCAATTTCAAGGCGCTGGTCGAAGCGCATATGGACGAGCTCGCGCACATGCTCAGCATCGAACATGGCAAGGTGATCGCCGATTCGAAGGGCGACATCCAGCGCGGTTTGGAAGTCGTCGAATTCTGCTGCGGCATCCCGCACCTCTTGAAGGGCGAATATACGCAAGGTGCCGGCCCCGGCATCGACGTTTTCTCGATGCGCCAGCCGCTCGGCATCGGCGTCGGCATCACGCCCTTCAATTTCCCCGCGATGATCCCGCTGTGGATGGGCGCGGTGTGCACTTCCGTCGGCAATGCTTTCATCCTGAAGCCCAGCGAACGCGATCCCAGCCTGCCGGGCCGCCTCGCCGAACTGATGCTTGAAGCCGGGATGCCCGCCGGGATTTTTCAGGTCGTCCACGGCGACAAGATGATGGTGGATGCGATCCTCGATCACCCCGCGATCAGCGCGGTCAGCTTCGTCGGCAGCAGCGACATTGCTCACTATGTCTATCAGCGCGGAGTCGCGGCGGGCAAGCGCGTGCAGGCGATGGGCGGGGCCAAGAACCACGGCATCGTCATGCCCGACGCCGATCTTGACCAGGTGGTCGCCGACCGGTCGGGCGCAGCCTTCGGCAGCGCGGGCGAACGCTGCATGGCGCTCCCGGTGGTCGTACCGGTCGGCGATGAAACGGCCGAACGGCTGAAGGCCAAGCTGATCCCCGCCATCGCAGCGCTGCGCGTCGGCGTGTCGACCGATCCCGATGCCCATTACGGCCCGGTCATCAATCATGCGCACAAGGCGCGGGTGGAGGGCTGGATCCAGACCTGCATCGACGAAGGCGGCGAACTGGTCATCGACGGCCGCGGCTTCACCCTGCAGGGGCATGAAGATGGCGCCTTCATCGGCCCCACGCTGTTCGACCATGTCACCACCGACATGACGAGCTATAAGGAAGAAATCTTCGGCCCTGTCCTGCAAATCGTCCGTGCGAAAGACTTTGAAGAGGCGCTGTCGCTGCCCAGCCGCCACCAATATGGCAACGGCGTCGCCATATTCACCCGCAACGGCCACGCCGCCCGCGAATTCGCCGCGCGCGTCAACGTCGGCATGGTCGGCATCAACGTGCCGATCCCGGTGCCGGTCGCGTACCACAGCTTCGGCGGCTGGAAGCGCAGCGCATTTGGCGACACCAACCAGCACGGCATGGAAGGCGTCAAATTCTGGACCAAGGTGAAGACGGTGACGGCGAAATGGCCCGACGGCGGCGTGGGCGATGGCGCGAATGCGTTTGTCATTCCGACGATGGGGTGAAGGGGTGACGCTGAACATATCCGGCTTCTGGTCGGGCAAATATTGGTATGACGAGCCAGGCCAACCGATAGTGCCTTTTCTGGCTTTGCTAGAAGACAGCGGCGGCACGCTATCCGGCGAAATCACTGAGCCAAACACCGCTGGCTATTCGTCAAGTGAGCTGAAAGCCTTTGTTATTGGGTCGCGCGACGGCAACGCTGTGACGTTCGCAAAAGTTTATGATGGTGCCAGCGACCTTGCCCACCGTGTGGACTATGTTGGCGGGGTTTCTGATGACGGTACTCGGCTGACAGGATATTGGTTACTCGATATCTATTCAGGCGGCTTTGAAATGAGCCGGACAATTGTGCCTGAAGAAGATCTGGAAGCGTCAGGAGTGGAAGTCGTGGAAACGGCCCACACCCAACCAACCCCTTAGCCCGGCACCCAGTGCTTGACTCGGAGATTGGTTTTTCGGCTCACACCGCGGGAAACCAAGCCAAGGCCCGCATCGAGTGCGCGGCGAAGAATTCGCTATTTTCTCGCTCGCAAAGCGGGTTAAAGCGGCACCTGTCCCTGCCCAAAAAACATCATCCATCTGGATCGCCATGCCCCCCAAATCGCTCGCCATCATCGCCGCTCTCGCCGCCCTCACGCTCGCCGCCCTCACGCTTGCCGCCCCGGCGCTTGCGGCCGCAGGCGACATGAGTGTCGCGGCCTTCCTTGCCAAGGCCGATGCGCTCAAGGCCAAGGGCGCGATGGCGATGTTCTCGTCGGATTTCAAAGTGCTGAAGGCCGAAGGGCAGGCCGCCGGCAAGGCCTATCGTGCGCGGCTCGACCGCGAACGCGCCGCGGGCAACCCCAGCAGCTGCCCGCCCAAGGGTACCAAGGTCGATTCTGACCAATTGCTCGCGCATCTGCGCAGCTATCCGGCGGCGCAGCGCCCATCGATCAGCATGAAAACCGCGTTCGCCGACATGTTCATCAAGAAATACCCCTGCCGCTAAGCGCGCGGCGCGCGGGGGCTTTTTGCTTTCCTACAAGCCGCCAATTTGCTTCACCCTGTCGGATGAGCAGCAGTCAATCTCTCACCCCGTCCGCGCCCTCCGCGCGCATGCAATATAGTGTGAAGTTGCTCAGTTTTCTGCGGCTTTCGCGCAGCGCCGACCGCGCGGCCGCCCCGCCACCCATGCTGCGAAAGTTGGACTTATCGGTGAAGTTTACTGAAATTTGGACGCCGCTGCCCGCGCCTTAACCGCCTCGACGATGCGTTTCACATCTTGGGCGCGTCCGCGCGGCACAATCATCACTTCGCCCGCCGTCGCCACCACGATCATGTTCGCGACGCCGCTCAGCGTCACCCTGACCCCGTCGGCCAGCACCAGATTGTCCGCGCTGTCGAGCGCGATCACATCGCCGCCCAGCCGGTTGCCGCCTTCGTCATGTGGCCCCAATTCGGCCAGCGCGTCCCAGCTGCCGACGTCGCTCCAGCCGCAGCTGACCGGCACCACCACCACCTGGGCCGCGCGCTCCATCACGGCATAATCGATGCTGTCGCTGGGGCAATCGGCAAAGGCCGCCGCGTCGGGCCGTACCAGCGCGCCGTCATGCACCGCGCCTGCCATGGCGGCCTCGCACGCCGCGCGCATGGCCGGAACATGCTGGTCCAGCTCGGCCAGCAGCCGGTCGGCGCGCAGCAGGAAAATGCCCGCGTTCCACACATGGTCGCCCGCCGCCAGCATCGCCTCGGCGCGGTCTTGCGCGGGCTTTTCGATGAAGCGCGCCACGCGCCGCACCCCGGCGGCGTCGGGCAGGGCATCGCCCATGGCGATATAGCCAAAGCCGGTCTCGGGTCCCGTCGGAGTAATCCCGAAAGTAACGAGCCACCCGGCCTCTGCCGCGGGCAATGAGATATCAATGGCAGCCAGAAAGGCGGGCAGGTCAGCAATCACATGGTCGCTCGGCATCACCAGCAGCATAGCCTTCCCGCCCGCCGCGAGCGCAGCGAGCGCGATCGCTGGTGCAGTGTTGCGCGCCACCGGCTCGAGAATGATCCGCGCGTTCGCCGGAGCTTCTGCGGCCAGCAACTCGGCATGTTGCTCCGCCCCAACAATCATCGGCGCCGCAAATCGTGCGCCATCGTCGCACCGCGCCAGCGTCGCGGCAAACATCGTCTCGGGCCCGGCGAGCGGCAGAAACTGCTTGGGCCGCGCCTCGGTCGACAGCGGCCAGAGCCGCGTGCCCGATCCGCCGGACAAGATGACGGGGGTGATTTTGGTCATGCGCTTTGTTCTCACACCATCCGCGCGATCAGCAAGCGCGCATCCGGATCGGCATGCCATACCGTGCCTTCGTCAACCGCCAGACAGTCGCCTGCGCCCGCACTGGTCGCGCCCGCAAAGGCGCGGCCCGCCAGCGGCAGGATCAGGGTCGCGCCGCTGCCCGCCAGATCGCACTGGTCGCCGCCCAGCATGACGCGGAAAACCGGGCCATCGACCAGCAAACGGTCCTCGGCAAAATCGACCCGCGTGGCGCGCGCATCGGCATAAGGCCGCGCATCGGCCACCGCGACGCCATCGTCCAGATGCAATTCGCGCGGACGTCCATAATCATAAAGGCGATAGGTGACATCGGCGTTTTGTTGCACCTCGATCAGGCTGACGCCCGCGCCAATGGCGTGCACGGTGCCCGCCGGCACATAGAAAAAATCGCCGCGTTGCACGGGCTTCCAGTCCATCAGCGCCTCGATACTTCCATCCAGCGCGGCGCGGCGCAGTTCGTCGGCAGACAGGGGGTGCAGCGTGCCGATGCCCAACACCGCGTCCGGATCGGCATCGATCACCAACCAGCACTCTTCCTTGCCGCTGTCGAGGCCACGCGCGCGCGCCTGGGCGTCATTGGGGTGCAGCTGGATCGACAGCTTTTCGGACGTGAAGAGATATTTGGCGAGCAGGGGCAGGCGCGCGGCGTCTTCATCTGCAAACCAGATTTCGCCCACCGGCTCGTGCCCGTCGTTGCTGAACGGCGCAGGCAGCTCCGTGCGCCCCCAAGGCTTGGCGACCTGCCGGACCCCAAGCAGGCGCGCGCCCATCAGTGGCCCACGCTTTCGCCGCGCTTCAGGCCCGAAAGAGCGAGCTGCGCATCAATCTGGTCCATCAGCCGCGCGAGCCCCGCATCGCTCGACGCTTCGGCGCGTGCGACCAGCACATCCTGCGTGTTCGACGCCCGCAGCAGCCACCAGCCATCGGGCGTGTTCACCCGGGCCCCGTCAGTGGCGTTGACGTCGGCGCCCTCGGCGGCCAGCCGTTCGAGGATCTCTTCAACCACCGCAAATTTGCGGCTTTCGTCGACCTGAAAGCGCATTTCGGGGGTGTTGATCATCTCCGCCATGCCGCTGCGCAATGCCGTCACGCTCTGGCCCAGCACCGTCTGGGCCTCGATCAAGCGCAGCGCGGCATAGATGGCATCGTCAAAGCCATAATAACGGTGCTTGAAAAACACATGCCCGCTCATCTCGCCCGCGAGCGGCGATCCCGTGTCCTTCATCTTCGCCTTGATCAGGCTGTGCCCGGTTTTCCACATCAACGGCTGACCGCGCAGTTCGGCGACGCGGTCGAACAGGGCTTGGCTAGCCTTAACGTCGGCAATGATCGTGGCTCCGGGCAGATCTTTCAGCACGCAAGCAGCATAGATTTGCAACAGCTGGTCGCCCCAGATCACTCGGCCCTTGCCGTCGATTGCGCCGATCCGGTCGCCGTCGCCATCGAACGCGACGCCGAAATCCAGGTTCTTCTCTGCGACCAGCGCCTTCAGGTCGGCGAGATTCTTTTCCTCGGTCGGATCGGGGTGGTGATTGGGGAAATTCCCGTCAATTTCCGGGAACAACACGAAATGCTCGCCTGGCAACCGCTTGACCAGCCGCGCAACCACCTCGCCCGCTGCGCCATTGCCGCAGTCCCAGCCGACACGGGCAGCAGTACCGCCAAAATCGTCGACCAGCCGGTCGATATAGCGATCCATGATGTCAATTGTCCGCGACGTCCCATTGCCCTGCGTCCAGTCGCCTTCCGCCGCCATGTCGCCCAGCTTGCGGATGTCAGCACCAAAGAAAGGTCGCCCCTGAAACACCATTTTAAAGCCATTGTAATTGGCGGGGTTGTGGCTGCCGGTAATCATGATGCCGCCGTCGACTTCGTCCATCACTGCTTCGGCATAATAAAGCATCGGCGTTGGCCCCATGCCGATGATGACGGCATCGCACCCACTGTCGTTCAACCCGCGGACCAAGGCCTCGGCAAGGCTTGGCGAACTCACCCGCCCGTCATAACCCACCGCGACTGTCGTGCCGCCCGACCGTCCGATCAGCGTCGCAAAACCGCGCCCAATGGCATAGGCGTCTGCTTCGCCCAAGGTTTCGCCAATGATGCCGCGAATGACATATTCCCGAAGCGACGTGGATTGAAATTGGTGCATGGTGGGTAAACGTTCCTGAAAATGGCATTGTTCCGCAATGCCGCTATGGCGGCTCTGCGCGCGCCGCGTCTATAGCGGAATTATGACAGTTGGCAGGGGTAAATTCATGGATTCCTTCGATGTCCTGATTGTCGGCGGTGGTCATGCCGGGGCGCAGGCGGCCATTGCACTCAGGATGGCAAAATTTGACGGCACCATCGCGATTGTCAGCGAAGAATCCGAACTGCCCTATGAACGCCCCCCGCTGTCCAAGGAATATTTCGCCGGCGAAAAGGACTTTGCTCGTTTGCTGCTGCGCCCACCCCATTTCTGGGACGATCGCGCAGTTGCCATGCGACTGGGCGAGCGCGTCGACGCGGTGGACCCGGCGGCGCACACCGTAAGCACCAGCTGCGGCGTCACCATCCATTATGGCAAGCTGATTTGGGCAGCGGGCGGGCATGCGCGCGCGCTGCCGTTGCCCGGCGGCGATTTACCTGGGGTTCAGGGCGTACGCACGCGTGCTGATGCCGACGCGATGATCGCATCAGCGGCTACGGCGCGGAATATTGTCGTAATCGGCGGTGGCTATATCGGGCTGGAGGCGGCAGCAGTGCTGCGCAAAGCGGGCAAGCCTGTAGTGCTGCTCGAAGCGCTGGACCGCGTCCTGGCTCGCGTGGCGGGCGAACCGTTGTCACGCTTTTTCGAGGCCGAGCATCGCTCCCACGGGGTCGATTTGCGCCTGGGTGTGCGGATTGCCGCGATTGAAGGCGACGAGCGCGTGACCGGCGTGCGTCTTGATGATGGCAGCATGATCCCAGCCGACCTTGTCATCGTCGGCATAGGTATTTCCCCGGCGGTGGAGCCACTTCGTACGGCGGGCGCCCAAGGGGACAATGGCGTCCTGGTTGACGCCCAGCAGCGCACCAACCTGCCCGATATCTATGCGGTCGGTGACTGTGCGCTGCACCATAACAATTTTGTGGGCGGTGCTGCGGTCCGGCTCGAATCGGTGCAGAACGCCAATGATCAGGCGACAGTGGCGGCGAAACATATCGTAGGGGTGGAAAGCGCCGCCTATGACGCCGTGCCATGGTTCTGGTCGAACCAATATGATTTGAAACTGCAAACGGTCGGCCTGTCGATGGGCTTCGACGATTGCATCATGCGCGGCGATCCGGCAACGCGCAGCTTTTCGGTAGTCTATTTGAAGCAGGGTCGGGTGATGGCGCTCGATTGCGTCAACGCAACAAAAGATTATGTGCAGGGCCGCGCGCTGGTGCTGGCGCGGGCGCGAATCGATCCCGCTCGCTTGGCCGACGCCAGCGTACCGCTCAAAGAATTGATGGCCGCAATGGCCGAGGACAAGCAATGACCGACCAGTTCGCCCTGACCGACGATCAACTCGCCATTCAGGATATGGCGCGCAAGTTCACTGCTGATCGCATCACGCCCTTTGCCGGCGAGTGGGACGAAAAAAGCCACTACCCCGTAGATGTTTGGAAGGCGGCGGGCCAGCTCGGGTTCGGCTCCATTTATGTGAGCGAAGCCAGCGGTGGCATCGGGCTAGGGCGGCTGGAGGCGGCATTGATCATGGAAGCCATGGCCTATGGTTGCCCCGCCACCTCTTCCTATATTTCCATCCACAATATGGCGGCGTGGATGATCGATTGCTTCGGCTCGGCAGAGCTGAAGGCGCGTTTCCTGCCCAGTCTGGTCAGCATGGACAAAATCGCGAGCTATTGCCTGACCGAACCCGGCTCAGGCTCCGACGCTGCCGCGCTCAAGACAACGGCGCGGCGCGATGGTGACGACTATGTTTTGAACGGCACAAAACAGTTCATCTCGGGCGCGGGCGTGAACGATGTCTATGTCGTGATGGTGCGCACCGGCGATGCGGGGGCAAAGGGCATCAGTTGCATTGTTGTTGAGAAGGGCACGCCCGGCCTGTCGTTCGGCGCGCCCGAAAAGAAGCTTGGCTGGAACGCGTCGCCCACCGCGCAAGTGATTTTCGAGGACTGTCGCGTGCCGGTGGCCAACCGGGTCGGCGCAGAGGGCGACGGCTTCCGCTTTGCCATGGCTGGCCTAGATGGTGGCCGCCTCAACATCGGCGCGTGCAGTCTGGGCGGAGCGCAGCGCTGCCTCGATGAGGCAATCAAATACACCAAGGAACGCCAGCAATTCGGCCAGCCGGTTGCCGATTTCCAGAACACCCAGTTCATGCTCGCCGACATGGCTACCGATCTAGAGGCGGCCCGCGCGCTGCTTTACCTCGCTGCAGCCAAAGTCAATGCGAATGCGCCCGACAAGTCCCGCTTTTCGGCGATGGCCAAGCGCCTCTCGACCGACAATGGCAGCGAGGTGGTCAATAAGGCGCTGCAGCTGTTTGGCGGCTACGGCTATCTGAAGGATTATCCAATCGAACGCTTTTGGCGCGACCTTCGCGTACATTCGATATTGGAAGGCACCAATCAGGTGATGCGGATGATCGTGGGCCGGGATTTGCTGCGTCAATGACCGAAATTCTAACTCGCGTAGACGGCGTGGCGGGCCGCATCAGCCTGAACCGTCCGAGCGCGCTCCATGCCCTCAACCTCGACATGGTCCACGCCATGACTGCCGCGTTGCTTGAATGGCGCAACGACCCATCGGTTCAGACCGTCGTCATTGACCACGCCGACGGACGCGGCTTCTGTGCGGGCGGCGATATTGCTTTCCTGCGTAGCTCAGCGCTGAACGATGGCGGCACGTCTGGCCTTCAATTCTTTCACGACGAATATCAGCTCAACCATCTGCTGTTCACCTATCCCAAGCCGGTGGTCGCCTTCATGGATGGCATCACCATGGGCGGCGGGGTTGGCATTTCGCAGCCCGCGCGATTCCGTGTGGCCACCGAAAACACTCGGCTCGCCATGCCTGAAACAGGGATCGGACTGTTCCCTGATGTCGGCGGCGGTTGGTATCTCTCGCGGATGCCGGGACGGATTGGTGCATTTCTGGCGCTGACCGGCGCGCGGCTTGATGGCGCCGAATGTTTCGCTGTGGGCCTCGCCACTCATTATTTGCCTTCCGCCGCGCTGGCGGATGCCAAGGCGCGCATTGCCGCTGGTGAGCAAGTGGGGGCAGTGCTGGACAATATGGTAGTGGAACCGCCACCCGCGCGCATCCTGTCCAATCGCGCGGACATCGACCGCCTGTTTGCCAGTGACCGGCTGGAGGACATCTTCGCTGCACTGGAAGCCAATGACGGCGATTGGGCCACCAAAGAGCTGGCAACCTTGCGCACCAAGAGCCCGCAGACCTGCAAGGTCGCACTGCGCCAGTTGGCGACCAGCGCGGGTCTGTCCGACTTTGCCGCCAATATGGCGATGGAGTATCGGATTGCTTCGCGCGTCCTCACTCGGCCCGATTTCGCCGAAGGCGTGCGCGCGGTGATTGTCGACAAGGACAATGCGCCGCAATGGAATCCGGCTACGGCAGAGGGTGTGACCGACGAACTGCTCGACGCCATCTTTGCGCCGCTGCCCGACAACGAAGAATGGAAGCCCCTGTGACCTACGAAACCATCCTCACCGAAACGCGCGGCGCGGTGACGCTGATTACGCTCAACCGACCCCAATCGCTGAACGCGCTCAACAGCCACGTCCTCGAAGAACTCATCAGCGCCTTTGCGGCTTTCGAGGCTGACCCCGGCCAGCGCTGCGCGGTGTTGACCGGTGCGGGTGAAAAGGCCTTTGCGGCGGGCGCCGACATCAAGGAAATGGCCGACAAGCCGACGTCCGATTTCTACGCCGATGATTTCTTCAGCCGCTGGACCAGCCATTTGGTGAAGGCGGTGCGAAAGCCTTGGATTGCGGCCGTTAACGGCTTTGCGCTGGGCGGAGGGTGCGAGCTTGCGATGATGGCCGATTTTATCATTGCGGCGGACAGCGCGCGTTTCGGCCAGCCCGAAATCAAGCTGGGCGTCGCCCCCGGCATGGGCGGATCGCAGCGCCTGACCCGCGCCATCGGCAAGGCGAAAGCGATGGAAATGTGCCTCACCGGGCGGATGATGGGTGCGGAAGAGGCCGAACGGGCCGGGCTGGTTGCGCGGGTCGTTCCGCTGGCGTCGCTGGTCGACGAAGCCATCAAGACCGCCACCGATATCGCCGCCATGCCGCCGCTCGCGGTCATCGCGAACAAGGAAATGGTCAACGCCGCCTTTGAAACCACGCTCGATCAGGGGCTGGTAATGGAACGCCGCATCTTTCAGGTACTGACCGCAACGGCGGACAAGGCCGAAGGGATGGCGGCGTTTATCGAGAAGAGGCCGGGGGTGTGGACGGGGAAGTAATGCGAATTCGCCGTCCCCTGGTAACTCGCAGCGCTTGGATCATAGCTGCTTCGCTGGTCGTAGGGCATTTGCTAGCTTGGGGTTGGGTAGATTGGCAGAATATCCAATATGACAGCGGCAACCTTCTATGGTGGCTGGTTGCCTTCTTGGTTCTTCCTGCTTGCGCGCTAATCGTGCTCGTCTTGAGCGTCGTTAGAGGCCAAGCGGGTTGGCGAAGCAAGATTGGGAAGTGACATGAAAATCGCCTTCATCGGCCTTGGCAATATGGGCGGCGGGATGGCTGCTAATCTGGCGAAGGCCGGGCATGAGGTTCGTGCTTTCGACCTCAGCGACCAGGCGCTCGACCGCGCCGAAGCGGCCGGTTGCGCGCGCGCGGCCAGCGCCTCCGAAGCGGTTGGCGGAGCAGAGGTTGTTGTCACCATGCTGCCCGCAGGCAAGCATGTGGCGGCGGTTTATACCGATGATGTGTTCGGCAACGCCGCGCCCGATACGCTGCTGATCGACTGTTCGACCATCGACGTCGCCACCGCGCGCAGCAACGCCAGCGCAGCAGCAGCGCAGGCGCTGGTGGCAGTGGATGCCCCCGTGTCGGGCGGCATTGCGGCGGCAAACGCGGGCACGCTAACCTTCATGGTCGGCGGTAGCGAGGCAGCGTTCGCACGTGCCGAGCCGATCCTCGCCGCTATGGGCAAGGCTGTCATCCACGCAGGCGACAGCGGGGCGGGGCAGGCGGCCAAGATTTGCAACAATATGCTGCTTGGCGCGTCGATGGTCGCGACCTGCGAAACGCTCGCGCTGGCCCAAAAACTCGGCCTCGACCCGCAGCGATTTTACGACATTGCCTCGGTCAGTTCGGGGCAGAATTGGTCGCTGACCAGCTATTGCCCGCTGCCGGGGGTCGGGCCGACTTCGCCCGCCGACAATGATTACAGGGGCGGATTTGCTGCCGCGTTGATGCTTAAGGATCTGCGCCTCGCAATGGAAGCCGCCGCCAGCGTCGATGCCAATGTGCCGATGGGCAACCGCGCGCGCGAATTGTATGAGGCGTATGTCGCTGCCGATATCGACGGCCATGATTTTTCAGCGATCATTCAGGCGCTGGACGCCTTGGACTAAACCCATGCTGCGTGCTTTGCTCCGCCGGGGTGCTCCTGCCCCCAAATATCCTGTCCCCGCCGTGCCGGAGGGCCAGCGCATCTATGCGATCGGCGATATCCACGGCTGCGACAATTTGTTCGCCGCGCTGATCGAGCGGATTGAGGCCGATGACGCTGCGCGCGGCGATGCGGACACGACCATCGTGCTGCTGGGCGACCTGATCGATCGCGGCCCGGACTCGGCGGCCGTGGTCGAGCGCGCGCACGCGCTATCGCAGCGGCGCAAGGTCCGACTGCTTACCGCCAACCATGAGGAAGTGTTCTTGAAGGCTTTGGGCGGAAGCCTGGAATCCTTGCGCTTCTTCTGCCGTATTGGCGGCGAAGAGACCATCTGGAGCTATGGCATCAGGGGTGATGCCTATCGCGCCATGTCGTTCGAGGAACTCATGCCCGCCCTACAAGCAGCGGTGCCTACACACCACCGCGCGCTGTTGGAGGGGGCCGAGGAATTTGTGGAGATCGGCGATTATCTGTTTGTCCACGCTGGGATCAAACCCGGCGTAGAGTTGGGTGCACAAAAGCCGTCCGACCTGCGCTGGATTCGCGAACCATTCCTGTTGGACCCGCGCTGGCACGGCGCGATGGTCATTCACGGTCACACCATCACCGAAGCCGTCGATGAACATCCCAACCGCATCGGTATCGATACGGGCGCTTATGCCTCGGGTCGGCTGACTGCCATCGGGCTAGAAGGGACCAGTCGCTGGTATCTTACGACCTGAGCAGGTCATGCGGCGCGGATCAGCGCCGGGCCGTTCGCTGGTGCGGGCTGGTCGGGCCATAGTCCGCGCGTGTCATAGACGCGCTTGTCGGCGCGCTCGTCCAGCGGGATCGATTTGAATAGCTCGTGATCGACCAACACGATCAGAATTTCGCATTCGGTAAGCGCAGTATCAAGATCGACCAGCGCCGCGCCCGTCCCGGCAAATTCCATCGGCAGCCCCCGAGCGTAGGGTTCCACAACGCGGATCTGCGGGCCGAACTTGCGCGCCAGCGCAGCAGCAACCTCGACCGCCGGACTTTCGCGGAAATCATCGATATTGGGCTTGAAGGCGAGGCCCAGACAGGCGACCGCCGCGCCGGGGTGTGCCGCGACCAATGCCTCCGCTGCGGCGATGACGTGCGCCGTTTTGGACAGATTCACTTCCCGCGCAGTGCGGATCAAACGGCTCTGCTGGGGCGCGCCATGCACTAGGAACCAGGGGTCGACTGCAATGCAATGGCCACCGACGCCTGGGCCGGGCTGAAGAATATTCACGCGCGGGTGGCGGTTGGCGAGCGCGATGACGTCCCACACATCGACCTTCATTTCGTCGGCAATCATCGACAGCTCGTTGGCAAAGGCAATGTTGACGTCGCGGTAGCTGTTCTCGACCAGCTTCACCATTTCGGCCGCGCGCGCGGTGGTGGTCACGCATGCCCCGCGCACAAACTGGCGGTAGAATGTCATGGCACGGCGCGCACAGCGCGGGGTGATGCCCCCGATGCAGCGGTCATTGTCGACCAACTCGACCAAAATGCGCCCCGGCAAAACGCGTTCGGGGCAATAGGCGACGAAAATATCGGCGGCCCCGGCACAATGGCCAGGGACTTTGAGGTCGGGGCGCAACTCAGCGAGCAGTGCCGCCACTTTTTCGGTCGTGCCCACGGGCGAGGTGGATTCAAGGATCACCAGATTGCCCGCAGCCAACACCGGCGCAATCGCGCGCGCGGCGGCCAGAACGTGGCTGATATCGGGCCGATGCTCGGCATCGTGCGGCGTCGGGACGGCAATGACAAAGCAATCGGCAGGCGCGACATTGGTCGACGCCGTCAACGTCCCGCGGGCAACCACACCCTGCACCAGCCCGTCGAGGTCGACCTCTTCAATATGCACCTTGCCGCTGTTGACGGTGTCGACGACGCTCTGGCTGACATCGACGCCGGTGACACGGCAGCCCGATCGCGCGATCAGCGCAGCGGTCGGCAGGCCGATATAGCCAAGGCCAAGGACAGCAACCCGCTGTTCAACATCGGTGGGCACGCGCGACAATCTCCGCAATCCGTTGGGCAGCCGTGCCGTCGCCAAAGGGATTATGGGCGCGCGCCATGGCTTCGTAGGCGCTCTTGTCGTCCAAAAGGCTGAAAATTTCGGTAACGATGCGGTCGCGGTCGGTGCCGACGAGCCGCGCCGTGCCCGCCTCGATCCCCTCGGGCCGTTCGGTCGTCTCGCGCATCACCAGTACCGGTTTGCCCAGCGAAGGTGCCTCTTCCTGCACCCCGCCGCTGTCCGTCAGCACTAGCGTGCTCATTCCCAGCAGCCGGACGAAGTGGGGGTAATCAAGCGGGTCAATGAGGGCGACGTTGGCGAGATCGCCCAACACGGGCTCCATCGCCGCGCGCACCTGCGGGTTGGGGTGGACGGGGAAGATCACGGCAACATCCTCGCGCGCGGCGACAGCGGCGATGGCGGCGGCGATCGCCTCCATCCCGCCGCCAAAATTTTCGCGCCGGTGCGAGGTGACGGCGATGATGCGCTTACCCGCAAAGCGCGCGGCCAAGGAATCGAGCCCGGCAGCAAGCGCGGGTTCGTCCTTCAGGCGCGCGGTCGTGGCGAGCAACGCGTCGATCACCGTATTGCCGGTGACATAGATTCGTTCGTCAGGCACATTTTCTGCCCGCAAGGCCGCCGCCGCCGTTTCGGTCGGAGCAAAATGCAGATCGGCC
>JANRIY010000025.1:0-2376 GCA_033764495.1 Sphingopyxis sp. | reverse complement strand
TCCTTGCCCTCGCTTGTCTCATCATCGGCATCGGCCGTCTGGGCCCACAGCGGCGCTGCGCCCATTGCGGCGGCAGAGGCCAGCGCGGTGGTGACGAGCAGGCGGATAGCGCGCGGCCGAATCGGTGAAGTCATGTGCAGATGCCCCTGATTGCGTGATGGACATAATATATAACATGGTGAATGAAATTATTATGACATCCTTGCGGCCCTCTGGATTTGCGGGTGTCGCCTGCGATAGAGGCGGGTCTGAAGAGCGAGGAGCGGCAGAAAGACATGGCAGTGCGAACACCGCGTATCCCCGCCGAGCTTGCCCGCCTAACCCAGCGTGAACGCGAGCTGCTGTCCCTGATCCGCGACGAAGGGCCGATCACCCGCGCGGCGCTGATCCAGCGCAGCGGTCTTTCGGGCACGGCGGTGTTCCGCGCGACCGAGGAACTGGCGGCCAAGGGCTATCTGCTGATCGGCGATCCGGTCGCGTCGGGCCGGGGCCAGCCCAGCAATCTGGTCGCGATCAACCCCGATGCCGTGTTCACCCTCGGCATTTCGGTGATGAACGATTTTGCCGAAGCGGCGATCATGGATCTCACTGGCACTGTGCGACGCATCGCCGAGATTTCGGCGCCGGGAATGCGGCGCGCGGATATCATCAACCACGCGCTCGCCTTTCTTGAGCACGCGTTGGCCAGCGGCCTTCCCCGCGCCGCTTTTGCAGGGGTCGGAGTTGCGCTGGCAGGCTATTTCGTCGACCACGGCGGGCGCTTGCTCAACCCCGCCAGTGCGCTCGACGACTGGGCCATGGTCGATCTGGAGTCTGCGCTTTCGCCGCGGTTCAACCTGCCGGTCACCGTCGACAATATCGCCAATTCCGCAGCAGTGGGTGAATTGATGCTGGGGGCGGGATCGCGCTTTCGCAGCTTTGCCTATGTCAACTTCGCCTTCGGTTTTGGAGGCGGCGTGGTGATTGAAGGCAGGCCGTGGCGCGGGGCACACGGCAATGCCGGCGAATTTGCTAGTATTCTCAATGATATCAATAGTTTCGTCCCGAGCCTTGAGTCACTCAGGCTTCGGCTGGCGGCGACTGGGATTGCGGTCGGTTCGGTGACAGAGTTGGTCGCAAACTTTGATCCGAATTGGCCCGTGCTCGATGGCTGGATCGCCGATGCCGCCGTATCGATCCGGCTGCTGGCCAAGGTCATTGGTGCTGGCTTGGACGTCGAGGCCGTGGTGCTGGGCGGGCGCCTTCCGCCTGTGCTGGCAGAGCGCCTCGCAGCCGCTGCGAGCCTGTCCAAGTCTAAACTCGATGCAGGCGCACGGCGCGGCATGGCGCGGCCGATGCCTGCCATTGTCCCGGCCGCGATATCGTCACGCGCATCGGTTATCGGCGCGGCGGCGCTCTCGATGCCGTTCCTGCGTTCGGGCGGAAAGCAGTGATCGTCAAAGGCCACTCATGGCCCTGATCACAAAGGCTTTCGATGAACTTTGGCGCACTCACAATCTACGGGTTCGGCCATTTCGGCAAAAGCCTGCTGTGGCTGTAGAGCGTGCTCATCTTCGCGTTCTACCTCACGGAGGTTGCAGAGTTCCCGCCTGAGAGAATGGGCTGGGTGCTGGCGCTCTCCATGCTGGTCAATGCGGCCTGCGATTGGCTGATTGGCCGGGTGCTTGGCCGGCATGTGACCACGGTCAGATCGGCCACGCGGTTGCAAATGGTCGGCTCGGTCATCGCTGGCACCTGTTTCGTGGCATTTGCGCAGACCGCAGCGATCAGCTCGGATTGGCGCACGGCCTACGCGATCGCCACGCTGGTGCTGTTTCGGATGGGCTATTCGCTTTACGATGTTCCGCAGAACACCATGATGGGACTGGTGGGGGGCAATGATGGCGATCGCTCACAGATCGCGGCAGCGCGCTATGCTGCGGCCGGCTTTGCCAATATCGTCGTGACCTTATGCCTTTCGGTCTGGCTGGTGCAGATCGCGGGTCCCTACCGAGAAACCGCATTTGCGGTGGTGTCGGTGATCTATGCCGGGCTTGCGATCGGATCGGCAATGCTTGTGACCAGCCATTTTTCGCAAACGCCCACCCTCCCGGAGCTTTCGCGCCCGCCCGCGCCCGTCAATAATGCAGCACGGCCAGCGCGCGAAATCGTCCACCTGCCGCCGGTCCTAGCCTTTGGTTCGATCCTCATTTACTCGACGCTGATGCCGGTGTTTACCGAGCTGAAGGCCTATTTTGCCGCCTTCGCCTTTGCTCCGGGAACAGGCGCCACTGCCTTCCTGCTGAGCAGCGCGCTGGGACAGGTTCTGGCCCAACCTCTGTGGGCCAGAATTGGCCGCCGCCGCGCGCTGGTTTCTCTCTATCGTCTCGCGGCGCT